>JAYSFJ010000013.1:0-126748 GCA_041913465.1 Mesorhizobium sp. | reverse complement strand
CTCGCTGACCGGCCAGCCTTCGGCCTGCGGCACCGCGCGCGAGGTCGGCACCTTCGCCCACCGCCTCCCCGCGGACATGGTGGTCACGAACCCCGAACATCGCCGTCATACCGAGGAGATCTGGCGGGTGCCGGAAGGGCTCCTGCCCGAAAAGCCCGGGTTCCACGCCGTCCAGCAGGACAGGATGCTGAAGGACGGCAAGCTCAATTTCTACTGGGTGCAGGTCAACAACAACGTCCAGGCGGCGCCCAACAGCTCGAACGAGACCTATCCGGGCTACCGCAATCCGGACAATTTCATCGTCGTCTCGGACGCCTATCCGACCGTGACCGCGCTGTCGGCCGACGTCATCCTTCCCGCCGCGATGTGGGTGGAAAAGGAAGGCGCCTACGGCAACGCTGAACGACGCACCCATGTCTGGCACCAGCTCGTCAACGCTCCCGGCGAGGCGCGCTCCGACGTCTGGCAGCTCGTCGAGTTCTCGAAACGCTTCACCACCGACGAGGTCTGGCCCGCCGAAATCCTCGCCGCCCATCCGGACTACAAGGGCAAGACGCTGTTCGACGTCCTGTTCCGCAATGGCAAGGTCGACCGCTACCCGCTGTCGGAGCTGAACGCCGAATACGAGAACCAGGAATCGAAGGAATTCGGCTTCTATCTCCACAAGGGCCTGTTCGAGGAATATGCCGAGTTCGGCCGCGGCCACGGCCACGATCTCGCGCCCTACGACGTTTATCACGAGGTTCGCGGCCTCCGCTGGCCCGTGGTCGACGGCAAGGAGACCAAGTGGCGCTACCGCGAGGGCCTCGACCCCTACGTCAAGCCAGGCGAAGGCGTGAAGTTCTATGGCAGGCCCGACGGCAAGGCGGTGATCCTCGCCGTCCCCTACGAGCCCCCGGCCGAATCTCCAGACGACGAATACGACGTCTGGCTGGTCACCGGCCGCGTCCTCGAGCACTGGCACTCCGGTTCGATGACGATGCGCGTGCCGGAGCTCTACAAGGCGTTTCCCGGTGCGGTGTGCTTCATGAACGCCGACGATGCGCGCCGGCGCGGCATCAACCAGGGCGGCGAGGTTCGCGTCGTTTCCCGCCGCGGCGAGATCCGGGTCCGCGTCGAGACGCGGGGCCGCAACCGCATGCCGCGCGGCGTTGTCTTCGTTCCCTGGTTCGACGCCAGCAAGCTCATCAACAAGGTCACGCTCGACGCAACCGATCCAATCTCCAAGCAGACGGATTTCAAGAAATGCGCGGTCAAGGTCGTCCCCGTCTGACGCGCCGCATGCGCGTTGCCCTCGCCGCCGGATTGCTCGCGGCCGCGGCCACCGTGGCCTTTGCGCAGATGTCGGTCGAGATCGTGCCGCCGCTCACCGGCGCCGGCCAGCCGATGGATGTGGAACCGGCCAGCCCGATCCCGCGCTGGACGGTCGACGACATCCGCCAGATGCGCGCCTATCCCGAACAGCCGCCGGTCATCCCCCACTCGATCGAGGGCTACCAGCTGTCGGTCAACGCCAATCGCTGCATGTCCTGTCACAAGCGGGAGTTCACGCAAGGCTCCGGCGCGCCGATGATCAGCGTGACCCACTACATGACCCGGGAAGGCCAGATGCTCGCCGACGTCTCGCCCCGGCGTTACTTCTGCACAGCCTGCCACGTGCCACAGGCGGATACGCCTGCGCTGATCGGCAACACGTTCGTCGACATGAGCGAGCTCGGCGTCGGCCACGCCGGGGATCAATAGAATGTGGGGAAGGCTCAAGCGGGCGGGACTCTGGGCCTGGAACATCGTCTCGACGCCCGCCGGCACGCTGAGCCTCGGGTTCCTCACCCTCGGCGGCTTCCTCGGCGGTGTGATCTTCTGGGGCGCCTTCAACACGGCGCTGGAAATCACCAACACCGAGGCTTTCTGTATCTCGTGCCACGAGATGGAGAACAACGTCTACGAGGAGCTGAGCCGCACGGTGCACTTCTCCAACCGCTCCGGCGTTCGGGCCTCGTGCCCCGATTGCCACGTGCCTCATAAATGGACGGACAAGATCGCGCGCAAGATGCAGGCCTCCAAGGAGGTCTGGGGCAAGATCTTCGGCACGATCAACACGCGCGAGAAGTTCCTCGACAAGCGGCTTGAGCTTGCGCAGCACGAATGGGCGCGGCTCAAGGCCAATGACAGCCTCGAATGCCGCAACTGTCATTCGTCCGTCGCCATGGACCTGTCGAGACAGGCGCCGCGCGCCGCCGAGATCCACACGCGCTATCTACTCTCCGGCGAGGCCACCTGCATCGACTGCCACAAGGGCATCGCGCATGAGCTTCCGGACATGCGCGGTGTCGATCCGGGCTGGAAGGTGCCGCCCGAAATGCAGGGAGGCTCGCTTCCGCAAGCCTCCGTTTTCGACGAACTCGAGCGGTTCACCGCCGTCCACGCCTTCGTCGACTGATGTCTATGTTGCGATCTGATTAATCAGATCGTCCGGCCGCCCCCGGCGGCGGGACTTCGTTATGGCTGCCTATTTCGCGGCGGCGACCTGGGTGAACAGGTCCTGGAAGACCGACTTGGCCTTGCCCGACTGCTTCACCGCGCTTGCCTGGTCGAGATTGACGGGGGCGCCGACGCGGATCAGGGCCACCATGCCCATCGCGTAATGCGGCGAGCATTTCACGCCGTAGACTCCTTCCTTGTCGAGAGTCACCGAGAACTCCTCGCCGAACTTGCTCTTGAAGGCTTCGGCGCCCTCGGGGAACATGCCCTTGATGGTCTCGACATTGTGCCCCTTGTCCGTCGGCACGAAGCGGATGGTGTCGCCGGGGGCCGCGACGATCAGATCGGGCTCGAACACCATCGCGCCCTTCGCGCCCTTGTTCAGCATCTTGACCTCGAACTCGGCCGCACCCGCCGCGCCGGTGAAGATGACAGCTGCTCCGAGAGCCAGCGCCGCGATGATCCTGTTCATGACTTTTCCTCTTTTCTTGCCTGCGGCTCGTTTGCCGTTGGGTGTGCGTATAGGCTGCGATGCCCCGGCCGTATTTGCGCTGAAGCAAACTCCGGGTAGAAAGGTGGAGACGGCGAACCAACCTGAGCGGAGACGATCGAATCCCATGCCGACCCTCGACCGGTCTCTGATCGCAGGCCTGCCGGGCTTCGCCGGACTGTCGGGAGAGGCTCTGGATCACATCCTTTCGTCGGCGCGGTCTGCCCGCTTTCCGAAAGAATCGGAGGTCTTCTCGCAGGACGGCGAAGCGACCTCGTTCTTCCTGCTTCTCTCGGGCCACATCCGCGTGGTCAGGACGACGCCCGGCGGCGATCAGGTCATCGCGCGCTATATCAATGAGGGCGAGCTTTTCGGGATTGCGGTGGCGATGGGCCGGACGACCTATCCGGCGAGCGCGGTGGCCGCTGTCGATTGCGTGGTCCTGACCTGGCCGAACAGCGCCTGGCCGGAGCTTCAGTCACGCGTTCCCGCCTTCGGCGCCGCCGCCTACCAGACGATCGGCACCCGCTTGCAGGAAACCCAGTCGCGGGTCATGGAAATGTCGACCCAGCAGGTCGAGCAGAGGATTGCGAGCGCGGTGCTGCGGCTCGTCAGTCAGTCCGGCCGCAAGACACCCGAGGGCATCGAGATCGACTTCCCGATCACCCGCCAGGACATCGCCGAGATGACCGGCACCACGCTCCACACCGTCAGCAGGTTGCTCAGCGCCTGGGAGGACGAAGGCATCGTCAAGAGCGGCCGGCAGAAGGTAACCGTCACCGACCCTCACACGTTGATGCTCGTGGCCGAGAACCGTCGACGGAAGTGATTGCGTTCAATACGCGAGCTGCGGATCTCACGTCCGGCTCGCCTCGGCGCGCCTGTAGATGGCCTTGTTCGGACAGAAGTCGGGAACGCCCGCGCTGTCGGCAGCGATCCACTCCCTGCATTCCTCTCCGTGACGGCATGTCAGGCATCGCCATATCGTGCTGCGGATCTCGTGTTCGGACGAGAGCTCCGCTCCACCGAGCTGCATGCCCGCCTTGTCCATGATCTTGACGGACTGATCCAGTCTCGCTCCCAGTCTATCCAGCAGTCGCATGTCCTACACTCCTGTTCCGAGTTCGTCTGTCAGCGCGCGCCCGCGAGCGAACGCCGAAGGTGTATGTGCCTGAGGATCGCGCCGCATAGCGTCCAGCAGTTCGGCACTGAACGCATCCTCGTCCAGTCCGTGCGCGGCGCACGCATCGGTGACGGTATGAAAAATGCCGATCGGGCAGCCGACGCAGAGCATGCCGTGCCGGATCGCAACGGCGATGGTGGACGGCCAACGACGCATGATTTCGTCGACGGTCATGTCGGGATCGATACTGGTCGGCTTCATAGGCTGGCTCCACGAATTGACATAAAAAACCTTCGACACGGGTCGAACGTTGTTCTGGATCAAAGAGCCGAGCGTCTTTTTGTGAGCTGTGCGACAATAGGTTCGCTGTCGAATGAGGGCTGCGGGCTTACCAATCGACATTCAGGCTATTACGTCAGGACCATGCTTCCCCGCCCAACTCCGGTTTCACCTCCCGAAGAGCGTGCTCTCGTCCATCCCGACGTCGACCGCGCTTTCATCGGCGCGCTCGTCAGGGATTTCTACGGCCGCGTCCGCGCGGACTCTCGCCTCGGCCCGATTTTCGCAGCCGAGATCCGGGGCGAATGGAATCCGCATCTGGAGAAGATGACGGACTTCTGGTGCTCGGTGATCCTGAAGAACGGCGCCTACAGCGGCCGTCCGGTTCCCGCCCACGTCCGCCTCAAGCAGGTCGTGGAATCGGATTTCGACATCTGGCTCGGCCTGTTTCGCGAGACCGCCGAGGCGCGCTGCCCGCCGGGCGTCGCCGAGATCTTCATCGACCGCGCCGAGCGGATCGCGCGCAGCCTCAAGCTGGCGATGTTCTTCAAGCTCGACGCCCGCCCGGCCGAATAGCCTAGATGTGAATCGCGTGGCCCAGCGCCTTGAGCGCCGCCTCGGCGAATCCCTCGCTCATTGTCGGGTGGGCGTGGATAGTGCCGGAAATATCCTCCAGCCGCGCGCCCATCTCGATCGCCAGCGAAAACGCCGCGGCGAGTTCCGACACGCCGGCCCCGACCGCCTGGATGCCGAGCACGACGTGGTCGTCGGCCCTGGCCACCACGCGCACGAAACCGTCTTCGCCCTGAAGCGTCATGGCGCGCCCGTTGGCGGTGAAGGGAAACTGCCCGACCCTGATCTCGCGGCCGGTCTTTCGCGCCTCCTCAGGTGAGAGCCCGACGGAGACGATTTCTGGATCGGTGAAGCAGACCGCGGGAATGGCGCGCTTGTCCCAGCTCCGCGTCTTCCCGGCGACGATCTCCGCCACCATCTCGCCCTGCACCATCGCCCGGTGCGCCAGCATCGGCTCCCCGGTCACATCGCCAATCGCATAGATCTCGCGCATCGACGTGCGGCACTGGTCGTCGATGCGGATGAAACGTCCGTCGCGATCGAGGTCGATCTCCTCCAAGCCCCAGCCCTCCACCACCGGCCGGCGGCCGACGGTCACCAGCACCTTTTCCGCGTCGACCCTGCCCTCCGTCCCGTCCGCTCGCTCGATCGCAAGCGCACCCGCCCCGGAGACGAGGCCGCGTGCCTTTGTTTCCGTCAGAACGGTCACGCCCAGCGCTTCGAGCCGCTTGACCACCGGCCGCGTCAGCTCCGCGTCCCACAACGGCAGGACGCGCGGCATCGCCTCGACGACGGTAACCTTGCTGCCAAGCTTGGCAAAGGCGGTGCCCAGCTCGAGGCCGATATAGCCGCCGCCGACGACGGCGAGGCTCTGCGGAACCTCTGCCAGCGACAGCGCCTCGGTCGAGGAGATCACCGGCCCGCCGAAGGGCAGGAACGGCAGTTCGACGGGTGCGGACCCGGTGGCGATGACGATCGTCTCGGCCCTGATGATCTGCTCGCCGGTCTCCGTCTCGACGACCACCGTCTTGCCGTCGCGAAACCGAGCGGTGCCCTGGACCGTCTTCACCCCCGCCTTCTTCAAGAGGCCGGAGACGCCCATCGTCAGGCGTCCGACGATACGGTCCTTCCAGGCGACGGTTTTCTTCAGGTCTATCGCAGGCGAAGCGAGCGTGATGCCGAGCGGATCGGCTCCGCCGGCGAAGTGCATCGCCTTCAGGAATTCGTCGGCGGCGTGGATGAGCGCCTTGGACGGAATGCAGCCGATGGTGAGGCAGGTGCCGCCGGCTTTGGCTTTCTCGACGATCACCGTGTCGAGGCCGAGCTGGCCGGCGCGGATCGCGCAGACATATCCGCCCGGTCCCGCGCCGATGACGAGCAGCTTGCAGACGATGTCCTTCATGTCATCCCTCCAGGAAGATCAGCGCCGGCGTTTCGAGCAGCGTCTTCAGCCGCTGCACGAAGACCGCCGCGTCCCAGCCGTCGATGACGCGATGGTCGAAGGACGAGGACAGGTTCATCATCTTGCGGGGAATGAACTGGGTCCCGTCCCAGACCGGCCGGACCATCATCTTGTTGACGCCGACGATCGCCACCTCGGGATAGTTGACCACGGGCGTGGTCGACACCCCGCCCATCGCACCGAGCGACGTGATGGTGATGGTCGATCCGCCCATTTCCTCGCGCGTCGCGGTGCCGTTCCGCGCCGCCTCCGCCAGGCGAAGCATTTCCGTTGCACAGTCGAACAAGTCGCGCGCCTCGGCATGCCGCACCACCGGCACGACCAGACCCGACGGCGTCTGCGTCGCGATGCCGATATGGATCGCGGCGTGGCGGTTGATCACACCCGCCTCGTCGTCGAACGTGGCGTTCATGGCGGGCTGCTCGCCGAGTGCCTTGACCATCGCCCGCATCAGGAAGGGCAGCAGCGTCACCTTCGGCCGGTCTGGCTTTTTCTCGCCGTTCAGCTTCGCCCGCAATTCCTCGACCGCGGTGACGTCGATCTCCTCGACATAGGTGATGTGGGCGATGCGCGATTTCGCCAGCGCCATCTTCTCGGCGATCTTGCGGCGAAGGCCGACCACCTTGACCTGCTCGACGCCTTCCCTGCGCCGCAGCCCTGTGCCGGCCGGGACCTGGGGGCCGCGCGCGAGAAACGCGTCGACATCCTCATGCGTGATCCGTCCAGCCGGACCCGATCCCGCAACCTGCCGCAGGTCGATCCCCGCTTCCGTCGCGCGCAGCCGCACGGCGGGCGAGGCCAGCGGCTTCTCGCCCTCCGGACGTGGCGCGCCAGCCGAATGCGCGGCGGCCAAGCCGGCACCCCCACCCCTGACCCCTCCCCACAAGGGGGAGGGAGACCCTGAACTTGCCTGCTTCGGCGCCATTTGCGCCGGAATCTCAGCGGCTGGCGAGGAACCACGTTCCCCTCCCCCTTGTGGGGAGGGGTTAGGGGTGGGGGTAGCTTCTGAATCTACGCCGCCCGTCGGACCGAGAGTCGTCGCCTCTCCCGCCACCTCGATCTTCACGATCGGCGATCCGATCGCGACCGTGTCGCCGATCTCGGCGCCGAGCCAGGTGACCTTCCCTTCGACCGGCGACGGGATTTCCACCGTCGCCTTGTCGGTCATCACGGCGCCCAGCACCGCGTCCTCGCGCACGATGTCGCCGACCTTCACGCTCCATTCGACCAGTTCCGCCTCGGCGATCCCCTCGCCCACGTCCGGCAGCTTGATGACATATTCGGCCATGGTCATGCCTCCATCGCGGCGACGAGCGCTTCGCCGACCCGTTTCGGACCGGGGAAGTAGTCCCATTCCTGTGCGTGCGGATAGGGCGTGTCCCAGCCCGTCACCCGCTGGATTGGTGCTTCCAGATGGTAGAAGCAGTGCTCCTGCACCAGCGCCGCGAGTTCCGCGCCGAAGCCGGACGTCAGCGTCGCCTCATGCACGATGACGCACCGTCCCGTCTTTTTCACTGACGCGACAATCGCGTCGAGGTCGAGCGGCAGGAGCGTCCGGAGATCGATGATCTCGGCGTCGATGCCCGTCTCCTCGGCCGCCGCCTGCGCGACATAGACCATGGTTCCGTAAGCGAGCACGGTCACGGCGCCGCCCTCGCGGCGGATCGCCGCCTTGCCGAGCGGGACAGAGTAGTGGCCGTCCGGCACCTCACTCAGCTCATGCTTCGACCAGGCCATTATCGGCCGGTCGTGATGTCCGTCGAACGGACCGTTGTAGAGCCGTTTCGGCTCCAGGAAGATCACCGGATCGGGATCCTCGATCGCCGCGATCAGCAGGCCCTTGGCGTCCGCCGGATTGGACGACACCACTACCTTCAGCCCGGACACATGCGTGAACAGCGCCTCGGGGCTCTGGCTGTGCGTCTGTCCGCCGAAGATGCCGCCGCCGGTCGGCATGCGGATCACGATCGGACAGGTGAACTGGCCGGCCGAACGGTAGCGAAGCCGCGCGGCCTCCGACACGATCTGGTCGTAGGCCGGATAGACGTAGTCGGCGAACTGCACTTCCACGCAGGGCTTGAGCCCGTAGGCGGCCATGCCGATGGCCGCACCCACGATGCCCAGTTCCGAGATCGGCGTGTCGAAGCATCGCGACGTGCCATATTTCTGCTGCAGCCCCGCCGTGCAGCGGAACACGCCGCCGAAATAGCCGACGTCCTCGCCGAACACGACCACCTTCTCGTCGCGTCCCATCGACACGTCCATCGCGGAGCGTATCGCCTCGATCATCGTCATGCGCGGCATGGCTCAGACCCCCGCCTTCTGGCGCTGGCGCCTCAGATGCGGCGGCATCTCCGCATAGACGCCTTCGAACATGTCGCGCACCGACGGCTTGCCGCCGGAGTGCAGCGTGCCGTTTTTCTCCGCCTGCTTCTGGGCCGCGATCACGGTGTCCAGGATCTCCGCCTCCATCTGCTTGTGCCGCTCGACCGACCAGGTGCCGAGACGGATCAGATGGTTCTTCAGCCTCAGGATCGGGTCGCCGAGCGGCCAGGCGTCCGATTCCGTCTTAGGCCGGTAGGCGGAGGGATCGTCGGATGTCGAATGCGCCCCCACCCGGTAGGTCACATGTTCGATCAGCGTCGGCCCGAGCCCCCGCCGCGCCCGCTCTACCGCCCATTTGGCCACAGCGTGCACCGCGAGATAGTCGTTTCCGTCGACGCGCAGCGCCGGAATCCCGAACCCCAGCCCGCGCGCGGCAAACGTTCCCGAGCCGCCGCGCGCGATACCCTGGAAGGTCGAGATCGCCCATTGGTTGTTGACGATATTGAGCACCACCGGCGCCCGGTAGGTCGAGGCGAACACCAGCGCCGCGTGGAAGTCGCTCTCGGCGGTCGAGCCGTCGCCGATCCAGCCCGCCGCGATCTTCGTGTCGCGGCTGATGGCAGAGGCCATCGCCCAGCCCACGGCCTGGATGAACTGCGTCCCGAGGTTGCCGGAGATCGAGAAGAAGCCGTGCTCCTTCGACGAATACATCACCGGCAGCTGGCGGCCCTTGATCGGATCGGCCTCGTTGGAGAAGATCTGGTTCATCATGTCGACCATCGGATAGTCGCCCGCGATCAAGAGGCCCGCCTGGCGATAGGTCGGGAAGTTCATGTCGCCCGGTTCCATGGCCCGTCGGAAGGCGCAGGACACCGCCTCCTCGCCCATGTGCTGCATGTAGAACGACGTCTTGCCCTGGCGCTGCGCCATCACCATCCGCGCGTCGAAGGCGCGCAGCGTCATCATGTGGCGAAGCCCGGCCATCAGTTCGTCGGGTGAAAGCGAGCCGGCCCACGGACCGACCGCTTCACCCTCCCGGTTGAGAACGCGGATGATGGAGTAAGCGAGGTCGCGTATGTCGCGCGGATCGGCGTCGATGTCGGGGCGCGGAACGGAGCCGGCCTTCGGGATCTTCACGCTCGCGAAATCGGGCGTATCGCCGGGCCTGACCTCCGGCTCGGGCACATGCAGGGAAAGGGGTGCGTAGGTTTCCATGCTCGTCAGTCCTTTCGGGCGTCGCCTGCCCCTGCAGCAGGAGAAACGAGGTCGCGGCGAGGAAGATGCGGCTCGGGCTCGTCTCGCATCGAGACGGAGCTTACACCCTCGATCAGGGAAATCCTCTTCCTGAGTGCGTTCGATACGCTGCGGTCCGTGTCGACTACGACGAGTTCGAGACCCGCCCTCGCCTTGCCGTTATCGGCAATGACGGCGTCGACCTCGATCCCCATCCTGCGGGTCTGGTCCAGCGTTCGCGAAAGCACCCCCACGAGATCATCGCATTCGATGAAGACGCGCATGACCAACCTCCCAGTTCGAGAGATCATGCCTTGCGGTTCGCGAAATATGCTGCTGTTTTATCATAAGTGCCGATGATCTGCAGCAGATCGTGCTGGCTATCTGTGCCAACTCAAAAGGAATATCCGAATGGCCGAACTGAAGCTGGACCGCACCGATCGGGCGATCGTCGCGGCTCTGCTCGCGGACGGGCGCATGTCGAACGCCCAGCTTGCCGAAAAGGTAGGCCTGTCCCCTTCCCCCTGCTGGCAACGCGTCCGCAAGCTCGAGGATGCCGGCATAATTTCCGGCTACACCGCGGTGGTCGATTCCAGCCGGCTCGGGATCACCGAAACCGTGTTCGTCGAGGTGATGATGGAGCGCCACGACGACGACGTGCTCGACGCTTTCGGGCGCAGGCTGGCCGCCCTGCCGGAAGTGCTGGAAATCTACCTGACCACCGGCGAATACGACTATCTGATCAAGGTCGCCGTCGCCGGCACGGCCGGATACGAGGAGTTCCTGCGCCACAAGCTCTACAAGGTGCCGGGGATCCGGCACACGCGGTCGAGCTTTGCCCTGAGGTGCCTCAAGCGAGTTCAATCCTTCGTTCCCTGACGCCCGCCTGCTCCCCTTTGGCGGCCCGAAGCATGGTCAGCAATCGTTGCCGCTTCGGCAACGCATCAAGCGAAAATCGGTGCTTCTTTCGAACGCTCCGACCTGCGATTGTCCAGCAAAGGAACTGCTCCAGGCGGCCCGCGCGATGGCCTACATCATCACCGAACCCTGCATTGACGTGAAGGACGGCGACTGCACCGCCGCCTGCCCGGTCGATTGCATCTATGAGGGCGGGCGGATGTTCTACATCCATCCGGACGAGTGCATAAACTGCGGGCTCTGCCTGTCGATCTGCCCGGTCGACGCGATCGTTTGGGATGGAGAACTAGCAGAAACCATGAAGAATTTCGAAGCGATCAATGCGGATTTCTTCGGCGACGCGGTAACCGGATGGGGGTCGCCCGGCGGGTGGGACCCGGCCCACACGACCCGGCTCGATCATCCGGCCGTCGCCGTCTGGCCGCCTCGCAAGCCCGCCGATGAAGGCAATATTCGACCAGACTGAACATTCTACCGGAGGAATTCGTTGGCCCATACCAGTCTTCGCGGCGTCATCGCCGCGGTCCCCACCCCGGTCACGCCCGAGGGCGAGCCCGACATCGCCCGCTTCCTGCGGCACGCCAGCTGGGCGCTCGCCAATGGATGCGACGCGCTGAACGTGCTTGGCACGACGGGCGAGGCCAACTCCTTCTCCGCCGATCAGCGCAGGGCTGTGATGTCCGCGGCCGCAGCCGAGCTCGATACGAGCCGTCTGATGGTCGGCACCGGCACGCCCGACATCGCGACCACCATCGCGCTGACCGGATATGCCTATGAGCTGGGCTTCGCCGCCGCCCTTGTGCTCCCGCCCTACTACTACAAGGGCGTCTCGGACGACGGGCTGTTCGCATGGTTCGAGCGCGTGATCATGGCGACGCGTGACAGGCCGGGTCCGATCTACCTCTACAACTTCCCGCAATTGACCGGCGTCCCGTTCTCCGTCGAATTCGCCCGGCGGCTGAAGACCGCCTTCCCGGACCGCATCGCCGGCGCCAAGGACAGTTCGGGCGATCTGGCCTACGCGTCGCGCCTTGCCGAAATCCCCGGCTTCGACGTCTTCCCCAGCAGCGAGACGTCGATCGCGAAGGCCGCTTCAGAGGGCTACGCCGGATGCATCTCGGCGTCGGTCAGCGTCACCGCGCCGCTGGTCGGCCGGTTCTGGGCCGACCCGCAGAACGGCGCCCTGGCGGCCAAGGTCGCCGAAGCACGCACCGCCATCGCTGCCTATCCGCTCGTCCCGTCGGTCAAGCACCTGACGGCGGTGGTCCACGGCGACCCGTCCTTCGAACGCGTCCTGCCGCCGCATCTGGCGCTCACCGAAGCACAGAAGGCGGCGCTCGCCGGGACGATCGACGTCATACGGCTATTGTGATCCCTTCCACGCGTCGCTCAGCTGGCTAAGTGCCTTGCCGAGCTGCGTCGCCATCGCTTCGGCCGCCTGCGACAGCTGCCGGCGGCGCGGCACCAGGAGCCCGAGCCGCATGCCGCCCAGCCGCGATCCCTCCAGCGGCACCCCGACGATCGTGCCGGACCTGATCTGGTCCGCCATGCCGAGCGGCGTGTAGAACGCGACGCCGACGCCCGCCTCGATAAGTGGGCGCAGCAGCATCAGATTGTTGGACGTCACCAGTGCCCTGCCGGTCCGCTCCAGCGACGAAAGCTCGACTTCGATCATCGAGCGCAACGGCTCGGTGTCGACCTGCAGGAGAAGGTTGTACTGGGCGCATTCGCTGAGCGAGACCGACGTCCGCTTCGCCAGGGGATGGTCGGCCGAAACCATCGCCATCAACGGCATCGGGATTTCGGCGATGAACCGCGTGTCGTCCGGATGCGGCAGGTTGAACGTGATGCCGATGTCGATCTCGCCTTCGGCGACCATCGTGGCGATGCGGCTCTGCACGCCGCTGTGAACCCGGAAGTTCACCGCCGGATGCAGCTTGTGGAACTCCTTGATCTGGTCGGGCAGGAAGCGCACGAACAGGCTGTCGAGCGCCGCGATGCTGACGAGACCGGTCTTCTTGCCCTTCAGTGCGCCGAGTTCGCCGGTCAGCAACTCGAAATCGTGCAGCGTCGCCTTCGCGTGCCGGAGCGTCGCCTTGCCCGCCTGCGTCAGCCGCAGCCCGTTCGGCAGCCGCTCGAACAGTGGCGTGCCCAGCTCGTCTTCGATCTTCTGGATCTGGCGGCTGACCGCCGAGCTCGCGACATGCAGTTCCTCGGAGGCCTTGCGGATCGAACCGGCGCGCGCGACAGCCACGAAATAGCGCAACACCGCTGCATGCATTCAGACCCCCTGCCGCCTGGCGCCGCGCGTCATTGGCCCGCGCAGACCTTCAGTCCGGGCAATCCTACCTGCCCTTCCAGACCGGCGCACGCTTTTCGTTGAAGGCGAGCACGCCTTCCTTGCCGTCCTCGCTCTGCAAGGCGGCGACAAGTGCCGGAGTGCGCAACGCCTGCGCCTCCGCCGGAGACAGGTGACCCGTCCGGTTTACCGTCTGCTTGATCGCCCGCAGCGACAGCGGCGCGCAGGCGACGATGTCGCGAACCCAGCGTTCCACCGCCGCATCGAGCTGGTCGGGTGCCGCGACTTCGTTGACGATGCCATAGGCCGCCATCTCCGCGGCCGAGAAGCGCCGGCCCGACAGCATCACGCCCATCGCGAGATTGTGCGGAATCTTGCGCTGCAGAAGCACCATGCCGCCGTCGAGCGGCATGCGCCCGACCCGGCCTTCGGGCAGTCCGAACTGCGCCTTTTCGGATGCGACGACGATGTCGCAGCCGAGCACCATCTCGAAGCCGCCACCGAGCGCATAGCCGTTGACGCGCGCGACGAGAGGAATGTCGAGCGTTCGCCTGAACGCAATGCCGCCGAACCCGTTCGGCCGCGCCTGCGCCCAGTATTCAAGCCCCGACGCGCCGTCCCCCTTCATGTCGGCCCCGGCGCAGAAGGACTTCTCGCCGGCGCCGGTCAGGACCGCGCAGCTGACATCGGTACGCCGCTCCAGTTCCTGCCAGATCGCCTCGAGCTCGGCTTCGGCCGCGGCATCGATCGCGTTGAGCCGCTCGGGCCGGTCGATGACGATCCGTGCCACCCTGTCGGCGATATCGAGTCTGACGCTCACGCCGCACCCGCCCTGCGATATTCGCCGACGGAGCCGAGGATCTCGTCATTGTGTTCGCCGAGCCGCGGCGGCGCCTGCCTGACCGCCAGCGGCGCCGCGGACATGTCGATCGGGCTGCCGATCAGCCGGATCGGGCCTGCCGCCGTTCTCCCCGCTTCGACGATCATGCGGTTGACCAGCGTCTGCTCGTCCTCCAGCGCCTCCGCCAGCGTGCGCACCGGCGCGCAGAGGATGTCCACCTCCTCCAGCCGTTTCAGCCAGTGCGCCGAAGAATTCTCGGCGAAACGCGCGCGGAAGATCGCCTGGAGTTCCGGCCGGTTCTCCATCTGCCGGTCGAAATTGGCGAAGCGGTCTTCCTTCGAGAGATCCTCGATTTCCAGCGCCTGGCAGATGTCGCGCAGCGGATTCTGCTTGAAGGCCCCAACCATGACGATCGGCCGGTCTGTCGTGTCGAATACGCCGGTCAGCGCGAACGCGCCCCAGTTCAGGTCCTTGCCGCGCATCATGTGCGCAGCCCCTTCCTGCATCTGCAGCGCCAGCATGGAATTGTAGAGGCTCACCGACACCACCTGTCCCTCGCCGGTCTTCTGGCGCTGCAGCAGTGCCAGCAGGATACCCTGTGCCAGATGCATGCCGGCGGAATAGTCGCAGAGCGGCGTCGAATAGATCGACGTCGGCAGTGCCGGATCAGGCTTGCGCATCATCAGGCCCGTCAGTGCCTGCGCCAGGATGTCCTGGCCGCCCTTGTGGCGGTTCGGACCTTCGAGGCCGAAACCGGTGCCGAGCGCGAAGATGACGCCCGGGTTCCGCTTCTTCAGGTCCTCGTAGCCGAAGCCCATCCGCTCCATCACGCCGGGACGGAAATTGCTGACCACCACGTCCGCGCCGTCGATCAGGTCGAGCACCTGCGCCCGCGCCTCGTCGGACTTCAGGTCGAGCGCGACGCTCTTCTTGTTGCGGTTGAGCGAGCAGAAGACCGGATTGTTGAGGCCGTCCGGATCGGAACCCAGCGACCAGCGCGACAGGTCGCCGATCTTCTCCTTCTCGATCTTGATCACCTCGGCGCCGTAGTCGGCCAGCACCTGCGTGCAGCAGGGGCCGAGCATGACCTGCGTGAAGTCGATCACCCGCACGCCGTCCAGGGGAAGAATGGTCATTCCGCGGCCTCCAGCAGCGTGGCGTTTTCGGACGGCACATCGCCCGGGTCGGCGCCCTGGGCGCGCATCTGTTTCTGGATCGCCGCGACGTCGGCGTGACGCACCTTGACGCCGGCGTTCAGCGCCACCGCCGCGGCGACGCCGGCGGCCTCGCCCATCGCCATGCAGGGCGGGATCTCGCGGCTCGACTTCTGCGCCTGCGGGGTCGCCGAATAGTGCCGTCCGGCAACGATCAGCTGATCGACCTCGCGCGGCAGCATGGCGCGGTAAGGCGTGTAATAGTCGCGGCCGCGGCACACCGTGTCGTGGAAATGCCGGCGCGACATCACGTCTTCCTTGGTCACGACATACTCGCCCTCGAGCATCCGCGTCTGGCGCACGCCGGTCTGCGGGGCGAAGTCGACGACATAGGCTTTTTCGAAGCCGGGGAAATTCTCGTGGGCAAACGTCAGCAGCCGCTCCATCCTCGCCCTGCCCTCGATCTCGACCGCCGTCAGGTCGGCGACCTTGAGGCCATGCAGCTTGGGCACGTGGGGACAGTTGAGCCAGACCACGCCGGGCAGCGGCGTCTTCAGCCACCAGAAGTTCCAGCAGCCGCCGATGATGCGCTTGGCCTCATGGTCGAGCTTGGCGAACTCCTCGGGCTTCTCGAACTGGAACTGCTCGGCGCGGTCGGTGTCGACGCCGCCCCAGCGCGACACGGTCGTCAGGATGAAGGAGCTTTCCTGCGACTTCGCCCCTGCGCTCGCCGCCACGTCGAGATCGCCCGTGGCGTCGATCACCACATCGCCGAGGATCGCCTGGCGCCCTTCCTTGGTCTCGCAGATAACGCCCTTGATGGCTCCGTCCTCGACGATCGCCGACGAGAACCAGCTGTGCAGCCTGAGCTTGACGCCGGCATCGCCGATCACCGCGTAGGAGGCTCGCTTGAAGGCGTCCGGATCGAAAGCGGCGGAGAAGCAGATCGGATGCGGCATCGAATGGGTGTGGAAGTCGAACAGGCCCCACCGCGCCCATTTGCGCCACATGGCATCCGTCTCGCGCACGCCAGGTGCGCGGTCACCGGCAGGCGGGGTGACACAAAGGCCCCACGCGCTCATCCGCTCGATCATCTCCATGCAGATCCCCTGCACGGTGATCTCCGATCCGTTGTGCATGTCGTCGAGCACCAGCACCATGCCGCCCGAGGCGAGTCCGCCGAGATAGGGATAGCGCTCGAGCAGCGTGACGCTCGCGCCGTTGCGCGCCGCCGACACCGCCGCCGAGATGCCGGCCGGTCCTCCGCCGACGACGACGACATCCGACCTGTCTGCCACCAGCGCGGAACGCGCGGCTTCTCTGATGGTCTGGGTAACCATGATCTTCCTCCGGAACAGTGTGGACTTCGTCGCCGTCAGTGGACGTCCGACGCCTTCCATTTGATCAGACGCGCCTCGGCGACCGAGACGATGGAAAACAGCGCCACGGCGAGCATGGCCGCGACGAACACGGTGGCGTAGAGCAGCGGCGCGCGGAAATTGAACGTCGCCTCGATGATCAGGGCGCCGAGCCCGAAATTCGAGCCGATCCATTCCGCCACGATGGCGCCGATCACGCAGGTCGTGCTGGCGATCTTGAGCGCGGCGAACAGGAAGGGCAGCGAGCTCTGGATGCGGACCTTCCAGAAGATCTCCGATTTCGAGGCCGACAGCACGCGCATCAGATCGAGCGTCGCCGGCGTCACGGCTTTCAGTCCCCGCACCATGTTGACCAGCGTCGGGAAGAAGCAGATCAGCGCCGCGATGATGATCTTGGGTGCGAGCCCGTTGCCGAAGATCAGCACCAGGATCGGCGCCACGGCGATGATCGGGATCGTGTGCATGAACACGGCGATCGGGTAGAAGGCTCGCTCGGCCGTGCGATTGTGCACGAACCAGACCGCCAGGAGAATGGCGCTGAGATTGCCGAAGAAGAAGCCGAGCAGCGCTTCGCCCAGCGTCGGCCAGAAGTTCGTCAGAAGCAGCCACCCTTCCTGCCGGAAGGCGTTCAGGACGGCGCCCGGACTCGGCACCATATAGGTCGGCACCGACAGGGCCCAGACGACGAACTGCCAGAGCGCGACGAGCCCGACGACCGCCGCGATCGCCGGCCATTTCTCGCCGAGGCGATCGGCATAATGGAGCATCCCCTCCCGTGCGGTCGGAAGGCTGCGGTGAGCGATGTCGGCCATCAGCATTCCTCCAGCAGCTTGCGCAGACGCGCGGTGATCTGAACGAATTCCAGTGTGTCGCGAACCGGCAGTCGCCGTGGGAAGGGAAGATCGACGGTCACGAACTCCTTCACGCGGCCGGGGTGGGCCGCCAGGACCAGCACATGCTGGCCGAGGAAGGCCGCCTCCGGAATCGAATGGGTAACGAACATGATCGTCGTCCCGGTCTCCTGCCAGATGCGCAGCAGTTCCTCGTTCAGCTTGTCGCGCGTGATCTCGTCGAGCGCGCCGAACGGCTCGTCCATCAAGAGGATCTTCGGCCGCGTCACCAGCGCGCGGGCGATCGCCACCCGCTGCCGCATACCGCCCGAAAGTTCAGACGGCAGCGCCTTCTCGCGTCCCTTCAGCCCGACGAGGTCGAGCAGATCCATCGGATCGTCGTGAACTCCGCTGCCGCCGCCTACTTCCAGCGGCAGGCGCACATTGTCGATGGCGTTGCGCCAGGGCAGCAGCGTCGCATCCTGGAACACGAAGGAAAAGTTGCGCTCCCGCCGGGCCTGTTCGGGCGTCCGGCCGAGCACGGTGATCGAGCCCGCGCTCGCTGGTACCAGGTCGGCGACCGCCCGCAGCAGCGTGGACTTTCCGCAGCCGGATGGGCCGAGCATCGTCACCAGCGAGCCGGCGGGAATGTCGACCGAGACGTTCGACAGCGCGGTGATCGCGCCGTCGCCCTTGCCGAAGACGACGTCGAGATTTCTCACCGACAGGGCGTTGCCTGCCGGGGCGCCGGCGACCGCCGGCGAGGCGGGCGCCTTGGCCAAAGCGGTCGCGGCCATCGCCTCAGCCGACCTTCTTGCGGATGTCGGCGGTGGCGTCGAGGATCGCCAGCGTCATGACGTCGTCGACGGTCGGCACGGTCTCCTTGAACTGGCCGAGCGAGGCATAGGTCTCGACCTGGGCCGCCCAGTTGTCGCGGTTCATCGCGCCCCAGCCGTGTTCCTTCGTCGTCTCGCCGAAGCTGAACTCCAGCACCGGCTTGACGGCCTCGAGTTCGCTCGCCTTGTCGAGGTTCGGATAGGCCTCGACCAGCATGGCGACGGCTTCCTCAGGATGCTCCTTGGCATAGCCCCAGCCGCGGGCCGAGCCGCGCACGAAGCTTTCGAGCACTTTCGGGGTCTCGCTGATGGTCTTGTCGGTGGCGAAGTAGACGTTCGCATAGAGCTGGATGCCGGTGTCCCACAGCATCATGTCGACACGGTCGTCGCCGAGCACCTTCAACGCGTTGGTGTTGGTCAGCCAGCCGGTGACGGCTTGGGCCTGGCCGGTGATCAACTGGTTCATGTCGGAACCCATGTTGACCAGCGTCACCTGGTCTTCGGCGATACCGTTCTTGGCGAGCAGTGCGCGGGCCAGGATGTATGCCGTCGGCTGCGTCGCGATCGTCTTGCCGATCATGTCCTTCGGCTCGCGGATCGCCGCGCTCTTCAGCGAGAAATAGGTGAAGGGATGCTTCTGGTAGCCGGCGGCGAAAGCCTTGATCGGAATGCCGGCCGAGCGGGCCAGCATGACCGACGGGCTAGACGAGGTCTGGCCGAGCGTCGACTGGCCTGACGCCACGCCGCCGACGCCGTCGACGTTCGGGCCTCCGGGCGTGATCTGGAGCTCGACGCCTTCCTCCGCGTAGAAGCCCTTCTTCTGGGCGACCACTTCGCCGAGGATGCCGTTCGAGGCGAGCCAGCCGAGCTGCATCACCACCTTGGCGGGCGACTGGGCGTTGGCCTGGGTGACGCTGATCAGGCTGTGGGTGGCCGCGACGCCGCCGATGGCTGCCGCTGCCTGGAGGAATTGACGACGCGTTTGCAATGGATGAGTCATGTCCGGGTCTCCCGTTGGTGGGCCTGGCGCGTTCCCCTGCGTCCACTTTTATCGAGGCCCAAGTGAAATGATGATCCCAACGGTCGTTCGAATAAAGAAGAATGATTCGGCTTGGCCGCTGCCGTTTCGGCAACGCTTCCGTCGCGGTGAGCGCCGTGCGATGGCATGGCCGGCCGCCGGCGGACGCATGCTCGCGAGTCCACCTCGGCGGCAGGTTACAGGGTCATTGACGCTGGCTTCCCGCCACTTCGGCGCGCCGCTCTAGCGGGCGTCGGCCTGATCGAGTAGCGCCAGCAATCCCTTGAGCAGCTCGGTCGGCGAAGGAGGATTTCCGGGGATGTGGAGGTCGACGGGCACCACGTCGCCCACTCCGCCCGCCACCGCATAACTGCCCGCGAAGCAGCCGCCGTCGAGGGCTTCGTCACCGACGGCCACCACCCATTTCGGACCGGGCGTCGCGGCAAAGGTGCGCTCCAGCGCCTGGCGCATGTTCTTCGTGACCGGACCCGTCACCAGCAGCACGTCCGCATGCCTGGGCGAGGCAACGAAGCGGATGCCGAAGCGCTCGACGTCGTAGAAGGCGTTGTTGAGCGCGTGGATCTCCAGCTCGCTGTCATTGCTCGACCCGGCATCGACCTCGCGGATCGAGAGGCTGCGGCCGAGCCGCTTCCGCGCCGTGCGGGCGACCGCGTCGGCGAGCTGGTCGATCGCGCCGTCGTCCGCGGTTGGCCGCGCCTCGGTCAGGATGGGCTTGAGCAGGGCTTCGAAGAGCAGCTTGCGCATCAGAGGTCGTGGCCCGAATAGGAGCAGTTGAAGGACTTGTTGCAGAGCGGGAAGTCGGCGACGATGTTGCCCTCGATCACGGCCTCCAGCAGCGGCCACTGGAACCAGGACGGGTCGCGCGGATGGCAGCGCTCCACCAGCCCGTCTGCGCCGATCCTCAGCCACACCAGCACGTCGCCGCGGAAGCCCTCGACCATCGCCGCCGCTTCGACAGGCGTTCCGAGCGCAGCGGTCTCGACCCGCAGCGGGCCCTGCGGCATCAACTCGAGGATCTGGTCGATCAGCGACAGGCTCTGTTCGATCTCCTTGATCCGCAGCCAGACGCGCGCGTTTACGTCGCCCTCCTGCATCACCGGCACCTCGAAGGACAGCCGGTCGTAGGGCGCATAGGGCAAGGCCCGCCTCGCGTCGAAGGCACGGCCCGAAGCCCGGCCGACATAGCCGCCGGCGCCGAATTGCCGGGCCAGTTCCGGCTTGAGGTAGCCCGTGCCGACCGTCCTGTCCTGCAGCGAAGCCGTGTTGTCGTAGAGGTCGATCAGGGCCGGCAGCCTCGCCCGGATCTCCTTGACGAGCGACGCGATGGCCGCTGCGCCGGCCGGCTCCAGATCGCAGGCGACCCCGCCCGGCACGATGCGGTCGCGCATCATCCGGTGACCGAAGCTTGTCTCCGCAGCCCGCAGGACCTGTTCGCGCAGCACGGCGCAATGGGCGAGCATCAGCGCAAAAGCGGCATCGTTGCAGATCGCACCGAAGTCGCCGAGATGGTTGGCGGCGCGTTCGAGTTCCGCCATCAGCGCCCGCAGCATGACCGCACGCGGCGGCGCCTCGATGCCGAGAGCCGCTTCCGCCGCCCGTGCAAAGGCAAAGGCGTAGGCCACCGTGCTGTCGCCGGAGACGCGGCCGGCGAGTTCCGCGGCGCGGGAGAGCGTCGCGCCCCGCATCAGCCCCTCGATCCCCTTGTGGACGTATCCCAGCCGCGCTTCGAGCCGCACCACTGTCTCGCCGTTGGCGGTGAAGCGGAAATGGCCGGGCTCGATGATGCCGGCATGCACCGGGCCCACCGGGATCTGGTGCAGGCTCTCGCCCTCGACGGGAAGGAACGTGTACGGCACGCCGTCGGCCGGCGCCGGCTCGCAGGCGCCGAGCGGAAAGCGCACGCCCCAGCGCCCGTGGTCGAGCCAGGGCCGCAGGTCGGGCGCGTCTTCCGGCACGAGGCCGAACAGATCGTGCGCGGCGCGCTCCAATCTGATCGCCGGCGGATGCAGGCGTCCGACCGATGGGAAGGTCAGGTCTGGGCAGGCGAGCGTCAGCACCGCGACACTGCCGCCGTCCTCCGCCAGCACCGCCATGTGGATGGCGGACTTCTCTCCCCACAGGCCGGCAAGGGTGAGCTGTCCCTGCGCAAGCGCTTCCGCCGCGCGCGTCCAGCCCTCGCGGTCGACCTCGAAGCGCGGCCAGCCCTGGTGGTGCTCCACCCGCTTTCCCTTGACGATCCCTTCCCAGATGTCCGTCATCGCGTCTCTCCGCTCAGCCGAGAAGCCGGGCGACATGCTGGAACCAGCCGACAAGCGGCGGCGGCAGGTAGAGCCCCGCGCCGAGAACCAGGATGAGGTGCGCGTAGATCGGCAAATAGGACGCGTTCGACGGCGCCGTGCTGCCGGTCGGCTCGCCAAACGCAATGCCGGTCCCGCGCAGGATCAGCGCGCCGAAGGCGACGAGCAGGCCGAAGACCAGCGGGATCGCCAGCAGCGGCTGGGTGGCGAAGGTCGACGACACGATCAGGAACTCGCTCATGAAGACGCCGAGCGGCGGCAGGCCGGCGATGGCGACGACGCCGACGAGGAAGGCCCACCCGAGTCCCGGATGGGTTTCCGTCAGCCCCCTGATGTCGGCGATCTTCTGCGTTCCCTTGATCTGCGCGATATGCCCGACGCAATAGAAGATCGCCGACTTGGTGAGACTGTGCATCACCATGTGCAGCAGGCCGGCGAAGTTGGCGAGCGGCCCGCCCATGCCGAAGGCGAAGACGATGATGCCCATGTGCTCGATGGAGGAATAGGCGAACATACGTTTGATGTCGCGCCGGCGGTAGAGCATGAAGGCGGCGAAGATCAGCGAGACCAGCCCCATCGTGATCATCAGCGGCCCCGGCGCGATCGCCTCCGGGCTTGCGGCGAGCAGGATCTTGAACCGCAGCACGACATAGAGCGCGACGTTGAGCAGCAGGCCGGACAGGACGGCCGAAATCGGCGTCGGGCCCTCCGCGTGCGCGTCCGGCAGCCAGGCGTGCAGCGGCGCCAGGCCGACCTTGGTGCCGTAGCCGAGCAGCAGGAAGACGAAGGCGACGTTGAGCAGCGCCGCGTCGAACTCGCCCGCCCTCTCGACCAGCAGCGTCCAAACCATCGCGTCGTGGCCCTCGCCGATCACCGGCCGCGCCGCCATGTAGACGAGGATGGTGCCGAACAGCGCCAGCGCGATGCCGACACTGCCGAGGATGAAATACTTCCACGCCGCCTCGAGCGCCTCGTGGGTGCGGTAGATACCGACCATCACCACCGTGCTCAGCGTCGCCAGCTCCACCGCCACCCACATCAACCCGATATTGTTCGACACGAACGCCAGGTTCATACCAAACATCATGATCTGGTACATCGCGTGGTAGAAACGGAGATTGGCGGCGGTCAGTCGGCCCGTCTCCAGTTCATGTCCGACATAGCTCGCGCTGAAGATGCTGGCTGTGAGGCCGACGAAGGCGTTGAGCACGATGAAGACGATGTTGAGATCGTCGACGAAGAGATACTCGCCCGGCACCGGCCGCTCGATGACGAACAGCGACAGCGCCGCGACAAAAGTCAACAGGCTCGCCGCCACGTTCAATTGCGCGGTGACCCGGTAGCTGGGCAGCAGCGCCAGCACGACCGCGGCGACGATCGGGATGACGAGAACAGCCGTCTCCGCCTGGAAGCCCGCCGCGATCATCGCCGCTCACCTCTGAAATCGTCGAGCGCGCCGATGTCGACCGTGTCGAACCGTTCGCGGATCCGGAACAGGAAGATGCCGATCACGACGAAGGCGATGACGATCGAGAAAGCGACGCTGATCTCCACCACCAGCGGCATGCCCTTGGCGCCGGTCGCCGCCAGCACCAGCCCGTTCTCGAGCGCCATGAAACCGACGACCTGGCCGATGGCGTTGCGCCGCGTCACCATGACGAGCAGGCCGAGCAGCAGCACGGAGAGCGCGAAGGCGAGGTCCTCGCGCGCGAGCGGATCCGCATCGGGCGTCACGCGCAGCATCACCACCATCGACAGCGCCACCAGGCCAATTCCGGCAAGCATGGTCATGCCGATGCCGACCACCGTCTCGATATCGCGGTGGATGCCGAGCCTCAGGATGATGCGATGCAGCGCGATCGGAATGACCCCGGCCTTGAACACCAGCGCGATCCCCGCCGTGACGTAGAGGTGCGGCGCGTCCTGGACATAGGCCTGCCACGCGACCGACAGCGACAGCACCAGCGCGTGGAGCGCATAGACGTTGAGCAGCGCGTAGAGCCGGTCCTGGTAAAGCAGCATGAACGACACCAGCACCAGTCCGCCGGCTAGCATATGCGCGATGTCGAATGTGAGGCTGTTCATCTACAGGCTCCGCGAGGCGAACAGAAGCAACGTGCCGAGCAGGCTCAGCATCAGCGCGACGCCGAGGAAGTCGGGAACGCGGAAGACGCGCATCTTGGCGATCGACGTCTCGAAGAAGGCGAGCAGGAAGCCGCCGACCGCAAGCTTGGCGAGATAGGCGGCCGCACCAAGCACGAAGCCCGCCACTCCGGAGCCCGGCGCCGCGATGCCCCAGGGCACGAACACGCATGCGATCAGCGAGATGTAGAGCAGCAGCTTCAGCGACGCCGCGAATTCGATCATGGCCAGATGCCGGCCCGAATACTCGAGCACCATCGCCTCGTGCACCATCGTCAGTTCGAGATGCGTCGCCGGGTTGTCCACCGGGATGCGGGCGTTCTCGGCCAGCGCCACCATGACCAGCGCGATCAGCGCCATGCCGAGCGAGACGCGCAGGCCGACCTCCGGCGTCGCCAGCACCGCCGCGACGGTAGACAACTGGGTCGAGCCGGCCACGAGTGCCAGCGCGAACACCGTGAGCAGCATTGCCGGTTCGGCCAGCGAGGCGATCATCACCTCGCGCGAGGCGCCGATGCCGCCGAAGCTCGTGCCGACGTCCATGCCGGCCAGCGCCAGGAAGAAGCGGGCGCTGCCGAGCAGCGCGATAATGGCGATCAGGTCGGCCGTCCACGAAAACAGCAGCCCGCCGGCGAAGGTCGGCACCAGTGCTGCGGCGACCCAGGTGGCCGCGAAAATCAGATAGGGGATGACGCGGAACAGCCATGAGGCGCTCTCGGCCAGCACCACCTCCTTGCGCAAGAGCCGCGCGATATCGCGGTAGGGCTGGAACACGGACGCCCCCTGCCGCCGCAGCAGCCGCGCCTTGACCTTTCGCACGAAGCCGGTCAGCAGCGGCGCAAGCGCGAGCACGATGGCCATCTGCGCCGCCTGGATCAGGAAAGAGAGGATCAGGTCCATAGCGCCAGCACCAGGAGCAACGTGATCAGCGCCAGGAAGACGAAGCTGAGATAGCGCCGGATCGTCAGGAACTGCAGCCGGTTGAGATGACCCGCCGCGAAGTCGACGGCGCCGGCGATCGGGGCGAACAGCCAATCCCAGACGAGATCGCGCATCTCGACCCTGTGGCGCGCCGGCGCGGTGCTTCCCGGCGGCGGCATCTCCACCGTTTCGCGCGCCCGGAAGACCATGGTCCCGAAGACGCGCCGGATGGGCTGCGCGAAACTGCCGCCGGTATATTGCGTCGCCGGGCTCGGCTCCGGGAAGCCGCAATCCCATGCCGGTCCGCGACGAAGCTCGCGCGACGCGAAGCGGTGCACGAGATAGGCCGCCAGCCAGGCGGACACCGCGATGAAGACGAAGACCAGCAGGCCGTTGTAGGAACTGCGCCCCTCGGCGATCGGCACGATCGACAGCCAGGCATCGCCGCTCTGGTCGGGCATCGATCCGCCGACGAGCGCCTGGGTGATGGGCGCGAGGCCGTCGATGACGAAGCCCGGCAGGATGCCGGCGATGAGGCAGAGCGCGGCGAGCGCCGCCATCGCCGCGACCGAAAAGCCGTCGACCTCGTGCGCCTGTTCGGCCACCGTCGAGCGGGGCCGGCCGAGGAACACAACACCGAACGCCCTGACGAAGCAGGCGGCGGCGAGTGCCGCGGCGAGAGCGAGCAGCCCGCCTACCGCCGGTACCATGATCTTCAGGCCCCAGCCGGGCAGGCTCGGGCTCTGCAGGATGGCCTGGAAGATCATCCATTCGGAGACGAACCCGTTGAACGGCGGCAGGGCCGAGATCGCGACGCAGCCGACCAGGAAGGCGAGGCTGGTCGCCGGCATGCGATGGATGAGCCCGCCGAGCCTGTCCATGTCCCGCTGGCCGGTCGCAGTCAGCACCGCGCCCGCGCCGAAGAACAGCAGGCTCTTGAACAGACTGTGGTTGAAGACATGGAACAGCGCGGCGGCAAGCGCGAGTGCTGCCGCCCAGCCCATCCCGTTCGCCTCGAAGGCGAGCGCCAGGCCAAGGCCGGCGAAGATCACCCCGATGTTCTCGATGGTCGAATAGGCGAGCAGACGCTTGAGGTCGGTCTCCATCGTCGCGTGCAGGATGCCGAGCACGGCGGTGGCGCCGCCCAGCGCCAGAAGCAGCACGCTCGACCACCAGGCCGGCTCGCCGAGTAGATCGAAGACGACGCGGATGAAGCCGTAGATCGCGACCTTGGTCATCACGCCGCTCATCAGCGCCGAGACGTGGCTGGGCGCAGCCGGGTGGGCCAGCGGCAGCCAGACATGCAGCGGCGCCAGGCCCGCCTTCGAGCCGGCGCCGACCAGCATGAGCACGAGCGCCAGTGCCGCGATCGCCGGAGCGCGGTCCGCCTCCCGAATCGACGCGAACGCATATTCGCCGCCCGGCCCCGCCAGCAGTCCGAAGGCGAGCAGCAGCGCCATCGTGCCGAATGAGGCCATCAGCAGGTAGACATAGGCCGCCCGCGCATTCGCCGCTTCGCGGTGGTGCGCCAGCACCAGCGCCCACGACGCCAGCGACATGAATTCCCAGGACAGCAGGAACGTGAAGGCGTCGTCGGCCATCACCACCAGGTTCATGCCGGCGAGGAACGCCGGAAAGAACGGCAGGACCCGGTGCGGCGCGTGTTCGTGGCGGCCGTAGCCTAGTCCGTAGATGCTGGCCGCTGCCCCGCCCAGGTTGACGACGACGAGGAAGAAGGCGGCAAGCGCGTCGATGCGGAAATGGGCGCCCACCCAGGGCAGCCCGAGAGGCAGAACCAGCGGCGCCGCGGACAGGCCGCCGGTGAGCGAAAGGAGCGCGGCGCCGAGACCGGCCGCGGATGCCGCGGCGCAGATCCCATAGACGACCGGCGTCGCCGACGCGGAGCGGGCGATAGCCGTCGCCAGGACCGCGGCCGCCAACAGGACGCCGACCAGCGGTAGATGGATCATCAGCGCCTGCATCAGCCGCGCCTGTCCGTGTCCGCGGCGGCCTGCTCGCCGGAGCGGCCCGCCCCGTCTTCCTGACCGGCCTTCAGCCGCACGCCACGTCCGCTCGCCCGGCTGACCGCCCCCTCGCCGATGACTTCGACCCCGGCGGCATCGAGCGCCGCGATCAGCTTCATCAGCGAATCGACATTGCCGCGGATCGTGCCTTCACTGGCTTCCATCCGCTGGATCGTCGGCACGGAAAGCCCGGACAGTTCGGCCAGCCGTCGCTGGTCGACGCCGAGAAGGGCCCGCGCTGCCCGAAGCTGAGTTGCGGTGATCACCGTGCCACCTCTAACCTCAATGCTGAGACATGAACTATGCAGTACTGATTCTGCATATCAACGGCATTTTGTCCATTCCTGATGCGCAGAACATCACAACTGATTGAGCAACGATCGCTCTGGTCGTCACGACAACCAGTTCATTGATGGCGTTGAGACGGGGCGCCGGCAAACTCATCGGCGCAGGCCCGTGAGCCTGACCCGGCTCGTCCAGCGCGATCTAGTGTCGATGAAGTTCGATAGGACTCACGCCGCCTCTCCGGCGTCTGCCTCGACAGATTCGAACGATTGATAGATTTTTTTCGCTCCCGAGGTCCTGCGGGCCGGTTTCGATATTGACAGGGCATAAAATCTAACGCTTGTTTGAAACGTCATTGAGGGAGGAACGGATGACGTTTGATATCAACAGGCGCGAACTCGTTAAGGCACTGGGCGCATTCGGCGGCGCCGCGGCCATTGGCTCGCTGGCGGCGCCGAGCCGCGCGCAGGGCGGCCCGATCCGTCTCGGGCTCATCGCACCGCTCAGCGGTTCGCAGGAAATCGTCGGCCGCTATCAGCTCGCCGGCGCCACGATCGCGGTCAACCAGATCAACCAGGCAGGCGGCATTCTCGGCCGCCAGGTCGAACTCGTGACGCGCGACGACAAGGCCAATCCCGCCGCCGGCGTCGCCGCGTCGAAGGACCTGGCAGGCAGCGGCGTGAACCTCATGTTCGGCATACTGTCGTCGGGCGTGGCGCTCGCCGTGGCACCGACACTTGCCGACGACAAGTCGGTGCTGGTCGTGTCGGCAGCAGCTGCAAACGAACTCACGCACGAACAGTACACCCGCAACGTCTTCCGCTCGGCCGACCATGCCTATGCCCGCCAGCGCGCGCTGGCGAAGCTGGTGCTGACCGACTTCCCCGACACGCTCAACTGGACTGCGATCAATCCGCAGACCGCGATCGGAGCGTCCAACTGGGATTCGTTCGTCGACGGCATCGCCCAGTATTCGCAGGAGGCAGGCAAGCCGGCCGAGATCACCGAGGCGCTGTGGACCAAGTTCGGCGCGACCGACTACAAGAACGAGATTTCCCAGCTGATGCGCAGCAAGTCCGAGGGGCTCTACTGCGGTGTCTACGGCGGCGACGCGGTGACTATGTTCGGCCAGGCGGCGGCCTACGGCCTGACCAAGAAGTTCAAGGTCATCGTCGACCCCGGCAGCGAGTTCATCATCGCCAACGCGATGGGCAAGAACACGCCTCCCGGCCTGTGGTCCGGCTTCCACTGGTACCACGGCGCCTATGAAGGCCATAAGATCAACGACGACCTCTACAACGCCTACGTTAAGGAGACGAACGATCCGCATCCGGCCGGCTATGTCGGCGAGACGCATACGTCCGTGCTCGCCTACGCCAGCGCGATCCAGAAGGCCGGCAGCACCGAGACGGACGCCGTCATCGCCGCGCTCGAGGATCTGGAGTTCGATTCCTGCAAGGGCATGCGCAAGATCCGCAAGGAAGACCACCAGGCGATCTGCGATCTGAACTTCGTCCAGTTCGGACCCGACGAGGGCAGCGACAAGGGCTGGAAGGTCACTGGTCACCGCATCATCAAGGACGAGGGTGTCTCCGAGGCGCCGACGCCGGGCGTTCCGATCGTGTTCAAGAACAAGAAGGCCTGATCGCCTCCCACTCGATCCGCATCGACAGACCCGCCGGCGCCGAGCCGGGGGGTAACAGGGAGGCATCTCGTCGTGGTCGACTACGTTCTCAGTCCGCTGTTCAACGGCCTGTTCATGGCGATGGTGGTGTTTCTTTTCACCACCGGCCTGACCCTCATCTTCGGCATCCTGCGCGTGCTCAACTTCGCGCATGGCGGCTTCTTCATGATCGGCGCCTACGTCGCGTTCTCGGTCGTGCGGCTGGTCGGTGGCGAAACGTTCATGCTCGCCTACCTGGCGATCAGCACCGTCGCGGGCATCGTCGTCGGTCTGCTCGGACTTCTCGTCGAACGGATCATCTTCCGGCCGCTGCAGAAGGTCGACGAGGCTTATTCGCTGATCGCCACCTACGCGCTGCTCCTCATCACCGAGGGCGCGGTCAAGGCGGTCTGGGGCGTTTCCTTCCACAGCGTCGCCACGCCCGACCTGCTGGGCGGCGCGGTCTTTGCCGGCGACCTGTTCATCCCGACCTATGCGATCTTCATCATCCTCGTCGGCTTCGCCAGCTACGCGCTGCTCGAATGGGTGCTGCAGCATACCGACACCGGCAAGCTGATGAAGTCGGTCGCGTCCGATCCCTGGATGGCCGGCATGCTGGGCGTCAACGTGCCGCGCTTCTACACCTTCATCGTCGTGCTCGGCTTCTTCCTCGCCGGCATCGCCGGCGGGCTGCTGCTGCCGAACCAGACGCTGTCGCCCAATCTCGCCAGCACGTTCGTCATCCAGGCGTTCGGTGCCCTGATCGTCGGCGGCATGGGCAACATCCGCGGCACGTTCCTGGCTGCGATCATGCTCTGCGTCATCGACTCGTTCGGCTCGCTGCTGTTTTCCGAGGTGCCCGGCCTCTTCTTCTACATCGCCATGACGGCTGCGCTGTTGCTGCGGCCGCAGGGCCTGATCGCCGGAGCCCGCCTGTGAGATCGCCGCTCTCCGCTCCGATCGCGCGCGATGCCGCGATCGCCCTGGTCATCGTCGCCGTGCTGCTTGCGATGCCGCTCGTGGCACCCAAGGGTCTGGTCTTCGTGGTGGGCACGCTGGCGCTGCACATCGTCTTCGGCCTGTCGTGGAACCTGATGTTCGGCCAGACCGGCCTCGTCTCGTTCGGTCACGCATCGTTCTTCGCCATCGGCGGATATTTCTATGCGCTCGTGGCGCGCAGCTTTCCCGACCTGCATCCCCTCCTCGGCTTCGCCGGCGCCGGCGCCTTCGGCGTGGCGCTCGCCGTCGTCATTGGCCTGATCGCGCTGCGGCGTTCGCTCGGCGTCTATTTTGCGATCCTGACGCTGGCCCTGAGCCAGATCGTCTATCTCTTCCTGTCCTCGTTCACGCCGCTCGGGCGCGAGGACGGATTTACCGGCATCCGCAGGCCGGTTCTCGATATGGGCCTGTTCCAGGTCGACCTCGCCAGGGGCGACAACTACTACCTCTTCATCGTCCTGTTCAGCACCCTGCTCTGCGCCATCATATGGTGGGTCCGGCATAGCCAGACCGGACGCGCATTGCGTGCGATCCAGCAGGATCCGGAACGCGCGGCCTTCCTCGGCATCAACGTCGCGGGCAATCGCCTGCTTGCCTTCGCCATCGCCTCGGGCGTGACCGCGGTCGCCGGCGCACTCTACGGTCCCTGGCTGCAGCTGTTGACGCCCGATGTGGCGCACTGGACGCTGTCGGCCCGTCCAATCCTCTATTCGCTGCTAGGCGGTGTCAGCAGTTTCTGGGGCCCGGTCGTGGGGGCCGCCGGCTTCGCGATCCTCGAATACGGAACCCGCACGCTGCACGGCTTCTCCGAGATCATCATTGGCTCCATCCTGCTCGCCGTCGTGCTGCTCTTCCCGGGCGGCATCCTGGGCGGACTGGATGCGCTGCGCCGCCGCTCTGGCGCGCCGGCCCGCGCTGCGAAGGAGACCGTGCGATGAGCGGCGCCGGAACCCCGACGGTACCGCTCCTGGAAGCGCGCCGGGTGGTCAAGGACTATCCGTCCGTCAAGGTGCTGAAGGACGTCGACCTCTCCGTCGCCGAGGGCGATACGCTGGCCGTGATCGGCCCGAACGGCGCCGGCAAGACGACCCTGTTCAAGGTCCTGTCGGGAGAGGTGTTCGCGGATTCCGGTTCGGTCCTGTTCCGCGGCGCCGACGTCACGCGCGTTCCCGAATGGAAGCGCGTCCGGGCCGGCTTCGGCCGGTCGTTCCAGGTTGCGCGCGTGTTCAAGGATCTGACCGCAGCGGCAAACGTCCTCGTGGCCGTTGAAGCCGCGTTCCGCAATATGCCGCCCGGTCCCCGCAAACTGCTTGCCTGCGATCCGGCCCGAGCCGCGCTGCAACGTGTCGACGAGGCGCTGGACGAGGTGGGACTCTCCGCCAGGTCCGATGTCGAGGCGAAACTTCTGTCGCACGGCGACAAGAAGCGCCTGGAACTCGCCATGAGCCTGGTGCTCCGTCCCACGATCCTGCTGCTCGACGAGCCGACGGCCGGCATGTCTCCGGCCGACCGCAAGGCATCCGTCGACCTGATCGCCGCCGTCAAGGCGCGCCACGGCATGACTGTCGTGCTGACGGAGCACGACATGGGCGTCGTCTTCGACCTCGCCTCGCATGTCGCGGTCCTGCACCATGGCGAGATGATCGCCACCGGCAGCCCGGCAGAGGTGCGCGAGAACCCCCTCGTGCGCAAGATCTACCTCGGATCGGGAGCCGGTCATGCTTGAAGCCGGCCCGCTCGACATTTTCTACGGCGACAGCCACATCATCCAGGGTGTGTCGATTGCCGTGCGCGAGGGCGAAGGCATCGCCATTTTGGGTCGCAACGGGGTCGGCAAGTCGACCCTGCTCAAGGGCCTGATGGCCGGCGGACCGCAGGTGCGCGGGCCTATCCGTCACGAAGGTGCCGAGATCGGCCGGCTCTCGAACTTCGAGCGCGCCCGCCGCGGCTTCGGCTTCGTGCCCGAGGATCGCCGCATCTACCCCCATCTCACCGTGGCGGAGAACATCGCCATGAGCGGTCACGCCGTTCGCGCCGGCGCCGCGCCGCATACGCTGGACGAGGTTTACACCTATTTCCCCATGCTGCGCGGTCTATCGAACCGTCTCGGCTTCGAGCTCAGCGGCGGCCAGCAGCAGGTTCTCGCCATCGCGCGCGCAGTCTACGCTCGGCCGGGCTTTCTGCTTCTCGACGAGCCGACGGAAGGCATCGCGCCGGTCATCGTCGAGGAGATCGCCGAGCGGCTGATCGAGATGCGCCGCGCGAGCGGACTGACGCTCATACTTGCAGAGCAGAACGTCTGGTTCGCGCGCGCCTGCACGACGCGGCTCTATCTGCTCGACAGCGGTCGCGTCGTCTTCGCGGGCAGTTGGCCCGAGTTCGACGCGCAGCCTGAACTGAGCGCGCGCTACCTCGCGGTGTGACGAACGGCAATCGGCAGGAGATCCCATGAACCCGTCCTTCGACTTTTCCGGCCACGTGGTCATGGTCACCGGCGGGGCGTCCGGCATCGGCCTGGCGACGGCGGAGGCTCTTGCCGCGGCGGGAGCATGCGTCGGGGTCGCCGACCTCCAGCCGCATGCCGCCCGCGATGTCGTCGAGACGATATCCCGCTCGGGCGGCCAGGCGATGGCGCTGCCCCTCGACGTGCGCGACGCCGCGGCGACCGAGGCGGCCGTCGCAGGGCTCGAGGCACGATTCGGCCCCGTCGACGGCCTCGTGACGGCCGCCGGCCTGTCGCGCCCGTCGCCTGCGGAAAGCATGGACGAAGCGAGCTGGGACCTGGTCGTCGACACCAATCTCAAGGGCATGTTCCTGTCGTGCCAGGCGGTCGGGCGGCGGATGCTGGCGCATGGCCGTGGCGCGATCGTGAACATCAGTTCGGTCAACGCGCTGGGCGGCTTCGCCGGCCGCTCCAACTATTGCTCGGCGAAGTTCGGCGTCACCGGCCTCACCGACGTGCTCGCCATCGAGTGGGGCAGGCGCGGCATCCGCGTCAACGCGGTTGCGCCGAACGGCGTCGACACGCCGCTGGTGCGCAACGGCATTCCGCCCTCTTTCGTCACGGAGGTTCTCGAGAACCGCACGCCGCTCGGCCGCATGGCAAAGCCGGCCGAGGTCGCCTCCGTCGTTCTGTTCCTCCTGTCCGACGCCGCGTCCTATGTCACCGGCGCCACCCTGCCGGTCGACGGCGGCCTCTGCGCCGGCTTCTACACCAACCGCCAGGGCGCCGATCTCGCCTCCGCGGCTCTCTTGAAGGCAGGCGTCTACCAGACCTGAACGTCGCTCGCGATCCCGTCTCGGTCAATCGCGACGTCGCCACAGGATGAACAGACCGGCCACGACGATGATCGCCGCTCCAACGAGCATGGCCGGGCGCGGAACGTCGCCGAACACGGCGAAGCCGAAGACCACAGCCCAGAACAGCAACGTGTACTGGAACGGGGCCACGACCGACGCATCGGCGAGCTTGAGCGCGCGGTTGACGCAGACATGTGCGAGCATGGCGACGACGCCGAGCAGCGCCAGCAGAGACAGGTCGAACGCGCCCGGTGTCACCCAGCCGAACGACGCGGTGGCGATGCCGAACAGCCCCGCGCCGGCGATCTGCCAGAACACCAGCGTCCGGTCCGGCGTGCCGCGCAGTGCCCGGCCCGACAGCATCATGAAGGCGAAGCAGAACGAGCCGAGGATGGAGACGAGCGCCGGCGCGGTCAGCGTCGCGGCCGACGGTTCCAGCGCGACGACGACGCCGCCGAAGCCGGCGAGGATGGCCAGCCAGCGCCCCCAGCCCACCTTCTCGCCGAGCAGGAAGGGCGACATCGCCGCGACATAGATCGGCGCCGCGAGCCAGTAGGTCATCACGTCGGCCAGCGGCAACGTGATCACCGCAAAGTAGAAGCAATAGACTTCCGCCGAGGACAGCAACACCCGCAGCGCCTGCATGCCCGGCCTCTCGACGGCAATGAGCGGCCGCAAGCCCTCGCGCCAGAGAAACGGCAGGAGCACGATCATCGCCGCGGCGCTGCGGATAAGGAGCACCTGGCCGACCGAATAGGTGGCGACCAGCCACTTGCCCATGACGTCGTTCAAGGAAAACAACAGCATGCCGAGGAGCATGATGAGGATGCCGAGACGGGCCGTCCCCATTCCTCGGGCCTGATCGCCCTGTCGTGCGACGACGACTGCCGATGCTTCTGTCATGCCGGGTCGCTCACCCGTACGATCGCGTCGGACCGTTTGACGATGTCGGGCAGGAGTTCGATGCCGAGGCCGGGTGTTTCGGCAAGGCTGATGGCGCCGTGCGAAACGGTCGGCAGTTCGGTCACCAGTTCCTTGTACCAGCCGGTGTAGAAGGCCCGCACCGACTCCTGGATCAGCGTGTTGCGCGCGTGCAGCGAGAAATGGCACGACGCCATGAACACGACCGGCCCGGTGCAGTCGTGCGGCGCGACCGGGATCTGGCAGGCTTCGGCCATGCCCGCGATCTTGCGCGCCTCGGACAGGCCGCCGCACCAGGACAGGTCGAGCATCGCCACGCCCGCCACGCACGTCGCCAGATAGTCGCGGAAGGCATGGGGATAGGCCAGCGTCTCCGACGCGCAGATCATCGCGCGCGAATGCGGAGCATAGGCCTTCAGCGTCTCCAGCGAATCCATCCGCACCGGATCCTCGTGCCAGTATGTGTCGTAGTCGGCCAGCGCACGTGCGATCCGCTGCGCGGCAGGCAGCTTCCACAGCGAGTGGAACTCGACCATGATGTCCATCCGGTCGCCGACGGCCTTGCGTATCTTCTCGAACGGTTTGAGCGCCGTACGCAACTCGTCGGCCGAGATGTCGAGGCCACCGGTCCGCTCGGCGGCGATGTCGAACGGCCAGATCTTCATGCCGCTGATGCCCTGCTCCAGCAGCGACTGCGCCAGTTCCCCGGCATCGTTGAGGAAGGCGTCGAGGTCTTCGTACGGCCCCTCGCTCTGGCCGACGCCCCAGTTGGCGACGGCCTGGGCGCGCGCGTCGCGCACATAGCGGTAGCCGGCGCAGGTATTGTAGGTGCGCACCGTGTCGCGGCTGCGCCCGCCGAGCGCGACGCTGACCGGAACGCCGAGCGCCTTGCCGAACAAATCCCAGAGCGCGATGTCGACGGCCGAATTGCCGCGTGTCTCGACGCCGGCGCCGCGCCAGCCAAGATAGCCGAGGAGATCGCGGTTGATCGCCTCGATCTGCAGCGGGTCGCGGCCGATCAGCTTGGGCGCGACGGTTTCGTGCAGATAGGCCTCAACGGCCGCCGCTCCCATGAACGTCTCGCCGAGCCCGACCAGCCCTTCGTCGGTGTGCAGCCGCACCCAGACAAGGTTTGCGAATTCGGCGAGCCGAATGGTTTCGATCGATGTGATTTTCACGGGAGTTGCATTCGCTTCGGCGTGGGCAGGGAGCGGGCGGCGGCTCAGACCACCGCCCGCGATTTGGATGTTCGGCGGATACTATTGGCCGCGCATCTTCTTCAGTTCCGCCATCATCTTGTCGACGACCTCCTGGCCGATCGTCGGCGCATGCTTCTCGTAGACCGGCTTGACCGCTTCGCGCATCGCCGCCTGGGCTTCCGGGGTCAGTTCGGTCACTTCCATGCCGGCGGCCTTTACGTTGGCAAGGGACTTCGCGAACAGGTCGCGACTTGCCTTGCGCTGGACGTCACGACCGACGATCGTGCATTCCTGAATCGCCGCCTGCTCGTCAGCGGCCAACTGGTCCCACAGCGGCTTCGAATAGAGCACCATCATCGGCGTGTAGGCGTGGCGCGACAGCGTCAGATAGTCCTGCACCTCGGAGAATTTCGACGTGTCGATCGTCACGACCGGGTTCTCCTGGCCATCGATCGCGCCGGTTTCGAGCGCGGTGAACACCTCGCCGAAGGCCATCGGCACGGCGTTTGCGCCGAGGTTCAGGAACGAATCGAGGAAGATGTTGTTCTGCATCACCCGGATCTTGAGGCCCTTGATGTCGTCGACGCCGGCGACCGCATGCTTCGAGTTCGTCAGATTGCGGAAGCCATTCTCCCAGTAGGCCACGTTAATCAAGCCGACGCCGGGCATCATGCCGGAGATGTAGGTGCCGAATTCGCCGTCCAGGATCGTGTCGGCCTCCTTTTCGTTGGCGAACAGGAAGGGAAGATCGAACACGCCGAGCGCCGGCAGTATTCCGACCAACGGCGAAGACGACGTCACGACCATTTCCTGCGTGCCGGAGCGAAGCGCCTGGGTTGCGTCCAGATCGCCGCCGAGCGCGCCGCTCCAGAACGCGTTGAGCTTCATCTTGCCTCCCGATTTCTCGGTGAGGCATTCGGCCATCGCCTTGACGCCATTGCCCACCGGATGGGTTTCGGCGACGCCGTTCGAAATGCGGATGGTACGGTCCTGAAACTCGGCCATCGCGGGTCCGGCAAACACGCCGGCGCACAGCGCGAGCGTCAGGGTCTTGAGGGCAGTCGATTTCATTGCATTTCCTCCTTGTTGAACTTTTCTTCTTTCTCAGACACGCGACGCGGTCGGGCTAGCGCAGCCAGTGAAGCGGCACGAGGACGAGCTCTGGAAACAGGACGAGCAGAAACAGCACGGCGATCTGGGCCAGAAGGAACGGCCAGACCCCGGAGATCACCTGGCCGAGCGGCACCTTCGCCACGCCACTGACCACGTTGAGGACGATCCCGACCGGCGGCGTCAGCAGTCCGATGCAGTTGTTCATGACGAACAGAACGCCGAAGTAGACCGGATCGATTCCTGCCTCGCGAATGATCGGCATCAGCACCGGCGTCAGGATCAGGATCGTCGGCGCAAGGTCGAGCGCGGTGCCGACGACGAGCACGAGAACCATGATGACGGCCAACAGCAGCGTCGGCCGGTCGATGAGCGGCTGGATCATCTCGCCGATTTCCGCCGGGATGTTGGCCGAGGTGATCAGCCAGGCCGAGACAAGGGCGGAGGCGACGAGGAACATCACCACCGCGGTCGTCTTGGCGGCGGTTAGGAAGACGCCGTAGAGGTCCGAAAACTTGAGTTCGCGATAGATCACCATGCCGACGAAAAGGGCGTAGACGGCGGCGACGACCGCAGCCTCCGTCGGCGTGAAAATGCCGAAGCGGATGCCACCCAGCACGATCACCGGCATGAACAGCGCCCATCCGGCGCGAGCCGTGGCCTGCAGCTTCACCGCCATCGGCTGGCGTGGCAGGATCGCGACGCTCTCCCTGTGGGCGAGCACCATCCACGTTCCGAACAACGCCACAGCCATCATCAGGCCGGGTACGATGCCCCCGATGAACAGTTGCGTGATCGACACGTTGGCGGCGACGCCGAAGATGATGAAGGCCACGGAAGGCGGGATCACCGGCGCGATCACGCCGCCTGCGGCCATCAGGCCGGCGGCGCGCGGCACATTGTAGCCGGCGTCTCGCATCATCGGGATCAGGATCGAGGCAAGTGCGGCGGTATCGGCCGCGGCCGAGCCGGAGATCGAGGCCATGATCACCGCCGCGACGATCGCGACGACGCCGAGGCCACCGCGGATATGTCCCACGCAGGCGATGGCGAACTCCACGATGCGCCGCGACAGCCCGCCCTTGTTCATGATCTCGCCGGCGAGCAGGAAGAAGGGGATGGCCAGAAGCGTGAACGTGTCGGCGCCGGAGATCAGGCGCTGCGACACGATCTGGGTGTCGAAGATCCCGCCATAGGTCATCAGCGCGATGCCGCAGAAGATCAGCGCGAAGGCCACCGGCACGCCGATCGCCATGGCCCCCAGCAGGGACGCGAGGAAGACGACGATGGTCATTCCGCGCGCTCCCGGATGGCGGCCGCTTCGGCGCCCTCGCCCGCGAATGCGCTGATCTCCGCCTCGGTGACGGCTCCGGTCAGCGCACGGAAGAGGCGTATCGCGACCATCAGGCCGATGCCCACGCTGGTGAAGAAGCCGATGCCGTAGATCCAGTTCATGTGGATGCCGATCACCGGCGCAGTCATCGAGGCATTGATCGGATACTGCTTCCAGGTCCCCCAGAACAACGCCGCCATGCAGGCGAGGATGATCAGGTCGCTGAGCACCATGCACAGCAGCCGGCCGCCGCGACCGAAGCTTTGGACCAGCGTCTCGACGCCGAGATGGGCGTTCTCGCGGAAGGTGACGACGGCGCCGATGAAGGTCAGCCAGACGAAGAAATAGCGCGCCATTTCCTCGGACACGAGGATGCCGGAGTTGAAACCGTAGCGCAGCACGACATTGCCGAAGACCATGATGGCCATTCCGGCAAGCAGCACCACCAATAGGCCTTCAAGGCCCTTGAACAGGTAGTCTATCCCTCTCGCCATCTGTCCGCTCCTCCCAGAGCATGTCCGGCAGCACGCCGAGGATGTCCTCGCGTGCCGCTTCGATGAGTTTCGTCAGTGCCGCGTGCGCCCGTTCGGGTTCGCGGGCGATGATCGCGTCGGCGACGTCGCGGTGCATGGGCAGAGAGCCTCGCGCCGTCTCCATGCTGATGACCGACAGCTTGAACGAGACGCTCAGCGTGTTGGCGATCAGCGGCACGAGCTGGCGCAGGAACTGGTTGTTAGACCCGACGATGATCGCCTCGTGAAAATCGAGGTCGGCTGAGTGATAGTCGCCGTTTCCGTCCACGGCGGCGGCCATGCGACGGTACGCGTCCTCTAGGGCGTCGGGGCTGAACCGGGGGCTGCTCGCCGCGAGCGCCGCGGCATGCGGTTCGATGCCGAGGCGGAAGTGAATCAGGTCGTCGACGAATTCGCGCGTCAGCCCGCCCGTGACCCGCCAGGCGACGACCTGCGGGTCGAACAGGCTCCAGGCGTCGACCGGCCTGATCCTCGTGCCGTGGCGCCTGCGGACCTCGACCATTCCCTTCGCGACCAGCGTGCGCATGGCTTCACGCACCACCGTTCGGCTGACGCCCAGCTCGCCGCCGATCTCCTCCTCGGTCGGCAATGCGGGACGTCCCGCGAACCGTCCTTCGACGATCCAACCGGCGATCCTGTCCACCGTGTCCTGATGACGGGTGCGCATCAACATCGATACATCATACGTATGATGTAACGCTGGGCAAGGCCCACGCCGCTATTCGGCGACCCGCATCACCAAAAAATGCATGCGGAACCGGGCCACCTGGTCGCGTGCGACCAAGGCGGGCCTCGCAAGCTCTCGCGCGTCCGGTTCCCTACGCGGGCGAACGCATGGCTTTGGCGTGTGAAGCTTGAGTGTTCAGCCGTCGCGCTTGTAGGTGCCGTGGCCGGGCTGGAAGGTCTTCTCGTCGAGGAACTGCGACAGGCCCTTCGCACGGCCGCGCTCGGGGTCGACGAAGGTCGTCTGGTCGGCCTTGGCGGTCAGATATTCCGCCGATTCCTCCCAGGTCATCTCGCGCACGTATTTGTAGGCCATCCGCGCCTGGCGCAGCACCGTCGGGTTCTTCGCCAGCAGCACCTTGCAGAGTTCGACGGTGCGCGCGCGCAGCCGGTCGGCCGGCACCGACTCGTTGACGAGGCCGAGCTGCTCGGCGACCTTGCCGCCGAACTGTTCGCCGGTCATCACGTAGTAGAGCGCCTTGCGGTCGTTCATCAGCGTCGAGATCGCCTTGGAGACGACGCCGCCGGGGATGACGCCCCAGTTGATCTCCGAGAGGCCGAACACGGCATCGTCCGACGCGATCGCGAGGTCGCAGCAGATCAGCGGCGTGAAGGCGCCGCCGAAGCACCAGCCGTTGACCATGGCGATGGTGGGCTTCGAATAGTGCATCAGCGTGCGCCACTGCCAGGCCCGGGTCGAGCGGTAGGCGCGCATGCGCTCGATGTCACTGACGCCGTCGGTGGCGCGGAAGAAGTCCTTCAGGTCCATGCCGGCGGAGAAGGCCTCGCCCATGCCGGTCAGCACGATGACGCCGCAACGGTCGTCGATCTCGAGCGCGTCGAGGACCCTGTTCATCTCCTCGGCGAGCCCCACGCTCATCGCGTTCCGCTTCTCGGGCCGGTTGAGCTTGACCCAGGCGATGCCCTCCTCGAACTCGACGAGCACCTCCTTGCCCCACGGTTCGGGGCGGGTCTTGGCGGTCTGGTCCTGGGTCATCGGGGCGCTCACGTCTGGCTGACGAACTTGGTGGTGAGATAGGCGTCCATGCCCTCGGTGCCGCCTTCGCTGCCGTAGCCGCTCTGCTTCACCCCGCCGAACGGCGTCTCGGGCATGTTGATGAAATTGTTGTTGAGGCCGACCATCCCGGCCTCAAGCGCGTCCGACACCATCGCCGCCGTCTTCGACGACGTCGTGAAGGCATAGGAGGCGAGGCCGAAAGGCAGGCGGTTGGCCTGCTCGATCACCTCGTCGAAGGAGGAGAAAGGCGAGGTGATCGCCATCGGCCCGAACGGTTCCTCGTTCATCGCCCGCGCCTCCATCGGCACGTTGGCGAGAACCGTTGGCTGGAAGAAATAGCCCCGGTTGGCTCCCCGTTCCCCGCCGGCGGCGAGCGTCGCGCCATGCTCCACCGCATCCGCGACGAGCCGTTCCATGGCCGCGATGCGGCGCGGATTGGCGAGCGGACCCATGCCGGTGGCGGGGTCGAGCCCGTCGCCGACGACGATCGCCTTCGCCGCATTGGCGAAGCCGTCGACGAAACGGTCGTGCAGGCTCTCATGCACGTAGAACCTCGTCGGCGAGACGCAGACCTGGCCGGCATTGCGATACTTCGCGGCGACCATCGAGCGCACGGCATGGTCGAGATCCGCGTCCTCGAACACCAGCACCGGCGCATGGCCGCCGAGCTCCATGGTAGCGCGCTTGACGCCAGCCTCGGCCGCCAGCTTCGCCAGCTGCTGGCCGACGACGGTCGAGCCGGTGAAGGTGATCTTGCGGATCGCCGGATGCGCGATCAGTTGCTCCGAGACCTTCGACGGAACCCCGTAGACGACGTTGAGCACGCCCTTCGGCAGGCCGGCGTCGTCGAGCGCCCGCGCCAGCTCAAGCACCGAGGCTGGCGTTTCCTCGGAGGGTTTGATCACCATCGTGCAGCCCACGGCGAGGGCTGCCGAAATTTTCCGCGCGGGGATGACGATCGGGATGTTCCACGGCGTGAAGGCCGCGACCGGGCCGACCGGCTCCTTCGTCACCAGCCAGCGGGCGCCCGGTATGCGCGACGGTACGATGCGGCCATAGGTGCGCCGGCCTTCGTCGGCCGTCCAGTCGAAGATGTCGGCGGCGGCGAGCACCTCCTGCCGCGCTTCCAGCATCGGCTTGCCCTGTTCCAGCACCACCCGCGTGGCAATGTGCTCGACGCGCTCGCGCAGCAGGTCCGCCGCCTTGCGGATGATCTTGGCGCGGTCGTAGGCCGGAAGGGCTTTCCACGGCCTGAACGTCCGTCCGGCGGCGAGCGCTGCCGCGTCGATGTCGTCGCGGATGGCGTGCGGCAGCGCGGCGATGGCGTCGCCCGTCGCCGGGTTGATCACGTCCTCGGTGACGCGATCACCGGCGTCGAGCCAGTGTCCGTCCACGAACAGCTGAAGCGCTCCGTAGCGAGCGTCTTCGATCATGCTCCCTCCCCCGCGGCGCAAAAGCCGCGTCAGTCCTTCACGAACAGCGCATCGAGCGCCACCGCGCCATCGGCGCCGACCATCAGCGGGTTGATGTCGACCTCCGAAATCGACGGATCCGACAGCATCAGCCGGCCCAGCTTCACGACGACATCGGCGATCGCGCCGACGTCTCGCGCAGGCTGCCCACGGAACGGTCCGAGCAGCTTCGCGGCCTTGAGCTTGCCGAGTTCGGCGATCACGCGCTCGCGGGTCGTCGCCGCCGGCAGCAGCCGCGCATCCTTCAGCGCCTCGATCCAGACGCCGCCGAGGCCGACCAGCACGACCGGCCCCCATTGCGCGTCGCGCCGCGCGCCGACCACCATTTCGAGACCCGGGTTCACCATCTCCTCGACCAGCACGCCATCGAGCGCCAGCCCGGGCTTCGCCGCGGCGACACTGGCGTGCAGCCGCTCCCATGCGGCGCGAAGGGCTGCCTCGTCGGCGATGTTGACGATGACGCCGCCGGCGTCGCTCTTGTGCGCGAGCGCGGCCGCCTGTGCCTTGATGACCACCGGATAGCCGATCCGCGCCGCGGCTCCGACGGCTTCCTCGACGGTCTTCGCCATCCCTCCGCGCGGCACGGCAATGCCGAGGTCGGCAAGGACGCGCTTGCCGGCATATTCTGGAATGACGCCGGTGCCCGGAACCGTCGTGGAGACGGCCTCGGCCGGCGCGGCGTCAGTGGCCGCGGCGAGCGCATCCGCATAGGCCGCGACCGCCGCCATCGCGCGCAGCGCCCGCTCGGGCGAGCGGAAGAACGGGATGCCGCTGGCCCGCACGTCGGCCATGAAGCGCTCGTCCAGCGGATAGTCGTCGCCGACGATGTTGAGGATGACCGGCTTTGTCGCCGCCGCGTAGACCGGGATAATCGCGTCCGACTTGGCGATCTGCATTTTCGCCGAGCCGCCGGCATAGGAGAGGAGCGCCATGCCGACATCGGGCTGCTTCAGCAGCATCGCGGCGGATGTGCCGTAGATCGCAGGATTGGCGAAGCCGACCGTGCCGATGTCGAACGGGTTGTCCACGTGCACGTAGGCCGGCACCAGCGTCTGCATCTCCGCCTGGATCTCGGGCGACAGCGTCGCAAGCTCGAGCCCGACGCGCTCGCAGAAGTCGAAGCAGAGGCCCCGAATGGCCCCCGAATTGGTCACCACGCCCGCCTTGCCAGGCCTCGGCGTCGGGAAGCGCGACAGGATCGCGAGCACATCGAAAAGTTCGTCCGTCGTCTCGACCAGCGCGATCGCCTCGTTGCGCAGGACCGTCTGCATCACCTCGTGATCGCCCGCCAGCGCGCCGGTATGCGACTGGGCGGCGGCGCGCCCTCGCGCGCTGGAGCCGGGATGCAGCAGGACGATCGGTATCCCCTTGGCGCGCGCGCGGCGCGCAGCGTCGAGGAACAGGCGGGGATTGCGGATCTGTTCGACATAGACGCCGATGGCGGCGTTCTGCGGATCGCGGATCAGCACGTCGATGAAGTGCTCGGCTCCCAGGGTCGCCTCGTTGCCGGTGGCGATCACGTAGGACACGTCGATGCCCCGCGCGTGCATGGCGAAGCGGATGTTGGCGGCCGTCGCGCCGCTCTGCGCGATGACGGCAACGCGGCGTCCGCCGGCCGCGAGCGGGCGGACGTCCACGGGCTCGAAAGTCAGCGGGATACCGTCGGGATAGTTCGTGTAGCCCATGCAGTTGGGGCCAAGCAGCGCGATGCCTTTTTCGGCGCAGAGCCGCGCCAGTTCGTCCTGCTGCTGGCGGCCCTCATCTCCCGCCTCGGCGAACCCCGACGCGAACACGACCGCGGCGCCCATGCCACGCTCCGCGCAGGCGCGCACGGAGTCGAGGATCGCCGCCTGCGGCACGATGAGCACGGCGACGTCGATGCCCTTTGGCAGGTCGGCGATCGACTTGACGCAGGGCCGGCCCCGGATCTCGTCGCGCGAGCGGCTGACCAGATGGATCTCGCCGGCATAACCGAAGGCTTCGAGATTGGCGAGGACGCCGCCGCCGATCGACGTCGGTTCCGGCTGCGCACCGACGATCGCAATCGAGCGCGGCCTCAGCAGCCGGTCGAGATCGACGGCCATCTCCGACGAGGCAGCCGTAAGCGCGGGGTCAGCCACGGTCATAGGTTTCAAGACCCGGCTTGAAGGACTTGTCGTCCAAGAACTGCTTCATGCCCGTGTTGCGGCCGTTCTCCGGATCGCGGAACTCGGTCTGGTCCGACTTCGCCATCAGGTAGTCGCCGGCCTGGTCCCAGGTCAGGTCCTTGACGAAGCGCGCCGCCGTCTTGGCCTGGCGTAGCACATAGGGGTTCTTGCCCATCAGCGTCCTGGCCAGTTCGCGGGTCTTGTCCTTCAGCTCGGCCGCTGGCACCGCCTTGTTGACCAGCTTCATCTCGGCCGCCTCGCGGCCGGTAAAGGTCTCGCCGGTCATGATGTAATACATCGCATCGCGGAAGCTCATCACCTCGACCACGGCCTTGGTGACGATGCCGGCCGGGATGATGCCCCAGTTGATCTCCGACAGGCCGAACACCGCATCCTCGGAGGCAATCGCCAGATCGGAGCCGATGAGGAACTGGAACGCGCCGCCGAAACACCAGCCGTTGACCATCGAGATCGTCGGCTTCGGGTATTGCATCATCCGGCGCCACTGCCAGGCGGCGTTGGCACGGAACAGGCGCTCGCGCTCGATCGGCGGCACCTTGTCGGTTGCACGGAAATACTCCTTTAAGTCCATGCCGGACGAGAAGGAATCGCCCGCGCCGGTCACCACCATCACCTTGCACCGGTCGTCCGCTTCCAGCGCATCCATGATCGCGTTCATCTCCCAGACGATACCGGGATTGATCGCGTTACGCCGGGCCGGACGGTTGAGCGTCACCCATGCGGTCCCGTCCTCGAATTCGACGGTGACGTTTTCTCCCCATGCCCCGGCCTGCTTCGGTGCACCGGACGCGGTTTCGGCGGTCTGCATGGGAAATACTCCTTGAAAGTCTATGCTGGATATCAGGTAGCCATATATCCGTCAACCTGACATACCGGCTCAGCCGCGTCCGAGGAAGGGCATTCCCACCGGCAGAATCGTCGTCTCGAACAGGTTCACGTCGTCCGGCAGCGTCGCCATGATCAGGGCCACGCGGGCAACGTCGGCCGGGTTCATCGAGTTCGGCCGCGGCCGGTCGGTAACGCCCGGAACGAGCATGCTCTGGGTCGAGCCTGGATGCAGCATCGACACCGCGATGCCGTGCTCTCGCCCGTCCACCGCGAGCGAACGGGTCAGCCCTTCCAGCGCGAACTTGCTGGCGGTGTAGCCGGCCGTGTGCTGCCGCGGCACCTTGGCCGAGATGCTGCCGATATTGATGATCCGCCCGGTCTTTCGCGGAATCATGCTCCGCAGCGCCGCTCGGCTGCACAGGAAGACCGACGTGAGGTTGATCCGGAGGATCTCGTCCCACCGCGCCAATGTCATGTCGACCGTCGGCGTATGGTCGGCGATCCCGGCATTGTTCACCAGGATATCCGGGTCGCCATAGGCCTCGCGGCAGCGGGAAAACAGCGCCTCGACCTGTCCTTCGTCGGTCACGTCGCAGGCAACGGCAACTGCCTCGCCGCCTGCCTGCGAGATTTGGCCCGCAAGCTCATCCAGCTTCGCTGCCGTCCGGGCCGCCACCACCGTCTTCGCGCCCGCCGCCGCATAGGCCTTGGCGATTTCCCAGCCGATGCCGGAGCTTGCCCCGGTGACGATCGCGACCTTCCCCGTGAGATTCATTGCCATGCTGTCTGTCAGTGCCTTTGGTCGAGTGCGTGGAGGAAGTCGGCCAGCCCGCGCCTGTCGCTCACGCAGAGCTTGCGGTAGGCGCGCCGCCGGTAGGTGATGACGCTGCTCAGCGCGATGCCGGTGGCGGCCGAGATCTCCCGCTGCGTCTTGCCGAGCAGGAGTGCCGCCGCGACCGCCGCCTCCCGCTCGCTCAACGCGCGGCCGCAATCGAGAAACCGTCGCGCCAGTTCGTGCGGCATCGCGGGCCTCGCCTCGGCCTGGCTATTTGTCATCTCGACATGCCTGCCCAGGATGGCCATGACGACGGGTGCCGCGCCTTCCAGCGAATCGACCTCCGCCGGGCTGGAATGGCCGCTGGCGCGGGTGCGATAGGCGCTGGCGAAGAGCGGCCGCGTCCCGCCGGCATAGAGCGTCAGCCGCTCGACGATGCCGCCGCGCTCGTAGCAGGTCTTGCGGTAATCCGGGTCGGTGATGCCGTTCCAGGCCTGCCGGACGAGGTGTACCGCGCCGCCCGCCTGGATCAGCGCGCGCTGCGTGGCGCGGTCCCGCTGCCAATACTCGCGGGCATAGGCCAGCGACGCGCTTTCCGCGAAATCCGGAATGTCCGGATGCCCTCCCGCCGAAAACAGGTAGCGTGGCGCGCCATCGCTGCCGACTTCGAAGGCCGAGCACAGATCCGTGCCGCCGATCGCACGCAGTGCCGCCAGAAACCGGTCCGGCAAGGCCTCCGTGCCGATTGCAGCGACGGCGTCGGCCAGCGCGTCGTTGATGGCCCGCTCGGTCATCACTGTCCTCCCGCCAGGGGGACAGACCGCGACGCGGGACGCGTTAGCCTTGGCGCCAGTCGAGCGATCGACGAGAACAAGGAGGACACGCCATGGTACCTGCCCCGAAGGTGAAGGGACTCTACCACTATTCCTTTCCGTGCCGCGATGGCGAGGAGACGCGGAAATTCTACGAAGACCTGCTCGGTCTGCCGCTGGTCAACTGCATGACCGCCGACAAGGTGCCCAGCACCGGGGAGGAGAAACCCTACGCGCATTTCTTCTTCGAGATGGGCGACGGCTCCTACATGGCCTTCTTCGATCTCGGCGAGAACGAGATGCCCCTGCCCTCGCCCAATACGCCGGCCTGGGTGATGCATTTCGCCATGGAGGTGGAGTCGGTCGAGAAGGTGATGCAGATGAAGGAGCGCCTGCAGCAGGCGGGCGTGAAGACCACCGACGTGGTCGACCACGACTTCATCAACTCGATCTACTTCTTCGACCCGAACGGACTGCGCCTCGAGATCACGGCACGGACGGAAGAGCCGGGCTATCTGGAGAAGGCCGCGAGCGAAGCCCACGCCGCGCTCAGCGCCTGGACCGAAAAGAAGACCAGGATGATCGCCGCCAAGAAGGGCAAGGCCGCCTGACATTTCGTTTCCTCCCAAGGGCTGCGGGCGCCTCCAACGCCCGCGGCTCTTTTCATGCGTCCAGCAAGCCGTGCCGCCGGCTCCAGTCGGTCAGCGTGTCGAGACACAGCTTCAGCTGCTCCGGCTGGCCGAGATAATAGTGCGTCGCGTGCGGAATCCGCAGGTATTCCTTGTCCGGCGTGGCGAGCGCGGCCGCGATCGTCGGATTGTGCGTCGCCGGCACCGCCTCGTCGGCGTTGTTCTCGATCTGCAGCACCGGCGTGCGGCGGATCAGCCGCGCGTTCATCGGCCCCTTCGCGTTCGACAGGTCATAACTCCATTGGCTGAGCCACGAGCGCAGCGTCGTGTAGCGTGCCAGGCCCACCGGCCCGACATTGACCGTGCGCGGGTCGCCCATGTAGCTCCAGCCCGGCTTGCGGTCGTTCGGGTCGATCGACGTGTCGAACCAGCGCACGTCGCACATGGTGCGGTGGACGACGAAGGCGCGCTCCTGCTCCGGCCCGCCCCGCTTCCGCAGCCGCTCCAGCATCTCGAGGCACCAGTCGGTGATCCTGCGGTTGCGCGCCACCTGAGCGGCGCGAAAGCGCGTGACGAAGTCGGCCGAATACGGCGGCTGGTCGGGACAATCCGGCGCATAGATGTCGAGCGACGGATCGCGCCGGTCCGGGTCGAGCTCGTCGATCACCGAGGGGTCGAGCCATTCCGTCAGCGTCTCCGCCCGCGACAGGTGCGCGGCGATGAAGATCACGCCGTCGGCGGGCGCCAGACCGGCCTCGACCAGGTTCACCTCGTCCCCTGCCGGCGTGTGGGTGATCGTCGGGTTCTCCGCCTGCGCCTGGTAGAACAGCGACAGCGAGCCGCCGCCCGACCAGCCGACCAGCACAACCTTCTCATAGCCCAGTTCGCCGCGCGCATAGTCGAGCCAGCGGCCGAGGTCGATCGCCACCTTTTCCATGATCAGCGCGCTGTCGTTCTTCGGATAGCGGCTCGCGGCGCAGAGCACGTGCAGGCCGAGATCGGCAAGCGCCGTCGGCATCGGCAGCAATTGCAGCGTGGAGGTCGGATGCATGAAGACATAGACCGTCGACGACGCCTGCGCCGGGCGCAGCAGCTGCCCCTCGAGGTTCACGCGGCCCGAATTGCCGGCAAAGCCGTAGGTCTCGGTGAAGCGCGCCGTGTCCGGAAAGGAGACGATCAGCGGGACGCGCGTCCAGGCGCGGTCGGCGGCGGTCATAAGCTCTCTCACGTCCGTCCGGCTCGGGCGTCCGCCAGGAAACGCAAAGTGCGTTCCCACGCGATCGCCGCCTGCGCCGCATCGGCCGTACCCGGCGCACCCCGGTTGAACCCGTGCCCGGCCGGATAGAGATGGATCTCCGCCTCGGGACACTTGGCCCGCACGGTCTCCACATTGCTCAGCGGAATCGAACTGTCCGTCTCGCCATAGTGCATCATCACCGGGCAGAGCGGCCTGGCGTCGGCGAACTTCGCGATCATGCCGCCATAGTAGCAGACCGCCGCGTCGAGACCCTCGACCTGCGTCGCCGCCAGGAAGGCCAGCGATCCGCCGAGGCAGAAGCCCACCAGCGACACGGCCTCCGTCTCCTCCCGCACGCGCCCGATCGCCGCCTGCGTGTCGAGCATGAGCGCGTCCCAGTCGAGCGATTTCAGGTAGCCGAGCGCTACGGCGATTTCGTCTGGCGAATAGCCGGACTCGAAGTCCCGCACGAACCTGTCGAACAGCGCCGGCGCGATGGCAACGTAGCCTTGGGCCGCGAACGCGTCGCAGACGCCGCGGATGTGGCTGTTGACGCCGAAAATCTCCTGCAGCACGACGATGCCCCCGATCGGCGCCCCTGCCGGTGCCGCGCGATAGGCACCGAATTCGTGACCGTCGGCGGCGCGAAGCCGCAACAATTCTCCCATGTCGAAATCCTTCAGGCTGATCTGCGGTCGTCCGTGGGTGGGTCGGCGAAGTCGTCGCGCAGCACATCGGGCGGGCAGCCGAGTTTGCGCGACACGTCTGCTGCCGCGGCATGCACGCGCCGCGCCGTGCGCCCCTGCGGATCTATGTCGATGTCGTTCTTCATGCCGAGCGCGGTGACGGCAGCCGCGATCTCGCCGGCATAGTCGAAAATCGGCGCCGAAATCGACGCGAAGCCGGCATTGAGCTGGCTGTCGGAGAAGGCGAGCTGCCGCTGCCGGATCAGCGGCAGGCTCTCCTCGGCCCTGCGCTTCAGCGTCGCGTCCACCGGCCGTTCGCGGGTCTCGACATGCTGGATCGCCGAGCGCGCCTTGTAGGCGAGATAAACCCGCCCGGTTGCCGCCTGGTAGAGCGGCAGCACATGGCCGACGCGCACGGAGACCAGCACCTCGACCGTGGCGTCGACCTTGGCGATGATGACCGGACCGCGGTTGCCCCACACCGTGAGGAAGACCAGCAGCCCCGTCGCCGACTGCAGTCTGTCGAGCGCCTCCCGCGAGACCTGCGCCACGTCGAGCTGGCGCATCGCCGCTGCGCCGAGCTGCAGGGCGTAGGGTCCGAGCCCGTAGCGCATCGTCACCGGGTCCTGCTCCACGAGACCGGCGTGGGCGAAGCTCGCCATGTAGAGATGAGCCTTGCTGGCCGGCATGTCGGCGAGTTCGGCGATCTTGCTCAGCGGCAGCTTGCCGCTCGCGGCCTCCAGCACCCTGATCAGGCGGAAGCCCACGTCTATCGACTGGATGCGCCGCTGGTTTCGCACCTTCGCTGTCATGCCGTGCTCACCAGGCGTCTCGAATTGTCTGCGGACACAGGCACTGTCGTGGCGTCGTAGGTGAACAGCCATTCGTAGCGCTGCCGCACCTTGGACTCCTCCCACTCGGAATTGACATAGGTTTCCGCAAGCGCGGGATCCGACAGCGCCGGGTTGTGGAACCGGCCGAGGTTGGCTTCCGCGCCCTTGACGATCCTTGTGGTTCGCTCCTTGCGCTCCGCCTCGTAGGAATGGAAGGCCGCGTCGTGATCGCCTGCATTGGCGGCGAGCGCGCGCGCCAGCACGAGCCCGTCTTCGATTGCCATCACGGCGCCCTGCGCCAGGAAGGGCAGCGTCGGGTGGCACGCATCGCCCAGGAGCGTCACGCGGCCTTGCGTCCACTCTCTCATCGGCTGGCGCAGCATCAGCGCCCACTTGTACGGCGTATCGATGCTCTTGATCAGCGTATGCACGTCCTCGTGCCAGCCCTGGTAGTCGGCGAGGCATTCCTCGACGGTGCCGGCGACCGACCAGGACTCGACCTGCCAGTCTGTCCGCTCCACCACCGACACGTAGTTCATCAATTCGCCGCGCCGCAGCAGGTAGTGGATGACGTGGCCGCCCGGCCCGATCCAGTTGGTGCCGACGGGGCGATGGAAGCGCTCCGGCAGCCGCCTTGTCTCGATGACCCCGCGCCAGGCAACGATGCCGGTGAATGTCGGCTTGTCGGCGCCGAACAGCACTTCGCGGACCACCGAGTGCACCCCGTCGGCGCCGATCGCAATGTCCGATGTCGCCGTCGCCCCATCGGCGAAATGCAGCGTCACGTCGCTGGACGTCTGGTCGATGCCGACGCATTTCATGCCAAGCTTGATCGCGTCCGGGGCGATGCGGCGGATGCCGGCGGCCAGCGCCTGGTGCAGGTCGTTGCGATGGATCGTGATGTAGGGGAAACCGTATTGCGCCACGGAGAGCGGACCGAGGTCGAACAGCTTCCAGGTCTTGCCTGTGTTCCACAGCCGGATCTGCTTGCCGCCCGGCTCGCTGGCAACGCTCATGATCTCGTTCTCGAGGCCGAGCTCGAACAGGATGCGCGTGCCGTTGGCGCTGATCTGGACGCCCGCGCCGACCTCGCGCAGTTCCTGCGCCTGTTCGAACACCTGCACGTCGAAGCCCCGCCGCAGCAGCCCGAGCGCCGCGGTCAAACCGCCGATGCCGCCTCCTACGACAGATATCTTCATGCGAGGCTCTCTCCGAATGCTGAAAGCATGAAACGCGGCCATATCGATGTCAATTTGGTTTTGACAGGGTATAATTCCATTTGCTTAAATCCAACGGTCGGTTCCGGTCACATGGTCACCGGCGCAGACGCCCGAGACCGAGATGGTCATTGACAATCGATGTATGGTTGCCTGATATAAGGATGCCATACGATCTGCCGAATGTGAAGCGTGCAAAGGGCTCGGTTGCCCTTTTTGAAATGATCAAACCGAGTTGGCCCGCGACGAACGACCCCCGGGAGGAGGTCTCCGTCGTTTCAATGTGCCGAGCGGTCGAGACTCCGGCGTCGGAGAGCGCTGGAGCGTTGAAGGCGCGGGGGGAGATTTGATGCTGAAGGTGAAAAGCCCGCAGGACCTCGGCGCGGGGGTGATGTTCCTGCTGATCGGTCTCGCAGGCATCGTGCTCGGCCGCGATCTCGATTTCGGCCGTGCGGGAAACATGGGGCCGGGATACTTCCCGATTCTCATTTCCGGTTTCATCGTCCTGATCGGCGCAATCGTCGCGGGCCGCTCGTTCACGGTCGAAGGTCCGGCCATCGAACGCCTGCAACTTCGCCCGATCCTGATGCTGCTCGTCGCGCTCGCCGTGTTCAGCTTCCTCATCAAGGAGATCGGCGTCGTCCTCACCTCGATCCTCATGATGGTCGTCGCAGCCTACGCGCGGCCGAACGTGGCCATCGTCGAGACAGTCATCTTCGCCGTCTGCGTCGCAGCCTTCGTTGCCCTCGTCTTCGTCTTCGGCCTCAACCAGCCGATGCCGCTCTGGTGGAACGGCTAGATGGAGATGTTCGAACACCTGGCGACAGGCTTCGTCGCCGCCGCATCCCTGCAGAACCTGTTGTTCTGCCTGGTCGGCGTGTTGCTCGGCACGCTCATCGGCGTCCTGCCCGGCATAGGCCCCATCCCGACGCTCGCGATCCTGCTGCCGATCACGTTCGGCCTCGACCCGCTCTCGGCGCTGATCATGATGGCCGGCATCTATTATGGCGCCCAGTACGGCGGCTCGACCACCTCCATCCTGGTCAACATGCCCGGCGAAGCGTCCTCGGTCGTGACCTGCATCGAAGGTCATCAGATGGCCAGGCGCGGCCGCGCCGGTTCGGCGCTCGCCACGGCAGCACTTGCCTCCTTCTTCGCCGGCTGCGTCGGCACGGTGTTCCTGGCAGCCTTCGGGCCGCTCCTGGCAAAGATCGCGCAGCAGTTCACCTCGCCGGACTACTTCTCGCTGATGGTGCTCGGTCTGGTGATGGCGGTGGTGCTGGCGCACGGCTCGCTCCTCAAGGCGGTGGCGATGGTGCTGATCGGCCTGCTGCTCGGCCTCGTCGGCACCGACATCAACAGCGGCCTGACCCGCTATACGTTCGGCATCGACGGCCTGTGGGAGGGCATCGACTTCCTGCCGCTGGTGCTCGGCCTCTTCGGCATCGTCGAGATTATCCGCAATCTCGAGACCCCGCCCGGCCAGCGTACGCCGATCTCCACGCGCCTGCGCGATCTGTGGCCCACCCGTTCCGAATTCCGCCTGGCCTGGCCGGCCGCGATGCGCGGGACGGGCCTGGGCTCCCTCCTCGGCATCCTGCCGGGCGGCGGCGCGGTGCTGGCGTCCTTCGCCAGCTACACCGTCGAAAAGAAGATCACGCGCCAGCCCGAGCGCTTCGGCAACGGTGCGATCGAGGGCGTGGCGGGTCCCGAGGCGGCCAACAACGCCGCCGCCCAGACCTCGTTCATCCCCCTGCTCACGCTCGGCATTCCGTCCAACCCGGTCATGGCGATCATGATGGGCGCGATGATCATCCAGGGCATCCAGCCGGGCGCCGCCGTCATGACCGCCCGCCCGGAACTGTTCTGGGGCATGGTCGCGTCGATGTGGATCGGCAATCTGATGCTGGTCGTCATCAATCTGCCGATGCTCGGCATCTGGGTGAAGCTGCTCTCCGTCCCCTACCGGTTCCTCTACCCGGCGATCCTCCTGTTCTGCGCCGTCGGCGTCTACTCGACGAGCACGGAACCGTTCATGATGGTCCTGATGATCGTCTTCTCGATCTTCGGCTACGTGCTGATGAAGTTCGGCTGCGAGCCCGCGCCGCTGGTTCTCGGCTTCATTCTCGGTCCGCTGATGGAGACCAATCTGCGGCGTTCGCTGACGCTCTCGCGCGGCGATCCGATGATCTTCCTCGACCGCCCGATTTCGGCAGGGCTGCTGATCGCCACGCTGCTGGTGATCGCCCTCATCGTCTTCCCGCAATTCCGCAAGACCCGGGAGGTGGCTTTCCAGGAGGACTGACTTTCGTTCGCATTCACCCGTGCATCACGCCGGTTCCACTCAGGAGGAGAAGAGAATGTCCAAAGACCAGATCATGATAACGCGCCGCGGGGCACTCGCACTCGCAGCCGGCGCAGCCGCAATGCTCGCGCCGAGATTCGCCTTCGCGCAAACCGCGTACCCCAGCAAGAACATCAGCTTCATCTGCGCGTTCCCGGCAGGCAGCGGCGCCGACGTCCTCGTCCGCTTCTTCGCCGAGAAGGTCGCGGCCGTTGCCGGCCACACCGTCATCGTCGAGAACAAGCCCGGCGCAGCGGGCAGCATCGCCACCGAGTTCACCGCCCGCGCGCCGGCCGACGGTCACACCATCTTCGTCCACTCGGGCAACTCGGTCGCCGGCAACATGTGGCTCATGAAGAAGCCTCCGGTCGATGCCGCCAAGGACCTGCAGACCATCGCCACGGTCAACAAGCAGGCCTTCATGATCACCGTGCGCGCCGACAGCCCCTACAAGACGCTGGCCGATCTCGTCGCCGACCAGAAGGCCAAGGGCGACAAGGGCTCCTATGCGGTCAACGCGACCTCGGGCCGGGTTCTCGCCGAGGAGTTCAAGCAGCTCGCCAGTCTCCAGACGCTGCCGGTTTCCTATGGAACGGCTTCGGATTCGGTCAACGACATGCTCAGCGGCCAGGTCGATTTCGGTTGCCACGATCCGGTCTTCTCGCTGGCGCAGGTGCGCTCCGGCCGCTTCCGCGTCCTGGCACTGGGCGCGGCGGAACGCCTGAAGGGTATTCCCGACGTCCCAACCTTCAAGGAACAGGGCTACGACATCGACCAGCTCGGCTGGTGGGGCGTCATGGTGCCGGCCGGCGTTCCGGCCGACATCGTCACCACGATCAACGGCTGGTTCAACAAGGTGCTTGCCGAGGATGCGACCAAGGAGTTCCTGATGAAGCAGGGTGGCGACCCCTACATCTCGACGCCGGAAGAATCGCAGAAGCTGATGGAAGACACCATCACCGAGTGGAAGCGCCTCGTCGAGGTCGCCAAGATCCCGGCTCAGTAAGGCCTGAGACAGTCAGCACCCGGGCGCCGGCAGAAATGCCGGCGCCTTGCGTTTCAGGTCCGGTCAGGCTTGCTTGCAGTGCCGGACCATCTCGGCTAGGCCAAAACAGGCAATAAGGGGGGCTGTAACCGAAGTGTCCAGGAGCAAGACGTCAACCGGCGCCGCCCGCGAGATCCTGCGGCCGCGCGCCATGTTCTTCCTCAACCAGGCGAACCATGCGGTCCGCAGCCGGCTGGACGCGGCGCTGGGCGTGATCGAGATGACGGCGATCCAGTATACGGTGCTGAGCGTCATCGGCGCCCGGGCGGGACTGTCGTCCGCCGAGCTGTCGCGGCGCTTCTTCGTCACGCCGCAGACGATGAACGAACTGATCGCCGCGCTCGAGCGCCGCGGCTTCATCGTGCGCAAGGCCGACCCGGCGAACCGCCGTATCCTGCGCATGGACGTCACCGTCGCCGGCCGCGAGATGCTGGCGAAATGCGACGCGCTCGCCGACGCTGTCGAGCGGGACGTCTTCGGCGCGATGCCGGACGAGGACTACCGCCGGCTGGCCGAACTCACGCGCGATCTCGCGCACCATCTGCGCACCCGCGACGAGACCGCCGGGTGAGATCGATGGAGTAGGCGGAGCCGCCGAGGCGGCCCCGCGCTCCCGCTGCAGGACTAGCGGCTCAGCCCCAGCAGCTTCTCGGCATTGCCGTGGAAGATCTTGTTGCGAACCTCCTCGGAAACGTCGAGCGCATCGAGGATCCTCAGCGTCTCGCGGATGTACATCGGCCCTCCCTCCGGATCGAACGGCGCATCGGAGGCGAATACGACGCGATCCTCGCCGAAGAACTCGATCGCATGCTCGATTGCCTTGCGTGATCCGAACGAGGCGGTATCGGCGTAGAACTCCTTGAAATACTCCAGATGCGGCCGCTTCAGCGCCTTGAGCACCGGCTTCAGGTCGCGGTCGCTGGTGCGCTTGCCCATCTGGTCCCAGCCGGGTCCGACGCGCCCCTCGAAATAGGGGATCATGCCGCCGGCGTGGTGGGTGATGACCTTGAGGCCGGGGAACTTGTCGAACATGCGCGAGAACACCATCCGCGCCATCGTAGCGGACGTTTCGTAGGGCCAGCCGAGGGTCCAGAAGATCTCGTATTCGGAGCGCGTCTCGGTCTCGTAGTCGGCGAACTCCTGCGTCCGTGCCGGATGCAGGAAGATCGGCCTGCCCGACTTCGCCATGTAGTCGAAGAACGGCTCGAACTCCGGCAGATCGACCGGCTTGCCGTTGATGTTGGTGAAGATCTGCACCCCGCCGGCGCCGAGATCCTCGATCGCACGGCGGCTTTCCTCGACGGCGGCATCCGGATTGTTCATCGGCGCCGTGGCAATGAAGGCGGGGAAGCGATCCGGATATTTCTGGACCAGTTCGGCCATGGCGTCCGAGCCGATCCGCGACAGTTCGAGCGCCACTTCCGGCCCGGCGAACTTTTCGAGCGGCGGCGAGGCCAGTGACAGGATCTGCTGATAGTCGGGTCCGAACATGTCCATGACCTCGAAGCGGCGGTCGAGATCGGTCATCATCGGCACGTCGCCCGACCGCTTGGTCATCTGGGTCATCGTGCCGAGTTCCTTGACCAGGCGGTCGAAGAACGGCTTCGGCCAGATGTGGTTGAAGATGTCGATCTTCCGCATATGCTCCTCCAATATGTCAGGTCGCCTGATAATGTATCGGCCGCTGGGGGTGGGTCAACTGTCCGCGACGCGATTCAGCCGGCCTGGCCGAGTTTCCCGGGGTTCATGATCCCCGCCGGATCGAGCGCCGCCTTGATGGCCTTCATCACGTCCACGGCGTCGCCGTGCTCGCGGCGCAGGTAGCCGAGCTTCGAGATGCCGATGCCGTGCTCGCCGCCGAATGTACCGCCCATCTCCATCGCCCGGGCGTAGAGTCGGCCCGCCAGGCGCTCGGCTTCCGCGAGTTCCTCCGGGATCTCCGGCTTGATCAGGTAGCCGACGTGGAAATTGCCGTCGCCGACATGGCCGATGATCTTCGCCGTCAGGAACGACTGGTCGACATCCGCCCGGGCGGCCAGGACGGCATCGGCAAGCCGCGAGATCGGCACGCAGACGTCGGTCGTAAAGGTCTTGCAGCCCGGCCGCAGCGACTGGTTGGCGTAGATCGTCTCGTGCCGCGCCTTCCACAGCCGCTCGCGGTCTTCCGGCAGGGTCGACCAGGCGAAGTCTGAGCCGCCGAACTCGGCGGTGATGGCGGCCACCGTTTGCGACTGCTCCTCGACCCAGCGCGGGCTGCCGTGAAACTCGAGGAACAGCGTCGGTGCCCGCTTCAGCCCCAGCCTGGAATGCGCGTTTGCCGCATCCACCGCCACTTCGTCGAGAAATTCGATCCGCGCGACGGGAATGCCGCTCTGCATCGTCGCGACCACCGCCTCCACCGCCCCGCGCATCGTCCCGAATGTGCAGATCGCCGAGGCGATCGTCTCGGGGATGGGCTGCAGCCGCACCGTGACCTCGGTGATCACGCCGAGCGTTCCCTCCGCGCCGACGAACAGCTTGGTCAGGTCGTAGCCTGTGGACGATTTTTTCACCCGCCGCCCGGTGGTGATGATCTTGCCTGTGGGTGTGACCACGCGCAGCGCCAGCACGTTCTCGCGCATCGTGCCGTAGCGCACCGCCGTCGTGCCGCTCGCCCGCGTCGAGGCCATGCCGCCGAGCGTCGCATCCGCGCCGGGATCGATCGGGAAGAACAGGCCCATGTCGCGCAGGTGCGAGTTGAGCTGCTTGCGCGTCACGCCGGCCTCGACCACCGCGTCGAAATCCTCGCCGTTGACCGCGACGATGCGGTTCATCCGGCTCACGTCGAGCGAAATGCCGCCCTTCAGCGGGATCGTATGGCCTTCCATCGAGGAGCCTGCGGCGAAGGGCGTGACGGCGATGCCAAACTCGAAACAGGCCGCCACCACGCGCTGCACGTCGTCTTCGCTCTCGGCATAGACCACCGCATCGGGAAGCCGCGTCGGCTGGCGCGACATGTCGTGGCCATGATGCTCGCGCACCGCGTCCGACACCGACAGCCGCTCGCCGAAATGCGGCTTCAGACGGTCGATGGTCTGCTGGAGGGGACTGGTCATGTCACGCCCCCGCCGCCGCGCGGTGATAGCGCGACCGCTGGATTTCCTTCGCCGTGATGAACTCCAGCAGGACGGGGATGCCGGCCTTCGTCTTTTCGATCCCGCGCCGGATCGCCGGCACGATCTCGTCCGGCGCCGTCACCCGCTCCCCGCAGCCGCCCATGGCGCGCGCGAATGCGGCATAGTCGCCGGAAATGTCCGTCGACCGGTATTTCTCCGTCGAAACGGGCATGATCGGCAGTTCCATCGCCATCGAGAAATTGTTGAGCAGGATCGACAGGATCGGGATGCGCTCGCGCACCGCGGTCTCGAAATCCATGCCGGTGAAGCCGATCGCCGCGTCGCCCCAGACATTGATGCAGAGCTTGTCCGGATGCGCGAGCTTGGCGCCCATCGCCAGGCCCAGCCCGTAGCCGAGCTGGGTCGACTTGCCCCAGCCGATATAGGTCAGCGGCTCGACCGTCTTCCAGAACGGCGAAAGCTGGTCGCGCGGGCTGCCGGCATCGTGCGTGATGATCGTGTTGGCGACGTCAACCGTCCGCTGCAGGTCCCACAGCACCCGGTAGGGCGACAGCGGCGCGTCGTTCGAGGTCAGTTTCGGCATCCACTCGGCGAGCCAGGCCGCCTCCACCGAGGCGATCTCGGCCGCCGTCTCCGCCGCATCGTGGGTCGGGGCTCCGCGCCTGTCCAGCTCGGCGATCACCGCGTCCAGCGTCAGCGCCGCGTCGCCCACCAGCGCCACCTTCGCCTCGACGTCCTTGTTGACATGGTCCGGGTCGAGCGTGGCGTGGATCACCGTCTTTCCGAGCGGCATCTGCACGCCGAACGCCGTCTCCGTGAACGAGCAGCCGATGCCGAAGATCAGGTCGGACGCGTCGAGGAAATGGCGCAGCGTCTTCGAGATCGCCGCACCGCCCGCGCCGATCGACAGTTCGTGCGTCTCCGGAAATGCACTCTTGCCTTCGAGGCTTGTCGAGACGGGAATGGCGAGCCGCTCCGCCAGCGCCTTGAGCTGCGGCCAGGCGCGGGCATAGTGGACGCCCTGCCCGGCGTAGAGCACCGGCCGCTTCGCCGCCAGCAGCAGGTCGACCGCCTCGCTCACTGCAGCCGGATCGGGACGGTAGCGCGTGGCGAGCACCGGCCGGTAGTCCAGCGGCTCCGGCACCTCGTGCTGCCACATGTCATTCGGGATCTCGATCAGCACCGGCCCGCCGCGCCCGTTGCGCAGCCGGCTGAAGGCACGCCGGAAGATGTTTGGCACCTCCGCGGCCGAGGTGATCGGCTCGGCCGACTTGGTGATGCTCCTCATCGAAATCGTGGCGTTGTAGTTGGGATCGACATGGGCGAGCCGGCGCTCGTAGCCCATCGGCAGCACCAGCAGCGGCACGGACTCGGAATAGGCCTGCGCGATGCCGCCGTAGGAATTCTCCGTCCCCGGCCCGAGCTGCATGGCGAAGACGCCGATCTTGCGGCCCGACGACAGCCGCGAGATCGCGTCGGCCATGTGGATGCCCGTACGCTCCTGCCGCACGATGACGGGCCGGATGTCGGCTTCGGCGGCCCGCTCCAGCACGTGGTTGACCGGATATCCGCAAATGAGCTCGACGCCCTCCCGCTTGAGGATTTCCGCGATCGCTGCACCGAGTTTCATCCTGCATCTCCCGTCCGGGCCGGACATGTCCAGGCCGTCGCATGCCGCACCGGCGCCGTGCGAGCCTCTTCCGCCGAACGCAGCCCGGACTGGCCGAGCGCGACGGTGAATTCCTCGATGAAGCTCGCCGCCATGTGACGGGCGCCGTCGTCGCCGATGGCCGCCAGCGCCAGCATGAACGCGCGGGCCGAAAAGCTCGCATGCGCGCCGCAGGCAAGCGCCCGCAGCATGTCGACTCCGGAGGTGACGCCGCTGTCGAGAATGATCGTCATGTCCCGCCCGACAGTGGCAGCTATGGCCGGAAGCATATCGATCGAGGCCGGCGCGGCGTCGAACTGGCGCCCGCCATGGTTGGAGACGATCACCCCGTCCATGCCGATCGCGCGCGCCTTCTCCGCATCCGCCGGGTGCAGCACGCCCTTGACCAGCATCGGTCCGCGCCATCTCTCGCGCAGCCGCGCCAGCACGTCCCAGCCGAAGCCGCCGCCGACATGAGCCCCTACGAAGGCGGCCGGGTCGCCTCCCCCCGCATAGGCTTCGATGTTGGCGAAGCGCGGCATGCCCCGCCTGGCCAGCGCCCGCGTCCACGCCGGTGAAGCGGCAATGTCCAGCGCGTTGCGCATGCCGAGTCTGAACGGCAAGACGAAGCCGTTGCGCAGGTCGCGCGGCCGCTTCGGGCGGATCGGAACGTCGAGCGTCGCCACCAGCACCTTGGCGCCCGCCTCCTGCGCGCGGCGGGCGAGGTCGAAGCTGATGCGGTGATCGTCTGCAGCCAGCGGATAGAGCTGGAACCAGGTCACGTCCGGCGCCCATCTGGCGACGTCCTCGATGCGCGCCGTCGCCAGCGTCCCGACGAGGTAGGGAATGTTCATGCGCTGCGCCGCGCGCGCGAACAGTTCGGTCGCCCCGGGCCACATCAGCCCGTCCATGCCGATCGGCGCGATGCCGATGGGCGCGGCGTAGAGGTGGCCGAAAAGCTCGACCGTGGGATCGACGCCCTGCGTCTCGATCCCGTAGCGCGGCACGACCTCGATGCCCCTGAGCGCCGACCGGTTGCGGGACAGGCCGCTCTCGTCGCCGGCACCGCCCTGCAGGAACTCGAAGGCGAAACGCGGAATGCGCCGCGCCGCATGCCTCTCCAGGTCCTCGATCGTGGCAAACCTGCGCCGCAGCACCGGCAGCCGCAGCGCGAGCCGCGTCTCGTCCGGGTCCTGGTTTCGCGGCCGGTCCACTAATATTCCACGATGACTTCCAGCAACGCCTGCCGTCCCGACCGCGTCGCCTCCAGCGCGCGCTGGATGGCAGCGGGCAGAGCCGCGCCGTCATCGACCCGCTCGGCATGCGCGCCGTGCGCCCGCGCGATCGCGGCGTAGTCTGGCGAAGGATCGAGCGCGGTGATCGGCATCACATTGGCCGCTGCCGCGCTGCCGTCCGGATACATGTAGAGCGTCGAGCGCCTCACCGCGTTCCAGATGCCATTGTTGAACACGACGGTCAGCAGCGGCAGCTTCAGCGCCGCCGCCGTCTGGTGGCAGGCCACCGGGTTGGCGAACATGTAGGACCCGTCGCCGATCGTCGCGATGACCTGCTTGGTCCTGTCGCCCAGTTGCGCGCCAAGCGCAGCCGTCAGGCCCCAGCCCAGGCCGCCCGACAGCGGCGTCGAGAAGAAGCTGCCGGGCGCCTCGAACCGCATCGCGCTCGGATCGATCCCCAACTCGTTGAAGAACACCGTCTTTTCGTCGGCGGCATCCGACAGGCATTTGCTGACGAAGGCGGGCGACATCGGCGACCCGCTTCCGGCCGAAAGCCGCTTCTGCAGCGCGGCGTCGATCGCTGCGCGCGCCGAAGCGACGCGGGCTCGGCGGTCAGCGAAATCCGCGACCGCCGGCACGCGTTCGCGCATCGCCGCGTCCAGCGCCGCGATGCCGGCATTCAGGCCCCCCGCCAGCGAGATGTCAATGCGGAAACTGCGCATCGGCAGGCCGCGGTAGAGCGGCTCCGGGCCGAGCGCGATGATCGTGCAGGTCTCCGGCGGCTGGACACGGTCGGCGATCCACGGGACCATGGCCCCGGCGACCACGATCACGTCGGCGTCGCGGACCCATTCGGTCGGCTCCCGGCCGACATGCATCGGATGGCTGGTGGGCAACGACTGGCGCGTCGCCCAGAATTCGACCACCGGCAGGGCGAACCGTTCGGCAAAGCCCGCCAGCGGCTCGAAGCCACCGCCGGTCTCGCCGCTCTGTGCGATGATGACGGGGTTCTTCGCCCGTGAAAGCACCTCCGCTGCGCGTGCCGCGAGGTCCGCTGCGGGCGGTCCGTACGTCGTCGGCGCGAGGTTCGGGCGGGAGGTCGGCGCGGTCGCCGCCTCGGCCAGGGCTTCGCGCGGCAGGCTGACATAGACCGGCCCGCGCGGCTCGCTCATGGCGATGCTGATGGCGCGGTCGATCGCCGGTCCGGCCTGGTCGGAATAGCGCAGCTCGTAGTCCCACTTGACGACCTCGCGGATCATCCCCGCCTGGTCGCGCATCTCCTGGCCCCAGTGGATCGGGCTCGACCGGCTGCCGAAGCGGCCGCTCTCGGTCAGCGGCGTGCGCCCGGAGCACATCAGGATCGGCACGTTCTCCGATGCCGCGTTGATCAGTCCCATGACGGAATTGGCAAGGCCGACATTGACATGCACCATCACGGCCGCCGGCTTGCCGGTCGCGAGGTAGTAACCGTGCGCCATACCCACCGCGACGCCTTCATGCGGAATGACGAACGGCTCCGGCATGGCGATGCCGCTCTCCGGCGACCGCGCGTAAGCCTCGATGATCGAGGGGAAGTCGGTGCCGCCATTGGCGAACAGCACGTCGATGCCGGCCGCCTTCATGCGGCCGAGCACCGCCTCCGCGGCGAACGCGCCTTCCGGACGGGTGTGCTTCATCGCATCGGCTCCCTGTTTGACGGCGGCTCAGACGGTGACGCTGAGCGTCTTGGTGACGAGGAAGGCGTCAATGCCCTCCATGCCGACCTCGGATCCGTGGCCGCTCTCCTTGACGCCGCCGAACGGCGTCTCGGGCATCGATATGTTGAACGAGTTGATGCCGACCATGCCCGCCTCGATCGCGTCGCCCAGCCGCGCAATGTTCGAGGCTGACGAGGTGAAGGCATAGGCCGCGAGACCGTAAGGCAGGCTGTTGGCCTTGCGCACGGCGTCGTCCAGATCGCTGAACGGGTTGAGCACTGCGACCGGGCCGAACGGTTCCTCGCGCATGATCCGGGCGTCGCCCGGCACGTCGGCGAGCACGGTCGGCTCGAAGAAGCTGCCCTCGTTGCCGACGCGCCGGCCGCCTGTCAGCAGCCTGGCGCCCTTGGCGACCGCGTCCTGCACCAGCGCCTCGACCGCGTCGCGACGCCGGGTGTGCACGAGCGGTCCCATCTGGGTGTCCGCATCCAGACCGTCGCCGACCCGTATCCGCCCTGCCCTCTCGGCGAAGCCCTCGCAGAAGCTCCTGTAGGATGCGTCCTGTATGTAGAACCGCGTCGGCGACACGCAGACCTGCCCGGAATTGCGGTATTTGCGCAGCACGCCCATGTCGAGCGCGGTCGTCATGTCGGCATCGTCGAAGACCAGCACCGGCGCGTGGCCGCCGAGCTCCATCGTGGTGCGCTTCAACCCGTCTGCTGCGAGCTTGATCAGGTGCTTGCCGACCGGGATCGAGCCGGTGAACGAGATCTTGCGGATGACCGGCGAGGCCAGCAGGTGGCGCGAGATCGTGTCCGGCACGCCGAACACCACCGCGATCGCGCCCGCCGGCACGCCAGCATCCACCAGGCACCGCGCCACCGCGAGCGCCGACGCCGGCGCCTCTTCGCCGGGCTTGTAGACCATCGTACAGCCGGCGGCGAGCGCAGCGCCCATCTTACGCGCGGCATTGCCGATCGGGAAATTCCAGGCGGAGAATCCCGCGGCGGGACCGATCGGCTCGCGCACCACCGTGAAGCGCGTGTCGTGCAGCCGGCCGGGGATGACGCGGCCGTAGCTGCGGCGGCCTTCCTCGGCGAACCATTCCATCTCCTCGGAGGCGAAATGCGTCTCGAGCCGCGCCTCGGCCAGCGGCTTGCCCATCTCGAGCGTGGCGAGGCGGGCAATGTCCTCCTGGCGTTCGCGCATCAGGTCGGCGGCCTTCTTGAGGATCTTGCCGCGCTCGCGCGGGTTGACATGGCGCCACGACGCGAAAGCCCGCTCCGCCGCCGCCAGGGCCCGGTCGAGATCGGCCGCGGTCGCGTGAGGGACGACGCCGATGGCGCGTCCGGTGGCGGGATTGACGACCGGCTGCGTCTCGCGCGCCGACGCGTCTATCCATTCGCCGTCGATCAGGAGGGCGGGCGAGACATAGCCGCTCGGCGCGGTGGGGGTCCCGGTCACGGCGTTCATCGTTCGTCCTCCTCGATCCGACGGCTCCAACCTATCATCAGGGTCCCTGATAATTGTCAAGACCAAACGGCGTCGCCCCGTCGTCGGATTCCCCCTTCCCTGCGACGTCACCCGGATCGCGCGATTGAAACATATCAGGACGCCTGATAATTACCGGAAAGGAACGGCAACTGATGCGTGAGCGTGAACCTGACATGGGCGACGGGGTGGAAGTCTGGCGCGGCGGGGTCAACGCGTGGGAATGCGACGAGATGGGCCACATGAACACGCGCTTCTACGTCGCGCGCTGCATGGAAGGCCTGTCGGTACTTTTCGCGTTCGCCGGACTGCCCGGGCTCTTCGCGCCGGGCACCGCCGCCACCGCACAGGTGGAGGAAATGCACATCCGCTTCCATCGCGAGGCCCGCTCGGCGACGCCTCTCTTCATGACGGCCGGCTTCTCTGCCCTGGGCGAGAGCAATGCCGAGATCGTCGCGCTGCTGCGGCACGACGTCGATGGCGCGCTCGCCGCCACGTTCCGCATAGCGCTCCATGCATGCACGCCGGCAGGCGACGCCATGGTCTGGCCGGCGCCGTTCGCCGAACGGGCCGGAGCCCTTGCGATGGACGTGCCGCCCGAGGCTCGGCCGCGCAGCGTGAAAGCCGGTCCCGCGCCCTCCCTCCACGGACGTGCCGCACTCGATGCCCACAGGCGCATCGCGCTCGGCTCGGTCGCGGCGTCCGACTGCGACGCCTTCGGCCGCATGCTCCCCCAGAAATTCATGGGCGCCGTCGCCGACGGCATCCGCGGCCTCACTGCGCCGTTGCGGGAGATCGTCGCCCGGCACGCCGAGACCGTCCCGGAGCGCTTCGGCGGCGCGCTGCTCGAGTTCCGCATCGTCCATGTCGGCCGGCCCCGCGCCGGCGACTGCTTCGAGGTCCGCTCCGCCTTCACCAGCGCCGACTCCAGGACGTTTTCGATCGAGCACTGGATGGTCGACCCTGTCGACGGAGAGGTCTGGGGCTACATGGAATCGATCGCGATCGTCCTCGACCTCGACCGCCGCAAGATCGTCGGCATCACCGAAGCCGCAATGGCCGCGCTGCGACCCTTGATGCTGGCCTGATCGATCCCAAACCGACCGCGCCGCTGCCCGCGACGCGGCCGAAGGCATGTCCCGGCTATTCGGCGGGGCTCATTGGCGCGCAGTCGAAATTAGCCGCGTCATTGGTGTCGCCCGATCCCTTGTAAGTGGCGATCGTCGGATAGGGGCAGAGCGGCCGCGTGATCGGGCTGTCTTTCTTGGACGCAACGATACGTTCCGGCGCCTCGCCTTTTTCGACCCAGTTCTCCATCGCCGTCAGCATGTCGAACCGGTCCGGCCCGGCGCCGCCACCGCAATGGCCGACGCCGGGCGCCAGGAAGTAGCGCACGCTGTCGGTCACGGGCGCATCGACCTGCGGCCCGACGGTCGCTTCCACCTTCTTGTAGTATTGCAGCGTCTGCAGTGCGCTCGGTCCGGAATCGTTGAAGCCGTGCCACAGAAGCAGCTTGCCGCCCCGCTTCACGAAAGGCGCAATGTCGGGATTGTCCGGGATCATGTACTGGCTGGCCTTGCTCTTGAGCAGTTCCGCCATCTCGGTGTCCGGATCGAAACTGAGCGGATCCCATTGCGGATCCTGCTTGTAGAGATAGGCCGTCGCAACGCCGCCGAAATGCACGTTGAGCCCCTTCGGCAAGGGAGGAATGCCCACGAAGCGCATCTTCCAGTCGCCTTCGCCGCCGCGTAGGGTCGGATCCGAGACCGTCAGCCCTTGCGGATTCATATATCCCGCATAGAGCTTGCGCACGGCGCCCGCCTGCTCCGCCGACAGGCATTGCGCGCCGGCCGTCTGGCCCTCCTTGCATTCGATGTCCGCCGGATCCCAGCTGCAGGCGAGCGGGTTGGTGAGATAGCCGTCCTTGACGCCGTCGAGCCCGTCGCATGCGGCAAGCACCGCGTCCCGGATCAGAGGAACCTGCTCGTCGGTGATCAGCGCGCCGGGCGTGTTGCGGAAGAACTGCGCCCGCTGGATCGATTGCGAATAGAGCACCCAGCTGAACACCGGCGCGCCGGCGATGATGCCGTCGAAATCGTCCGGATGGCGCTGCGATTCCGTCATGCCCTGCCGTCCGCCGGTCGAGCAGCCCTGCCAGTAGGACTGGCTCTGGGCTCGGCCGTAATAGGCCTTGACCAATGCCTTGCCGACGATCGCCGAAACATGCGCCGCCCGCTCGCCGAAATCGGCCAGCACGACCTCGTTCAGCTTGCCCTTCTCGGTGATCATCCAGTCCATGCCGAGCGACTCGGTGCCGGTATGACCCATGTTGGTGCCGATGGTCGCATAGCCGCGCTTCAGCGCAGGAGCCATCGTCTCCAGCCTGGTGTCGCCGGCAAAGCCGCTGCCGCCGACAGCCAGGAACTTGCCGTTCCAGTCCTGCGGCAGGCGGGTGACGGTGAGGATCTTGGAGCCCGGAGCCGACGAATTCGTCGCCTCGACCTCGCAATAGGCGGGCAATCCGTCGGCGGCGGCGACATCGCGCGCCGCGCTGACGGTCGTGTCGGCGACGAGGCCCGGCTGCATGAGCGCGGCGCATTCGGCCGCGAGCCCGCTATGCGAGGCTCCGGCCGCCAGGACGAGTGCCAGTCCTGCGGCGACGGCCTTCCGTTGGGTGTGCATGCTGTCTTCTCCTCCAGCGGGACGTGGGTGTTGGTCTTCGCGCGATGCCGCCACGACACAGGTTGGGAGAGGTCTCCCCGGGCAGCAAATCACCGCGTCCGGAAGCGCATCCTCCATGCGCATGACGGCTCGGCAGGGCTCTCGGCGTCCCAAAAACCTAGTTCGAGTCCTTCGAGTTAGTCAAATCGAATTATACATCCCCGCATGGTCAACGATTGCAGGTCGGCTGCGCGGAAACCGGCTTCAGCGGAACCGCTCCGCAAACGCGACGCTGTTGATCAGGGCCGCCAGTTCCTTGCGGGCGGCGAAGGATGTCTCCGGCGCCGTCGACAGGAAGGCTTTTACCGCCCGCACGGTCGCGGCCGAGTTCTTCGCCAGCTGGCCGACGATCCGCTCCGCTTCCGCCTCCAGCGTATCGGCCTCGGTGACGACGCCGATCAGGCCGAGCGCCTTCGCCTCCGCCGCCTCCACCGCGTCACGTGTCAGCACGAGCCGCGCCAGCACGGCGCGCGGAATGCGGTCGGCGAGCGCGTTCATCACCAGCGTCGGCGCGATGTCGTGGTTCATCTCAGGCACCTGGAAGCGCGCCGTATCGGCGGCCACCGCGACGTCGGCAAGGGCCGCGATGGCGCAGCCCACGCCGTTGGCGCGGCCTTGCACCCGTGTCACGACGGGCACCGGCACCTCGCGCAGAACCTGGTAGAAATCGAGCACCGGGTCCGAAATCAGCCGCCGCAGGTCGAGCGCGGTCGCCCGCGTGCCGGGCGCGAGTTTCGCGCCATCCCGCCCGGTACAGAAGTCCACGCCCGCCGCCTTGACCAGCACCGCGCGCGTTTCGGGATCGAGCGCGCCGAGAGCCGCCGTGATCGCCTCCGCCATCGCCGGTGTCAGCGCATTGCCCTGCTCGGGGCGGTTGAGCTCGATCTCAAGGACGTGGTCGTCGCGCTGGGTGATGATGACTTCGTTGGTCAATGGTCCGCTCCTTCGTCCTGTGTCCGTTCCGCCCGCGCGTCCTGGATCGCCTGCCAGATCCGCATCGGTGTCGCCGGCATCTCGACATGGCGCACGCCGAGATGCGCCAGCGCATCGACGACGGCGTTGATCGTGACGCCGAGCGCCGGCGTGGTGCCGCCCTCACCGCCCGGCCGGAAGCCCATCGGGTGGTTCACCGAGGGCACTTCGCTGAGGTCGGTCGTGAAACTCGGAAAATCGCTGGCGCGCGCCAGCGCGTAGTCCATCATGGTCGCCGACAGCGCCTGACCCGTGTCGTCGTCGAAACGCGACCATTCCATGAGTGCCTGGCCGGCCCCCTGCACGATGCCGCCATGCGTCTGGCCATGCACGATCATCGGGTTGAGCGCGCGGCCGACATCGTCGACCGAGGTGTAGCGCACGATCTCCCATTCGCCGGTCTCCGGATCGATCTCGATCTCGCACACCGCCGCGCCGTAGGGAAAGGCGAGGCCCGGCGTGATAGCGTCGGCTACGGCACGAAACGGCCCGCGGAGATCCTCGGGCAGCCCGATGCCGTCCTCGCCTTGGCGGGCGAGCTCGAACAGGGTCGCCACCCGGTTCGTGCCGGGCACACGGAAGAGGCCATCCGCGAAAACGATGTCCTCGAGCGGCCGCCCCGAGATCGCTGCGAGCACCGACCGCCCGCGCAGCACGATCGCGCCGGAAGCCTGCTGGAACACGATCGAGGCGAAGCGCAAGGACCGGCCGGAATGCGAGCCGCCGCCAGCCGTCACGAAATCGGTGTCGCCGGTCCTGACGCGCACGGCCTCGGGCGGCACTCCGAGCAGGGCGCCGATCAGTTGCGAGAAGGCCGTTTCATGCCCCTGCCCCGTGTCCTGGGTTCCGACGATGACGTCGACCGTTTCCGCGCTGCCGTCGATGGCGATCTCGGCGCGCTCGCGCGGAATGCCGCTGGTTCCCTCGATGTAGTTGCCGAAGCCGATGCCGCGGCAGCGTCCGCGTGTCCGCGCCTCGGCCCGGCGCTCCTCGAACCCGTCCCAGTCGGCGAGGTCCAGAGCCCGCTGCATGACCGCTTCGTAAGCGCCGTTGTCGTAGGTCACGCCGAACGGGTTGCGATAGGGCTGGTCCCGCGCCGGGATCATGTTGCGGCGGCGCAGGTCGATCCGGTCGAAGCCATGGTCGCGCGCCGCCAGGTCGATCATCCGCTCGATCGCGTACATCGCTTCCGGCCGGCCGGCGCTGCGGTAGGGAATTGTCGGCGGCGTGTTGGTCATCGCCGCCCGCGCCACGACGGCTGCCGCCGGGACGCGGTAGAGGCTGGTCATCAGTTGCGCGCCCTTGTTGAGCGGCACGTAGGAGACGGTGTGGGCGCCGACATTGGCCGTGTTGGTCGAGCGGAACGCGAGGAAGTTGCCCTCGGCGTCCAGCGCCAGCTCCGCCTCGATCTCCAGGTCGCGTCCCTGGTAGTCCGAGAGGAAGGCTTCCGTGCGTTCGGCAACGTGTTTGACGGGCCGCCCGGTGTGCCGGGCAGCCAATGCCAGCACGACAAACTCCGGATAGAGCGCGTTGCGCGTGCCGAAATTGCCGCCGACGTTCGCGGGCGCCACGACGCGCACCAGCCCTGGCTCCACGCCGAGCGTTGCCGCCAGTTGGTCGCGCATCGTCACGACCCCGACCCCGGACGAAGCGCGGAGCGTATACCGGCCCGTCGCCGGGTCATGGGATGCGGCGGCGCTGCGCGGCTCCATATGCACCCCGGTCACGCGTTGCACCCTGCTCCTGAACGTCACCCGGTGGGCCGCGTTCTCGAACGCGGCGTCCGCTGCGGCGGGATCGCCGATGACCGCCTCGAGGGCGAGGTTGTCGTTCACATGGCTCCAGAGCAGCGGGGCACCGGGCCGGGTCGCCTCTGTGGCGCGAACGACCGCATCGAGTTCGTCCCACTCGACATCGATCAGGTCGATCGCGTCCTTGGCGATGTCGACGCTTTCGGCGATCACAGCCGCAAAAGCCTCGCCGACGAAGCGCACCTTGTCGGACGGCAGCGCATAATGAGGTGTGCGCGCCCGCTCCGACCCGTCCGCGTTGGCCAGCGGCACGTCCGCGCCCGCCTGGGACGAGCCGATGCTGTGCGGTATCGGAGCGATGCCGGCCGCCGCGACGTCGTCTCCCGTGAGCACGGCCAGCACGCCGGGATGCGCCCTTGCGGCGCTGACATCCAGCTTGGCGATACGCGCATGGGCATGCGGCGAACGGGCGAACACCGCGTAGGCGGCGTTTTCGAATGCCAGGTCGTCGGCGAAACTGCCGGCCCCACGCACCAGGCGATCGTCCTCCGTGCGCCGGATCCCCTCGCCGATCCCTTTCATCCGATCGTCTCCCTTCGAGCGCCGCCGGCCCCGATGCGCGAGCACCGGACGGCCGTCGTCTCTCCTCCTGGCAGTACGGCCTATATCAGGGAGGCTTATATCCCATCGGCTGGGTATTCAATACGGGCATGCCGAAAATCGTGAGACACGTTCCGCCGCATCCCGCCCATTTCGGACAAGACTTCCCTTCGATCCCCCCGCCGGAGAGTCCGCCGCTCGGCTGCAAAAGCAGGATCATGATCGACGGGGCGGGACGGCGAATCCCCAACGCAAAGGCGCGCGATCGCATCGGCCCATAGTCGCTGCGCAATGAAGGCCCCATCAGCGACTAGGGCGGTCACGCCACATTCAACCTGACGCGAAACACGAAATTCCGACCGCGGCGACAGGTTTGCGGCGTGTCATGGTGGGCCCGGAGGGACTCGAACCCCCAACCAAGCGGTTATGAGCCGCCGGCTCTAACCATTGAGCTACAGGCCCCACGGCGGCTGGATTAGTGGCTTTTGCCGCTTCGCACAAGCGCGGGGAATGATGCGCCGCATATTCGCCTCAGAGCAGCGCGAAGAGCGGTTGCCTAAGGGGCAGAAACGATCACGGAGCCATCGATGAAGAAATCCACCCTCAAGGCGGCGCTTGCCGCACTTGCCTTACCGGCCTTTGCCCACACGGCGGCACTCGCCCAGGACGCCCCGCGCACGCCCCGCATCGTCGTCACAGGCCAGGGCGAATCGGCCATGCGGCCCGATATGGCAGTGCTGACGCTCGGCGTCATGCGCCAGGCCGAAACGGCGCGCGCCGCGCTCGATGCGGCAAATGCCGCGATGACCGAGGTGACCGCGGCGATGAAGGCGGAAGGCGTGGCCGAGCGCGACCTGCAGACTTCCAATTTCTCGATCTCGCCGGTCTATGCCTACCCCTCCTCGGACAATCCGGGCCAGCCGCCGAAGATCACCGGCTACGAGGTCAACAACACGCTCACCGTGCGCCTGCGCGACATCGCCAAGGTCGGCGCCGTGCTCGACAAGGCCGTGACATTAGGCGTCAACCAGGGCGGCGGCATTTCCTTCACGAATGACGACCCGTCGGCTGCGTTGACCGAGGCGCGCATCAAGGCGGTCAAGGATGCGACAGCCAAGGCGAAGACGCTTGCCGAAGCAGCCGGAGTCGGCCTTGGCCCGGTGGTCGAGATCTCCGAACAGAGCTACATGCCGCAGCCCATGCCCTACGCCATGAAGGCCCGCGATGCGGCCGCCGCCAGTGTTCCGGTCGAAGCCGGCGAGAACGCCTACCGTGTCGACGTAAACGTCACCTTCGAACTGAAGCAGTAGGTCTTCGCGACAGCAGAACGAAAAAGGCCGGAGGGTCGCCCCTCCGGCCTTTTTATCGTTGGTCCCGCCTGTCAGTAGATCAGCGGGCAGCCGGGTGCCCGGGCGAAGGAGACGCGCACGCGCTCGCCATACTTGCGGCCGCGGATGTCGATCGAGTTGCGGTCGATGTCGACGATACGGGCGCGGCGGATGCCCATGCGTTCGGCCTTGTTGAGGGCCCGCTCGGCCGAGCAGCCGCGGCGGTGTTCCCAGCGGCGGTCGTCGCGGCGGTCATCCCAGCGGCGGTCGTCCCAGCGGCGATCTCCGCGGTAGGAGTGGCCGTCGTCGCCGAGCCAGAGGCCGACGCTCGGACCGTGATGGCCGCCGCCGAGGCCGAGATAGACGCCCGACTGGGCAAAAGCCGGCGCGGCGCTCAGAACGCCAAGGCCGATGAGGGCGGAAAGGGCTGCGGTCTTGAGGAAGTTTGCCATGGAGGCTCTCCGTTGCTGGTGGTGCTTCGTCCGAAACTCGATCGCCGAAGCGATGGGGCGAAGATGCGTCAGCCGGGCTGAACGAGAACGGAACCTCCCGTTCATTTATCGTTCATGATAGCAACTTATTGATTCTATATGATATTATTTGGATGAGAGGCCTGCAGGTCAGGGCTCGTCGGCGACCATATGGTCGAAATAGTCCTCGGGCTCGGCAAGATCGCTCTCGTTCGCCGTCACCCGGCCGCGCATCGAGATTCCCGCCTGGTGCACGGTCTCGCTTCGGCCGGAAACGAGCGGATGCCACCAGGCCAGATCCTGCCCCTGAGCCACCAGGCGATAGGCGCAGGTCGACGGCAGCCACGGGATCGTGCGCACGTTCTGCGGCGTGAGCCGGATGCAGTCTTCCACCTTCTTTTGCCGGTTGGCATAGTCGGTGCAGCGGCACGTGCCGGCGTCGAACAGGCGGCAGCCGACGGTGGTGAAGTAGATCTCCCCCGTATCCTCGTCTTCGAGCTTTGACAGGCAGCATTTGCCGCAGCCGTCGCACAGCGATTCCCACTGCGCGGCGGACATGTCCTCCAGACGTACGGTCTTCCAGAACGGCTCTGCCATGGCCCGCATGTGCGCCCGGCCCCGGTCACGGTCAAGATGCCTGCCGCATTTGCGCCGTCCAGCGCCTTGCTCTCACCCACAATTCGCCCGGGTTGAATGATCCAAGGAACCAAATCCGGGGACACGGGTTTGGGTGCCGAAGGGTCCGTCGAATACGGAAATAGGAGTCTGTCTTGAATAAGCTGAAAACCCGAATCGCCGCGGCGACCGCGCTTGGCCTCTTGATGGCCGAAGCGGCGCCCCTGGCTTATGCGGCCCAGGCTGCCGGCGATCACACCGCCATCGACAGGATCGTCACCGGGCCCGTGCCCCAGGGGGTCATTCGTCTTGCACAGGCGGACGGCGCCGCTGCCGGCGGAGCCGAGGAGACCGAGCAGCAGCGTCTGCGCCGCGAACGCCAGGAGAAGCGCAAGGCCCAGCAGCAGAATGGGGACGCACAGCAGGCGGCTCCGGGCGGCGCGGCCGAGGAGCCGGCCGAGAAGCCGCCGGTCAAGCGCGCCCAGCCTGCTGACCAGGCCCCACCTACCAATCGCAAGGCTGAACAGCCTGCGGAACAGCCGGAAGAGCCGGTGATCCGCAAGGCGCAGCCCGACCAGCCGGCCGAGAAACCGGCGGTGAAGCGCGCTCAGCCGGCCGAGGACGCGGCGCCCACCAATCGCAAGGCGCAGCAGCCGGAAGAGCCGGCCGTCAAGCGCGCCCAGCCGGCCGAACCGGCCGTCAAGGAAGGCAACGGGCAGGCCTCTCGCGAGGAGCGCCTGCGCCAGCGCCGCGAAGCGCTTCGCAAGCTGCAACAGCAGGAAGGCGATGCCGCCGAAAGCGGATCGACTGCCGAGCCCGAGGCGCCGAAGCGGGCGCAGCCGGCAGAACCCGCTACTCCCGCGGTTCCGGCCGAACCCAAGCAGGCACAACCGGCCCAGCCCGCACAGCCGGCCGAGCCGCCGCGCCAGGCGCAGCCCGCCGAACCGGCTCAGCCTGCCCAGCCAGGCGTCGACGGGACCGAGCAGGCGCAGCCCAACGAAACCGACCGCGAAAAGCGCTTGCGCGAGAAGCGGGAGGCACTGCGCAAGCTGCAGCAGGGCGAGACGACCGAAGGCGGCGCTGCCGTCGACGGCGGCCCTGTCCGTCAGCCCGGTGCCACCGAGCCCCCGCCGCAGCAGGCGGGCGAGCCCGGCACCATAGAGGGTGCGCCTGAAAACGCCGCCCCGGTCCTCGACAGCCAGAAGCCGCGCCGCGGCAAGGACGGCAAGCGCGAGATCGGCGAAGGCAACGGCACCGTCGCGCCGCCGATCGCCCGCTCGCCCACTCCTCCGCCGGAGTCGGATGAAGATGCGCAGGCCAACGCGCCACGTGCCGACGACATTCCGTCGGTGCGGGATGAGGAAGGCCGGCGTGTCGAGGATCGTCCGCGCCGCTACGAGCGGCCGGAGGGCGCCGATGTCCTGGGCGAGTTCGGCAGCCGCGTCATCTTCGAATTGGGCAACCAGATCCTGATCGAGAACAATGACAGGACGCGCACCACTCGCAACGCCCGCGAAGTCTACTATGAGGAACTTCCTCGCGGCCGCACCCGTGAGACCATTGTGCGACCGAACGGCGTTACGGTTATCACGATCCGCGACCGTTACGGCGAGATCATCCGCCGCTCGCGCATCATGCCCGACGGCCGCGAATACGTTCTCGTCTATGTCGACGAGGAAAAACTCGAGCGTCGCGGACGCGGCGAATGGCGCGATCCGGGCGATGACCTGCCGCCGCTGGTCATTTCCATGCCGTACGAAGAGTACATCTTCGACGCGGAGCGCGTGGAATACAACGACGACCAGGCTTACTACGACTTCCTCGAGCAGCCTCCGGTCGAGAAGGTCGAGCGCCTGTATTCGGTCGACGAGGTCAAGCGGTCGGCGCGTGTCCGCGACAGTGTCCGCCGTATCGATCTCGACACGATCACCTTCGAGACCGGCTCGGCGACGGTCGACGAGGCGCAGGTCGAGAAGCTCGACGGCGTAGCCAACGCCATGCTGCGGATCCTGGAGAAGAACCCGGCCGAGACCTTCCTGATCGAAGGCCACACCGACGCGGTCGGCTCCGACATGTCGAACCTCGCCCTCTCCGACGAGCGGGCGGAGGCCGTGGCGTCCGCGCTCACCCAGGTCTTCGAGATTCCCGCGGAGAACCTGACGACCCAGGGGTACGGCGAGCAGTATCTGAAGATCGACACGGACGGCCCGGAGCGCGAGAACCGTCGCGTCGCGATCCGCCGGATCACGCCGCTGGTGGCTCCCGTGGCGAGCGCCCAGTAAACGTCCCTGCCCCGTCCCCGAAAGGGGACTGGACGAAAACCCGGCCGGCGCCCTCCACCGGCCGGGTTTTTCTTTGGAATTGACAGTTCAGGCCGACGAAGGTCTTGGCTCCGCTCTCTTCTTTCCGCCAACGGCATCGGCTAGCCTGTGGCGGGGAGGAAAGGCACATGAAGCCGACATCGGGGGCCACGCCTCTAGCCGTGCTCGACGCCGTGGCCGTCGACACGGAGACGACCAGCCTCGACACCTCGGTCGCGCGCATCATCGAGATCGCGGGCGTATCCCTGCTCGGCGAGCACGAATTCGCCACCCTCGTCAATCCGCGTGCGCCCATTCCGCCGGCGGCGAGCGCCGTGCACGGCATCACCTCCGAAACGATCGCCGACGCGCCTGCTTTTGCCGATGCCTATGCTGCCTTCACGGCCTTCGCCCACGACCGCGTCCTGATCGGCTATTCGATCGGCTATGATCTCGCGATCCTCGAACGCGAATCCGCCCGCGCCGGCATGACCTGGAAGAAGCCGCGCTCATTGTGCGTGCGGCTTTTGTCCGCCCTCGCAAACCCGTCACTCCCCGACTACTCGCTCGACATGATCGCGACCTGGCTCGGCGTGCGCATCGAGGGTCGTCACCGTGCGCTTGGCGATGCGAAGGCCGCAGCCGCGGTCTTCAACGCCCTCCTGCCCCGGCTCGCCGATCGCGGCATCCGCACGCTCGCCGAGGCAGAGCGCGCCTGCCTGTCGCTGACGGCCGAACTCGAGACGCATCACCGTGCCGGCTGGGCCGAGCCCGTCACCCGGCCCGGCGAGGCATCGACCTCCCTGCGCGCCGTGGACCCCTACGCCTACCGTCACCGTATCGCCGACATCATGTCCTCGCCGCCGATCGTCATGAGGTCCGCCGACACGCTGCGCGACGCGATCGCGATCATGTCGGACCGGCGCATCAGCTCGATCTTCGTCGCGAATCATCTCCGTACCGACGCGGCGATCGGCGACTACGGCATCGTGACCGAGCGCGACGTGATGCGCCGCATCGCCCGCGACGGCGCCGCCGCGCTCGATCACAGGGCAGGCGACATCGCCACGCGGCCCCTGGTCTCCATTCGCGAGGGCGCGTTCGTCTATCGCGCCATCGGCCGGATGTCGCGGCTCAAGATCCGCCATCTCGCCGTCCGCACCGAGGAAGGGCAGCTCGCGGGCATCGTCTCGGCGCGAGACCTGCTCAAGCTGCGGGCCAGCGCCGCCGTCAATCTCGACGACGCGATCGAGGACGCGAAGACCTCGGGACAGTTGGCGGCGGCCTGGGCGATGCTGCCGGCGGTCGCCGAAGCCCTCATCGACGAGGACATCGATGCCCGCCAGATCGCCGGCGTCGTGAGCGAGGAGCTGCGCGGCATGACGCGGCGTGCAGCGGTCATTGCCCAAGCCTCGATGGCCGCAGATGGGCTAGGCCCGCCGCCCTGCCCGCATACGATACTCGTGCTCGGCTCCGGCGGCCGCAGCGAAAGCCTTCTCGCCGCCGACCAGGACAATGCCATCATCTTCGCGGAAGGCGAACCGGACGGCGTCCAGGACCGCTGGTTCGCCGAGCTCGGCGCGCGCATGTCAGCCCTGCTCGACCAGGCCGGAATACCGCTCTGCAAGGGCGGCGTGATGGCGAAGAACCCGCAATGGCGCGGCTCGCTTTCGACCTGGCGCGAACGCGTCCGGGACTGGGTGTCCCGCTCGCGCCCGGAAGACCTGCTCAACGTCGACATCTTCTACGACCTGAAGGCCGTTTCGGGCGATGTCACCCTCGCCAACGAGATGGTCGATTTCGCCTACACCGAGGGCCACCGGGCAACGGCCTTCGCGAAGCTGCTCGGCGAACAGCTCGACGCGCTCGGCTCGCCCTTCGGCTTTCTCGGCAACCTGCAGTCGGAAGACGGCCGTATCGATCTCAAGAAGTTCGGCTTGTTCCCGATCGTCTCGGGCGCCCGCACACTCGCGATCCGCCACGACGTCCGCGGCCGCAGCACGCGCGAACGCCTGGACGGACTGATCGCCCGCGGCGTGGGCGCGGAGGCGGATCTGCGCGCGCTGATCGACGCCCATGGCCTGCTCTTGCGACTGATGCTCGCTCAGCAGAGCCGCGATCTCCATTCGGGCATCCCGGTCTCCAACCGGATCGAACTCGCGCGTCTTTCGCGGGAGGAGTCAGCGGCTCTCAAGGCGGCCCTGAAGCGCATCCAGTCCGTCCCCGCAATGGTGCGCGACCTGATGTTCAGCGACCGCCATTCTTGACTTCGGATTTCGGCCGGATACCATCTATTGGTAATACGGAGTCAGCCATGTCCAAGAACACCTCCATCTCCCTCGGCGCGCCCTACACCGATTTCATCGACCGGCAGATCGCCAAGGGCCGCTTCGCCACCGCCAGCGAAGCCGTGCGCGCCGGCTTGCGGCTGCTTGAGGAACAGGAAATCGCGCTGGAGAAGCTCCGCGCCGCGATCGACGAAGGCTATCGGTCCGGACCGCCCGAGCCGTTCGATGTCGAGCATTTCCTCACCGAAATGAACGCAGATGAAGCGTAGGCTGCGCCTTCGTCCCGCCGCGAGAAAGGATATCGACGATATCTGGCGATACACGTCAGATATGTGGAGCAAGCGAAAGGCGAACGAGTATGTGAGAATGCTCACAGGCTCGCTCGACGTCGTCGATGCAAATCCCGGCTTGGCCCGGCTCGCCGGGGTGGGCGAGCCGGGACTTAGGAAGTATGTTGCCGGGTCGCACGTAATCTATTTCCACATCGAGCCCGCAAGCATCGATGTTGTTCGCATACTGCATGGCAGCATGGATCCGAAGCTCCACCTCTGACCCTTACCCCAGCCCCATCATCACCTTCGTCGGGCTCTTCGCAAACGCTTCGTCCGGCACGAAGAAATCGCCCGCCAGCGGGCCCTTGGCGCCCGGAGCATAGACCGAGAAATCGGTCACGCCTTCTTCCCTCAGCACCAGTTCGTCGATGAAGAAATTTCCGGTGCAATCGCGCGCCTGACGGGTCAGGATCGCATGCGCCGCGTCGGCCATGATCGTCGGCAGCCGGCTCATCGAGGCGACCGCCTCGCCGCCGAGCAGGTTGCGCACCGCCGCGGTGTCGATCGCGGTCAGCGGCCACAGCGAGTTGACCGCGATCCCGTCCTTCGCGAATTCCGCGCTCATGCCCAGCGTGCACATCGACATGCCGAACTTCGCAATCGTATAGGCGACGTGGTTCTTGAACCATTTCGCCGCCATGTCGAGCGGCGGCGACAGGTTGAGGATATGCGGGTTCGTCGCCTTCTTCAGGTGCGGAATGCAGGTCTTGGAGACGAGGAACGTGCCGCGCGCGTTGACCCCGTTCATCAGGTCGTAGCGCTTCATGTCGGTAGCGAGCGTGCCGGTGAGCTGGATCGCGCTCGCATTGTTGATGCAGATGTCGATGCCGCCGAATCGCTCGACCGTCTTCCCGACCGCCTCGGTCACCTGCGCCTCCTCGCGGATGTCGCACAGAACCGCCAGCGCCTTGCCGCCCGCCGCCTTGATCTCCTCGGCAGCCGTGTAGATCGTGCCGGGCAGCTTCGGATGCGGCTCCGCGGTCTTCGCCGCGATCGTCACATTGGCGCCGTCTCGCGCAGCTCTCAGGGCGATCGCCAGACCGATCCCGCGCGACCCGCCCGAGATGAAAATCGTCTTGCCTTTCAGCGACATGGCACACTCCCCCGAATCTGTCCGCAAACGTCTTGAATCATTCTATGAGGTCGGAGACCTCAGCCCGAATACTGCGCGTCGCTCACCGGCTCCAGCCAGTCCACATGCGCGCCGTCCAGCGCCTCGTGGATGGCGATATGCGCCATGCGCGTCGTCGGCGCGGCGCCGTGCCAGTGCTTTTCGCCGGGCGGGATCCACACCGTGTCGCCGGCCTTGATCGCCTGAACCGGCTCGCCCCACACCTGCGCCAGACCCGCGCCCGAGACCACATGCAGCGTCTGGCCGAGCGGGTGCGTGTGCCAGTTGGTCCGCGCGCCGGGCTCGAAGGTCACCATCGCGGCGCGCACGCGCGCCGGCTCCGGCGCCTCGACGATCGGCTCCTGCCAGACGGTCCCGGTGAAATAGTCGGCGGGCGGCTTTTTCGACGCCGAGGCGCCGCATGGCGTGATCTTCATGAGACGTTTCTCCCCCGGCTCAGTCGAACAACCGGTCGCCCTGCTGGTCGATGATCTGCTTGGCTTTGACGATTGCGTGGTCGGCGGCCATTTCCTGTGACGGGAACCGATCGGCGCGTATGAACCGGTGCTCCTTGAGTTCGCCGCCGATATCCTTCGAGATCATCCCGCAGGTCTGCCACTGGCCGTTCTCCTGGAACGGCGTCGCGCGTATGACATATCCCTCGTGTTCGGCCACACGAGCCGGTTTCGCCGGCGCGTCTGAGGCCGCACCCCCGCCGAACAGTCTCCTCAGAAACGACATGCAAAGCTCCTCGCGCGGCTCGATCTGGCCGCACCATAGGGCGGAACGGCTGTCCGCGCGAGTGCCGACGTGGTCTCCTACCGCGAGGAGACTGGCTTCTTCGGCACCTTGTCTGGTTCGCCACTCTTGATCGTCGGGCTCGTGACCGCGATCGGGTCGCTGGCCGGGAAACTGTCCTTCAGTCCGCGCTCGAGCTTCTCTTCCGCGCTCAGCTTGTCGTCGCGGCGCTGCGCTTCCTGTTCCTTGCGCAGCGATTTCACGGCGGGCGATGTCTCGGTCTTCTTCATCTCGGCGGTCGTCATGTCCGGGCCTCCTTGTCGGTAGCGGAAACGGCCTGACGGGCCGCCGGTTCCGGTTGCCGTTACGTGAACTTCCGATGAACGCGCGGTTCGAAACCGGTTCAGGCTCGCTCCTCCATACCGTCATCACTGCTCGACGAATGGTTCGGCGAAGCAGCCAACCAAAGGAGGACTACCATGCTCACCAAGACCAAGACCCTCGTTTTCTCCGCTCTCATCGCGTTCTCGGCCATCGCGGCTGCTCCGTCCGCGGCCAATGCAGGCGACATCAAGATCGACGTTCATTTCGGCGGCGGCTTCGGCCCCGGGTTCGGCTGGGGTCCGGGCTACGGCTATGGCTACAAGCACTGCACGCCCGGCAAGGCGCTCTACAAGGCCAAGTCGATGGGCCTGAAGAAGGCCTACGTTTCCAAGGCCAACTGGAAGGGCGTCACCGTCAAGGGCAAGAAGTTCAGCCAGAAGAAGGTCATCGCCTTCGGCAGCGCGCCCAATTGCCCGATCAAGTACTGGCAGTAATGCCCCGGCGGTAGTCGTCGGGCAGGACTGCCGCCAAGCCCCCGAGGCGCATGCGCCCGGGGGCTTTGACGTTTCAGGACCTTTGGAGTTCAGCGCTCCGTCAGCGCGAGCCGCGCACCGAGCGCGACGAAAGCGGCCGCGAAGGTCCGCCGCATCCAGGCCATGGCCGACGCGCTTCCCAGCACCCTGTCGCGCATCGCCGCCGCGAACAGCCCGTAGATTGCGAAAATGACGAAGGTCGCGGCCATGAACACGCCCGACAGTTCGAGCATCCGTGCCAGCACGTGCGGCTCATCCGCCGCGATGAACTGCGGCAGGAAGGCGACGAAGAAGATCGACAGTTTCGGATTGAGCAGGTTGAGCAGGATGCCGTCGACGATGATCTGCCAGGCGCTGCGTGCGTCCGCCTTCGGATCGATACGCATCGCGCCCCGCTCCTTCAGCGTCGCCCAGGCCATGTAGAGCAGGTAGGCGACGCCCGCATATTTCACCAGTTCGAACAAGAGCGCTGACGTGTGCAGCAGCGCCGCGATGCCCGAGAGTGCAGCAATCAGGTGCGGCACGATGCCGAGCGTGCAGGCAAACGCCGCCCAGACGCTGGTTCGCGCGCCCCGCGTCAGGCCGGCCGCGATCGTATAGACCGCGCCGGTGCCCGGCGAGGCGACGATGATCAGCGTGGTCAGCAGGAATTCGATGCTCATGCGCCATAAAGGCCAGTCGCATCGCCGTCTGTCAACGATCCGGCAGCGCCTCGCCTGCGTACTGCGCCGCGAATTCCGCGCTTGGCGGGATCGGCTTGATGACGTCGATCAGCACACCGTTCGGATCGCTTGTAATGAAATGGCGCTGGCCGAAGGGCTCGTCGCGCAGCGAGCGCAGGATCGGCAACCCGGCTGCAACCACGCGTTCGTAGATGGCATCCGGGTCCTTGACCTCGAAATTGATCAGCAGGCCCGACGCCTTGCCCCTGCCCTCCGGCGGCACGGTTTCATGGTCGCCGGCAACGATTCCGAGGTTCACCCGCTTGTCGCGGGCCGATTGCAGGTGCACGTACCAGTCGCTCTCGAACAGCGGCCGGAACTCGAAATGCTCGACATAGAACGCGGCCGTTCCCGCCACGTCGTCGGTCATCAGCACTGGATAATAGCTCGTCGTTTTCATCGCGCTTCCCTTTCCGTTTGAATAAACATACAGTCTGCATGTAACGGTCAATTAACATACAGGCTGCATGTATGCAACAGGAAAGCCGGCGACGCTCGAATGTCGAGCGCAGCGAGGCGATGCGGGCGACGCTGATCGCTGCCGCCAGAAGACTCTTCACGGAAAAAGGCTACGCGGCCACCGGCACGCCCGAACTCGTCGAGGCTGCCGGCGTCACCCGCGGTGCGCTCTACCATCACTTCGCCGACAAGCAGGCCTTGTTCGCCGCGGTCGTTGAGGGCGAGAGCGCCGCCGTCGCCGCCGAGATCGAAGCCGCGGCCCCCGCCTCGCTCGAGCCGGTCGCGGCTCTGGTGGAGGGCTCGATGGCCTATCTCAGGGCGATGGCTGCGCCGGGCCGCACCCGCCTCCTCCTGCTCGACGGGCCGGCCGTGCTGGGACGGGGTACTATGGACGATATCGACGCCCGCCACGGCAACCGCACGCTGCGCGAAGGCCTCGCGGCCGCCATGCGCGCCGGGGCGATCCGCAAATTGCCGCTTGGCCCCCTCACCTCGATGCTGGGCGCCATGCTGGATCGCGCGGCGCTCGACTGCGAGACCGGCGGTGGAGAAGCGGAATCAAGGCAAGTCGTCGAGGCGCTGTTCGCCGGCCTCGCCACGTGATGCGCCGCGCCTAGGGCACGTCGTCGTCCGCCGCGATCCCGCCTTCGCTTTCGAGCGTCGCGATCCGCCGGGCTTCGGAGCGCGTGAACTTCAGCCGCACGCCCGCGCCGCCGCCGTTCTCCGGTATGAACACCGCGCCCGCCGCCTCCAGCGCCGCCTTCAGCGCGGTCTTCTGGGACGCGTCGAGATCGCCGAGACCGCGCTCGAAGGCGCGGATTGCATCCGCATCGAGCCGGCATTGACCCGCCAACTGCTCGCGTGTCAGTTCCACGAGCGCGCGGGCCGCGCGCGACAGAGGTCCGGTCAGCATCTTCGTCTCCTTTTCCGTGCGCAGTGAGCCATAGCCGGCGCGGCTTGGAAAGGCCCCGCCGCTGCGCCTCACGCGGACAGATGCAGCACGATCTCGCGCCGGAGCGGATGATCCCTGTGCTCGAACAGGTAGATGCCCTGCCAGGTGCCGAGCGCCAGCCGTCCGTCCGTCACCGGGATCGAGATCGACACCGCCGTCAGCGCCGCCTTGATACGCGCCGGCATGTCGTCCGGTCCCTCCGTCGTGTGGACGATCCAACGCATGGACGGATCGTCCGACGGCGGCACCAGCCGCCGGAAGAAGGCGTCGAGGTCGTGCCTGACCTCCGGATCGGCATTCTCCTGGATCAGCAGCGAGCACGACGTGTGCCGCACGAAGAGCGTCAGCAGTCCGGTCGCGACACCCGCCTCCCGGACGAACCCGGCCGCCTCGCTCGTGAATTCGTAGAGCCCCTGCCCGCGCGTCGCGACGGTGATCGTCCGCTGCCTCATCGCCGGCGCTGGACCGGCTGCCGCAGAATGGTCCTCAGCTTCTCCGGCGCCGTCTTGCGCGGGTCGCCGAGATAGATCTCGTGGTGACGCCCCCGCTCCGCCAGGCTGTGCTGCGGCAGATACTCGTCGTGCAGCTTCGCCAGCACCGGCCCTTCGTCGTCATAGGAGCCGACATGCATGGTCTGCACGCACAACCCCTCCTCCAACCGTTCCAGCCGCAGGCTTGCCGGCGGCTCGCCAAGCTTGGCGCGCGCCTTAGCGATGGCCGCGTCGACCATCGCTCGGCTGATCCAGTCCGGCTGCAGGATCATCATCGTCCAGGACCATTCGTCTTTCTTGCGCGACAGGAAGGTCGACATGTCGTCGGCCCACCACAGCCCTTCGAGCGGCATGACGGCGTAGTCGCGGCCGAGTTCCTTCTTGGACATGAACTTGAGCGGATAGCTGACCGAATAGAGCCATTCGAGCGCGGATCTGTAGGACGCCGCCGTGTTGGGGTCGCCCGAGCCGTCGATCATCAGATAGGAGAGCGGCGGCACCTCGACCTCGACGAACCGGCCAACCGGCGGCGCATAGAGCGCCTTCATGCTCTTCTTGAAATCGACCTTGTCGGCCATCCTGCTCACCGCTCGATACGTCGCGGCCAGTACTGCCACGTCGATTCGTCGCGGGCAAGCGCGCGAGGACGAAGGGGCCTCCGGTTCGTCCCCATGCGCCGGCGGCCGGCGCGGCTCAGCAGGCGGCAATCACACCGATCTCGATCTTGAGATCGGGACGCGCCAGCGCGGCTTGCACCGTCGCCCTGGCGGGTGCCGTGCCTGCCGGCACCCAGGCGTCCCACACGGTGTTCATCTCGGCGAAGTAGCGCATGTCCGACAGCCAGATCGTGGCGGAAAGCAGCTTCGTCCGGTCGCTTCCGGCCGCCTTGAGCAGTCCGTCGATCTTGTTCAGCACCTGCTGGGTCTGCGTCGCGATATCCGCCGCGCCGTCGTCCGGCACTTGCCCGGCGAGATAGGCGACCCCGCCATGCTTGACCGCCTGGCTCATGCGCTGGTTGGTCTGGAGTCTCTCGATGGTCATTTGGGTCCTTACAAGATGAGTCCGGGGAGCCACGTCACCAGTCCCGGGGCGAACACGATCGCCAGCACAACCACCAGCATGATCGCAACGAACGGCCAGATGTCGACCTTGAACACCGACAGCTTGGCGATGTCGGCGGCGATGAACAGTTGCAGCCCGACCGGCGGCGTAATCGTTCCAATCAGGAGGGTGATGATGACGATGATTGCGAACTGCAGTTGGTCGATGCCGAACTGCTGTACCATCGGCATGAAGACCGGCACGAAGATCAGCATCGCCGCCGTTCCCTCGACGAATAGCCCGACAAGCATGAAGATCGCGATCACGACCAGCAGAAAGGCGGTCGGCCCCTGCACCAGCCCGGCCATCATGTCCTGAACCATGAAGCCAAAGCCGGACATTGTGAGCGCGAAGCCGAAAACGGAGCCCGCGCCGATGATGTAGACCGGAACCGCCGTCGCCTCGACCGTCTCGGCGAGCAGCGGCATGATGTCCTTCACCTTCAGCTCGCGATAGACGAAGAAGCCCAGGAACAGTCCGTAGACGCAGGCCACGACACCCGCCTCGGTCGGCGTCGTCGCGCCGGTGAAGATGCCGCCCAGGATGATGACAGGAGCAAGCAGTGCCGGAAATGCGATGAAGATCGGCTGCCACCGGTCCTTCCAGCGCATGTAGGGCTGGCGCGGATAGCCCCGGCGTGCCGACAGGAACGTCACCATCGTCATAAGCGCGAGGCCGACCAGCAATCCGGGGATGATGCCCGCCAGGAAAAGCGCGCCGACGGAAATGTTGGTTACCGATCCGTAGATTACCATCGTGATCGAGGGCGGGATGATCGCCCCGATCGTGGCGGAGGCGGAGTTCACGCCCGCCGCGAAACCGGCGTCGTAGCCTTCCTTCTTCATATGCGGGATGAGGATCCGCCCTTGCGAGGCGGCGTCGGCGGTCGCCGAGCCCGACATTCCCGCGAAGAAGATCGACGCTAGCACGTCGACCTGCGCGGTGCCGCCGCGGAAATGCCCGACGAAGCAACGCGCAACCTCGAGCAGCCGGTCGGTCAGCCCGGCGCGGTTCATGATCACCGCCGCGAAGATGAAGAAGGGCACGGCGAGCAGCGTGTAGGAGTTGATGCCGGACAGCACCCTCTCCGCCATGATGGTCATCGGCAGCCCATTGACCATCAGCGACAGGACCGCGGAGACGATCATCGCCGACGCGACCGAGGCCCCGAGCACGAGGAACAGGATGAAGGATGCAAGAAGGACGAGCAGTTCCACTTCCGTTACGCCTCCCGCCCGTTTTTCCAGCGCGCGATTCCGCGCAACACATAGAAGAGCGCGAATGCCGACCCGATTGGTACCGCCAGGTAGAAGATGACCTGCGGCGCTTCCGGCATCGTGTAGAACTTCGCGTTGCGGTGCTTCCACGCAACGAGGATGCCTGAATAGAGCAGCGCCGCCACGCCCGCGAGTTCGATCAGCCTGCGGACCAGGTCCCCGCCGCGCGCTATGCGCTTGCCGAACAGCTCCATCACCGCGTCGACGCGGATATGGGTATCGCGCGAGAACGCCGCCGCCGCGCCGAGGAAGGTGATCCAGATGAACAGATAGCGGCCGACTTCCTCGGCCCAGGTCTGGGGATTGTTGAACAGATAGCGCAGCACGACCTGCGCGAATGTGAGGCTGACGGTGGCCGCAAGCAGCAGCGACGCGATCAGCGTCAGGAGCCGCAGGCCGGGACCTTCACGCCCCGACCCGCCGTCCTGCCCCGGCTGGTGCCCGGTCATTCGACCGACTTGGCCATCTCGATGAACTTGTCGGCGCCGGGATTGCGCTCGGCGATCTCGGCCTGGAGCGGGGCCATCGCGTCGCGCCATTCCTGCGGATCGGCAGGTTCGACGATCTTGATGCCCGCCGCCTCGAGTTTGCCGTAAGCAGCGTTCTCGGCCGGAATATTGACCTCGAGATCGACATAGTCGCCGGTGTCGAGCGCCGCCTTCTTGATGATCTCCTGTTTCTCCGGGGGCAGCGCGGCGATCTTCGTCTTGTTCATCGCGAACAGCATCGAGCCGAACATGTGCTGGGTCTTCAACAGCGAGTTCGTCACCTCGCTGAACTTCATGTCGAGCCCCGCCGCCGCCGACGTATCGAGGCCTTCCGCCACGCCCGTCTGCATCGCCGTGTAGACCTCGCCCCAGGTCACCGGCGTGGGCTTGGCGCCCATGAGCTCGAACATGCGGATCCAGACGAAGTTCTCCGGTGAACGCATGCGCTTGCCCTGCATGCCGGCCAGCGTCGTCGGCGCGTCTCCCTTGAACATCAGGTCGCGGAAGCCGAGATGGATGAAGCCGAGCACTTCGACGTCGCTGTTATCGCGAACCCCGGCGATCAGCCCCTGCCCGAACTCGCCCTTGTAAAGCTTGCGCGCTTGCTCCCAGCCCTTGAAGATCAACGGGGTCGAGGTCGCCGCCATCGGCGGATAGAGCTTGTCGAGGATCGGGGTCGAGGTGATCGAGATATCGATCGCACCCTGGTTCACGAGGTCAAGTGCCTCGCGCTCCTGGCCGAGCTGCGCAGCCGGGAAGACCTGAACCGTGATCTCGCCCTTGGAATAGTCCTTGGCGAGCTCGGCGAATTTCTTCGCGGCGATATCGACCTGCCCACCCACCGCGTGGTGGTGGGCAAGCCGGAGGGTCTCGGCAAGTGCCGCCCCGCCGGGCAGCGAGACTGAGCCGACAACCGCGAGTGTCGCGGCAACTAAGATCGAAGGCAGTTTCATGACGTAGCTCCTAGTGTTCCCTAATTGTTGCGACCTCTCCCAAGGTCGCGTCAGTAATTGATTGTCTGCCCGATGACCGGCAGTTCCTCGGGCGCCAGCCCGAGCGTCAGCAACCGGTAGCCCGTCTCGGTGACGAGCACGAGGTCCTCCGTGTGGTAGGTCCCGGTCGCATGCTTCACCATCGGCTCGATGTTGATCACCATGCCGGCCACGAGCGGCGTCTTGTCGCCGGGCCTCAGCATCGGATTCTCGTGCAGCTCGACCCCGAAGCTGTGCCCGATATGCGGCATCGTGAACGGCAGGCCGTGCTTGGCGTAGAGATCCTTGCAGAGGAAGAAGAGGTCTTCGGCCAACACGCCCGGCTTCACCGCTTCGATCGTCTCGCGCTGGATGCGGATGAGTTTTGCGTAGACGTCCTTCTGCTCCTCGCTCGGCCGGCCCGCGGAATAGGTGCGCGCGAAATCGCTGGCAAAGGCGCCGTAGGTTCCGCCGACGTCGAAGCGGATGATGTCGCCCGGCCTCGGCAGCACGTCCGACTGCGCGGTCGTGTGCGGATGCTTGGTTCGTTCGCCGGATGCGAACGCCATGAACAGCGTGCCATCGGCGCCGTAGTTGATGATGTTGTTGGCGATCTTCTGGGCCATGTCCGCTTCGGAATCGCCCTGGTTGCTCGCCTCCATCGCATCGAGAACGGCCTTGTGCGTTTGCCGGGTGGCGGCTTCGATCAGTGCGATCTCGCTCTCGCCCTTGATCACCCGAACTCCTGTGACAGTCTCGGTCGTGTTGACGAACTCGGCGTCCGGCAACGCGGCGGTCAGCGCCTCGTAGGCCGACACCGGCAGGTAATCGAGGTCGATGCCGAGCTTGCCGCTGCCAAGACCTTCCTTCTTCAGTTCGCGCGCCAGCACTTCGACTGGAATTTCAGCGAACTCGGTGTAGGTGCGCACGTCCGGAATCCAGCTCTCCGAGCGCGTCAGGCTCTCCTCGATAGAGCAGACGATGTTGAACGGCTCGCCCTTGGCCGGGAACACGGCATAGGCATGACGGGGCCGGATCAGCCGAACCGTAGAAATATAGGCGCCGGACGCGTAGGCGAAATTCTCGGGGCTCATCGCGATCACCGCATCGAGACCCTCTTTGGCCGGAAGCGCCTTCATAGCCTCCGTATTGGGCGTGAACTGCATTCGGAACCACCTCTCCACAATCGCATGTCTGCTGAGAGGCGGCACGGCCATCACGGCCTTGCTATCTCTTTCCCCTCAACTTGACGACAGATTGTCATCATTTTGTCGCCACTTCAACGGTCTTTTTCTGCCTCCTAAATGATAAAATGCCGACAAATTAAGCATGGCATTGCCCCCTTTTCCCGGACAGGCTAGATGGGAATCAGAAAGTGCTGCGGAGAAGACGCCGTGAACAAACCGCTCGACGACAAGGATACGGGCCAGATTTTGGATAGGCTTGCGCCCCTCATGACCCAGTTCGAGCTGGCGATGATTGTCGCGCGCAACGCACAGGAACAATGGGTCTTGCGCTGCGCGGCCGCGGCGGGGATGAAAGGCTATTCGACGACTGACCTGCTCGTGCTGCACATGGTCGGCTACGGGCCGAAGCGGCTCGCGGATATCTGCTTCAGCCTCAATATCGAGGACACCCACATCGTGTCCTATGCGCTCAAGAAGCTGCAGCGCGCCAGGCTGGTCGAGAGTGCGCGCATCGGCAAGGACACCTTCTTCCAGCCGACGGAGGAAGGTCAGAAGTTCATCGACGACTACAAGGCGATGCGCAAGCGCTTCCTGATCCGTGCGCTCGCCAAGTTCTCCAGCGGCGAGCTCGAACTCGAACAGCTCGCCGAGATGCTGCGCGTCCTGTCCGGGCTCTACGAGCAGGCGGCCCGCAGCGCGGAGAATTCGATGGCGGTGTGACGCGCCGCGGCCTGCCGCCGACGCGTCTCCACCTTCACCCTCAGCCCGGCATCGCGCCCGTATAGATCGACGACGGCCTCAAGAGCCGCCCCGTCCGCTGCTGTTCCAGCGCGTGCGCCGTCCACCCCGCGCTGCGTCCGACCGCGAACACGGGCGTGAAGGCGCGGCGCGGGATCTTCAGCGCGTCGAGCAGGATCGCCGTGTAGAACTCGACATTGGTGTCGAGCCTGCGGTCCGGCTTCGCCGCTTCCAGCGCGCGCCGCGCATAGGCCTCTACCTCCGCCGCGAAGCCGAGATCGGTGCCGCGCCCGCCGAGCCGTTCGACGGCGCGCTTCAGGACGTCGGCGCGCGGGTCGCGCACCTTGTAGATGCGGTGGCCGAAGCCCATCAGCCGCTCGCCGCGCTTCAGCGCCTCGTCGATCCAGCCGGCAATCCGGTCCTTGCTGGCGATCGCGTCGAGCATGTCCAGCACCGGTTCGGGCGCGCCGCCGTGCAGCGACCCGGTGAGCGCGCAGTAGCCCGCCGTCACCGCCATGAACAGGTTCGCCTGCGTCGAGGCCACCACCCGCGCAGCGAAGGTCGAAGCATTCATGCCGTGGTCGGCGACGGTGACGAGATAGGCGTCGAGCGCCTTCGCCTCTTCCGCGCTCGCGGCCTCTCCGCGCATCATCCTCAACAGGTCGGCCGCGTGCCCGAGGTCCGGATCGGGAGCCACCGGCGCCCGATCCTCCGCCTGGCGCACCAGAGCCGCCGCCAGCACCGGCATCGCTCCGACTATTGCCGCCTGTGCCTCGAGCCCTTCCACCGGCGCGACCGCCGCCACCGCGACCCGGAAGGCGTCGATCATCGGCATCCCTGCCGTTGCAGGCAGGATCGCCGGCAGCCGCTCGAAGGCCGCCATGCGCCCCCGCGCCAGCCGACCCCTCGCCTCCGCCCCGTCCACCGCGCGCCCCGTCGCCGCCGCCCATAGCCCTGCCGCCAGCCCTTCGAAATCCGTGCGGTCGGCAAGCTCGCCGATCCTCGATCCCGCGACGATCAGTTCGCCCTTTTCGCCGTCGACATGCGACAGCGCCGTCACCGCCGCGGCGACGCCGTCGAGGCCGTCGAGGCCGGCGGCCGGATTGGAATGGATCGTCATGGTCATATCTCCTGCTGCACTGCAGCAAGATGGGACCTCTTCCATCATTGATCAATCTTGATTAGCTTGATCAATATGAAAACCGCGTCTCCCGCCTTCCTCACCGCCCGCGAAGCCGCCGCTGAGCTGTCCGTCTCTCCTGCCACGCTTTATGCCTATGTCAGCCGAGGACTCGTCCGCTCCGAGCCGGTGGGCGACGGCCGAGCGCGGCGCTACCGCGCTGACGACATCCGCGCGCTGCGCGCCCGCCGCCGCTCGTCCGGCGCGGTGCAGCCCTCGGCGGAGGCAGCCATCCCCGTTCTCGACACGACGGTCGCCACCATCACCGAGGCTGGCCCGGTCTATCGCGGCGTGCCCGCGGTCGCCCTCGCCGAGGCAGCGACCGTCGAACAGGCCGCCACCCTGCTCTGGGACGCCCGCCGCGCCGATCCCTTCGACGCAGCGAACTTGCCAGTGCTCGACGAGGCAATGCGGGCGATCTTCGCTGCGGCCAATGAGGCCAAGCCCCTGCCCCGCGCCATCGCCGTCCTCGCGCTCGCCAGCGACGCCGATCCGCGCGCCCACAACCGCTCGGCCGAAGGCCGCGCCGCAACCGGCGCCCGCGTCATGCGCCTCGTCACCGCCGCGATCCTCGGCACGGCCCCATCGCCCCTGCCGATCCATCGCCAGGTCGCATCCGCCTGGGCGAAGGATCATCCTGCGGCGGAGGATCTGTTGCGTCGCGCGCTCGTCCTCCTCGCCGACCACGAACTCAACGCCTCGACCTGGACCGCGCGCTGCGCCGCGTCCACCGGCGTCAGCCTCTACGACGCCGTCATCGCTGGCCTCGCGGCGCTCAAAGGCCCGCGCCATGGCGGTGCCGGGCCGCTCGCCGCGCGAATGGTGGCCGAACTCGGCGGCGGCGACGTGGCGGCGTCAATCGCCGACCGCGTGGCGCTGGGCGAGCCGATCCCCGGCTTCGGCCACACGGTCTATGTCGATGGCGATCCCCGCGCCGACGTGCTGCTGCGCGCGCTGTCCGCCGCCGGCGCGGATTCACGCCTCGTCGCCGACGTCCCGCGCCTCGTCACCGAGGCGACGGGCCTCTATCCGAACATCGACTATGCGCTGGCCGTGCTGATGCGCACGCTCGGCCTGCCCGTCGGCCACGAAATGGCCCTCTTCGCCATCGCCCGCACCTCCGGCTGGATCGCGCACGCGATCGAGCAGTTGCAGTCCGGCATCCTCATCCGGCCCCGCGCCCGCTATGTCGGCCCGGAGGCGGGGCGGAGTGGCGCTGGCTAGCGAGCTTCGCCTCCGACAGCGTCAGCCGCTGCAGCTCCATGCGACGATGCGGCAGGACGACGTCTGGTTGCGGCACTCCTGCATCGCCCGTCCCTCCGCCTGGCCGCGGCTTCCTGCCCATGCGAAGCCGTATCCGTTGCCGTTGCCCACCGCGAGCGCGCCGCAGGCGTTCCGGAAATAGACCAGCAGGCGGCAGCCGGAGCCATTGGCCTGGCAATTGCTCATCGCGATCCGCTCGGCCTGCGCCCGCGTTCCGGCGCCGTAGGAATAGCCGTACGCACCGTTCTGAGGGGAAAACGCGATCGCCCCGAAATCCGCCAGCGCTACGCCGGCGCCGGCCAGGCTCAGGCCGACGGCGAATGCGCCGCTCATCAACACTCGTGCAACAGGTCTCATCGTCCCAGCCCCCCTTCGGATGGCCCTGTGCTTACCACAACAAAAAGCCGCGGACGATGCCGCGGCTTCCTTTAGGACAACGTCCGCTCCTGGCTGCCTCGCAGCCAGGAATGAGACCGAAGAACTTAAGCCGCCGGGCGCTTCAGCAGCCCCTGTTCTCGCAACTGGCGATGGAGGTTGATGGCGTCGAGGTCGAAGCCGTTCGGCCAAGTCGGCACTCCGAACGAGATATAGACCTTCTCAAACATTGCCGGGTCTTTGAGGGCGGACACCATCGAGCCACCCTTCCCGAGGATCGGCGCGAAGCCGAACACCCCCTCGCTTCCATCGGAAAAGCGCAGCCACAGCCGATGGCCGGAGAGCGCCTTCACCTCGGTGACCTCGACCAACTCGATCATAACTCGTCAGCCCCCCGGACGGATTGGAACGGCTCCTGCAGCACTTCCCTCGGCGAATGCTGAGATCCCAGAGACGGATCCGCTCGCTCGTAGCCGAGACCTACCGGTCCCTACTCTGCTGAACTCACGGTCGCCGATACACTGCCAAATAGGTCCGTCCCTCGCTTGAGCCCAGGCACCCCTTCTTCTCGACAGAGAAGACCGTGTGAAGTTCCCAGCCTTGTTCGGATCGACTGCTCAGCTGCGCTGAAAGCTCCTGTATCGCCCTGTCTGAGAAGGCAGCACCAATGCTCTCTACTCGGTATTGCATATCCTGTCCCCCAACGAAGAGAGCCAAGATACCTCAACCGATGGTGGTAAGTCCAACCCTCCGTTGCACGCCTTGCAGCGTGTGAGCCGCCCGATCGTCAGCCTCGATGCATCTCGCCAGCCCCTCGTTCGAAAGCACAATTCAGCGTATCTGGAACAGCTCGGCTCGAAAGCACATCTATCGCCAATGGAGCGTGGCCGGAGTTTGCGGTAGAGCCGGCACCCGGCGACGAAGACGCTTTCCACGGAAAACGAGGTTTGCTTCGGCAGAGCGTCGATCGCATCATCCCAGGCAAGACCGATACCCAGACTGCGCGAAACGCGGGGTCGAAGCTCTTCCGGCACGTTGAACTGGAAATGATCCACGTTTCTCTGCTCGACTTGTCCCCGAAAACAGTGAAACCCGGAATGTTCCGGGTTTCAACAGAATACGCTAAATGTTCCGAAGGCCTCAGCTGTCGAGAAAACTCCTCAGCTTCCTCGACCGCGACGGATGCTTCAGCTTCCTCAGAGCCTTCGCCTCGATCTGGCGGATGCGCTCGCGCGTCACGGAAAACTGCTGGCCGACCTCTTCCAGCGTGTGGTCGGTGTTCATGCCGATGCCGAAGCGCATGCGCAGCACGCGCTCCTCGCGGGGCGTGAGCGAGGCCAGCACGCGCGTCGTCGTCTCGCGCAGGTTGGCCTGGATCGCCGCATCGATCGGCAGGATCGCCATCTTGTCCTCGATGAAGTCGCCGAGATGCGAATCCTCCTCGTCGCCAACCGGCGTTTCGAGCGAGATCGGCTCCTTGGCGATCTTCAGCACCTTGCGCACCTTTTCCAGCGGCATGGCGAGCTTTTCGGCCAGCTCTTCCGGCGTCGGCTCGCGGCCGATCTCGTGCAGCATCTGGCGCGAGGTCCGCACGATCTTGTTGATCGTCTCGATCATGTGCACCGGGATACGGATCGTGCGCGCCTGGTCGGCGATCGAGCGGGTGATCGCCTGCCGGATCCACCAGGTCGCATAGGTCGAGAACTTGTAGCCGCGGCGATACTCGAACTTGTCCACCGCCTTCATCAGGCCGATGTTGCCTTCCTGAATGAGATCAAGGAATTGCAGGCCGCGGTTGGTGTATTTCTTGGCGATCGAGATCACCAGGCGCAGGTTCGCCTCGACCATCTCCTTCTTGGCGATCGCGGCTTCCCGCTCGCCCTTCTGGACCTGGTTGACGATCTTGCGGAACTCGGCGATCGAGATCGCCGTCTCCTGGGCGAGGTTCTGGATCTCCGCGCGCAGGTCGCGGATGCCGTCCTTCTCGTTCTTGGTGAACTCCTTCCAGCCGCGCGAGGTCAGGTTCGCGATCGACTTGATCCAGTTCGGGTCGAGTTCGGACCCGTGATATTCGCGCAGAAACTCCTCGCGGCGCACGCCGTAGCTCTCGGCCAGGCGCAAGAGCTTGCCCTCGTTCTGCACCAGGCGCTTGTTGATGTCGTAGAGCTGCTCGACCAGCGCCTCGATGCGGGCCTGGTTGAGCGACAGCGACTTCACCGCGGTGATCAGTTCGTCCTTCAGCTGCTTGTAGCGGCGCTCCTGGCTGGACGACAGCGCGCCCATGGCAGCGAGCCGCGCCTCGACCTGCTGGTCCTGCAGCTTGCGCAGCTTCTTGTAGGTGTCGGCGATCACGTCGAGCGTCAGCATCACCTGCGGGCGCAGTTCCGCCTCCATGGCGGCCAGCGACAGGCTCTGCTCGTCCTCGTCGTCCTCATCCTCCTCGACCCGGCTTTCGCCGCCGACATTGGTGATGTCGTCGTCGTCGCGCGGACCCGACGAGCGCCGCGCGCGCGGGTCGTCCTTCGGCTTGGCGTCCTCGTCCACGCGCTCGACCACCGGCGCCTGCTTGGCCTCGGGGCCGGCATAGGTCGCCTCGAGATCGATGATCTCGCGCAGCAGGATCTTCCCTTCGTTCAGCTCGTCGCGCCAGATGATGATCGCCTGGAAGGTCAGCGGGCTCTCGCAGAGCCCCGCGATCATCGTCTCGCGGCCGGCCTCGATGCGCTTGGCGATCGCGATCTCGCCCTCCCGGGAGAGAAGCTCGACCGAGCCCATCTCGCGCAGATACATGCGCACCGGGTCGTCGGTGCGGTCGGTCGGCTCTTTCTTGGCGACGGCCGCGACGGCGGTGCCCGTCTGCTCGGCGAGTTCGTTGGCCTCTTCCTCGCCGTCGGCCTGGGACTCCGCCTCGCCTTCCTCGCTCTCGCCTTCCTCGACGACGTTGATGCCCATGTCGGACAGCATCGCGTTGACGTCCTCGATCCGGTCCGGATCGGTCTCTTCCGACGGCAGCACCGCATTCAGTTCGTCGATGGTCACATAGCCGCGCTTCTTGGCGAGCTTGATCATCTTCTTGACGGCGTCGTCGGACAGGTCGAGCAGAGGCCCGTCGGGCGCACCTTCGCGTTCGGTCTCCGCCTCTTCCTTTTCCTTTGTCGCCATTCTATGCATCTCCAAACGCGTGGGCCGTTTGAGTCCGTCCCTATAGATAGGGCGCAGGATTCGTCTGCCGAGGATAAGGTGCGGATACGATTCGATTTCCGCCCCTGCGGGAGCAGCTATCCGGCGATCCGCTTAATGTCCGATTAACCCTGTTACCGGTTGCGGGATCCGTTTCCCTGCAGCGGCCAGCGCTCCGTCCTGTTCCTCGGCCTTTCGGCCCGTTCATGATCTAGCGGTTTTCCGCAGATTTGCCTGTCTCGAACCGTCGTGATTCCGACAATTGTACCGAACGTCAAGCGGCTCAAACCTGATTCGCGGCAAAAAAGCGAATCAATTGGGGCGTTTCGCCCGGTTTTCGGACGCTTTGCACGACATTCAGTTTCGTCCCGCGCGCCCCGACTGCACGCCGAAACCCTCGATCAGCGCTTCGGTTGCCTGGATGTCGCGGAACTGTGACTGTATGTCGAGAAGGCGGAGGAAGTTCTCTTCCGTCGATTCCGACGCGAGCGCGATCTCCGCCGCCTTCAGTTCCTTATGTAGAGTGCGCTGGCTGCGGTGCAAGTGGAGCGCCTGCGCGAAGGCGTCGCGGGCGTCGTCCAGTGCCGCATCCTCCAGCGCCGACCATTCCCGCACCCGGCGCACCATCGTGGTCGCCAGGTCCCACACAGGCTCCAGTCCGGCCGCGCGCACCACCTCCAGCAGCGAATCCCGGTCGCCGGCGGCGTCATGCGCCAGCGCGTCGAGCATCGCCGCGTGCAGTTGTGCCAGTCCCGGATGCGACAGGTCGAGCATCTCGATCTGCTCGTAGTTCTCCTCGATCAGCGCCGGGTGGCTGATCAGCGCCACCATGATCGTCGCCTCGCGCAGCGGCATCGCCCCGCCCTTGACCAGCGCCGACCGCGCCAGGCTTTCGCTCACCGGCATGCGCCCCTCGGCGATCGGCCCTTTCCGCTGCTGGTCGCCCTTGCGGAAATTGCCGCCCTGGTTGCGGGGCGGACGCCTCGAGCCGAAGAACACCTGCACGCGTTCGCGCATTTCCTGGCTGTAGTGGAAGCGCACGGTCTCGTCCCGGATACGAGAGGTGATCTCGCGCAGCGTCTTTTCCAGGTCCGCCCGCTTCTCCGGCGTGTCGAACACCCCGCCCGACGTCTCGCGCATCCAGATCAGGTCGACGAGCGGCCGCGCCTCTCCCAGCACTTTCGCGAACGCGTCCGGCCCCTCGGTCCTCACCAGGTCGTCCGGATCCTTGCCCTCGGCCAGCAGCGCGAAGCGCACTGTCTTGCCCGGCTGCACCAGCGGCAGCGCCAGATCCGCCGCGCGCCACGCCGCCTTCAGCCCAGCCTTGTCGCCGTCGAAACAGAGCACCGGCTCCCCGGTCATCCGCCACAACAGTTCGAGCTGGTTTTCCGTCAGCGCGGTGCCGAGAGGCGCCACGACATTGCCGAATCCCGCCTGCGACAGTGCGATCGCGTCCATGTAGCCCTCGACGGCGATGATCGTGCCGTCCTTGCCCTGCGCCTTGCGGGCGCGGGCGAAATTGTAGAGCACGTTGCCCTTGTGGAAGAGCTCGGTGTCCGGCGAGTTCATGTATTTGGCCAGCGCATCCGAGCTCAGCGCCCGCCCGCCGAAGGCGATCACCTTGCCCTGGCGGTCCTCGATCGGAAACATGATCCGGTCGCGGAAATAGTCGTAGGACACCGCGATGTCGTCGCCGTGCCGCACCAGCCCGCAGGCCTCGATCTGGTCCTTGGTGATCCCCTTCGACGCCAGATATTCCTTCAACGCGTTGCGGCTCTCCGGCGCATAGCCCAGGCGGAATGTCTGCTGCGTCACCGAGGTCAGCCCCCGGTCGCGCAGATAGGCACGGGCCTTGGCGCCTTCGGCCCCCTGCAGCCGGTCCTGGAACCAGCGCGCTGCCATCTCCATCACGTCGGTCAGGCTGGCGCGCTGCTGTTCGCGGCGTTCCTGCACTTCGTCGCGCGCGGGCATCGCCACGCCAGCCATGCCGGCGATCCGCTCGACGGCTTCGGGGAACGAGAGACCCTCGAGGTCGGTCAGGAAGCGGAAATGGTCGCCCGACACGCCGCAGCCGAAGCAGTGGTAGCGCCCCTTCTTGTCTTCGCAGTGAAACGACGGCGACTTCTCGCCGTGGAACGGACAGCAGGCCCAATAGTCGCCCCGCGACGCATTGGTCTTCTTGCGGTCCCACGAGACACGGCTGCCGATCACCGAGGAAATCGGCACCCGGTCTCGGATCTCGTCGAGGAAGCTTGGCGGAAAGCGCATGCCCGTATGTAGGCCGCTCCGCCCCCGCGCGCGAGAGGGACGCTCGCCTTTCACCGGCTTTCACAGGGTTGCTTACGACATAACGCTATCGTATATACAGCCGTATAGCTTGTCGAAGGATGTTTTGGTCTTTTAGGGTGCCGCCAGGCCGAACAGGTTCTGAAGGCAGGCGGCATGCGGGTCGTTCAAAATCTCAAGTTCGAGCGATTTGATTGGGATCCGAACAAGCGACAACGAACATTGGTCGAGCGAGGACTGGATTTCGCGGATGCGGCCAAGGCGCTGCTAGAACCCCACATTGAAGTCCGGTCGGACAGGTTTGGAGAGGTTCGCGTGCTTGCGATCTGCGATCACTCGCCAAAGGTGATCGCAGTTGTCTATACGCCAAGAGGAGAGCTGTGCCGCATCATATCGGTAAGGCCGGCGAGAAAGAATGAGCAAAGAGAATTTCGTGAGCTACTCGGCGGATGAGATCCGCAGAATGGTCGAGGCCGGCGAAACCAAGACCGATTGGGCGCGCGTCGATGCCATGACCGACGAGGAGATCGAAGCGAACATGCGCGACGATCCCGACTGGGCCGAGTTCATGGACGTCGACTGGTCGAAGGCCACCCTGGTCATCCCCGTCCCCAAGGATCCGATCTCCATCCGCCTCGACAAGGACGTGCTCGACTTCTTCAAGGCGACCGGCAAGGGCTATCAGACGCGCATCAATGCCGTCCTGCGCCACTACATGCAGGAGAAGCAGAAGACCGATAAGGCTGGTTGACGGCGCGCGCTCGTTCCGCTCTATCCTCCTCGCTGCTGCCCCGCGTCTGGGCCGGACGTACAGCGTCGAGAAAAACTAAACCCCACTCCCGCAGTTCTGCATTGCCGCGCACGCGGATTCGTGGTGCTAGCAACCTTTCCGCGAGCGCTTTCGCCCTTCCCTTTCTTTGCCAGTTCAGCCCGGTCGTTTCGATGCCCCTTCCTTTGATTGCCCTTTTCCTCGCCGCTTTCGCCTTCGGTACGACCGAATTCGTCATCGCCGGCATCCTGCCGCAGGTGGCCGCCGGCCTCGACGTGTCCGTGCCGAGCGCCGGCTATCTCGTCTCCGGCTATGCGCTTGGCGTCGCGCTGGGCGGTCCTTTCCTGACCGTCGCGACGGCGAGAATATCCCGCAAAACACTGCTTCTCGGGCTTCTCTTCGTCTTCACGCTCGGCCAGATGGCGTGCGCGCTCGCGCCCGATTTCCCGACCATGCTCGCGTTTCGCGCGGCGATCGCCGTCACCCACGGCACGTTCTTCGGCGTGGCGATGGTCGTGGCGGTCAGCCTGGTGCCGGAGGGAAAGCGCGGCCAGGCCATTGCCATCATCCTCGCCGGCTTGACCGTGTCCAACATCGTCGGCGTGCCGATCGGCGCGGCCATCGGCGGCTGGCTCGGCTGGCGCGCCACCTTCTGGTCGATGTTCGTGCTCGGCATCCTGAGCCTCGCCGCGCTCTCTCTGGCGCTGCCCCGTCACGTCGGCCCTGCCCACAGGCCCGGCAATCTGGCCCGCGAAGTCCGCGCACTCGGCCGCCAGCAGGTCTGGACCTGCCTGATCATCATGCTGATGCTGATGATCGGCCAGATGCTGCCCTTCACCTACATCTCGCCGCTCCTCCAGAGCGTCACCGGGCTGGATGAGCGCACGATACCCTGGGTGCTGCTCGCTATCGGCATCGGCTCGACGGTGGGCGTGCTGGCGGGCGGCCGCCTCGCGGACTGGCGGCTGATGCCGAGCCTGATCTCCCTGCTCGCCATCCAGGCCGTCCTTCTCCTCGTCATCTATTTCGTCGGCCCCTACCCGGTTCCGATGGTGATCGCGCTCTTCGTCTGGGGAGGCCTGAACTTCGCCATCGGCACGCCCATCCAGTCGCGCATCCTCGGCTGGACCGCCGACGCGCCCAACCTTGCCTCGGCGCTCATTCCCTCCGGCTTCAATCTCGGCATCGCGATCGCCGCGTCCTTCGGCGCGATTGTCCTCAACGCCGGCGTGCCCTACCGCGCGCTGCCGCTGTTCGGGGTTGCCGCGCTGACGATCGCGACGGCCGTCGCGATCCTGTCCTGGTGGGCCGAGCGGCGCAGCGGAATGCGGCCACCCGTCCCCGTCTCAGCCGCGCCGGAAATCGCCTGAGGCGGAACCGCGGCGGGGCCGCCTCGGCCTCTCCGCCCGGTCCGTACCCGACATCGCGGGTCGCTGCCGAAGGGACGCTTCAGGGGGGCGTGAAATATTATCCGGCTAATCTGCCGGACTTCAATTATGCTGCCGAATCGCTGCCACAACCCCATCTCCGACGAGACGTGCTGCATGCGCTGGTTGTCAGACTATAGGGCGTCGTCATGAGCGGGATCGTCGTCCTCCTCAACCTGGCCGGCGCCGTCGCCCTGCTCTTGTGGGCGACCCGCATGGTGCGCACCGGCGTCGAGCGCGCCTATGGCGACGTGCTGCGCAACCGGCTGGCGCCGGCGCTGAAGAACCCGCTCCTGGCCGTCCTCGGCGGCGCGCTTCTTGCCATCGCCCTGCAGAGTGCCACGGCCGTCAGCCTGCTCGTCGCCTCCTTCTCCGGCGCCGGCGTGGTGGGCGGGACCGCCGGCCTGCTCGCTGTCCTCGGCGCCGATCTCGGGTCGGCCCTGGTCGTCAAGCTCTTGTCCTTCGACCTCACCATCCTCGTGCCGCTCACCATCCTCGCGGGCACGACGATGTTCCTGTCGACCGAGCGGCGCGACTGGCGCCAGTTCGGGCGCATCCTGGTCGGCGTCGGCCTGCTCATCCTGTCGCTCAGGCTGATCGGCGAGGCGTCGGAGCCGCTGCGCGAGAGCCGCCTCCTGCCGGTCATCGTCAACTATCTCTCAGGCGACCCGGCGACTGCCTTCCTTCTCGCCGCCATCATGACCTGGCTCTTCCACTCGAGCGTCGCCGCCATCCTGCTCATCGCGACGCTCGCCGCCCGCAACCTCGTCCCGGCCGAACTGGGTATCGTGCTGGTTCTCGGCGCCAATCTCGGTGCCGGCGCGATCGCCGTGCTCCTGTCGCGCGGCGCAGTTCCGGCCGCCCGCGTGGTTCCGATCGGCAACCTCCTGATGCGCGGCACAGGAGCGGTCCTTGCCCTCACCGCCCTGCAGCTTGCCGCGCAGGACCTGGCCTGGCTCGGCGCGTCGCCGGCAACCCAGGTCGTCCATGCCCATATCGCCTTCAACGCCCTGCTCGCTCTGTCGGGCTTCGCGCTTGCCCCGCTCGCCGCCCGCGCCGCCGAGCGGCTTGCCAACCTGTCCACTCCCCCGGCCCAGAGCCCCGAAGCCGCGCCGGTTGAGCTCAGCGCCCTGGACGAGGCTGCGCTCGACACGCCGGGACAGGCGCTCGCCAACGCCACCCGGGAAGTGGTGCGCATCTGCGAGACGGTCGAGATCATGCTGTCCGAGGTGATCGAGCTCTACCGCCATCCATCCCAGGCGCGCATCGACCGGTTGTCGGCCCTCGACGACCGCGTCGACCGCTGGCACGCCGCGATCAAGCTCTACCTCGCCCGCGTCACCGCCCGCGCCCTGTCCGAAGCGGAAGCGTTGCGCTGCCAGGAACTGATCGGCGCCTGCATCAAGCTCGAGCAGGTCGGCGACATCATCGTGCGCAACATGCTGGTCCACGTGCAGAAGAAGATGGACCGCAAGCTCGAATTCACCGACGACGGCTGGCGCGAGCTGACCGCCTTCCACGCCTCGGTGCTCGGCAACGCCCGCCTCGCCTTCAACGTGCTGATCAGCCGCGACCGCGAGACCGCGCTGCAGCTCGTCCAGGAGAAGGACCGCCTGCGCGACCGCGAGAAGCTCTCGACCCAGGGCCATTTCGAACGCCTGCGCGACGGCACGGCGAGAAGCGTCGAGACGAGTTCGATCCATCTCGACACGATCCGCGACCTGAAGCAGATCAACTCGCTCCTCGCCTCGATCGCCTATCCGGTGCTGGAGGAACAGGGCCTCCTGCGCGGCTCGCGTCTCAGGGCGTCGTAGTCACCCACGGTCGCTCCGATTGACATCCGTAACCGGGATACGCATATCTAGTCCACAGAGCCCATGGCTCGAAAGGAACTGGCCATGTCCGCCCGCGACCGGGTCCGTAAATACAGGGAAAACGGTGGCGCCTCCGATCTCGTCAGAGTCGAGGTGCTCGTTCCCGCATCCAGCAGAAACGCGATCGTCTCCGTGGCTGCGCGTATGCGAACCGAACACCGCAGCCGCAAACAGCGTCTCAAGGACCTCTGTGACAAGGCCGCGGAACGCTATGCCGTCAAGGTCTTCGACAACGTGGACCTTGCCCGCGTGCCCGACCCTCGGGAGCAGGCCCGCGTCATCGCCGGCGCGCTGATGGAGCGTGGCGATGCGGGCGCCTTCGTTCTCGCCCGGAAAATCCTTTCCGAGGCCGAGGGTTAGGAATGGCCCTCTCGGCGCTGCAACGGAATGTATTACGCTGCATCGCGGCCAACAGGTCCGACACCAGCTACATCGCCGGCGGCGTAGCGCTCAATCGCGACTGGCCGAGAGTATCGGACGACATCGACGTGTTTCACGACACTGACGAGGAAATCGGCGCCGCCGCCTCGGCGGACATCGAGACGCTGCGACGGGCGGGTTTTTCTGTCCGCGTCGAACTGGAGATTTACGGAATCGTCGAAGCGGTGGTCTCGCAAGGTACCCAGTCGACGATAGTGCAGTGGATGAGCGAATCCCGCACGAGGTTCTTCCCTCTCGTGAAGGATGATGTGTGGGGCGCCCGTCTTCATCAGACCGATCTCGCCGTCAACAAGGTCATCGCCGCGTCCAGCCGGACCAAGGCGAGGGATTTTGTCGACCTGGTCGCAATCTCCGAAAACATGTGCCCGCTCGGTCCGCTGCTTCTGGCTGCGGCCGGTAAGCCGCCGCACTTTTCGCCGTCGCGGATGATCGAGGAGATCCGGCGTCGCGGACTCTCCGTTCCGACAGCGGAATACGACGCGGTCAAAGGGCTGCCGCCGGGCCTCGATGCCGCTGCGATCCGCGAAAGACTCATTGCTGCCTTGGACCAGGCACAGTCTTACGTCATGACGGCGCCTGTCGAACTCGTTGGGGTGCTGGCGTGCGACGCAACCGGCACCCCTGTCGAAGCGCGCTCGGCCGATGCGGGAACCTTACTGCTCCGGAGGCCAACTCCGGAACCGGAGGCAATCCCCTCGCTGCCCGACGCGCCTCAGACCTGGTCTTCGGGGCGCTGAGCCTCGAAAGCGTCCGCTCCGCGGCGCCGGCACCCCTACTGCAGCAGCGTCTTCACCACGCCGCTTGCCTTGCCGAAGTCCATCTGGCCCGGATAGCGCTCCTTGAGCGCGGCCATGCATTTGCCCATGTCGCGCAGTCCGTCCGCGCCGACGTCGGTGATCACCTTGGCGCAGAGCTGCCTGACCTCGTCCTCGCCCAGTTGCTTTGGCAGGAACGACTTGATCACCTCGATCTCCTCGCGCTCCTGCGCTGCGAGTTCAAGGCGGTTCGCCTCCTCGTAGATGCGGGCCGATTCGTCGCGCTGCTTCACCATCTTGGCGAGGATCTGCATGATCTCCTCGTCGTTCACCGGGCCCTTGCCGGCGGTGCGGGCGGCAATGTCGCGATCCTTGATCGCGGCCTGGATCAGCCGGATCGTGGAGATGCGGCGCTTGTCGCCGCCCTTCATCGCGTCTTTCAACTGTGCGGCGAAAACTTCGCGCATGATGTCACTCCTGTGGCGACGCGCGAGGGTAGCGGCAGCCGCAAGGCCGCGCAATTCGTTTCCGACCGCATAACCCCTTGATTTGTCGAAGGAAGCATATCGCGGTGCGAAACTCGGGCGGTTGTTGACCGCTCCTCGCCGTTCGCATATTGTCCGCGCCTCAAGACACGGACGTTGTGTTGCCCACAAGGATGGCTTTCGCCGCCCTTGTGTTTTGTCATGCGCCATATGGCCCTTATCCGGGTCGTGTGCAAGGCCGGTGCCGCCGGCGAAGGAGACCCCATGGCCGAGAAGACCTCCCCCTGGAGCAGAGAGGTTCCGACCGCCTGCCTCGTCCTCGCAGACGGCACGGTGATCCGGGGCCGAGGCCTCGGCGCGACGGGTTCCGCGGTCGCCGAAGTGGTCTTCAACACCGCGCTGACCGGCTACGAGGAGATCCTGACGGACCCCTCCTATGCCGGCCAGATCGTCACCTTCACCTTCCCGCACATCGGCAACATCGGCACCAATGCCGAGGACATCGAGGACCTGACGCCGGCCATGCGCGCCGGCGCCGTCGGTGCGATCTTCAAGGCCGACGTCACCAATCCGTCGAGCTACCGCTCCGCCGAACACCTCGACCACTGGCTGAAGCGGCGCGGCGTCATCGCCATGAGCGGTATCGACACCCGTGCTCTCACCGCGCTGATCCGCGAGAAGGGCGCGCCCAACGCCGTCATCGCCCATGCGCCTGACGGCAAGTTCGACATCGAGGATCTGAAGCGCCAGGCGCGCGAATGGCCGGGCCTCGTCGGGCTCGACCTCGCAAAGGACGTCACCTCCGGCCAGTCCTCGGTCTGGACCGAGACGCCCTGGGTCTGGAACGAAGGCTATTCCACCCAGGGTTCCCCGACCATGCACGTCGTGGCGGTCGACTATGGCGTCAAGCGCAACATCCTGCGCCTGCTCGCCGGCCTCGGCGCCAAGGTCACCGTCGTACCGGCCAAGACCGGTGCCGACGAGATTCTGGCGATGAAGCCCGACGGCATCTTTCTGTCCAACGGCCCGGGTGATCCCGCCGCGACCGGCGAATATGCCGTGCCGGTGATCCAGAACCTGCTTAAGACCGGCATCCCTGTCTTCGGCATTTGCCTCGGCCACCAGATGCTGGCGCTGGCTCTCGGCGCCAAGACCGTCAAGATGCACCAGGGCCATCACGGGGCGAACCATCCGGTCAAGGACCACACCACCGGCAAGGTCGAGATCGTCTCGATGAACCACGGCTTCGCGGTGGATTCGAAGAGCCTGCCCGAAGGCGTTGAGGAGACTCACGTTTCGCTGTTCGACGGCTCGAACTGCGGCCTGTCGCTCGTGGGCAGGCCGGTGTTTTCGGTCCAGCACCATCCCGAGGCCTCGCCCGGCCCGCAGGACTCGCACTACCTCTTCCGCCGCTTCGTCAACCTGATCCGCGAACGGCAGGGCGAGCCGGCGCTGGCGGAGCGCTGACGCCGGCGCTCCTTTTGCCGGTCAGGACGAGATCCGCACCTTCACCACCCGGCTGTTGATCGCGCGGAACACCTCGTCGAGCTGCGAGCGCGACGGGGCATCGAAGTAGTGCGCGGGACTCGTCGCGCATTCCTGCAGCATCGTTCCCGTCGCCACGTCCGGCTCCTCGAGCCGGATCGTATAGATCTCCGTGCCGTCCGACTTCGCTTCCTCGCAGGCGGCGAGCGTCTTCTTGTTCATCAGCGTGTTCGTGTCGCTCGAACTGCCCGCCGAGATGCCGAGGCGGCCGTCGACCAGATAGCCGTGGCTCGCATAGGACGAGCCCAGCGACACGGGGCGATTGCCGAACACGTTGGCGCCGTCGGTCAGCACGATCATGATCTTTTCCGTGCCGGTCTTGGCCTTGTCGGTTCCCTCGCTGAACGGCGCGGCCGGCGACAGTACGCGCTGGCCCCAGGCGACGCCTTCCATGATGTTCGTCGTGCCGTTGGCCTCCAGGCTGTTCACCTTCTCGAGGATAGCCTTGTAGTCGGAATTGAGCGGCATCAGCGGCTGGGTGACGCAGGCATTGTTGGGGCCGCGTCCTCCCGAAGCGTTCACGGCCGGGTCGATCCACGCGTCCGTGCCGCCGTCCAGCGGCAGGAGGCCGGATACCAGTTCGCCCGCCAAAGCCAGCGGCAGCCCATATTTGAGAAGCTTCTTCGTCTTGCCGGCCGCGGTCATGTCGAGCGGGTCGGCCGGAGAAGCGATGTAGCTGTTCGTGTAGCCCCAGCTGTCCGGCTCGTCGATGCTGAACGCCGGCACGAAGAAGCTGGCCTTGTCGGACTTCACCGCCGGCGTGTCGGCGACATCGTGGGTGCCCTTCTTGCTCGGCACCCGCGTCTCGACGCACCCGGCCCACTCCTGGCCCAGATGCTCGAACAGCTGGAAGCGGCTGAGCCCGGAGAGCAGCTCGTGCTGCGGGACGGGGCTCTTGCCGTCGAGATCGAGCCACTCGGCGCCCGTGCCCTTGATCCGCTTGCCCTTCTCGTCGAATTTCGGCGCGTATTGGGGCCCGACATTGACGAAGTTGGCGAAGGGAACGACCGCGAATTTCAGATAGGCGGGATCGCTCACCTGCGACGACATGGATTCGACCATGCCGTTGACCGCGTCTTTCATCGCGGCGAGCTTGCCGCCCTTCATCGAGCCGGTCGTGTCGAGCACGAGCGCGAGTTCATATTTCACCGTGGCGATATCCGCGCTCGACTGCGCTACGATCGGCCAGGTCTCGTAGCCGAACAGGCTCCCGAACGCGAGCGGGGTCATCGAAACGGCATCCACCGTCACGCGCGTTCCATCGCGCTTGATCTTGAGGTCGGAATAGTCGATCCCGAAATTGCCGGACAGCAGATCGATGGCGATCTGGGTCGCCCGCGCGTCGCTGATCTCGGTTCCTTCACGCGCGACTGCCAGCGAGGCCGTATCCAGGGCCTGCTGAAGCTGCGATCTGGTCTTGGACAGCGCGGTGAAGTCGACGGCGATGCCGCCCGCCATCAACAGCGGCAGCATGCCAATCGCTGCGAACATCGCGAAATTGCCTGATGTGTTCTTCGCAAACGAAGTCTTGTGCGGCTGCATCATTGCCCCCTCAGACAAGTGAGAGGACCCTTATACCGCAAGCAATTGAATCGCCGTTTAAGTCGGCCCGCGCAGTTTGTCCGCGCGGGCTAACGCCGCGTTAACTGGCCTGATCCTCAGATCTGGCTGTTGAACGTGTCGCAGTCCGACAGCTTGCCCGACTTGAAGCCGCGCGCGAACCAGGTCTGCCGTTGCTGCGACGTGCCGTGGTTGAAGCTCTCCGGCACGACATAGCCCTGCGTCTTGCGCTGCAGCGTGTCGTCGCCGATCTGCTGGGCCGCGTTGAGAGCCTCTTCGATGTCGCCGTCTTCCAGCAGACCCTTCTGCGCCGTGAAGTGGCCCCAGACGCCGGCGAAGCAGTCCGCCTGCAACTCGACGCGCATCGACATCTCGTTCGCCTCCGCCTGGCTCATCGACTGCCGCATCTGGTTGAAGCGCGGCAGCACGCCGATCAGGTTCTGGACGTGATGGCCAACCTCATGCGCGAGCACATATGCCTGCGCGAAGTCGCCGGCGGCGCCGAACTGGCGGGCGAGCTGGTCGTAGAAGGCGAGATCGATATAGACCTTGCGGTCGCCCGGGCAGTAGAACGGCCCCGACGCCGCCGACGCAAAGCCGCAGGCGGAGCGCACCTGGTCGGAGAACATCACCAGCGTCGGCTCCTGGTAGGTCTGGCCCTCGGCCTGGAAGATACCTTTCCAGACATCCTCTGTTTCAGCCAGGACGGTCGCCACGAACTGTCCCATCTCGTCGCTTGGCCGCGCCGTCTGGCCGCCGGGCTGCGACGGCTGCACCTGGGTCTGGCCGGGAACTCCGCCTTCCTCCAGCATCGCCAGGGGGTCGATGCCGCAGGCGCGCAGCGCGAAGAACAGCACGACGAGAATGACGATCGTCGACAGGCTGAACCCGCCGCTGCGCGTTCCGCCGACCGGGATGCGGAATCCGCCGCGGCCCAGACCTCCGCCAAGGCCGCCATCGGCCCCGCGCTGGTCCTCGATGTTGCTGCTCTGACGACGGCCTCTCCAGCGCATATGGTTCCCCGGATGTTGATTCCACCCGACGCGACGCGCGTCAGGTGCCAGACAACCCACAATTAGCCTAAGGGTTGCAGCGCGTCATTGGGGATTTTTCAGCCGCGAGCAGCTGCCGGCTTGCGAGGCCTGTGGGACAGGACGAAGCGCTCGATATCCTGCGCGCTCATCGGCCTGGCGAAGGCGAACCCCTGCAGATAGTCGCAACCGATCTCTCTCAGGATTTCTGCATGCCGCATCGTCTCCACGCCTTCGGCGACGATTTCGATGTCGAGCGACTTGCCGATCTCGATGATCGATTCGACCAGCCGTCTCTGCTTAACCGAGGCGACGATCGGCATGATGAGTTGACGGTCGATCTTCAACCGGCGCGGCTTGAGCTTCTGCAGACTGACGATGGAGGCATAGCCCGTCCCGAAATCGTCGATCTCGACGTCGATCCCCAGTTCCTTGACCTGGTTGACGTTCCAGATCATCAGGTCGTCGTTGTCGTCGAGGAAGATCGATTCCACCAGTTCGAACGACAGCCGGTTGCGCGGAATGTCGAGGTGCTGCAGCGAAGCGATCAGTTCTCCGTCCTGCAGCCGCCGAGCCGACACGTTGACCGAGAGCCGCGGTACATTGAGGCCCTTGGCCTCCCAGCCGCGGAAGTCCGCGAGCGACTGTTCGAGAATGATCCGGTCGATGTTCGCGACGACATTGAGTTCCTCGGCCGTCTTGAGGAAATAGCCCGGTGAAATCAGGCCGCGGCGTGGGTGGTTCCAGCGCACCAGCGCCTCCACCCCGGCGATGTCGAAGGTGCTGCCGTCCACCTGAGGCTGGTAGTAAGTGATGAACTCCTGCCGTTCGAGGCCGCTCAGGATCTCGTCGGCCATCCGTTTCGTCCCGACGATCTCCGCCTGCAGCGCCTGCGTGAAGAACTCGTGCCGGCTGCGGCCGCGGCTCTTGGCGCGGTAGAGCGCGATGTCCGCGTTGACGAGCAGCCGCTTCGGATCGGCATCCTTGCCGCTCTCGACCGCGATGCCGATGCTCACGCCGAAGCGGCACTGGTGGCCGTGGTATGGAACGGGCTTGCGCATCTCCTCGATGATCCTGTCCGCCAGGTCCGCCAGGCCGGATTCGATGCCGGGGGAAAGGCATAGCACGACGAATTCGTCTCCGCCGATACGGGCAACGAAATCGGTCCTGCGGACGTTCGCTTTCAGCACCTGGGCCGCATGGATCAGCATCGCGTCGCCCGCCGCATGGCCCAGCGTATCGTTGATCTGCTTGAATCGGTCGAGGTCGATATGCAGCAGTGCCGTGTCTTCGATCGCGCCTACCGTTGAGATGTTCTCCAGAAGCTGGTCGAGGTAACGCCGGTTGGGCAGGCCTGTCAGCGGGTCGTGCAGCGAATTGTGCTCGATGCGAACCTTCGCCGCCTCGAGCTCGGCATTGCGCATTTCCGCCAGGAAGCGGGCCCGCTCGAGATCCTCACGCAGCTGTATATCTTGCGTGACGTCCCATTCGGCGCCGATCAGCCGCGCCTCGTCGCCATTGCCCTCGACGAATTTGCCCTTCGTCCGCACATGGCGCACGGTGCCGTCGGCGGTCAGCAGGCGGTACTCCGAACTGTAATCGCTGCGGCTTTCGACCGCGATCTCGAAATCCCGCTGGGCACGGTCCAGATCGTCGGGGTGTATCGCCCCCACCCAATCCTCGTAGGCGCGCATCTTTCCGTCTTGCGGAAGCCCGTAGAGTTCGTTGACACGGTCGTCCCAGACCATTTCATTGGTCTCGACCTTGTGCTCCCAGACGCCGATCTTCGACGCATCGAGCGCGAGGCTCAGGCGCTGCGACAGCCGGGCGAGTTCCTGCTCGCGCTGTGCCAGCTTCGCGTAGCTGTTCGCACGCTCGCCGTAGAGCCGCCCGGCATAGAAGATCGGACCGACCACCGCCAGGATCGCCAGTCCCAGGATGGTGCGCAGCATCAGCGCGTTGTCCGGCGTATAGACCCATCCACCGGCCGGGATCGCGGCGATCTGCCATGAGCCCGACGGCAACGTCACGTCGGCCGTGACCGGTTGGTCCGCTGTAAGGTCCCTTTCCCCCAGGAAGCGGGCGCCCATCACGCCTTTTGCGTCCTTTCCGGTCAGCGTGATCTCCAGACCGAGATCCGGATCGAGCAGACCGCTGTCGCGGTACACCTCGTTCACGTCGATGACTGCCGAGAGGATGCCCCAGAACTGTTCCGATCCGTCGTCGGCGCGCAGGAAGATCGGGAAGCGGCCGATGATGCCCACGCCGCCCTGTCTCAGCTCCACCGGACCGGCCAGCACGAGATGTCGGCTGTCGCGTGCGCGCAGGGCGGCTTCGCGCTGGTCCGGTGCGGTCCGGTAGTCGAGGCCGATCGCCTTCTCGTTTCCCGCCATCGGATACATCAGCGAGACGACGAGATTAGGCGCGCCGGCGATGTTGCGCAGCTGTGTCTCTTCGCGGAACAGGTTTCCCGCCAGGGCGCTGAAACGCGCCTGGCCCATGTCCGGCTCGGTCTCGATGGTTGCCGCCAGTCCGCGGACGAGCTGTATGTTGGCGCTGATATGGCCTTCGAGCTTCGCGCGGATCAGGTTGATCTTGGTCTGCACCTCGGCTCGCATCGACTGCGCATGCAGGCTGCGGTTGAGATAGCCGGCGTAGATGCCGGCGCAGACGATGACGATGAACGCGAGGCCTGCCGGGACGTACGCCACGGCGAAGGCTCTGCGCATCATACGGACGACCATCGAACCTGTTGCGGCCAAGCGTCCGGACCTTTCCTGGGTTAGACCAGATCGGCCAGTCATAGGCTGAAGAGCTTAAGGCAAGCTTTCGCCTCGCGCAAAAGTGATGGTTGCGGAAAGCGACCACGAACCTGTTGGTCGAAGTATTAATGCTTTTTTACTTTTGTTTCGAGCCCGCGCTCTTGCCGTCGGAGCTTTTCGAGCGCTCCTCGAACCGCTTCTCGCCCTTCTTCAGGTCGCGCCCGGTCCTGGCCTCGGTTTTCCGCTCCTCCTGCTTCGCTGCGTGCTTGAGGCCGCTCGCTGCCTGCTTGCCCTTGGCGGTAGGCGCATTTTCGATTGCCATGGTCGTTCCTCTCTTCGGGGCCCTGTCCGGCCGTGATTGAAACGCGTCAGGCTTGGGGGAGTTCCCAAGCTTCGCGCCTCACGTTCGGCCCTTGTCATCGCGCGCCATCTTGACGCCATATGTCTGTCCACACTCCCGCGCGGGTCAGGGCTATGCAGATGGGCGTTCGAAGGGGTTTCATCGCAGGCGTTTACGCGTGCCTCGTCGGCACGATCGTGCTCGTATGCGCCACGATTTCCCACGCAGCGGACGACAAGCCGCTGCGCGGGGTCGCCCTGATCATCGGCAACGGCGCCTACGAGCATCTCGCACCGCTCACCAATCCGCCCGACGATGCCCGCGCGGTCGAGGATCTTTTCGATGATCTTGGCTTCGAGACCTCGTCGGTCCGCGACGCCGATGCGAGGAAACTGAGACGTGCCGTCGAGCGCTTCGTCGAGGATGCCGAAGGCGCCGACGCGGCTGTCGTCTACTATGCCGGCCATGGCATCGAGGCAGGCGGCGAGAACTGGCTGATCCCGGTCGACGCCGACCTTTCCTCGCTGGACGACGCCGGCGAGACGCTGGTGCCGCTGTCCAAGCTGATGCAGGATCTCGGCAAGGTCGCGCCGCTGACCATCGTCCTGCTCGACGCCTGCCGCGACAACCCCTTCCCGCCCGGCACGATGATCCGCACCGCGCCCGACGCCGAACCGCTGGCCGTCGCCGCCGCCGGCCTGGGCGAGACGCGGTCCGTCGCCCGTTTCGGGGCGAAGGCCTCGGCCGAAGTCCCGTCCCCGGAAGGTGTCGGCTCGCTGATCGGCTTTGCCGCGGAACCCGGCAAGGTCGCGCTCGACGGCGATGCCGGCGCCAACAGCCCCTACGCCGCCGCCGTCCTGCGCCATGTCGCGGCGATGACCGGCGAGGAGTTCGGCACCGTCATGCGCATGGTCGCCGAGGAGGTCTACCTGAAGACCGGCGGCCGCCAGCGGCCCTGGGTCAACGAGAGCCTGCGCCGCCTGCTCTATTTCGGCTCGGCCCCGGACCCGGTCGAAGGCGAGGAAGGCGATATCCTGAACGAACGCCGGCGGCTTCTGCTGACGATCGCCGCCCTGCCCGACGCCGAGCGCAGGCAGGTCGAGTCCGTTGCCCGCGACGGCGGCGTCCCGATGGATGCGGTCTACGGCATGCTGCGCGCGCTCGGCAAGGATGCGCCGAAGGACCCGGCGGAACTCGATCGCCTGCTGCGCGAGCAGACGGCCAAGATCGCCGAAATGCGCAAGGAGCGCGCCGCCATCACGAGCAGCGACCCGGAGATCCTCCGGCTCTCCGAACTCGCTGCGAAGGCGATCTCCGAGGGTGCGCTGGAAACCGCCATCGGCCTTCACGAACAGGCCAAGGCCCGCGTCGTCGAGGTCGAAAAGACCGTCGAGACGATGGAAGCCGGCATCAAGGCCCGCCGCATGGAGTTCGCCGACGTCTATGCCCGCAGCGGCGAGACCAGTTTCATGACCTTCGACTACGAGCAGTCGGCGAGGGACTACGAAAAGGCCTTCGAGCAGGTCGAGCGCTGGGACGACTGGGCGGCCTGGTCGCATCGCGGCAATCAGGCCGTCGCGCTGCAGGCCTCCGGCTGGCGCGGCGGCAATACCGAGCATCTGCGCCAGGCCGCCGTGCTCGCGCGCGAGATCGTCCAGCGGGCGGAAAAGCTCGAACGGACCGATTGGGCGACCAGCCAGACATTCCTGGGCAATACCCTGGTCACGCTCGGCCAGCGCGAGAACGACGTCGCCATGCTGAGGGAAGCCGCCGCCGCCTACGAGGCCGCCCTGACGGTCTACGCCGAGAACGCCGGCTACGACGCCCTGCGCATCGACGTGCTGCACAACCTCGCCGGCGCCCTGTTCCAGGTCGGCGCGAAGCAGAACGACCAGGCGGTGCTGCAGACCGCGATCGACCGTTTCGGCGAACTTGCGAAAATGGTCCCCCGCGCCCAGGACGCGGAGGTCTGGGCGCGCACCATCTCCGTTCAGGCCTCCGCGATGACCGACCTCGCCCGCATGCGGCGCGACGAGAAACTCCTGGAGAACGCGGTCTCGCTCTACCGTCAGGCGCTGGAAGTGCGCCGGCAGGAGGTCTCGCCGGACGAGTGGGCGGAAACCACGCACCGCCTGGCGGTCGCCCTGTCCGACCTCGGCCTCTTCCGCAAGGAGGTCGGCCTCATGCGCGAGGCGGATGCGGTCTTCATGTCGGTGATCCCGGCGATCGACCGCGGCCGCAACCCCGTCAACTGGTCCGACGCGCTGCAGAATGCCGGCCTCAACGCCCATTCCCTCGGGGTGACGTCGGACGACGGGAAGCAGATCGAACGCGCCGTCGGCTTCTTCCGGCAGGCGCTCGAGGTGCGCACCCGAGACGCGCTTCCCGACCTCTGGGCCGACACGAGGACCTCGCTCGGCGGCGCGCTCTGCGATCTCGGCCGGATGCGCAAGGACGTGCGTCTCCTCGAGGAGGGCATCGCCGCGCATCGCGAAGCAGTCGAGGTCATGACGCGCCAGTCTGTGCCCGGCGAGTGGTCGGGCATCCAGTCTTTCATTGGCGATGCGCTTCGTGTGATCGGCGACATCGAGGCCTCCCTCCCCCGCATTGCCGAGTCCATGGAGGTCCAGGCCGACGCGCTTTCGGCGGCTGTCGCCGCCGGTGAGGCGGCCAGGGCGGAAGAGGCCCGCGACGGCATCGTCGACGCAGCGCTCGCGGTCGAGCGCATGGACGGCCCGGACGACGCCGCCCGCATGGCGTCGCTCCGAAAGGCAGCTGCGCTTCTGTCCGACGGGACATCGGCCGGCGCCCTTGCCTCTGTCGACACCACCATCGGCCGCGTCCTCTACGCGCAAGCCGTTTCCGCCTCCGATCCCGCCCTGTTCGAGAAGAGCATCGAGGCCTACCGCAAGGCTCTCGTCCCCGAGGCCCGCGACGAGCCGCGGCGCACATGGGCAAACACGCAATCCAACCTCGCGCTGGCCCTGCGCGAGCTCGCCCGACTGCCCGGCCGCGAGCATCTGCGTACCGAGGCCGTCGAGGCCTGGCGCGCGGCGCAGACCGAGGAGACCGGCGACGCGCTCTGGATCGGCAACCAGCGCAACCTCGCCACCCTGCTCGACGAACTCGGCGGATCCGGCGACGTCGCCCGCCTGCGCGAAGCGGCCGACGCCTGGGGCGCGCTGGCCGAGCGGTTGCCCGAGACCGACGTGACGGGCCGCGCGGCGGCCGTCGAAAGCCGCGGCATCGCGCTGCAGAACGCGGCCTACTATGCCCCCGGCGGCGACGAGGCCGCGCTCGGCGCCGCCATGGACGCTTACCGCTCGGCACTCTCCGGCTACGACCGGGCCAAGAGCCCCGAGGATTGGCGGCGGGTCGCCGGCAATCTCGCCGGCCTGCGGCTGAATGTCGGCATGGCGCGCAACGATACGGAAGCGCTCGCGGAAGCGGCCGACCTTTATCGTGCGCTTGCCGATCAGGCCGAGCGCGATAGATCGCCGGAGGCGGAGCGCGTTCGCGTAAACCTCGCTTCGGCGCTCTCTGCCCGCGCCGCCATTTCCGGCGACATGCCCCTCCTGAAGGAGTCGATCGCGATCTACCGCGGCGTCTTCGGCCCGGATCCCGCGACGTCGCTCAGCCAGGACTGGCGTTCGGCCGTCACCTTCGCGCAGGCCCTGCGATCGCTCGGCCAGAACACCGCAGACGCAGCACCCCTCCAGGAATCGGCCTCTGTTCTGGAGGTGGTCGCGCAATTGGCGCCGGACGCGCTCGACGCGCAGAACCGCGCCTTCTTCCGCTTCAACGAGGGCGACACGCTGCTGGCGCTGGGCGACGTCACCGGCGACGCCGACAAGCTCCGCCGCGCAGTCGCAGCCTACCGCGAGGGCGACGCCTTCTATACGCCCGAGGCCTTCCCGGACCATTGGCGCCAGTCGCGAGGCGCGCTCGCCAACGCGCTGCTCACCCTTGGCACCAAGGCCGCCGACGCCTCGGCCCTCTCCGAGGCGGCCGGCATCTACCGCTCCCTGCTTGCGGCCACCGCGCGCGAGGGCGAGACGGCGACATGGGCTGGCTTCGCCAATGGCCTCGCCTGGGGCGTCACCCAGCTGGCGCGCCTCGGCGATGCCGCTGCGGATCCGGCGGAGGCCACGGCCTACGCGCGCGACGCGCTCGAGGCGTTTAGGGGCGCAAGCTCCCGGCTCGAGGCCGCCCAGGCGCAGGACACCCTGTGCGGCGCGATGACCGAACTCGCGCGCAAACGCCGCGACCCCGCGCTGGTCGAGGAGGCGCTTGCCGCCTGCGACGCCGCGCTCGCCGTGTTCCGCGAGCGCGAGCTCGCCGTCCTTGTCCGCTACGGCGAGGAAAGCCGCGCCCGCGCCGCTGCGCTTCGCGCCGAACTGGCGCAATAGGGGGGCATCGTGAGGCGCTCGGCTGCCAGCGTCATCGTCCGATCGCGAGGCGTCGACCTCTTCATCGCCGGGGCAAATTAGTGCGCGCGGCGGGTGCAGTGCGGGGTCTGCAGCTTCTCGCTGTCCTCTCCGCAATGCTCGCCCTTTTCCTTGCCGCCCCTTCCCTCGCCCAGCAGCAGCCGCCGCTCCGCGGCGTTTCGCTCGTCATCGGCCAGTCGGACTACGCGCATCTGGCGAAGCTCCCCAACACCGCCAACGATGCCGACGCGATCGACGGACTGCTCGACCGCATGGGCTTCGACACTTCCTCCGCCACCGACCGCGACGCTCGCCGCCTGAAGCGCGATCTCGACCTCTTCGTCGAGGACGCGCAGGGCGCCGACCTCGCCGTGGTCTATTATGCCGGCCATGCGGTCGAGATCGCCGGCGAGAACTATCTCGTCCCCACCGACGCGGAAACCGATCCCGCCAGGCTGGCCGACAGCCTCGTGCCGGTATCCGGGTTCATCGCCCGCCTCCAGGCCTCCGCGAAAATCGTCGTCGTCCTGCTCGACGCCTGCCGGGACAATCCCTTCCCGCCCGGCACGGCCGTGCGCCTGCCCGGCGCCGCGGCGCCCGAACCGGTCGCCGTCTCGGGCGCCGCCGCCCGCAGCGTCCAGCGCTTCGCCCCGGCGAGCGCGGCCAATCCGGACGGCTACGGCATCGTGCTCGTCTTCGCCGCCGAGCCCGGCAAGGTCGCGCTCGACGGCGAGCCGGGCGGCAACAGCCCCTATGCCGCGGCACTCCTGCGCCATATCGCGGCCATGGCCGGCGTGGAGTTCGGCACCGTCATGCGAATGGTCGCCGAGGAGGTCTATCTCAAGACCGGCGGCAAGCAGCGGCCCTGGGTCAACGAGAGCCTGCGCCGCCTGCTCTATCTCGGGGCAGCGCCCCCGCCGGTCGAAGGCGAGGAAGGCGCGATCCTCGGCGAACGCCGCCAGCTCCTTCTCGCCATCGCCGACCTGCCCGCCATCGGCCGCCGCCAGGTCGAGCATGTCGCCGCCGATGCCGGCGTGCCGATGGACGCGCTCTACGGAATGCTGCGCGTGCTGGGCGCCGATGCACCCAAGGACCCGTCCCGCCTCGACACGCTCCTGCGCGAGCAGAGCCGGCGTCTCTCCGAGATCATGGCCGAGCGCTCGCGCCTGACCCAGCGCGATCCCGAGATCGTCCGCTTGGCCTCGCTCGCCAGCGAAGCGATCGGCGAAGGCGCGCTCGCCGCCGCCACCTCGATCTACGAGCGCGCCAAGGCTCGCGTCGCCACGCTGTCGCGCGATCTCGACGCCGTCGAGTCGGACCTGCGCGACCGCCGCATCGAGTATGCCCGCGTCTATGCCGAAAGCGGCGCGGCCTACGAACTCGCCTTCGATTTCACCTCGGCCGCCGCCGATTACGACCGCGCCTTCGCCGAGGTCGAGCGCTGGGACGACCAGCTCGCCTTCGACTACCGCCGCCGCGCCATCGTCGCCGGCTACCGTCACGGCGAATACAAGGGCGACGCCGCCCCGCTCGAGCGCATCGTCGCGCAGCGCGACGAGATCATGCGCCTCGCCGCCCGCCTGCCCTCCGACCTGCCGCGCGCCGAAGCCCTGCTCCAGGTCGGCAACGCGCTCAACGTGCTGGGCAAGCAACGAGCGGATGCGGCGACCCTGCTTGAAGCCGTCGCCGCCTACCGCCAGGCGATCCCGGTCTTCGAAGCGGCCGGCGACCGCACCGGCCTCGCCCGCGTCCGCAACAATCTCGCCAGCGCGCTCGTCTCGCTCGGCGCCAACGATGCCGGCACGGCGCGCCTCGACGAGGCCGTCGCCATCCACCGCCAGCTGGTGGCCGACGCGCCCTTCGAGGCGGGCACGGTCGAATGGATGACCGCCCGCCTCAACCTCGCCTCGGCGCTGTCGCGGCTCGGCGAGCGTTCCGGCTCCACCGCCACCACACGCGAGGCGCTTGCCATCCTGTCCGGGATCGTGACGCGCGTCGGCCCGGACGTCGACCCGATCCCCTGGGCGCTGGCGCAGTTCAACCTCGCCGGCACGATGCTTTTCGTCGGCGAGCGCGAGGGCAATCCGAAGATGCTGGCGGATTCCACCAAGGCCGGCGAGCAGGTCCTGAAGATCTGGACCCGCGACGCCTTCCCGCTCTACTGGGCGTCCGTGCACAACAATATCGGCAACGCCTACCAGGCGCTTGGCTTCGGCATGGGCGACGACACCTTCTACCGCGCCGCCGAATACGAATATCGCGACGCGCTGGAGGAATGGCGCCGCGACCGCGTGCCCGACGACTGGGCCAAGGCCACCAACAACCTCGCCAACGTGCTGAAGAAGCTCGGCGCGAACACCGGCGACGAGGCCAGGCTGGAGGAAGCCATCGCCGCCTACCGCTCCTGCATGGACGTCTGGACACGCCCCGCCAAGCCGCTCTCCTGGGCCTCCGCCCAGAACAACATGGGCGACGCGCTCGCGATCCTCGGCACGAAACGCAAGGACCCCGCCCTCGTCCGCGCCGCCATCGAAGCCTTCGATCTCGCTCTCGCCGAATGGACCCGCGACCGCGTCCCCTACGACTGGGCCGTCGCCACCAACAACCGCGGCGGCGCCCGCGTCGAGCTCGGCACCCTCACCGCCGACGCAGCCCCCCTCCGCGCCGGCATCGCCGACATCGAAGCGGCGTGGGACTACGACCGGCAGACCGGCGAGACGGGGTACGACGACTATTACCGCAAACGGATCGAAGCGGCGCGGAAGGCGCTGGAGAAGGTTGAGAAGGGCTGAGGGACCGCGCTTGGCGCTAGTGGCCCGTCACGCTGATCGGCGGGAGGGAGCCGGTCTGAACAGTGAGTTTGGAGAGAAGTCCCTTGGCGGCGATCGGATCGATCCGCAACGTCGTTCCTGCGGACTCTTCCGGAAGAACCACCCAGATGTCCCGTTGCCCCGGCGTATCTGCAAGCGTCAGGGAAAACCCTTCGAGATACGGACCGTTCTGATTCACCGCATCACGGATGGGCAAGTGAACGAAGTTTGGCTGTTTCAACGTCGCTGCGAAAGACACGCGGATGCAGGGCTTCCCTCATCGGGCCATCTCACATGGATCTGCGGATCCATCCCCGCCGCGAAATCGCCGGCCGGCAGTTCGTCCAGGGATTTGAGCGTCAGGCGATCCTTAGCGACATCACGGACAGGACATTCGCGCGCCGCCTCAGCATTCGTGTCGATAAGCGCCTTGCCCACTGCACCGGTCCAGGCGAGCGGCAGGTAGAGGTAGAGAAAGGCCTGGTCCGAAAATACCATCTCACCCGCCGCCCGGAGTCGCTGTCGCCACCGCAGATCGCAAATAAGGTAGCGAAGGCGCTTCGCGCCCGCCCGCCGCTGGCTGGACGCGGGAACAACCGCGGCACCGCCCGCGCCGACCGCGGCACCCCCACCGCCAACCCCGCCCCCCTCCGCGCCCGCATCGAGGCGGCGTGGGACTACGACAGGCAGACCGGCAAGACGGGGCATGAGGAATATCATGGGAAGCGCGGGGACGCGGCGAGGAAGGCACTGGAGGAGGTTGCGGAAGAGAGTCGGTACGGCCGAGTCATCGCGTGTCGCCTTGATTCTGACGCGCGCATCGGTTGTGCTGACGCTGTCTCGGTGGGTTGGCTTATGGCGTGGGGTCTGGGCACTCGTCTGGTGGGATTGCTGTGCGGCGTTCTGGCGCTCGCGCCCGTTCCTTCATGGGGGCAGCAGATGCTGCGCGGCGTCGCGCTCGTCATCGGCCAGTCCGACTATGGCTCCATCTCCGACCTACCCAACGCAGAACGCGACGCGGATGCGATCGAAACGCTGCTCGGCGATCTCGGCTTTGACGCGTCCAGTGTCGCCGACCGCGACGCACGCCGCCTGACCCGCGACCTCGACTCCTTCCTCGCCGACGCAGAGGGCGCCGACGTTGCCGTCATCTACTATGCGGGACATGCGGTCGAAGTCGGCGGCGAGAATTATCTGGTCCCGACCGACGCTGATGTCTCGTCCCCCGACAAGCTCGCCGAGATCCTGATCCCGCTCGGCAACTACGTTTCCAGCCTCCAATCGAAAGCCAAGGTCACGATCGTCCTGCTCGATGCCTGCCGCGACAACCCCTTCCCGGCGGGAACGACGATCCGACGACCGGGCGACGCCGCGCCGCTCTTAGTCTCGTCGAAGGGTCTCCAGTCGCGCGGCGTCGTCGCGATGACGCGTGCGTCGACTGCGAAGGCCGGCCTCGGCATCGTCGTTGGCTTCGCGGCCGAACCCGGAAAGGCGGCACTCGACGGTGAACCAGGTTCAAACAGCCCCTACGCAGCTGCTCTTCTGCGCCACCTCGCCGCGATGGCCGGCGAGGAGTTCGGAACAGTCATGCGCATGGTCGCGCAGGAGGTCTACCTGAAGACCGGCGGCAGGCAGCGGCCCTGGGTCAACGAGAGCCTCCAACGCCTGCTCTACTTCGGCGAACCCGCGCCCGACCCGATCGGCGACGACGGCGACATCCTCAAGGAGCGCCGCCAGCTCCTCCTCACCATTGCCGACCTGCCCGATGTCGAGCGACGGCAGGTCGAGACAGCCGCCGCGGACGCCGGCGTGCCGATGGACGCGCTCTATGGAATGCTGAGGATGCTGGGTGCCCGGGTTCCGGACGACGCCACTCAACTCGGGGATCTGTTGCGAACCGAGGGGCGGCGGCTGGAGACGATCCTCGCAGAACGCAAGGCGCTCGATAGTCCCGATCAGGAAATCGTTCGACTAACCGCGCTCGCCGACAGCGCGGAAAACGAGGGGCTGCTGGTCAAAGCACAGGAATTGCGCGAGCGTGCCAAGGCACGCTACCGCGACTTGGAACCCAACCTGGAGGACCAGCAGGAACGTCTCGACGCCCGCTTTATCGAAGGCGCCGCGGTGTTTGCAAGAAGCGCGGAGAGCAGCGCCCTCGTCTTTGACTATGTCGGCGCCGCAGCTGACTATCGGGAGGCATTCGCGCGGGTCGATGGCCGCGATGCGGACCTGGCATGGAGATACAAGCTGCTGGAGGCAGAGAGCCTTTACGATCAGGGCCGCCATCACAACGATAATGCGGCTCTTGAGCATGCGGTGGTGGGCGCCCGGCAGGCAATGGCGTTAGCCGAGACCGCACTACGGGCTCTCACCGTAATGCCGCCGGGCTTGGCGGGCTCCGACGATGTGGGCCGAGTGGCGAAGGCGTTCGAGACCATAAATGCGCTTCCTGCTGCAAGCCAGCGCGACCGGATCGCCCGCGCCCAGCATGACTTGGGAAACATGCTTCAGGAACTCGGCGAGCGTCTTGGCGACGATACCCTGCTTCGAGACGCGGAAGCGAGCTATGCGGCAGCTCTCGGCATCTGGACGCCCTTGGACCATCCTGCCGAATGGACCCGAGCGATGGGCGCCGTTGCCGTGCTGAAGACCACGCTCGGAGAACGGCAATCCGGAACAGCCGGACTGCTCGCCGCGGTTTCAGCCTTCGAGGACCTGTTCGCGTCGCTCCCACCGAAATTGGGCGAAACAGAGATCGCCACGCTGCGGGTCAATTATGGCCGTGCCCTGCTTCTGTGCGGCACCCGCGAAGGCAGCGTCGACCGCGTTCTCGCCGCCGCCGAGGCCTTCTCGCGGGCGATCAACTCGCTGCCGCGTGCCGGCGTGCCGCTGGATTGGGCCGCGGCACAGAACAATTTCGGCGCCGCCCTCCTCGCAGCTTACGAGATTGACAGCAATCCGGGCCATCTCGACCGGGCAAGGGAAGCGTTCGAGCAGGCTCTGCTGGAATCGACGCACAAACGCTCCCCCGCCGGCTGGGCGGAGGCACGGCACAATCTCGGCGTGACCCTTTACCGCATTGGCGTAAGGTCGAGCGACGCGGCCACGCTTGAGGCGAGCGCCGCCGCGCTACGTGATGTGCTCGGGCAATGGACCCGCGACGCCTCGCCGCTGCAATGGGCCCTCGCGACCAGCAATCTCGCCAACACACTTTCCGACCTTGGCCAAATCCAGGGCGAGACGGACGGCCTGCGTGCCGCCGTTGCGGCCTACCGCGAGGCCTTGCTCGAATGGACGCGGGAACGCGCGCCGAACGACTGGGCGCGCACCCAGTCGAACCTCGGCAAGACGCTGATGGCGGTGGCGGCGAAGGACGACGGGACCGAAGACCTGCGCGCGGCGATCGCGGCCTTCGAGGCCGCACTGCTGGAATGGACCAGGGAGAGGGCGCCGGAGGCCTGGGCATCGACCCAGCGCTCGCTCGGCGGCGCCTGGCAGACGCTTTGGCGGCGCGACAGCCAGCCCGGCGAGATCGAGGCTGCAATCGAGGCGTACCGCCTGTCCACGGAGATTTTCACGCGCGAGCGCGACCTCGTCCGCTGGTCGGATGCCCGCGACAAGATCGGCGTCGCGCTCATCCTTCTCGGCCTCCAGTCAAAATCCAAAGACAGGGTCCTCGAGGGCCGCACCGTTCTCGTTTCGCTGCGCGACACGATGCGGCAGGAAGGGCACGCCGAACTGGACGACCATTTCCGCGAAAGACTGAAGACCGCCGACCAGGTGCTTGCAACATTCGAGTGAACTGTCGATGACTGGCGAAAGGGGTTCCCCCCGCCGCGCTTCTCCCCTATAGAGCCCGCCTAGCCTTACATCGGAATCGAATGCCGCCGGCGGGACCGCCCGTATCGGCGGCTTGCGCACACGCCGGGAACAAGATGCCCAAACGCACAGACATCAAGTCGATCCTCATCGTCGGCGCGGGGCCGATCATCATCGGCCAGGCCTGCGAGTTCGACTATTCTGGCACACAGGCCTGCAAGGCGCTGAAGGAGGAGGGCTTTCGCGTCATCCTGGTCAATTCCAACCCGGCCACGATCATGACCGACCCGGAACTGGCCGACGCCACCTATATTGAGCCGATCACGCCGGAAGTGGTCGCCAAGATCATCGCCAAGGAGCGGCCGGACGCGATCCTGCCCACGATGGGCGGCCAGACCGCGCTCAACACCGCTCTGTCGCTGCGCCGCATGGGCGTGCTCGACCGCTACGGCGTCGAGATGATCGGGGCGAATGCCGAGGCCATCGACATGGCCGAGGACCGCTCGCTGTTCCGCGAGGCGATGAAGCGCATCGGCCTCGAGACCCCGCGCTCGATGCTCGCCAACGCCTCCGACGCCAAGGACGCCGACAAGCGCATGCACGAGGCCCGCCGCGCCGAATTAAAGGCCGCGAACCCGCCCGATCTCGACGCCGCGCTCGATGCGCTGGAAACCGAGTGGAACCTCGGCGAGGGCGACCGCAAGCAGCGCTATGTCTCCCACGCGATGGGCGTCGCCGCCCAGGCGCTCGACCATGTAGGGCTGCCCGCCATCATCCGCCCCTCCTTCACCATGGGCGGCACCGGCGGCGGCATCGCCTACAACCGCGCCGAGTTCTTCGAGATCATCGGCTCCGGCCTCGACGCCTCCCCCACCACCGAGGTGCTGATCGAGGAGAGCGTGCTCGGCTGGAAGGAATACGAGATGGAGGTCGTGCGCGACCGCGCCGACAACTGCATCATCGTCTGCTCGATCGAGAACCTCGACCCGATGGGCGTGCACACCGGCGATTCGATCACCGTCGCGCCGGCGCTGACGCTCACCGACAAGGAATACCAGATCATGCGCAACGCCTCGATCGCGGTGCTGCGCGAGATCGGGGTGGAGACCGGCGGGTCGAACGTCCAGTTCGCCGTCAACCCGAAGGACGGCCGCCTCGTCGTCATCGAGATGAACCCGCGCGTCTCGCGCTCCTCCGCGCTCGCCTCCAAGGCCACTGGCTTCCCGATCGCCAAGGTCGCGGCCAAGCTCGCCGTCGGCTACACGATGGACGAGCTCGACAACGACATCACCGGCGGCGCCACGCCCGCCTCGTTCGAGCCCTCGATCGACTATGTCGTCACCAAGATCCCGCGCTTCGCCTTCGAAAAGTTCCCCGGCGCCTCGCCGGTGCTCACCACCGCCATGAAGTCGGTCGGCGAGGTCATGGCCATCGGCCGCACCTTCCAGGAATCGCTGCAGAAGGCGTTGCGTGGGCTCGAAACGGGCCTGACAGGCCTCGACGAGATCGAGATCCCCGGCTTCTCGCCCATCGGCGACGCGTCCGAAAACCGCAACGCCATCCGCGCCGCGCTCGGCACGCCCACGCCCGACCGGCTGCGCATGGTGGCCCAGGCGCTGCGCATGGGAACCTCCACCGAAGAGGTGCACGCCATGTGCGCCATCGACCCGTGGTTCCTCGAGCAGATCGAGGGCATCGTCCAGATGGAAGCCCGCATCCGCGAGCACGGCCTGCCCGACGACCCCGACAACATGCGCATGCTCAAGTCCATGGGCTTCTCCGACCAGCGCCTCGCCTCGCTCGTCCGCCGCGAGGCCGACGACGTCTCGGCGCTGCGCAGAAAGCTCGGCGTCCGCCCGGTCTACAAGCGCATCGACACATGTGCGGCCGAGTTCGCCTCGCCGACGCCCTACATGTATTCGACCTACGAGGTCCCCTTCGACGGCGCCCCGCGCTCGGAGGCGCAGGTGTCCGACCGGAAGAAGGTCGTCATCCTCGGCGGCGGGCCGAACCGCATCGGCCAGGGCATCGAGTTCGACTATTGCTGCGTCCACGCCGCCTATGCGCTGCGCGAGGCGGGCTATGAATCCATCATGGTCAACTGCAATCCCGAGACCGTCTCCACCGACTACGACACCTCAGACCGGCTCTATTTCGAGCCGCTGACGGCCGAGGACGTGCTCGAGATCCTGCATGCCGAGCAGCAGGCCGGCACGCTGCACGGCGTCATCGTCCAGTTCGGCGGCCAGACGCCGCTCAAGCTCGCCGAAGCCTTGGAAAAGGCCGGCATCCCGATCCTCGGCACCTCGCCCGACGCGATCGACCTCGCCGAGGACCGCGACCGCTTCAAGAAGCTGCTCGACCGCCTCGGCCTCCGCCAGCCGAAGAACGGCATCGCCTGGTCGGTCGAGCAGGCGCGCACCGTCGCCTCCGAATTAGGCTTCCCGCTCGTCGTGCGCCCGTCCTATGTGCTGGGCGGCCGCGCCATGCAGATCATCCACGACGAGACCATGCTGCAGTCCTACCTGCTCGACACGGTGCCCGGCCTCGTACCCGAGGACATCAAGCAGAAATATCCGAACGACAAGACCGGCCAGATCAACACGCTGCTCGGCAAGAACCCGCTGCTGTTCGACACCTATCTCCAGGGCGCGATCGAGGTCGACGTCGACTGCCTGTGCGACGCGGCGGGAGGAGGCAAGACCACCTATGTCGCGGGCGTCATGCAGCACATCGAGGAGGCCGGCATCCATTCGGGCGACAGCGCCTGCTCGCTCCCCGCCTACACGCTCGACCGCGCCACCATCGACGAGCTCGAGCGCCAGACGGCCGCCATGGCGCTGGCGCTCAAGGTGGGCGGCCTGATGAACGTCCAGTTCGCCATCCAGGACGGCGACATCTACATCCTCGAGGTCAACCCGCGCGCCTCGCGCACCGTGCCCTTCGTGGCCAAGACCATCGGCCGCCCGGTGGCCAAGATCGCCGCCCGCATCATGGCCGGCGAAAGCCTCGACGGCGCCTTCGCCCATTACGGCAAGAAGATCGACCCCAACGCGCTGACCCACATCGCGGTCAAGGAAGCCGTCTTCCCCTTCGCCCGCTTCCCCGGCGTCGACACCCTGCTCGGCCCCGAGATGAAGTCGACCGGCGAGGTCATGGGCCTCGACACCGACTTCGCGCTCGCCTTCGCCAAGAGCCAGCTCGGCGCGAGCGTGGATCTCCCCCGCTCCGGCACGCTCTTCGTCTCGGTCCGTGACGAGGACAAGGAGGCGGTGCTGCCGGCGGTGCAGAAGCTCGCGAAACTCGGCTTCCGCGTCCTCGCCACCTCCGGCACCGCCCGTTTCCTCGCCAGCCACGGCGTCGAGGCGCAGAAGGTCAACAAGGTGCTGGAAGGCCGCCCCCACATCGAGGACGCCATCCGCAACCGCCAGGTCCAGCTCGTCTTCAACACCACCGACGGCCAGAAAGCCGTCTCCGACTCCAAGTCCCTCCGCCGCGCCACGCTGATGAACAAGGTGCCCTACTACACCACGCTGGCCGGCATGGACGCCGCGGCGCAGGCGATTGCGGCGCTGAAGGCGGGGAGCCTGGAGGTCAGGCCGCTGCAGAGCTACTTCCAGTAGGCGCGGCGCCGAAGCTGCGTCTCTCCCCCCTTGTGGGGGAGATGTCCGGCAGGACAGAGAGGGGTGCTGGAAGAAACGAGGCGCCTCGGACTAAGCGCCGTCAGCACCCAATTCTGCGCCGCCCCACTCCGTCCAACACCCCTCATCCGACCTCGCTTCGCTCGGCCACCTTCTCCCACAAGGGGAGAAGGACAGGCGCGAGACCGAAACTGCGTCTCTCTCCCCGTTCCACGGGGGTGAGAGCCCGGTTCGTCGCAGACGAACCCATCGTGCCGGTGGCACGATGGGAGGGCTCGAACGGGCGGGAGCTGCCGGAGGCACCGGGACCCGCTCAGATGGCCGACAGGCCAGTGAGGGGCAGCGCCAAACCTCGATAGCTCGCGCCCACCCCTCATCCGTCACTTCGTGACACCTTCTCCCCGTGAACGGGGAGAAGGACAAGAGCTCCGCCGAAGCCGCCGATCTAGTGCCTTGATCACGGCTAGCTCGCCACTCTGGATGCCGGGTTCCGCTGCGCGGCCCCGGAATGACGACCGCGCATGTGATCGCGGCGCGGAAGGTGGGGAGCCTTGAAGTGCGGCCTCTTCAGAGTTATCTTGATGCACACGCGAAACTGCCTCCAAATAATCTCAGTCTCGCTGGTTTTGCCCCTTCGAAGTCGCAGCTTTAGGCGCGCTCCTCAGCGCGATCTTCTTTGAGCTACCGACAGCTGCAACTGCATCGCCTAAAGGTGCCGACTTGTCGCTCTCGGAAATGAAGACTTTGTTAGACTTGGATACCTTGTAAAAATTCTCAAGAATTCTATTCCGCCCCACAGGTGCCGGAGAGTACTTTCGTCTATAAGCTTTCTCGAATGCTTGCACAAAACGTGTGTCATCTCTGATGCCGTAGAATACAGGCCACTGCTCTAACTCTTCTCCAGTCCAGTCTCCTGCTTGAGCCATACGTGCGATAAAATAGTCCACTCGCTCAACGTCACCGCGAACTGCCGCAACACTCACAGCAAAATCGTCGGAAACTATCCCCCAATCTTCACTGTCCAGTATCTCATCTGATTTTGTTACATTTCCGCTCAGTCGATAAGCATTCGCCAGGTTAACGATATCCATTCGGCGGCGAGCTTCGTCTTTCTTTCCACGAAGCGTCCGCGCAAATTCGAGAATCCGGCATGCAAGCTTATACTCTCCCCTTTCTATTAGTACGAAGCCAAAATCACCTAATAGTTTGTCAGCTATATTGGCTTCAGTGGGTTCCGATTTCCTCCAGACAACCTGAGATAGCTTAACCCCAAACTCACATATATTATCCAAAGACGCCGAGAAATATTTATTAGACACTCGAAGTTCATCACCAACAGATAATCTCGGATTATCGCTCTTCTTGTTAATTTTACGCAAGTAGCGTGCATTCACTATACCATCAGCATGCGCAAAAAGGTTCCTTCTTTCGATGATTTCGACAAGCTCATTCCAGATATCATAGTCCTTTTTGATAGATTCATTTATAGGGATCTTCTTCTCAAGCCAGAGGATTTGATCCTCAAAGGACTCTCGCGTCGCAGTGTCGACTTCCCTCTCAACAAGCATATCTTTGAAATCATCGATAGATTCCGATAGTAATACCTCCTGTGCGGAAACATTTTTCTCTGTTGATGAAAGAATATTGGGGTTCTTTCGGATTACCTCACGCATAAGCTGAGCGATATGATGATCCAAACTACTAACAACACCCATCAATAGCATCTTCGGTATTTGCTTCGAAACAAGCTCGCCGCTGTGGTGACGGCGATCGATTGACTGAAATTCACCAATCCGACTAAGTGGAAGTTCAAATACCTCTCGCCGTTCAAAGTCTTTATGTGACTTCATATTCTCCTTGCAGAAGCCAATCAACTCAGATTCGCGGATATTATACGTTATAGCCGCTCCAATACCAGCCACGAGCGGCAGCATATCCATATATCCATTCATGGAATCGCAGAAAGAACTATATATTTCTTGAAATTTAGATCTGTTTTTCGTACTAGAATCATTATCTATGATTTTTACAATATTATCTGGAAACTCATTCTTTGTAGATATACCATGACCTATCCGATCGCCGGACTTGTTTTTGTAGAAGCAAACGTAGAAAGATTCTTTCATGGCGTAACTCTATAGAATATTCCGCACAGCTTATCTCGAAGTTGAACAAAAATGAACGACATCTGCCTCGCTTCGGCATTCTGATGCGTCTTATCAACTCTCTGATAATTCTTCATCCACGCGCTCACTCGTTCGACGAAATTCTTCCACATCCTGTTCACAAGCTCCCCTCCCGGTTGTGAGAGTGAGACCGATTCGCTCGAATGACAAGTGGCGTGTTGGCGCGACATTGGCGATTGGCGCTAACCGCCCCTTCCCTTCGTCATCCTCGGGCTTGACCCGAGGATCCATGCCGCGACCTCGCGGACGATCCCGGCGGTCGGGAACGCCAACCGCCACCGCCTCTCCCTCCCACCGGTCACGGCATGGATCCCCGGGTCTCCCTCCGCTGCGCTCCGGTCGCCCGAGGATGACGACCGCGCGGCGCCGCCCCCCTATCTCTCCCCTTGCGGGAGAGAAAGCGATTTCAGCACCTTAGCCAAGCTTTGCGCAGGCTAAGTGCTAGAAATCGCAAGTGAGGGGGTGAGAATGCGGTTCGCCGAAGGCGAAATGAAAGGTCCGGTGGACCTTTCATAGCGGTCGAACGCCCTGAGCCATAGCGAAGGGCTCGCATCGCCCAGCCGGGTCCTGGCTGCTTCGCAGCCTCCCGGCGTTCGCCGACCTTTCGTCGTGCCACTGGCACGACGAATTCGCCTGCGGCGAACCGGCCGCTCACCCCCTAAATCTCCATCTTGCCCCGCGCCCCCGCCTCGGCTAATCCCCGTCCCGGGTGGGAGAACATGGAGCATGGATGCCCCTCGCCCGATTCCTCCTCGCCGCCTGCCTCCTGGCGCTCGCCGGCTGCGCCTCCGCGCCGGCGCCCACCTCCAGCGCATTCGCACCCTCCGACCCGAAGGCCAGCTCGCCCGAATGCCAGAAGGCGCGCGCGGCGGCCGCGGAATGGGAGGCCAACAAGAAGCCGCCGATGAACCTGGCGGTGGGCGTGCTGATGGGCCCCTACGGGCTCGCGCTCGCCGCCGCCTCCCGCGACCACCAGGCCAAGAAGCGCAAGCTGCTCGCCCGCGACGTCCACCTCGCCTGCTCCAGCGCGCCCCTGCCGAACAATTTGCGGATCAGCCCGGCCGGCAGCACCTGAGACCGGCACCGGAACGCAAACGCCCCTACTCCCTACTGCCTACTGCCTACTGCCTACTGCCTACTGCCTACTGCCTACTGCCTAC
>JAYSFJ010000012.1:0-131434 GCA_041913465.1 Mesorhizobium sp. | reverse complement strand
GCGATCGACATGGTCTCGAAGAAGCCTTCGACCTTGCGGTCCTCGGTGACGTAGATGATGCCGTCGCGCACGGCCGGCCGGGGCACGCGGTAGCGGACGGACGCGCCGTTGAACCGGACCTGCCCGCCGTGGAAGAGGTCGCGCTTCATCACGCCGGCGACCACCTTCGCCGCCTCGGTGCGGCCCGACCCGATGAGGCCGAACACGCCGGTGATCTGTCCGGCGAAGATGGAGAAGGACGTGTTGCGCACGACATTGCCCATCGACAGGTTCTGCACGCTGAGGACCTTCGCTCCGGCCTCCCGCACCGCCCTGTCCTTGTGCGATCCGTAGAGTTCGCCGGTCAGCGTCCGTCCCACCATCGCGCGGACGATCTTCTCGCGGTCGAACGCCGAGGTGACATCGGTCACGACATGCTCGCCATCGCGCATGACGGTGATGCGGTCGGCGATGGCGAGCGCTTCCTCCAGCGCGTGGCTGATGAAGATGATCGAGACGCCGCGCAGTTTCAGCCGCTCGACCAGCGAGAAGAACTGATGCTTCTCCTCCGGCGTCAGCGTCGCCGTGGGTTCGTCGAAGATGATGACATTGGCATTGTGGTGCACGGCCCGCGCGATCTCGACCATCTGCTTCTGGCCGGCGCCGAGTGCCGAAACGGTCGCCGTCGGGTCGACGGGAAAGTTCAGCGATTGCAGGAACTGCTGGCCGGCGATGTAGATTCCGCGCAGGCGGTGGAAGCGCTTGTCGTCGGTGAGGTAGATGTTCTGCGCGACGGTGAGCGACGGGACGAGACTGGTCTCCTGATAGACCATCGCAATGCCGCGATTGAGCGCGTCCGACGGGGAGCCCAGCTCGACGCGCGCGCCGTCGATCCAGATTTCGCCGGCGGTGGGCTCGACGACGCCGGCGATCATCTTCGTCAGCGTCGACTTGCCGGCGCCGTTTTCGCCCACGAGCGCATGTACCTCGCCTCTCTCGAGCGCGAACGAGACGTTCTGCACGGCCGGGACGCCGCGATACTCCTTCGTGACATTGCGCAGTTCGACGATCGGGGTCATGCGCGGCCTCCCCGTCCAATGCCCGCAAGGGGAATCGACACGACGACGCCATCGCCCCGCGCAGCCACGACGAGCTGCCCGCGATACTCGGCCGCGCTGGTCACGCCGTGCGTGCGCCCGTCGGCGCGGCTTTGCAGGCTGGAGCGCGGCTGGAACGCGGCGTCGAGCTTGACGCAGAGCCCGGCGGACATGGTCGGGGCCCAGGGCTTGAGCAGGCCGAGATGTTTCACCCCGCCGCCCTGAAGCGGTTCGTAGTAGCTGCGGCCGGCCCGCAATTTCGGCACGACCCAGAACGGTTTCGGCACCTCGACCATCATGCGCCTGCGGTAGGCGGGCTCCCTCAGCACGAACTCGACGAGCTGGCTGCGCGGCGCGAAGATCGCCAGCCAGTGACCGTCCGATGCCGGCGAGATCCGGCCGGGATAGCCCGGCAGGTCGGCATGGAGCACCTGGCGCCGATCGCCGCCGGCGATACCGATGCGCACCAGCTGGTGCCGCCAGGCTTCGGAGACGACCAGCCCGTCGCGGTCGACGGCGAGACCCGCCGGCCAGGCCAGGCCGCCGGCAATGCGGGTCGCGGCTCCGCTCTCCAAATCGATACGCCAGACGCTGCCGGAGGCATTACCCTCCAGCAGATCCCGCTGCCACTCGGCGACCGGATGGGTCGCGGAGCCGCAGGCGAGGAACAGGTCAGTGCCGGACACGGCCATCGCCGTAATGCACGTCACCGACGCGTCGGCCCGGTAGCGGCGCCCGTCGTAGCGGCCGCCCTCGACGACGATATCGCCACCGTCGAGCGCCACGGCGAGGCCGTCCGCTCCGATCGCGGCGAGACCGACGACGGCCGAGCCGTAGCTGCGACGGCGCATCCATTGGCCGCCGGCTTCCTGCGCGAAGACGCTGTCGCCAGCCGATGCGACGAGGTCCGCGCCATGCAGGGCGAGGCAGTCGACCTCGGCGAGGGGAACGCGCGAGCCGGTCTCGTCCAGCAGGCGGTTCGGCCGTAGCGCGCCATCCAGCGGCGGCACCGTCACCGCCGCATCACCGCGGCCGAACAGATTGTCGAAAGCCCTTCCGAGCGCGCGGATCATGAACGCCCCCAGTAGGATTGCCAGCCGGTCCAACTCGGGTCTGCGCCATCGAGCTTGAGGCGTCCGACCCGGTTGTTGAGGATGCCGCCGATGTAGAGATGGCCCTTGTGCTCGCGCATCGAGGTGATCATCGGATGGTTCTCGCCGCCGAAGTCCCACAGCGTCTCGATGATCCGCCCGGTCTCGTCGAAGCGCACGATGCAGCCGGTGTTGATGTTCGGATACATCCACTCGTCGGGCGCGATGCGGCGCGCCATGCGCTTGCGGAAGCCCGGCATCTTCAGCGCCAGGTCGAGCGACGGCGTGCGGATGCCGACCAGCGCCAGCCAATAGGTGCCGTCGGAGGCGCGGTTGATGTTGTCGGGATAGCCCGGCAGGTCCGCGATGACGACCTCGACGGTTCCCTTCTTCGGCCCGTCGAACCAGTAGCGGCTGACGCGGCAGGCCCAGGTCTCCGCGAACAGGAACGACTGGCCGTCATGCGTCATGCAGATGCCGTTCGGGAACAGCAGGTTCTTCAGGAGGGTGTGCGTGGTGCCCGTCTTCGGGTCGAAGCAGATGATGCGGCCGTTGCCGCGCGATTCGAGGCAGTCGACGGGCCATTCGTGCATCTCGTAGCGGATCGTGGCCTCGCTGAAGAAGATGCGGCCATCGGGAGCGATATCCAGATCGTCGGCAAGGCGCAGGCGGGAATCGTCGATGATCGAGAACCAGGAGCGGCTCGTCTCGTCGGTCAGGCGCTCGATCCTGCGGTCCTGCGTGATCCTGTAGAGCCCCATCCCGCCGATACAGCAGATCAGCGAGCCGTCGCGGGCAAACGCCATGCCGAGAGGCCGCCCGCCGCAATGGACGAAGACCTCCTGGCGCGCATAGTCCGGCGCGAGGAAACGGACGATGTCGCCGGTGCGGTTGCCGACATAAATGTTGTCGTCCTCGTCGAGGATGACGTCCTCGGGTCCGTCGATCTGGCCGAGCCCGATCGCCTCCACGGAACGCAGCCGGTCGTTCAGTGCATAGGGCGACGAGCCGGAGGTCGCAGGCGCCTCGGGCAGTTCCGAATAGGTCGGCGAAACGTAGACCTTGGACAGGAACTTGTGCCGGTTCTTCAGCCAGCGCACGTCGATGGCAACCGCGGCGAGCAGGACCATGCCGAGCAGCAGCGAACTGCCGCCTCTGGTCACCCCGATCCGGACCAGCCCGTTGACCATGATCATGACGATGATGGCGCCGATGATGGCCTTGGCGGCCGATCCCCTGCCCCCGCCGAGGCTGTTGCCGCCGAGCACGGCGGCCGTGAGCGCGGCGATCTCTAGACCGACGCCGGTATCTGCCCCCGCGCCGCCCAGCCGCGAGGCGAAGAGGACGCCGGAAAGGGCCGCCAGCGTGCCGGATACGACATAGGTCATGCAGATGACCCGCCGCACCGGAATGCCGACATTGTGCGCGGACCGGCGCGAGCCGCCGACGGCAAGAACGTGCCAGCCGACCCGGCTGCGGCTCAGGATCAGGTGCGCGACGAGCGCGAGCACCAGCGCCGTCGCGACGCTGAACGGTACGCCCAAGACGTCGCCCTCGCCGAAATAGTACCAGAGGTCGGAATCGACGAAGCCGGCCGCGATCGCCACCGAATATTTGAGCAGCATCATGTCGACGATGGCGCGCACGATGATCAGCGTCACCAGCGTCGTGAGGAAGGCGCGGAGCCGCAGGTAGCCGACCAGCACGCCGTTGACGAGGCCGACCAGCGCGCCGCAGGCGAGGGTCGCCGCGATCACCGCCGGCACCGGCCATCCCGCCACCGTGATCAGGGTCAGCGCGACGATGTTGCCGAGCGCGAAGGTCGAGCCGACGCTCAGGTCGATGCCGCCCGCCACCATGACGATCATCAGCGCCAGCGCGATCAGGGTGAACTCGCCCCATTGCCGCATCAGGCTGGAGATTCCCGCCGCGGAGAAGAAGTCGGGAATGAGCCAGCCGAACACGGCCGCCACCACGATCAGGATCAGGACCGGGATCGCATTGTCGACCCAGCGTTTCGTCAGGATCTCGCCGAGGAGATGATCCGGCACAAGGCGATAGCGCCAGCGCACGATCCGGTCAGATGCGGCCATGATTGTCTGCCTGGTTCATGAGGAAAGCGGGCGGCCGGAGCCGCCCGCGCCGAAGTGTCAGCCCTTGGTGGGCATGTCCCAGCACGACGCCGCTGTCATGTTGTCCTTCCGGAGGAAGGTGAGCGGCGTGAACAGCGTCGTCTTGGTCGTGCCGGCGGGCTGCTTCAGCTGCAGCAGCTGCTTGATCATGGTCGCCATGTCGCGCGCCTGGCCGGGCACGAAATAGACGACGGATTCCGAATAGGTGCCGTTGGCGAGGCCGTCGCACACCATGCGGTTTCCGCCGCCCTGAGTCAGCAAATAGACGTTCTTTCCCGATTCCTTGATCGCGGCCGCCGTGCCGACGTCCATCACATCCCAGAAGCCGGTGATGGCGCAGAGATCCGGATGCTGCTGGATCACGGTCGCGGCGATGTTCTTCGCCTTGGTCGCATCCCAGTCGGCCGCCTGGTTGGAGACGAGCTGGATCTCCGGGTGCTTCGACAGGACGTTGTTGATGCCCTGCATCTGGTAGATCGAGGCCGCCGCCGTGAGCACGCCCTGGGTGATAGCGACCTTGCCCGAACCGCCCTTGGACGGCGAGCATACCTCGACCAGCCTCTCGCCGATCTGCTGGCCCATGCCGACATAGTCGGCGCCGACGAACACGTCGGTCGAATAGCTCGACCGCATGTTCACCTGCACGACGTAGATTCCCGCTTCCTCGGCCTTCTTGAGCAGGCGGGCGTAGGACTGGACGTCCGGGTTGTGGACCACGATTACGTCCGGCTTTTCGGAGATCAGCGTGGTGATCGCCTGCGCGCCCGCGTCCGTCGACCAGTTCGGATCGCGGATGTCGAAGGTGACGCCGAGCGGCTCGAGCGCTTCCTTCAGGCCGGCCGCCCAGCCCTCGGTCAGATCGAAGCCCATCGCGACGGGCACGTAGGCGACCTTCTTGCCCTTGAAGGAGTCATAGTAAGGCGCCCGGGTCGGGTCGTCGATGCCCTCCTGGGCGTGTGCGGCGCCGCCGCAGAGCGCGAGCGCCGCGGCGAGTGTGGCTGTCTTGATCAGTCGCATGGTCTTCCTCCCATTGTTGACCTGGTTCTAGATGTCGCCCTGCTGAGCGGTCTGTTCGTCGCGGGGATTGAGGATCGTGTCGATGACGATCGCGGTGAGCAGGATCGCGCCCTTGATCACGTTCTGGACGGTGTACTGGATGTCCATGATCGTCATGCCGTTGAGCAGCACGCCGATCAGCAGCGTACCGACGATGACATTGCGGATGCCGCCCTTGCCGCCGGACAGGCCGATGCCGCCGAGCACCACGACCAGGATCACGTCGTAGACGTAGGTCGAGATCGCGACGCGCGTGTTCATCGAGGCCACCGAGGCTGCCGTGATGATGCCGGCGAGATAGCCGATCAGCGAGGAGAGCACGTATTGCATCACGACCGTCGGCCGTGTCGGCACGCCGGTGATGCGCGCGGCGAGCATGTTGTCGCCGACGGCGCGAAGATAGCGACCGGCCCTGGCGTATCGAAGAAACAGGTAGCCCGCCAGGCAGACGCCGGCGAACAGGTAGATCGGTACCGGAACACCCATCAGCGTTCCCTGGCCTATCCACAGCAGCGGCGCGCCGGCCGGGGGCATGTAGACGACGTCGAGGTCGAACAGGAAATATCTGCCGAAGCCGTAGACGAGAGTTCCCATGGCGAGCGTCGCGAAAATCGCCGGGATCTCGACATAGGCGACGAACCAGCCGTTCACCGCGCCGATGAAGAGGCTGAAGGCGAGGCCGATGGCGATCGCCTGCGGCAAGGGCATGCCGCCCTCGATCAGGCTCAGCGTCCAGGCGACCGAGATCGCCATCAGCGCCACCAGCGAAAGGTCTATGCCGCGGCCGATGACCACAAGCCCCATCGCGACGCCGAGGATGCCGAGGATCGAGACGCTCCGGACCAGGTTCAGCACGTTGTTGGTGGTGAGGAACCCCGGCAGCGCGACGGCGAAAACCGCGCAGAGCCCCACGGCGAGGACGAAAACGATCTGCTCCTGGCTCAGACGCCCCATTCCCGGCATGTCGGCCCTCCCCGCCGCGCCGTCGGACGATCGCGAGATCGATACGGCGGCGGGACATTATCGGTGGCGCGGCGTCCGTTCTTCTCTGGCCGTGCAGACTTTTTGCCTGTGCGCGCACTCGGCCGGGCGGCCGCTGGACGGCGAATTGTTTGGCGACTAGTGTCGGCTCCGGAGGCACGGGGACGGCGGCTGGACGGAGGTTATCCCGCTGCTGTCAACTTGCGCGCATGGCCAGGGTGGAGGACCCATGGACCTTGTCTTTCAGACCGACGATCTTGCCCCGGCGCAGCGCTACAGCGCCTGGCGGGATGCCATCTGCGACGTCTATGTCCATGTCGATGTCAAGGCGACCGATCCGGACAATTACCGGGGCTTCATCCGCGAGGCGAAGTTCGGCGACGTCGTGATGACCGACATCCTGTTGTCCGAGCAGCGCATCCGCCGCAATCGGGAGCACATCTCGAAGCTCGACAAGGACTGCTACTACCTGCAGCTGATCCACCGCGGCAATCTGAGCGTCCTGCAGCACGGTTCGACCCACCGCTCGAATGCGGCGCGCGGCGCCATCTTCTGCGCGACCGAGCAATACGAGCTGCAGTGCCATGGCGAGGTGCGCTCGTTCTATCTCGAGATCCCGCGCGACGACTTCGCCCAGCGCTTCCCGCGCGAGCGGATACCCGTATCGGCCTCGCTCAACACGACGCAGGGCCTGGGACGCATCGCGACCGAGTTCTGCGCGACGCTGGCGACGGAGGGCTCGAAGCTGGAGGACACGATCAGGGCCGGCCTCGGCAACCAGCTGATGGACGTTCTCGCCTTCACGCTGCTCTCGTCGGAGGGTGACATGCCGGCCGCCGAGGGTTCGGTGAAGAAGGCTCGCCTGATGTCGGTGCAGCGCTGGATCGAGGACCATATCGGCAATCCCGACCTGTCTCTCGAGGCAATCGCGGCGGCGAACGGCATGTCGCTGCGCTATCTGCACACCCTGTTCGAGCCCTGCGAGATGTCGGCCTCGGAATGGATCTGGAACCGGCGCCTGCAGCTTAGCTACGACTGCCTGGCCAGGGGCGACGGGCGGTCGATCACCTCGATCGCCTTCGATCACGGCTTCAACAGTTCGGCGCATTTCAGCACCCTGTTCCGGCGAAAATACGGGATCTCGCCGCGCGACGTCGGACGGCCCGGCTAGGACCTGCCTCGATGGTCCATCGACGGCTGGCTATCGCGCGGAAGGCGGCGCCTGCTCGGCGCGCAGCTGGTATTTCATGATCTTGCCGATGGATGTCTTCGGCAGGTCGGCGCGATACTCGACGAAGCTCGGCACCTTGAACTTCGCGAGATAGGTCGCGCACCAGGCCTTCAGTTCGTCCTCGGTGGCGGCGGCGCCCGGCTTCAGCACGACGAAGGCCTTGACCGCCTCGTCGCGCAGAGGGTCGAAGACGCCGATGACGGCCGATTCCGCCACCGCCGGATGCTCGTTGAGCACGCGCTCGACCTCGCCCGCCGCGATGTTCTCGCCGGCGCGCTTGATGACGTCCTTCGACCTGTCGAGGAAGTGAAGGTATCCGTCCTCGTCGAACCAGCCGTTGTCGCCGGTGGCGAACCAGCCGTCACGCATGCAGGCGGCCGTGGCTTCGGGGTTGCGGAAGTAACCGGAGAACAGCGGCTCGCCGCGCACGACGATGCCGCCGCTTTCGCCGGCCGGCAGGTCGTTCCACGCCTCATCGACGATGCGGACCTCGCGGCCGAGCACCGGCAGGCCGATGCAGTGGCGCTTGGCGAGGCCGTGCACCAGCGGGTTGGAGGTGCAGATGCCGAGCGTCTCCGACAGGCCGTAGCCTTCGATCAGCCTGACGTTGAACCGGGTCTCGAAGGCGGTCCATTCCTCCGTCGAAGTCGGCAGCGCGTAGAAGGAGAAGCGCAGGTTGTGCTCGCCATCGTCCGGCTGCGGCGGCTGCGCCAGCATGGTGCGCAACAGCATGGGCACGATGCTCATGAAGGTGCAGCGGTGCGCCTTGACCTGCGCCCAGAAGCGGCGCGCGCTGAAGCTCTGCAGCAGAACGACAGTTCCGCCGACGGTCAGTGCCGGGATCGTGCCGACATACTGGCCATTGACGTGGAAGAGCGGCAGCACGACGCAGCTCCGCTCGTTTTCCGTCATGCCGAACAGCATCGCCATGGCGATCCCCTGGATGACCGTGGAACGGTGACTGATGATCGCGCCCTTGGGCCGAGACGTGGTGCCGGATGTGTAGATGATCTGCGCCGGCGACGCCGGGTCGATCTTCACCTGGCGCCAGGTGGCATCGCCGGTCGCCTCGATGCCGGCGAGGAGATCGAAACCGGCTTCGGGGGCGGACGACCGCGCCAGGACCTTCACCCGCACCGACGGACAGCTGGCCTCGACGGCGCGGAACTGCGGCAGGAAGGCCGGCTCGGTGATGAAGCCCGCGCATTCGGCATTGCCGAGCAGGTAGGCGAGCTCGTCGGCCGAGTAGAGCACGTTGATCGGCACCATGACGGCGCCGACCTGGTTGATCGCGAACCAGGCGACGAGGAATTCCGAGCAGTTGGCAAGCATGACCGCCATCGTGTCGCCGGCTTTCAATCCGCCAGCCGCGAGATGGTTGGCGAGCCTGCTCACGCGGGAGGCGAACTGTCCGTAGGTGAAATCGGATACCCCGCCCGCATCGTCCTCGAAGACGAGGAAGGTCTTGTCGGGATTCTTCTCGACCTGCCGCGACAGCAGTGCCGGAACAGTCTCGTTGCCAGCTACATCCATGACGATCCCCTCCCGTCTCCGGTCCTCAGCGCGCGCGCTTCCCGCCTTCCACCGGCAGCGCCGCCCCGGTCATGAAGGAGGAAGCGTCCGAGCACAGGAACAGGATCACCTGAGCGATCTCCTCGACCGTTCCCAGGCGTTTCATCGGGGTGTCCGCGGCCATGCCGCCCATGTCGGCGCCAAACAGGCGCTCGCTCATCGGCGTGCGGAAGGAGCCGGGACAGATGGCGTTGACGCGGATGTTGTGGGCCGCATAGTCCAATGCCGCCGCCTTCGTCAGGCCGATCAGTCCGTGCTTGGAGGCCGTGTAGGCCGCCATGCCGGCCACCCCGCCGATGGACGCCGTCGACCCCACGTTGACGATCGAACCGCCGCCGCGTGCAAGCATCGCGGCGATCTCGGCATGCATGCAGAGAAACGCGCCGTCGAGATTGATCGAGAGCACGCGCCGCCATTCGGCGAAGTCGTAGTCGCCCGCGGGCGCGCGCTTGCCCTCGACGCCTGCATTGTTGACCGCGTAGTCAAGCCCGCCGAACGCCTCGACGGCAGTCGCCACGGCCTTTCGAGCTCCCTCGGGAGACGAGATATCGCAGATCGCTGCAGCCAGCGTGCCCAAAGCGGCATTGATCGCGAAGGCGGTGGTGTCGAGCCCTTTTTCGTCGAGGTCGCAGATCACCACGCGATCGCCGCGCGCGGAAAGCGCAAGCGCAGTCGCGCGACCGAGACCGCTCCCCGCACCCGTGACCAGGCTGATCTTCGCGGCAGGGGCCGGCATCAGTGCACCGCGGCGTACATGATCTTCTGCTCGTTGGCCTCGCGGCGGTCCATTTCCTCCACGATCTTGCCCTGCCGCGCGATCAGGATGCGGTCCGACAGGTTCATGATCTCCGGCAGGTAGGACGAGATGACCACGACGGCGATGCCCTCGTCGGCGAGCCGGTTGATCAGGCCGTGGATCTCGACGATGGCGCCGACGTCGACGCCGCGCGTCGGTTCGTCGAAGATGATCAGCTTCGGCTTCTGGATCAGCGCCTTGGCGATGACCACCTTCTGCTGATTGCCGCCCGACAGTTCGATGATGCGGGCATTGCCGTCGATCGCCTTGACGTCGAGCGCCTTGATCCACTCCGCCGCCATGGCCCGCGCCTCACGCATGGAGACGATCGAGAGGGGATTCGTGCCGGTTGCGAGATGGCCGATGTGAATGTTCTCGGCGATCGACATGGTCTCGAAGAAGCCTTCGATCTTGCGGTCCTCGGTGACGTAGACGATGCCGTCGCGCACCGCCGTGCGCGGCACGCGGTAGCGGACGCGCCTGCCCTCGAAGACGACCTCGCCGCCGAAGAACGTATCGCGCTTGTGGGCACCGGCGATGATCTTCAGCGTCTCGGTGCGCCCGGCGCCGACGAGGCCGAAGAAGCCGGTCACCTGGCCCGAGAAGACCGAGAAGGACGTGTTGCGCACGATGCGCCCCATCGAGACGTTCTGGACGCTGAGCACGCGCCTGCCCGGCTTGCGCACGGCGCGGTCGCGCTGGCCGGCGGTGCCGTAGAGGTCGCCCGACAGCGTGCGGCCGACCATTGCCTGGATGATCTTGTCGCGGTCGAAATTGCGCGTGTCGTCGGTGACGACATGCTGTCCGTCGCGCAGCACGGTGATCCGGTCCGACAGGGCCAGCGCCTCCTCCAGCGCGTGGCTGATGAAGAGGATGGAGACGCCCTGCTGCTTCAGCCGGCGCACGAGGTTGAAGAAATGGTGCTTCTCCTCGGGCGTAAGGGTCGCCGTGGGTTCGTCGAAGATGATGATGCGCGCCTTGTGGTGCACGGCGCGGGCGATCTCGACCATCTGCTTCTGCGCGGCGCCGAGCTCCGACACCAGCGCCATCGGGTCGACGTGGAAGTTGAGCGACTGCAGGAACTGCTGCGCCTGGATGTAGAGGCCGCGCAGGCGGTTGAGCAGCTTCTCGTCACCGAGATAGATGTTCTGGGCAACCGTCATCGACGGCACCAGGTTGGTCTCCTGGAACACCATCGCGATGCCCTTGTGCAGCGCGTCGGCCGGGGTGGACAGGACAAGCGGCTTGCCGTCCATCAGGAGGTCGCCGTGGGTCGGATGATGGACGCCCGCGAGGATCTTGCTCAGCGTCGACTTGCCCGCTCCGTTCTCGCCCAGCAGCGCATGGACTTCTCCGTCGCGCAGCGTGAAGTCGATGGACTGGATCGCCGGGACGCCGCGGAACTCCTTCGTCACGCCGCGCATTTCGAGGACAGCATTGCTCATGCCAGCTCTCCCGCCTGAAGCGGCACGTTGACCGCGAGACCCGGACCCTTGGCGCCGGCGATCAGGCGGCCGGCGATCTCGCAGACCGACGTCACGCCGTGGACATGGCCGTCGGCGCGGCTGTGGAAACTGGCGACCGGATTGAAGCCGGCATCCAACCGGACCACGAGGCCGTAGGAGCGCGCCGGCGCCCAGGGCTTGAGGATGCCCATCTGCTTGATGCCGCCGCCCTGCAGCGGCTCGAGGAAGCTCTGCCCGCTGGTGAGATCGGGCCCGACCCAGTAGTCGACCGGGATCTCGGCCATCATCTGCTCGCGGTATTTGTGTTCGCGCAGCACGAACTCGACCAGCTGGGTGCGGACGGCGAAGACGGAGAGCCAGTAGCCCCCCTTCTGGGCCGCGACGATGCGCGAAGGATAGCCGGGCAAATCGTCGAGCACGGACTTCATCGCCTCGCGCCCCGCGGCGTCGATGGAGACGATACGATGGCGCCAGGCGCAGCTGACCAGCACACGCCCGCCGGGCGCCGGAGCGACGGCATAGGGGAAGGCCAGCCCGTCGGCCAAGCGCGTCGCCTCACCGCTGGGCAGGTCGACCCGCCAGACCGAGCCTGACGAGCCGATCGACATCAGGTCGCGCTTCCATTCGGCGGGGCGGCGTTTCGCCGAGCCGTTGGCGACGACGATCGTGTCGGCGTCGAGGAAGAGGAGAGCGGTCGGACAGTTCAGCTTGCCGTCGCCGACCCTGCGCCCGTCGTGTGGACCGCCGCGGATGAGCACGCCGCCCGCGTCGAGGCCGATCGCCACGGCGCCGCCCGGCTCGCTGGCCAGGGCGGAGATGACGCTGTCACAGCGCGCGATTTCGCTGGCCTCGGCATAGCCCGGCGTCCAGGACAGGAGGCGCGGCCCGCTCGAGCACAGGACCGTGCCGCCGGCCGCCGTCAGATTGTCCAGCCCATCGACGCGGAAGGCCACATCGGCCTCCTCCAGGAGGCGGTTCGGCCGCAGCGGCCCGTCCATCACCGGCACGGTGACGCTGAATTCGCCGCGGCGGAAGAACGAGTCGGCCCAGCGTGAGAAGAGACCGGAGCTCATGGCTTCCCCCAGCGGGCGTCAAGGGCGCACCAGTTCGGATCGGCGCCGGGGATTTTGTATTTGCCGATGCGGTTGTTGGAGATACCGCCGAGATAGAGGTTGCCCCTGTGCTCGCGTATCGAGGTGATCATCGGGTGGTTCTGGCCGCCGAGATCCCACAAGGCGTCGAGGATCTCGCCCTTCTCGTTGAACTTGAGCACGCAGCCATTGTTGATGTTCGGGAACAGCCATTCGTCGACGGCGATCTGCCTCGCCATGCGGCGCCGGAAGCCCGGCATGCGCAAAGCGAGGTCGAGCGACGGCGTGCGCATGCCCATCAGCGTGAACCAGTAGTGACCGTCGGAGGAGCGGTTGATGTTGTCGGGATAGCCGGGCAGGTTGTCGATGACGACCTCGAGCGTTCCCTTCTTCGGTCCGTCAAACCAGTAGCGGGAGAGCCGGCAGCCCCAGCTCTCAGCGAAGTAGAAGGACTTCTGGTCCTGCGCGATGCAGACGCCGTTCGGGAACACCAGGTTCTTCAGCTCGGTGTGCGTCTTCTTCGTGTTCATGTCGTAGCAGACGATGCGGCCGTTGCCCCGGCTCTCCAGCGCGTCCATCGGCCAGTTGGCGATGTTGTAGCGGATCGTCGCCTCGCTGAAATAGACGCGCCCGTCGTCGGTGATGTCGAGGTCGTCGGCGATCTTGAGCTGTGAATCGTCGATGATCGAGAACGCGCTGCGATTGGTCTCGTCCGTCAGCTTCACCACCTCGCGCCGGGGCGTGATCATGTAGAGACCCATGCCGCCAACGCAGGTGACGATGTTGTTGTCCCGGTCCATCTGGATGCCGAGCGGGTGGCCGCCGACGTGGGCGAAGACCTCCCAGGTCTTGTGGTCCGGCCCGTGGAACTTCATGACGTCGCCGTGCCGCGTTCCGCAGTAGAGGTTGTCGTCGCGGTCGAGGACGCAGTCTTCCGGCCCCTCGAGGATGCCGAGGCCGATCGCCTCGACCTGTCGCAGCTTGTCGTTGACGGCGTAAGGCGAGCCCGAGCCGAGCGCCGTCTCGGCCGCCTTGGGCATCACGACATAGGCGGGCGACATGTAGACGGTGTTCAGAATCTTCTGCTTGTTCTTCATCCAGCGCACGTCGACGAAGACGGCGATGATGAGCACCGCGCCGAGGATGAGCGAGTTCATCGGGCCGGGCACGCCGAGGCGGACGAGGCCGGACGAGAGCGCTGCCACGCTGATCGTGCCGATCAGCGCCTTGGCGACCGAGCCGCGACCGCCGCCGAGAGAGATGCCGCCGAGCACCGCCGCCGTCAGCGCCGTGATCTCGAGACCGGCGCCGGTGTCGGCGCCGGCGCTGCCGAGCCGCGCGGCGTAGATGAAGCCCGCCAGCGCGGCCAGCCCGCCCGACCAGACATAGGCCGAGCAGATCGTGCGGCGCACGTTGATGCCGGCGTTGTAGGCGGAGCGGCGCGCGCCGCCCACTGCCGTGATGTGCCAGCCGTGGCGCGCGCGGGAGAGGATGACGTGCAGGACCAGCGCGATCGCAAGGGTGATGACCAGCGCGGCCGGGATGCCGTAGATCTTGCCGAAGGCGAGATAGTCCCACAGCTTCGACTGCGGCATGCCGCTGACGATGCGGGTGGCGAAGTTCAGGAAGACGATCTCGTAGACCGAACGCAGGATGATCAGCATCACGAGCGTGGTCAGAAAGGCGCGCAGGCGCAGATAGCCGATGAGAAGGCCGTTGATCAGACCGCACAGCATGCCGGTCGCCAGCGCCGCGACGAGCGCCACGCCGACGGGCAGGCCGAGCGCATTCATGCAGATCAGAGTCGCAAGGACCGCCAGCCCGAAGATCGAGCCGATCGAGAGGTCGATGCCGCCGGAGAGCATGACGATCGTGAGCGCCAGCGTCAGCAGGCCGAGTTCGGCCACCTGCTGCGAGATGTTGCCGATGCTGCCCAAACTGAAGAAGTTGCCGATGACGCTGCCGAAGACCGCGATGATCAGCGCCAGCGTCAGGACGGGAATGGCATTATCGATCCAGCGCTTGGAGAGGATCTCCCCGATCAGATGATCGGGGAGATACGTGTAGCGCAGACGAGTGAGCGTTTGCGAGGTCATGGGTCACCGGATCGAGTGCTGGACGCCTACTTCAAGTCGTTGAGGGACCAGCAGTTAAAGCCGTTGGCATTGTCGGCAGTGATGGTGGTCAGCGGCGTGAAGAAGGTCGTCTTCCGCGTGCCGGCGGCATCCTTGCTTTCCAGCAGTTCAGCGACCTTGGCGGCGGTGACCTCGCCCTGGAGCGGGGCGTTGTAGCTGATCAGCATGTCGAACAGGCCCTTCTTCAGGTTCTCGCACGCGGTCTCGTTGCCGCCGCCGCTGGTCACGCTGAAGACCTGGTCGGCCTTGCCGGCTTCCTGCAGCGCCGAGCCGGCGCCGGCTTCCTGCGAGTCCCAGATGCCGAAGGAACCGCACAGGTCGGGATGCTGCTGGATGATCGTCGCCATGATCGAGCGCGCCTTGGACGGGTCGTAGCTGCCCGCCTGCTGGGACACGACCTCGATCTCGGGATGTGCATCGAGCACGTTCCACAGACCGCGCATCTGGTAGACGTCGGCGGCGCCCGTCGGGATGCCCTGAATGATGGCGATCTTGTTGGAGATGCCCTTGCCGGGCGAGCAGCGGTCGACGAGCGCGCGGCCGCCGGCTTCACCGATCTCGACCCAGTCTGCGCCGATATAGGCGTCGGTCTGCGTCGTGGTCTCCATGTTGAGCTGGATCACCTTGATGCCCGCCGCCTCGGCCTGCTGCAGCAGTCGGCCGTAGGACTGGATGTCGGGATTGTGCGTCACGAGGACATCGGTGCCCTCGGTGATGACGTCCTGGATGGCGCGGGCGCCGGCATCGGCGTTCCAGTTCGGGTCGCGGATGTCGAACGTGTAGCCGAGCTTGGCCGCCTGCTTCTTGAGGACCGCCGCCCAGGCCTCGGTCAGGTCGAAGCCCATTGCCAGCGGCACGAAGACCACGCGCTTGCCCTTGAGCTGTTCCATGTACGGCCCGCGGCGCGGATTATCCATGCCCTTTTCCTGCGCGAAGGTCGCGCCGCCGGCGCAGACCGCCAGCACGAGAGCGGCAACGCCGCCTGCAATCGATGAAAGCTTCATGTCAGTTCCTCCCTGGATACGAACGCTTCGTGGGTTGAGTTTGTACGTGCTTCAGATGTCGCCCTGCTGGGATGTCTGCTCGTCACGCGGGTTGAGCAGGGTGTCGATCAGGATCGCCATCAGAAGGATGACGCTCTTGATCAGATTCTGGTACGTGAGGCTGATATTCATGATCGTCATGCCGTTGAGCAGGACGCCGACGAGAAGGGTGCCCACGATGACGTTGCGCACGCCGCCGCGTCCGCCGGCCAGCCCAATGCCGCCCAGCACGACGACGAGAAGCACGTCGTAGATCATCGTCGAGTTGAAGATGCGCGTGTTCATGCCCGACACGGACGCCGCCATCACCAGGCCGGCGACATAGGCGATGCAGGAGCTGACGACGTATTGCGTCACCAGCAGGGGCCGGTAGGGCAGGCCGGCGATGCGCGCCGCCTGCGGATTGTCGCCGCTCGCATAGATGAACCGGCCGAACCGCGTCTTGCGCAGCACGAGGTGCAGGACGGCGGCAACGATGCCGAAGGCGATGATGGCCATCGGGATGCCGAGAATCGTGCCGCGGCCGAGGAATGCAAACCACTCGTTGCCCGGCGGGACGTTCTGGACGTCGAGCGTGAAGAACAGGCTGCGTCCGATGCCGTAGACGATCGATCCCATTGCCAGCGTGGTGAAGATCGCCGGCACTTCGGCATAGGCCACGAGCACGCCGACCACGAGGCCGGTCAGGACGCAGAAGGCCAGTCCGGCCGCGATGCCGGTGGCGAAGCCGATCTCGGTCTGGCCGATGACGATCGCCCAGGACACGGCGACGACCATGACCGCCACCATCGACAGATCGATGCCGCGGCCGACCACCACCAGCCCCATGCCGAGGCCGAGGATGCCGAGGATCGCCACGCTGCGCAGCAGCGTCATCAGGTTGCCGGGCGATACGAAGTCGGTGAGGGTGATCGCGAAGCCGACGAACAGCACGAGCGCGATCAGGAAAACGACGCCTTCCTGGGTCAAACGCATCGTCCGCATCACGCCCTCCCTTCCGTCTAGCCTCCGGGTGAACGTGGTTCATCCCGGTGGAGTTTCGCGACGGGCTCCTCCCGGATCGCGATCGTGGATACGATGCCCAAGGTCCTATTGGTATCGCATTCTACTGGTGGGTATCGGTAAACCTGATGGCCCTATTGGTCAAGACCTTCCCGGCGTCCGGCCGCTTTATCGTCCGTGCAGCTGCGCACACCGGCTTACGCCGCGGCGCGCCGATCTCCACAGATGAACCAGCCTCATGAAGCCCTGGTGCGACGATAGCGTTCGACCATGTAGGCGCCGGCCGCGACCGACCCCCCGTCGACCGGAAGCGTCACGCCGGAGATGTAGCCGGCCTCCGGCGAGACCAGCATCTCGACCGCATGAGCGATCTCGCCAACCTGTCCCAACCGCCCGGCCGGAATGTGCCGCGAGCGTTCGGCATAGGCTTCCGGCGACCATGCCTCGCGCAGCAGCTCGGTGTCGATCGGGCCCGGCGCTATCGCGTTGGCGGTAATCCCGTATTCAGCGAGTTCGAGCGCCATCGCCCGCGTCAGCCCGATCACGCCGGCCTTCGACGCGCCGTAGGCCGACAGGTCGATCGGTCCCATCAGGCCGGCGACGGAGGCGATCGAGACGATACGGCCGTAGCCGGCTGGCGCCATCACGCGTGCTGCCGCCTGCGAACAGTGGAAGACGCCGCCGAGATTGATGCGGATATGATCGTCCCAGTGCTGCGGCGATGTCTCGAGAAACTTCGCGCCCCGCGCGATGCCGGCATTGTTGACCAGGATGTCGATGCGGCCGAAAGCCTCGACCGCACTCGCGATCATCGCGTCGATCCGGTCGCGGTGCCCGGTGTCGACCTGTACGGCGATGGCCTGCGCCCCGCCGGCGGAAATCTCGGCCGCCACCGCCTGCGCCCGCTCCTGGAGAAGGTCAGCGACCACCAGTTTCGCGCCGCGGTCGGCCAGCCGCTGTGCGACGGCGCGCCCGATCCCGCGGCCGGCTCCAGTGACGACGGCGACCTGGCCGTCCAACATCTTCGTCTGTTCCTGCGGCATCGTCGTCCTCCCTGAACTGCTTGTGTTTCTCGTGACCGGTTGCGTCCTACGACGCACCCGGGATGGTGCAGCGGCCCTCGATCACCTTGTCGCCGCGCTGGTTCACGCAGGCGAAGGCGAAGGCACGTCCGCTGTCCGCCGCAACCTCCTCGGGCTGCGCCTCGAGATGGATCGTGTCACCCGGCTGGGACGGGCGCAGGTAGCGCAGCGACATCGTGCTGCCCTTGGGCATGACCGGCTGGCCGATCAATGCCTGCGCCGCCTGGAAGATCGGTTCCATCGGGATACAGCCGTGCGCGATCGTGCCGCCGAAGGGCGTCGCGGCGGCCATTGCCGGATCGACATGGAGCGGATTGAAGTCGCCCGACAGGCGGGCATAGGCGTCGATCATCGGCTGGCTGATCGAAATGCGTGCCGGGATGTCCTGGATGGTCATGCGCGCCTCACGGTACGATGGCGGTGAAGGCGACGGTGCAGACCCGCTCGCCGCGCTGGTTCGACGTCACCATCTCGTATTTCAGGAACTTGCGGCCCTTGCGTTCGAAGCGGTCGACGATCGTCAGGACGGTCGTCAGCGCGTCGCCGGCCTTTGCGGGAACGCCGTAGACGTTCTCGTCGCCCATCCGGATCGCACCGGGCGGGAAGACGTCCTCTTCCCAGCCGAGCCGCAGGCCATAGGTCAGGCACATAGAGGTTGGCGCCACGGCGCCTCCCGGCGCATCAGCCCGGTAAGCGGGATGGTCATAGCCCATCAGCGCGCAGAAGGCGTCGATGTCGGCCTGCGTCACGGTTATCCGACCCTCGCAGACCTGCCGGCCGATCTCGGCGCCATCGAAGGTGGTCAGCGGATTGGTCATCGCATTCTCGCCATCGTCGCATAGGGATTTTCCAGCGCGCCGCGCACCCGCGTCCGGAACCGGCCGGCGACCGCGCCGTCGATCAGGCGGTGATCGAAGGTCAGGCTGATCGTCATCATGGGCCGGATGACGATCTGGCCGTCGCGGACCACCGGCTCGTCGGTGATCGCGCCGATGCCGAGCAGCGCCGATTGCGGCGCGTTCAGGATCGGCGTCTCGAAGTCGCCGCCATAGGAGCCGAAATTGGACAGGCTGAACGTGCCGCCATCGAGATCGTCGCGCGACAGTTTCCCGGCGCGGGCGCGGGCAGCGAGATCGATCCGTTCGCGGGCAATGTCGGCGATCGACTTCCGGTCGGCGTTGCGGATCACCGGCACGATCAGCCCGTCGTCCAGCGCGACCGCGAGACCGACATTGACGTCGCCCCAGGTGACGATGTCATCGCCGACGATCGAGGCATTGATCTCCGGCATTGTCGCCAGCACGTCGGCGCAGGCCTTCAGGACAATGTCGGTGTAGGAGACGCGGACGCCGAGCTCGGCCTCGGACTTGAGGCAGGCCTCACGCAGCCTCACGGCCTCCGCCATGTCGATGCGGCCGAAGCCGGTCATCTGCGCGGTCGTCTGCAGGCTCTGCATCATCTTCTGCGCGATCGCGCGGCGGATGCCGGCAAGCGGACGCGTCCGGTCGCCTGCGCCGGGCGCTGGAGCAGCGGTTGATGGCGATGCGATTGCGGAAGGAGCCATGGCCGGCTTGGGCGATGTGGCGCGGCGGGCGATCTCGGCATCGACGTCGCGCCGCAGCACCGCGCCGTAGGCCCCTGTCCCCACCAGCCCCGCAGGATCGATCGCGGCCTCGGCGGCGATGCGCCGTGCCAGCGGCGAGACGCGCGCGCGCCCGGGCCCGGACGCCGGCGGCAGGCCCGTTGCGTGGGGTGCAGACCCGGCGGGTGGGGTCTCCGCGACCGCCGCCACCGGCTGGCTGGCTGGCACGTCGCGCCCCGCGGCGAGCGCCTCGTCGCGGGTTGCGAAAAGGGCGCCGATGACAGCTGCCACCTCATGCATCGTGTCGGTTTCGGCGAAGCGGCGCAGGTAGCCCGACGCGTCGGCCTCGACGTCCGACGTGATCTTGTCGGTCTCGATCGAATACAGGATTTCGCCCTGCTCGACCCGGTCGCCGTCCTCTTTCGTCCATGCGACCAGCGTGCAGTCGGTCATGGTGAGGCCGAGCTTCGGTATCGCGAGTAGGTGGCCCATCCGTTGCCCCCTTACGCGACCAGTTCGCGCACCGCCGCGACGATCGCATCGGTGTTGGGGTTGAGATAGTCGTCGAACTGCTTGCCGAACGGCGCGGGCGTGAACGGCGGCGAGAGCCGCTTCACCGGCTGGTCGAGGTCGAAGAAGGCCCGTTCCTGGACCTCGGCCGCGACTTCGGAACCGAAGCCGAACTGCTTGTGCGACGATGTCACCACCAGCGCGCGGTTCGTCTTGCGCACCGAGTCGACGATCGTGTCGTAATCGATGGGGCTGATCGTGCGCGGGTCCACGACCTCGATCTCGATTCCGTCTTTCGCCAGCGTCTCGGCGGCGGCGAGCGCGCGGGCGACCATCAGGCCCGACGCCACCACCGTCACGTCGCGTCCCTGTCGTTTCACGTCCGCCTTGCCGATCGGGATGAGGACCTCCTCGTCCTCTATCTCCTCCTTCAGGCGGTGAAGCGCGATGTGCTCGATGAAGACGACCGGATTGTTGTCGCGGATCGCCGACTTGAGCAGGCCCTTGGCGTCGCGCGGCGTCGACGGCATCACGACCTTCAGGCCCGGGATGTGGCCGACGATGGCCTCCCACGACTGCGAGTGGTGCGGACCGATGCCCATCTCGACCGCGCTGCTGGTGCGGATCACCAGAGGCATCCTGAACATGCCGTCGTAGATGTAGTGGGTCTTTGCCGCCTGGTTGGCGATCTGGTCGAGGCACAGGCCGAGGAAGTCGATGAACATGATCTCGACGATCGGCCGCCGCCCGGTCATGGCCGCGCCGACGCCGAGGCCGACGATGATCTCCTCGCTGATCGGCGTGTCGCGCACACGCGACGGGCCGAACGTCTTCTGGAGGCCGCGCGAGGCGCCGAATGCACCTTCGGGCGCGCCGACGTCCTCGCCGATCAGAAACACTTTCTCGTCGCGCTCCATCTCCTCGCGCATCGCATCGACGATCGCCCAGCAATAGGTCTTTGTCGCCATCTGTCTTCCTCAGCGAAACGGTTGGGCCAGGCGGCGGATCATGCGGCGAACACTTTCGACAGGGCGGTTTCCGCGACAGGAAGCGGACTCTCGAGCGCGAAGGCGATCGCCTCGGCGACCTCGGCGGCGACCTTCGCCTCCAGGTCCGCTATCCTCCTCTCGTCGATTCCTCTGTCGTCCAGCAGCACCTTCCGGTAGCGCGCCACCGGACAGCGCTCCTTCCAGGCCGCTTCCTCCTCGCGGGTCCGGTATTTCCGCGGATCGCCCTCGAAATGGCCGCCCCAGCGGTATGTCTTGAGCTCAAGCAGCGTCGGCCCTTCTCCGGCGCGCGCCCGGGCGATGGCGCGTCCCGCGGCCTCTTTCACGGCAAGCACGTCGTTGCCGTCGACCACCTCGCCCGGAAGGCCGTAGCCGGCGGCGCGCAGCGCGATGTCGGGCTGGCCGACCGTCTGAGCCAGCGGCGTCATCTCGGCGTAGAGATTGTTCTCGCAGGCGAGGATCAGCGGCAGCTTCCAGGCCGCCGCCACGTTCAGCGTCTCGCCGAAGGATCCGTTGTTGGAGGCGCCGTCGCCGAAGAAGGCGACACTCACCGCGCCCTTGCCGTCCATCTGTGCCGACAGCGCCGCGCCGGCGGCGATCGGCAACCCTCCGCCGACTATGCCGTTGCCGCCCAGAACGCCGATGGCCGGATCGGCGGCATGCATCTCGCCGCCGCGGCCGCCGCAGATGCCGGTCGCCTTGCCGAACATCTCGGCCACCATCGGCTTGAGCGCCATGCCCTTGGCGAGATAGTGGCCACGGCCGCGGTGGTTCGAGACGATGGTATCCGTGTCGGACAGCCCGTCGCACACTCCGACCGCGCAGGCTTCCTGCCCGAGATAGGAATGGATGTAGCCGGGGAAGAGGTTCTTCGCGAAAGCCTCGTTCAGCTGCGCCTCGCATTCGCGGATCAGCATCATCTTCCGGTAGGTCTCGAGGGGATCCTGCGTCATCGGCGCCTCAGTAGGATTTCGGCAGGCCGCAGCCGGCCTGGGCGATGAAATTGCGGCTCATCTCGTTGGTGATCGGCGCGAAGATCAGCTGGCGGATGTCGCGGTAGTAGCGCTGCATGTGGTATTCCATGGTGAAGCCGTAGCCGGCCATCACGCGCATGCCGCGGTCGGTGGTGCGGAACGCCGCTTCCGACGCGTAGTATTTCGCCATCGACGCCGGCAGCGAGCAGTCCTCGTTGCGATCCTGCATCCAGGCCGCCTTGTAGGTCATCAGCCGGGCCATCTCGATCTCGGTCAGGCTGTCGGCGAGCTGGTGCTGCACGGCCTGGAACTGGCCGATCGGCCTGCCGAAGGCCATGCGCTCCCGCGCATAGACGACCGCGTCGTCGAGCGCGCCTTGCCCCAGGCCGACGCAGGTCGCCGCGATGAAGATGCGCTCGTTGTTCAGCGTGTCGAGGATCGCATGCCAGCCGCGGCCCTCCTGGCCGATGATCGACGATTTCGGCACGCGCACGTCGCGGTAGACGACCTCGTAGGAGTGCAGGAAGCGCGAGCCGAGCTTCTCGATCTTGCTCCAGGAAATGCCCGGCGTGTCCTTGTGGACGAGAAACACCGTCAGCCCGCGCGACGGCTTGTCGGCATCGCGCGAGGTGCGCGCCACGACGAACAGCCACGATGCGATGTTGAGGCCGGTGGTGAACACTTTCGCGCCGTTGATGACGTAGTCGTCGCCGTCTTCGCGGGCGACCGTCTTCATGGCACCCAGGATGTCGGTGCCGCCGTCCGGCTCGGTCATCGACAGGGCGAAGTGGAGTTCGCCGCTGGCGATCTTCGGCAGAAACTCGCGGCGCTGCGCCTCGCTGCCGTGGCGCTCGATCGTGACGGCGCCGAACGAGACGTCGAGCCCGTAGGCGAGTGCGACCGTCGAGGAATGCCGCGCCAGCTCTTCGAGGATGATGGTCTCCTCCATCACTCCGCCGCCAGAGCCGCCATATTCTTCCGGGATCGAGGCGCCCATCAGGCCGATCTCCGCCATCCTGCCCAGCAGCTCCGGCGGAAACGCGCTGTCGCGATCCCAGGCGGAGATGGCCTCCTTCGACATCTCGCGCTCGACGAATTTGCGGGTCAGGTCGCGAAGCGCCTTCTGGTCGTCCGTGAAGTCAAAGTCCAATGCCATGCTCCAATTCGCGATCGAGGTGTGGATCCGGTCAGCCTGCGCGGCCCGGAAGGGCGAGGTTTTGCGGCTGCGATGTCGCGCGGCGTCGAACCGGACAACGGAAGCCCCCCCTTGCTTTCGACGGTGGCAAGGCACGACCGCCGCCCCTCCAGGCTCGCAGGTTATACCCGCACGCCGGTCAAATAAACCGAGCAGTACGTGATCCTACTGATCAGTATCCTTAGGCATGATACGTGCAGCGGTCAAGCCCGGGGTGCGCGTGTGGTCGGCCGGAGCGCCGCGAGTGCGCGCCGCCGTTCGGCCATTTTTGCTGATTTCTAGGCGGCCTCGCCGGCCGTATCGGGCAGTTCGCTCACCCCGACGGCGCGCAGGACATGCGTCGTCATCTGCCCGCAGATCTGGTCCTTGGCGACCCGCGCCGGTTCGCGGTACCAGGCGAAAGCGTAGCTCATCATGCCGGTCACCACCTGGCTCGCCACGACGAGGTCGTCGAAGGCGAAGACGCCCTTTTCCTTGCCCGCCGACAGGAGATCGCGGACATGGGCGTCGATGCCGCGCCGCATCTTGGCGATCTCGTCGGCGACTTCCCTGGGCAGGTTGAGCTGTTCGCGGAAGTAGATCGACACGTGCTTGTACATATCCAGCACGACCATCGTGAACTCGCGCACGAGCAAGGCGAGCTTGCGCACCGGATCGAACGACTGCGATACGACCTTGACCGTCACCGCCAGAGCTTCGCTCGTGCCGCGCCGGCAGATCTCGGAAAGCAGATCGATCTTGCTCTGAAAGTGGTAGTAGACGAACGGCTTGGTCGCGCCAAGACGCTCGGCGATGGAATCGACCGTCGACGGCAGGTAGCCCTTTTCATAGAACAGTTCGACCGCGCATTGCAGGATCTTCTCGCGCTTGATGTCGGCGATCTCGTCCCAAAGGTTGTCCTTGGCGGGAGATTTTGGCGCGCGCGGCATGTGCGGTCTCCGTCGATTTCGACCGCAGATACCATAGCTTTCTCACGAGTAGCAATTTGTTCCGGCCGGCGGGTTCCCGCCCGTTCTAGTGCCGGCCGGGTGGCGGGTGGCTTCGCCGCCCCAGGATGCCCCGATGCGTCAGATCATCGATCCGCGCGGCGGAGATGCCCCAATCCGCGAGTACCGCCTCGCCGCTTTCTCCCGGCGCCTCGGGGGGCGAGGGCGTCGCCGCGGGCGTGCGGCTGAAGCGCGGCGCGGGCGCGGGCTGCGGGATGCCCGCAATCTCCACATATGAGTTCCGGGCGACATTGTGCGGATGGGCGATCGCCTCGTCGAAGGACAGCACCGGCGTCAGGCAGGCGTCGGTTCCCTCGAACAGGCCGCACCACTCGGCGCGGGTCTTCTGCGCCACGCGGTTTGCGATCAGCCGCCGCGCGGCGTCCCAGTTGGCGCGATCCGACACGTCCGGGAAGGTCGCCGGATCGAGGCCGAGACCTTCGAGCAGCTCCTTGCGAAACTTCGCTTCGATCGGGGCGATGGAGACGAACCTGCCGTCGGCGCAGGGGTAGACCTCGTAGTGCGGCGCGCCGCTGTCGAGGATATTGGTGCCGCGCTCCCGCTGCCAGAGACCCGCCGCGATCAGCCCGACCAGCGGAGTCGCCAGCAGGGAGGTCCCGTCCACCACGGCTGCGTCCACGACCTGGCCCGCGCCCGTCGCACGCGCGTTCAGAAGCGCGCAGACGATTCCGAAGGCGAGCAGCAGGCTGCCGCCGGCATAGTCGCCAAGCAGGTTGACCGGCGGCGTCGGCGGTTGACCTTTGCGGCCGATCGCGTCGAGCGCGCCGGTCAGCGCGATGTAGTTCAGGTCGTGCCCGGCGGTCCCGGCGAGCGGCCCGTCCTGGCCCCAGCCGGTAACACGGCCGTAAACGAGGCGTGGGTTGCGCGCCTGGCAGAGGTCCGGCCCGAGCCCCAGCCTCTCCATCACGCCCGGGCGGAACCCCTCGATCAACGCGTCCGCACGGTCGATGAGATCCAGCACACAGCCGACGCCGCCCTGCTGCTTCAGGTCGATGGCGACGGATCGTCGGCCGCGGGCGGTGAAGTCGTAGGCCGATGGGCGCTCGATGCCGAGCCCCGACGTCTCCGGCCGGTCTATCCGGACCACCTCTGCGCCCAGGTCCGCGAGCAGCATCGCCGCAAACGGGGCGGGCCCGATCCCGGCCATCTCCACGATGCGCAGTCCGGCGAGCGGTCCTTTTGCGGCACTACTCATGCGCGGTTCTCCACCGGTCGCGCCAGGAGCGCGCCAATTCCTCGCGGAATTGCGGTGCGGCGATCGCGATCATCTTGTCGACGCGCTGCGAGATCGTGCAACCGCGCAGGTCCGCGACTCCCCATTCGGTGACGATTGCGTCGGCGTCGGACCGGCCGCAGGTCGCCGTCGTCACCTGCGGGACGATCCGCGACACGGTGCCTCCGCGCGCCGTCGACGGCAGCGCGATGATGGCACGCCCGCCCGGCGAGGCATTGGCGCCGCGCACGAAATCCACCTGTCCGCCCACCGCGCCGACATAGCGCCCCCCGAGCGTCTCCGCGTTGACCTGGCCGGTCAGATCGACCTCGACCGCCGAGTTGATCGCGCAGAAGCGCGACAGGGCGGCGATCGATGCATGCCCGTGGGTCACCGATGGCGGACAGAGGCGGGAGGCCGGATTGTCGTGTGCGAAGGCGCTGAGACGGCGGCTGCCGATCAACATCCCGGCGACGCTGACGCCCGCATGATGCTCCTTCGCCGCGTTGGTGACGGCGCCGCATTCGACCAGGTCGACGACGGCGTCGAACAGCGCGCCGGAATGCAGCCCGAGGTCGCGGTGGCCGCGAAGCCTCCCGGCGACGGTTTGCGGGATCGCGCCGACGCCGAACTGCAGCGCGGCGCGGTTGGGGACGAGGGCGGCGACGTGGTCGGCGATCGCCAGTTCCGCCTCGCCCGCCATGGAGGTCTCGACCTCTAGCGGCGGCAATGTGGCGGCGACCTTGAAATGGATCTGGATGTCGTCCGGCCATTCGGCTCCGCGGCAGGCCGGCAGATCCGGATTGATCTCGGCGATCACCAGCCGGGCGTGCCGAGCGGCCTCGACCTCGTAGCCGTTGCACAGCCCGAGCGTCAGGTGCTCCCCGTCCGGGCCCAGGCCGAGCTGAATCATGACGCAGTCGGCGCGCAGCGAGCCGTCGGCAAAAGCGCGCGACAGCGCGGAATAGTGCATCGGCAGCACGTCGAGGCGGCCGGCGCTGGCGATGTCGGCTGCCCGCCCGATCGCGCCATAGCCCTCGAAGGAGAGCGATGGAGGGATCGGCGCCGTGAACGTGTCGGAATAGACTGGCCCGAGAAAAACGCGGCAGCCTGTGGGCAAATGAGGTTCGGCGGCAAGCCGGCGGGTCAGCGTCAGCGGCTCGGCGGCCGCTTGGCCGACGACGATCCGGTCGCCCGCGCGCAGCAGGCTCGCAAGCGGCAGGTCGCCCACCGACATCGGCTTCACCGGCCTGCTCCGTCAGTAGGATTTCGGCAGGCCGAGCACTCTTTCGCCGATGAAGGACAACGCGAGCTGCGGGCTGATCGGCGCGATGCGCGGGATCATCACTTCGCGCAGATAGCGCTCGACATGATATTCCTTTGCGTAGCCGAAGCCGCCATGCGTCATCACCGCCGTCTCGCAGGCATGGAAGCCCGCTTCGCCGGCGAGATACTTGGCGGCATTGGCAGCCGCGCCCGCCGGCTTGCCGTTGTCGTACTGCCACGCCGCCGACATCACCATCAGCCACGCCGCCTCGAGTTCAGCCCAGCATTTTGCGAGCGGATGCTGGATGCCCTGGTTCTGGCCGATCGGCCGGTTGAACACGATGCGCTCCTTGGCGTAGCGCGTCGCGCGCTGGATCGCGACCATGCCGAGCCCGACCGCCTCCGCCGCGATCAGCACGCGCTCCGGATTCATCCCGTGCAGGATGTATTCGAAGCCACGCCCCTCCTCGCCGATCAGGTCGGCCTCAGGGATCTCGAAGTTCTCGAAGAAGAGCTCGTTCGAATCGACGGCCTTGCGGCCCATCTTGTCGATTTCGCGCACCTTGATCCGGTCGCGGTCGAAGCGGGTGTAGAACAGGCTGAGCCCATGCGTCGGCTTCTTCACCTCGTCGAGCGGCGTCGTGCGGGCGAGGAGAAGGATGTTGTCGGCCACCTGCGCGGTGGATATCCAGATCTTCTGGCCGTTGACGACATAGCGGTCGCCGCGCTTATCGGCCTTCAGCTTGAGCTGCGTCGTGTTCAGCCCGGTGTTCGGCTCGGTCACCGCGAAACAGGCCTTCTCGCGCCCCTCCGCCATCGGCCGCAGCATGCGGTCCTTCTGCTCCTGCGTGCCGTAGACGGCGACGGGGTTGAGGCCGAAGATGTTGATGTGGACGGCCGAAGCCCCGGTCATGCCGGCGCCGGATTCGGCGATTGTGCGCATCATGATCGCGGCTTCCGTGATGCCGAGCCCCGACCCGCCATGCGCCTCGGCGGTGCAGATGCCGAGCCAGCCCTCGCGGGCGAGCGCATCGTAGAAATCGTGCGGGAAGCCGCCTTCGCGGTCGCGCTTCAGCCAATACGCATCGTCGAAGCCGGAGCAGATCTTCGCGATCGCGTCGCGGATCGCCGTCTGTTCCTCGGTATAGTCGAAATGCATGTTCGGTTCCCTCGAAACTAGACCGCCGCGCCCGGAGCGCAGGTCACGACGCCGCCCGCGACCAAGGCGGCAATCTCTTCCGCGGTGAAGCCCGCCTCGCGCAGGATTTCCGCGCTGTGCTCGCCCTGAAGCGGCGCGTGCCGGCTCGGGCCGACCGCGCTGCGCGACCATTTGCTGGGCACGGCCATGGTCCTGATCCGGCCTTCGCTGGGGTGGTCGGCCATCTGGAAGAAGCCGGTCTCGACAAGGTGCGGATCCCGCAGCAGGCTTTCGAGGTCGTGCATCGGCATCACCGGAATGTCCGCCTCGTCCAGGAGCGCGATCCAATCCGCACTGGTGCGGGTCAGCAGGATCGCCGACAGTTCGTCATAGACCTCGTTCACGTTGGCCATCCGGCTCGCGAACGTGTGGAACCGCGGATCGGCGGCGGGCATCTCCGGACGGCCGATGGCGGCGAAGAAGCGCTGCCAATGGCTGTCGGTGTAGATCAGCGCGCAAATGTAGCCATCGCTCGTCTGATAGGGCCGGCGTCCCGGCGACAGATGACGCCGGTAGCCGCCGCCGTCGAGCGGCGGCTCGAAGGTCAGTCCGCCGAGGTGGTCGCCCATGACGACGCTCACCATGGTCTCGAACATCGGGATCTCGACCTTCTGCCCCAGCCCGGTGCGGCCGCGGTCGATGATCGCGGCGAGGATAGCGCCGACGGCGGCGAGGCCCACCACCCGGTCGGCGATTGCCGAGGGGACGTAGCGCGGCTTGCCGTCGTTCACCTGCGAGAACAGGTAGGGAAGCGCGGCACCGCCCTGGATCAGGTCGTCATAGGCCGGCCGCGCCGCATAGGGCCCGTCCTGCCCGTAGCCGAACATGCCGGCATAGACGAGCCGCGGATTGACGGCCGCGACATCCTCGTAGGCGAGGCCGAGGCGCTTCATCGCCCTGGCGCGGACGTTGCAGACCAGAACGTCGGCGCCCTCGCACAGGCGGAGCAGTGCCGCGCGTCCTTCCGGCCGTTTCAGATCGAGCGTGATGGCCCGCTTGGAGCGGTTGGCGTTGAGATAGATTGGTCCCATGCCGTCATGACGGGCGGGGCCGATCTGGCGGATCAGGTCGCCCTCCGGTGCCTCGACCTTGATGACGTCGGCGCCCATGTCGCCCATCATCTGGCTGGCATAGGGACCCATCAGCACCGTCGTCATGTCGATGACGCGGATGCCGCTCAGCGGTCCCGCCGGGCGGCCCGTTTCAGCTGGTGTGGTCATGGCTGCGAACCGCCGTCGTGGACAAGGATCAGCGACAGGTGAAGCCTCCGTCGACCGGCAGTTCGATCCCGGTCACAAAGGAGGCGTCGTCCGAGGCGAGCCAGAGTGCGGCGTGGGCGATCTCGTCGGGGCGGCAGCGGCGCCCGAGCGGCACCTGCGTCATCAGCGCCTTCTCGTTGGCGGCAGCCTCTTCGGGATCGCCCCGGCGGCTGGTGAATTGCGCCAGCATCGGCGTATCGGTGAGGCCGGGGCAGATCACGTTGACGCGCACCTTGTCGGGCGCGAAGGTCTGCGCGAGCGACTTGGTCAGGCCGACGATGGCGAACTTGCCCGCCGAATAGACCGGCGAGAAGCGCGAGCCGACGATGCCCGAGACCGATGCGGTGAACATCAGCGAGCCGCCGCCGCGCTTGCGCATGTGGGAAATCACCTCGCCGGAGGCGAGCACGGCCGAATCGACGTTCAGCGCCATCGCGAGCTGGTAGGCGGCGAGGTCGAGGTTCTCGATGCCGGGCGGGCCGGGAATGCCGGCATGCGCCCAGAGAATGTCGATGCCGCCGAGCTTTGCCGCGGCCGCATGGATGCTGTCACGTGCATCCTGCGGCTTCGACAGGTCGGCCTGCACGGTGTAGATCGGCAGTCCGCGGCCCTCCATCTCGTCGGCGAGCGCGGACAGCGCCCCGGCATTGACGTCGATCGCGCAGACTTCGGCGCCCTCGGCGCGGAACAGTTCCACGCCTGCCCGGCCCATGCCCGACGCTGCGGCGGTGATGACCGCGAGTTTTCCAGCCAGTCTCATCTGTCCCTCCCTCAGGATGCGTAGGCGTCGGGGAATTGACCCGTCGTGCTGATCACGGTCGTTCGGGTCTCAAGATAGGAATCGAGCGCCTCGATGCCGTTCTCGCGTCCCCAGCCGCTGGCCTTGAAGCCGCCATAGGGCGTCGTCCAGCGGATGTAGCGATAGGTGTTGACCCAGACGATGCCGGCCCGGATCTTCGCCGCGACGCGATGCGCGCGGCCGGTGTCGCGCGACCAGAGGCCGGCGGTCAGGCCATAGTTGGTGTCGTTGGCGATGGCGATCGCTTCCTCCTCGCCGTCGAACGGGATGAGCGAGGCGACCGGTCCGAAAATCTCCTCGCGCGCGATCCGCATCTGGTTGGAAACGCCGGCAAACACGGTCGGCTCGACGAAATAGCCGTCGGCCAGCTGGCCGGTGCTGATCCTCCTGCCGCCGGCGACGAGGTCGGCGCCTTCGGCACGGCCGAGATCGACATAGGACAGCGTCTTGCGCAGCTGTTCCTCGGAGGATTGCGGACCCATGTGCGTCGCCTCGTCGAGCGGCATGCCGACGCGCACCTTGGCGGCGCGGGCGACGAAGGCCTCGACGATACGGTCGTAGACCGGCCGCTCGACAAGGATGCGCGATCCGAGCGCGCAGCTCTGGCCGCAGACAGCCCAGGCCGAGCCGGTCGCCGCATTCAGCGCCTGTTCGACATCGGCATCGGCGAAGATGATGTGCGGCGCCTTGCCGCCGAGCTCGAAGGAGAAACGCTTGAGCGTGTCCGCGCCGGTCCGGAGGATCGCCTTGGCTGTCGCGCCCTCGCCGGTGAAGGCGATCTTGTCGACGTCGGGATGCGCGACGAGATGCTCGCCCGCGCCGTCCTTGCCGTAGCCAGGAACGACGTTGACGACGCCGGGCGGGAAGCCCGCCTCCTCGATCATTTTCGCCAGCTCGAGCGCCGTCACCGGCGTCTGCTCGGCGGGCTTCAGCACCACCGTGCAGCCGGTGGCGAGCGCGGGTCCGAGCTTCCACGAGGTGGTCAGCATCGGCGCGTTCCACGGCGTGATCGCACCGACGACGCCGACGGGAAGGCGCGAGGTGAAGATATGGACGCTGTCGTCCATCGGGATGGTGCGGCCCCAGATCTTGTCGGCAAGCGAGGCGAACCAGCGGTACCAGTTGGCATGCGCGCCGATGTCGCCGCGCGTCTCGCGCAGTGCGCGCCCGGAATCGCGGGCCTCAAGCAATGTCAGTTCCGGCGCACGCTTCTGGTAGATGTCCGCGAGGCGGTAGAGCAGTGCTGCCCTTTCATGGCCCGCCATCCTGCCCCAGGGTCCGTCGAGGGCCGCGCGCGCGGCGGCCACGGCCCTGTCGATGTCCTTCGGCCCACCATAGGCGACCCGCGCCCACGGGCGGCCGGTCGCCGGATCGATGCTGTCGAGCATTCCGCCATCGACAGGAGCTACCCACTCCCCGCCGATATAGAGCGCCGGGTATTCCACCAGCGCTTCCCGTCCACCATGCATGCTCGACCTCCCGCTCCGCACCTGCCGGAGGCGCCGCGCCCGGCAGATGCGGCGGACACTAATCGCCTCGCGGAGGATTTGTCCAGCATTATTGATAAAAAGTGCAGATATGTGGACACATAGGTCCGCGCTTCCGAACACGGGACAATTCCAGGCTTCAGGCACGCCCCGTGCGGGTCCAAGCGGGCTGCTGGAGGGACGCGACCGCCAAGCGACGCCGGGATTGCGCGTTGTCCGTCACCAGAATGTTCGTATATGTAGACAAACCCGCGACGCGGCTGGACGGCGGACGGCGGACGATTCGGGGACAAATGCAATGCTGGTGAGACAAGTCGCGAACCTGCTCGACCTGATCGAGTATTTCGCCGAGCGCGGGAAGCCGGCGAGCCTGGCCGAGATCTCCCAGCATTTCGGCTGGCCGCGCTCCTCGACCTTCAATCTCCTGTCGACGCTCGGCCGGCGCGGTTTCCTGTTCGAGCCGGAAGCGCGCGGCCGTTTCTATCCCACCCCGCGCTGGCTGGCATTGGCGCAGACGATCGTGGCCGCGGCCCCGCTGCCTGACGCTCTGCTGCGCCTCGCGCGTGACCTCGCCGAGCGGAGCGGCGAGACGATCTGCGTTGGCGCCGCGGCCGGCACGAGCGTGGTCTTCCTGGATGTGATCCAGTCGACCAACCGAGTACGTTACGCGCCCGAAGTGGGACAACGCATCCCCATCCATGCCACGGCGTCGGGCCATGCGATCATGAGCCAGTGGTCAGAAGCCCAGCGAGCCGCGCTGCTGCGCAAGGTCGTGTTCGAGCGCTACGGCAGCGGCACGCCGATGAGCATCGAGGCCGTCGAGGACCAGATCCGCGCCGGCCTGCATCGCGGATGGTTTCGCAGCGCGTCGAACTACAGCGTCGATCTCGGCGGCGTATCCCTGCCTCTGATTGTCGCCGACCGGATCTTCTCCGTCACGGTTGCCGGGCCGATGAGCCGGATGGACACCGCGATGTTCAGAATAGCGCAGGACATGCATGAGACGGTGGCGCGCCAGTTCGGCGCGAACTTCCTGCGGATGGAGATCAAGGGACTGGCCACGCCGCCGCTCGAGAAGATCTGAGATCTTCCGAGACCGCTACCTCGCCGACGAGATGTCGACCCCAATCGGGCGGAACGGGGCGGACGCCTCAGCGCGCGACCCTGATGGGCGCGCCGGTCCGGCCCGTCTCGATCAGCGCGTCGATCAGGCGGTGTACCTTCAGCGCCTCCTCGCCGGTGACCTTCGGCTCGCGATCCGTCCGGATGGCTTCCACGAAATCGGCCATCACGGCACGGTGCCAGTCGTGCGGGAATGCCATCGGATCGGCGCCGGTGCCCCCGGCCGGACGGTCCGGCTCGACGGCGAACCTGCGCCCGTCGTGCCATTGGACCAGAAGCTCGGTGCCGGCGAGTCTCGCCGTCCCCTTCTCGCAGGTCAGGATGATCTCCTCGGGAAAGCCGGGAAACGCCGCGGTCGTCGCGTCGATCGTGCCGATGGCGCCACTGGCGAAGCGGGCGGCGGCGCAGACCATGTCCTCGGTCTCCATGTGATGCACCGGCGTCGTCGTCGCGAAACCGGCGACCTGATCGACGGGACCTGCGAGACTGAGCATCAGGTCGAGCGTGTGGATACCCTGCGAGATCAGCACGCCACCGCCATCGCGCGCGAAAGTGCCGCGGCCGGGCTCGTCGTAGTAGCTCTGCGGCCGCCACAGCCGGATGACGGCGGAGCAGCCGACGATCGCGCCGAGATCGCCCGCCCGCAGCAGTTCGGCGAGCTTCATCGCCGCGGGACGGAAGCGGTGCTGCAGGACGACGCCGAGCTTGACCCCGGCGGCACGGCAGGCGGCGACCAGTTCCTCCGCCCGCGCAGTGGTGATCTCAAGGGGCTTTTCCATCAGCACATGCTTGCCGGCCTCGGCGCAGCGGATCGCGATGTCGCGATGGGTGTTGGCGGGCGAGAGCACTGCAACGGCCTCAACACTGTCGTCGGCGAGGATCGTGTCCAGGCTGTCGCAGAGCGGAAACGGGAATTTCTCGCCGAACGCCTTGCGCCGGCTTTCGCTAGGCGAGAAGGCGTGCACCACCTCGACCGTATCGGCGAGGTCCATCAGCCCGCGCGCATGCGGGGTCACCGCCATGCCGAGGCCAACGATGGCGATGCGTGTCCTGGTCACTCTCGCCGGCTCACGCTGTCACGGGAACGACGGCACTGGAGAGAGCGGCGAGATCCGCCTCGTCGAGCGTCTCCTTTTCAAGCAGCTTGCGGGCGGTCCGCTCCAGCAGTTCGCGGCGCTCCGTGAGCAGGCCGACAGTGCGCTCGAAGGCTTCGTCCACCATGCGCTTGACCTCCTCATCGATAATCGCGGCGGTTTCGTCGGAATAGGTCCGCTCCTGAGGGCCGTAATAGGGCTGGTCGGTGGCGAGAAGCGACCGACGGTCGGCTTCGAGCGCGACGTGGCCGAGCTTCTCGCTCATGCCGTAGCGTACAACCATGGCACGGGCGATGTCGGTGACCTTGGCGAGATCGTCGGCCGCTCCTGTCGACAGATGCCGGAACACGACCCACTCCGCCGCGCGCCCTCCCAGAAGCACGGCCATCTTGTTCTCCAGCTCCTCGCGCGTCATCAGGAAACGGTCCTCCGTCGGGCGCTGGATGGTGTAGCCGAGGGCGCCGATGCCGCGCGGGATGATCGACACCTTGTGGACCGGGTCGGCGCCCGGCAGCGCCATCGCCACCAGCGCGTGGCCCATCTCGTGATAGGCGACGATCTCGCGCTCCTTGGGATTGAGCAGGCGATTGCGTTTCTCGAGGCCTGCAACGATGCGCTCGACGGCGTTGTTGAAGTCCTCCATGGTCACGGCGTCGGCCTTGCGCCGGGTCGCCAGCAATGTCGCCTCGTTGACCAGATTGGCGAGGTCGGCGCCGGTGAAGCCGGGGGTGAGCGCGGCGATCTGCTCGGGCGATACCTCCGGCGCGAGCTTCGCCTTCTTCAGATGCACGTTGAGGATCTGGATGCGGCCGGTGCGGTCCGGCCTGTCCACCAGCACCTGCCGGTCGAACCGCCCGGCGCGCAGCAGGGCCGGGTCGAGGATTTCAGGCCTGTTGGTCGCCGCCAGCAGAACCAGACCGGCGGAGGGATCGAAACCGTCGAGCTCGACGAGAAGCTGGTTGAGCGTCTGCTCCTTCTCGTCGTGGCCGCCGGCCATAGGGCCGATGCCGCGGGCGCGGCCAAGCGCGTCCAACTCGTCGATGAAGATGATGGCAGGCGCCTTGGCGCGCGCCTGCTCGAACAGGTCGCGCACGCGGGCAGCACCGACGCCGACGAACATCTCGACGAACTCCGAACCCGAGATCGAGAAGAACGGAACGCCCGCCTCGCCCGCAACGGCGCGCGCGAGCAGCGTCTTGCCGGTGCCGGGCGGGCCGACGAGGAGGATGCCTTTCGGCATGCGGCCGCCGAGGCGACCGTAGCCGACCGGATCCTTGAGGAAGTCGACGATCTCCTTGAGCTCGTCCTTGGCCTCGTCGACGCCGGCGACATCCTTGAAGGTCACGCCGGTGTCGGACTGGACATAGACCTTCGCCTTGGACTTGCCGATCTGCATCAGACCGCCGCCCAGGCCGCCGGCGCCCATGCGCCTGAGCGCGAACATCCAGACGCCGACGAAGATCAGCACCGGCACGATCCACGACAGCAGATCGCGCAGGAAGGTGCTCTCGATCTGGCCGGTCACCACCACGCCCTGGCTCTGGAGATCCTTCGCCAGGTCAGGCTCGACGCGGGTCGTGATGAACATCGGCTTGCCGTCGACCGGCTCCTTGAACTTGCCCTGGATGTACTGGTCGGAAACGGCCACCTCGGCGATCCTGCCCTCGCGCAGATAGGTCTCGAACTGGCTGTAGGGAATCTGGGCGACCTGGGTCATCGTCGCGAACAGGTACTGGAAGATCATCAGGCCGATGAAGGCGGCGATCCAGTACCAGGTATTGAATTGCGTCTTCTTGTCCATAGTCCGCATCTCTTCGGCCGGATTGCCGACTTCAAGGTAGTAGATAGCGCCCGGCCAGGCCAACGCTTTGATCTGCATCACTGAAAGAGGACCACCGGCATCGGCGGCGGGAATGGGACAGGGGCGGCGCCGGCCGACACCGTCACCGCCCCGATTTCATGTCCTGTCCCGAAGCCGATGCGAGATGCCAGGCACGGGCGGCGCGTGTTTCAGCCCGGCTTGTCTGCAGCGCGCTTCTGCGCCTCGTCTTCCATCAGTTCGTACCACATCGCGTTGAGAACCGCGAAGGCGGCTGCGAGCGGCAGGCCGAGCAACCAGGCGAAATACCACATGATGAGCGCTCCTTCTCAGTAGGCGTGGCCGGTGCCGTCGCGGATCTCGTCTTCGTCGACCTTGCCCCAGAGGACGCGGTAGACCCAGCTCGTATAGGCGACGATGAGCGGGATGAAGATGACGGTGACGACCAGCATGATGAACAGGGTGAGATGGCTGGACGACGCATCCCACACCGTCAGGCTCGATCGCGGATCGACCGACGAGGGCAGGATGAAGGGGAACATCGACAGGCCGACCGTCGAGATGATGCCGACGATCGACACGGCGCTGGCGAGGATCGGCAGGACCTCGCGTCCCGTGCGAAGCAGGAGCAGCGCAAGGGCGGCACCGACAAAGCCGAGCGCCGGCGCGATCATTGTCCACGGATGAGCCGCGTAATTCTCGAACCAGATGCCCGTGCCCTGTTCCACTGTCTTGGCGAGCGGGTTCGAGGGGCCGTCCATGACGACCGCGCTGGTGAAGCGGAAGCCATCTATGCCGGCCCACAGCCACAGGCCGCCCAGCGCGAAGAGGGCGATCGTTGCCAGCGCCGCGATGCTGCCATAGCGCCGCGAGCGGGCCGCGACCTCGCCCGTCGTCTTGAGCGCGAGCCAGGACGCTCCGTGCATGACGATCATGGAAACCGACAGCAGGCCGGCAAGCAGGGCGAACGGATTGAGCAGTTCGAACAGCGTGGTGCCGTCATAGAAGATGCGCAGGTCGGACCCGAAGCGGAAGGGCACGCCCTGCAGCACATTGCCGACGGCGACGCCCATGATCAGGGTCGGCACGACACCGCCGATGAACAGCGCCCAGTCCCAGCGCGAGCGCCATGCCGGGCTCTCGCGCTTCGACCGGTATTTGAAGCCCACCGGACGCAGGATGAGCGCGAAGAGGATGGCGAACATCGCCAGATAGAAGCCGGAGAAGGACACCGCGTAGAGCGGCGGCCAGGCGGCGAAAATCGCGCCGCCGCCGAGGATCAGCCAGACCTGGTTGCCTTCCCAGACCGGGCCGACCGAGTTGATGACGACGCGGCGCTCAAGGTCGTTCCTGGCGACGAAAGGCAGGAGGGTCGCCGCGCCGAGATCGAAGCCGTCCATGACGGCGAAGCCGATCAGCAGCACGCCGAGAAGCACCCACCAGATGATGCGCAGCGTCGGATAGTCGATGAGTTCGTGCAGGATCATGACGGGTCACTCCGCTGGGACGAGAGAGGGAGGGGCGATAGCCGGTTCCGGCTGATGATCCGGTTCCGGACCCTTGCGGATCGCGGCGAGCATCAGCGACATCTCGACGATGAACAGGACGGTGTAGATGAGCGCGAAGCCGATGATGGTCATCAGCACCGTCGCCGCGCCGAGGCTCGAGACGGCGGCGGCCGTCGGCAGGACGCCCTCGATGATCCAGGGCTGTCGACCGACCTCGGCAACGATCCAGCCGCATTCCGCCGCGATCCACGGTAGGGGAATCGCCAGCACCGCGACGCGCAGCAGCCAGGGATAGCGGTCCAGGCGGTGACGTGCCGACAGGTAGAAGAAGACCGCCATCAGCAGGATGAAGAAGAAGCCGAGGCCGACCATGATGCGGAAGGTCCAGAACAGGGTCGGCACATGCGGGACCGTGTCCCAGGCGGCCTGCGCGATCTGCTCTCCGGTTGCCTGGCGCGGGTCGTCGACGTAGCGCTTGAGCAGCAGCGCGTAGCCGAGATCCATCCCGTTCTCCTCGAAGGCGACACGCGCCTCGTCGGTGACGGCCGCGGTGCTGCCCGCCTCGCGGATCGTCTGCAGCGCGCCGTAGGCGACGATGCCGTTTCGGATGCGAACCTCGGCGTGCTGCACGAGTTCCTCGATGCCGGGGATCTCGGTGGTCAGCGAGCGCGTGCCGATCAGTCCCATCACCCAGGGGATGTGCACGGCATAGTGCGTCGTGCGCGATTCCTGGTCGGGGAAGCCGAACGCGGTGAAGGCCGCCGGCGCCGGCTCGGTCTTCCACATCCCTTCGATCGCGGCGAGCTTCATCTTCTGATGCTCGGTGGAAAGGTATCCGCTCTCGTCGCCCAGGACCACGACCGACAGCGACGCGGCCAGTCCGAACGAGGCGGCGACCGTCATCGAGCGCCTGGCGAGTTCGACGCTCCTGCCCTTCAGCAGATACCAGGCCGAGACGCCGAGCACGAAGATCGCGGCCGTCACATATCCGGCGGAGACGGTGTGGACGAACTTGGCCTGGGCGACCGGATTGAACAGGACCGCATAGAAATCGTTGACCTCCATGCGCATCGTCTGCGGGTTGAATGCCGACCCCACCGGATTCTGCATCCAGCCATTGGCAATCAGGATCCACAGCGCCGAGAAATTCGACCCGATGGCAACTGCCCAGGTTGCGGCGAGGTGGCCAAGCTTCGACAGCTTGTCCCAGCCGAAGAAGAACAGGCCGACGAAGGTGGCTTCGAGGAAGAAGGCCATCAGGCCTTCGATCGCCAAAGGCGCGCCGAAGATGTCGCCGACATAGTGGCTGTAATAGCTCCAGTTCATGCCGAACTGGAATTCCATGACGATGCCGGTCGCCACGCCGAGCGCAAAGTTGATGCCGAAGAGCGTGCCCCAGAATTTGGTCATCTGCCGCCAGATCACCCGGCCGGTCATGACATAGACCGTCTCCATGATGGCGAGCAGGATCGACAGTCCGAGCGTGAGCGGGACGAAGAGGAAGTGGTAGAGCGCAGTGATGGCAAACTGCAGCCGCGACAGGTCAACGATGTCGAGTTCCATGGCTGTAACCGCTCAGCGGCCTCCTTTGCTTGACCGGTTGCCCAGGCAGGCTTCCGGTCTCCGGCTGTTTCTCAGTCCGGCCGAAGCCGGCTGAGCATGTCTTCGAACTCCACGCTCCCGCGCATCACATCGGCGGCGCTACGGCCACCGCGAAGCGAGATGAGCCGGTCGGCGAGTTCTGCCTCCCGGCGGATGTGGGTAGCGATCACGAGCGCGCGTCCCCGCGAGCCGGCTTCGATACGTCTCAGGACGTCGCGCGCGGTCCGGCCGTCGAGACCCTCGGTGGGCTCGTCCATCAGCCACACCGGCGCATCGCGCAACAGAATACGGGCCAGCGCCAGGCGCCTCGCCTGGCCGCCCGACAGGCCGGCGCCCGACTCTCCCAGCCGGCTGTCGAGCTTGCGCGGCAGGCGCCGGACGACGTCGTCGAGACCCGCCGCGCGGAGCGCCGCCATCATGTCGGCGTCGGATGCATCCGGCATCGCCAGCGCGAGATTGCCGCGCAGCGTGTCGGCGAAGAGTTCCGAGCGCTGCGTCAGCAACGTTGCCGGCTGCGTTTCGACCGCACCGTCGGTAGCGGGCAGCTCGCCCGCGAGAAGCGAAAGCAGCGTCGACTTGCCTGCGCCGCTCTGGCCAATGACCGCGACGCGCTCGCCGCGCTGGACGACGAGCGAAATCTCCGACAGGGCCGGACGAGCCCGACCCTCGTAGGCCGCCGAGATGTCCCGCAGCCGGATCGCGACGTCCGGCTGGGTCGGACCCCGGCGCATGATTTCCGTGGGCTGTCCGCCCAGTCCCGGTGCAAGCCGCCGCGCCGCCAGAAGCGACCGTCCGAGTTCCACCGCGCCACGACGAAGCGGCGCGAAGGGCTCGAGGCTCGCCATGCCGAGCAGGACGGCGAAGGCCGCTGCCGGCGCACCGATGGTGCCGCGTTCGGCGAGGACGGCCGTGACGAGGAGAATTCCCGCCAGCAGGCCGGCGCTCGCCACGCCGAAGGCGAAGCCCGCATTGGTCTCGATCCGGTTCAATGCGCGATCCGCTTCGGCGAGGCGCTCGTCGGCGGCCGCTACGGCCCTCACCTGAGCGCCGGCGCGGTTCGCCATCAACAGGTCGGTCTGCCCTTTCGCCAGGTCGATCGCACGCGAGCGCAGTGCCTCAAGCGCATGGGCCCGCCGACGTGCGAACGCTTCCGCACGACCGGATGCGATAAGCGGAATGCCGAGCCCGGCGCCGAGCAGCAGACCGACTGTCCCGAGGCCGAGCCATGGATGGATGAGGCCGAGAGCGACCGAGACCGCGAGCGCAGTTCCCGTCGCGGCGAAGGCGGGCACGATGACCCTGAGATAGAGCGTATCGAGCGCATCGATGTCGACCGTCAGGCGGAACAACGCCCGGGAGGGACGTATGGCGAGTGTCCGCGCTGCGCCGGGCGCCGCCCAGCCGCGGAACAGCCGCTCGCGCAGCGCGGCCAGGACTTTCAGCGTGGCGTCGTGGGTCGTCAGGCGCTCGCCGTAGCGCGAAGCCGTACGGCCCAGCGCCAGAAGGCGAATGCCGGCGGAGGGCATGAACACGTCGAACGCCAGCGCCGTCGCGAGCGTAGCGCCAGCAATCGACGACGCCGTGATGAACCACCCGGAGAGGCCAAGGAGTGCCGCGCCCGCAAGCGCGGTCGTCAGCGCCATCACCAGGCCGGCCAGGAACATGCGCCGGTCGCCGGTCCGGTAGAGCGCGAGGATGGGCCCCAAATGACGGAACCGGCTCATGCCGCGACCTCCGCCGCCTGGCGTGCCGACAGATCAATCACGCGATCCATGCGGCTCGCCAGCATCGGATCATGTGTCGCGACGATAAGCGTGCGGCCGGCGGAGACGGCGAGCAGGCTCTCGATCACCTCCGCCGCCGTTTCGCTGTCGAGATGGGCGGTTGGCTCGTCCGCAAGGATGAGGCCGGCGCCCTGCCCGGCCGCCGCCCGGGCCAGCGCGAGGCGGAGCGCCTCGCCGCCCGACAGTCCAACACCACCCTCGCCGATGGGAGACGCGCCCCTTGCGGAGGCGACGTCGTCTAGCCGCGCGGCCTTCAATGCACGGGCGACATCCCCGGTTTCCATGCCGGGCCTGCCGAGCGAAACGTTGCCCGCGATCGTGCCGGGGAAAATGTGCGGAGGCTGACCGACCCAGGCCATCGAGGCACGGAGGCGGGACGCCGTAGCCCCGTTCAGCGGCTCGCCGCCTATGCGGACCGAGCCCGCCGATACAGGCGCCAGTCCGGCGATCAGCGCCAGCAGCGTCGACTTGCCGGCTCCACTGGGCGCCATGATCGCCACGTGTTCGCCCGCGCGGATGCCGAGGTCGAGACCATCCAGCGCCGGTCGATCCCGTCCCGGATAGCGGAAGCGGAGGCCTTCGAGCTTGACGGAAAGCGCGCGCGCTCCCTCCCCTGGGGCCGCAACGTCCTCCGTACGGCCGACGATCGGAATCCCGCTGGCAGAGGCAGCCTCCAGCGCAGCCAGCCCAGCCTGCCCTGCCGCACGGTCGTGCCAGACCGTCGACAGGTCGCGCAGGGGCTCGAAGAAAGCCGGGGCCAGAAGCAGGATGAACAGGCCCTCGGCAAGCGAAAGCTTGCCGCCCCAGGCGCCGAAGTCCAGCTGGCCGAGGTAGTGAAAGCCGACATAGACGGCGACCATCGCCACGCCGAGCGCGGCGAACAGCTCCAGCACCGCCGACGACAGGAAAGCGATGCGCAGCACCGCCATCGTCCGGACCCGCAGGCTGTCGGCGTCGGCGCGCAATTGCCGGGCCATGAGGTCGACCGCGCCGAAGGTCCGGATCGTGGTCAGCCCACGCAGGCGGTCGAGCAGGAAGGCGTTCATGTCGCCCATCTCGGCCAGCTGCCGCTCGCTCGCCTCCTTCGCGCGCCAGCCGATCAGCGCCATGAAGACCGGGATCAGGGGTGCCGCGAGAAGGAGGATGAGGGCGGGCACCCACGAGAACGCGAACACGCAGGCCAGTATGACCGCCGGAACGACGACTGCCTTGGCGCGCAGCGGCTGGAAACGGGCGAGATAGGGCAGGACGGCTTCGGCCTGCTCGGCGAGCGCGCTGGCGATGTGTCCGGACGAGGGCGCGGACATGTCGAGGGGCGACCTGGCCGCCACCGCGGCGATTGCCTCGCCGCGCAGTTGCGATAGCCGCTCGCGCGCGGCATCGAACGCGATCCTGACGCCGGCCCGCTCCAACGCCGCCCGCACGATGCCGAGGACGAAGACAGCGAGCGCGGGATAAAGCACAGCGCGGGCGGGCTCGCCCGTCGCGATGCCGCCCACCGCCAAGGCGATCAGAGCCGCCTGCGGTATCCACACCAGCGCGGCTGCGGTCTGCAGAACCACGCCGAGGCGTGACGGACGATACAAGGCAGCTGACACCCGGAGGCTATCGCCCGTCTCTTCCGCCGGAGCGAAGGACGCGGGAGCCGAGGTGCGGCCAGAGAGGGCTGGCTCGATGGCTGTCATGGCGCGGCAGGCTCTTTGCGCTTGCGGCCAAGAGAGACGATCCTGTCCTTCGTGTCGAGGAATTTCGTCACCTTCGATCCGAGGGCAAGCAGAGCGACCAACCTTTCGGGCTCGAGCCGCTTGACGTCGTCGTACCAGGTCGTGAGCCGCTCGATCAGCGTGTGCATCTCGCCCAGCCGCGTCTGCGCGAACCGTTCCTCGTCGCTCGACGGAGCCTGCATGAGCAGTTCTCGCAGCACCGACAGGGTGGGATCGACCTCGCGCTTCTTGCGCTCTTCCGCCAGGGTGCGCAGGATCTGCCAGACATCGTCGGGGGTGGTGAAGAAGTCACGCCTGTCGCCCGGCAAGTGCTTAAGCAGCACGAGATTCCAGCCCTGCAGCTCGTGCAGGCTCATCGAGACGTTGGATCTGGAGATTCCCAGCGCCTCGACGATCTGGTCGGCGCAGAGCGGCTCGCGGGACACGTAGAGCAGCGCATAGATCTGCCCGACGGTGCGGTTGATGCCCCACCGGCTTCCCATTTCGCCGAAATGCAACACGAATGCCTGGATCGTCGGGGAGAGGTTCACAAGCTGGCGCCATAATTTTCAGAAACTTCTGAAATCAAAGTACTACGATTTCGCCGGGGTGCAATTCACATTCGCGTATGGGAGCCATGCGCGCGGGATCGTCGCTCGGCCCCGCCTTGTGTGCCTGCCGGAGAGAGGTGCGCCTTGATATTCTTATTTGCGCATCTACTTAACTATGATTGTTTCGATAGTGCGCCGATCGCCCCCCCTGGACGGTCCGCGCCAGAGCCTGGGGAGAAGTTCGTTGTCTAGCAATCGCGAGATCGTCTGCCCGCATTGTGCCGGCATCAACCGGGTTCCGGACGATCGGCCGGCGGAAGCCGCGCGGTGCGGCAAATGCAAGGAGCCGCTTTTCATCGGCAGGCCGGCCGAGGCCGACGCGGCGATGTTCGAGAAGCAGACGCGGCGAAGCGACGTTCCTGTGCTGGTCGACGTCTGGGCGCCGTGGTGCGGCCCATGCCGGATGATGGCGCCAGAGTTCGAGGCCGCCGCAAAGACGCTCGAACCGGATTTCCGCCTGATCAAGCTGAATTCCGAAGACCAGCCCGGCGTCGCCTCCCAGCTCGGCATCCGGGGCATACCGACGATGCTGCTCTATGCCGACGGCCGCGAGGTGGCGCGCATCTCCGGGGCGATGCAGGCCCGCCAGATCGTGTCCTGGGCTCGCAGCCAGCTTGGAACGACGAGAGGCTGAACCCCGGTCTACGCGGCCATCAGCAGCTTCTCGATCTCCGGGACCGGGTGATTGGTGAGCGTCTTCGGGATCTCGGCGACAATGCGATCGGCGACCTCCTTGTGCAGCTTGCGGCGCAGTTCGCCCAACACCAGCGGGGGAGCGACGAGGATCAGCTTCTCGAAGTCGCCACGGTGGGCGAGAACGTAGAGCCGTTCCGCGATCTCGTCGGCGAACCTCTCCTTCTGCACGCGGTGCCAGTCGGTGTCCTCGACGGCGCTGCGATGGATGCTCGGTCCATCGGAGTAGCGGCCGGGACGATCGGTGCCCTGCTCCCGCGTCGGCGGATTCTCTTCGTGCATTTGCCGCACGACCTCGAGATTGGGGTGCAGCGCATCGCCTGCATTGCGCAGGAAAAGCGCCTTCTCGCCATCCGCCACGACAACCCAAATGTCCTGTTCGAGCCTGATGTTCATCTCTGCGGCCATGGTCTGATCCTCCTGCTGACGATGCTATGGGAACGACGGGCTGAGGGGCGCGGTTCCGGGATCGCCCCGGCGGAACGGATTTTTCCGGAAGCGGGGTCCGGCGACAGGATACACCCGCAGACATAGCCTACGCTACCGAACACATCCGGGGCCGACGCTCGCCGGACAGCGGTTGGAATATTTTTCCGTGGCCGGACGCATGCGCAGAAAAGCGATTGTCTCCCCGTCGGCAGGGTGACAGCCGGTGCCTCTCAATCCGGCGGGCATTCCTGGAAAATGCGACGTTCCAAGGTTTGCCCAGATGTCGACACCGGATTCCAGGCTCAACGCATTTCCGATCTTCATGAAGGTCGAAGGCCGCCCCGTCGTCGTCGTCGGCAACGGTGACGAGGCGCTCGCGAAGGCGCGTCTGATGGCACAGTCGAGCGCGGTCCTGACGATCGTCGCCGAAACGCCGGAGCCGGAGCTGTCGAACTGGGCTGCCGCCAACGGCGTGTCGCTGCTGCGCGAAGCCTATCGCCCCGACCATCTGGCCGGAGCGACGCTCGCCTTTGCCGCCACGGGCGAGGAAGCCCTGGACGCGCAGATCGTGGCGGACGCGCACGCCGCCGGCATCTGCGTCAACGCGGTCGACCGGCCGGACCTCTGCGACTTCTTTACACCGGCTCTGGTCAACCGCGCGCCGGTGGCCATCGCGATCGGCACGGAAGGTGCCGGCCCCGTGCTGGCACAGATGATCCGCGCGCGCATCGACCGGATGCTGTCGCCGTCGCTGGGCAGGCTCGCGACGCTCGCCGCGTCCTATCGGGCGGCGGTCGAGGCGCTTCTGCCGAAGGGCGTCGCACGACGCGGCTACTGGAACGAGTTCTTCTCCGGTGCGCCGGCAAGGGCGATGGAGATCGGCCACTTCGACGAAGCCCAGGCTGCGGCGGACGAGCTTCTGGCGCGGCGCGGGGCGGTCGAGGGCCATGTCGCGCTTGTCGGCGCCGGACCGGGCGCCGAGGATCTTCTGACGCTTCGCGCACATCGGCTGCTGATGGAAGCCGACGTGATCGTGCATGACGCGCTGGTGCCTGAAGCGGTCATCGCGATGGGCCGCCGCGACGCCGAACGCATCGGCGTCGGCAAGCGCAAGGGCTGCCATTCGAAGAGCCAGACGGAGATCAACGAGCTGCTGGTCGAGCTTGGCCACGCCGGCAGGCGCGTGGTGCGGCTGAAGAGCGGCGATCCGCTGGTGTTCGGCAGGGCCAGCGAGGAAATGGCGGCGCTGCGCGAAGCGGGCGTGTCCTACGAGGTCGTGCCGGGCGTCACCGCCGCTTTCGCGGCCGCCGCCGATTTCGAACTGCCCCTGACCCTGCGCGGCGTTTCGTCCTCGATGGTGTTCACCACCGGCCACGATCTAAAGGGCGGCGCGCTGCCGGACTGGGCGAAGCTGGCGATCGCCGGAGCGACGGTCGCGGTCTACATGGGCCGCTCGATCGCAGCGGAGGTGGCGACGCGGCTGATCGACGCCGGCCTATCGCCCGACACAGCGGTGGCGGTCGTCGAGAATGCCAGCCTTGCGTCGAAGCGCCTGTTCCACGGCACGCTCGCCGACCTGCCCGCGCTGGAGGCGCGCAGTGACCTGACCGGACCGGTGATGACGATCATCGGCGACGCCGTCGCCGGGGCGCGGTTCGACACATCATCGGCGCTCGCGGTGCAGGACCGCGCGACCGTGGCAGCCTGAGGGAGAGCGAGATGAAGGTTCTCACCGCAAACCGGCTCATCGATGGCGAGGCCGTCTGGTTCGGCTCCGACCAGCTCTGGCACGAAACGATCGACTATGCCGAAGTTGCCCGCGACAAGGCCGCCGACGAGCGGCTGGAGCGTCTCGGCAAGGAAGCGTTCGCCCGCAACGAGGTGGTGGATGTCGATCTGATCGACGTCGAACTGCTCGGGGGCGAAATCCGACCGCTCAGGCTGCGCGAGCGCATCCGCGCGGCGGGACCGACCAACCGTACCGATCTCGGCAAGCAGGCGCGGCCGCGTCCTGCCGACGAGGGATTTGCGGCCGGCATCTAGGCCGGCGGGCAGGAAGCAGACATGTACCGTTACGACGAATTCGATCACTCCTTCGTTCAGGCCCGCGTCGCTCAGTTCCGCGACCAGGTGGACCGCCGGCTTGCCGGCGAGATCACCGAGGACCAGTTCCGGCCGCTCAGGCTGATGAACGGTGTCTACCTTCAGCTGCATGCCTACATGCTGCGTGTCGCAGTGCCCTATGGCACGCTGTCGTCGAAGCAGATGCGGATGCTCGCCCACATCGCGCGCACCTACGACAAGGGCTACGGCCACTTCACCACGCGCCAGAACATCCAGTACAACTGGCCGGCGCTGTCCGACATTCCCGCGATCCTGGCCGATCTTGCCTCGGTCGAGATGCACGCGATCCAGACCAGCGGCAACTGCATCCGCAACGTGACGGCCGACCATTTCGCGGGTGCTGCGGCCGATGAAGTCGCCGACCCGCGGCCCTATGCCGAGATCCTGCGGCAGTGGTCGTCGGTGCACCCCGAATTCTCCTATCTGCCGCGCAAGTTCAAGATCGCGGTGACGGGAGCGGAGCGCGACCGCGCGGCGATCCAGACCCATGACATCGGCCTGCATCTGAAGAAGAACGAGAACGGCGAACTCGGCTTTGCGGTCTGGGTCGGCGGCGGGCAGGGCCGCACGCCGATCCTGGCCAAGAAGATCCGCGACTTCCTCCCGGAAGAGCACCTGCTCTCCTATGCCACCGCGATCGTGCGCGTTTACAATCTGCACGGCCGGCGCGACAACAAATACAAGGCGCGGATCAAGATCCTCGTCCACGAGACGGGGACGGAGGAATTCACCCGCCAGGTCGAGGCCGAATGGGCCGCGCTGAAGGACGGCGCGCTGACGCTGCCCGAGGCGGACATCCGCGCCATCGAATCCTATTTCGCGCCGCCGGCACTTGCCGCACGGTCCGAGGGCGACGAGGCGGTCAAGCTGGCGCGGCTCGATTCGCGCTCCTTCGGCGAGTGGCTCGACCAGAACGTCGTGACGCACAAGCACCCCGACTACGCCGCGGTGACGATCTCGCTCAAGGGGATAGGCGAAGTGCCGGGCGACGCGACCGACGAGCAGATGGACGCGGTGGCCGACCTCGCGGAACGCTATGCCTTCGACGAGATCCGCGTCAGCCACGAGCAGAACCTGATCCTGCCGCATGTGGCGCGCGCCGACCTGAAGGCGGTCTACGACCGGCTGGTGGAAATCGGCTTCGCCACGGCGAACTCGAACCTCATCACCGACATCATCGCCTGCCCCGGCCTCGACTATTGTGCGCTTGCGAATGCGCGCTCGATCTCGGTGGCGCAGGACATTTCGCTGCGCTTCGCCTCGCTCGAACGCCAGCGCGACATCGGCGAACTGAAGCTGAAGATTTCGGGCTGCATCAATGCCTGTGGCCACCATCATGTCGGCCACATCGGCATTCTCGGCGTCGAGAAGAAGGGCGCCGAGCTCTACCAGGTGACGCTCGGCGGATCGGGCGACGAAAATGCGTCGATCGGCGAGATCATCGGCCGCGGCTTCGGCCCGGACGAGATCACCGACGCGGTCGAGAAGATCGTCGACACCTATCTGGCTCACCGGCGCGACCCGTCGGAAAAATTCCTCGACGCCTATCGCCGCCTCGGCCCGGCGCCCTTCAAGGAGGCGCTCTATGCTAGCGAAGCTAAAGCCGCTTAGCGCGGACGAAGAGGCGGCCATCGAAGCCGCAGCGCTGGAGGCCCGCTACGGCCACCTTTCGCCGCAGGACATCATCGCGCTGTCGATCGGGCGCTTCGGGCATCAGGGTCTGGGCGCCGTCTCGTCCTTCGGCGCGGATTCGGCCGTGCTGCTGCACATGATCGCGCGGGTCGACCCGTCGCTGCAGGTCATCTTCCTCGACACCGGCAAGCATTTCGGCGAGACGCTGCAGTACAAAGACGCGCTCGCGGCCGATTTCGGCCTGCGCAACATCACCGTCTTCGAGCCGCTTGCGTCCGCGCTGGCGGATAAGGACCCGACCGGCGAGTTGCACAAGACCGACACCGACGCCTGCTGCAACATCCGCAAGGTCGATCCGATGGCGCGCGCGGTCGAGCCGCTCGCCGCGTGGTTCACGGGACGCAAGCGCTTCCAGGCGGCGACACGCAATGGCCTGCCGGTCTTCGAAGCTGTCGGCCCGCGTATCCGCATCAATCCGCTGGCGAAGTGGACGACCGCCGACCTCGCCGCCTACATGCGCGAGCACCGGCTGCGCGAGAATCCGCTCGTCGCCTACGGCTACCTGTCGATCGGCTGCTTCCCCTGCACCCAGCCGGTGAAGGAAGGCGACGACGCGCGTTCCGGCCGGTGGGCTGGACAAGCGAAGACGGAATGCGGCATTCACCTGTCGGACCTCGACCATTCGCTGACCGCGTCTTCGCTTTAGGACTCTTCGATGACTGAACCTTCCTCCGCGCCCGAAACGCGGCTCTGGACGCCGTCCGGCTTCCGCGACGACGACTGGCGCCATGCCGAGGAATTCGATGCGCCCGGCTCGAACGGCAGGCTGATCCTGCCGCTCAAGGCATTCCTCGAGATCCCGGCGGACGAGAGACTGCGCGACAGGGACCGCCTTGGCGTGCTGCTCGCGCCCGCCGAACCGGTCGACGCCATCGCCGACCTGATGGACCAGCTCTCGCTGGTGGCGCTGGCCTTTCCTGCCTTCTCCGATGGGCGCTCGTTCTCGAAAGCCGAGCTGCTGCGCAGCCGTTACGGCTATGCCGGACCGATCCGCGCGACCGGTCAGGTTCTGGTCGACCAGTTGCCGCACATGCTGCGGGTGGGATTCGATGAGTTCGAGGTGTCGAACCCCGTGCTCATAGAACGGCTGGAAAAGGGAGATATCGGCGGGATACCCTTCCAGTACCAGCCAACGGCCACGTCTTCCGACGTCCCGGCCAAGTATTCCTGGCGGCGAACGCGGGACTGAAACTGGTCCGACCAAACCTCTTTTCACACGAGCGATCATCCTCTAGGATGAAGGAGTTATTTCGAGCTGCGGAATAATTCACTTCAGGGAGGAAGACGATGCCAGGCAAGAAAATCCTCATGCTCGTGGGCGAATTCAGCGAAGAGTATGAAATCTTCGTTTTCGAGCAGACCATGCACGCGGTCGGCCACACTGTGCATGTGGTCTGTCCAGACAAGAAGGCGGGCGAGGTGGTCAAGACCTCGCTGCACGACTTCGAGGGCCACCAGACCTACACCGAGAAGCTCGGCCACGACTATTACGTCAACAAGACCTTTGCCGAGGTGAAGCCCGAGGAGTACGACGCGGTGTACTGCGCCGGCGGCCGCGGCCCGGAGTATATCCGCATCGACAAGCGCGTGCAGGCGATGGTCCGCCATTTCCACGAAGCCGGCAAGCCGATCTTCACCATCTGCCACGGCGTGCAGATCCTGATCGCCGTCGACGGCGTGGTGCGCGGCAAGAAGGTCGCGGCGCTGCAATACTGCGAGCCGGAGGTGACGCTGGCCGGCGGCATCTATGTCGACGTGCCGCCGAACGGCGCTCATGTCGACGGCAACCTCGTCTCGGCCAAGGGCTGGCCCGGGCTCTCCAACTTCATGCGTGAATGCCTGAAGGTGCTCGGCACCGAGATCAGCCACGGTCAGCACATGATGCGCCCCGCGCTCGCCGCCTGATCATCCGGCCTCCCACTGGATTCCTTCTCCCGGTCGCGCAAAGATAGGCGCGTATCCGGGAGGAGAACATGGAATTCGACTATGTCATCGTCGGCGGCGGTTCCGCCGGCTCAACGCTCGCCGCGCGGTTGAGCGAGGACCCGGCCAGGACGGTCTGCCTGCTCGAGGCCGGCGGCGACGGCAGGCACATCCTCATTCGGGCCCCGATCGCGACCGCGACGATGCTTCCCGGCCGGCCGAAGATTTCCAACTGGGCGTACGAGACGGTTCCCCAACCCGGCCTGGGCGGCCGGCGCGGCTACCAGCCGCGCGGCAAGGCCCTCGGCGGATCGAGTGCCATCAACGCCATGCTCTACGTTCGCGGCCATCGCAGCGACTATGACGGGTGGGCGGCACAGGGCTGCGAGGGCTGGGGCTGGAATGATGTGCTGCCCTATTTCAAGCGCGCGGAAGGCAACCAGAGGGGGAGCAGCGACCTGCACGGCACCGACGGCCCGCTTCAGGTCGGCGAACAGCGCAGTCCGCGCCCGGTCGCGCGGGCCTTTCTCGAGAGCTGCGCAGAGAACCAGATCCGCCTGACGGACGATTTCAACGGTCCCGAGCAGGAGGGCGCCGGCCTCTACCAGGTGACCCAGTTCTGGACCGGTCAAAGGGCCGGCGAGCGCTGCTCCGCGGCCGCGGCCTATCTCCATCCGGTCATGACCCGCCCCAACCTTACGGTGCTCACCGGCGCGCAAGCGACGCGCATCGTCTTCGAGGGCTTGCGGGCGACCGGCGTGCAGTTCCGGCGCGGCCGGCGGCGCGAGGCGGTGTCGGCGAAGCGGGAAGTCATCCTGTCCGGCGGCGCGTTCAACTCGCCCCACCTGTTGCTGTTGTCGGGGGTCGGGCCTGCGCTCGAACTGGCACGGCACTCGATCCCGATCCGCCACGAAGTGCCGGGCGTGGGACGCAACCTTCAGGACCATCTCGATTTCGTCGTGTCTTGGACGTCGAAGGACCGAGACATGCTGGGTCTCAGTCTGCGCGGATCCTACGATCTGCTGCGCCACATCGTGCAGTGGCGGCGGGACGGCACCGGCATGGTCGCTTCGCCCGGCGCCGAGGGCGGCGCCTTCATCAAATCCGACCCCTCGCTCGACAAGCCCGACCTGCAGCTGCACTTCGTGTCCGGCATCGTCGACGACCATGCGCGCAAGCTGCATCTCGGCCATGGATTTTCCTGCCACGTCTGCGTGCTCAGGCCGCATTCGCGGGGAGAGGTCGGACTGCTCGATTCCAACCCGCTGTCGCCGCCGCGCATCGATCCGCAGTATCTGTCGGACGAGCGGGACGCAGACCTGCTGCTCAAGGGCGCCAGGATCATGCGCAGGATACTCGGCTCGCCGGCGCTGTCGAAATACCGGGCCAAGGAAATCTACCTCAACGGAGACCCCGACGACGCGGAGCTGATGCGCCATATCCGCGCGCGCGCCGACACGATCTATCACCCGGTCGGCACCTGCCGCATGGGCACGGACGACGGCGCCGTGGTCGATCCTCAGCTGCGGGTGCGCGGCATGGAGGGCCTGCGGGTGGTCGATGCCTCGGTGATGCCGACGCTGATCGGCGGCAACACCAACGCGCCGACGATCATGATCGCCGAGAAGGCGGCGGACATGATCAGGGCATCCTGAGCTACTTCTTCTTCCGCCTGCGGCCGTAGAGCTCGAAGCGGTGGTGGACGATGTCGTATCCCAGCTTGTGCGCGATCTCGTCCTGGAGTTGCTCGATCCGCTCGGAGTGGAACTCGATGACGTCGCCCGTGTCGATGTCGATGAGATGGTCGTGGTGTTCGCCCGCCGCCTGTTCGAAACGGGCTGGACCGCCGGCAAAGGCGTGACGCTGGATCTCGCCCTTGTCCTCCAAGAGCTTCATGGTGCGGTAGACCGTGGATAGCGAGATCGTCGGATCGATCGCCAGTGCGCGCCGGAAAAGCTCCATCGCATCGGGATGGTCGGCGGCCTGCGAGAGTATCTGCAGGATCGCCCTGCGCGGGCGCGTTATCCGCACGCCTTCGTCGCGCAGGCGCTGCTCGTATTCGCGTAGCTTGCGGGCCTCGTTGTCCATGCCGCCTCTATGCGCCAGATGACAATTTTTGCAAGTAGACTTTCCAGTTGCAAACGATTTGCATTTGCATTGACAGCGTTACGGCGCTGCCCTATGTGATGGCAAGGCCGCCGATGTCCGCGGCGTTTCGAGGGTCTGGCAAGATGATTTCTATCGTTCGCGGGGCAATGCTCGCGCTGGCGTTGACCACGGCATCGGTCGTTTCCGTCCATGCCGCCGACAAGTTCAAGGCAATCACGACGTTCACGGTCATCGCGGACATCGCGAAGAACGTCGCCGGCGATGCCGCGGAGGTGGAATCCATCACGCGTGCCGGCGCGGAGATCCACAATTACCAGCCGACGCCGCGCGACATCGTCAAGGCGCAGGACGCAGACTTGGTCCTGTGGAACGGGCTCAACCTCGAAACCTGGTTCGAGCGCTTCTTCCGCAATCTGCGTGATATCCCGGGAGTGGTCATATCGGACGGGGTGGAGCCGATCGGCATCTCCGAAGGCCCATATAAGGGCAAGCCCAACCCGCATGCCTGGATGTCGCCGACCGACGTGAAGATCTATGTCGACAACATCGCGGCCGCCTTCGCGAAATACGATGCGGCGAATGCGACGACTTATCTCGCCAATGCGGAGGCCTACAAGGCGAAGATCGACGCCACCGTCGCCCCGATCCGCGCCGCGCTCGACGCGATTCCGGAGGACCGCCGCTGGCTGGTGACAAGCGAAGGCGCGTTCTCCTATCTCGCCCGCGATTTCGGTCTCAAGGAGCTCTACCTCTGGCCGATCAACGCGGACGGCCAGGGCACGCCGCAGCAGGTCCGCAAGGTCGTGGATGCCGTAGAGGCGAACGCCATCCCCGTCGTCTTCAGCGAAAGCACGGTGTCAGCGGATCCGGCGCAGCAAGTGGCGCGCGAGACGGGTGCCAAGTATGGTGGCGTTCTCTACGTCGATTCCCTCAGCGAGGCGGACGGACCGGTGCCGACCTATCTCGATCTCCTGCGGGTGACGACCGAGACCATCGCGAAAGGCCTGGCGCAATGAACATGGCGCCGCGCAATCCAAGCCCGTTGCCGGGATCCTCGAGATCCGACGGTCTCGTCGCAAGAAACCTCACCGTGACCTACCGGAACGGCAACGCAGCGCTTCGGGACGCGTCCTTCTCGATTCCGCGCGGCTCGATCACCGCACTGGTCGGGGTCAACGGCTCGGGTAAGTCGACGCTGTTCAAGGCGATCATGGGGTTCGTTCCGCTCGCGGCGGGATCCGTCACCATGTTCGGCCAGCCGGCAGGTCGGGCTCTGAAGAAGAACGTCGTCGCCTATGTCCCGCAGGCCGAGGAGGTCGACTGGACATTCCCCGTGTTGGTCGAGGACGTGGTGATGATGGGCCGCTACGGCCACATGAATTTCCTGCGCATTCCGTCGCGCCGCGACCACGAAATGGTGACGCAGGCGCTCGACCGCGTCGGCATGAGCGAGTACCGCAAACGCCAGATCGGCGAGCTTTCCGGCGGCCAGAAGAAGCGCGTCTTCCTGGCCCGCGCGCTCGCGCAGGAGGGCGAGGTCATCCTGCTCGACGAACCTTTCACCGGCGTCGACGTCAACACCGAGGACGCAATCATCGCGCTGATGCGGGGCCTGCGCGACGAGGGCAAGATCATGCTCGTCTCGACGCATAATCTTGGTTCCGTGCCCGACTTCTGCGACCGGGTGATCCTGCTCAACCGCACAGTTCTGGCGGAAGGCCCGACGGACGAGGTCTTCACCCGCGACAACCTCGAGAAAGCCTTCGGCGGCGTGCTGCGTCACTTCGTGCTCGGCGGTTCGGAACTGCACGACGACGAAGACGCGCGGCAGGTGACCGTCATCTCCGACGACGAGCGGCCGCTGGTGGTCTATTCCGAGAAGGGGCTGACCGGGAGCGCCGCCCCCGCCCCGCGCAAGCCCGACGAGACCGTCGAATGACCGCGACGCTGCTCGAGCCGTTCGGCTACGGCTACATGGTCAACGCCATGTGGGTCTCGGCGCTGGTCGGCGCCGTCTGCGCCTTCCTGTCGGCCTTCCTGATGCTCAAGGGCTGGTCGCTGATCGGCGACGCGCTGTCGCACTCGATCGTGCCCGGAGTCGCGGGCGCCTACATGCTGGGCCTGCCCTTCGCGCTCGGTGCATTCCTCGCCGGCGGGCTTGCGGCTGGCGCCATGCTCTTCCTCAACCGGCGGACCAGGCTGCGCGAGGATGCCATCATCGGCATGATCTTCACCTCCTTCTTCGGGCTCGGCTTGTTCATGGTCTCACTGTCGCCGACCTCGGTGAACATCCAGACGATCGTGCTCGGCAACATCCTCGCCATCACGCCGGCCGACACGTTCCAGCTGGTGCTGATCGCGGGCGTGTCGCTCGCCATCCTGATCGCCAAGTGGAAGGACCTGATGGTCGCCTTCTTCGACGAGAACCACGCGCGGTCGATCGGCCTGCGGCCGGGGCTGCTGAAGGGCGTCTTCTTCACGCTGCTCGCCGCCTGCACGGTGGCGGCGCTGCAGACCGTCGGCGCCTTCCTGGTGATCGCGATGGTCGTCACCCCCGGCGCCACCGCCTATCTGCTGACAGACCGCTTCCCGCGCCTGATTACTATCGCGGTGGCGATCGGGGCGGTGTCGAGCTTCGTCGGCGCCTACATCTCCTATTTCCTCGACGGCGCGACCGGCGGCGTGATCGTCGTCCTGCAGATGGCGGTCTTCCTCGCCGCCTTCGTCTTCGCGCCCAAGCACGGGCTGCTCGCCGCGCGGCGCAAGGCGCGCGAAGCGCTGGAGGCGGGCGCATGATCGAGACCCTGCTCCTGCCCTTCTCCTTCCCGTTCATGCAGCAGGCCTTCATCGTCTCGCTGCTCGTGGCGCTGCCAATGGGCCTGCTGTCGCCGTTCCTGGTGCTGAAGGGCTGGTCGCTGATGGGCGACGCGGTCAGCCACGCGGTGCTGCCCGGTGTGGTGCTGGCCTATGTCGCCGGCCTGCCGATCGGCATCGGCGCTTTCGCCGCCGGCATGTTCTGCGCGGTCGGCACCGGCTATCTCAAGGAGAACAGCCGCATCAAGGAAGACACCGTGATGGGCGTGCTCTTTTCCGGCATGTTCGGACTGGGGTTGGTGCTCTATTCGATGATCGAGACGGAGCTGCATCTGGACCATATCCTGTTCGGCGACATGCTCGGTGTCGGCTGGGCGGATATCGCGGAAGCAGGCGCGATCGCGGCAATCGTTTCGGCCGCCCTTCTGGTGCGCGGTAGGGACCTGATGCTGCATGCCTTCGATCCGCAGCACGCCCGCGCCATCGGCCTCAGCGTGCGCCTGCTTCACTACGGGCTGCTGGTACTGCTGTCGCTGTCGATCGTCGGCGCGCTGAAATCGGTCGGCATCATCCTCGCCATTGCCCTGCTCATCGCGCCCGGCGCGATCGGTTTCCTCGTCGCGCGACGCTTCGGCGTCATGCTGGCGGTTTCGGTGACGGTCGCGGTCGTCGCCTCGTTTCTCGGCGTCTACCTGTCCTTCTTCCTGGACTCTGCACCGGCGCCAACGATCGTGCTTCTGATGTCCGGCACCTTCGTCGTCGCTTTCCTGCGGGCCGGCGTCTCCCCGCCGGCGGAGGACGCGACGACCTGACCATCCGAGCAGCCTCGGATCTTCATCCGCAGATCAAGCGAATCGCTTATCATCGGGCGCATGATCTTCTCGCTCCTGAGAAAGCCCGAACCGCGCCGGCCCGCCGAACCGCTCGAGCGGCTGCACGAGGTGGCCGGGCGCTCGCTGCCGCTGCGCATCGTCGAGAACGCGCGGGCGCGGCGGCTGACGCTGCGCATCGACGCCGGCGGGCAGGGCCTGCGCGTTACGGTTCCGCCGGGAATCTCGACGCGCGAGGTCGACCGGTTCGTCGACCGGCACCAGGGCTGGCTGGAGGCGCGGCTGGCCAGGGTGCCCGACAAGCCGCAGGTGAGGCCGGGCGTGAAGATCCCGGTGCGGGGGATTGCGCATCTGATCGTTCACGAGCCGGGCAAGCGCGGCTCGGTCACCATTTCCGAGGTCGAGGGCGTCCCGGCGCTGATCGTCCATGGCGAACGGACGCACCTGCCGCGGCGGGTCGCCGATCATCTCAAGCGCGAGGCCAAGAAGGACATCGAGGCGCTGGTGGCCAAGCACACCGCCGCGGTCGGCCGCAAGGCCAAGGCGATCCGCTTCAAGGACACGACCAGCCGCTGGGGCTCCTGCACGTCGGACGGCAGCCTGTCCTTCTCCTGGCGCATCATGATGGCGAAGCCGGCGGTGATCGACTACCTCGTCGCGCACGAGGTGGCGCATCTGAAGGAAATGAACCACGGCCCGAAGTTCTGGGCGCTCTGCCGCGAACTCTGCCCGCGCACCGACGAGGCGCGCGCCTGGCTGAAGAAGAACGGCGGCGCGCTGCAGGCGATCAGGTTCGACTAGGTTTCACCCGTCGTTTCCGGCATTCAGCTCCTCCGGCCGCAGCCCTTCCTCGGAAGGACGGGGCCAGGGCAGGAAACCGGGATCGAATTCACCGCTCGAGAAATAGTCCATCGCGCGACGGCCTTCGCCGCCGTCGAAGCCCGCCTGTTCGAGGAGGTGGCCGATCACCTGGCAGGCCTGGCCGATCTTCTCCTCGAGTTGCTCGATCGTTACCTTCTGCATGGTCATATCGTGCCCTTCCGCTCCTGCCTGCGGAATAGAGTAGGGCGGAGCATCGGCCGCCTCAATGCCGACGACCGCGCGTTTTGCTCGACTCCCATCTCCATTCGTGGCATTCGCCCGCATCATGCCTCTCGACATCAAGATATGCGGCCTTTCCACGCCCGAGACGATCGCGGCGGCGCTCGACGGCGGGGCGAGCCATGTCGGCTTCATCTTCTTTCCGAAGAGCCCGCGCAACGTGACGCCGCAGCAGGCGGCGGAGTTGCGGCAGGCGGCGACCGGCCGCGCCAAGGCGGTCGCGGTGACGGTCGACGCGACGGACGAGTTCCTCGACAGCATCGTTACCGCGATGAAGCCCGACATGCTGCAGTTGCATGGCAAGGAAACGCCGGACCGCGTGGCCTACATTCGCGAACACTTCAACCGGCCGGTGATGAAGGCGCTATCCGTCAGCGAGCCGGCGGACCTGCTGCCGATCCAGGGTTTTACCGGCGTCGTCGACCGGCTGCTGCTCGACGCGAAGGCGCCGAAGGGGTCCGAACTGCCGGGCGGCAACGGCATGGCATTCGACTGGCGCCTGCTCGCAGCGCTCGATCCCGGCCTCGACTACATGCTGTCGGGCGGGCTCAATCCCGGCAACGTGGCCGAGGCGATCCGCATCGCCCATCCGCCCGGACTCGATGTCTCGTCCGGCGTCGAATCCGCGCCGGGCGTCAAGGACGTGGGGCTGATCCGGGAGTTCTTCGAGGCAGTACGAAAAGCCGGGAGCTGACGGTTTGCCATGACAAAGGCTCGCGCCGGCGCCGGGTAGACCTTCCCTCTGCGCCGTTCTCGCTTTCCCGGTCTATGCCGATCATTCCGTCATGCGGCCTTCGGTCCGCCAGCCGACGGTTTCATAAGAACAGGCACGCTTACGACGTGTCGTGGAGTTCGACGTCAGCAAACACTGCCGAAAGCGTCTGGATAACTCCCTCCGCATCGGTTCGCGGCCGGCCGTCCCGGCGGTCGCCATCGCAGCGTACAGTTCCTGCAGTTGGACCGGTGGCGAACCTGCATGGCCATGGTCTGAACCACGAGCGCCAGCGCGCGCAGGCTCAGAGCGAGGCTTCTCGCATCGGCGGGCGAATTGCCGTAGGTGACGCTGATCACAGCCGGCGACCACTGCCGGCCGGCCGGATTCCATGCCGAACCGGCGACGAACTCACGCACCACCTCGTCTGCCTGCTGCAGAGCCCACAGCATGCGGCAGCGCACGGGATGCGGGGCGTCCGCGGCGAAGTCGGCGAGATCGGCGAGCGCGAGCAGCCACGCCACGATGCGCCCCAGCACGTCCACCTCCCCTCTCCTCCGCGCCTTCCAGTCCATCGCCGCTTCCTTTCTCGCGGAGATCATGACGGAGGTTTGAAGGGTGTGGACAGAAACGCGAGTGGCGAATGGCGGGTGGCGAATGGGAACAAGGGGTTGCTGGGGAAGATTCCTTGCGGCGGCGGCGATCGATGCACGGGGGGCGGTCGGGCGGTCGGACTCATACGGTAGATGAGACGGGCTCCGCCCGGCCGCACCATCGCGAAACGCAGCAGACGGTTTACTTTTCGCCGTCGACGCGACATAGCCATTGCCACCGCATTTCCGGGGCGTACCTGTTATCCTGTCCCCGTATCCAGGAGTACGGCATGAACAAGCCGATCGAGCCCAATTCCTTCCGCACCGGTCCCGACGAACAGGGCATGTTCGGCATCTTCGGCGGGCGTTTCGTCGCCGAGACCCTGATGCCGCTCATTCTCGACCTCGAGGAGCACTGGCACGCCGCGAAGAAGGATCCGGCCTTCAAGGCCGAGCTCGAGCACCTGAACAAGCACTATACCGGCCGGCCTTCGCCGCTCTACTTCGCCGAGCGGCTGACCGAGCATCTCGGCGGCGCGAAGATCTATTTCAAGCGCGACGAGCTGAACCACACCGGCTCGCACAAGATCAACAACTGCCTGGGGCAGATCCTGCTCGCCAAGCGCATGGGCAAGAAGCGCATCATCGCCGAGACAGGCGCGGGCCAGCACGGCGTTGCGTCGGCCACGGTTTCCGCCCGGTTCGGTTTCCCCTGCGTGGTCTACATGGGCGCGACCGACGTGGAGCGGCAGGCGCCCAACGTGTTCCGCATGAAGCTGCTGGGCGCGGAAGTCCGTCCGGTCACCGCCGGCCACGGTACGCTCAAGGACGCGATGAACGAGGCGCTGCGCGACTGGGTGACCAATGTCGACGACACCTATTACCTGATCGGCACCGCCGCCGGTCCGCACCCCTATCCGGAACTGGTGCGCGAGTTCCAGTCGGTGATCGGCCGCGAGACGAAAGAGCAGCTGATGGAGGTGGAAGGCCGTCTGCCCGACATGCTGGTGGCGGCCGTCGGCGGCGGGTCGAACGCGATCGGCCTGTTCCATCCCTTCCTCGACGACCGGTCGGTGCAGATCGTCGGCGTCGAGGCCGGCGGCAAGGGTCTCGACGGCGAGGAGCACTGCGCCTCGCTCACCGCCGGCTCGCCCGGCGTGCTGCACGGAAACCGCACCTATCTGCTGCAGACGGCAGACGGGCAGATCAAGGACGGACATTCGATCTCGGCCGGCCTCGACTATCCCGGCATCGGGCCGGAACATTCCTGGCTCAAGGAGTCCGGCCGTGTCGAATACGTGCCGATCATGGACACGGAGGCGCTCGAAGCGTTCCAGCTCCTGACCCGGATCGAGGGCATCATCCCCGCGCTCGAGCCCAGCCATGCGCTGGCCGAAGTGATCAAGCGCGCGCCGAAGATGGGCAAGGACAAGATCATTGTGATGAACCTGTGCGGCCGCGGCGACAAGGACATCTTCACGGTCGGCAAGATTCTCGGCATGGGGCTGTAGGCGCGGTCCCGTTTGGCGAAGCGCCCGCTGTGTGATAGATTTAGCGGTCGTGAAAACAGGAAGATGATGATGGGCGAAGTGCCGCTTTCGCTGCATGTGAAGGCCGAACTCAAGGAAGAGCTGGAGAAGGAAGCGCACTTCTCGAGCCAGTCGGCATCCGAGATCGCCGAAGAGGCGATCGGTTCCTATCTCGACCACCGGGCGCGCCTTCGCAAAGCGCTCGACGCCGCCGCCGCCGAGGCGGACAAAGGTGTGTTCATTTCGAGCGAAGCCATGCTGCCGTGGGTCAAGGACCTGTTCGACGGAAAGAAAACGCCGCCGCCTCAACCTGACATCTTCTTGCCGCCACGCAAACGTTGATGAGGATCGCCTTTCTTCCGACGACGGCGGCCGACTTCGAGTGGATCACTGACTACTACCTGAGCGTTTTTCCGGAAGGCGGGCCAAACGCCTACAAGAGCTTCGACCGGGCCCTCATCAATCTCGGCGACCATCCTCTTTCAGGCAAGGCTATTGCGCGGACGAGATATCGCCAATATCCAGTCCGGCGAACTCCGTTCTGTCTCATCTACCGGATCGAGGCTGATACGATCGAGATTTTGCATATTTGGGATCAGCGCTCCAATCCGCTGGATCTGATCCTTGACGACAACGGAATAGACAACTCATGACCACCCGCATCGACCGGCGCATGGCGCGACTGAAGGGCGAGGGCCGGCCGGCGCTCGTGACCTATTTCATGGGCGGCGACCCCGACTACGCCACTTCTCTGTCGATCATGAAGGCGCTGCCGCGGGCCGGCGCCGACATCATCGAGCTCGGCATGCCCTTTTCGGACCCGATGGCCGACGGCCCGGCGATCCAGGCGGCGGGTCTGCGCGCGCTGAGATCCGGCCAGACGCTGCGCAAGACGCTGGATATGGCGCTGGAATTCCGCAGGTCCGACGACGAGACGCCGATCGTGCTGATGGGCTACTACAATCCGATCTACATCTACGGCGTCGAGCGCTTCCTCGCCGACGCAAAGACCGCCGGCATCGACGGGCTGATCGTCGTCGATCTGCCGCCGGAGATGGACGAGGAACTGTGCATCCCCGCGCTGAAGGCCGGGATCAACTTCATCCGCCTCGCGACACCCACCACCGACGACAAGCGCCTGCCCAAGGTGCTCGAGAACACCTCGGGCTTCGTCTACTACGTGTCGATGACGGGCATCACCGGCTCTGCACTCGCCGACACGAGCAAGGTTGCCTCAGCGGTCAAGCGCATCAAGGGACATACAGATCTGCCGGTCTGCGTCGGCTTCGGGGTCAAGACGGCCGAGCAGGCGCGCACGATCGGCGCCTCGGCCGACGGCGTCGTGGTCGGCACCGCGATCGTCAACACGATCGCCAGCGTGCTCGGCCCGAAGGGCGAGAAGACCGCCGATCCGGCGGATGCGGTCGCGACCCTCGTCTCCGGCCTGGCCGCAGGCGTTCGCGCGGCCCGCCTTGCTCCCGCCGAATAGTCGCCCCACATTGCGTCAAGGAACGCGAGCCCGGCCATGAACTGGATCACCAACTACGTCCGCCCGAAGATCAATTCGATGCTCGGGCGCCGTGAGATACCCGAGAATCTCTGGATCAAGGATCCCGAGACCGGCGAGATGGTCTTCCACAAGGACCTGGAGGAGAACCAGTGGGTTATCCCCTCCTCCGGCCACCATATGAAGATTTCGGCCAAGGACCGGCTGAAGTTCTTCATGGACAATGGCGAGTATACGCTCGTCGACAACCCCAAGGCGCCGGTCGATCCGCTGCGGTTCCGGGATGAGAAGCGCTACACCGACCGCCTGAAGGACGCCAAGGCCAAGACCGGCCTGGAAGACGCGATCCTGACCGGACGCGGCACGATCGAGGGCCTGCCGATCATCGCCTGCGTGCAGGACTTCGCCTTCATGGGCGGGTCGCTCGGCATGGCGGCCGGCGAAGCGATCATCAAGGCGTTCGAGATCGCGCTCGCCGAGAGGCGGCCGATGGTGCTGTTCGCGGCGTCCGGCGGGGCGCGCATGCAGGAGGGCATCCTGTCGCTGATGCAGTTGCCGCGCACGACGGTCGCGGTCGAGCGGCTGCGCGAGGCGGGACTGCCCTATGTCGTGGTGCTGACCAACCCGACCACCGGCGGGGTCACCGCGTCCTACGCCATGCTCGGCGACATCCATATCGCGGAGCCGGGGGCGCTGATCGGCTTTGCCGGACCGCGCGTCATCGAGCAGACCATCCGCGAGAAGCTGCCGGAGGGTTTCCAGCGGGCCGAGTATCTGATGGAGCACGGCATGGTCGACATGGTCGTATCGCGTCTGGAGATGAAGGAGACAGTCGCCCGCCTGCTCAAGATTCTGATGCACACGCCGGTGGCGCAGGCTGACGCTCAGATGGCGCGCGCGGTTCCTCCCGCAGCGACGGCCGGCGTCTAGACTCCGGCGTCGAAGCGCCCATTTACCCCGACGCAGGCGTGGAGTGTCCGAGCGATGAATCTCCTGCGACCGGAAGGCATGTTTCCGATGACCAAAAGCTCTGCCGAACGCGAGATCGATCGGTTGATGACCCTGCATCCGAAGGGGTTCGACCTGTCGCTCGGCCGAATCCGCCGGCTGCTGGAGAAGCTGGGCAATCCGCAGGACCGGCTGCCGCCGGTGATCCACATCGCCGGCACCAACGGCAAGGGCTCGACGGCGGCCTTCTCGCGCGCCCTTTTGGAAGCCAGCGGCCATGTCGTCCACGTCCACACCTCGCCCCACCTCGTCAACTGGCACGAGCGCTACAGGATCGGCGCGCCAGGCGGCGGCAGGTTCGTCGAGGACGAGGTGTTTGCCGATGCGATCCGGCGCGTCGGCACGGCGAACGAAGGCCAGACAATCACCGTCTTCGAGATCCTGACGGCCGTCGGCTTCCTGTTGTTTTCGGAACACCCGGCCGACGCGGCGGTCATCGAAGTCGGGCTCGGAGGCCGCTTCGACGCGACCAACGTGATCGAAAACCCGGCCGCGTGCGCGATCATGCCGGTCTCGCTCGATCACGAGGCCTATCTCGGCGACCGGGTCGAGCTGATCGCCGCCGAAAAGGCCGGCATCATCAAGCGCGGCAGGCCGGTGGTGGTCGGCGCGCAGGACAGCGATGCGGCGCGCGAGGTGATTCTGGCCACGGCGGAACGGCTGCATGCGCCAGCCCTCGTCTACGGCCAGGACTTCATCGCCTTCGAGGAGAGCGGGCGCCTGATCTACCAGGACGAGGACGGGCTCCTGGATCTGCCGCCGCCGCGCCTGCCCGGACGGCACCAGTTTGCCAATGCCGCCGCCGCGATCGCGACGGTCAAGGCCGCGGGCTTCGACCTCAGTGTCGCCGCCGTGGAGAAAGCGATGCAGACGGTCGAATGGCCGGGACGGCTGCAGCGCCTCAGCACGGGCCGCCTGACGGAATTCGCGCCACGGGGCGCGGAACTGTGGCTCGACGGCGGGCACAATCCAGGCGCAAGCGTCGTCATCGCCGAGGCGATCGTCGAGCAGGAGGAACGGTTCCCCCGGCCCCTGTTCCTGATTTGCGGCATGATCAACACCAAGGACCAGACGAATTTCTTCCGGGCCTTCGAGGGCATGGCGCGCCATGTCTATACCGTGCCGGTCAACATGAGCGAGGCGAGCGTACCGAACACGGTGCTGGCGGCGCATGCGGCGGATGCGGGTCTCTCGGCCGAGCCGGTGGCGTCCATCGAGAACGCACTGCTCCTGCTGCGGGACAATTGGGAAGAGGGGGAAACTCCGCCGCGCATCCTGATCTGCGGATCGCTCTACCTGGCGGGCGAGGCGTTGCGCCTCAACGGAACACCGCCGAGATGACACGAAAAAGCCCGGCGCGACGGCCGGGCTTTCTCGTTCACAAAGCAGTGCGGACGATCAGACGTTGCCCGAGATCCAGTGCGACAGCGCGGTCTTGGGCGCGGCGCCGACCTTGATATCGGCGACTTCGCCGCCCTTGAACATCATCAGGGTCGGGATCGAGCGGACGCCGAACTGGGCCGCAAGTTCCGGATTCTCGTCGATGTTGAGCTTGGCGATCTTCACCTTGCCGGCCATCTCGTTGGAGATCTCGTCGAGAGACGGGCCGATCATCTTGCAGGGGCCGCACCATTCCGCCCAGAAGTCCACGACGACGGGTTCGGCGGACTGCAGGACGTCCGAAGCGAAGTTGTTCTTGTCGACCTTGACGGTGGCCATGATGGCTCTCCTTGCCTGAATGACGAGAAAGGCGGCATCGAAGCCGCCCGAACTTGGTCCATATGTGGTGGCGCACGGCTGTGCGTTCAAGCCGGACTGTCTCACGCTCGCGTGAGTCGTTCAAGCGCGGCATCCATCAGCGCGGCGGGCAGTTCGATCAGGCGAGGCGCTTCGGTGAACAGCAATGCCGCGGCGATCTCCCGGCCAGGATAGACCTGGGCAAGGAGCGCGCGATAAAGCGAAAGCTGGACGATGTAGGCCTCGGGGACACCGGACAGATCTTTCGGTGGCGGACGGTTGGTCTTGTAGTCGACGATCAGCACGCGACCGGCCGACTGCGACAGGCGGTCGATGGTGCCGGAGACCACGACGTCGCGCCCGCCGAGCGTGTGTGTGCCCGTCACGGCTACCTCGGCGCGCGAACCGGCGGCGAAAACGGGGGCGAACAGCGGATCGGAGAGCACCTGTCGCACCGACGCCCAGGCGCGGTCGCGGTCATCGGGAGTCCATGTGCCCTCGGCATTGTCGAGATAGCGCCGGGCGGCGGATTCGCGTTCGCCTTCCGGCATGGAGGGCAGCATCTGCAGCAGGCGGTGGATCGCGAGGCCGCGGGCGATGGCAAAGGAGGGCTCGTCCTGCGGATCCAGCACCGGCGAGCGCGCGGGCGCGACATTTTCCTCCGGCGGGTCGAGGAGCGAGGCCGCCGCCGAGGGCGAGAGGCTCCTGACGGGTGCGTGCTGCTCGGGCAGAGGCGCAAGGGGAGCGAAGACCGGACCGGCCGGCGGCGGCACAGATGCCGCGGACGCGGCCGGCACGGGAGCCTCGGGACTGCGGCGGAAGCGCAGGATGTCGGCTCCGGTCACCGGATGCGGGACGGTCCGGCTTTGCGGCGAGGCGGACAGCGCGGTCCACACGAGATCGTGCCAGATGCCGGGGACGGGGTTCTGCTTGCCGCGATAGCCGCAGACGATGAGCCGGTCCTCGGCGCGGGTCATGCCGACATAGAGAAGGCGCCGGTATTCGTCCTCGGCCTTCTCGGACAGGACACGGTTCTGCGCAACCGAGACGGAGTTCGTCATGTCGGACCCGGCCCGCCAGAGATAGCCATCGCCTCGCCAGCGGCCGGTCTTCGCCTCGATGGGGATCAGGCGCGGCAGATGCGCGTCGAGGGTCGGCCGGCCGGCACCGTCGACCAGGAACACGACCGGCGCCTCCAGGCCCTTGGCGGCGTGCACGGTCATGATGCGCACCTCGTCGCGCGTCTGGTCCATTTCGCGCTTGATGTCCGGGGCGGCCGATTCCAGCGAGGCGAGGAAGGATTCGAGCCCGGGCAGGCCGGTGCGCTCCACGGCGAGCGCGAAGCTCAGGAACTCGTCGAGGATCTCGCCGGCGGAAGGGCCGAGCCGCGCGACCATCTTCGAGCGTACGCCGTCGCGGGCAAGCACCGCGGCATAGAACTCGAAGACGGGCTTGAAAGCTGCCTCGTTCGCCCAGCGGTCGAGGCTTTCGACGACCGGAGCGAGCCGCGGGTCCGTCTCCGCGCGCTGATGCAACACGCGGCCGAGCGGCGCGTCGTGCCGGTTCCAGGCGAGATCGAAGAGCTGTTCCTCGGCCAGGCCGAAGACGGGGCTGCGCAGGAGCGCGGCGAGCGACAGGTCGTCATGCGGCTGCAGGGCGACGCGGCCGAGTGCGATCAGATCCTTCACCGCGATATGGCCGGACAGGCTGAGCCGGTCGGCGCCGGCGACGTTCACGGCACGGTTCTTCAGGGCCCGCGACAGCGCATGGACGAAGCGGTCGCGCTTGCGCACGAGGACGAGCACGTCGCCGGCGGTCATCCTGCGAGGCGCGCCTTCGACCAGCTTGCCTTCAAGGCACTCGCCGTTGCGGATCCAGTCGCGGATCGTCGTCGCGATCTGTTCGGCGAGCAAAACGGCGGGCGCCGAGGCGTGGTCGATCGCCTCGGTCCAGTCGTCCGGCTCCTCCACCTGCTGCGGCTCGATCAACGGCCAGACTTCGACATGGCCCGGCTGCATTTCGCGGATGGTCGGATGCTCGATCGGCTCCTGGTCGTGCGTCAGGCCTTTGCGAGCCGTCTCGGCGGCGAACACGAGATCGACGGCGCCGAGCACATCCGTCGTGGAACGGAAGGAGCGCTGCAGGCGGACGCGCTCGAAACGACCGCCCGAATCCCGAACCCTCTCAGAGAAAGCGGCGCCGCTGAGCGAGAAGGATTCGGGGTCGGCGCCCTGGAAGGAGTAGATCGACTGCTTCTCGTCGCCGACGGCGAAGACCGTGCGGGTGACGTTGTCGCGCGCACCCAAGCCGGCGAAGAATTCCTCAGCCAGCTTGCGCACCACCTGCCACTGGTCGGGACTGGTGTCCTGCGCCTCGTCGACCAGCACATGGTCGATGCCGCGGTCGAGCTTGTACTGGACCCACGGCCCGACATCGGCGCGGGCGAGGAGGCGCACCGTGCGCGAGATCAGGTCGTTGAAATCGAGGAAACCGCGCGCCGCCTTCAGCCGCTCGTAGCGGCCGATCAGCACGTCGGCGACGGTCAGAGCGGCGACCGTCGCCTCGATCATGCGATGGAGCGCGATGCGGTCCTGAGCCGCGACAAGCGCGGTCGACGCGGCGCCGTACCTCTCGGGCAAGTCCGGAAGCTCCGCAACCAGGGCCCTCTTGAACGCGGAAGACCCATACGGGTCGCCATCGGCCTTCAGGAACCCCTTGCGAAGATGGTCGAACCGGACCAGGGGATCCTGCGCCTCGAAGGCCAGCGTCGCGTGAGGCAGGATGTTGTTCACGACCGCTCGGGCGTCGTGCCTGACGGATGCGTTCGCGAAGTCGGCAAAATAGTCCGGCGGGAAACCGGGCAGAGGCCAGACGGCGGCCGCCAGGCCGGACACGCTGTCGGTGCGTTCGAAGCCGAACTCTTCGAAGAGCACCGACATGTCGCCTCCGAGCTGATCGAGGAAGGCACGGAGCTTCTCGCGCTTGGCGACGATCTCGCTCAGAAGCCTGTCCAGTCCGGCTTCGCCGCCGATCGCCAACACCCGCTCGAAGGCGCCGGCCAGCGCCTCGTCCTGCCGCGCCGCAATCCCCGTCAGCATGTCGCGGCGGGCCTCCGCGACCAGCGCCTGTTCCATCTGGCCGTCGAGCATTTCGAAGTGCCCGGCGATGTTCGCTTCGAGCGGGAACTGGTGCAGGATCGCCTCGCAGAAGGCGTGGATGGTCTGGATCTTCAGTCCGCCGGGTGTTTCCAGCGCACGGGCGAAGAGCTGGCGGGCACGGCGCAGGCGCGACATGGACGGCGTCGTTCCGTCGATCCGGGCGATTTCGTCGCGAAGCTTCGTCCCGTCGAGCGTGGTCCACCGGGCGAGATCGCGGAAGACGCGGTTGGACATGTTGGCGGCGGCGGCCTTGGTGTAGGTCAGGCAGAGGATCTTCGACGGTTCGACGCCGTCGAGCAGGAGGCGGATCACGCGCTGGGCAAGAACATGCGTCTTGCCCGATCCGGCATTGGCCGAGACCCAGGCCGAACTCGACGGATCGGAGGCGCGGGCCTGTTCGGCCAGCGTATCGGCGGGGATGACGGGCCGGCCGCTCATTCGCCGCCCTCGCCGCCGGTGTCGTCGCCGCCGGCCGACCATTCGAGCACGCGCGCCAGGTGATCGTAGTCGCCGTCCGTATCCCCTTCCCTGAACGGCAGAGCCCGGGAGAGGTAGCCGGTGCGCGGGTCGTTGTAGTGCTGCAGCAACCGTTCCAGCCGCTGCCAGGCCTCCTCGGACATGTCGGCTGCGGTCTTGAGCGATCCCCTGATGTCGAGGATCGATTCCTCCTCCACCTCGCCGCTCGCCCTGAGCCGGACATAGGCAAGCTCGCCCGGAGTCAAGGCGCCGAGGTTCCTGAACGCGCCGCGCATCAGCAGAGCGCCTTCCAGCGGCAGCTGCGGCGAGACGAGCCGGTGCGCCTGGACCTTGGAAGGCGAGGATCCGGTCTTGTAGTCGAGAATGTCCGCCAGACCGCCACGCGTGACATCCATCCGGTCGGCCTGGCCGGACAAGGTGACCTCGGTGCGACCGACGGCGATGGCTTCGGCGATGGCTTCGGCATGGCGGATCGTCGTGTCGGCGCGATCGTTGCGCTCCCATTCGACGAGATTGGGCGCCATGAGCGCAAAGCGCGGCCACCAAACCGCAAATATGTCGGGCGGAAGCTGCTCCTCGTCGAAGCGACGCCGCGCGATGGCGAGCAGACGCTCGACCGCATCGGGGGCCCCGGCATCGACGCCCGACGTGGTGAAATGGTGGAGGATGTCATGGAACAGCGTGCCGCGCTCGGCAGAACCCGGATCGCGCAGCAGCGGGTCGAGCGGATCGAGCCGGAGGACCTTGCGCGCATAGATCGCATAGGGGTCGCGGCGGAGCGTTTCGACCTGCGTCACCGAGAAGTGCCGAGGACGCGCGGCGAGAGGTGGGGCCGGATTGGGCCGGCGTGCGAAATCCACCGGCGGCGGCGCATCCAACGCATGGAATCGCACTTCGGCAATCAGCAGCGAGCCTTTCTCCCGGATTTGCTTAGCCGGCTCTTCACCGATGAGCGCTGTCAGGCGCTGCAACCATCGGGACGGCACCGAGGGCGCGTCGCCGGCCCGCGCGGAACGCGTCAGGAGGATCCGGCGCGTTCCCATCGCCATCTGGAAGTCATGCGCCGCCTGGCCGATCCGCCGCTCCGGCGGATCGAGATCGAGCCCGCCCTTCATGACGCGCGACATGAAACCGCCCGGGTCGGCCCGTCCGGGCCAGGAGCCCTCGTTCAACCCACCGCAGACGAGCAGGTCGACGTCCTGCAAGCGCGCTTCCAGCGCACCCCAGATCGATACCGCATGGTCGGCGCCGTGGCGGGGCTTGACCGCCTCGCCGGCGATCAGCGCCGTCAGGACGTCCGGCCATTCGGACGCGTCGATCTCGAAACCCGCCGCGGCCGCCACGAGACCGCCCAACAGCCCGGCCAGCTTCTCTCCGGCCTCGCCGCGATAGAGCTCTTCGACACCGCCGGTTTCCGAGCGCCCGGCATTCTCGAAAGCGACGACGGTTGCGCGTGCAAGGGCTGCGATGCCGGCTCGCCCGCCGCGCAGGCTCCCGAGACCCGCGACGGCATCGTGGATGATGCGGGCGACCTGGAGCGCATCGTCAAGCTCCCCGGCGCGAAGGCGCCTCCTCCAGAACGGTTTGTGCCGTTCATCCTCGTCGTCGGCCAGCAGCCTCGCTTCGAAAGCGTCGGCGAGCGCGCAGATGTCGGGCCGGCCGACGCCGCCACGCAAGGCGACGAGTTCGATCGCCTCGGCGGCGCGGCGCACGCGTCCGCGCTCCAGCCCGGCGCGCAGCAGCGGCTGCTTGAGGAGCGAAAGTACCGCCACGGGATCGCCCGGGCGCATGACGCATTCCACCAGCAGGCGCAGCATCGCGGCGGGCGGCGTGTCGGCAAGCGGCGAGCCGGCGGAATCGTCCGCGACGATGCCGAAACGCAGCAGCTCGGCGCTCACCCGCCTTGCCAGCGCCCGGTCGGCCGTGACCAGCGCGGCGCGTCTGCCCGGCTCGGCTGCCGCCTTGCGCAGCGCGAGCGCGATCGCCAGCGCCTCGTCGCGTTCGTTGGCCGCCTCGACGAGCGTCACGCCGCCGAGCGCGCCCCGCCCGATCGCATCCGCCACCGCGCGCCGGCTCTCCGGCCATGTCTCGGTCGCTTCCGCCGGACGCAGCGCTTCCGAGACGATGGCCGCGCGCGCGGCGAGGTCCGGCGCCTGAGCCCCGAGTTCGGCAACATCCGCGCGGACCACGCCGAGTTCCCGCAGCAGCCTGTTGAGGCCGAACTGCGGGTGGCCGAAGACCGAGGGTGCGGCATCGGCTCCCGACAGCATGTTCCATGCCGCATCGTCGAGCGCGAGGTCGAGCCCCGGCAGGATGACCGCGCCGTGCGGCAGGCGCGATATCACGCGCAGAAGTCGCGCCGTCGCCGGGATCGAGCCGGTGGAGCCTGCCGCGATGACCGGACCCCGCGGCGGATCGCGGCCGAGGCGCTCGGCCTCCGCATCGATCAGGCGGCTGCGGTGTGCGGCGGGATTGGAGCGCCGCCGCTCCGCCAGCGCTTCCGGCCAGAGCGAGGTGACGATCCGCAGGAAGTCGAGCGTCACCTGCCACCATGTGGCGAGCTCATCGCGGACGATGCCCGACAGCCGTGTCCAGTCGGCCTCCGCGGTCTCGATCTCGTCAATCAGCGCCGCCAGATCGCGCGCCAGCCAGATCGCCTCGGCCGACGAGGTCGGCACCACGATCTCTTCCTCGAACAGGCTGGCGACATGGGCGGGCAACCGCTTTTTCCACGCCTGCACCAGCGGTGCGAGAAGCAGCAGGCGCTCAAGGCTGTCGATCGGCGGATCGAGCGCCGGTGGCGGGGGCAGCGTCGTGTCGAACCAGGCCAGATCCTCGTCGACATCGCCGAGCGGGCGGATCACCGGCAGGATCGCCGCCTTGCCGCCCAGCCTTTCGGCGAAGGTCGCCCGCAGCGCGCGGGCGGCGCGGCGGGTCGGCACGAAGATGGTGGCATCCGCCAGCGCGAGCGGGTCGCCGCCGGGCTGAAAGCCAGGGATCAACCGGCCCGAAAGCAGCGCGTCGGCAAGCGTCGGAAGGAAGGGCGCCCCAGGCGGAATCGACAGGACCCGCGGCGCGGAGGCGTTCATCCTGCCCTTGCCGCCGCCCGGGCGACGGCGGCTTCCGCCGGCGCGATGGCATCGGGGGTGCCGACGGTGATCCAGTCGCCGTCCAGCACCATGCCGTGGAGGCGTCCGGCGGCGAGCGCCCTGTCGAATTCGACGTTGAGCGAATGCGCACCGGCCGGCGCGTCCTCGAAAATACGCGGATGGACGATCGCGGCACCGGCATAGATCAACCCGTCCGGTGCGCCGCGGGCGCGGGAGAGCCGTCCGTCGGACGCCAGCAGGAAGTCGGTCCCGCCCGAATGCCCCGTCGCCTGATCGAGCCTGGCCAGCATGAGGAGAATATCCATCTCCGCGTCATTCCAGGCAAGGGCGAGGCGACGTAGGCTGCAGTCCTTCCTGTCGATCCAGAAAGTGTCGGCGTTGAGGATGAAGAAGGGAGCGGGGCCGAGTTTCGGCAGGGCCCGCACGATGCCACCGCCCGAATCCAGCAACGCATCGCCCTCGTCCGAGATTTCGATGGCCGGCTGTGCCCTGCCGGAGACCTGGCTGACGAGCTGATCGGGCAGGTAGTGCACGTTCACGACTGCCGTTTCGACACCGGCCTCCGCCAGTGCGTCCAGTCCCCAGTCGATCAATGCTTTGCCGGCTATCTTCACCAAAGGTTTCGGCATCGTGTCGGTGATCGGCCGCATGCGCTTGCCGAGACCGGCGGCGAGCACCATCGCCGTGCGAGGCGGTGCGCTCATCCGAGCAGGCCGCGCGAGTGGTAGAAATCCCGCACGCCGGCAAGTGCCGGATGCGGCAGGACGCGGCCGACATAGTCGCGGATGCGCGGCAGGTGCTTGAGATATTGCGGCTTGCCATCGCGCTTGTTGAGCCGGACGAAGATGCCGAGGATCTTCGAGTTCCGCTGCGCGGCCATGATCGCATAGGCCTGGTCGAAGGCGGCCTCGTCGAAGCCGCCCTGCGCATGCCGCGCCGCCTTATAGGCATCGACCGTCGCCCGCTCCAGTTCGGGCGGGATCGTCACACGGGCATCCTGGGCGAGCGATGCGACGTCATAGGCCGCCGGGCCCCGGAGCGCATCCTGGAAGTCGATGATCCCGAGCCGGTCGTTGCCGCTGCGTTCCCCGCGCCAGATGATGTTAGGCGAGTGATAGTCGCGCAGCACGATGCTCTTCTCGGCGGTGGCGAGACGCGAGATGGCCGAGTCCCAGGCGGCGCGGTATTCCGCCCGATCGGTGTCCGTCAGCGCCGTCCCCGTCTCTTCGGGCACGTACCAGTCGGTCAGCAGCTCCGCCTCGATCATCATCGCGTCGCGGTCGTAGAGCGGCAGATGATGGACGACGTCCGGCGCCGCTTCCATCTCCAGCGGCCAGTCGTGGCGATGGATGCCGGCAAGCAGCGTCGCGGCGGCGAGATAGCGTTCGCGCACCGGCGCACCCTCAGCATCGAGGAAACCACCGTCGCCGAGATGCTCGATCAGCAGCAGGCCCTGGTCGAGATCCTGCGCGAAGATCTTTGGGGCGCAGAAGCCACGCGATGTGAGCGCCTTCGCGATGGCGACGAAAGGCGTCACGGATTCGGCCAGATGCGCGATCTGGCTATAGGGCTTGCCGTCGCGGATCGGCGGTCCGTCGGGCTGGCGCGGCGCGTTCATCAGAATGCGCTTCGGTGCGCCGGGAGCCGATATCGTCTCGTAGGTGCGCGTCGAGGCGTCGCCGAGGAGAAATGTGCGTGCAGCCCCCGGCGCGCCGGCCTTGGCGAGGAAGCGCCGGATCGCGAGCGTCCGGCGCAGACGCCGCAGAGCGGCATCCGGCGCGTCGATCGTCGCGACACGGCCGGTGCCGCGATGGGCGAGTTCGACGCGGATCCGGCCTGCGGGAAGAACGTCGTCGGCGCGTTCCGGCCATTCGACGAGGGCTACGCCTTCGCCGACCGCCTCGTCGAAGCCGAGTTCGTCGAGGTCGGAGCCGGCGGCGAGGCGGTAGAGGTCGAAATGATGGATGGCGATGCGCCCCGGATAGGACTGGACGAGGGTGAAGGTCGGGCTCGGCACATCGAGTGCCGGATCGGCCGCCAGCGCCCGCACGAAGCCGCGCGCGAGCGTCGTCTTGCCGGCGCCGAGATCGCCGGAGAGCGCGAAGACGTCACCGATCCGCGCCACGGCTGCGAGGTCCGCGCCGAGGCGGGTCGTGGCGGCTTCGTCTTCGAGCTCGATCGTCAGCGTTTCGGGCGACATATCATTCCGCGGCGGGGCGCATCGCGTCCGGTTCGGCGGGGAAACGGCAGGTGACGGTCGTGCCGTGCCCCTTGCCGGTCGCGATCTCGACCTGGCCGCCATGCAGTTCGACGAAGCTCTTCACAATGGAGAGGCCGAGGCCGGCACCGCGTCGCCGGCCGCCGTTGGCGCGGGATTCGAAACGGCGGTAGACCGTGTCGAGCACTTCGGGCGGGATGCCCGGGCCCTGGTCCGACACCGAGAATTCGACCATTCCGCCCTTGCCGCGGCAGGACAGCGTGATGCGGCTGCCGTCCGGCGCGTAGTTCACTGCATTGCTGAGAAGATTGAAGAGCACCTGCCTGACGCGATTCTCGTCGGCGCGGAAGCGTTTTGGCGCGGCGGACAGGTCGATGTCGAGGTCGATGCCGTGTTCGCGCAGCCTCTCGCCGATCAGTTCGGCCGCCTCGCGTACGATCCGGTCGACGTCGATCTCGCCGATGTCGAGTTCCATGATGCCGGCATCCACGGTCGCCAGGTCGAGAATGTCGTTGACGATCGTGAGAAGCACCGAGGACGACGAACCGATGTGATCGAGATAGTCCCGCTGCCGGGGCGTCAGGGGACCGGTGTCGGGAAGCGCCAGGAGATCGGTGAAACCGATGATGTTGGTGAGCGGCGAGCGCAGCTCGTAGGATACGTGCTGGACGAAGTCGTTCTTCAGCTGGTCGGCCATCTGCAGCGCTTCGTTCTTGTCCTTGAGCGCGCGCTCGACATTCACCGTATCCGTCACGTCGACGAAGGTGATCATCACCTGGCCGTTGGGAAGATTGATCAGCGCATAGCGCAGGATCGCGCCATCGTTCATCTCGACCTGGCCGTGCCGGTCGCGCCGTTCGTCGGCGAAGCCGGTCACGTCGGCGACGAAGCCGGCCCAGGGGCTGTCCTTCGCGGTCAGGTCGCAGGCTGCGCGGATCGCCTTGATGTGCGTGTTGGGACGCACGAGATCCTCCGGCAGGCCCCACAGTTTTGCGAAGGACGGATTCGACAGGCGCAGCCGGCCGTCGGGTCCGAACGCAGCGACACCTTCGGCCAGATTGTCGAGTGTCTCGCCCTGAACCCGGACCGCCGCGTTATAGCGGCTTTCGAGGTCCATCCGCTCCGTCAGGTTCTCGAAGACCCAGGTGACGCCGCCGGCCGGATGCGGATTGGCGACGACGCGGATCGTGCGCCCGTCGGGCAGATGCCACCAGTCCTCCTGCGGCTGCACCGCGCGATAGGCCGACAGGACGCCTTCCTTCCACCGCCGCCATTCCGGCTGCTCGGGGATGCGGCCGTCGCTGCGCAGCCTGTCGAGAAGCAGCGCATTGGCCGGCGCACTGTCGAGAAAGGCTGCGTCGAGGTCCCAGAGTTTCTGGAATGCCTGGTTGTAGAAGCGCAGCTTTTCCTCGGCGTCGAAGATGGCGACCGCCGTGGTCAGCTGGTCGAGCGTCTCGGAATGGCTGCGCTGGACCTTGCGAAGCTCCTCGCGGACGGTCTCGACCTCCGTCCGATCCGTCGCCACGCCCGCAATGGCGTCGCGGCCGGGGTAGTCGACCACGGCAAAGAGCCTGCGGTCGCCGCGGATCACGGTCGATACCGTCTGCTGGAAAAGCTTGCCGTCGCGATGATGCGCGGCGATCGCGTCGCGGACCGACGTGGGCAGGAATTCCTTGCCGTCGCGGACCGCGTCCGACGGCGCAGCAGCCTCGACGGCGACCGAATAGGCCGGGTTCACCCAGCGCAGGCGGCCCTCGATCTCGCGCAGCCAGAACGGCATCGGCAGAGCGTTGATGAGGCCTCGTATCGTCTCGTATTCCGACTGCAGGGCCGCATGTTCCGCGCGCAGCCGCGCGTGCTCGTTCTGCGCGTCGGACAGCGATACGAACCGGACGACGGCATTCGATGCCGAGTTGCGGCCGTGCACCTCGAGCAGCGAGCCATGCTGGGTCTCGACCGCCAGTTCGAACGTCCTGCCGTTCTCGCGAAGCTCCGCCACCGCGCGCTCGAGCTGCGCGGACGACCGCGCCGTGAGCCAGCGACCAAAGGCGAGGAAGGTCGCGCGCTCTTCCGGGACACCCGCGGCAAGTCCGAGCGAGCCGACGATGTCGGGCTTCTGCCGGTCCTTCATCCAGACGATCAGCCGCTGGTCCTTGAGGTTGAGCAGCGATTCGGTCCGCTGCAGGGCGGTGTTCTGCTCGGCGATGCGGCCGCGCAGTTCCAGATTGTCGGCGGCGATGCGCCCGCGCTCGCGGATGAGCCACACCGCCGACAGCAGCGCCGCTCCCATGATGCCGGCGAACACGGCGACCTGGATCACCTCGAAGGTGCCGACGTTCATGCCTGCCGTCAGCAGATCCAGTTCCAGTGCTTCAGCCGCTCCCGCGCAGGTCAGCAGCGAGACCGCGGCCAGGCTCACGCCTGCCTTGAGAGAATTGCACAGGGCCAATATGGCCCGGCCGCCGCGCCAGGCGGCGTTGCCGATCGAATCGGTCGTGTCGCGGCTGCCCCCGCGCGCCGCGTCCGTCCGGATGTCCCCGGGCATGCCTCGTCCTCTCCGGCCTTTCCATGCCGCCTGCCACGGACCGCGTCCCGCCCCCGGTGGCCGCAACACCGGAATCCCTGGCGAGCCCGCGCTTTTGGCACGAGACCGCTTTTTTGCCGGAGAACCAGAAACATCTCGCCGGAAGGCTGTTCAGCGGGCGGAAAGCGCCGCGAATCAGCTCAACATAACCGCAAGGGGAATCTGCGGGAAGCAGCGTCCCACCAAAAAATGATGCCGGCGAAGCTTGCGCTCTACCGGCATCTACATGCTGTGTACGACTGTATTCGGATCAATAGCGGTAGTGTTCCGCCTTGAACGGACCCGTCGGCGACACGCCGATATAGGCGGCCTGTTCGGAGCTGAGTTCGGTCAGCTTGGCGCCAAGCTTCGCGAGATGGAGCCGGGCGACCTTTTCGTCGAGATGCTTCGGCAGAACGTAGACCTCGTTCTTGTAGTGGCCGGGCTTGGTCCAGAGCTCGATCTGGGCCAGCACCTGGTTGGTGAAGGAGGCCGACATGACGAAGCTCGGATGGCCTGTGGCATTGCCGAGATTGAGCAGACGCCCTTCCGAGAGAAGGATCATGCGCTTGCCGCCCGGGAATTCGATCATGTCGACCTGCGGCTTGACGTTGATCCATTTGAAGTTGCGCAGCGCGGCAACCTGGATCTCGTTGTCGAAGTGGCCGATATTGCCGATGATCGCCATGTCCTTGAACTGGCGCATGTGCTCGAGCGTGATGACGTCCTTGTTGCCGGTCGTCGTGATGACGATGTCGGCCGTGGGGGCCGCGTCCTCAAGCGTCACGACCTCGAACCCGTCCATCGCCGCCTGAAGCGCGCAGATCGGATCAACTTCCGTCACCTTCACGCGGGCGCCGGCGCCCTTGAGCGAGGCGGCCGAACCCTTGCCGACGTCGCCATAGCCGCAGACCACGGCAACCTTGCCGGCCATCATGACGTCGGTGCCGCGGCGGATGCCGTCGACCAGCGATTCCTTGCAGCCGTATTTGTTGTCGAACTTCGACTTGGTGACGCTGTCATTGACGTTGATCGCGGGGAAGGGCAGCAGGCCCTTCTTCTGCAGCTGGTAGAGGCGGTTGACGCCCGTCGTGGTCTCTTCGGTGACGCCGCGGATCGCGTCGCGGTTCCTGGTGAAGAAGCCGGGTGTCGCAGCCATACGCTTCCTGATCTGGGCGAAGAGGATTTCCTCCTCCTCATTGCCCGGCTTCGACAGCACGTCCTCGCCCGCCTCGGCGCGCGCGCCGATCAGGATGTACATCGTCGCGTCGCCGCCATCGTCCAGGATCATGTTGGTGGTGCCGCCATCGGCCCACTGGAAGATCCTGTCGGTGTATTCCCAGTATTCCGTGAGGTTCTCGCCCTTGATCGCGAAAACCGGCGTGCCGGCGGCGGCGATCGCCGCGGCTGCGTGGTCCTGGGTCGAGAAGATGTTGCAGGAGGCCCAGCGGACGTCGGCGCCGAGCGCCTGAAGCGTCTCGATCAGGACCGCGGTCTGGATGGTCATGTGCAGGGAACCGGAAATGCGGGCGCCCTTGAGCGGCTTCGACGATCCGAATTCCTCGCGGGCGGCCATGAGGCCGGGCATTTCGGTCTCGGCGATCTCGATCTCCTTGCGGCCCCAATCCGCAAGCTTGATGTCGGCAATCACATAATCGTGGGACATGGTCTGCTCCGTGTCTGAAGGCTCGGACCCGGCGCCCGGCTGGCAACGGGGCGGCCCATTTTGGGGGCTTCCCTAGCAGACACCCGCCTCGACCTCAATGGGATATAAAGAAATCTTTATCCCTGCATGTGACGTCGGGAGCCGTCACATCTCCTCGCCGAACCGGTCGGCGATCAGGGTTTCGAGCGCGGCGATCACTTCGTTGGCCTCCGCGCCGGTCGCGGAGACACGGATGCAGCATCCGGGGCTCGCCGCCAGCATCATCAGGCCCATGATCGAGTTGCCGCCGACCGAAACCCCGTCCTTCTCGACGGTCACCGCGGCGTTGAAGCGGTTCACCGTCTGCACGAACTTGGCCGAGGCACGCGCGTGCAATCCGCGCTGGTTGACGATCGGCAGTTCGCGGGTGATGCGGTCGACAGCGATGTTCATTTGCCGGTGAGCACCTGACTGGCGACATTGATGTATTTGCGGCCGGCGGCCTGAGCTTCCTCGACCGCTTTCTGCATGTTGTCGCCGCCGCGGACGCTCGACAGCTTGATCAGCATCGGCAGGTTCATTCCGGCGATGACCTCGACCCGGCCCGGATTCATCACCGAAATGGCGAGATTGGACGGTGTTCCGCCGAACATGTCGGTCAGCATGATGACGCCGGTTCCACTGTCGGCGCGGCGAACGGCGGCGACGATGTCCAGCCGGCGTTGCTCCATGTCGTCGTCGGGTCCGATGCAGACCGTCTCGAGATTCTTCTGGGGTCCGACGACATGTTCCACGGCATTGCGGAACTCTTCAGCCAAACGACCGTGCGTAACGAGCACGAGACCGATCATACTGTGCAGACTCCCGATACACCACTCACGGTGCATGCTCTAATGAACGCGATCCGGACCTGCCGGCCGGCGGAGTTGGCTATGTTGTCCGCCCGTCCCCGCTTGGCAAGCCCAAATCGTTATCCGGGACAAGCATAATTCAAGCGTTTTCAGGGCGTGAGGCGGCGCGAATTGCCGCTACCGCAGCGGAAATCGCAACACGCGATGCATCGGTGTCGCGGCTGCGAAGCGTCAGCAAGGGCAGGTCGACCGACTCGATCCGCACCCTGGAAGGCGGTGCCGGCGGGGCGTCCCGATCGACGAGATCGACAACGAGATCAACGACCGCCGACGCCTCGTAGGGCAACTCGACGATGCCGACGCCGCGGATTTCCGCCAGGCCGGCGATCGCGCGCGGCGTGTGGGCCACGAGCCGGCCGTCCCTCTGCATGACGAAGACCTGGTCGTCGGAGAGAAGTCGCGCAAAGCCGCCTTGCCCTCGCCACATGTCGATGAGGGCCAGGGCGAGATGCGTCTTGCCGGCTCCGGCGGGGCCCCTGATCAACACCGCGCCATCGTCCAGCACCACCGCCGACGCGTGGATGTTGACGGCATCGCCGGGCATGCCTTCGCGGGCGGAGCGGATCATTCGGCCGGCAGGGAGATGACGAAGCGTGCGCCGCGGATGTCGCCGGGCTTGAGGCCCGGGATGTTCTCAGCGGTCAGCGTGCCGCCGTGCGCCTCGACGATCTGGCGGCTGATCGACAGGCCGAGGCCCGAATTCTGGCCGAAGGCTTCGCTGCCGGGGCGATCGGTATAGAAGCGCTCGAAGATCCGGTCGATGTTCTCGGCGCGGATGCCGGGACCGTTGTCGTCCACCGAGACGACGATGCGGCGTCCCGACCGCGTCATGGAAACGACGATGCGGCCGCCCTCGTCGGGTACGAAGGAGCGGGCATTCTCGATGAGATTTGTGAGGACCTGACCGAGCCTGAGGTCGTGCCCCAGCACCGTCCAGCCCTTCACGCCCTGCGGCAGCTTGCCGACCTTGAGGTCGATATCGACCGCCTTCTTGAGTCTGCCGCCCTCGCGCGAGAAGTTGACGAGATCGGAGACGAGAGACTTGAGGTCGACCTTCGTCGCGTCCTGGCGGGCGAGCTCGGCATCGAGGCGCGACGCGTCGGAAATGTCGGTGATCAACCTGTCCAGGCGCCGCACGTCGTGCTGGATCACGTCCATCAGGCGCTTGCGCGAGTCGTCGTTGCGCGCGATCGGCAGCGTCTCCACGGCGCTGCGCAGCGAGGTCAGCGGATTCTTCAGCTCATGGCTGACGTCGGCGGCAAAGCTCTCGATCGCCTCGATGCGGGCATAGAGCGCGTTGGTCATATCGCGCAGCGCCGTCGAGAGATTGCCGATCTCGTCCTCGCGGTCCGAGAAGTCCGGGATCTCCTCGCGGCTCTTGCCGCCGCGGCGCACGCGCACGGCCGCGGCGGCCAGACGGCGCAGCGGATTGGCGATGGTCGAAGCGGTGAGCAGGGACAGAAGCGCCATCACGAGCGCGGCGACGCCGAACACCCGCAGGATGGCCTGGCGCTCGGCCGCGATGATGTTGTCGATGTCGCCGCCTTCGGTGGACAGCATCAGCACGCCGAGCACGGCACGGAAGCGCTGCACCGGGACGGCGACGGACACCATCTGCTCGCCCTGCTCGTTGACCCGCACCACGGTCGCCCGGTTGCCGGTGAGCGCCTTGATCACTTCGGGATAGATCGCGCCGCTGCCGCCGGGCTGCTCGCGGTAGACCGGCAGATCGGTGCGGCGGAACAGATCGCCGGCGAACTTGCCGATACGTTCCATGAGGCTCGGCTCTTCCTGATCCACCGGCGGCAGCTGGTAGCGAAGGATCTGGCCGCGCGAATAGATGTGCTTGGAATCGAGTAGGAGATTTGCATCGCGGTCGAAGATCCGCGCCCGCGTGCGTGTCGGCGAAATCAGCCGGCGCAGAACCGGCGCCACGAGTTCGGGATTGATCGGGAAATCGAGGCTGTCGAGCTGGTCGCTCGTCGGATTGGCGCTCTCGCCAGCCTGCAGCTCGAGCAGTTTCTCCGGATCGATGGTGATCGCGTCCGTATCGACGGTCGCGGAGGCGGCGATCGCGGCGGCGATGATCTCGCCCTGCGTCATCAGGCTTTCGACGCGCGCCTCGATCAGCCCCTCGCGGAACTGGTTCATGTAGAGGATGCCGGAGACGAGGACGCCCAGACCGGCGAGATTGAGGACGAGGATGCGGCGGGTGAGGCTCGAAAAGACGTAGTGGCCAAGGAATCGGCGCAGCGACGTCGCGGCCCGCGTGAGGAGCCGCGACCTGCCCCTCGCCGAGCTTCTCGTCGGGGTGACCCTGCCGATTTCTGTTTCCGCCGTCATTCAGCCCGTTGCGGTCCCGCGACCCATGTTACGGCGGCCTGTCTGCCGGACAATTGTCCGGTCTCGCCCGTTCACGCCTCGCGGAACCGGTAGCCGACGCCGTAGAGCGTTTCGATCATGTCGAAGTCGTCGTCGACAGCCTTGAACTTCTTGCGCAAGCGCTTGATGTGGCTGTCGATGGTCCGGTCGTCGACATAAACCTGCTCATCATAGGCCGAATCCATCAGCGCGTCACGGCTCTTCACGACGCCGGGCCGCTGGGCAAGCGAATGGAGGATCAGGAACTCGGTGACCGTCAGCGTGACCGGTTCGCCCTTCCAGGTGCAGGTGTGGCGTTCCTGATCCATCACAAGCTGGCCACGCTCCAGCGAGCGAGCCTGCTGGTTCGGCGTCTTCACGGCGGCATCCTTGGCCGCGCCGCGGCGCAGCACCGCCTTGACCCGCTCGACGAGCAGGCGCTGCGAGAAGGGTTTGCGGATGAAATCGTCGGCGCCCATCTTGAGACCGAACAGCTCGTCGATCTCGTCGTCCTTGGAGGTCAGGAAGATGACGGGAAGGTCGGTCTTCTGCCGGAGCCGGCGCAAGAGCTCCATTCCGTCCATGCGGGGCATCTTGATGTCGAGGATCGCGAGGTTCGGCGGCCGTGCGGTCAGCCCCTCCAGCGCGGATGCGCCGTCGGTATAGGTTTCGACCCGGTAGCCCTCGGATTCCAGCGCGATCGAGACCGACGTCAGGATGTTTCTGTCGTCATCGACAAGCGCGATTGTTGCCATATCGAACGGCTCCCTCATGAGCGGATGTCCCTTCTCTTTATTGGAAGGGGTTGTTGCGGACAAACTGGGTACAAAATGTGGCACGGATCGCCGGCCCGTGACAGGCCGACCCGCCCATATCTCCCGTCCGGAAGCGACCGGGTGCTGGCTGCTTAGCACCCGACGGCCGCGCGACGGATGTGGAAGTTCGACATGTTAGTCCAATATAAACGATTTAGAAAATCTTCAAAATCTTTAAATCGATTAATGATTTGATATCGTTCGTCTTTTCTGTTTGTGACCGATTCATGCGAGGCGGTATTGCGGTGAACCGCCCTCGATCGCCCGACATTTTGCGCCGTATCGGACCTAATCGATATTTCAGGAGTGCAGGTATGCCCATGAAAGTGGCCGGCGTCTTCAATCCGGATCAGGGAATCGAAACGATCGGATTGGAGGGCCTCGGCGAGGTCCGCTACAATCTCGGCGCAGCCGAACTCTGCGAGGAGGCGATTCGCCTGGGCGAAGCGAACCTGACCGCCGAAGGCGCGCTCGTCGCCTATACCGGCCAGCACACCGGCCGCTCGCCGAAGGACAAGTTCGTCGTTCGTGACGCGAACACCGAAGGCAAGATCTGGTGGGATAACAACAGGGCGATCTCGCCCGAGCAGTTCGACACGCTGTTCGACGACTTCAAGACCTTCCTGAAGGGCAAGAATGTCTACGTGCAGGACCTCGAAGGGGGTGCCGATCCGGCCAACGTGCTCCCGGTCCGCGTGATCACCGAATATGCCTGGCACTCGCTGTTCATCCGCAACCTGCTGATCCGACCCGATCGCGCCAGGCTCGCGACCTTCGTGCCGAAGATGACGATCATCGACGTGCCGTCCTTCCGCGCCGATCCGGCCCGCCACGGCACGCGATCCGAAACGGTCATCGCCGTCGACCTGACCCGTATGATCGTTCTGATCGGCGGCTCTGCCTATGCCGGCGAGATGAAGAAGTCCGTCTTCACCGTCCTCAACTATCTCCTGCCCGAGCGCAGCGTGATGCCGATGCACTGCTCGGCCAATGTCGGCCCGCAAGGCGACGCGGCGGTCTTCTTCGGCCTGTCGGGAACCGGCAAGACGACGCTGTCGGCCGACCCGAGCCGGACGCTGATCGGCGACGACGAGCACGGCTGGGGCGAGGACGGCATCTTCAACTTCGAAGGCGGCTGCTACGCCAAGACGATCCGCCTGTCGGCCGAGGCCGAGCCGGAGATCTTCGCGACCACGCGCCGGTTCGGCACGGTGCTCGAGAACGTCGTGCTCGACGAAAGGCGGCTGCCGGATTTCGATGACGGCTCGCTGACCGAGAACACGCGTTGCGCCTATCCGCTCCACTTCATTCCGAACGCGAGCGACACCGGGCGGGCGGGTCATCCTAAGAACGTCATCATGCTGACGGCGGACGCCTTCGGCGTGATGCCGCCGATCGCGAGGCTGACGCCGGCGCAGGCGATGTACCACTTCCTCTCCGGCTACACCGCGAAGGTCGCCGGCACCGAGCGCGGCGTGACCGAGCCCGAAGCCACATTCTCGACCTGCTTCGGCGCGCCGTTCATGCCGCGGCATCCTTCCGAATACGGCAATCTGCTGCGCGAGCTGATCGCCGAGCACGAGGTCGACTGCTGGCTGGTCAACACCGGCTGGACCGGCGGCGCCTACGGCATCGGCCGGCGCATGCCGATCAAGGCGACCCGCGCTCTTCTGGCCGCCGCTCTCGACGGCTCGCTGAAGTCCGCCGCGTTCCGCACCGATGCCCATTTCGGCTTCGAGGTGCCGGTCGAGGTGCCCGGCGTCGACGGATCGATCCTCGATCCGCGTTCGACCTGGGCCGACATGGAAGCCTACGATCGCCAGGCACGGAAGCTGGTCGGCATGTTCATCAACAATTTCGGCAAGTTCGAGAGCCATGTCGACCACGCCGTCCGGGGTGCTGCGCCGCGCGTCCAGGAGGCGGCGGAGTAATCCGACCCTCCTTGTGAGAAATCGGCCCGGCCTCGCGCCGGGCCTTTTCTTTTGCGCCGTCGCGGGTGAGATAGGCGCATGGCCATCGGCGAGGACATCATCATCCGTCCCGGGATCGTCGTCCACGACGACGAGCTCGAGGAAGCGTTCATCCGCGCGTCCGGGCCTGGCGGGCAGAACGTCAACAAGGTCGCGACCGCCGTGCAGCTGCGCTTCGACGCGATGAACGCACGGAGCCTGCCCGAGCATGTCCGGGACGCGCTGATCCGGATCGCGGGGCAGCGGGCGACCAAGGACGGCGTCATCGTCATCGAGGCCAGCCGCTTCAGGCTGCAGGAGCGCAACCGCGAGGACGCCAGGCAACGGCTGGCCGACCTCGTCGCCAAGGCGGCCGAGCCGCCACCGAAGCCGCGCAAGAAGACAAAGCCTTCGAAGGGCGCGGTCGAGCGACGGCTCAAGGCGAAGTCCGGCCGATCCACCGTGAAGAAGATGCGCGGGCGGGTCGGCGAGGACTGACGCCTTCCATTCCCGGTGCGGCGGTGGCAAGGTCGGCGCGAGTTCAACATCTGGAGACTATGAACCGATGGGTATTTTCGATTTCGTCAAATCGGTCGGAAAGAAGCTGGGCATCGGCGACGACGAGCCGCCGGCGGCCGACAAACTGAAGAATGAGCTCGATTCCTACAATCTCGGCACGGAAAAGGTGGATGTCGAGGTTCAGGGCGACAAGGTCGTGCTGAAAGGCGTCGTCAAGGACCAGTCGATCTTCGAGAAGGCCATCATTGCGGTCGGCAACACGCTCGGCATTTCCAAGGTCGAGGCAAGCGAACTCAAGGTGGTCGCGCCCGATTCCGGGCTGAAGCTCGACGGGAATGTCGACATGACTGCTCTGGTGAAGGCCTCGACGCCTGCCAAGGAACCGGTGTTCTACACCGTCAAGAAGGGCGACAACCTGTCGAAAATCTCCGAGAAGCACTACGGCAAGGGCAAGGCATCGAAATATACCGTCATCTTCGAGGCGAACCGCCCGATGCTGACGCATCCGGACAAGATCTATCCCGGCCAGGTGCTGCGCATCCCGGACCTCGAAACCGCCTGAACGTTCTTGGCCGAACCGTCCGGCCGGGGCATCCGGGCCGGACGGAACCCATGCGATGAAGACGCTTCCCGACGGCTTCCGCCACCTGCCCGACTATCTGGACCTGCCCAAGCAGCGCGCCCTGGTCGAGGACATCAGGGAGGTGGTGCGGGCGGCGCCGCTTTACACACCGGAAATGCCGCGCACCGGCAAGCCGATGAGCGTGCGCATGACGAATTGCGGCGCGCTGGGCTGGGTGACCGACCGGGAGCGGGGCTATCGCTATCAATCCACCCATCCCGCGACAGGCCGGCCGTGGCCGCCGATTCCGCATCGGCTGATGGCGATCTGGCGCGAGGTGTCGGGTGCCGGCGTCGAGCCCGAAGCCTGCCTGGTCAACTTCTACGACGACACGGCCCGGATGGGCCTGCACCAGGACAAGGACGAGCAGGAGTTTTCCGCCCCGGTCGTGTCCGTCTCGCTCGGAGACAGTTGCCTGTTCAGGATCGGCGGGACGTCACGGAATGATCCGACGCGATCCTTCCGGCTGGACAGCGGCGATGTGGTGGTGCTGGGCGGGCAATCGCGTCTCGCCTTTCACGGCGTCGACCGGATCTATCCCGGCACCTCACCGCTGCTCAAAAGCGGCGGCCGGATCAACCTGACGCTGCGGCGCGTGACTTTGCCCAGCTCCGGCGTATGAGGTCCCGCGAAGGCGTTCCCATGCGCCTGTGTTTGCCAGAGCCATCACGAACATGATCATGATCAGCGGCGGCGCGATGGTCACATGCGCCTCGCCAAGCGGCATCATGATCACCGGCAACAGCATCGCGAGCGCTATCAGAAGACCGGTGCGGTTGCTCTGGCCGAACCTGGAGTTGGCAAGCAAGGCAAGCGCGCCGGTCAGCAGACCCAGGTCGTAGGTGAGCGCATAGGGCGTCACGACGAACGTCGCCACGAGCAGCAGCACCGAACGGTCGCGGTCCGACTGGCCGAGGAAGAAGGCCGCTATGGCGATGACCGCCGCGGGGACCGCGACCACAAGATGCAACGCCAAGGCGGTGTCGGCGGAGAAGCCCCAGTTGCGCAGCATGCCGTAGATCGAGGTCAGCATCGCGAGGAAAGTGCCCTGCAGTTCCCGCATGACGAACGCCTGGTAGGGGATGACCTCGGCCAGATAGCCGCGCCACGCATCGACGCCAAAGATCGCAGCCGACAGGCCAACCAGAACGAAAGACGTCGCGGCCGCGCTGGCGATCGCCAGCCAACGCCGTTCGGCAAGCAGAAGGAACGGGAAGAAGACGCCGAGTTGCGGCTTGATCGTGAGCAATCCCACGAAAACGCCAGCGAGGAGGGGCCGGCTGTCCCGAAGCGCCAGCGCGGCGAGGGCGCAACCCGCGAAGAGAAATCCGTTCTGGGCGACCCACAGGTTGTGGGCGACAAACGGAATGATCGCGACCCAGACCAGAGTGTTGTCGCGTCCGCCGAATGCCCTGGCCGCCCAGATGAAGAAGGCACCGGTGACACCCAGAAACAGCATCATCGCCGTCTTGTAGCCGAACAGGCCGAGGGGCCACAGAAACAGCAGATAGTGGGGCGGATAGCTCCAGTTGTGCCAGGGGAAGTCGGGGCCGAATGCCTCGGTCAGATGGGCAAAATATATGGCGTGGGGGCCGAACAGATCGGCCGTGCGGCCCGCGAGGATGAGTTTTCCGGCGGTCCAGTAGTTCGCGAAATCCTTGTCGGCAAAGCCCGGATGGATGTCCGGCAAAGCCAGCCCCTGCCAGGTGATGTAGAGGGTGCAGACGAGCGCGACCAGGCCCGGGACGAGCGCGATACGGTAGTGCGAGGGCAGAGAACTGAACCAGGTCATGAGCCGCTTCATCGGGGTCGCGGCATGATGATCGCCAGCGGCTAAGATAAAGTGAATCGGCGAACTCAGAGCTTCCTCAGCGCCACTTCCTCAATGAGGTGATCGGCGCCCTTCTTGAGGATCAGGTCGGCGCGCGGGCGCGTGGGCTGGATGTTCTCGTGCAGGTTCTTCAGGTTGATGTTCGCCCACAACCCCTCGGCGATCGCCATCGCCGCGTCCCGGGAGAGGCTCGCATAGCGATGGAAGAAGGAGTTCGGGTCGCGGAACGCGGTCTCGCGCAGGCGCATGAAGCGGTCGATATACCACTTGTGTATGAGTTCTTCCTCGGCGTCGATATAGATCGAGAAATCGAAGAAGTCAGAGACGAAGGGCACCGCGTTGCCGTCCTTCGGCAGGTCGCGCGTCTGCAGCACGTTGATGCCTTCGAAGATGAGAATGTCCGGCCGATCGATGGTGACGAACTGGCCGGCAAGCACGTCGTAGGTCAGGTGCGAATAAAGCGGCGCATGGACGTTGCGCAGGCCGGACTTGATCGCCGAGAGGAAGCGCAGCAGGGCGCCGACGTCGTAGCTCTCGGGGAAACCCTTGCGATCCATGAGGTTTTCGCGACGCAGCACCTCGTTCGACCAGAGGAAGCCGTCCGTCGTGACGAGATCGACCTTCGGGCTGGAGGGCCAACGCTGGAGCAATTCCTTCAGCACGCGCGCGGTGGTGGACTTGCCGACGGCGACGGAGCCGGCGATGCCGATGATGAACGGCGTCTTTACCGTGTCGCCAGCGTTGAAGAATGCCTGTCTCTGACGGAACAGGAGCTGGCTTGACTCGACATGGGCCGAGAGCAGTCGCGACAGCGACAGATAGATCCGCCGAACCTCCTCCAGATCGATCGGATCGTTCATGGAGCGCAGCCGCTGCACCTCGTCGGCCGTCAACGTCATCGGGGTGTCGGCGCGGAAGCCAGCCCATTGGGCCGCCGTGAAAACGCGGTAGGGCGAATACTTCTCTGTGGGAGCAAGTTGATCCATCGCCGGCCCCTTTTGCCGTCAGTCCTGTCTGCGGGACGCCTTTTCGGCAATTCCCGACTGGGCGGTGCGGCGCTCGAGTTCCGCCATCACATCGGAAAGCGGAATCCCCGCGATCTTCATGACCACCAGCCAATGATAGAGGAGGTCGGCGCTTTCCGAAACCAGAGCCTCGTCGTCGCCCTTCACCGCCGCAATGACGGTTTCGACCGCCTCCTCGCCCATCTTCTTGGCCGCACGCTCCATGCCAGAGCGGTAAAGCTTCGCGGTCCACGAATTCGCGTCTCCGGAAAGCGCGCGCTCGCCGACGATGCGTTCGAGATCGGACAGGGAGAAACCGGCCATCGGAGCGGCGTTTACGCTGCGCGCGGGGCGGAGTCGAGTCTCATGGCGAGACCAGCTTTCGCCATGTAGGCCTTCGCCTCGCCGATCGAAAACGTGCCGAAATGGAAGATCGACGCGGCAAGGACGGCGGTCGCATGGCCGTCACGAATGCCTTCGACCAGATGATCAAGCGTGCCGACGCCGCCCGAGGCAATGACCGGCGCGCGCACCGCATCCGCGATGGCGCGGGTGAGGGGAATGTCATAGCCGGCCTTGGTGCCGTCTCGGTCCATCGAGGTGAGCAGGATCTCGCCGGCGCCGAGATCGACGACCTTGCGCGCGAACTCTATCGCGTCGATGCCGGTGGGCTTGCGGCCGCCATGGGTGAAGATCTCCCAACGGTCGGGCTCGCCCGGAGCCGACACTTTCTTGGCGTCGATGGCGACGACGATGCACTGGTTGCCGAACTTGTCGGCAGCCTCCGCCACGAAGTCCGGATTGTTCACAGCCGCTGTATTGATCGACACCTTGTCGGCGCCGGCGAGCAGCAGCTTGCGGATATCCGCCACCTGGCGCACCCCGCCGCCCACGGTCAGCGGCATGAAGCATTGTTCGGCGGTGCGGGCGACGACGTCGAAGATCGTCTCGCGGTTGTCGGAGGAGGCGGTGATGTCGAGGAAGCAGAGCTCGTCGGCGCCGGCGGCGTCATAGGCACGAGCGGCCTCGACCGGATCGCCGGCGTCGATCAGGTCGACGAAGTTGACGCCCTTGACGACGCGGCCGTCCTTGACGTCCAGGCAGGGGATGACGCGGGATTTGAGGGTCATTGAATGGTCTTGAGTTCTATACCGTCATAGATTTCGGCAAGCGGAAGGCTGACATTGAACTCCGGGAGAAAAACGACTTCATCCAATCCGGCGAAGGTCTCGATTTCCCGCCAGGTTTCACCGCTTCGGGTGGTCAGCCAAACACGGGCATCCTCATGCGAGATCACGAGGTAATGAACCAAAGAGGGTATGCCGCGATAGTCGTTCCACTTCTCGTAGAGGTCTCTTGCCAGCGAAGAAGGCGACAGCACTTCCGCTAGAATGACCGGTTCAACAGCGGCCAGATCGGTACCATGAGCCGCAGGCGACTTTCGATCGACATAGACGTCTGGAAATCTGATACCGTCTGGTGTTCTCACTGCAAAATCCGCCGATCCGACGCTGAACTCTCGCCTGTCGAGCTGCCCGCGCAGAAGAAGGATCAAATTTGTAGCGATATCCGCATGGTTCCGCGTTACGTTGATCATCATCTCGACCACCTTCCCGCGGATGAACTCACGCTTGCCCTCACGCCCCTCGTTCCAGCGCAGGAATTCGTCCGGTGTGGTCGGCAGTCTCGACTGGATGTTCATAATATCAGTTTAGCATACCCTTGCCCGGCTTGTGATCCCCTCGCAGGATCGCGAGCGCCGTAGCCGGATCGATCCGCCCGTCGTAGAGCGCGCGGCCGGAGATGGCGCCTTCGAGCTTCTTCGCGTCGGGCATGGTCATGCGGACGATGTCGGCGAGGGAGGCGAGGCCGCCCGACGCGATGACAGGGATGGATACCGCTTCAGCAAGCTCGATGGTCGATTCCCAGTTGATGCCCGTCAGCACGCCGTCGCGGTCGATGTCGGTGTAGATGATCGCGGCGACGCCCGCGCCTTCGAATTTCTTCGCCAGTTCGATGACGCCGAGCTCGGAAGCTTCCGCCCAGCCCTCGACCGCGACCTTGCCGCCCTTGGCGTCGATGCCGACGGCGATCTTGCCGGGGAAGAGGCGGCAGGCCTCCTTGACGAGGTCGGGATCGCGGACGGCGACGGTGCCGAGGATCACGCGGGCGAGACCGCGGTCGAGCCAGTCCTCGATCTGGGGAAGGGTGCGGATGCCGCCGCCCAGTTGCACCGGATTCTTCGTCGCCTTGAGGATCGCGCCGACGGCGGCGCTGTTGACGCTCGCCCCCTTGAACGCGCCGTTGAGATCGACCACGTGCAGCCAGGAGAAGCCCTGATCCTCAAAGGCTTTCGCCTGCGCGGCAGGATCCTCGTTGTAGACGGTCGCCGTCGCCATGTCGCCGAGCTTCAGCCGGACGCATTTGCCGTCCTTCAAGTCGATCGCGGGAAAGAGGATCATGCGTCAGACGCCCTCGACCACCGCCATGTGGGCCGTCGCGAACTCCTGCCTGAGCTTGAGCGCCTCCTGGTATTCGGGCGAGTTGTGGCAGTCCAGCGCGGTCTGGTAATCCTTGAACTCGATGACGACCATGCGCGTCGCAGGCGGCCCCTCGAACATCTGGTGCTGGCCGCCACGAACGACGAACTTCGCGCCGTATTTCTCGAATGCCGCCTTGTTCGCAGCCATGTAGCGCGGATAGTTGTCCGGATCGGTGATGTCGACCATCGCCATCCAGTAGCCCTTCTTCGTCGTCACGGTTTCCACCTCAAGAAATTAGCGATGAGAGCAAGACCCAGTTCCTGGCTCTTTTCCGGATGAAACTGGGTTCCGGCGAGATTGTCGCGGCCGACGGCGGCGGTGATCGGGCCGCCGTAGTCGGCGGTCGCGAGCACCTGTTCGGGTTTCGTCGCGTCGAGATGGTAGGAATGCACGAAATAGGCGTGCAGCCCGTCGTCGCCGGTGCGGATGCCGTCGAAAAGCGGGTGGGGGTGTTTCACGTGAATCGTGTTCCAGCCGATCTGCGGGATCTTCAGCGACGGGTCTGAAGGCTCGATTTCCTTCACGTCGCCGGCGATCCAGCCGAAGCCCTTCGTGATCGTCTTCTCCAGGCCGCGCTCGGACATCAGCTGCATGCCGACGCAGATGCCGAGGAAGGGGCGGCCTTTGCCGATGGCGACCTCCTCCACCGCTTCCCACATGCCTGAAACCGCATGCAGACCGGCGGCGCAATCGGCATAGGCGCCGACGCCCGGCAGCACGATGCGGTCGGCCGTGCGCACGCGCTCGGCGTCGGCCGTAAGATCGATCTCAGCGGCAATGCCCGCTTCGCGCGCGGCGCGCTCGAACGCCTTGGTGGCCGAGCGCAGATTGCCCGAGCCATAGTCGATGATGGCAACCCGCATCGTCAGCGCGCTCCGGGATAGGAGAAGAGGCCGAGCGCCGGTCCGGCGGGAACGGGGCGCGGCGACAGCGGGTCGGGCGAAGGCATGGGCGGTGCCCGTTCGACCCTGTCATCGACCGCGTCGGACCCTTCGACGAAGAGGTGTTTCGTCTCGGCGTCGTCGCGATTGTAGGCGTCGACGACGCCCCATTCGTGCCAGCCGCGGCGGCGCAGCGCGGCGATCCAGATCGCCGATGCTTCCAGCCCGACATAGAGCGAGACCAGCAGGGACAGGAGCGGCGCGGCATCGCCGAAACCGGAAACGCCGCCAAGGGAGCCCAGCACCGCCATGACCGCAAATGCGAGGAGAGCCTCGATCCAGAGGCGATGCCAGGCAAGCCAGATCGGCGGCAGCAGAAAGGCCAGGACGTGGAAGCCGTCCCGGACATACACCGCTTCGTCGCGGCCCTCCGGGGCTTCCATCACCACGAAGCTCGCCATCGGACTATCCTTTCAACGTTCCCTTGGTCGAGGGAATGGCGCCCGCCTGGCGCGGATCGGCCTCGATCGCGGTGCGCAGAACGCGCGCCACGGCCTTGAAGCAGGTCTCGGCGATGTGATGGCTGTTGGCGCCGTAGTGATTGGTCACGTGCAGGGTCACGCCGGCATTCTGCGACAGCGCCTGGAAGAACTCGCGCACCAGTTCGGTGTCGAAGGTGCCGATCTTCGGCGCCGTGAAAGCGACGTTCCAGACGAGGAACGGCCGGCCGGACACGTCGATCGCGGCGCGCGTCAGCGTCTCGTCCATCGCAAGGTCGAGCGAGGCGTATCGGCAGATGCCGCGCCGCTCGCCAAGCGCCTTCGAGATCGCCTGGCCGAGCGCGATGCCGACATCCTCGACCGTGTGGTGGTCGTCGATGTGCAGATCGCCCTTGGCGCGCACGGTCATGTCGATCAGCGAATGGCGCGACAGCTGCTCGAGCATGTGATCGAAGAAGCCGACGCCGGTCGAGACGTCGAACTTGCCCGAACCATCGAGGTCGACCGAAACGGAGATCTCCGTTTCCTTGGTCGCCCGTTTGATCTCGGCGCGGCGCGGCGTGGTGCTGGGCATTCGCGGTATCCCTGGGTCCCGAAGTGACCGCCTCTTATCAGCATGTTAGAGGTAATTCCAGTTGACGCGGCGGCGCAAACCTGACCGATCGGCCAGGGGGACGCGAAGATTGCAATCACGGTTAGCGTGCATACATAGGTCGGCATTGGAGACGACCACGGCGCTTCGGGCCGGGCCGTCTCGCTCTCGGAGTATTTCATGTCCAACGAAATCATCATGCACGGAACGACGATCGTGACCGTGCGCAAGGGCGGCAAGGTCGTCATCGCCGGCGACGGCCAGGTGAGCCTCGGCAATACGGTGATGAAAGGCAACGCCCGCAAGGTGCGCCGCATCGGCAAGGGCAATGTCATCGCGGGCTTCGCCGGAGCCACCGCGGACGCATTCACCCTTCTGGAACGCCTCGAATCCAAGCTCGAGCAGTATCCCGATCAACTGACCCGCGCCTGCGTGGAACTTGCAAAGGACTGGCGCACCGACCGCTACCTGCGCCGCCTCGAGGCGATGATGCTGGTGGCCGACAAATCGGTGACGCTGGCGCTGACCGGCACCGGCGACGTGCTGGAACCGGAGCACGGTGTGATGGCGATCGGCTCGGGCGGCAATTATGCGCTTGCCGCCGCCCGCGCGCTGGTGGAGACCGATCTGGATGCCGAGGAAATCGCGCGCCGGGCGATGAAGATCGCGGCCGACATCTGCATCTACACCAACGAATCGGTCACGCTCGAAACGATCGATGCCGCGTAAGCCGACCTACGGCTTTCGCGCCGTCACCGAAGCCGACCTGCCGCTGCTCGCCGGCTGGCTCGCCGAGCCACATGTCCGCGAGTGGTGGGGCGATCCGGACCAAAGCCTCGCCGAATTGCGGGAGGTCATGGAGAACGTCGCGATGGAAGCGCTGATCGTCGAACTCGACGGCAAGCCGATCGCCTATCTTCAGAGCTACGATCCGCATCTGGAGGACGATCATCCCTATGCGGACCAGCCGTTCGGCACGCTCGGGCTCGACATCACGATCGGCGTGCCGGAACTGCTGGGACAAGGCCATGGCAGCGCGATCATCGCGCAGTTCGCCGAGCAGCTGTTCGAGGAAGGCGCGCCGCGGCTGATCATCGATCCGCACCCCACGAACGCACGGGCCATTCGTGCCTATGAGAAGGCGGGCTTCGTCGCCTTCGACACGAGAACTTCAATCTATGGACCCGCCCTGATGATGGCGCGGGATGCCGAGGAAGAGACGGACTAGAATGACCAATTTTTCCCCCCGCGAGATCGTTTCCGAGCTCGACCGCTATATCGTCGGCCAGAAGGACGCCAAGCGGGCCGTCGCGATCGCGCTGCGCAACCGCTGGCGCCGGCAGCAGCTGACCGGCCAGATGCACGAAGAGGTCATGCCGAAGAACATCCTGATGATCGGGCCGACGGGCGTCGGCAAGACCGAGATCGCGCGCCGCCTGGCGCGGCTCGCAGGTGCCCCCTTCATCAAGGTCGAGGCGACCAAGTTCACCGAGGTGGGCTATGTCGGCCGGGACGTCGAACAGATCATCCGCGACCTCGTCGAGGTGGCGATCGGCCTGGTGCGCGAGAAGATGCGCGAGGACGTCAAGGCGCGGGCACATCTGAACGCCGAGGAGCGCGTGCTCGAAGCACTGGTCGGCAAGACGGCCAGCCCTGCGACGCGCGATTCCTTCCGCAAGAAGCTGCGCAACGGCGAAATGGACGACAAGGAGATCGAGATCGAGGTGGCCGACACGGGCACCGGCGGCATGCCCGGCTTCGAGATTCCCGGCATGCCGGGCGCCAATATCGGCGTGATGAACATCAACGACATGCTGTCGAAAGCGATGGGTCAGAAGCGCACGAAGACGCGCAAGACGACGGTGAAGGAGTCCTACAGCCTGCTGATCGAGGACGAGTCCGACAAGCTGCTTGACCAGGACCAGGTGGTTGCCGCGGCGCTGCAGTCGGCACAGGACGACGGCATCGTCTTCCTCGACGAGATCGACAAGATCGCGGCACGCGACGGCGGCGTCGGCGCCGGTGTGTCGCGCGAAGGCGTGCAGCGCGATCTGCTGCCGCTGGTGGAAGGCACGACGGTGGCGACCAAATACGGGCCGATCAAGACGGATCACATCCTGTTCATCGCGTCCGGCGCGTTCCATGTCGCCAAGCCGTCGGACCTGCTGCCGGAACTGCAGGGCCGCCTGCCGATCCGCGTCGAACTTCGTGCGCTCGAGAAGGACGATTTCAAGCGCATCCTGACCGAACCGGAGGCGAGCCTGATCAAGCAGTATATCGCGCTGATGGCGACCGAGGGAGTGGAACTCTCCTTCACCGACGATGCGATCGACAGCCTGGCCGGCATCGCGGTCGACCTCAACTCGAGCGTCGAGAATATCGGTGCGCGGCGTCTGCAGACAGTGATGGAGCGCGTGCTCGACGAGGTCTCCTACGAGGCTCCGGACAAGTCGGGCCTTGCGATCACGGTCGACGCCGCCTTCGTGGCGAAGAATGTCGGCGACATCGCCAAGAACACAGATTTGTCGCGTTTCATCCTGTAAAGGCATGGGTGTGGCCTCGCGGCCACCCCCGATCATCTGCTGATTATACAGGTCGATTGCCGCCATCTTCGCACTCGACTTCCCGAACGTCAGTCCTTAGACGGGGAAAAGGGGCTTGGGCACAGTCGCGTAATTGGGCGAAGAATGAAGAAGCTGGCCGTCGTGCTGATGGGTTTTTCGGTGCTGGCGGCTGCTCCCGCCGCCGCCGCGACCGTCGTTCCCGCCGGAAACCGCAATGTCGAGCAGCCGCAGGTTCCGGGCGGTTCGGCGTCGCGCACCAAAGCCCTCAAGACCAGCTACGACGCGAAATACCGCAAGGTGATCTCGCTCCTGCGCAACGACAAGGCGCTCAGGCAGAAGATCGCCGCGGTGGCGCGCCAATTCGACATCGATCCGCTGCACATCGCCGGGGCGATCGTCGGAGAGCATACCTACAATGTCGACGCCTACGATCGGCTGCAGACCTATTACGTCAAGGCCGTCTCCTATCTCGGCTCCAGCTTCTCGTTCTCCTATGGCGGCGAGGACATCGCGGAGTTCATCGAGCGGCCGCAGTTCGCGCCATGCGCCGGTCTGCCTGGCAGCTATGCTGTCTGGACCTGCCGCGAGGACGTGTGGAATTCCTCGTTCCGCGGCCAGACCGTCGACGGGAAGGAATTCCCGAACAACCGGTTCAGCGCCGTCTTTTTCCAGCCCTTCTATTCCGGACAGACGTTCGGCATCGGTCAGCTCAACCCACTGACCGCGCTGCAGATGACCGATATCGTTTCGAAGGTGACGGGCGCGCCGAAGCTCGACTATCGCGACGCGCAGGCGGTCTACGGGACGATCATGGATCCCGATCAGACGCTTCCCTATGTCGCCGCAACGCTTCGCAAGGCGATCGACGCCTATGCCACGATCGCGGATTTCGACATCTCGCAGAATCCGGGACTGACCGCGACGCTCTACAATGTCGGCGGGCCGGAAGCCCGCGCCTTCGCGCTGAAGGCGGAAAACCAGCGTCGTATGAACGAAGGTCTCGAACCGAAGCTTCCGGAAGAGAATTATTACGGCTGGCTGGTCAACGACCGGATCGCCGACCTCAAGGCGCTTTTCTGATCAGTCCCCGCGCCGCGGCGGGCGCTGCACGATCGCGATCAGCTGGTCCAGCTCGGACGGGGTGAGCTGTGCGATCCGCCCGGCGAGCAGGTTCGCGAGCTCGGTGGCACGCGGCGACAGTCCCGACGTGTCGATGACAGCGCGCGGATCCGACGCCTCGGCGAGGCGCAGGAGCTCCTCGGCGTCGTCCCAGATGATGTTGAAATAGCCGATGATCTTCTGCAGCATCGCCCAGGTCGGGCGGCCGCGGCGGCCGTGTTCCAGTGCCGAAAGGTAGGCCGGGCTGACGCCGAGAGCCGACGCCATCTCCTTCTGCGAGACGCCGCGCGCGTGGCGAAGGTCGCGCACCTTCGCGCCGAACGGCGTCATGGGCCTGTCTCGTGCGGCAGGCGCCGCAGCCTGACATAGAGCGCGCCCTCGCCGCCATGGTTGCGCGCCGCATCCTCGAAGCCGCTCACCAGATCGCGGAAGGGCGGCGTGGCAAACCAGCCCGGCACAGAGCGCTTCAGCACGCCGTCGCTGGCGAGCGAGCGCCCCTTGCCCGTGATCACCAGGACGTAGCGGATTCCGGACCCATGCGCCCGGCGAAGGAAGGAGAGGAGCAGACTATGCGCCTCGTCCTGCCGCAGGCCGTGCAGATCCACCCGTGCCTCGATCGGCAGCCTGCCCCTGGAGATCTTCTTCTGGGTCAGGCGGTCGAGATGATGAACCTGCAGGCGCTGCGGCTGGATCGGCTTTGGCTGCGCGGGCAGCGGCGGGGTCTGCGGCGCGGGCTTTGCGGGCGGCTCTTCCGCGCGTGGCGGTTCGGCCTCGACGCCCGGCTTTCCCTTCAGCGGACGCGCCGTGCGCGCAACCAGGTTCCACAGGACCCGTTCTTCCTCCGTCAGGTCGCGGGCGCGGGATCGGCTCATCCTGAGTGTCCCGCAACCAGGGAACTCGGGACGAGCGCGTAGAAATCGGCCGCACTCTTGACCACTCCGGCGATCTCGCCCGCCGCATCGCCGCACCCTGCGAACAGATCGCCGCGCGCAGCGCCGACGATCGCCGAGCCGGTGTCCTGTGCGATCATCAGGCGGCGGAAAGGGATTCCCCCGAAGGCTGTCAGCTCGGGCGCGACGATGAAGAACGGCGTGCCGAACGTGTGCAGCAGCCGGTCCACGGCGACGGAGCGAGCCGGCGTCAGCGGCACCTTGGCCGCTGCCACCGGACCGAGCGCCGGATCGTCCACCGCAGCCTCGCGGAAGAAGATGAAGGACCGGTTCTGCCAGAGGATCTCGTCGACCCGCTCCGGATGCGCGCGGAACCAGGCGCGGATCGACTGCATGGTGACGTCGGCAAGGGGTATTTCGCCGAGGTCGGCAAGGATCCGGCCGGGCCCGGTGAAGCGCTGGCCGCTCTTGGCCGCGTAGGTGACGCGCCGGACGGAGCCGTCCGGCATGCGCAGCCGTGCGGCGCCCTGGACATGGATGAAGAAGACGTCGACCGGATCTTCGAGCCAGGCAATTTCGAGGCCGCGGCCGGCGAGCGCGCCGCGCTCGATCTCGCCGCGATCCTGATATTCGACGATGCCGTCCGCAGTTTGCCTGCCGAAGGCCAGATACGGATCGAGCCCGTCAGGACGATTGGCGTCGTCGATGTCGACGAGATCCTCTGGCCGGGCATAGAGCGGGACGCGGAACTTCTCCGTCCGGACGGGTGAAGCGTCGGCCTCGGGCTCATAGAAGCCGGTCACGAAGCCGCGGCCGGATCCGCCGGAAGGGGTAACGAGGCACGGCGTGAAATGCCGCTCGAAGAAAGAGCACGCCGCCGAATCGTCTAGTCCCGCAGAGGCTCGTGCTTCGGCGTAGGCAGGGTCGAACGCGGCGCAATCGACGCCCAGACTGCCGGTCCGATAGGGCTTCTCGAGCACACGGAATGCCGAACGCCGGAAAGCCTCGAATGCGAGCTTTTGGTCGTCCTCACGCCAGCCGGGGAGAGCGTCGAAGGAGACCGGGCGGAACGCCGAGGACAGGAGCATCGGCCATCTCCGCCGGAAGGATCAGTCTTCGGCTTCGGTCGCGACCAGCTTCCAGTTGGGATCACGGGATTTGGTGTCGCGCGCGAAGGTCCAGACGTCCTTGACCTCTGCGACGGTTTCCGGATCGCCGTCGATCACCTCGCCGGCATTGTTGCGCGTGGCGGAGATGAGCTCGCTGACGATGCGCAGCGTGACATGGGCTTCGCTGCCCTTCATCTCGGCGCCGACGATTTCCGCCTTGTCGATGCCGACGAAAGACGACTGGATCTTCTCGTTGCGCTGCTCGCGCTCGGCGATCGCCTGGACGAAGCCGTCATAGACCTCGCGGGAAAGAAGGTTCTTGAGCGTCTTCCGGTCGCCATCCGCATAGGCCATGACGATCATCTCGTAGGCCATTTTCGCGCCGTCGACGAAGGTCGCCGGTTCGAATGTCTGATCGGCGTCCTTGATCGCGCGCATGCCCTTGTTCAGGTCGGTGCCGGGTGCCGCGGCCTTGTCGATCGAAGCGTAGCTTTCTTCACTCGATTCGGACGCCTTGCGGCGCGGCAGCGAGACGACATTATCCTGCGCGGCAGGCTCGGCCTCCCGCTTGGCACGTCCTGCGGTGTAGGGATCGAAGGGCGGGCGCTCGCTGCCTGTGCGGCGACCGAGCACGTTGCGCAGCTGGATGAAGATAACCACCGCCGCGACCAGGAAGATGATCGTACCCAAATCGAAAAATTCCATATTCTTCCGCCAGACGACTGAACCGTGGCCACAAACGCGAAGGGATCATTATCGACCGCTTGGCAAGCCGATACAATGCTCGACGTTTGCATATAGAGTGGCAACTGCAATCATTCAAATCCCGTGGTCGCGTTCCTATGTTAGGAAAGCCGCATTCCGCGGCCCTAGTCTCGGAATCCCATGACCAGAACGATCCTCGGTATCTTCTTCCTTCTCCTGCCGCTGCTGGAGATCGCGGGATTCGTCATAGTCGGCAGCCGCATCGGCGCTCTTGCAACTGTTGGCCTGGTGATCGCCTCGGCTGTCCTCGGCGCATTGCTTCTGCGGATCCAGGGCATCGGAGCGCTGCGGCGGGCACAGATCCAGGCCCAGGCCGGGGGCGCGCCTGACCGCGAGATCGTGCATGGCGCGATGATCGTGCTGGCCGGACTGCTGCTCATCGTCCCGGGCTTCATCACTGACATCATCGGCCTGCTGCTCTTCCTGCCCCCGGTGCGCGATCTCGCCTGGAATGCGATCCGCTCGCGCATCGTGGTGTTCGGCACGGGCTTCAGCATGCGCGGCGCGCAGGCCAGGCGCGAGACCAAGGTGATTGATCTCGACGAGCGGGACTATCGTGAGGTCAACGGCAACGCCTCGTCCCCCTGGCGACGTCCGGACGCCGAGTAAGTCCCGGCAATCCGGCTCCCAAACTTGCTATGCGGGGTCGGGCATGCTAGCGAACGCCCCGATTTGAAACGGGCCGCGACGAGCCCACCGACCAAGGAACGGGATCAATGGCAGAGAACGAGACCGGCGCAAAGGCCGGCAACGGCGCGCAGCCTTCGCTCAATGTGCTGGCGCAGTATGTCAAGGATCTGTCCTTCGAGAGCCCGAACGCCCCGAATTCGCTGCGTGCGCGCGAAACGGCCCCGGGCATCAACATCAACGTCAACGTCAACGCGAACCCGCTCTCCGATACGGAGTTCGACGTCAACCTGACCATCTCGGCGAAGGCGGGCAGCGACAAGGACATGCTGTTCAACGTCGAGCTCGTCTATGGCGGCGTGTTCCGCATCAGCGGTTTCCCGAAGGAACACACGCTGCCGATCCTCTTCGTCGAATGCCCGCGGCTGCTCTTCCCGTTCGCGCGGCAGATCATCGCCGAGGCGACACGCAACGGCGGCTTCCCGCCGCTGATGATCGATCCGATCGATTTCGCGCAGATGTTCCAGGCCCGCATGGCCGAGGAGCAGGCCCGCGGCAAGGTGCAGATGTCGAGCTGATCAGGCGTCCGCCTCGGAAAGAGGCTGGAATTCCGGCTTCAGCCAGATCGCCTTTTCTCCAAGCGACGCCACGAGTCTGGCATGGGCTTCCCGCTCCGGTGCGGTGAGCCTCGGCGGCAGGGGTTCCGGCCGTGCGGCCAGAACGACCTGCACCTCGATATCCTCCCTGCGGTTTGCCGAGGTTTCGGCGACCGACAGGCCAAAGGCGGCCTGCTTGCCGCCGATCAGCTCGATATAGACCTCGGCCAGAAGACCAGAATCGAGCAGCGCGCCGTGGCGGGTTCGATGGCTGTTGTCGATGCCATAGCGCCGGCAGAGCGCATCGAGCGAATTCGGCCCCATCGGATGCTTGCGGCGCGCAATGGCCAGCGTATCGACGACGCGCGACGGATCGATCGGCGGCCTGCCGTAACGGGCGAATTCGGCATTGAGGAAGCCGATGTCGAAGCCCGCGTTGTGGGCAACGAGCGTGGCGCCATCGATGAAGGCGCAGAATTCGTCGACGATGCCGCCGAAGACCGGCTTGTCGGCCAGGTCGGCCGTGGAGATTCCATGGACCGCCTGGGCTTCCGGATCGATCGGCCGGCCGTCGGGATTGATATAGACATGATACGTGCGGCCGGTCGGGAACCGGTTGACCAGTTCGATCGCACCGATCTCGATCACGCGTTCGACGCGCGAATCAAGGCCCGTGGTTTCCGTATCGAAGACGATCTCGCGCATCGAATCACTCCTCGATTGAGGATGCGGCAGCGGGGTGCCGGCAACAAGTCCCGGCCCCGGCGTCGTCAACACATCCAGACATCACGCCGTCAGGGCTTCGATGATCTGTCCGACCGAATGCCTGGCGGCTTCCATGCCGGCGCCTGTATTGACGACGAAATCGGCCAGCCGCCGCTTTTCCGCATCCGGCACCTGCCGGGCGAGGATCGCTTCGAATTTCTCCGCCGTCATGCCCGGCCGGGCAAGAACCCGCGCGCGCTGGATGTCCGCCGGTGCCGAGACGACGACGACCTTGTCGACGCGATCGCGTCCGCCGGTCTCGAACAGAAGCGGAATGTCGAGAACGGCGAGTTTCGCACCCGCCGCCCGGTGCCGCGCCAGAAAGGCGTCGGCATCGGCCCGCACGAGCGGATGCACGATCGTCTCGAGTTTCCGGATGGCGTCCGAATTGCCGATGACGCGCTGGCCGAGAAGATTGCGATCGATCCGGCCGTCAACGGTCACGCCAGGGAAGGCGGCCTCGACGAGCGGCACGGCCGCGCCCGAATAGAGACGGTGCACCGCCTCGTCGGAATCATGCACGGGAACTCCGGCCTCGGCGAACATCTTCGCGGTGGTCGACTTGCCCATGCCGATGGAGCCGGTGAGGCCGATGACGATCATCGATGCGCGCCCAGATCGGCGATGACGAGGTCGCGAAGCTCCTGCGTGACGGTCGGCCGCCGGCCGAACCAGCGCTCGAAACCCGGCACCGCCTGGTGAAGAAGCATGCCGAGCCCGTCGACCGTCTCCAGACCGCGCGCGGCGGCGGCCTCGAGCAGCGGCGTGCGTAGGGGCACATAGACGATGTCGGTGACGAGCGCATGATCGGGCAGGCTGGCGACGTCGGCGGGAAGCGATCCCTCGCCGTCCATCCCGAGCGACGTCGTGTTGACCAGGAGGTCCGCGGAAGGCAGTAGCCGGTCGGTGGCGTCGGTGCCGTGGGCGCCTACCTTGGGGCCGAACAGGTCCGCGAGTTCCTGCGCCCGCGCAGGCGTCCGGTTGACGATCTCAACCCGGCGGTAGCCGGCGCCGAGGATCGCGTGGACCACGGCCCGTGCCGCGCCGCCGGCGCCGAGAACGAGCGCGGTGTCGCGGCCGCGCCACGAGGGCACGAACTGGTCGAGATTGGCGGCGAAGCCGATCGCATCCGTATTGCCGCCGCAGACCTTGCCGTCCTCGATCCAGAGCGTGTTGACCGCGCCGACGGCATCAGCCTCCGCGTCACGACGTTCGACGGTCTCGAAGGCCGCTTCCTTGTGCGGGATGGTGACGTTGCCGCCGGCAAAGCCGCTCTGCGGCAGGGTCGCAATGAAGGAGCGGATGTCGGCCGGATCGATGTCGATGCGCTCGTAGCTGCCGGAGATCCCGAGCGTCGAGAGCCAATGGCCGTGGATCAGGGGCGAGCGGGAATGGGCGACCGGGTGGCCGCAGACGAAGGCGCGGATGTCAGCCATCGATGGCTCCGAGACGGCGAAGCTCGGCGACGAGCGGAAGCAGCGGCATGCCGACGATCGTGAAATGATCTCCCTCGATCGAGTCGAAGAGCTGGATGCCCTCGCCCTCGATCTGGTAGACGCCGACGCTGCGCAGAACCTGATCGCCGACACGCGACAGATAGCGTCCGACATAGGCCGGATCGAGCTTGCGCATCGTCATGTTGGCAACCGAAACATGCCCCCACAGCGCCTTGCCGTCGCGCGCAAGAACGACGGCGCTGTTCAGGTGGTGGGTTCTGCCCGAGAGCTTGAGCAACCGCCGCCGTGCTTCTTCCATGTCGGCAGCCTTGTGAAGCACTTCGTCGCCGAGCGAGAGGGTCTGATCCGAGCCGATGACCAGCGCACCGGGAAACCGTTCGCTCACTTCTTCGGCCTTCGCCTCAGCGAGGATCCAGGCGAGGTTCTCGGGCGAAATCGCGGCGTCGCCGACCGCCTCCTCAACCGCCCGTTCATCGATCCGCGATGGATTCGCCTCCGTTTCGATGCCCGCATTGCGCAGCATTGCGAGGCGGAACGGGCTTGCGGAGGCAAGAATGATCCGGGTTGTCATGGGCGAACCGGTTAGCGCGTCCGGCCCCGCAGCGCAACGATGGCGGCGGCGGTCTCCTCGATCGACCGCCGGCTGACATCGATCATCGGCCAGTTGTGCCGCGCACAGATCTGCCTCGCATAGGACAGTTCCTCGGAAATCGTGCTCCTGTCGACATAGGTTTGCGCGTCGAAGCCGGTCGTCGTCCCGAGCAGCCTGTTCTGCCGGACGTGGGAGATGCGCTCGGCGGTGGCGATGAGGCCGACGATCAATGGCCGCTTCGCGGTCAAGAGGCTGTCCGGGATCGGAACGCCGAGGACGATCGGGATATTGGCGGTCTTGATGCCGCGATTCGCCAGATAGATGCTGGTCGGCGTCTTCGACGTGCGCGAAATGCCGATCAGCACGACGTCGGCTTCCTCGATGTCGGCGGGGAGCTGGCCGTCATCATGGTCCATGGTGAAGTTGAGGGCGTCGATGCGACGGAAATACTCGGCATCGAGCACGTGCTGAGCGCCGACCCGGCGGCCGGCGGGCGCTCCGAGATAGGACTGGAAGACCGTCAGCACCGGTTCCAGGACGGAAACGCAGGGGAGACCCATCGCCGCGCATTTCTGATCGATGATGGCGGCCAGTTCCTTGTCCACGACCGTGTAGAGAACGATCCCCGGTTCGGCGTCGATTTCCTCGATCACCTTGGCGAGCTGCTTTTCGGTACGGATCAGCGGATAGATGTGCTCGATCGCCCGGGTGTCCTTGTATTGAGCCGACGCCGCGCGGCCCGCGGCGAGCAGCGTCTCGCCGGTCGCGTCCGAGATCAGGTGCAGATGGAAGAAGCTTTGCGGTTTGCTCACAGCCCGGATCGGCCCCTGTTGAAGAGTGTGGACAAGCGGGACAGATCGGGTCCGCTGGCGGCAGGGACTGTATCAGATGGTCCTTTGTCCACAATGCACGGACCTGCGGATCATTTGCCCCGGGCCTGTGGATGAATCGGTTCCGGAACGGTTAGGCGCCAGCCCTCCACAGATCGCCATTTGTCTCAATCGCAGTCAACCTGCTGATTCAGAAACGAGAATCGGGAAGTCCCTCCGACTTATGCACTTCTCGATACATCTGGACATGGAAGGGCCTGACGGCCTATTCGTCAGCGGATTGGGGATGACCGACAATCCCCGTAAGAGACAGACTCTAAGAATCAAAAGAAGATTCGAAGATTCATTTCTTTATTGGGAAAGAGGCTTGATGGCTCAGCCGAGCACGCCGAGAAGGGTCGTCGCCGAGGTGCTGCGAGGCGAGACCGCATTTCCGCCTCCGGTCTGGCTGATGCGCCAGGCCGGACGCTATCTCCCCGAGTATCGCGAGACGCGGAAGAGAGCCGGGAGCTTTCTCGATCTCTGCTACAACCCGGACTACGCCGTGGAGGTCACTCTCCAGCCGATCCGCCGGTTCGGCTTCGATGCGTCGATCCTGTTTTCGGATATTCTCGTCGTGCCGCATGCGCTCGGACGCGACCTGCGCTTCGAGGAGGGCCGTGGACCGCTGATGACGCCCATGAGCGTTGACGACATCGAGCGGCTCGACCGAAGCCGATTCCACGAAACGTTGGAGCCGGTCTACGAGACGGTCAGGCGATTGCGGGCGGTTCTTCCCGCGGAAACGACGCTGCTCGGGTTCTGCGGCGCGCCCTGGACCATCGCGACCTACATGATCGCCGGACATGGCACGCCGGACCAGGCGCCGGCGCGGCTTTTCGCATATCGCCATCCGGAAGCTTTCATCCGGCTTCTCGATACGATCGCAGAGGTCTCGGCCGAATACCTCGTCCGGCAGCTCGATGCCGGGGCGGATGCGGTGCAGATCTTCGATTCCTGGTCCGGCGTGCTGGACGAGCCATCTTTCGCCTCGTTTTGCGTGCGGCCGGTGAAAAAAATCGTCGAGAAAGTGCGCGAAGCCCGCGCCGATGCGCTGGTGATCGGTTTCCCAAAGGGTGCGGGTAGTCTTTACGACGGCTACCGGGCAGCCACCGGCGTGAACGGGCTCGGGCTCGACTGGTCCGTTCCGATGTCGCAGGCGAAGCGCCTGCAGGCAGCGGGCGCCGTCCAGGGCAATCTTGACCCGATGCGGCTGGTGGCGGGCGGCCGTGCGCTCGAAGAGGGCGTGGGCGCCGTTCTCGAGGGCCTGGGGGACGGTCCGTTGATCTTCAACCTCGGTCACGGCATCACGCCCGAGACGCCGGTCGCGCATGTCGAGGCCATGCTTCGGCAGATCAGGGCGGCGCGCTGAGATGGCCGGCGATTTGAAAGAGTCCGGAGCCCTTGCCCTGCGGAGGGCGGCCATTGCGCTGGCGATCTTCGTCGGGCTGACGATCCTGCTACTCGCCGCCGCGCCGGACGACCTCTATCTGTGGATCAAGGCGGTGCATGTCATCGCGGTTATCGCGTGGATGGCCGGCATGCTCTATCTGCCGCGGCTCTTCGTCTACCACGTCGATTCCGAGCGTGGTTCGGTGCAATCCGAGACGTTCAAGGTGATGGAGCGGCGTCTCTACCGGGGAATCATCAACCCGGCCATGATCATTGCCTGGGCGGCAGGCCTGTGGCTGGCGTGGAAGGGCTTCGGCTTCATGGGCGGGTGGCTTCACGCCAAGATCGCGCTGGTGGTCGCGATGTCCGGGGTGCACGGCTATCTCGGCGGCGCGGTTCGGCGCTTCGCGGAAGACCGCAACCAGAAGCCTGCCCGGCATTGGCGCATCGTCAACGAAGTGCCGACTGTCCTCATGATCGCGATCGTGATCCTGGTGATCGTGAAGCCGTTCTGAGGGGTTCATGCCGGTCCGCGAATTGACGGCTTGCGCTTTGCCAAGCCCGATTGTATGAGAAGGGCCTTCCCTTTCCGCCTCGCGCTCGTGCCGTCTCAAGCATATCGACGCGCCGACGGCGTTTCCTAAGCACCGATGCAAGTCCGCGTTTCATATCCGGACCCCCGAATTCATCCAGAGCCCGCCCCATGCAGGAAATGAAACTCGCAGACTTCAAGAACAAGAAGCCGCCGGAGCTGATTGCTTACGCGGAATCGCTGGAGGTCGAGAACGCCAGCGTCATGCGCAAGCAGGAGCTGATGTTCGCGATCCTGAAGAAGCTCGCGGCGCAGGATATCGAGATCATCGGCGATGGTGTCGTCGAGGTGCTGCAGGACGGGTTCGGCTTCCTGCGTTCGGCGAACGCGAACTATCTGCCGGGTCCGGACGATATCTACATATCGCCGTCGCAGATTCGCCGCTTCTCGCTGAAGACGGGCGATACCGTCGAGGGCCCGATCCGCAGCCCGAAGGAAGGCGAACGCTATTTCGCTCTGCTCAAGGTCAACACGATCAATTTCGACGATCCGGAGAAGATCCGTCACAAGATCCATTTCGACAATCTGACGCCGCTCTATCCGACCTCGCGGCTGAAGATGGAGCTGGAAGTCCCGACGTCGAAGGATATTTCGGCGCGGGTCATCGACCTGGTCGCACCGCTCGGCAAGGGTCAGCGCGCGCTCATCGTCGCGCAGCCGCGCACCGGCAAGACGGTGCTCTTGCAGAACATCGCGCATTCGATCACGGCGAATCATCCGGAGTGCTACCTGATCGTGCTGCTGATCGACGAGCGGCCGGAAGAAGTCACCGACATGCAGCGCTCGGTGAAGGGCGAGGTCGTTTCGTCGACCTTCGACGAGCCGGCGGTTCGCCACGTGCAAGTTGCTGAAATGGTTATCGAAAAGGCAAAGCGCCTCGTCGAGCACGGCCGCGACGTCGTCATCCTGCTCGACTCGATCACCCGCCTCGGCCGCGCCTACAACACCGTGGTGCCGTCGTCCGGCAAGGTGCTGACCGGCGGTGTCGACGCGAATGCCCTGCAGCGTCCTAAGCGCTTCTTCGGTGCCGCGCGCAATATCGAGGAGGGCGGCTCGCTGACGATCATTGCAACAGCCCTGATCGATACCGGCAGCCGCATGGACGAGGTCATCTTCGAAGAATTCAAGGGAACCGGCAATTCCGAGATCGTGCTCGACCGCAAGGTGGCCGACAAGCGCATCTACCCGGCGATGGACATTCTCAAGTCGGGCACGCGCAAGGAGGATCTTCTCGTTCCCCGCGCCGACCTGCAGAAGATCTTCGTGCTGCGCCGGATCCTCGCTCCTATGGGGACGACCGACGCGATCGAGTTCCTCATCGACAAGCTGAAGCAGACGAAGACGAACGCCGACTTCTTCGATTCGATGAACACCTGATATCGATTCGGGCCCGGAACATCCTGTCGGTATGACCGGCTGTTCGAATCGGCGGCACGATCTGCGGACCCGCGGGAACAGGTTGGAAGATCCGGATGCGGTCGACCGAAACCATCTTCGCCCTGTCCACGGGCCATTTGCCGTCTGGCATCGCCATCGTCCGCATGACGGGTCCGGGCGTCAGACATGCACTCGAACAGGTGTCGGGTTCGGTTCCACCTCCGCGCGTCGCCAGATACGGAGCCTTTTCCACAAAGGGTGAAGTGCTCGACCATGGGCTCGCGCTGTTCTTTCCCGGTCCAGGATCGGCCACGGGAGAGGATAGCGGCGAGTTTCATGTCCATGGAAGCCCGGCGGTCGTCAGAGGCCTCACCGCGGCACTCGCGGGCCTGGATGGCTTCCGCCTTGCGGAACCTGGAGAGTTCTCCCGCCGGGCCTTCCTCAACGGGCGGATGGATTTGACGGCGGTCGAATCGCTGTCGGATCTCATCGCCGCCGAAACGGACCAGCAGCGCAGGCTGGCTTTGTCAGGCGTGTCCGGGAGATTGCGCGACGTCTGTCTCGGCTGGCGTTTCGAATTGCAGACGCTCCGGGCCAGGGTCGAAGCGGAACTCGATTTCTCGGACCAGGACGATGTTGGGCCCGAGCTGAACGACTCGCTTCGCGAACAGATGAGATCTCTGACCGGCAGGATCGAAGCGGTCGCGGCACGGTTTCGCGAGGCCGAAATCGTGCGCGAAGGCTTCCGGGTCGCTATCATTGGCGCTCCCAACGCAGGAAAGTCCAGTCTTCTCAACGCACTAGCGATGCGCGACGTGGCGATCGTGAGTGAAGAGCCAGGCACGACGCGCGACCTCGTGGAGGTTGCGCTGGAGATCGACGGCTACAAGGTCATTGTCACCGACACAGCGGGAATACGCGAGGGAGCCGGTATCGCCGAGACGATGGGCATCGATAGAGCCCGCTCGGCCGCAGAGTTAGCGGATCTCGTTATCCTCCTGGAGGACATGTCGAATCCGCAGCCTGTTGATCTTAACGTTAAACATGAGGTGATCAGGGTCGGGTCCAAGAGCGATGTCCGGGCCGGGAACGCCGGGAGCTACGACGTTGTCGTCTCTTCGTTGAGTGGTTACGGGATTGCGGATCTTCTCGCAGCTATAGGTGCCCGGCTCCGCGAGAGGCTGCCGGGCGGCGAAGGGCTCATTTCGGTACGGGAACGGCATGTCGGGCATATATTGAGAGCGCGAGATGCATTGCTGCGAGCTTGTGAAGCGGTCGACATTGAGATTGCGGCAGAGGAACTCCGGGTTGCCGCGGTAGAGATCGGCCGGGTTGTCGGACTTGGGGATACTGAGGATCTCCTTGGTGAGATTTTCTCGCGCTTCTGCATCGGGAAATGATTCACGTGAAACGGCCGCAGACCGCGGCTGGCGAATCGTTTCGGATGTGTTTCACGTGAAACAACCGCGACGCGCTTGACAGCCGAGCGTACTCGGCACAGATGCACGGGCCAGAGGACTGGTCATGAAAACCTATGATGTCATTGTCATTGGAGGAGGTCATGCCGGCGTAGAAGCTGCTTCGGCTTCCGCGCGTGCCGGGGCGCGCACCGCGCTGGTGACCATCGATGCGAGCAAGATCGGCGTGATGTCCTGCAATCCGGCGATCGGCGGGCTCGGGAAAGGCCACCTCGTCCGCGAGGTCGACGCACTGGACGGCATCATGGGGCGGGCGGCGGATGTGGCCGGAATCCAGTTTCGCCTCCTGAACCGCCGCAAGGGCCCGGCCGTTCGAGGTCCGCGGACGCAGGCCGACCGGAAGCTGTATCGGCAAGCGGTTCAGGCACTCGTCACCGCGCAGCAGAACCTCGACGTCATAGAGGGCGAGGTGGTCGACCTCGACTTTTCGGATCAATTGGTCCGCTCGGTGACACTTGCCGACGGCGCCGTTATTCCCTGCGGCGCGCTGGTGTTGACGACCGGCACGTTCCTGCGCGGCCTGATCCACATCGGGGAGCGCCGCTTCCCCGCCGGACGGATGAATGAACAGGCCGCGGAACGGCTATCCGGCTCGCTCTCGCGGGAAGGCTTTCGACTCGGCCGGCTGAAGACCGGGACTCCGCCGCGACTCGAAGGGCGGACGATCGACTGGAGTGTTCTCGAACATCAGGCCGCGGACGAGGATCCGAAGCCGTTCTCGCTGATGACGGATCGCATCACGACGCCTCAGATCGAGTGCGGCATCACGCGAACGACGCCGGAAACCCACGCGGTCATCCGAGACAACCTCCACCGCTCGGCGATGTATTCGGGCTCGATCGAGGGGATCGGACCGCGCTATTGTCCTTCCATCGAGGACAAGATCGTCAAGTTCGGAGATCGCGACGGGCATCAGATCTTCCTCGAGCCGGAAGGCCTGGACGACGACACTGTCTATCCGAACGGGATCTCGACGTCCCTGCCGGAGGATGTGCAGCATCTGCTGGTCAGGAGCATTCCCGGTCTCGAAAACGCGACGATTACACAGCCTGGCTATGCGATCGAGTATGACCATGTCGATCCGAGGGAGCTCGATCCGACATTCGAGACGCGCCGGACCCGCGGATTGTTCCTGGCGGGACAGATCAATGGGACCACCGGATACGAGGAAGCGGCAGCGCAGGGAATCCTGGCCGGGCTCAACGCCGCGCGCCGGGCCGGTGGCATGGAACTGGTTCGGTTCAGCCGGACTGAGGCCTATATCGGCGTGATGGCGGACGATTTGACCAGCCGAGGCGTCTCGGAGCCGTACCGGATGTTCACCTCGCGCGCCGAGTTCCGCCTGTCGCTGCGCGCGGACAATGCCGACGAAAGGTTGACGCCGAGGGCGATCGAGCTGGGGATCGCATCCAACGAGCGTATAGAGCGCTTTCGGGCGTACGAGGATGGCCTGAAGCGGGCGCGGGACTTGCTCCGCGAGCGGACGATCACACCCAATGAGGCTCGACGGCAGGGGATCGCGCTCAATCTGGATGGCATTCGCCGTAGCGCGTACGACCTCCTGGCCGTGGACGGGGTCGATGTCGCGCGCCTTTCCCTGGTTTGGCCCGAATTGAAGGCTATCGACAGCGGGACGGCAGAGGCTATGGAAACCGAGGCGAAGTATTCGGTCTACCTCGAACGTCAACGAGTCGAGTCCGAAACGATCCGCTTCGAAGAAGGCAAATCCATTCCCGACGAGATGGATTTTGGCGGGATTCCGGGGCTGTCGAACGAGCTGAAGCAGAAGCTGGCTCAGCGCCGCCCTCGCAGCGTCGCCGAGGCGCAGCGGATCGAAGGCATGACGCCGGCGGCAATGGCGATCATCATTGCCCGGCTGCGGCTGCAGCCGGCGCTGCGTGGCGCAGCATGAGCGAGGGCGCCTATCGCGAGTTGTGCAGGATTGCCGGACCCGTTTCACGTGAAACATTCGGCGACCTGCAGACATTCGAGACGGAATTTCGTCGCTGGTCTGCGAAGATAAACCTCGCGGCGCCATCGACGCTCCCGGAGTTATGGACACGCCACGTGCTGGACAGCGCCCAGGTTCCGGCCCTTGCCCCTAGGGTGGTGCGTTGGCTGGATCTTGGCTCGGGCGGCGGCTTTCCCGGGGCTATCATTGCCATCCTGATGAAGGAACGACCCGGCTCGCATGTCGCCCTGGTCGAGAGCAACCGCAAGAAGGCGGCGTTCCTGCAGTCTATCCTGGGACGTCTCGGAGCGCCGGCCCGTGTCCACCCAGTACGGATCGAGGAAGCAGTCGGTGTGGTTTCGCAGCCTGAGATCGTCACCGCGAGGGCACTTGCGCCGCTCACCCAGCTGATCGACCTCGCTTCGCCCTGGCTGCTGCGCGGCGCGAAGGCACTTTTCCACAAAGGCCGGGACTACCGGACCGAGATCGCGAATTCGGCTGCCGATTGGCGATTCGATCTGGTAGAACATCGCAGCGCTGTCGACGCCGAAGGTGTCATTCTCGAAATCTCCAACGTCGAGGCGATCACGCGGTCTCCGGACCGCGCGGACTGAACGAAGCGGCCGGCAGATGCGCATCATAACTGTAGCAAACCAGAAGGGCGGCGTCGGAAAGACCACGACGGCGATCAATCTCGCGACCGCGCTCGCAGCGATCGGCGAGCGGGTGCTTCTGGTCGATCTCGATCCCCAGGGCAATGCGAGCACCGGGCTGGGCATCGACCGGCGCGATCGCAACATCTCCTCTTACGACGTCCTGACCGGCGATCGGAGCATCGACGAAGCGGCGATGGCGACTGCGGTGCCTGGCCTTTCCATCGTCCCTTCCACGCTCGATCTTCTCGGCATCGAGATGGAAATCGCCGCGGCACCCGATCGCGTGCTGAAGCTGCGCAACGCGCTACGCAGGCACGCTGCCGAAAGCGCGCGCTTTACCTACGTGCTGATCGACTGCCCGCCCTCGCTCAACCTGCTTACGCTCAATTCCATGGCGGCGGCCGATTCCGTGCTGGTTCCTTTGCAGTGCGAGTTCTTCGCCCTCGAAGGGTTGAGCCAACTTCTCGCGACGGTCGAACAGGTACGCGGCTCCATCAATCCGGCACTTACCATCCAGGGTATCGTCCTGACCATGTACGACGGACGAAACAACCTTGCGAATCAAGTGGTTGCAGACGTTCGGGCGCATATGGGCGACAAGGTCTACGAGACGGTGATACCGCGCAATGTGCGGGTTTCGGAGGCGCCATCCTACGGCAAGCCGGCGATTCTCTACGATCTCAAATGCTCGGGCAGCCAGGCCTACCTTCAGCTTGCGTCGGAGGTGATCCGGCGCGAGCGGCGGCTGAGAGCAGCGTGACGATTCGCAGCCGAAATGTCTGATGAGTGGACGACGTCGATGAGTGAAGAAACTTCCAGGAACCGTCTCGGCCGCGGGCTTGCGGCGCTGATCGGAGACATCGACAGGCCTGCGCCGTCGCAGGCGCCGGTCCCCACGCCGGATCGTACGGTTCCGGTCGAGTTCATATCGCCCAATCCGCGCAATCCGCGCCGGACATTCGCCGACGCCGAACTGGAGGATCTGGCATCCTCACTGAAGCAGCACGGTATCGTACAGCCCGTCGTCGTGCGGCCGTCGAAATCGGCCCCGGGCCGCTACGAGATCATCGCCGGCGAGAGGCGCTGGCGCGCGGCGCAGCGCGCCGGCTTGCCGAACATTCCCGTCATCGTGCGGGACGTCGACGACCGCATGGCGCTGGAGTTGGCCATAGTCGAGAACGTGCAGCGCGCGGACCTCAATCCGGTCGAGGAGGCACTCGGCTATCAGCAGCTCGTCGACGAGCACGACTACGCCCAGGCCGATCTCGCGCAGATCATCGGCAAGAGCCGCAGCCATGTCGCCAATACGCTGCGGCTGCTCAAGCTCCCGCAGAACATCCGGGACATGCTCGTCGACGGTTCCCTGTCTGCCGGGCACGCGCGCACGCTGGTGACGGCCGAAAACCCCACCGCTCTCGCGCAGAAGATCATCAAAGACGGTCTCTCCGTGCGTCAGGCCGAAGCGTTGGCGCAGAAGGGCCTCGACAAATCGCCCGTGGCGACCGCGAAGCGCGTCGAGGAGGAGAAGGACGCGGATACGCGCGCGCTTGAGCAATTGCTGTCCGATGTGACCGGGCTGAAGGTCTCGGTCAATCACCGCGACAAGGGCGGCGATGTCCGGATCGCCTACAAGACCCTGGAACAGCTCGACGATCTCTGCCGCAGATTACAGCGCTGATTTAAATATCTGATAATAAAGATTTATCTGCCGCGGCGGCGGGACCGAAGACTCTCGACGGCGATGGCCATCAGCGTTTCGCGAACAATCGATCCCGCAAGTTCCGGGCGGTGGCGCGTCGCAAGGATGCTCTGTTGCAGCCGGGCCAGGGCGCGCGCGATCGAAGCGCCGCTCCATGTTCCGAGCGCGGTTTCGACGAGCTTGCGGCGCGAGAAGAAGATCGGCGGCCGTGCACCGGCGACGGCCGCGGCCGGCTGGGCACCGCCCAGATCGACATTGCGGCGCAGGATCTCGAGGCCCTGAAACTGCCGCATCGCCGCTCCGAGGATCGCCTGCGCATGCGTGCCGCCCTCCTGCGAACGGCGCAAGGCGAGGTCGAGCTCCGCAAGGGAGCCCGCCAGCGCGGCGTCGATCGCCTGATCGACCGACGAGGCAGAGACGTCGCCCGACGAGGCGACAACATCTTCGAGGTCGATCACGGGCTTTTCCCCGCAATAGAGGATCAGCTTCTCGATCTCCCCGCGCGTGGCCAGTCGATCGCCGCCCAGGCGCCGGCGGAGCGCCTGTCGCGCGTCCGCGGCCATGGTCTTGCCCGCCCGCGCCAGTTCGGAATCGATGACGCCGTCGAGCGAGCGTTCCTCATCGACATAGCAAGGCAGCGCCATTGCGGCGTCGGCGCGTTCGACAATGTCGCGAAGCGGAGCCGCCTTCTTCAAATCTCCCGCCTCGATCAGCGTGATCGCGTCGCGCGACGGCTTGTCGAGGAGATCCTTGAGGGCGTCGGCAAAGCCCTTGTGGGTGCCCGCGTTGCGGATCCAGATCAACCGCTCGCCGCCGAACATCGAAACCATACGGGCCTCGTCGATCAGGCGGCCGGGATCCTGCTCCAGGTCGGAGGCGTCGTAGCGGATGACGGAGAAGGCATCGTCCAGCGGCAGCCCGGTGCGTTTTGCGAACGCGGCGGCGCGCTCCGATACCAGGCCGCGGTCCGGACCGTAGATCAGCACCACCCGCACGGCCGGATCCGGACGTGCGATCCAGCCTTCGACCTCATGTGCCTTCTTCTGCGACATGCGTCCGGGTTAGCGAGCGGCGGGGGACGACGCAAGCCAAACCCGCGTCGCCTGGCGAACGCCGCCGCGCGAAATGCGCGGCGGCTATGCCTATCGTCAGGTCCTGAGCACCCGGTAGATCGCCGGTATGACCAGCACGGTCAGCAAGGTCGAGGAGGCGAGACCGAAGAGCAGCGAGATCGCCAGTCCCTGGAATATCGGGTCGGTCAGGATCACCGCCGCGCCGATCATCGCCGCCAGAGCGGTCAGCAGTATCGGCTTGAAGCGGATCGAACCCGCTTCGATCAGGATCTCCGTCAGCGCGCGTTGCCGCATCTTCGTGCCCGGCGCGACTTCGTGCGCCTCGACGTCCGGCGCGACGATCGACATCTGCGTCTCGACGACATCGTCCTCGCCATCGCAGGGGACTTCGCGCGGCGCGTGCCGGATGAAGTCGACCAGCAGGATCGAGTTGCGCACGATGATGCCGGCGAGAGCGATGAAGCCGATCATCGAGGTCGCCGAGAACGGTGCGCCGAACAGCCAGTGGCCGCCCAGGATGCCGATGAAGGTCAGGGGGATCGGAGTCAGGATGACCAATGGCACCTTGAATGAGCCGAACTGCGCCACGACGAGGATGTAGATGCCGAGCAGGGCGATCATGAAGGCTGCGCCCATATCGCGGAAGGTCACCCAGGTGACTTCCCATTCGCCGTCCCACAAAAGAGTCGAGGCGCGATCGTCCTGCGGCTGGCCGTGAAGCGAAATCACCGGCTTCGGCAGGCCCGTCCAGTCCTGGGCGTCGATCGCCTCCTGCACCGCCAGCATACCGTAAAGCGGGGCCTCGAAGTCGCCGGCGAGTTCGGCGGTGACCATCTCGGCCGGCCGGCCGTTGTGGCGGAAGACCGGATAGGAGGCGCGCTCCTCTTCGATCTTCACCACGTCGCCGAGTTCGACCACGCCGCGATCGCCGGGCAGGAGGTTGGCCGGGATCGGCGTCGTCAGGAAGTCCTCCGAGACGCGCCGTTCACCCTTTGGACGTTCGAGCCGGATCGGCGTCGGCTGGCGACCCTCGCCGCGATGCGAGTAGCCGATGGTCTGGCCGCCATTGAGAATCGCCAGCGTGTCGAACACGTCGCCTTCCTGCACCTTGAAGAAGTCGAGGTCGTCGGAGGAAATGCGTGCCCGCAGCTTCCGGGCGGCGACGCCGTAGGAATTGTCGACGTCGACGATGTAGGGCACCGAACGGAACGCAGCCTCAACCTTTTCGGCAACAGCGCGCCGCGTCTCGGCGTTCTCGCCATAGATCTCGGCGAGCAGCGTCGCCATGACCGGGGGACCGGGCGGCGGCTCGACGACCTTCAGGCTGGTGCCTTCGGGAACGGGAATAGCCTTGATCCGCTCGCGGATGTCGAGAGCGATCTCGTGGCTGGAGCGTTCACGCTCGCCTTTGGGAAGGAGGTTCAGCGCGACGTCGCCCATGTACGGATCCGACCGGTAGTAGGAGTGCCGGACGAGGCCGTTGAAGTTGAAGGGCGCGGCGGTGCCGGCGTGGGTCTGCACCGAGCGAACCTCCTCCAGCTGGGTGACCACCTGAGCGACCGCTTGCGCGACGGCGTCGGTCGCTTCGACGGACGAGCCTTCCGGCAGGTCGATCGTCACCGACAGCTCCGACTTGTTGTCGAAGGGGAGAAGCTTGACCGTCACGTCCTTGGTGTAGAACAGCGTCAGCGAGCCCAGCGTCAGGACGCCGATCATCAGCAGGAAGATCCAGCTCGAGGCCTTGGAAGCCAGGATAGGCCGCGCCACCGCCGCATAGGCTTTGCCGAGAATGCCGCCATGACTGTGGTCGTCATGGTGCGCGACCGGCGCCTTGCCGGCGACCTTGAGCATGAGCCAGGGCGTGACCATGACCGCGACGAAGAAGGAGAAGATCATCGCCGCCGACGCGTTCGCCGGAATAGGGCTCATGTAGGGGCCCATCATGCCGGAGACGAAAAGCATCGGCAGAAGCGCTGCGACCACCGTCAGCGTCGCGACGATCGTCGGATTGCCGACCTCGGCAACGGCCCCGATCGCGGCCTCCTTGCGGCTGCGCCCGTCCGCCATTCCCCAGTGACGGGCGATGTTCTCGATCACGACGATTGCGTCGTCGACCAGGATACCGATGGAGAAGATCAGCGCGAAAAGCGAGACGCGGTTGAGCGTGTAGCCCATCGTCCAGGAGGCGAAGAGAGTGAGAAGGATGGTCACCGGGATGACCACAGCGACGACGACCGCTTCGCGGCGGCCGATGGCCAGCCAGACGAGCGCGATGATCGAGACGGTCGCCAGACCGAGGTGATAGAGGAGTTCGTTGGCCTTTTCGTTGGCGGTCTCGCCATAGTCGCGCGTGACCTCGACCGAGATCTCCTCGGGGATCAGGGAGCCTTCGAGTTCGTGCACCCGATGCAGGATCTGTTCCGCGACGGTCACGGCATTGGAGCCGGCGCGCTTGGCGACGGCCAGCGTCACGGCTGGAATGCGCGCAGTCCCGGCCTCGCTCTTCATCACCGTCGAGACGAGCATGTTGTCCGGCTCCGTCACGAACTCCACCGTGGCGACATCGCGGACATAGACGGGGCGGCCGTCGCGGGTAGTAAGCACCAGGTTGCCAATGCTCTCCGGCGTCTTCAGCGTCTCGCCGGCGACGAGCATGACCTGCTCGCCCTGATCCCTGACGTTCCCGGTCGGGAAAGCGCGGTTCGCTCCCTGCACCTTGCCTGCAAGCTGCTGCAGCGTGACGCCATAGAGGGCGAGTCGCGCCGGATCCGGCGCGATGCGGATGCGCTCGGCCGTCTCGCCGACGAGGTAGGTGAGCCCGACATTGTCGATCTTGGCGAGTTCGGTCCGCAGTTCCCGCGCGACGCGGGTGAGCGCATTGGCATCGACGGATGCGGCCGCGTCTGGCTTTGGCGTCAAGGTCAGCGACACGATCGCGACATCGTCGATCCCGCGGCCGACGATCAGGGGTTCGGGAATCCCCACGGGAATGCGATCGAGATTGGCGCGGACCTTGTCATGAACGCGCAGCACCGCGGCGTCGGCCGACGTGCCGACGAGGAAGCGCGCGGTCACCAGCACGCCGTCGTCCTGCGTCTGCGAGTAGACATGCTCGACGCCGTCGATGCCCTTGACGATCGTCTCGAGGGGTTCGGCAATCAGCTTGACGGCATCCTCGGCCTTGAGCCCGTCGGCACGAACGCGAATATCGACCATCGGCACCGAGATCTGCGGCTCCTCCTCGCGCGGCAGCGAGATGAGCGCGACCAGGCCGAAGGCGAAGGCGGCGATGAGAAAAAGCGGCGTCAGCGGCGAGGTGATGAAGGCGCGCGTCAACGCGCCGGCGATGCCGTCGGCGGCCTTCTTGTCATTCTTTGCGGGAATACTCATGGGAGAACCACCTGCTCGCCGGCGGAGACGCCGGTCATTATCTCGACCATCGCAACACCGTCCCTGTCGATCCGCTCGCCGATAACGACGGCGCGCTCGACCTCGCCCGCGCTCGTTCCGACACGGACGAAGTCGATGCCGAAGCGGTTGGTGAGGGCGGCGGCCGGAACGAGGAGGGCCTTTCGCTCGCCGACCGGCAGTTCGACCAGCACGCGCGCATCGACGAAGGCCGTATCGAGATCCGCGACCTCGACGTCGGCGATCACCCGGCCGTTCTCGATCTGCGGATAGATCTTCGCGAGCTGCCCGGACATTTCCCCGCCCACGGTCGTGACGCGGATCGAGGCGCCCTCCTTCAAGCCGCCGGCATGCCGTTCCGGAACGGCGAGCCGCAGAAAGAAGCCACCACCGCCGACCGTCGCCACCGCCTCGCCGGCCATGACCACGCCGTTGCGGGTAACCGGGGTCGTCAGGACGCGTCCGGCGGCGGGAGCGAGCACGTCGCCTTCCGCTTCCTGCTGCACGATCACCGATTTCTGCGCCTCGGTCGCCGCGATCTGGTTGCGGGTGACGTCGACATCGGTCCTGAGCTGGTCGAGGCGCTGGGCCGTGACGACGCCCTTGTCGACCAGCGCCTGCCCGCGCGCCAGTTCCGCCTCGGCCCTAGCGAGCTGGGCTGCGAGAGCTGCCAGCTGAGCATCGACCGCCGCGACCTGAAAGGCGAGCTTGTCGTCCCGGATCACGGCGATCTTCTGGCCCTGCGTCACCAGGTCACCCTCGGTCACGAGCATTTCCACCACCGTCCCGCCGATGCGCGCCCGCGCCGGGACGAGGTCCCGCGCCTCAATGCGGCCGTAGACGGATTTCCACTCCGTGGTCGAAGTGGGTGTCACCTCGAAGGTCCCGGCAAGGGCGGAGGTCGCGGCAAAGGCGGCGGCAAGGGCGATGAGGGTGCGCATGGCGGTTCTCTCTCAGAAGGCGCAGCCCGGCCTGATGCCGAGCTTCTTGAAGACGAAGGCCGCGGGGCAAGCCCCGGTGAATGCCGACTGCAGCAGGTTCAGGCCGATGAAGACGGTGAACCAGACGAAGAGCGGCGAGACCCAGACGGTCAGCGCCACGGAGGCCAGCACCATGGTGCCGGCGAATGCGAGGATGGTTCTGTCGAGAGTCATCACAATATCCTTTCATATGATGATGTGTTCATGTATAAACATATCCGACAGAACGCAAGAGCGAATGATGCGGTTCGGGAATTTGATAGTGCGGCTGCGGCCAGCCCGCGTTGCCATGGATCAAATCCGGGCGCGGGAAGCGGCAAGGTGTATTGACGTGACCGGCCGCACGACCGACATCAAGGAAAGGCTGATCAGATGATGATGTCGCAGATGATGACGATCGACACCGACAAGCTCGATGCCAATGCGCGCGACGCAGCGGGCCTGCTCTCGGCCATGGCCAACGAGAACCGGCTCCGCATCCTGTGCCGCCTGCTCGAAGGCGAGGTCAGCGTCAACGAACTTGCCGACCGCGTCGGCATGAACCAGTCGGCCCTGTCGCAGCAGCTGTCGAAGCTGCGTGCGTTGAGGCTGGTCGACACGCGCCGCGACGCGCGCCAGATCTACTACCACCTGGCCTCGCCGGAGGTGCGCCGGGTTCTTGAGACACTCTACGGAATCTATTGCGAACCCGGCGCGCTTGACGCGGCGTGACGGCAACCGTTCGTGGACAGCATGCCGTCCCCAGATAGCTCTGGTCTAGATCCAGCCCGAGATCGCCTTGACGTCCATGAACTCCTCGATGCCGAAGCGGCCGCCTTCGCGGGCGCGGCCCGAGCCCTTGACGCCGCCGAAGGGTGAGCCGGCGCCGCGCGGCTGGCCGTTCATCTCGACCATGCCGGATTGGAGCCGGCGCGCCAGCCGCTGACGGCGCTCGACGCTGCCGCTCTGCACGTAGTTCGTCAGTCCGTAGGGCGTATCATTGGCGATCCGAACAGCCTCGTCCTCGGTCTCGAAGGGGATGATCGACAGGACCGGTCCGAACACTTCCTCGCGCGCGATGGTCATGTCGTTGGAGACGTCCGCGAAAACCGTCGGCTGGACGAAATAGCCGCGGTTGAAGCCCGGCGCGCGGCCGGGCCCGCCGGCCACCAGTCGGGCACCTTCGGCGACGCCCTGATCGATCAGCGACTGGATGCGCTCATATTGCCGGGCGGAGATGACCGGGCCGATGTGCGGGCCCGGCTGGTCCGAAGGGCCGACCTCGATCGACCGGGCGACGGCCGCGGCGGTCTCGACGGCGCGCTCGTAGACCGGCCGCTCGACCAGCATGCGGGTCGGCGCATTGCAGCTCTGGCCGCTGTTGTTGAAGCACTGGCGCACGCCACGTTCGACCGCCATGTCGTCGGCGTCGGCGAAGATCAGATTGGCACCCTTGCCGCCGAGCTCGAGCGCGACGCGCTTGAGCGTGTCGGCGGCCGACTTCGACACCGCGATGCCGGCGCGGGTCGAACCGGTGAAGCTCACCATGTCGACGTCGGGATGGGTGGAGAGCCAGGTGCCGACGCCCATGCCGTCGCCGTGGACCAGATTGAAGACGCCGGGCGGGAGACCGGCCGCATCGACGATGTTGGCGAAGACGGTTGCCGACAGCGGTGCGAACTCCGACGGCTTCAGCACCACGGTGCAGCCGGCGAGGAGCGCCGCGACCACCTTGAGCGCGATCTGGCTGATCGGCCAGTTCCACGGGGTGATCAGCGCCGCCACCCCGATCGGCTCCCAGGACAGGCGGTCGCCCGGGGCATGGTCGCCCAGCGGCCGGATGAAGTCGAAGCCGCGCATCGCGTTGAGGAAATTGGTCATGTGGCGGGGACCCGCGGCCGCCTGCGACTTGCGGGCGAGGTCGATCGGCGCGCCCATCTCGCGCGAAATCGCGCTCGCCATCTCGTCGGTACGGTCGAGATGGATCTCGCGCATCTTCTCGATGAAGGCGATCCGCGTCGCCGGATCGGTTGCCGCCCACGCCGGGAAGGCAGCCCGCGCCGCGGCGACGGCTGCCTGGGTGTCGCGCTCGTCTCCCAGCGCCACTGAGCCGTAGGGCTCCTCGGTCGAGGCGTTGACCAGCGTGTGGCGCGCCGCCGACCGCGCGGTCCGCCACCTGCCGTCGATGTAGAAGCGGTCGAGTTCGATCATGGCGGTCTCCTGCGGTCTGCGTTCAGCGATTGTCTTCGAGGATCATGTCGGCCGCCTTCCAGCCGATCATCATCGTGGCGGCGTTGGTATTGCCGGAGATGATCGATGGAAAGACCGAGGCGTCGGCAACTCGTAGTCCAGACAGCCCGTGGACGGCGAGCCGCGGCGAGACGACGCCGTCACGCCGGTCGGGGGCCATGCGGCAGGTAGAGACCGGGTGGAAGACCGTGCCGGCGCGGGCGCGGATATCGTCCAGAAGCTGCTCGTCGGTCTGGACGGAGGATCCCGGCCGCATTTCCTCGGCGATGAAGGGCGACAGCGCCCGTGTCGCCGCCATGCTGCGCAGGAAGCGCACGCCGGCCACGAGTTCCATCTGGTCTTCCGGGTGCGACAGCGCGTTGACGGTGATGCGGGGGGCCAGGCGCGGATCGGTCGCGGCGATCCGGATGGTGCCGCGACTTTTCGGGCGGCAGTTGGAGACGCCCATCGCGAATCCGTGCCACGGGTCGATCTCGCGCATGGCGCTGCCGCCCGGACGCGGCGGGATCGCCGAATTCGCCTGGAAGTAGATCTGCAGGTTCGGCCGCGACAGCGACGGATCGCTGCGCAGGAAGCCGCCGCCCTGGTTGACGCTCATCGCCAGCGGGCCGGAGCGGGTCAGTACGTAGCGGGCGCCGATGAAGGCCTTGCCCCACCAGGAACGGAGAAGGCGATTGAGCGTGGGCACGTTCGCCCGCCAGGCATAGTTGACGCTCTGGTGGTCCTGGAGATTGGCCCCGATATGGGGATTGTCGGCGACGACCGGAATGCCGAGGCGCCCGAGCAGATCGCCAGGCCCGATGCCGGACAGCTGCAGCAGCTGCGGCGAAGCGATGGAGCCTGCGCTCAGCACGATCTCGCGGCGCGCCCTCACGATCCGCCGTTCCCCACCGCGCATGAACTCGACGCCGACCGCGCGCCCTGCCTCGACGACGATATGCGTCGCCACGGCCTGCGTCAGCACCTCGACATTGCGGCGACGCATGGCCGGCTTGAGGAAGGCGTCCGCGGCGGAGACCCTGCGCCCGTTGGCGATGTTCTGCTGATAGATGCCGACGCCCTCCTGCCCGGCTCCGTTGAAATCCTGATTGCGCGGGAGGCCGAGTTCGGCGCCCGCGTCAAGAAAACGCCGGGTCAGCGGGTGAACGGTGCGGCTCATATCGGCGATCGGCACCGGACCGCCGGTCGCGCGCCACTGGTCCGCGCCGGCCTTATTGTCCTCCAGCGCCCTGAACGCCGGCAGAACGTCATCGTAGCCCCAGCCGACGTTGCCAGCCGCCCGCCAGTCGTCGAAATCCGTCGGATGTCCGCGCATCCACACGAGCGCGTTGATCGAGCTCGAGCCGCCGAGCACCTTGCCGCGCGGCCAGTGGTTGACGCGGCCGCCGAGACCGGGATCGGGGTCGGGCTGGTAGTTCCAGTTGACCTCCGGATCGGTGAAGCAGCGGGCATAGCCGAGCGGCATTCGAATCCAGAAGTTGCGGTCGCTGCCGCCCGCCTCCAGCACGAGCACGGTGGCGCGGCCGTCGGCGGAGAGCCGCTCGGCGACGACGCAGCCGGCGGAACCTGCGCCGACGATTACATAGTCGAAGGTCTTCATACGACGCCTGCGTGGTGGGTCTGGATGGGGGCCGGTATGCCGGCGATGCGCATCAGATGGCTCCCGGACAGCTGTGACAGCGCGGTGATGCCGAGCAGCGCCATGTCGCGGTCGATCTCTTCGGCGAGCAGCCGGTACGCATGCGCCACGCCCACCTCTCCGGCGATCGCGGCGGCATAGATGAAGGGCCGGCCGAGGAAGACGAAGTCGGCACCCAGCGCCAGCGCCTTGAGCACGTCGGTGCCGCGCCGGACGCCGCTGTCGAGCATGACCGGCATCCTGCCGCCGATGGCGTCAGCGATGGCGGGAAGGACCCTGAGCGGCGAGGGCAAGCAGTCCATCTGCCGGCCGCCATGGTTGGAGACAATGACGCCGTCGACGCCATGGTCGTGTGCTTTCAGCGCGTCGCTCGCGGTCAGGATACCCTTGAGGACGAACCTGCCTGTCCAGCGCCTGCGGATCAGGTCGACATGACTCCAGTCGAGACGGTCCCGGTTCGGCATGTGCCGCGCGACATTGCGCGCGACGATCGCCGGCCCGCGCTCGACCGTCGAGTTCTCGAAATGCGGCATGCCGTGACGAAGGATGGTGCGCAGGAACGTGCCGAACGTCCAGCGCGGCCGCACGAGACCGTCCCACGCCAGGCGCGGGGTCGGGTTGAGCGGCGCGGAGAAGCCTGCTCGGAGACTGTTCTCGCGATTGGAGACGACGGGCATGTCGACGGTAAGCACCAACGTACCGATGCCGGCTTGCTCGATGCGGTCGAGCATCGCCAGGATCGTTTCCGTGTCGCCGGGAAGATAGGCCTGGAACCACATGCCCGGAGCCGCCGCGGCGACATCTTCCACTCGGATCAGCGAGGCGCCGCTCATGATCATCGGGATCCCGGCACGCTGCGCGCCTTGCGCAAGCACCAGGTCGCCGCGATAGGCGGAGAGTGCGCTGAATCCGACGGGAGAAATGCCGAAGGGGGAGGAATGGTCGATCCCGAACAGGCTGCGCTTCTGGCTGCGCGTCGAGGTGTCCACCAATGTCGTCGGCAGCATCGCCCATTCGGCGAACGCGGCGCGGTTGTCGCGCATCGCCGCGCCGGTCTCGGATCCCCCGGAGACATAACCGAAGATCGGACGGGGGAGGAAGGAATGCGCGGCGGCCTCGAAATCGTCCAGCGCAAGAACGCGACCCAGCCGCCGCGCAGCGGCTCGGCTCGGCCGGGGTGGATGCGACGGGGCAGCCTGTGTCATTTCGCCGGCAGGGGGATGTCGTTGACGCGCGCGGGCACGTGATAGCCGCGCTGCACGGCAAGGCGTGCCGCGATCGCCAGGTACCAGCGCTTCACGTTCGGATAGGCGTCGAGGTCGATCCGCTGCCATTCGTAGCGAGACACCCAGGGCCAGATGGCGATGTCGGCGATCGAATAGTCGTCGGCGACGAAGTCGCGTCCCTCGAGCCTGCGGTCGAGCACGCCGTAGAGACGCTGCGCTTCGGTGGAAAAGCGCTCTTCGGCGTAGGGTGCGACACCCGGATTGTATTTGAGAAAATGATGCGCCTGGCCGAGCATCGGGCCGAATCCGCCCATCTGCCAGTTCAGCCATTCGAGGCAGCGATAGCGTCGCTCCCCCTGCGGCGGAAGCAGTCTGCCGGTCTTCTCGGCGAGGTAGATCAGGATCGCGCCGGACTCCATCAGCGACAGGCCCGTGTCGTGATCGACGATCGCCGGGATCTTGTTGTTGGGGCTGATGGCGAGGAAGTCGGGCCTGAACTGCTCGTCCTTCGTGATGTCGACCGGGATCGCGCGATAGGGCAGGCCGAGCTCCTCCAGCGCGATCGAAACCTTGCGGCCGTTGGGAGTGGTCCAGGTGTAGAGGTCGATCATGGCTGCATGCTGCTCCTCGCGACATTGGCGCTGCGCTGCGGAAACCTGGCGACCTCGTGGCAGGCAGCTGCCAGTTCGGCAACGCCAGCACGGATATCGTCTTCTCGGGGCAGCGCGAAGCACAGGCGCATTAGGTTTGCCGCCTGTTCCGGATCGCAGGCCCATTCGGGACCGGGATTGAACACCACGCCGCGCGCCGCCGCCGGGCCGATCAGGCGACGGACGTCGAACTCGGCGGGAAAACGCAGCCAGACGAAAATGCCGCCTTCCGGGCGCACGATGTCGACCGTCGTGCCGAACTCCTGCTCGATCGCATCGGTCATCACCGCGAGCTTGCGCCTGAGCGAGACGGCCAGATCGTCCACATGACCGGAATAGCCGGCCGCCAGGTACTCGGCCGCGACCATCTGGTCGATCGCGCCGGTGCCGCCGTCGCTCTTCAGTGCCGCGAGCTGACGTAGCACCGCGGGCTCCGCGACGATGTAGCCAAGCCGGATCGCGGGAGCGAGCGTTTTGGAAAACGAGCCGATGTGAATCACGCTCTCGGGCGCCAATGCCGCAAGCGCCGGTGGCCTCTCGGCGGCAAAGGCGAGTTCCGCATAGCACTCGTCCTCGAAGATCGGCACGCGATAGTGCCGCGCCAGCTCGACCAGCCGATGCCGGCGCTCCGCGGGCAGGATGCTGCCCGTCGGATTCTGCACCGTCGGGATCGTGTAGATATATTTCGGCCGGACGCCTTGCCGCGCCATCCCGTCGAGCATCTGACCGAGCCGAGAGACATCGAGCCCGCGCGAATCGAGCGGCGCGCCCGCGATCCGGGCGCCCAGCTTGCGTACCTTGTTGAGCGCGCCCGAATAGGTGAACTCCTCGAGGATGACCGTATCGCCCGGTTCCACCAGGGCCGCGTTGACGAGGTCGAGGCCCTGTCCGGAGCCCGAGGTGACGAGAACGCGCTCGCGGTCGACATTCATGCCGCGCATCCGAAGACGCAGCGCGATGCCGTCGCGAAGGCCTTCGAAGCCCAGCGGACCGGTGCCGAGATTGTAGATCGCAAGCTGCCGCGCATGGGTGCGCAGCGCACGCGCCGCGGCAGCGGCGAGATCGTCGACGGGTATCCTGTCCGGGTCGTTGTGGCCGCCGACGAAATTGTAGCGCGGCATACCGGCGAAGCGCGGCAGCGGAGCTGGCAGCCCGCGGGCGAAGCTGAAACTGTCCATGGCCTGCTCAAGCGGCTTGTTCATGATCGTCGCCGCAGTCTCAGCCGCCGATCTCCCGGCGCTTGCCCGAACCGGGGTCGAAGACATGGAGATGGGACGATGCGGCCGAGAGATGGATCGTTTCTCCAGGTTTCACATCAGTGCGGCCGCGGATGAGCACACGCACGACGTGGCCGGCGATCCGCGCCGTGATCTGAGTCTCCGACCCTGTCGGCTCGACGACCGAGACGATTGCCGGCCAACCATCGTCGGCGATCACGAAATGCTCCGGCCGCACCCCGGCGACGATCCTCTCTCCGGCCGGCAATGCGATCGGCAGCTTCAGCTGCTCGCCATTGTCCAGCACAAGCGCGCCGCTCGCGACAAATCCCTCGAGGAAGTTCATCGGCGGCGAGCCGATGAAGGCGGCAACGAAGAGGCTCTGCGGACGGTCGTAGAGTTCGAGCGGCGGCCCTTCCTGCTCGACATTGCCGCCGTTCATGACGACGACCCGATCGGCGAGCGTCATCGCCTCGATCTGGTCGTGCGTGACATAGACCGTCGTCGTCTGGAGCCGCTGATGCAGCTCCTTCAGTTCCGAACGCATCTCGCCGCGCAGCTTGGCGTCGAGATTGGAGAGCGGCTCGTCGAACAGGAAGACATTGGGATCGCGGACGATGGCGCGTCCCATCGCGACGCGCTGGCGCTGGCCGCCCGAGAGAGCGCGGGGCTTGCGGTCGAGCAGGCTCTCGAGGCCGAGGATCCGGGCGGCGTTCTGCACGCGCGCCTCGATTTCCGTTCGGGACACACGCCGCTGCTTCAAGGCGAAGCCCATGTTCTGGCGAACGTTCATATGCGGGTAGAGCGCATAATTCTGGAACACCATCGCGATATCGCGGTCGCGCGGCACGACGTCGTTCACGACTCGCTCCCCGATCGCGATCTCGCCTTCGGAAATGTCCTCAAGCCCGGCGATCATCCGCAGCAAGGTCGACTTGCCGCAGCCCGACGGCCCCACCAAGGCGACGAATTCGCCGTCCGGTATATGGATCGAGACGCCGTGCAGGACCTCGTGCCCGCCATAAGACTTGCGCACATTCCTGATTTCGACGGTGCTCATGCAAAATTCCTCTTCCTGTGGTCGCCTAGGCTATGATGACCGGCTAGACGCCGGGGCCGGTCACCAGCGCCGCGCGACCTCCTCCGCCCAGCCGAAGATCCGCTCGACCGGGATCGTCTCGCCCTTTTCGCTGACGATCGTGCCGTCGAACCAGCCGAACACCTGGTCCTCCTTCGAGCGAACCACGAGGCGGTCGAAGTTGGACTGGCGGTCGTAGACGGGAGTGAACATCAGGTCGACGCGGTTGCCGCGGATCTTCCACGGCGCCATGAAGTTGGAGCGGTCGTAGATCCATTCCAGCTCCTGGCCGATCTTCTCGATGCGGCCGTCGATGCGCAGCGCGTTCTCGGTCGACGGCGTGCCTTCGGTCCATTTGCCGCCGAACTGCAGGCCGATTTCGCGGCCGCGCGAGACGCCGCTGCCGGCCGCCCAGTTCCACACGATCGAGTAGGGCCAGCGGCCGCGCCCATGGTCCAGCGCCGCATAGGCATCGGACAGGGTGTAGGCCTTGCCGTCCGCCACGATCGTTCCGGTTGCCCGCAGGCAATTGTCCTTGCGGGTGTACTGGAAGCGCCTGTCGTCCCAGGGCACGACGACGCCGAGAGATTCGTGGCCCGGCTCCTCGTGGGCCATGATCTCCAGGTTGAGGCGGGGCGTGTCGGCTTTCAGCAGCGTGCCGCCGTCGACTGACTGCATGGAAATGCGCATCCTGTCGCCCGTGCCGGTCACACCGCCCTGGCCCGAGCGCTCCGGCATGGGCGTGACCTTCTCGCGCGGCAGCCAGTGGATCTCGGCTTGCGAGAATGCGTGCATCGTCTTGAGGTCGAGAAAGAACGTCGCCAGCGTGACGCGATAGTCGCCGTGCGAGACGTTGATCGCGCAGACGAGATCGGGCGACGTCACGCACCAGTATTCGAACCGCTTGTTGCGTCCCCAGCCTTTCAGATTTGCGCGGTGAAGCGGACGCCGTGTCCATCCGACCGCATCGGGGTTGAGCCTGCCGTTCGGCAGGCAGAGATCCACGGGTTGCGTGATCTCGCGCTCGTTCCTGTCGGGGCCGGCTGCCATCTGCGAATTACCTATCCTGAAGTCTTGAGACGTGGTCACCGGACGCTGCCGGCCGATCCGGGCCGGGAAACGGCGAGCTCATTGATGAGGGCCACGCCGGCGGCGTGCTCGTGCGCCTTGATCAGTTCCGCGGCTTTCGCGAAATCGCGCTGGCGGAGCGCATCTCGGATGCTGCAGTGCTCGGCGAGCGATTCCGCCAACCGTTGCGGCACTGCGACGAAGCCCTGATGGATGCCTGTCTGCGACCGCAAGCTGGAGAGGATCTTCATGCACCACTGCGAAGCCGGCGTGTCGCACAGCAGCGTGTGGAACTCGTTGTTCAGGAGCATGTATTTCTGCACGTCGCGCTCGGCGACGGCCGCCCGCGACGCCTCGATGTTCGCGTCGATCCGTGCGAGCCGGTCCTCGTCGTAGGAGGGTCCCCCAAGCTCGATGGCCAGCGCGCCGATGAGGCTGCGCAGCGCGTAGATCTCGGAGATTTCGCCGCCCCCGAACTGCGCGACGACGGCACCGATATGCGACTGCAATTCGAGCCAGCCGTCGGCGGCGAGCGCGCGTATCGCCTCGCGGATGGGGGTCTCGGAAATCCCGAGCGCCTCCGACACCGCGCGCGTCGTGATGCGCGCGCCGGGGCGCGCCTGGCCGGACAGGATCATGCCCTGGATGTGGCGGCGGGCGAGATCGGACTTGGTCATGTAGAGCGGTGTCGGCGTCATATGGATTTCCCGGCTTTGCCGTCGGACGTACGTTTCTGTTCTCAGCCCTTGGTCGCCCCGTCGGCCATTCCTTGCACGAGCCATTTCTGCACGAGCATTGCGAAGACGATCACGGGAAGCACGGTGATCGTGCCGACCGCGGTGAGCGCGGCCCAGTTGGCGCCGTTGATCGTGTCGCCGGCGATGCCCTGAATCGCGACCGGGATGGTCGAGGCGTTGCGGTTGGTCAGAACCAGCGCGAACAGCAGTTCCTCCCAGGCGAGGATCATGCTGAAGATCATCGTCGACAGCAGCCCCGGCAGCGAGATCGGCACGATGATCTTGAAGAACGCGCCGAAGCGGCTGCAACCGTCGATCATCGCCGATTCCTCCAGTTCCCTGGGCAGCGACAGGAAGAAGCCGCGCATCAGCCACATCACATAGGGAATGAGGAACGTGCAGTAGGCGAGGATGAGCGTGATGTGCTTGTCGGTCAGTCCGAGCTTGCGCGCGACGAGGAACATCGGCACCGCGAGAGCGATCGGCGGCACGCCTCGCGACAGCACGATCAGCAGGCCGATCGTGCCGGCGCCGCGCAGCCTGATGCGCGCCAGTGCATAGCCCGCCATCGCGCCTGCGACGATCGACAGCACGCCGGAGCCGACGGCGACGATCACCGTGTTGACGAGGCGCTTCCAGATGTCCGGCCGCTGGAGATAGGTGATGTAGGACTCAAGCGTCGGCGTGAAGAACAGCGTCGGCGGCATGGTGAAGATGTCGCGCTGCTCCTTGAAGGAGGTCAGCACCATCCAGATCAGCGGAAACAGGAAGAGGAAGCAGGCGACGACGCCGGCCGAGATCCGCAGGCGGGCTCCAAGCCTGCTCTTGCGCTTGCGCGTGACGGTGTGGGCGATCGCACTCAATACCGTTCCTCCAGCAGGCGGCTGCCGCGCAGGAAGAGCGCCGTGAGCACCATCGTGACGACGAGGATGATCACCGCCATCGCGGCTGACTCGGCAAAGCGCAACGAGCGGAACGCCTCTTCGTAGATGAAGAGGTTGATGACGTTGGTGGCTCCGCCGGGGCCGCCATAGGTGGCGGCGAGGGCGATGTCGAACATCTTCACCGCACCCAGCCAGCGCACCACGAAGGTCGCGGCAATGATCGGGACAAGGAGCGGCAGCGTGATCGACCAGAGCTTCGACCACCAGTTGGCGCCGTCGATCTCAGCGGCCTCGAACACGTCCCTGGGCAGCGCCAGCAGAGCGGCGGTCGCCGTCAGGATGACGAAGGGGGTCCAGCGCCAGGTGTCGATGATGACGAGGGCGGCCATCGCCAGCGTCGGGTCGCCGAACCAGTCGAGCGGCTCGATACCGACAAGGCCGAGCACATAGTTCACCATTCCCCAGAGCGGGTCGAGAATCATGCGCCACAGGCCGCCGGCCACGACCGGCGCCACGACCATCGGGATGATGAACAGCGCGCGCACGACGTTGCGGCCGCGCCATTCGGCATTGATCAGGAAGGCAATGCCGAAGCCAAGCACGATCTGCAGCGGCAAGGCGAAGACCAGGTAGACCACCGTGACCTTCATCGATTCCCAGAAGCGGTAATCGTCCAGCACGTGGGCGTAGTTCTCCCAGCCCACCCACTCGACCGCGCTGAACGTGGCGAGGTCGAATCGGGAGAAGCTGATCTCGATCGTATAGAAGATCGGGTAGGCGAGGACGGCGAGGAGGAGCACCGCCGCGGGGACCATGAAGGCCCACCGCGACAGGAGATCTGCGAACTTTCGGGCAAAGCGCGAACGAGATGCGCTCGCGCGGGTGAGACGTTCGTCGACCAAGATGCTCCTCCCAACCCTGAACTATGCCTAGTTCAGGACTTTCTCGATCTTTTCCGCCGCCGTCTGCAAGGCTTCGGCGGCGGTGGCACGGCCCGCCATTGCGCGTCCGACCTCGTCGGCGAGGATCTGCTGCGCGGCATCCGAACGGGGATGGCGGATGCGCCACATCTCGCCCTTGGCGGCAACGTCATAGGCAAGCTGAAGCGAGGTGAAGACGGGAGCCAGCCACTCGCTCTCGGGCTTTGCCGCAAGCGTGGACTTGCGCGCCGGGAAGGTGCCGAGATTGTTGGTACGCCAGGTTTCGCCCTGCTTGGAGCTCAGCCACTGCAGGAAGGTCCATGCCGCTTCCTTCTTCTCGCTCTTGGCGCTGACCGCGCCGCTCCAGATGCCGCGATGCGCGCCCGGTCCGACGGAGCCTGCCGGCAGAACCTGGATGCCGACCTGTTCGGGCGTCAGCGTCGTCGTCTTGGGGTCGACCGCAGAGCTGCGATAGACGCTGCCCCACTGGAACATGGCCGCCACTGTGCCCTGACGGAAGGCCTGAAGCGATTCCGTGAAGCCATGCGCGAGTGCGCCCGGAGGAGCGAAGTCCAGCAGCTTCTTGTGGGTCTCGAGCGCGGCGACGCCGATCTCGTTGTTGAAGGCCGGCTTTCCGTCGGCGTCGAGCAGCTTGCCGCCATTGGAATTCATGATGGTCTGCCAGATCGTCGGGGTCAGCGGCTCGCGCACGAAATAGGTGTCGATCGCCCAGGCATCGACCTTGCCGTCGCCATTGGTGTCCTGCACCAGCTTCGGCGCTTGCTCGAGATATTCTGTCCACGTGAGCGCGGGGGTCGGCTCGGGGACGCCGGCCTTCTGGTAGAGGGTGCGGTTGTAGAACATCATAAGCATGTTCGAACGCAGGGGCACGCCGTATTGCACGCCCTTCCACTCGCTGGCTGCCAGCGGCGCGGCGTTGAAGTCGGCCCAGTCGAAATCGGCAGCGGTAGAGCCCGCCATCTCCGCGCTCTTCAGGTCCTGCAGCGCGCCGACTTCCGCGAGCTGCGGCGTCCACGGATCGTCGACGATCAGAACGTCATAGACCGGGGTGGGGCTGGTGGCGTCGAGCATCATCTTGGCGAGCAGTTCGACATAGGGCACGCCGTCCACGGTCACCTTGATGTTCGGATAGTGCTTGTTGAACTCGACCACTTCCGACGACTGGATCATGTTCGAGAAGGCCTCGTTGGCCATCACGTGGATTTCGACCGGCTCATTCTGCGCCAGCGCGAAGGACGCCGGCAGGGCCGCGGCGATCGTCGCAGCGGCGAGCAGCGCGCGACGCGAGATCGAGTTCTTCATAGACTGCTTCAAAGGATCCTCCCAATCTGGCCGCGCCGCATCAGGGTCCGATGCGTCCTCTCGGCGGGTCTCGCTACATTCTATAGAATATAGAATATAGAATGACCAGCGCATAAGGCCATGCGCCGGCGGAGTCAACAGCCGGCGGCGAATCTGGCGAAGGGAGGGGTAGCGAAGGCCGTCCCGCCGCTCGATCGACAAGGGCGGTGCGAAGATGACGGGCTATTTCGGCTCGGTTTCCGGGTGGCTAGGCATTTCCCGGCGAAGCGGGCTTCGGTGCATGCCGGCGCTGCCGATCAAAAAAAGAGGAGGCGGACGAGCCGCCTCCTCCGTTCGTGTGATTCCGGCGATCCTACTTCTGCCAGCTCTTGACCAGCTCGTCGTAGTTGACCGTCATCGGCTTTTCCTTCTCGTTCTCGATCTTGAGCTGCGGCGCGAGGTTGCCCTTGGCGACCGCGTCCTTGTTCCAGTATTCGAGATCATGCTCCTCGGCGAGCTTCGGTCCGATGTCGCCCATGATGCCGGCGCGCTCGAGGCGTTCCAGCACCTTTTCCTGCTCGGCACAGAGCGAGTCCATGGCTTCCTGCGCCGACTTCGCACCCGAGGACGCGTCGCCGATCGCCTGCCACCAAAGCTGAGCCAGCTTCGGATAGTCGGGCACGTTGGTGCCGGTCGGCGACCACTGCAGGCGGGCCGGCGAGCGGTAGAACTCGACGAGACCGCCGAGCTTGGGCGCGCGCTCGGTGAAGGACGCATGGTCCAGCGTCGACTGGCGGATGAAGGTCAGGCCGACATGGCTCTTCTTCACGTCGATCGTCTTGGAGGTCACGAACTGCGCATAGAGCCAGGCGGCCTTGGCGCGGTCGTCCGGCGTCGACTTGAGCAGGGTCCAGGAGCCGGCGTCCTGATAGCCGAGCTTCATGCCTTCCTTCCAGTAGACGCCATGCGGCGACGGGGCGAAGCGCCACTTGGGCGTTCCGTCCGCGTTGACCACCGGCAGGCCTTCCTTGACGAAGTCCGCGGTGAAGGCGGTGTAGGTGAACATCTGCTGGGCAATTTCGCCCTGCGACGGCACCGGGCCGGATTCGCCGAAGGTCATGCCCTGGGCGGCAGCCGGCGCATACTTCTTCATCCATTCGAGGTACTTCTCGATCGAATAGACCGCTGCGGGTCCGTTGGTGTCGCCGCCGCGGGCCACGCAGGAGCCGACGGGACGCGAGTTCTCGTCGACCTTGATGCCCCACTCGTCGACCGGCTTGCCGTTCGGAATGCCCTTGTCGCCGTTGCCGGCCATCGACAGCCAGGCGTCGGTGAAGCGCCAGCCGAGCGACGGGTCCTTCTTGCCGTAGTCCATGTGGCCGTAGACCTTCTTGCCGTCGATCTCGCGGCCGGTGAAGAACTCGGCGATGTCCTCATAGGCCGACCAGTTGACCGGGACGCCGAGGTCGTAGCCGTATTTCGCCTTGAAGTCGGCCTTGTTCTTCTCGTCGTTGAACCAGTCGTAGCGGAA
>JAYSFJ010000011.1:5076-162368 GCA_041913465.1 Mesorhizobium sp. | reverse complement strand
ACCAAAGCCAACTCACTCTCAACCTCAGCCAAACCTAAACCGGACAGCAGTGGGAAAAGCCCGAGGATGACGGCGCCGCAGGCCCCCGAGGATGACGGTCAGCCTGATGGGCATCGTGGCCTATCGAACCGCACAGATGCGAAAAGGCCGCGCCGGTTGCCCGGCGCGGCCCTCTTTCGTTTTGGGTCAGATCACTGCGACTTGGTCGGATCGACGCGGCCGATTTCCACCCACTTGCCGCCCTGGATCTGCGAGATGAAGATCAGGTCGCCGCCCTGGTGATCGTTCGGGCCATACTTGACCGGCACGTCGCCGGAGATCACGTCGGTGAATTCCAGGCTCTCCATCCCCTTCTGGAAGCTCTCGGCCGTCAGGTCCTTGCCCGCCGCCTCAAGCGCCTTGATCAGCGTGTTGGCCGCGCCGTAGCCGAGGAGAGCCGCGGTGCCTGCCGGTTCGCCGGTCTTGGCCTGATAGTTCTCGGCCCAGGCCTTCACTTCCGGATTGTCCATGCGGGCCTCGTGGTCGGTCCAGCCTGCCGCCGCGTAGTAGCCTTCGGTGACGCCTTCCGGGACCTTCGCCACGGCGGTGTTGAAGCCGGCCGACGAGCCGATGAAGGACACGTTCGTCCAGCCGAGCTTCTTGGCCGTGCCGAACGCGACGATTGTCTGGCGCACGCCGACGGCGGTGGCGACGATGTCGCACTTGGCGTCGCGCAGCTTGGAGATCGTGCCGACGAAATCCTGCTCGTCAGGCTTGTGCGTCGTCTCGGCGGCGAAGTTGAGCCCCAGCGCTTGGGTCTCCTCCTTGGTGCCTTCGTAGACTTCGAGGCCGAAGTCGGTCGGCAGATACATGGCGCAGACGTTCTTGGCGCCCTTCTCCTTGGCGAGATGGCGCACGCCCGCGCGCATCTGGTCGTAGTATGACGAGAAGCCGGCATACTTGTAGGTGATGTCGCCTTCCAGCATCTGCCGCGCGGCGGTGAGCGGGCCGACATTGGCGACCTGCTTGGCCTGCATCAGCGGGAAGCCGGCGATGTTGTGCGGCGTGCCGAGGTTGAGGATCATCGCGAACACCTTGTCCGAGTTGATCAGCTTGTTGAAGTTCTGCACCGCCTTCGGCACCTGGTAGCCGTGGTCCTCGACGACGAAGCGGATCTTGCGGCCGTGGATGCCGCCCTTCGCGTTGACCTCGTCGAACATGAGCTGTGCCGACTTGATCGCGCCGACGTTGAAGGCGGCGAAGATGCCGGAGAGATCGCCGTTCGAGCCGATGACGATTTCCGTGTCGGAGACGCCCTGCGTCGCGAACGACGCCGAGCTCATGCCGAGCGCGAGACCGGCGGCAAGTATGGAAGCCTTGAGTGACGTTTTCATGTGGTTTCCTCCTGGTTTTTCTGTCCCGAGCTATCCGGCGTCCTTGCCGTACATCTCGTCGATCAGCTTCTTGTGTTTCGTCTCAACGAAGCTGCGTTTCAGCTTCATCGTGGCTGTCAGTTCCTCATCTTCTGCGGTCAACAGCACATCGATCAAGCGGAAATCCTTGATTTGCTCGACCCGGGCGAACTCCCGGTTCGTCTCCTCGATCACCCCTCCGATCAGGTCGCGCACTTCCCTGGTGGCGCACAGCGAGCGGAAGTCGGAGAACGGCACCTTGTTGTCCTGGGCGAACTTCTCGACATTCTCCTGGTCGATCATGACGAGACAGGAGAGGAACTTGCGCTTGTCGCCGATGATCACCGCGTCGGAGATATAAGGCGAGAACTTCAGCCGGTTCTCGATCTCCGCAGGCGTGATGTTCTTGCCGCCCGCCGTGATGATGATGTCCTTGGCGCGGCCGGTGATCGTCAGGAAGCCCTGATTGTCGATGCGGCCGACGTCGCCGGTCTTCAGCCAGCCGTCCTCGGTCACGGTCTCGGCCGTCTTCTCCGGTTTGTTCCAGTAGCCCTTGAAGACGTTGGCGCCGCGATAGAGGATCTCGCCGTCCGGCGCGATCCTGACCTCGCCGCCCGGCACGACCTTGCCGATGCTACCGGTCTTGTAGTCGTCCATGACGTTGACCGAGATGACGCCCGAGCTCTCGGTCATGCCGTAGCCTTCGAGCACGGTGACGCCGATCGCCCGGTACCAGCGCAGCAGATCGGGCGAGATCGGTGCGGCGCCCGTGGTGCCGCGGCGCAGCCGGTCGAGACCGATCATCCGGCGCAGGTTCTTCAGCACCGCGAAGTCCCAGAACGCATAGGCGAGACGGGTGCCGAGCGGCACCGCCCTGCCCTCCTCCATCAAAAGTCCGCGCTTCATGCCCGTCGCTACCGCCATGCGGTAGGCGAGCTTGCCGAGGCTCGTCGCCTCGTTGGCCATGATGGTGATGCGCGAATAGACCTTTTCCCAGACGCGCGGCACCGCGGTGAAGACGTGCGGAGACACTTCCCGGACGTTGTCGAAGACCGTCTCGGGGCTTTCGGCGAAGTTCACCGTCGAGCCGAAGCCGATCGGAATGAAGCCGGTGATCAGCCGTTCGAGGATGTGGCAGAGCGGCAGGAAGCAGACCTGCTCGTCGGCCTCCGTCACCGGCAGCGTCGTCGCCGCGCCGATGATCGAGACGATGATGTTCTCGTGGCTGATCATCGCGCCCTTGGGCGGGCCGGTGGTGCCGGACGTATAGACCAGGATCGCGGTGTCCTTGGCGGACGAATTGGCGATCTCCTCCTCGAACCGGTTCGGGTTCTGCTTCAGGAATTCGCGGCCGATCCGGTAGAGATCGTCGAGGAAGATGACACGGTCGTCGGAGAAGCCGTGCAGGCCTTCGCGGTCGAGGACGACTACCCAGGCAAGGCCCGGCATCTCGTCGCGGACGGAGAGATACTTGTCGAGCTGCTCGTCGTTCTCGACGAAGAGGAAGCGGCTGTCGGAATCGTTGACCAGATATTTGAGCTGCGATGCGGAATCGGTCGTGTAGACGCCTGACGCGATGCCGCCGACGCACTGCGTGCCGAGGTCGGTGTAGAGCCATTCCTTGTTGTCTTCCGACAGGATCGACACGACCTCGCCGCGCTTCAGGCCGAGTGAGAGGAGCCCGAGCCCGATCAGGCGTGCATTGTCGTAGAACTCGCTCCACGAATAGGACAGCCAGATGCCGTAGTCCTTCTCCCGGTGCGCGATCCTCTGGCCGTTTCGCTTGCAGCTTTCGCGGAACAGCTTCGGCAGCGTGTCGCAGCCGTCGAAGAAGAACGGGCCGCGCGACATGTCTTCGTTGAAGGAGTGGCCGTGTAGCGTCCGCTGCGGCGGGATCTTGCCGACGATCGTCATGCTGTCCTCCCCTTACCTTTCCACCCGCTTCTCATCGCCAGGTCTTCTTCTGCTTCCAGCGCTTCTGGCCGCGCTGCGTCTCGCCCTGGACGCCGAGGTAGAATTCCTGCACATCCTTGGACGCCAAGAGCCGCGCCGAGGTGTCGGCCATGACGATGCGGCCGAGCTCCATGACGTAGCCGTAGTCGGCGACCTCGAGCGCCACCTTGGCGTTCTGCTCGACCAGCATCATCGTCACGCCCTGTTCACGGTTGAGGCGGCGGATGATGGTGAAGATCTCCTTCACCAGGAGCGGCGACAGGCCGAGCGACGGCTCGTCGAGCAGCATCAGCTTCGGCCGCGCCATCAGGCCGCGCGCGATGGCCAGCATCTGCTGCTGGCCGCCCGACAGCGTGCCGGCCGCCTGGCGCCGCCGCTCGAGCAGGATCGGGAAATAGCCGTAGACCATCTCCTCGTCGGCCTTGATGCCCGCCTTGTCGCTGCGCACGAAGGACCCCATGCGAAGGTTCTCCTCGACGGTGAGCAGCGGGAACACCTCGCGCCCTTCCGGCACATGCACGATGCCGGCCTTGACGACCCGGTCGGGCTCTTCGCCGGCGATGTTGCGCCCGCCGTACCAGATCTCGCCCTTCTCCGGATTCATCACGCCGGAGATGGTCTTCAGGAGCGTCGTCTTGCCGGCGCCGTTGGCGCCGAGCACGGTGACGATCTGGCCCTGGCGGACCTCCAGGCTGACGCCGCGGATGGCCATGATCGGCCCGTAGTAGCTCTCGAGGTTGCGGATCGAGAGCACGGTTTCGGCGACAGCCGATGCCGGATTGATCGCCTGCTGTAGCATCATGCGACCACCCTCTCGTTCTCGTCGGCGACGCCGATATAGGCCTCGATCACCTTCGGATGGTTCTGCACCTCCTGCGCGGTGCCGATCGCCAGCGTCTTGCCGTCGGCAAGCGCCATGACGCGGTCCGACACGGAGGCGACCAGATGCATGTCGTGTTCGACCATCAGCACGGTGACGCCCATCTGGGTCTTGATGTCCTCTACCCAGAAGGCGACGTCCTGCGTCTCCTCGACCGACAGGCCGGAGGCCGGCTCGTCGAGCAGCAGCAGGCGCGGCTCGATCGCGAGAGCCCGGCCCATCTCGACAACCTTGCGCACGCCGTAGGGCAGGCCGGCGATGTATTTCTCGCGGTAGGGCTGCAGGTCGAGAAAGTCGATGACCTTCTCAACCGCCTCGCGGTGCCGCCGCTCCTCGCGCCGCACGAAAGGGGTGAACAGCGTCTCGCTGAACAGGTTGCCGCGTCTGTGGCGGTGGCGGCCGACCAGGAGGTTCTGCAGCACCGTCGCCTGCTCGAACAGCTCGATGTTCTGGAAGGTGCGGGCGATGCCGAGCCTGGCGATCTCGTGCGGCGCCTTCGTCAGGATCGATTCGCCGGCGAAACGGATGTCGCCGGCCACCGGATCGTAGAAGCGCGAGACGAGGTTGAACAGCGTCGACTTGCCGGCGCCGTTGGGACCGACGAGCGCGAAGACCTCGCCCTCCTCGACCGAGAAGGAGACGTTGTTGACCGCGGTGACGCCGCCGAACTTGAGCGTGACGTTCTCGACTTCGAGGAGGCTCATCGCATGCGCTCCGTCTTGAGGTAGCTCCGCTGCCGGCGGAACATGTCGCGGCGGTAGAAGGGGAACAGCTCGAAATAGGTGCGGATCTTCAGCCAGCGGCCATAGATGCCCATCGGCTCGAACAGGATGAACAGGATCAGGATCGCGCCGAAGACGGCGGACTCCATGCCGGGGATGGCGATGGAGGTGCCGGTCAGCTCGCCGATGCCGTCGCGGACCCTTGCGATCGCCTGCGGCAGGAGCGCGATGACCACCGCGCCGAAGAAGGCGCCGTGAATGGAGCCCAGCCCGCCGATGACGATCATCAGCAGCATCTGGATCGAGATGATGATGGTGAAGGTCTCGTTGTTGAAGATGCCGGCGAAGTGGCCCATCAGCGCGCCGGCGAGCCCGGTGATGGCGGTGGAGATGCCGAAGGCGACCGCCTTGGTGCGCGCCACGTTGACGCCCATCGCCTGCGCCGAGATTTCGGAATCGCGCACCGCCGCGAAGGAGCGGCCGAGCGGCGAGCGCTGGATGTTGCGGTAGGCCAGTACCACCAGCACGGTGACGAACAGGATCAGGCCGTAGAACCTGACCGGCGTGCCGTAGCGGTCGAACTGGATGCCGAAGATGTCGATCGTCGGCGCCAAGAGCCCGTTGATGCCGCCGGTGAGCGGCTCGGCGATGACGATCAGGTCGTCGACCAGGATCGAGACGGCGAGCGTCCCGATCGCCAGATAGATGCCGTGCAGCTTCGATGTCGGGATCGCCAGTAGCACGCCCGAAAGTCCGGCGATGACGCCGGCGAGCGGGAAGGACAGGATGAAGGGCAGCCCCAGCTTCTCCTGCAGGAGCACGTTGGCGTAGCAGCCGACCGCCAGGAAGGCGGCATGGCCGAGGCTCGCCTGGCCGGTCTGGCCGACCAGGATCATCAGCCCCATGCCGGCGATCGCCCAGATCAGCACGTTGGTCATCTCGCCGACGGCGAAATCCGACAGGACGAAGGGCAGGACGATCATCAGCGCCAGCAGCGACAGGTACCAGAAGGCCTGCGCGCCGTGGCGGAAGAGGTTGATGTCGGCGTCGTAGGTGGTCTTGAAGACGGTGCGCATGGTTACACCTTCTTCCGGTGGATCTGGGCGAGGATGCCGTGCGGCCTGAACACGAGGATCAGGAACAACAGCAGATAGGGCATGATCTGCGAATAGCCGGCGGCGATATAGTAGGAGGCGAAGGGCTCGATCAGGCCGACGATGATGCCGCCGAGCAGCGCGCCCGGCAGCGAGCCGAAGCCGCCGATGACGGCCGCCGCGAAGGCCTTGATGCCGAGCAGGCCGATCGACGGATCGATCGAACCCTTCGAGGCAAAGAGGATGCCGGCGACCGCCGCCACCATTCCGGCCACCGCCCAGATTAGCGAATGCACCCGCTTGACCGGGATGCCCATGTAGTAGGCCGCGAGCTGGTTCTGCGAGGCCGCCTGCATGGCGACGCCGAGCTTGGTCAGGTTGAAGAAGAAATAGAGCAGGATGGTCGAGATCACCGTGACCGCGATGACGACGATCTCGTCGAGGCCGAGCACCAGTCCGCCGAAGCGCACGTCCTTGCCGGCGATGGGGGATTCGAGCGCGATCGGCTCGTTGCCCCAGATGAGGCCCGCCGCGAAGCGCAGAACGAAGCCCATGGCGATGGTGAGGATGACGATGGAGACCTGCGACTGGCCGAACATGCGGCGCAGCACGATCATCTCGATCAGGTAGCCGAACAGGCCCATCGCCGCGATCGCGATCGGCACCGAGATCCAGAAGGGCAGTCCCCAGAACTGTTCGTTGGTCAAACCGAGCGTGATGAAGGCGCCCAGCATCATGAAATCGCCCTGGGCGAAATTGACCGCCTCGGTCGCCTTGTAGATGAGCACGAAACCAAGTGCGATGAGGCCATATACACAGCCGTTCGCAAGGCCGCTCACAAAGAGCTGCAATACGTCCAAGGACGCTCTCCTCCCAATGTCGTCACGGTCTTATGCCGTGTTTGGTTCGACTATAGACGGCCATGCCCTCAGCACAAGCCGCGTACATTCACTCGCAATCTATGGCGCGATGAAGACCTTTCCATTCGGCTTGGCCAGTTCTTCCGGCACCCTTTTCATTGCCTCGGACAGCGGCACGATGGCGGTGACGTCGGTCGACCACCTCCCGTCCGCGAAACGCTTCTGAGCCTCCATCACGGCCGCGCCCCGGCGCTCCGGATCCGTGGATCGCATCCACTCGGTCAGCCAGAATCCCTCGATCTTCTTGTGCATGAAGATGAGCTGTCCGGGCTCCTGGATCGGCGTCTCGGTCTGGTCGAGCCGTCCGTAGACGATCCACCGCGCACGTCGCGGCATGGCGTTGAAGATCGTCGACGCGAGCGGCCCGGTGACGGCATCGAGGAAGATGCGCGGCTTCTCGACCCTGCAGGTCTCCGCCAGCCGCTGCTTGAAATCGGGCGCTTCGGCGTTCAGCACGACCGCCGCCCCTGCCTTTTCCAAAAGCGGGATCTGGTCGTCCCGGCGCACGATGGCGATCGGACGATAACCCGCGTCGCGCGCGACCCCCATGATCAGCTTGCAGAGCTGGCTGGCGGCGGCGGTCAGGATGAAGGCCTTCTCGCCCTCCTGCTTGACGATGTCGAACATGGCGATCGCCGTCAGCGGATTGACGATCATCGCCGCGGCGTCGACATCCTTGACGCCGTCGATCAGCGGCAGGCAGGCCGCTGCCTCGGCAACGGCATATTCCGCCCAGGCACCCCAGTTGGAGATGCCAGTGGCGAACGCGACGCGCCTGCCGACGAGCTTCTGCGCGCCTGCGTCTTCGCCCGCGGCAACCACCTCGCCGACGCCCTCGAATCCCGCCGGCTGCCCCTTTGCCCGTGGCTGGCCATACATGCCCTTGATGAACATGACGTCCGACGGGTTGATCGAGGCCAGCGCGACCTTGACGAGCACCTGGCTGGCCTTCGGCGTGGGAACGGCGATCGTGCCGGGCGTCACATAGGGCTCCATCGCCTCCAGCACGCTTCCCGACGGACGGGTCGTATACCCGTCGTCGTTGAGAAGGAGCGCGCGCATGGTGGCGGGAAGCGTCATGTCGTGACCCTACGGCTTGAGGATGAGCTTGCCGGCAACGGCGCGGTCATGGATGCGCCTGAGCACATTCTTGGCCTCGGCGAGCGGATAGGTGCCCTCGATCACCGGCTTGAGCTTGCCTTGGATCAGCCAGCCGATCAGCTCGCGCATGTTCTCTTCGTGCGCGGCAGGCTCCTTCTGCGTGAAGGTGCCCCAGAACACGCCGACGACGCTGAATCCCTTGACCAGCGCCAGGTTGACCGGGAACTGCGGGATCCGGCCCGAGGTGAAGCCGATGACGAGCAGGCGGCCGTTCCACGCCATCGACCGCGCCAACACGTCGAAGGCGTCGCCGCCGACGGGATCGTAGCCGACGTCGACGCCCTTGCCTCCGGTCGCCTCCTTCAGCGAGTCCTTGAGGTTCTCGTAGCCGAGCGCGATGTCGGCACCGGCGGCCTTGGCGATCTCACGCTTCTCCGGCGTCGAGGCGACGGCGATCACTTTTGCGCCCATGATCTTGCCGATCTGGATCGCAGCAAGGCCGGTCGTGCCGGCCGCGCCCAGGACGACCAGCGTCTCGCCCGGCTTGATCTGGGCCCGCTGCTTCAGCGCATGGTGCGAGGTGCCGTAGCCGCAGATCAGCGCACAGGCATCCGCCCCCGACACCCCGTCGGGCAGCTTGATGACGGCGGATTCGTCGACGCCGATCTTCTCGGCATAGGCGCCGAGCGGCGTGAACGACACGACCCGGTCGCCGACCTTGAACCTGGTGACCTTCTCGCCGACGGCCGACACCCGGCCGGCCATTTCCATTCCCGGGATGAACGGCGTCGGCGGCTTGGCCTGATACAGGCCCTGGACGAGCAGCCCGTCGGGATAATTCACGCCGATCGCTTCCGCGTCGATGACGACGGTCCGGCCGGTCGCTTCCGGATCCGGCCAGTCGGCATAGTCGAGATTCTCGATCGGGCCGTATTCGCGAGCGACGATCGCTTTCATCGTCACACTTTCTCCTGCGTGTATTTCTTCAGTTCCTGCCGCGCGATCTGCCGGCGGTGGACCGCGTCGGGCCCGTCGACGATGCGCAGGGTACGCAGGTTCTTCCAGGTGCGCGCCAGCGGCGTGTCCTGGCTGACGCCGGCCGCACCATGCAGCTGCACCGCCTCGTCGGCGATCTTCAGCGCGACGCGCGGCGCCACGACCTTGATCTGGCTGATCCAGGGGGCGGCCGCCTTCGGGTCGCCCTTGTCCATCATCCATGCCGCCTTGAGGCAGAGAAGGCGCGCCATCTCGATCTCCATGCGCGCCTCGGCGATGATGTCGTAGTTGGCGCCGAGCTTGGCCAGCGGCTGGCCGAAGGCCTCGCGCCGCATCGAGCGCTTGCACATCAGCTCCAGCGCCATCTCGGCCTGGCCGATCGCGCGCATGCAGTGATGGATGCGGCCGGGACCGAGGCGCCCCTGGGCGATCTCGAAGCCCTTGCCCTCGCCGAGCAGCAGGTTGGACGCCGGCACGCGCACATTGGTGAAGCGCATGTGCAGGTGTCCGTGCGGTGCGTCGTCGTCGCCATAGATCGTCATGGCGCGGACCTTCTCGACGCCCGCCGCATCGGCCGGCACGAGGATCATCGAATGCTGGGAGTGCTTCGGTCCGTCATGCGAGGTGCGCACCATGACGATGTAGATGGCGCAGCGCGGGTCGCCCGCGCCCGACGACCACCACTTCTCGCCGTTGAGCACATATTCGTCGCCGTCGCGCTCGCAGCGCATCGAGATGTTGGTGGCATCCGAGGAGGCGACGTCCGGTTCGGTCATCAGGAAGGCCGAGCGGATCTTGCCTTCGAGCAGCGGCTTCAGCCACTTCTCCTTGTGTTCGGTGGCGCCGTAGCGCTCCAGCACTTCCATGTTGCCGGTGTCGGGGGCCGAGCAGTTGAACACTTCGCCGCCGATGTGGGCCTTGCCCATTTCCTCGGCGAGATAGGCGTATTCGACGGTGGTGAGGCCGTAGCCTCTGTCCGAATCGGTCAGCCAGAAGTTCCACAGGCCGCGTTCCTTCGCCTTGGCCTTCAGTCCTTCGAGAATCTCCGACTGGCGCTTGGTGAACGACCAGCGGTCGCCGTCCTTGCCCACCTCGGCCAGGAACTCCTCGTCGAGCGGGATGACCTCGTCACGGATCATCGCCGCGACCCGGGCATGGATCGGCTTCAGCTTCTCGGTCATCCCGAGGTTCATGTCACTCATTGTTCTTCCTTGTCCTTTCCACCCAGTCCGCCGCGCGCGAACGCCACGACCTGTTCCACGATATTGTCGATGTCCCGCATGCTCTCGCCCGGGCGGGGCTTGTACCAGAAGATCGGCGAGTTGAGCGCCATGAACATCATCTGGTTGGCGATGCTGAGATCCGCGAAATGCATGTCGCCTTCGTCGCGCGCCTTGGCCAACTGCGCCCGAAAGACGTTGCTGTACTGCGTCCGGTATTCGACCAGTTCGTTGAACTGGCTCCGCTGCTCGGGCGTGGTCGCGCCGCGCAGATGCATCTCGACGCCTTCCCAGACAACGCGCTGATAGGCCCTGGTCACGATCATCTGCCGCGCGTGCGTGCGCGCCATCTTCGTCCAGACATCCACCGCCGGCTCGTCGAGCGACCGGAAAGGCTCGATCGCGGCGAAATTCATGTCCATGCCGGTCCGGAAGATCTGCGCGAACAGATCGGCCTTGGACGAGAAGTGATGGTAGATGCGGCCCTTGGTCGCCCGCAGCCGGCGCGCCACGTCGTCGATCGACGTTGCCGCGTAGCCGCGCTCCATGAAACAGGCGGCGGCCGCGTCGAGGATCTCGATGCGTGCCCTTTCGGTGACCGGCTCGCCGGTGCCCAGTTCCGCCAGAACCATGACCTCCCTTTCCCGCCGATCTTTTCTCCAGCATCGTCGATCGGGTCTTTACGGATGCGCAAATGATGAACATACTACCCGGTATGTTGTCAACGCGGCATCTGGCTTGACCGGAAGAGAAGTCCGCGCCCGGAGGAAGAATGGCTTATCTCGACGATTTGTTTTCGGTCGCCGGCAAGACGGCGCTCGTCACCGGCGCCGCCACGGGCATCGGCCGGATGATCGCGACCGCGCTCGTCCAGGGCGGGGCGCGCGTGCTGATCGCCTCGCGCAAGACGGCCGACTGCGAGAAGGTCGCGGCCGAGCTCAACACGATGGGCGCTCCCGGTAGCGCGGAGGGTTTCGGCGCCGACGTCAGCACCGAGCAGGGCGTCGACGCGCTCGCCGCCGAGGTGAAGGCCCGCACGGGCAAGCTGCACATCCTGGTCAACAATGCCGGCGTGTCGTGGGGCGCGCCGCTCGACCAATTCCCCTACAAGGGCTGGGCCAAGGTGCTGGACGTCAACGTCACCGGCCTCTTCCACCTGACGAAGCAGCTTCTGCCCCTGCTCCAGGCCGCCGCCACCGATGCGGACCCGGCCCGGGTGATCAATCTGGGCTCGGTCATGGGCACCCAGCCGCTGGCGGACGACGCCTACTCCTACACGGCCTCCAAGGCGGCGGTTCACCATCTGACGAAAACGCTGGCCAACGAGTTCGCCAGCCGCCGCATCACCGTCAACGCCTTTGCCCCCGGCCCCTTCCAGAGCCGCATGACGGCCTTTGCCACGGCGACTGACGAGCAGGCCGACAAGGTCGGCGCGCGGGTGCCGCTCGGCCGCATCGGCGCGCCGTCGGACATCGCCGCGGCGACGCTTTTCCTGTGCGGCAAGGGCGGCAGCTACGTCACCGGCGCGATCCTGCCGCTTGACGGCGGCCAATCGGTCCAGCATGGCATGACGCTGTTCAAGGAATGAGCAGCGAGGCAGCCATGCTGCAGGGACGAAGAGACCCGATCACCATCGACGACATGATCCGGCTCGTGGGCAAGGAGGTCGGTCTGTCGCCCTGGCGGACCGTGGACCAGGTGATGATCGACCGGTTCGCCGACGCGACCGACGATCACCAGTTCATCCACGTCGATCCGGAGCGGGCAAGGGCCGAGACGCCGTATGGGGGCACCATCGCGCACGGCTTCCTGCTGCTGTCGCTTTTCTCGCCGATGGCCTACGAGACGCTTGCACCCCTGCAGGGAGCGGGAATGGCGATCAACCATGGCTTCGACCGCATCCGCTTCTCCGCGCCGGTGCGCTGCGGCGCGCGCGTGCGCACGCGCTTCGTGCTGGCCGAGATGAATGCGCGCCCCTCGGGCATGGTGCAGGTCGGCTACGACGTGACGATGGAAATCGAGAACTCGCTGAAGCCGGCGCTGACGGCGCGCTGGCAGATGATCGCCGTGATGGATCGCAGGGACGAACCCGCATGAACGACCCGAATGCCCTCGATGAAAGCGTGCTCGGGCCGTATCTCGCCCAGCATATCGACGGCTTCGGCACGCTCACCGGGATCGTCAAGTTCAATGCCGGTCAGTCCAACCCGACCTATCTCCTGAACACGTCCACCGGCCGTTTCGTGCTGCGCGCCAAGCCGCCCGGCGCGCTGCTCAAGTCCGCCCATCAGGTCGATCGCGAATATCGCGTGATGAAGGCGCTCGAGAACACCGACGTTCCGGTGCCGCGGATGCTGCATCTCTCCGGCGAGGATTCGCCGATCGGCCGCCAGTTCTTCGTCATGGAATTCCTCGACGGCCGCATCCTGTGGGATCCCGCGCTCGGCGAGATCGCAACGAACGCAGAGCGCGGCGCGATCTACGATTCGATGAATGCCACTCTCGCCAAGCTCCACGGCGTCGACATCGACGCCTGCGGCCTTTCCGATTTCGGCAAGCCGGGCAGCTATTTCGAGCGCCAGATCACCCGCTGGACCAGCCAGTACCGCGCCTCGGAGACGGGCACGATCGCCGAGATGAACCGCCTGATCGAGTGGCTGGAAGGGCGCATTCCCGCCGACGACGGCCTCGTCTCGCTGGTGCATGGCGACTACCGGCTTGACAACATGATGTTCGCGCACGACCGGCCGGAGGTCATCGCCGTTCTGGACTGGGAGCTCTCGACGCTCGGCCATCCCTATTCCGATATCGCCTATCAGTGCATGCAGTGGCGGCTGCCGCATTCGTCCGGCTTCCGCGGCCTCGGCGGCGTCGACCGCAAGGCCGCCGGCATTCCGACCGAAGAGGACTATGTCGCGCTCTACTGCCGCCGCCGCGGCATCGCCGGCATCGACAACTGGGTGTTCTATCTCGCCTTCTCCTTCTTTCGGCTCGCCGCGATCTGCCAGGGCGTCTACAAGCGCGCGCTCGACGGCAACGCGTCGAACCCCGAGAAGGCGAAGAGCTACGGCGAGGCGGTTCGGCTCCTGTCGGCGCTTGCCGTCCAACTGATCGATGGAGAATGACGTGGCGCGTTTTGCGGGGTTGACAGCAATCGTGACAGGGGCGACGGGCGGCTTCGGCCGCCGGACGGCCGAAAGGCTGGCCGAGGAAGGCGCGCGCCTCGTGCTGTCCGACATAAACGAGGCGCCGCTGAAGGAATTCGCCGCCTCCCTGCCAACCGAGACCGAGATCCGCGCCGGCGACATTTCCGACGAGAGCCTCTCCGAAGCCCTGGTGGAACTCGCGCTCGAACGGTTCGGGACGCTCGACGTCGCGATCAACAATGCCGGTATCGCCCAGAGCTTCGTCAAGCTGCCGCAGGTTCCCTCCGACGAGGCGCGGAAGATCATCGACATCGACCTGATGGGCGTCTTCTACGCGCTCAAGCATCAGCTGCCGGCAATGGAAAGGCAGAACCGCGCCTCGGGCCGGACCGCCGCGATCGTCAACATCGCCTCGGTGGCGGGCCTGGCGGGAGCGCCGCGCCTGTCGGTCTATTCCGCCGCCAAGCACGGCGTCGTCGGCCTGACCCGCTCGGCCGCCGCCGAATACGCCACCAAGGGCATCCGCGTGAACGCTGTGTGCCCGTCCTTCGCCCGCACGGCAATGGCGCTCGACTTCCTCAAGATGTCGCCGAAGGGCATCGAGGAGAGCGCCGCCGACCTGACGCGCGGCGTGCCGATGAAGCGGCTGGCTGAAGTCGACGAGATCGTCGAGGTCATCCTCTTCGCCGGCGATCTGAGGAATTCCTTCATGACCGGCCAGGCCCTGGCGGCCGACGGAGGGATTACGGCGATCTGAGCCGCGGCGAATTCACTCAATTTCAACTATTCCCCCTGACGCCATCTTAATGCCTCCCGGATACCGTTCATGCGGGGATGGAGGGCACGATGCTGCTCAGGGGCTTATCAGGCATATCCCGGCGAGGTTGGGCAAGGCTCGCGCGCTGGACCGTGTTCGGCACGCTCGGCTGCATCGCGATCGCCGTGACGTTCAACTACATCTTCTTCAGCCTGCTTGCCCCCGCCGCCCTCGTCCCGAGCCTGATCAGCGCGACGATCATCCCGATCATCCTCGCAGGACCGCTGTTCTTCTTCCTCACGACCAAGCTGCGCGAACTGGCGATCGCCAACCACAGGCTGAACGACCTCGCCTCGACCGACAGCCTGACGGGTTGCCTGAACCGTGGCGCGTTCACACGCGTGGTGGACGGTTTCCTGGAGACGGGTAACGGAAGCCTGCCGCCGGCGGGCGCGCTGCTGGTCATCGACGCGGACCATTTCAAGACGATCAACGACCGCTTCGGCCATCATCGCGGCGACGAGGCGCTGTCCCTGATCGCGACCGCGATCCGCACCTCCCTGCGACGGGGCGACTGGATCGGCCGCATCGGCGGGGAAGAGTTCGGCGTCCTGCTGCCGGGCGCAGGCGTCGTCGAGGCCGAGCACGTCGCCGAACGCATCCGCAGGACGGTCAATTCGCTCGAGTTCACCGGCAACGGCGAACGGCACGACCTGTCGGTCAGCGTCGGCGGCGCGGCTTTCGGGCGCTCGATGAGTTTCGGCGTACTGTTCCGGATCGCCGACGAGCGGCTCTATGCCGCCAAGAACACCGGCCGCGACCGCGTCGAGATCACCTTCGTTCCGCCGGGCGGCTTCGCATTCGAAGCCGCGCAGACGATACATTGAGCAGCTCTCAGGCCGCTATCGCCGCGTCCCGCGCCGCTTCCTCGAGGAAATCGAAGGCATAGGCCGAGAACGACCGCCAGCATTCGACCCGGAATGCCGTCTCTCCCGTCCGCCAGATAACGACCTCGATCTTGCCGAGGATCGTGCGCGAGCAGGCGCCGACCGGCAACACCGCCAGCGACAGGTCCTGCGGGCAGCCGGCGCTGAGCGTCGCCTCCGCGCCCTTGCCCTCGACCAGGATCGCCGTGTTGCGGTGGGAGACGTCGACCGCAGAATGGAGCGCCTTCGCCGTGGCGCAGTCGGCGACGGGATCGCCGCCGGCGGTATCGATGACCAGCCATTCGTCGGGACCGAGCCAAAGCGCAGCACGCGCGCCGGACTTCGACGTGGCAGAGGTCTTGGGCGTCTCGGGCAGTTTCACGCCGAGCGCCTTGGACAGCGCCGCGATCCCGTCGGGCCGCGCGCGCAGCGACAGGCGCGCGGCGGGCTCGGCAGGCGTGAGCGTCACCGCCGGATTGGCCACCTTGCGGCCGGCGAGCGGATGGATGCGCAACGCGTCAGCCATGGAGACGCTCTCCCTTCTCGTCGAAGAACACCTGTCCGACCACTTCGATCTCGATCACCCTGTCCGGCATCGGCACGTAGAGCGTCTGCCCCATGCGGTCGAATCCGCCGGCCACGACGCCCAGCGCGATCGAGCGGCCGCAATTCTCCGACCAGTAGCTCGACGTGACGTGGCCGAGCATCTTCATCGGGATGGGCTGCTTCGGATCGGCGACGATTTGCGCGCCCTCCTCCAGCACCACCTTCGGGTCCTTGGTGCGCAGGCCGACGAGCTGCTTTCGCCCCTTGGCGACGAGGTCCGGACGCTTCAGCCCGCGGATGCCGACGAAATCGGTCTTCTTCTTGCCGACCGCCCAGTCGAGACCCGCGTCCTGCGGCGTGACGGTTCCGTCGGTGTCCTGGCCGACGATGATGTAGCCCTTCTCGGCGCGCAGCACATGCATTGCCTCGGTGCCGTAGGCGCAGGCGCCGTGCTTCTGGGCCTGTGCCCACACCGCGTCCCAGACGGCGGCGGCATAATCCGCCGGCACGTTGATCTCGAAGCCGCGCTCGCCGGTGAAGGACATGCGGAACAGCCGGGTCGGCACGCCGCAGATCGTGCCCTCGCGCACCGACATGTGCGGCATGGCGCCGTCCGACAGGTCGATGCCCTCGACCAACGGCGCGATGATGTCGCGGCTCTTCGGGCCCTGCACGGCGATCACCGCCCACTGCTCCGAGATCGAGGTCAGCCAGACGTCGAGATGCGGGAACTCGGTCTGGAGGTAGTCCTCCATGTGGTTCATGACGCGGGCGGCACCGCCCGTCGTCGTCGTGACGTGGAAGCGGTCGGCGGCGAGCCGGCCCACGACGCCGTCGTCATAGATGAAGCCGTCCTCGCGCAGCATGATGCCATAGCGGCAGCGGCCGCTTTCGAGCTTCTCCCACGGGTTGGTGTACATCAGCTCCATGAACTTCGCGGCGTCCGGGCCGACCACCTCGATCTTGCCCAGCGTCGACGCGTCGAAAATGCCCGCCGCCTTGCGCACCGTGGCGCATTCGCGGTTGACGGCCGCATGCATGTCCTCGCCGGCGCGCGGATAGTACCAGGCGCGCTTCCACTGGCCGACATCCTCGAACACCGCGCCAAGCTTTTCTTCCTGCGCGTGGAACGCGGTGCGCCGGGTCGGGTCGAACAGCCTGCCCTTGGAATGACTGACGAGCGACCCGAACGTCACCGGCGTGTAGGGCGCGCGGAACGTGGTCAGTCCGACCTCCGGCATCTCCTTGCCGAGCGCCTCGGCCGCGATGGCGAGGCCGTGGATGTTGGACGTCTTGCCCTGGTCGGTCGCCATGCCATTGGTGGTGAAGCGCTTGACGTGCTCGATCGAGCGCATGCCCTCTCGCACCGCAAGGCGGATGTCCTTGGCGGTGACGTCGTTCTGGAAGTCGACGAAGGCCTTGCCGGTGGTGTCCGGTCCCGCGCCGGGGGCAGCGCCCACCATGCCGCCGGCCCAGCTTTCGCTGGTCTCGGCCTTCAGCTTCAGGGCAGCCGCCTTTCCGGCGCCGGCCGCCTTCGCGGCCTTCTCACCAGCGGCGATCGCCTCCTTTACCGTGTCGGCCAGCGTATCCGTACCGCTGCAGGCGCCGACGGAGACGCAGTCCTGCGCGTAGTCGCCCGGCAGGAAGCGCCGCGTCGCGTTGTCGAAGGCGACCTTGCCGCGCGACTGCGAGAAGAGATGCACCGAGGGCGTCCAGCCCGCCGACATCAACAGGGCGTCGACGGGAATGGTCCGCTCCGGCCCGCCCGACCCCGACGTCGCGCGCACTGTCATCGACGCCACCCGAAGGTTGCCGGATGCACGCACCACCGTGCGGCCGGACAGGATCTCGATACCCAGAGCCCTCGCCTGGTCGATCAGCGGTCCGGCCGGATTGTCGCGCAAGTCGACGATCGCGGCGATTGCGGCGCCGGCCTGTTTCAGGTCGATCGCCGCCGCGTAAGCCGAATCGCTCGCGGTGAAGACGCCGACATTCTTCCCGACCAGCACGCCGAAATGGTTGAGATAGGTGCGCGCGGCGGACGCCAGCATAACGCCGGGCTTGTCGTTGCCGTCGAACACCATGTGCCGTTCGATGGCGCCGGTGGCGAGGATCACGCGCTTCGCCCGCACCTGCCACAGCCGCTCGCGCGGCAGGTCGTGCCCTGGATTGGCGAGGTGGTCGCTGACGCGCTCCACCAGGCCGACCATGTTCTGCGCGTAGTAGCCGAAAGCGGTGGTGCGGGTGAGCACGCGCACGTTGTCCATCGCCGCGAGCTTGGCGGCCGTCGCCTGCGCCCAGTCCCAGCCGGCTGCGCCGTCGATGGTCGAACCCGTCTCGAAGCGCAGCGCACCGCCCACCGCCGGCTGCTCGTCGGCGACGATCACCCGCGCGCCGGTTTCGGCGGCCGCCAGTGCAGCCGACAGGCCCGCCGCGCCCCCGCCCAGCACCAGCACGTCGCAATGCGCGTAGCGCGAGGCGTAATGGTCCGGATCGGGCTTGTCGGGCGCGACGCCGAGGCCGGCGGAGGCACGGATGGTCGGCTCGTAGACACTCTTCCACGCCGCCTTCGGCCACATGAAGGTCTTGTAGTAGAAGCCGGCCGAGAACATCGGCGAGGCGATATCGTTGACCGCGCCGACATCGAAGGCGAGCGACGGCCAGCGGTTCTGCGACACGGCGGTGAGCCCGTCATAGACCTCCTGCACAGTGGCGCGGACATTGGGGGTCTTGCGCGCCGCGTCGCGATGGATGCCGACCAGCGCGTTCGGCTCCTCGGCGCCGGCCGAGAGAACGCCGCGCGGGCGGTGGTATTTGAACGAGCGGCCCATCAGGTGCACGCCGTTGGCAAGCAGGGCCGACGCCAGCGTATCGCCCTCCAGCGCCTGGTAGGACGCGCCGTCGAAGGAGAAGGAGACGGGCTTCGCTCCCTTGAGCCGGCCGGTGGCCGTGGTGCGGAACGCGGCGGTCATGCCTTCTCTCCCGCCTTCACCGCCGGCTTCTTCTCGCCGGCCTTGTAGGTCATCAGGAACTTGTCGGAGACGCTGTCGCGCACCGCGTTGAAGAACCGCGCGCAGCCGTGGATATGCCGCCAGCGCTCGTAGATCAGGCCCTTGGGATTGGTGCGGATGAAGAAGAACTGCGCGAACTCCTCGTCGGAGATCTCGGCGATGTTCTCCGGCCGCGCGATATGCGCCTCGCCGGCATTGCGGAACTCGAGCTCCGGCCGGTCTTCCTCGCAATAGGGGCAATGGATCAGGAGCATCGGAACCTCAGTGCGCCACGGCGGCAGCGGCCGCTTCGTCGATCAGCCGGCCGGAGCGGAAGCGCTCCAAGGTGAAGCCGGCATTGATCGGATGCGGATTGTCGTTGGCGATGGTGTGGGCGAAGACGTGGCCCGATCCCGGCGTCGCCTTGAACCCGCCCGTGCCCCAGCCGCAATTGACGTAGAGGCCCGGCACCGGCGTCTTGGCGAGGATCGGCGAACGGTCCGGCGTCACGTCGACGATGCCGCCCCAGGAGCGCAGCATCTTCATGCGCGAGAACACCGGGAACATCTCGCAGATCGCGTCGAGCGTATGCGTCAGGATGTGCAGGCCGCCGGTCTGCGAATAGGAGATATACTGGTCGGTGCCGGCGCCGATCACCAGTTCGCCCTTGTCGGACTGGGAGATGTAGGCGTGCACCGTGTTCGACATGACCACGCAGGGGAAGCACGGCTTCACCGGCTCGGACACGAGCGCCTGCAGCGGATAGCTTTCGAGCGGCATGCGCACGTCGGCCATCTGCATGATGACGGAGGAATGCCCGGCCGCGACGACGCCGACCTTCTTGGCGCCGATGAAGCCGCGCGAGGTCTCCACGCCGGTGACGTGGCCGTTGGCCGAGCGGCGGATGCCCTTCACCTCGCAGTTCTGGATGATGTGGACGCCGCGGTCCGACGCCGCGCGCGCATAGCCCCAGGCGACCGCGTCGTGGCGCGCCGTGCCGCCGCGCCGCTGCAGCGTGGCGCCGACGACGGGATAGCGCGCGTCCTTCGAGATGTTGAGCGGCGGGCAGTAGGCCTTGGCCTGCTCGGGCGTCATCCACTCGTTGTCGATGCCGTTGAGCCTGTTGGCATGGACATGGCGCTTGAGCGACTGAACGTCGTGGACATTGTGCGCCAGCATCATCACGCCGCGCGCCGAATACATGACGTTGTAGTTCAGATCCTGGGACAGCCCGTCCCACAGCTTCACGGCATGGTCGTAGATGCCGGCGGACTCGTCGTAGAGGTAGTTCGAGCGGATGATGGTCGTGTTGCGGCCGGTATTGCCACCGCCGAGCCAGCCCTTTTCCAGCACGGCGATGTTGGTGATGCCGTGTTCCTTGGCCAGATAGTAGGCCGTCGCCAGCCCGTGCCCGCCGGCGCCGACGATGATGACGTCGTATTCGGCGCGCGGCTCGGGCGACGACCACTGCGCGTCCCAGCCCTTGTGGGCGCGCATGGCCTCCCGGGCGATGGCGAACACTGAGTATTTGCGCATGAAACTGGCCTCTGGACGGTCTGCGGCGGCGCGTCGTTTCGCCCCGGAACGCTCAGCGTATCACTAGCGAAAAAGCGCGGGAAGCAATTGCGCTGTTTGCGACGGCGCTTGCCGTTTTGCGCCGTGGCGGCGGAGCCGAGGTGCGACATGGCGACCGGCCTGCGGTGCGCCCGGAGCGGACTACCCGAACTTCCGCTGTGCATCGAGCGCCAGGCCGAGCCCGACGCTGCCGAAGGCGTCGCCCTCGACGACGCGCGCGTCCGGGAAAAGCGCGCGGATGGCGTCGCGCAGCTGCGGGATGGCGGTCGAGCCGCCGGTAAGGAACAGTGTCTCGATCTGAGCGGGCACGAGGCCGGCATCGCGGACCGTCGCCGCGGCGGTCTCGACGACCCGGGCGGTCGCCGGCGCGATCGCCGCGTTCATCCGGTCCTGAGTCAGCGCGATGTCGACCTTTTCGCCGGCGAGCGGCAGGTGGATGGTCGCCGTCGGGCGTGTGGTCAGGTCGATCTTGGCCTGTTCGACGCGGCCTGCGAGAGCATGGCCCTGCCGGTGGCGGACGATGTCGATCATCCGCTCGACGAGATGCGGCTCGGCCGCCTCCTGGCGGATCTGGCGCAGGTCGGTCATCGCCCTGTTCGAATAGAGCTGGTTGATGCGCTGCCAGGTGGCGAGATCGTTGAAATAGGAGACCGGCAGGTTGCGCTTGCCGTCTTTGGTAGGCGTGCCGTAGCCGAGCGCCCGCATCACCGTCGCGATGCTGATCAGCCGGTCGAAATCCGTGCCGCCGACATGGACGCCGGAGTTGGCGAGGACGTCGCCCTTGCGGTCGGCCCGCCGGGCGCCGTCGGGGGACACCCGGACGATCGAAAAGTCGGACGTGCCGCCGCCGATGTCGACGATCAGCGCCAGTTCCTCTCCCGACACGCTCTGCTCGTAGTCGAGCGCCGCCGCGATCGGCTCGAACTGGAACTCGATGTCGCGGAAGCCCTGCGCGCGGGCCGCCAGTTCCAGCTGGGATTGGGCCGCGCGGTCGGCCGCCTCGTCGCCGTCGACGAAATGCACCGGCCGGCCGAGCACGACGCGGCCGACATCCCCGCCGGCGGCGGTGTCGAGCCGTGTCTTCAGGTGCTTGAGGAACAGCCCGATGATGTCGGTGAACAGCATCGAGCGCGCCTTGATGCGCGTCTTCTCGTGGATCAGCGAACTGCCGAGCACGCTCTTCAGCGCGCGCAGCAGGCGGCCTTCCGAATTTAGCGTGTAATCCTCGATCGCACGGCGGCCGTAGTAGGTGCGGTCGTCCTCGAAGTTGAAGAAGACGGCGCTGGGCAGGGTGACATGGTCGCCCTCGAGCGCGACGAGGCGCGCACGCCCGTCGCGAATGACGCCGATGGTCGAATTCGACGTGCCGAAGTCGATCCCGCCGAAGCTGGACTGCATGGGTTGGCTCCGATCGGGATGCTGGCGGAAGCGAGGGGGAGGTGCGGAATATAGGCGAGGCGGCGCAAAGTCCACCCCGAAGGACCGCAGGTCTGCAATGCCCCTCGACAAGGGCCGGTGATTCTGCTAACAGCCGCGCACTTCGCGGTGGGAAGCCCATCGCGGACGCAATTCGTTTGGCCGCAGGCGGCTCGAGCGAAGGCGTTTCGGCAAGGTTCGAACCACAGGATCAAACGTGCAGGTACTCGTCCGCGACAACAATGTTGACCAGGCGCTCCGCGTGCTCAAGAAGAAGATGCAGCGCGAAGGCATCTTCCGCGAAATGAAGATGCGCGACCACTACGAGAAGCCCTCGGAGAAGCGTGTGCGCGAGAAGGCGGAAGGCGTCCGCCGCGCCCGCAAGATGGCGCGCAAGAAGCTGCAGCGCGAAGGCCTGCTGCCGCCGACGCCGAAGCCGGCGGTCGCGGCCCGCCCCGCGGCGCGCTGATCTTCGCCGCTATTTCGTCCTTTTCGGGACATAGGAACGTGGCGCGGTCTACACCGCGCCATTTTCGTTTCGTCGCCGGGGGATATAGAGGCGGTCAAGCGAAAGGCCTTCCTGCAGCCCAGGGGAGCCGACGAGAGGTCGAAGGGATTCGCTTGCGATGAATGAATTGCCACTCAATCGGTTTCGGGCGAAGGCAGCCGCGTCCGCGCTGCTGATGGTCGCCGCTCTCGGCCTTGCCGGCTGCGAGACGACGCCGATCAGCAGCATCGCGACCGTCGAGACGGCGCAGGGATCGAGCGAGAACATCGCCTCGCTGACGGCCGTGATCGAGCGCAATCCGCGCGATCCGGAAGCCTACAACGTGCGCGGCTTCGCCTATGGCCGCGGCGGCCGCTACAACGAGGCACTCGAGGATTTCAACACCGCGATCAAGCTCAATCCCGGCTTCTACCAGGCCTATGCCAATCGCGGGCTGATCTACCGATTCCTTGGGAAGAACGCCGAGGCGATCGCCGACTACAACCGTTCGATCCAGCTCAATTCGAACTACGATACGGCCTATATCGGCCGCGGCGAAGTCTACCGCACCTCGGGCCGCGTCAACGAGGCCTTCAACGATTTCGAGAAGGCGATCCAGCTCGACACCACCGATCCGCGCGCCTATCACCGCCGCGGCCTGCTCTACCAGATCCGCGGCCAGCACGACTTCGCCATCGAGGACTTCTCGTCCGCCATCTCGCTCTCGTCGAGCTCGCCCGAGCCCTACAACGGCCGCGGCTTGTCCTATCTGGCGCGCGGCGACGAGGACAACGCCTTCGCGGACTTCAACACCGCGATCAGCCTCAATGACGGCCTCGCCGAGAGCTGGGCCAACCAGGCGCTGGTCTACGAGCGGCGCGGCGACAAAGCAAAGGCCGCGAAATCCTATGCCCGCGCGGTGCAGCTCGACCCGAACTACAAGCCGGCGGTCGACGGGCTATCGCGCACGAAGAAGGTCTGAGAGACCGTTTGGAAACTCTGCTCTGAGTCGCGAGAACCGCGGTTCGCACCCTGCCGGGAACCGTGGCCGGTGGCGAGCATTGTGCTAGATATGGCGCATATGCCTTTACCGGAGTGCTCACGATGAAAAAGTTCCTGCCCGCCGTCATCGCTCTCGCCGCCCTCGCCGCTCCCGCCTCAGCACAGACGCAAGGTGTGGAACTGGGCGTCCTCGACTGCGTCATCGAAGGCGGCACCGGCTTCATCGTCGGCTCGTCCAAGGATCTGAGCTGCACCTTCCGCCCCGCCAACACCGCCAACCTTCCCGAAAATTACTTCGGCGTGGTACGCAAATACGGCCTCGACATCGGAACGACGGGAACCACCTTCATGCAGTGGCTGGTTCTCGCGCCGACGGCGAACATCTATGCGCCGGGGGCGCTTGCCGGCGACTACGTCGGACCGAGCGCCGGTGCGTCGGTCGGCGTCGGCGCCGGCGCCAATCTCCTGATCGGAGGCTCAGGATCTTCCTTCACGCTGCAGCCGCTGAGCGTCGAGGCGCAGACCGGGCTGAACCTCGCCGTCGGAGTGAGTTCGTTCCAGCTGCGCAGCGTCGGGAACTGATCGTCAGCCTGAAACGACGTCTGGCCGAAATCTTCGGTCAAACGTGGCGGTTGCGCGGGTGATCGCGGCGGTGTAGCCGCTGGCGTCTCATCCTGGCGCTAGAAATCCGTGACGGACCAGCCCGCAATCAAGACCGACTGGCGCGCGCTGTGGGCGAGCGGCGACCTTGGCCTGTTCTGCTTCGTCAGCCTGGGCATTCTCCTGCACGCCACCATGGAGACGATGATCGCGACGATCATGCCGGCCATGGTCAAGGATCTCGCAGGGGTCACGCTCGTCGGCTGGACCTTCGCCGTCTACGAACTCGGGGCGATCGTCGCGGGCGCCGCCGCGGGGCGACTGGTCTCCTATGTGTCGCTGCGCAGCAACATGGTCGGCGCGGCCGTGCTTTACGGCTGCGGAGCCCTCATCTGTGCGCTGGCGCCGACGATGCCGATCCTTCTGGGCGGCCGGCTGATCGAAGGGCTCGGCGGAGGCGCGCTCGTCGCGCTTGCCTTTGTCTCGGTGGAGCGGCTGTTCCCGCGGACGATCTGGCCGCAGCTTTTTGCCATCATGTCGGCGGTATGGGGTGTCGCCGCCTTCGGAGGACCGCTGCTCGGCGCTCTGATCTCGACCGCCTTCGGCTGGCGCTGGGCGTTCGGCGTCTTCACCTTCGCCGGCTTCGCGATGGCGGCGGTCGCCTTCCTGGTGCTGCGCATGCCCGAGGCACGTCGCGTCACGGGGGCAGAGCCGCCGCCCTTCCCCTATGCCGCGCTGGCGACGCTCGCAGGCGCCGTGATCCTGATCGCCTTCGCCGGTGTCGACGTGAGCCCTTACCGCTCGACAGCGCTCTTCGTCGCAGGTGTGATCGGCCTTGCGCTGTTCTTCAGGGTCGACGCTCTCATGCCGCGCTCGCGCCTGTTTCCGCGCCGGCCGTTCGACTGGTCGACCAGCCTTGGCGCGGGCATGACGATGGTAGCGACGCTGTCCGTCTCGACCGTCTCCTTCGCCATCTATGCACCGCTGCTGCTGACCAGCCTGCACGGCATTCCGGTCCTGACCGTCGGCTACATCATCGCCGCCGAATCGATCGCCTGGTCGATCCTGTCGATCCTGGTTGCGGGCGCCCCTCCCCGCCACGAGCGAATGATCATTGTCGGCGGCGCGTTCATGATCGCTGCCGGACTGGCCGGCTTCTCTATCGCCATCCCTGCGGGAAACATACCGGCGATCCTGTTCTGCGCCCTCTTGCAGGGAGGCGGCTTCGGCATCGCCTGGCCGTTCGCGACGCGGATCATCGTCGCCTCGGCGCCGGTGGAGGAAAGCACGATCGCCTCTTCGGCGGTGCCGGCTATGCAGCGCATCGGCTATGCGACCGGCGCGGCCGCGGCAGGAATCGTGGCGAACGCCAGCGGCTTCGCCGACGGGCTGACCGGCGACAGCGCTGCGAACGTCGCCCGCTGGCTGTTCCTGGCCTTCCTGCCGCTAGCGCTCGTCGGCTGCGCGGCGGCGGTCAGGATGTCGCGGGTCAAATGATCCGCCCGGCGCGCCTTCAGTCCAACGGTTTCGCCATGTTGACCGAGTGCGGCTTGAAGCCGAACTTGCGATAGGCTTCGGCGGCGCCGTCATTGCCCTCGATCACGTGCAGCATCATGCGCGACAGGCCGCGCTCGCGCGTCAGCCGTTCCGCCTCGGCCAGCAGGAGGTTGCCGATGCCCTGGCCGCGGTGCCTTGCGGCGACGACCAGCGCATCGACCTTTCCGTAACGCCGCAGCGTTTCGAAGACGTAGCTCTCGCCGGTGGCCACATACCAGATCAGCAGCCCCGCGACCTCGCCGTCGCGCTCGGCAAGGACGACGGCGGTGTCGCCGCCGGCCAGCATCTCCTCGGCTTCGATCGCGCCGATCTGGGCGGTCTCGACATCCGTGCGGGACTCACCTGAGATCGCGTTCTCATGCCGGTTAAGCTCGAGCAGCAGCCCGGCGACGGCGGCGCGATCGGATGGCCGGTACGGACGCAGGACTATTCTCACGGCCGGCCGGCCTCGGCGCGGAGAAGGTCCAGCGCCTCGCGCAGCGCTTCGAGGTGCGCCTCGCCTCTTCCGTCCGACACGAAGCCCACGGCATCGGCCTCGGCGTCCGTCGACCAGTAGCAGGTGTGCGTGAACAGGCGTGGGCTGAACCACGATTTGCGCCTTCGGATCGCCACCTGAAACTCCCTGATGCCCCAGCCGAAGTTCTCGCGCAGGGAGCCCGAGATCGGGTCGCCGCTCCACAGAAGATTGCCGAGGTCGTAGACATTCGTCCAGCGCGTCGCCGCGAAACAGGCCGCATGATGCACCGCCCAGACCCTCCGGTCACTGTTGTACCTGATCTCGGCCTTCGTTGCCGAATCGGATAGCGGCGGCGATATCGAAAAGAGCCGCTCGACGATGCCCTGTCGCAACTCCTTCGGCTCATGGGCAAGGAGGAATTCGGCGTGGGTGAGTGGACTTCCGACCGTGACGAAGTCGCTGATCTTCCACGACGACATGCCGCGTATCCGCAAGGTCCGGTAGAGGTCCCACTGCGCCTCCCGGAATTCGGCAACGTCCCTGCCGGCGGGCGACGATCCGTCGGCGAGCGTCGCAAAGCGGCCCGCCTCGCGAACGGTCTTCATCAGCGCTCCGTCGCTCGCCACCGTCATGTCGCGCGGCCGCCGTTCGTCCCAGAGAAGCTGCAACAGGTCGTAGGCGATGATCGACCCGAGACTGTGGCCGACAAGGACGATCCGGTCGTATTCCGGATCGTCGGAGAGCTTCTTCAGGAGTTCGAGGCCGCGCTGGCGCACCGCGGCGCGCTGCGAAACAGTCTCTGGCGTGGCCCTCGCGTAGCTCGCGACGTCGCCGAGATAGGGCAGGAACACGCGGTCGACGAGCCACGACAGCAGCGCCGCGACTGCGGCTACGACGATCGCGAAGAGTGGACTGAGGAGAGCTGAAACGGCGACGAGCAACGCCACCAGGCCGTAGATGACGGCCGCGGCCATCGTCGCGCGATAGATCGGCAGCGCATTGGCCGGGATCGTGCTCCTGTCGCGCCAGAGCAGCTCGCTGATCCAGGCAAAGAGCCGCGAGCGGGTGTTCCCCTGCATGAGGTCGGCCCAGTAGAGCTCGTAGAAATCGGTGCGGATCCTGACGTTCGCTTCCTTCGGCGGATGGAAGACATAGGCACTGACGACCCGCCGCAGCTCGTGCGAGCCGGTTCGCTTGTCGGGACTGATCCATGTGCGCGCGCCGTTCGGATGGCCGGCGGCATCGACCACCTTCGGATCGCGCGTCCACACGCCGTCGACGAAGCTTCTGAGCGTCGACATGGGCCATTGCTCGCCCATGCCGTGCACCACCACGACGGCCTGTTTCAGCCGGGTCCCGCCTGGCGGCGGTTCGTCTTCGGGCTCCGTGGTCTCAGGGGCAAGCGCCAAGCGGTTCACTCCCTGCTGCGAGTGGCAAGCTTACTACGCCCGCTGTACAGGCGAAAGGCGGCGGCATTTTGCAGCGGCGCGCGCAGCGCCGCTCGCAACGCTCCTCAGAGCAGATGCGCGATCGAATTGGCGTAGTACTGCAGCAGCAGCCGCTCGCGCAGGTCGGCGCGGTAGAGGCCGAGCTCGCTGACGTCGATCATGTGGCGCAGCGCGAGCATCCTGAGCCCGGCCGACACCGCATAGTCGCGGTCGGCGCGCGGGATGTGGACATGCGCGCCTTCGGCCTCCAGCCGGTCCATCAGCGCGAAGATCGCCGACTTGAGTTCCTCCTCGCGGATCCATTCGTCGCCGCGCTGCAGGAAGACATGAGCGGCGAGCGACACCGGCAGCGCCGGCACGATGGCGCCGACCGCCTTCATCAGATCGTCGGCCAGAAGCTGCACGGCGCCGAAGCGCGCGTCCCTCGGCACCGCGCGGAACTCGATGCCGTGTTCCGTCTGCCATTGCCGGAGCGAGAGAGGGCGGCCGAACGACACGCAGGCATAGCCGAAGCGGTAGAGCTTGCCGCGCAGTCGCAGCCAGACGAGGTTCCCGACGAAGGCGAGGATCGCGAGCGGGCGCGTGCGGAAGTCCCGGCCGGACGCCTCCTTCTCGGCGCGGGCGGTGAGGATGCGGTCCTCGATGACGCGGTCGTAGTTCAAGCCCACCGGCACGAAGACGATGTCGCTATGTGCTGCGTCGAACTCCGCCACCATGTAGCCGAGCAGGCCGAGCTTCGGCTCCTTCAACAGCCCGTCGCGGCTGAGCCCGCCTTCGGGAAAGACAGCCTGGGTGACCCCTTCCCGCGTCGCCATCGCCACGTAGCGGCCGAGCACCTTGCGGTAGAGCTCGTCGCCGGAGTTGCGGCGGATGAAATAGGCGCCCATCGAGCGGATCAGGCTCTCAAGCAGCCAGACCCGCGCCCATTCCCCGACCGCATAGGACAGCGACGCCCGGCGCGAGGCCATGTAGGTGACGAGCACATAGTCCATGTTGGAGCGGTGGTTCATCACGAAGACCACGGTGGCGTCGGCCGGCACCGCCTTCAGCGCCTCGTCGTCGGAATAGCCGAGCCGGACGCGGTAGACGAACTCCGATATCCAGCGGGCAAGCCGCGTGCCGACGCCGAAATAGGCGGTCAGCGACAGCGACGGCACGATCTCGCGGGCGTAGCGCTCGGCGCGCTTCATCACCACCGCGCGGGGCTCTCCGGTCGCGCGCGCCTCGGCGTCGACCGCCTCAACCACCTTGGCGTCGTAGATCAGGCGCTCGACCTGCGACTGGCGCTGGGTCAGCCGGAACGGGCGGATGCGGGTATCGAGCCGCTGGTTCAGCTCGTCGATCGCCTGGTTGACGCGGCGGCGGAAGAACCAGCGCACGGACGGCGCGAAGACGCGGTCGATGATACCGACAGCCGCAAACAGGCACAGCAGGACGAGAAGCCAGAGCGGGACGGCGATGCTCGTCATGGCGTCAGCCGCACTCCCCTTCGCGTCCTCCGTTGAGTCACTCTCCGCGAATTGGCCAGTGCAGGCAAGGCTGGTGGCCTCAAGCGTGGATCAGGCCATCGCGGACACGATGTCGGTCTGCGGGAAGTCCTTGCCGATATAGAGAAGCGGACAGGCTAGCTCTTCCGCCAGTGCGTAGGCGAAGCAATCCCCGAAATTCAGCGATGCCTTGTGAAAACCCTTGCCCCAGCGGCGGTAGGCATCCGCTGCCGGCTCGTCGAGCAGGATCGCCACGAGTGCCGACGAGTCGACGACGATCAACCCGGCATCCCGTCGTCGTCATAGAGAAAATCGGCACTATGGGCGGCATCGGGACCGGGGAGAGCCTTGCCGCGGCTGGCAGAGCGGATCTCGTCGATGAGCGCACGCCGCTGCGCCCCGGTCACCTTGGTCCTGACTGCGACGAGCTTCACGGCAGGCTCTCCGTGCCGCGTCAGAAATATCTCCTCGCCGCTCTCGGCTCGGCGGACCAGATCGGTGAGTTGTGCCTTGGCGTCGGTGACGGAGATCTCCATGCGGGAAAAATGGTCCATTCGATGGACCACGTCAATGTCGGCGAACAAACTCAGCGGACGTCGCGCTGCAAGAACCATCCGAGGACCAACTCGCGCACGAGTTCGGCATGCTCGCCGGTCTCCAGCGCACCGGCATATTCGGACAGTCGCTGCGCGGCCGTCAGCAGGAAGATGCGGCGGCGGTCGAGGGACCGGCCGGTGAGGCGCTCATAGGCGTCCGCGGTGCGCGCGGCGAGGTCGGGCGAGATGATCGAGACCTGCACGAATTCGCGATGCGGCGGGCCGAGGCCGGAATCGGCAAAGTCGAAGATGCCGTTGAGCCGGCCGGCCGCATGGTCGAACGCCATGTTCCAGCCATGCGCGTCGAAGAAGCCGTAGACCTCGCCCAGCGGATCGGGCGGTAAGGTCCGATAGGCAGCGATCGCGGCCTTCGCCTCGTTGGCGACGTCCCGAGGCAGGTGATCCCACATCGGCGCGAGCGTCGCGTCGGCAGTGTCCCACCAGTCCACGCGCTCCACTCCTGCCTGCCGCATGACCTTCGGGTCGATGGCGTGAAGCTCGGCGAAGAACGTTGTGATGTCCCGTGCCAGCCGGTCGCGTTGAGCGAGCGTCAGAGCTGCATAGTCCGACGGTTCGAGCGGCCTGCCCGCCAGCATGCGGTGCCGCGAAAACAGCGGCGGACCTTCATGCAGGCTCATGTCGGGGACGGCGATGGTCACCCGACCGTGCATTGCGGCGAGCAGCGACGCCTCGCGCCGCAATGCCCGCTCGGCGTCATCGCCTTCGGGGAACTTGAAGATGTATCCGCCGGCTTCGACAGCCAGGCTGTGGAACCCCTTGCCGGCGACCGTGAAGGCGACACCGGCGAGGTCGGGAAAGGCCGAGACGATGGCGTGCCGGATGTGGTCCGGCACGCGGTCTGGCGGCGTCAGGTTCAGTGTTCGAGCGCCTTGACGATTTCCTCGGTCATCTTCTTGGCGTCGCCGAGGAGCATCATGGTGCCGTCCTTGTAGAACAGCGTGTTATCGATGCCGGCATAGCCGGAGCCGAGCGAGCGCTTGACGAAGAGGCAGGTGCGGGCCTTGTCGACATCGAGGATCGGCATGCCGTAGATCGGCGAGGACTTGTCGTCGCGCGCCGACGGGTTGGTGACGTCGTTGGCGCCGATGACATAGGCGACGTCGGCCTGCGCGAACTCGGAGTTGATGTCCTCCAGTTCGAACACCTCGTCGTAGGGCACGTTGGCTTCCGCGAGCAGCACGTTCATGTGACCGGGCATGCGGCCCGCGACCGGGTGGATCGCGTATTTCACCTCGACGCCCTTGGCCTTCAGCTTGTCGGCCATCTCGCGCAGCGCATGCTGCGCCTGGGCGACCGCCATGCCGTAGCCGGGCACGATGATGACCTTCTGCGCGTTGGCCATCAGGTAGGCGGCGTCGTCGGCCGAGCCCTGCTTGACCGTGCGCTGGACGCCGTCGTCGCCGGCGGCCGCAGCCGTCTCGCCGCCGAAGCCGCCGAGGATGACGGAGATGAAGGAGCGGTTCATGCCCTTGCACATGATGTAGGACAGGATCGCACCGGACGAGCCGACCAGCGCGCCGGTGATGATCAGCGCGAGGTTGCCGAGCGTGAAGCCGAGCGCCGCCGCCGCCCAGCCCGAATAGGAGTTGAGCATCGACACGACGACCGGCATGTCGGCGCCGCCGATCGGCACGATGAGCAGCACGCCGAGCACCAGCGAGACGATCACGATCAGCCAGAAGATCGGGTAGCTCTGCGTCACGACCAGCATGACGATCAGCACGACCAGCGCGATGCCGAGCGCGGCGTTGATGACGTGGCGCGCGGGCAGCATGATCGGCTTGCCGGACATGCGCCCGTCGAGCTTGAGGAAGGCGATGACCGAGCCGGTGAAGGTGATCGCGCCGATGGCGACGCCGAGGCTCATCTCGACCAGAGCCTGGCCGTGGATGGCACCGACCGCGCCGATGCCGAAGCTTTCCGGTGCGTACATCGCCGCCGCGGCGACCATGACGGCGGCCATGCCGACCAGCGAATGGAAGGCCGCGACAAGCTGCGGCATCGAGGTCATGGCGATGCGCCGCGCGGTGACCGCGCCGACGCCGCCGCCGATGGCAAGGCCGGCGAGGATCAGCCCGAAGCCGCTTGGCGACGGGGTGGCGAGCGCCAGCGTGGTGGCGATGGCAATGCCCATGCCGACCATGCCGTAGATGTTGCCCTGGCGGCTGGTGGTGGGATGCGACAGGCCCCTGAGCGCCATGATGAACAGGACGCCGGAGACGAGATAGAGGAAAGAGGCGAGATTGGCTGACATCGGCCTTACTTCTCTTTCTTCTTGTACATCGCCAGCATGCGCTGGGTGACGAGGAAGCCGCCGAAGATGTTCACCGAGGCGAGCACGAGGGCGACGAAGCCGAAGCCGGTGGCGAGCCCCGAGGCCGAGATGCCGACCGCCAGCAGCGCGCCGACCACGATGACCGAGGAGATCGCGTTGGTGACCGCCATCAGCGGCGTGTGCAGCGCCGGCGTCACCGACCAGACGACATAGTAGCCGACGAAGATCGCCAGCACGAAGATCGCGAGCCGGAAGACGAAGGGATCGACCGCGCCGCCCGACACGCCGTGCGCGATGGCTCCGGCGGCATCCGCGATCTTGTCGTCCTCCAGCGCCATGCGCACGGAGGCGGCTGCCTGCTCGAGCTGGTCGAGCGCCTGTTCAAGCGCCGATTTCTCCATCACGCGTCCCCCTTCTTCGGCTTGGCGGCGGCCTTCGGCTTTGCGGGCACCTTCGCAGCGGCAGGCTTCGCGGCGGGTGCCGCCTCCGCGGCCGCGGCCTCGGCGGCCTTGGCGAAGGCCGGATGCACCACCTGGCCGCCGTTCGTCAGCATCGTCGCCTTCTGCAGCTCGTCGTCCGGATTGATCCGGATGGTCTTCGTCTCCTTGTCGACCATGGTCTCGAGGAAGGCGAACAGGTTCTTGGCGTAGAGCAGCGAGGCCGACGCCGCGACGCGGCCGGGCACGTTCAGATGGCCGACGATCTTGACGCCGTTCGCCGTCGTCACGACCTTGCCGGCCTGAGCGCCGTCGACATTGCCGCCGCGCTCGACCGCGAGATCGACGATCACCGAGCCCGGCTTCATCGAGGCGACCATCGCCGCCGAAACGAGCTTCGGCGCCGGCCGGCCGGGGATCAGCGCCGTGGTGATGACGATGTCCTGCTTGGCGATGTGCTCGGCGGTGAGCGCCGCCTGCTTCGCCTGGTATTCCTTGGACATTTCCTTGGCGTAGCCGCCGGCGGTCTCGGCCGCCTTGAACTCCTCGTCCTCGACGGCGAGGAACTTCGCGCCGAGCGAGGCGACCTGTTCCTTGGCGGCGGGGCGGACGTCGGTGGCGGTGACCACCGCGCCCATGCGGCGCGCCGTGGCAATCGCCTGCAGGCCGGCGACGCCGACGCCCATGACGAAGACCTTGGCGGCGGGCACGGTGCCGGCGGCCGTCATCATCATCGGCAGCGCCCGGTCATACTCGGAGGCCGCGTCGATCACCGCCTGGTAGCCGGCGAGGTTGGCCTGCGACGACAGCACGTCCATGACCTGGGCGCGGGTGATGCGCGGCATGAATTCCATCGCGAAGGCGGTCAGTCCGGCCTTCGCCATCGCCTGCACGGCGGCATCGTTGCCGTAGGGGTCCATCGTCGCGATGACCACCGCGCCGGACTTGTAACCCTTGAGGTCCGACGGCCGGCGCACGCGCAGCACGATGTCGGCCTTCGAAACGTCGGACGCCTTGCCGATCGAGGCGCCCACCTTGGCGAACTCTTCGTCGGGAATGCGCGAACCCTGCCCCGCGCCCGCCTCGACGATCACGTCGAAGCCGAGACCGGCGAGACGCTTGACGGTTTCCGGCGACGCGGCGACGCGCGGTTCGCCCGCACTCCCCTCAGCCGGCACAAAGATGATCTGCCCCACGCCTGGTTATCCTCCCTGGAAGTCGAGCCCGCGGGAAACCCCGCCACAGATATGTCGATCCGTCCCGGCGGCAGGAGCCGCCCCGGCGGAAACCTACCGAAGCAGGAAGATTCCTACCGCGCAGATTAGCACGAAGAGGATCGTCGAGGAGACGAAGCCGCCGCCGGCGAAGAAGCCGAACGCCATGGCGACCAGCAGCGCCGCGCAGACGAGCGAGCCGTATTTCACGAGATGGATGAACAGCGAATAGGTCTTGTCGTGCTCGGAATAGTCCATCTTCGCGCCCATCTCGATCGGGCCCGTCGGCGAGTGATCAGCCATCGTCAGTTTCCCCAGAAAAGTGACCGTGGGCCGACATAGCGAAAAGGTTTCGTCACCGCAATGGCGTCGATGCCGCAATGCGGCCCGTGTGCTGTGCCGGAATGCGGGCCGCGTTGCCACCGGGCCGCGATTGCCGGGGTTCTGTCCTGTGCTATCATCAACTGTGCGGAACCCGAACTGCTCGACTGCATCGAGGTGATCGTTGTGCGCTCTGAAGCTTTGGCGGCCGACCCTTCCATACGTCTGCTCGGGAAAGCGGAAGCGATGATTCCATCCGCTTACGAAACCATCATTGACGAGGAAATCCCCTCGCTCTCGTACGAAAAGAAACTCCTGATAATGGCTATTCCGCAGAAGGGGGCAGGTTTCGAGTTTGCGGACCGAGCAGTGCGGTCTATCTTCAGCGGCAGCGAGGCTTTCGTCCTTATCGATACAGAGAAGCCTCGCGCCTCGATCTGGCGCGGTGTCGGTGCACAAAGACGGTCCTGTGAAGTTACCGGCCTCGACGCCGTGATCGATCTGCCCGAAATCGACACGATTCTGCCACTCGCGGAACTCTACGACGGGGTGGCGTTCGATCTGGCTTAGGCCAGCCACCTCTTCCGCCGCTTGTAATGCTTGACGTCCTTGAACGAGCGGCGGCCCTCGCCGCCGATGCCGAGGTAGAATTCCTTGACGTCCTCGTTCTCGCGCAGCGCATGCGCTTCGCCGTCGAGCACGATGCGGCCGGACTCGAGGATGTAGCCGTATTTGGCGTAGCGGAGCGCGACGTTGGTGTTTTGCTCGGCGAGCAAGAAGGACACGCCCTGCTCCTCGTTGAGCTTGCGCACGATCTCGAAGATCTCCTCGACCAACTGCGGCGCCAGTCCCATGGACGGTTCGTCGAGCAGGATCATCTTCGGCCGGCTCATCAGAGCGCGGCCGATCGCGGTCATCTGCTGCTCGCCGCCGGACGTGTAGCCTGCCTGGCTCGTACGGCGCACCTTCAGCCGCGGGAAGTAGTCGTAGACCATCTCGAGGTCCTGGCGGATCGCGGCGGCGCCGTCGCGGCGCGTGAAGGCGCCCGTCATCAGGTTGTCCTCGACCGAGAGGTGGCCGAAGCAATGGCGGCCTTCCATGACCTGGATGCAGCCGCGGCGGACGAGTTCGTTCGGCGACAGCGACTGGATCTCGTTGCCTTCGAACAGGATGTTGCCCTTCGTCACCGCCCCGCGCTCGGCGTGGAGCAGGTTGGAGATCGCCTTCAGCGTCGTCGTCTTGCCGGCCCCGTTGGCGCCGAGCAGCGCGGTGATGCCGCCCTGCGGCACGGTCAGCGATACGCCCTTCAGAACGAGGATCACGTGGTCGTAGATCACCTCGATATTGTTGATCGACAGGATGGGCTCGGCCGTCTCGGCCATCGGCGCTGCGTTCGACATCAGTTTGCTTTCCCGTCCTCAAATTCCAGACCGAGCCGCTTAGGCGCGACCAGCCGGTAGCTCCGCGCGACAACCTTCGCGACTTCGGTCCAGTCCGGGTCGCGATCGAGGCGCATGCCGACCCAGCCTTTCGACCCGACATAGGGCGGCACGAAGAATGTCTCCGGGTCCGAACCGACCAGCACTTGCTGGCTGCCGGGCGGCGCCTTCGCCCAGACCGAGACGCGGCCGTCGCCGCTCTTGATCATCGCGAAGATCTTGTCACGGATCCGGAAGGTCGCATCGCCCCATGCTTCCTTTTCCGTAGCCTGGGGCAGGGCCAGACAGATGGGGCGGAGACGCGCCGCCGCGCGCGCAAGGAGCGCCTCGTCCATCTGCCTGTCTCCCGTCTGGAGCCGGCCCGGAAACCGGGCCGGCCCATGTCGCTTACTTGCACTCGGTCGAGATCGGCCAGGGCTTGTTCGCCTCGGCGTATTCCTTCGCCTTGACCTCGACCAGCGGATCGATCGCCGCGCGGTCGGCCTGCATGACGTCGGAAGCCTTGACGAACTTCGAGCCGTCCCATTCGAGGATCCATGCGCCGGCATGACCGGTATGGTTCGCGCAGCTCGTCTTGAACGGCGGGATCATGCCGTCGAGTCCGAGCTCCTTGATGCGCGCCTCGGAGAAGTCGAGGTTCTCGAGGCCCCAACGCACCTGCTCGGCGTTGACGACCTTCGTGCCGAACTTGTCCTGGGCGACCTTGATGCCCTCGACACCCATGGCAGCGATCAGCACGCCGCGCTGGTAGAACACCGTGTCGAACTCGCCGGGGGCGGCCTGCGACTTGCCGGCGTCGACGACGAGCTTCTTGATGTCCTGCATCGCCTTGGCGTCGTTGTTCGGGAAGCTCCACGACACCGAGCGATAGCCCTTGCCGGCGTCCCCGACGAGCTTGAGGTCGGCGTCATGGCCTGCCCACCAGATGCCGAGGAACTGGTTCATCGGATACTTGGTCTTGGCGGCTTCGGTCAGGGCGCCGCCGTTCATGGCGCCCCAGCCCCACATCAGCACGAAGTCAGGCTTCTCGCGGCGGATCTGCAGCCACTGCGCCGACTGGTTCTGCATCTCCTTGAGGCCGACCGGAATCGGCAGCAGGGTGAAACCGTGCTTGGCGGCGAGCTGCTCCATCAGCGGAATCGGCTCCTTGCCGTAGGGGTGGTCGAGATGCAGCAGCGCGACCTTCTTGCCTTTCAGATTGTCGAGGTTGCCGTCGGAGATCGTGTTGAGCAGGATCGACGCGCCATCCCAGTAGGAGGACGGCGGATTGTAGGCCCACTCGAAGGTCTTGCCGTCCTGCATGGCGGAGAAGCCGTAGCCCGGCGCCAGGATCGGGATCTTGTCGACATGCGACTTCGGCAGGACCTGCAGCGTGATGCCCGTCGACCAGGGCTGGGTCAGGACCGCATTGCCCTTGGTCTTCTCATAGCACTCGACGCCCTTCTCGGTGTTGTAGCCCGTCTCGCACTCGGTGCCGTCGAGCTTCACGCCGTTGATGCCGCCGTCGCGCTCGTTGAGCATGTTGAGATAGTCGAGCTGGCCGTTGGCGAGCGGCGTGCCGCTCGTGGCGAACGGTCCGGTCCGGTAGGACAGGTTCGGCACGTGCAGCACGTCCTGCGCGAATGCGGGCGCGGCGAAGAGTATGCTCGTCGCCAGAAGCGTCGATTTCAGTACTTTCCTCATGTCATTTCCTCCACTAGTCCGTTTTCCCGATGTGGTGGGGTGAACCAACCCCGTTTCATGCGGCCGGGGAACCAGTCCCCCTGCCGCGATCAGCGCCGCTCCCTCAGTGAGGGAACGGCCAGATGATGAGCTTCTCCCTGAGAACGGCCCAGAATCGCGCCAGCCCGTGCGGCTCGACGATCAGGAAGAAGATGATGAGCGCGCCGACGACCATGGTGTTGAGATGCTCCACCATCGACGAGCTGACCGGAATGCCGAGCGCGCCCGGCAGGTAGCTCAGCACCACCGGCAGGGCGACGATCAGCATGGCGCCCAGGTAGTTGCCGAGGATCGAACCCAGCCCGCCGATGATGACGATGAACAGCACGCGGAACGACAGCGGAATGTCGAACAGGTTCGGTTCCGCCGCACCTCGCCACAGGAAGACGAACAGGGCGCCCGAGATCCCGACGATGTAGGACGAGACGAAGAACGCCGACAGCTTCGCCTTCATCAGGTTGATGCCGACGAGTTCGGCGGCGATGTCCATGTCGCGCACCGACTTCCAGATACGTCCGATTCGCCCGCGCGTGATGTTGATCGCGAGCATGGTGACGAGCGTCACCACGCCCAGCACGAAATAGTATTGCGTGATCGCCTTGGCGTTCGGACCCGCCACGACCACGCCGAACATCTCGATCGTCGGCACCTGGATCGCGCCGGAGGCGCTGTAGTTGTAGAGCCAAGCCCACTTCTCGAACAGCCAGACGAGGAAGAACTGCGCGGCGAGCGTCGCAATCGCGAGGTAGAAGCCCTTGATCCTGAGCGATGGCACGCCGAAGGCGACGCCGACGGCGGCCGAGAAGAAGCCCGACAAGGCGATCGCCACCAGCAGGTTCACTTCCGGGAAGATCGTGATGATCTTGTAGCAGGCATAGGCGCCCACCCCCATGAATGCGCCGGTGCCGAGCGACAATTGCCCGGCATAGCCGGTCAGGATGTTCAGCCCGAGCGCCGCCAGCGTGTAGATCAGCACCGGCACCAGAAGCGCCTTGAACGCGAATTCGTTCGCTGTCAGCGGCAGCACGACCCAGGCGACGACGAGGATGACGCCGAGCAGGATCGCGTCCTGCCGGACCGGGAACAGCGCGTGGTCCGCCTCGTAGGTGGTCTTGAACTGGCCTGCGGTTCTGTAGAGCATCAGGGGGTCTCCTCGGCTCCAGCGGCGTAGTCACCCCCTCCGGCCCTTCGGGCCACCTCCCCCGTCGAGGGGGAGGAGGGAGCCTGGTTTCCAGAGCGCCGCTTCTTCGAATGCGACAGAGGCGCGCCCTTGCCGTGCAGTTCGCCATAGATCGTGTCCAGGACGGCATCGATCTCCTGCAGGACTTCCAAATTGGAGAACCGGAGGGTCCGGTAGCCACGAGACGCTAGGAAGGCGTCGCGCTGCTGATCTCGGATCCCTTGTCGTGTGAAGCCATGCTGATCTCCATCGACTTCGATCACGAGCTTGGCCCGGTGACAGACGAAATCGAGCACGTAACGATCGAACGCTGCCTGCTTCCGGAAATGGGTGTCGACAGTCTCGATCCGTTCGAGGTGATACCAAAGCTTCGCCTCCGGTCCAGTCAGCTTTCTGCGAAGCGACTTAGCCAAGGCAACGGCTTTCGGATTGCGTATCGCCCTTACCGTGCTCTTTGCAACGCTTGGACCCGTGACAGCGGCGACAGGCTTGGCGCCCTCCCTCCCCTCGACGGGGAGGGTGGACGCGAAGCGGACGGGTGGGGTGAGGCCGTGGCTCGGCATATCCGACTTGCCCATCCTCACACCCGCTCGATGATGCGTTCGCCGAACAGGCCCTGGGGCCGGAACAGGAGCACGATCAGCGCCAGGACGAAGGCGAACCAGGTCTCGGTGTTGCCGCCGAGGATCGGCTGGCCCCAGTAGATCTCGAACAGCTTCTCCAGGATGCCGATCGCCAGACCGCCGACGATGGCGCCGAGCACGCTTTCCAGGCCGCCCAGCATCAGCACCGGCAGCGCCTTGTAGGCGATGACCTCCAGCGCGAAGGAGACGCCGGCGCGGGAACCCCAGACGATGCCGGTCGCGAGCGCAATGACGCCGGCGATGAACCAGACCACGACCCAGATCGTCGACAGCGAGATGCCGACCGAGAGAGCGGCCTGGTGGTCGTCGCCGAGCGCGCGGATGGCGCGGCCCATCTTCGACTTGTTGAGGAAGAGGAGCAGAGCCGCCACCAGCAGGACGGCGCCGACGACTGCCGTCACGTCGCGCTGCTCGATCGACAGGAAGCCGCCGAACGGCTCGAATTCCCAGGATCCGGTCGGGATGCCGAGCTGTTCGGTGATCATCACCTTGTTCTCGCCGCCGAAGATGATCTCGCCGAAGCCGATCAGGAACAGCGTGATGCCGATGGTCGCCATGAACAGGATGATGTCGGGCTGGTTGACCAGCGGCCGCAGCACGACGCGCTCGATCGACATTGCCAGCAGATACATGACGCCGAGCGTCAGCGGCAGCGCCACCCAGGCCGGGACGCCCTTCTCGTGCAGGCCGACCAGCGTCAGCGCCGCGAACACCACCATGATGCCTTGCGCGAAATTGAAGATGCGCGAGGATTTGTAGATCAGCACGAAGCCGAGCGCGATGAGCGCATAGAGCACACCCGAGACGAGCCCTTCCCACAGCACCTGCAGGAGGAAGTCGGGCGCGCCGAACATGTCGGCGAAGGGCTTGATGAGGATGTCGTTCAGCATCTCAAAGGATCCCGTGGATGCGCGCGTGGTAAAGGAGCAGGATGGTCTTGGCGTCCCGGATTTCGCCTCGCGCGACCATCGCCAGCGCCTCGTCGAATTCGATTTCCAGCACCTCGATGTTTTCGGTCTCGCCCTCGGCTCCGCCGCCGTCGGTCGGCCGGTCGTCCGGGTCGAACTCGGCGAGGAAGAAGTGCAGGCGCTCGGTGACCGAGCCGGGGCTCATGAAGATGTCGAGGACTTCCCTCGCCTCGCCGATCCGGTAACCGGTCTCCTCGGCCACCTCGCGCCGGATTGCGGCGCCGGGATCGTCGCCGTCGAGCAGGCCGGCGGCGGTCTCGATCATCCAGCCGGCGCCGCCGTTGAGAAAGGCGGGAAGCCGGAACTGACGCGTCAGGACCACCGTCTTGCGGGCCCGGTTGTAGAGCAGGATCGTCGCGCCGTTGCCGCGGTCGTAGGCCTCGCGCTGCTGCGGCTGCCAGGAACCGTCCGGCAGCCGGAGATCGAACTGGTACTTGTTGAGGAAATACCAGTTGTCGGACAGGAGCGTGACGTCGCGCATCCGCACGCCCGTCAGTTCCTCGGGCGGGAAATGCGTCATCGACGTGGGATGCGGGCGCGCGCTCAAGATTCAGGTCTCATCCGGCCAGTTGCGGGAACAGGCCGAGAAGGCCGACGACGATGAGGTAGATCGCGACGATGTAGTTCAGGAGCCGCGGCATCACGAGGATGAGCACGCCGGCGACGAGCGAGACGAGGGGAGTGAGGGGAAGCGTCGAGAAGTCCATGACCGTGTCCTTTCAGTGCGAGACGCCGAGATAGGCGTCGATGACGTCCTTGTTGGACTTGACCACCTCCGGCGTGCCGTCGGCGATCTTGCGTCCGTAGTCGAGAACGACCACCCGGTCCGAAAGGTCCATGACCACGCCCATGTCGTGTTCGATCAGCGCGATCGTGGTGCCCCGCTGCCTGTTCACGTCGAGAATGAAGCGGCTCATGTCCTCTTTCTCCTCGAGATTCATGCCGGCCATCGGCTCGTCGAGGAGCAGGAGCGACGGCTCCATCGCCAGCGCCCGGCCGAGTTCCACCCGCTTCTGCAGGCCGTAGGGGAGCTTGCCGACCGGCGTGCGGCGGATATGCTCGATCTCGAGGAAATCGATGATCTCCTCGACCTTCTTGCGGTGCTCGATCTCCTCGGCCAGCGCCGGTCCATGCCAGAGCATCTGCCAGCCCAGCCCGCGCTTCATCATCACCGAGCGCCCGGTCATGATGTTGTCGAGCGTCGACATGCCCTTGAACAGCGCGACGTTCTGGAAGGTGCGGGCGATGCCCTGCCCCACCGCCTGGTGCGGCTTCATGCCGACGCGTTCCTTGCCGCGGAAGATGATCTTGCCCTGCTGCGGCGTGTAGAAGCCGTTGATGACGTTGAGCATCGAGGTCTTGCCGGCGCCGTTCGGTCCGATGATCGCGCGGATTTCGCCCTTGCGGATATCGAAGGAGATGTCGGTGATCGCCTTGACGCCGCCAAAGGCGAGCGACACGTTGCGCAGGTCGAGCAGGACCTCGCCGTCGGCGATGCCGTCCGGCGTGGCGGTGAAGCTGTTGTGATCCACGGGGCTGTTCATTCGGCCGCCTCCCGCATCGGTTCGGCCGCGCCGGCGAATACCGGCGCGTCGACGATCCTGACCGTCGCGGCCACCTTCGACTTGCGCCCGTCCTCGTAGGTGATCTCCGTCTCGACGCGCTTGGACGTCGATCCATCGTAGAGCGCCTCGATCAATTCACCGTAGCGCTCCGCGATGAAGGAGCGGCGCACCTTCTGCGTGCGCGTCAACTCGCCGTCGTCGGCGTCCAGTTCCTTGTGCAGGACCAGGAACCGCCGGATCTGCGAGGCGGCCATCATCGGCTCGGACGCGAGCTTGCGGTTGGCCGCTTCGACGTGCTGACCGACGATCCTGTAGACGTCGGGATGGTTGGCGAGTTCCTGATAGGAGGCGTAGGCGATGTTGTTGCGCTCGGCCCAGGAGCCGACCGATTGCAGGTCGATGTTGATGAACACGGCGCAGAAGTCGCGGCCGTCACCGAACGCCACGACCTCCTTGATGTCGGGGAAGAACTTCAGCGCGTTCTCGATGTATTTCGGTGCGAACAGCGCGCCGGACTTCAGCTTGCCCACGTCCTTGGCCCGGTCGATGATCTTCAGATGCCCGTCGGCGTTGAAGAAGCCCGCGTCGCCGGTCTTCACCCAGCCGTCGGGCGTCTTGGTTTCGCCCGTCGCCTGCTCGTTCTTGTAGTAGCCGATGAAGGTGCCGTCGGAACGGTAGAGCACCTCGCCATTGTCGGCGATCCTGATCTCGACGCCGGGCGACGGCAGTCCGACCGTGTCGGCCTGGATATGGCCGTCGGGCTGGGCGGTGATGTAGACCGTCGCTTCCGTCTGCCCGTAGAGCTGCTTCAGGTTGAGCCCGATCGAGCGGTAGAAGCGGAACAGTTCCGGCCCGATCGCCTCGCCGGCCGTGTACGCCACCCTCAGCTTGGAAAGCCCCATGCGGTTCTTCACCGGGCCGTAGACCAGGAATTCGCCGACCGCGTATTTCAGCCGGTCCCAGGCGCCGACCGGCTCGCCGTCGAGGATCTTTTCGCCGACCTTGCGTGCGTGCGCCAGAAAGCTGTCGAACATGCGCTTCTTGGTTCGCCCGGCATCTTCCATGCGCACCATCATCGCGGTCAGCAGGCCTTCGAAGACGCGCGGCGGGGCGAAGAAATAGGTCGGCGCGATCTCGCGGCGGTCCTCGGTCACCGTGTCGGGGCTTTCGGGACAGGCGACGCAGAAGCCGGCCGTATAGGACTGCGAATAGGAGAAGACGTGGTCTCCCACCCAGGCTAGCGGCAGGTAGGCGATGGTGGTCTCGTGCTCGGTCAGGTGATCGAACGCGTTGCCGTGCAGCGCCGATTTTACCAGATTGTCGTTGGACAGCATCACGCCCTTCGGACGCCCCGTCGTGCCAGACGTGTAGAGGATGATGCCGAGATCGGAGCCCTTGCCCTGGGCGATCTCGGCGAGCCAACCCTCGGTGACCCCGCCGGCTTCCAGCCGCTTCAATCCGGCGTCGCGCACCTTCTCGTAGTCGTGCAGATGCTTCGGGTCGTAGTCGCGCATGCCGCGCGGCTCGTCGTAGACGATGTCGTGGAGCGAGGGCACCTTGTCGGCGACGGAGAGCAGCTTGTCGACCTGCTCCTGGTTCTCGACGACGGCGAAGCGGACCTCCGCGTGGTCGAGCACATAGGCCATCTCCTCGGCGACCGAGTCGGCATAGACCGGCACCGGGACGCCGCCCAACGCCTGCACCGCCGCGAAGGTCCAGTAGAGCCGCGGCCGGTTGGAGCCGACGACCGCGACCTTGTCGCCGCGCACCAGGCCGATCGTCTGCAGGCCGATCGACAGCGCCCGCACCTCGTCGAGCTGCTGCTTCCACGTCCAGCTTTGCCAGATGCCGTAGTTCTTGTGTCGCATCGCCGGCCGGCCTGCGAAGCGCTCGGCGTTCCACACCAGGTACTTCGGAAACGTATCAAGCGGCCTATCGGCGGCAGACGCCGTCGAATCCATCTCGCCAACTCCTCCCGGTCCGCGTTTTCGCGGTTTGCCCGGATTTTGCGACCCGCCTGCGGCGCACGCAACCCTGACTTTGGAGTCGGTCGCGTATCCCGGCTGGCCCCATCCGGACCTTGTTCCTCTATGGGTAGAGTTCCACGTTGCGAGGCAAGGTTCAACGCCGCCATTGACAGACAGGCGGCGGTATTGTCATTAGGAGTGCGCCATTCGTTTTCCGCGCCCCGGATCGGGGCATGACGGGCGTCTCGCTCAATCGTCTTCGTAGTTTCCCAGGGCTTCGACATCGAACACCACGATGCGCGAATGCTCGACGCGAAGCAGCCCTTCGGCCTCGAGCGCCTGCAGGCTCTTGCTGACCACGGGCCGCGACACGCCTGCCAGAAGGCCGAGCTCCTCCTGCCCGATGTCGATCTCCAGCTTGGTGACCGGGTAGAGGATGGGATTGAAGAACCAGGAAATGTTGCGCGCCACCCGGGCTTTTGGCGAGAGGATCCGGTCATATTCGATCGTGGCGATGAACTGCCCCATGCGCTCGTTGAACTGACGCACCAGGAAGCGGTTGAAGCCGGTCGAATTCTCGTAGAGCCACATGAAGGTCGCGCGTGCCATCATGGCCAGACGCGTGTCGGCGATCGCCACCAGGTCGTATTTACGGGGCTCGTCCTTGAGGACGGACCCTTCGCCGAACCAGCCGCCGGCGCCGGCCCCGGCAAATGTCATCGCCTTGCCGCTGGCCGAGATCGCGCTGATCTTGACCAGTCCGCTGATCACGCCGGTCCAGTAGTCCAGCTTGTCACCGCGGTGGCAGATATATCCGCCCTTGGGAATGTGCTTCTCGACGACGCCGCGGCGGGCACGGTCGAGCTCGGCCGGGGTCAGCTCCCGGGCCCAGATGGCGTTGCGAACGAATTCGTCCTTGGTGATCATGCGTCCTTCGCGCTCGCGGATCAGACGTCGTCCGAGGACATATGCTGCGCCTGGGCGTCGGACACAAGGCGACGCGGCGGTTGGTCGCCCTTTGTCGCGCTAGGCGGCTTCGGCGAAGAACCGGGCGGTCGGCAGGATGGTCAGCGGCTCCAGGTCGCCTTCGGCCGGCTTGCCGAACATCAGCCGCTGCTCCAGCGCCGAGGATTTGAAGAACGGGTAGCGCAGGCCGGTGCGGGCCGCGATGCTCTTGTAGTGCGCCTGGTAGAGCACGACCTCGTAGTTGAGCGCCGGATAGGCCCGCAGCCCGCCCACCTGCTGGGCGTCGAAGACGCGCCGGTAGAAGCCGGCGTGGTCGGTGCGGATCGTCGACAGGCAATAGTCCGGCGCGAAGTAGACGCACGCCATGGCCGCGAGCCGCAGCGTCACATAGGGCAGGTGCGGATATTGCGCCGTCCAGTCCGGATCTGCGGCAAAGCGGCTTGGATCGATGAACGTCTCGCCCGCGTCGATCCGCGGATGGAGCAGGTCGCCATAGACCGTCGTGCTCGGCGACTGGCGATGCTCCGCGGTCACGTGATGGAGACGAAGCGTCGACACCAGTTCGCCGTCGACATGAATTCCGAAACGCATCGAGTTGGGCAGATCGTCGAGCGCATCGGTGACGATCCGCTCGTGATTGGCCGAGACCATGCCGCTTGCCAGGTAGGACTTGTAGCGCAGCCGATAGACCGCCTCCAGGTCCTCACCCTTGTCGCAGCGCCGGTATTCGGTGCGGGCGAGCAGATCGAGAACGCTGCGCGCGAAGTTCGATGGAACCGGCGTCGTGTCGAAAACGCCTGGCGGGACCCCTGCTCCGGTCATGTCTGCCGGTTGTCCGATCATATCAGTGGCCCCTCAACCCCTGAGGAAGGGTAGACGAACACTTTGATGAGTAAAGGCGAAACTTGTATGAGGCTCGTTTACCTGACGTTAACCTTAACAGGAGGTTAACGCGGTCGGCGACGCGGCGTTCCGGTTCCTGCGGCGCTGGCTGGTGCGAAGAAAGGCTAGCGCGCGACGATGCGGCGAAGCGGTTTGAGGTCCTGGGCGAAGGGCCAGACGGTCGTCGACATGGTCTCGATGCCGGAAGCCGAAAGGGCCGAGCCGAAGAGGAAGCCCTGCACCAGGTCCGGCTTCACGTCGAGAGCCAGCACCTTGAGCTGGTCGAACGTCTCGACACCCTCGATCGTGACGGAAAGGCCGAGCGGCCGCGAGAGGTTCACGACCCCGCGCAGAAGATCGAGGGAACGCTCGTTGCGGGTAATGTCCTCAATGAACGACCGGTCGATCTTGACGCGGTCGAGCGGCAGCGTGTGGAGATAGCTCAGGCTCGAATATCCGGTGCCGAAATCATCGAGCGCAATGCGCACGCCGAGCGCCTTCAGCTCTTCGAGCAGCTTGCGGGTCGAGGATTTGTCGTCCAGCAGCGCGGTTTCAGTGACCTCGATCTCCATGCGGCCCGGCGCAAGGCCGGACAGCGCCAGCGCCTCGTTGACCGCGGCGATGACGTTGCTGTTGCGGAAGTCCTTGGCCGACAGATTGATCGAGACGCGGATATGTTCGGGCCACTTGGCGCATTCCGCGCTGGCCGCCTTGAGCACGAAATCGCTGATCTCCGAAATGATGCCCATTTCCTCGGCGAGCGGGATGAAGACGCCCGGCGACACGGGCCCGATCTCGGGGTGATCCCAGCGGCAGAGCGCCTCGCAGCTTGCGATGCGCATCGTGTCCATCGCGACGATCGGCTGATAGACGACGCGAAGCAGCTTTTGCTCGACCGCGTTGCGCAAGTCCGCCTTCAGGATCTGGCGGTTGCGGAACTCCGCATCCATCGTGGCTTCGAAGACCTGCCAGCCGTTCTTGCCATATTCCTTGGCCTTGTAGAGCGCGAGGTCGGCCTTGACGAACATCGAGTCGACATCCGTATCGGACACCTTCGCCATCACCGCGCCGGCGCTTGCCTGGACGCGCAGCGAATGTCCTGCGACATCGACCTCGCCCTGCAGTGCCTCGAAAATGCGGGCCAGTTCGGCCTGCAGAGCCTGCGGGCTCTCCACATTGTCGAAATAGACCATGAATTCGTCGCCGCCGAAGCGGCTGATCTTGACGTTGTCGCGCGCAAGCCCGGCGAGCTTCTGCGCCACCGAGTAGATAAGCCCGTCTCCGACAGGGTGGCCGAGCGTGTCGTTGATGTTCTTGAAATCGTCGAGGTCGACGACCGCGAGCGCGCAGCTGCGCTGCGGGTCGCCGCTGATCAGGAACTCGCCGACGAGTTCGTGGAAATAGGCGCGGTTCGGCAGACCGGTCAGGTTGTCGTAGCGGGCCATGTAGCGGATCTTCTCTTCCGCCTCGACACGCGTCGTGACGTCTTCGAAGGTGATCACCCCGAGATCGTCGCGGCCTTCGCGGGCCGAGAACTCGAGGTGACGTCCGTTGGTGAAGCTGACCAGCAGCTTCCTGTCCCGGCCATCTCGCAGCGCGCGCGTCAGCTGCGTCTCGACATAGTGGGAATCGCGCAGCGACAGGAGCCCGCCCGCGACGCCGCGCATCAGGAGCGCCTTGAGCGTGCGCCCCATCAGCTTGTCGGGCGAGGAAAACGCGAGCAGGTCGGCGGCCTCGGCATTCGCCACGGCGACGAGGCCGTTCCTGTCGAGCATGATCAGGCCATGCGACATGGTGTTGAGGGCCCGGTCGAACCGCAGCGCCAGACTGCTCGCCTTGAGCTTCTCGTAGATCACCGACAGGAATGTCTCGCGCACCCGCGTCGACATGTTCACGATCGCGGTGAAGAAGGGGACGAAGAGCAGGCCGAGCGCGATGTTGTAGGGATCGCCGCGCAGGATGACGCCGGCCGAGATCGGCAGCGTCATCGTCGTCGAGAGGATGAGGACCATCTGGTTGGACGCATAGTTGCGCCCCACGATGGCGATCGCGCAGGCGAGCGTCACCGCGATGGACGCGATCTCGGCCAGCGGATCGGGCTGCAGGTAGAGCGCGACGAAGCAGTAGAACCCTAGGAGCGACCCCTGCAGTGCGCCGCGCAGCAGGTAGTCGACCTCCCACTGGCGCGCGATCTCGCTCGTCGCGGGCGGCGGCAGTCTCTGGCGCTTACGGATGCCGTAGTAGCGGAACAGCCCGGCGCCCAGCAGCGCCACTGCGAGCAGCAGATACGCGATCTTGCCGTTGTGCAGATAGACGATGAGGGACGTGGCGCCCTGGGTGATGCCGCCCCAGTACAAGATATACGCATCCGCGTACAGCGATTGTACGAAGGGGATGTAGACCTCGCTGGGAACCGCCTTGCTTTTCGTCTTTGCCATTTCCCGATGGGCCTGCGAACGGAACCCGACCTTTGTCACGGCCACCTTAAGAAAGGCTTATGAATCGCGGCGAATCCGGCGAAACACAGCGAAAAGCGCGGCTCGCGGCATCGCTGCCGGCGGCACGCCCGGCCGGGCCCGCCGCGTATCCATCCGGATGCCGGAAGATAGCCTACTCCGCCGCCTGAAGCGCCGGCTTGGACGGCGAGGCGACGAGGCGGTCGATCAGCCGCGTCCGCTCGCCTTCAGCCTTAGCGGCATTGCCGGCCTTGACATGGCCATAGCCGCGGATCAGCGCCGGGACGGAGGCCAGCGCCGCCGCCGCATCGGCGGAAGCCGGCGCAAGGTGCTCCTCGATCAGATCGAGATCTGCCTCGTATTCCGAGATCAGCCGGCGCTCCATCCGTCGCTCGGCCGAGTAGCCGAAAACGTCGAAAGCTGTGCCGCGAAGGCCCCTGAACGCGGCAAGCACGCCGAACGCCTTCATCATCCACGGCCCGAAGGAGGATTTGCGAGGCTGCCCGTCCGCCCCCTTGCGGCCGAGGATCGGCGGCGCGAGGTGGAACTCGAGGCTGTCGAAGCCCTGGAACTGCGCGGCGAGCTGCTTCTTGAACGAGCCGTCCGTGTAGAGCCGGGCGACCTCGTATTCGTCCTTGATCGCCATCAGCTTGAACAGGTTGCGCGCCGCCGCCTCCGTGACGGCCGTCGAGCCGGGCACAGCGCGTGCTTCCGCTTGGCGCAGCCGCTCGATCCGCTCGGCATAGCGCTTCGCATAGGCCGCGTTCTGGTAGGCGGTGAGGAACTCGACGCGCCGTGACACGATCTCGTCCAGCGTCTGCGCGAGCGCGGGCTTGTCGGCACCCTGCACGGACTGGACGAGCCTGCGCACGGTTTCCGGATCGTGCGCCGCGCGCCGGCCCCAGCGGAAAGCGGAGATATTCATCTTCACCGCCTCGCCGTTGAGCTCGATCGCCTTCTCGACCGCCTCGGCCGACACCGGCAGGCCGCCATGCTGATAGGCGAAGCCGAGCATGAACATGTTGGCGCCGACGGAATTGCCGAACAGCGTCGAAGCGCTCTTCGTGGCGTCGAAGAAATGCGCGTTCTCCTCGCCCACAGCCTGGCGGATCGCCTTCTTCAGCCGTTCGGTCGGCAGCGAGAAATCGGTCTGGCGGGTGAAATCGCCCGGCATCACCTCGGCGGTGTTGGCGACGAAAATGGTGCGCCCCTCGCGCGCCGAGGCCAGGACCTTCTTGGCGCCCGAGACGACGAGGTCGCAGCCGAGCACCAGGTCTGCCTTGCCGGCGGAGACGCGGATCGCGTTGATGTCGTCCGGCGTCGGCGCGATGCGGATATGCGAGAACACCGCCCCGCCCTTCTGCGCCAGGCCGGCCATGTCGATCATGCCGCAGCCCTTGCCCTCCAGATGCGCCGCCATGCCGAGGATGGCGCCGATCGTCACCACACCGGTGCCGCCGATGCCGTCGACGATGCAGGCCCAGCCGCCCTCGCCGAGCGGAAACAGGCGCGGCTCCGGCACGCCGGCGAGCGGATCCGATGCGCCGGCGATCCCTTCCGCCTTGCGCAGCTTCGCCCCGTGCACCGTCACGAAGGACGGGCAGAAGCCGTTGACGCAGGAAAAATCCTTGTTGCAGCTCGACTGGTCGATGCGCCGCTTGCGGCCGAACTCGGTCTCGACCGGCTGCACCGAGACGCAGTTCGATTTGACGCCGCAGTCGCCGCAGCCCTCGCAGACCAGCTCGTTGATGATCACCCGCTTGTCGGGATCCGGGAACGTGCCGCGCTTGCGGCGACGGCGCTTCTCTGCCGCGCAGGTCTGGTCGTAGAGCAGCACCGAGACGCCCTTGACCTCGCGCAGCTCGCGCTGGACGGCGTCGAGATCGTCGCGGTGATCGAACGTCGTGCCGGGCGGGAACTCCGCCTTGCCGGCATATTTGTCCGGTTCGTCGGTGACGACGGCGATCCGCTCGACGCCTTCGGCGCGGACCTGCCGCGCGATCTGGTCGACCTTGAGCCCGCCTTCGTGCGGCTGGCCGCCGGTCATGGCGACCGCGTCGTTGTAGAGGATCTTGTAGGTGATGTTGGCGTTGGACGCGTGCGCGAAGCGGATCGCCAGCGAACCCGAATGGTTGTAGGTCCCGTCGCCGAGGTTCTGGAACATGTGCTCGCGCTTCGAGAATGGCGCCTGGCCGATCCATTGCGCGCCCTCCCCGCCCATCGCGGTGAAGCCGACGGTCTGGCGGTCCATCCACAGTGCCATGAAATGGCAGCCGATGCCGGCGCCGGCGAGCGAGCCTTCCGGCACCTTGGTCGAGGAATTGTGCGGGCAGCCCGAGCAGAAATAGGGGGTCCGGTTGGCGACGTCCTTGGTGTCGGCGAGCATCGCCTGGTACTGCTTGAGCTGGGCGACGCGCGCGGCGATCTCTTCCGAATGCCCGACCGTCTTGAGGATCCGGTCACCCACCGCGATGGCGATATCATTGGGATCGAGCGCGCCCTTGGCCGGAAACAGCCATTCGCCGCGTTCGTCCTTCTTGCCGACGATCAGGGGCTGCGTCGCGCTGCCGTAGAGGTTCTCGCGCATCTGCACTTCGATCAGCGAGCGCTTCTCCTCGACGACGATCACCGTATCGAGGCCGCGGGCGAAATCGGAGATGTGCTCGACGTCGAGCGGCCAGGGCGCGGCCACCTTGAACAGCCTGAGGCCGATCTGCGCAGCGCGCGCCTCGTCGATGCCGAGATCGTCCAGCGCCTGGCGCACGTCGAGATAGGACTTGCCGACGGTGATGATGCCGATTTTGGCGTTCGGCCCGCCCGAATAGACGATCCGGTTCAGCCCGTTGGCGCGGATGAAGGCGGCAGCCGCGGCGCGCTTGTATTCGTGCAGACGCGCTTCCTGGCCCATCTGGTCGAGCTCGTGGCGGATATTGAGACCGCCGGGCGGCAGGTCGATCTCCGGCAGCACGATGTTGAGCCGGTCGAGCGAGACGTCGACCGAAGCGGTCGATTCGATGTTGTCCTTGACACATTTCATCGCCGCCCAGGTTCCGGCGAAGCGCGACATGGCAAAGCCATAGAGCCCGTAGTCAACAAGTTCCTGTACGCCCGCCGGATTGAGGATCGGGATCATCGTGTCGACGAAGAGGAACTCGGTCGCGTGCGCGTTGGTCGACGATTCGGCGGTGTGGTCGTCGCCCATGAGCGCCAGGACGCCGCCGTGTTTCGACGTGCCGGCGAGGTTGGCATGGCGGAAGACGTCGCCCGAGCGGTCGACGCCCGGCCCCTTGCCGTACCAGAGCGAGAAGACGCCGTCGTGCTTGCCTTCGCCGAGAAGCTCGGTCTGCTGCGAACCCCAGCAGGCGGTAGCCGCGAGTTCCTCGTTGATTCCGGGCTGGAAGACGATGCTGGAGGCTTCGAGCTGCCGTTTGGCGCGCCAGAACTGCTGGTCGAGCCCGCCGAGCGGCGAACCGCGGTAGCCGGAGACGAAACCGGCCGTATCCAGGCCCATCCGGCGGTCGCGCTCGCGCTGCATCAGGAGCATGCGGATGACGGCCTGCGCCCCGGACAGGAAGATCCGCTCCTTGGAGAGATCGAACTTGTCGTCGAGCGTCACGTCGTGAAGCGTCATCAACGGCCTCCTGCCGGACGGTTGGGTAGGCCAGACCGCCCTCCGTATGACCTAGTGTTTTCCGCGCCGCTCGGCAACGTCAAACGAAATCAACGCGATCTGCAAAAGAGCAATCCGCGTGAAGAATGCGGTGCCAAGGCATCGGCTTTATGACCGCAAGCGGGGTGCGTCGCGCAACTTTCCGCCGCGCTGTCAATGGCTTGACGGTCAGGCGCGGCCCGGGCAGCCTGCTTCGTTGGTGACGTCGAGCTTGCCATCTGGACGACCGGCGAGATCGGGATTAGGCGTGTAGACCGGCCCCAGGACCAGGGGCCGGTCGGGCAGCACTTCCTGGTCGAGGTTGGAGGTGATCGCCGTCGTGATCTCCTGCCGGACGGCTGCATCCGGCCCCTCGATCCGGATCGTCACCGAGTAGGGGCGGTCCTTCTGCACGCAGCGCAGCGGCGGGCTTTCCAGAACCGTCTTGTCGAGCTTCGGCCAGATTTTCTGGCGCACCACGATCGCCTGGCCGCCGGCGGGATCCTCGAAGCTCGCGACGGCGGTCTGGCCGTCCTCGACAGGGCCGAGCGGCTTCAGCGTCACCAGATAGGTCGCGGTGGCCACGCGGTAGTTGAAGACGAAGAGCTTGCCGGAAATCTCGAACAGCTTGCCGGGCCTGCTCTCATCCCTGCACGCGCCCAGCATCAGCAGCGATACGGCCATCGCCAGCCCGAGAGATCTACGCATCGGTCCGCTTCCCTGTGTCGTTGCGCGCACGGCGATAGTGCCGCCGCGCCTTCTGGCGGTTGCCGCAGACGCTCATGTCGCACCACAGGCGGCTGCCGTTGCGGCTCTTGTCGAGAAACAGCCAGCCGCAATTGCCGCAGATGCGGATGCGGCGGCGCATGTCGGGCTGAAGCAGCGAGAGCGCGGAGACGGCGACCGCCGCTTCGAGCTCGACCCGGCCCTGCCCGGCCGCCAGACCCGCCCGATCGGGTGCGATCTCCACCGGTGACGCTGCGAGCGCGGCGGAGCAGCGATCGAGCAGCGGCGCGAGACGCCCGGACCGGATGGTGCCGGCGGTCACCGCGTCGCGGAACAGCGCGTCGGTTGCCTCGCGCAAGGCGACGATCCTCGCCTTTGCAGTGCCGGGCTCGGAAACGACGAGCGCATTGCCGCCGATCTCCTCCGCCCGGAACCCGCCCGCCGCGGCGGCGAAGCGCTCGATCTCGGCGGGATCGTCGAACCGGTCGAAGGTGCGCGAAGGATCGACGCGCAGCACCACCGTGTTCGCAACGTCCAGCGCCAGCACTTCGCCCGAAAACCGGTGCGGGGTCCAGATGGTCTCCATGTCGAAATACTAACTTGCAAAATGCATATTGCAAGTTAGATTCGTGCCGAATTTCCCGCTCGGCGATGCGCATTCCGTCGACGTCTCCTGATGTGTGTTCCGCCGATCCGAGATGGCCTATTTTCTCCAGCAGTTCCTGAACGGCCTCCACATCGGCTCGATCTACGCGCTGCTCGCCTTCGGCTATGCGCTGACCTACGGCATCCTGCGCCGCGCCAATCTCGCCCACGGCGCGATCTTCGCGTTCGGCGGCCAGGTGGGCATTCTGGCCACCGTCTTCGCGTGGAACGTGCTGTGGCTCACCCTGCCGGCCGCGCTCGGGTTCGGTATGCTTCTCGCCTTCGCTTATGCCGGGCTGGCGGCTCACCTCGTGTCGCGCACGGTTCTCGAGCCGTTGCGCGCCGGCAACCCGAACACGATCGTCGCCGCCACGCTGGCGGTTGCGATCGTCCTTATGGAACTCGGCCGACTGGCGATGGACAGCCGCGACCTGTGGCTGCCGCCTGTTCTCGCCAGCACCGTCGTCTTCTGGCGCGACGGCGCATTCGCGGTGACGCTGACCCTCATCCAGATCGTCGATGTGGCGATTGTCGCGGCGGCGGTAGCGCTGGCGGCGGCCTGGCTCGCCCTCTCCCGCTTCGGCGCGTCATGGCGCGCGATCTGCGACGATCCGCTGGCCGCCTCCATGTGCGGCATCGATTCGCACCGGGTCTTTCGCGCAACGGTCGTCGTGAGCGGCATGATGGCCGCCCTCGCCGGCGTTCTCGCGGCGATCCACTTCGGCAACATCAGCTTCGACACCGGCCTGGTCTTCGGGCTCAAGGTGCTGTTCGTCGCCGCGCTCGGACTTGGCGGCTCGCCATCGTCCTCGGCACTAGGAGCGATGGGCGTCGGCCTCGCGGAATCGCTCTGGACGGGCTATTTTCCCGGAGAGTGGCGCGACGCCGGCATATTCTCGGCGCTGGTGCTGCTGCTGGTGTTGCGCTCGACCGACCTCGCGCGCAACCAGAACGTCTAGTTTCCGCCGCGTTATCCGACCAAAGTCGCGACAATCTGGTAGTTTCACCATGCTGTTTTGCAGTGCACAAAGATGGTAGGCAGCGCCGTTGCACGCGGATCGCGTGAATCGGCGCTTGTTTCGCGTACGACTTTTCGGCACTAGGGAGTAGCGGCGGAGATCGCGAAGCGACACGCGGCATCAAATGGGAGGAGTGTGCATGGCGGGGCTTCTGGCTCTCTCGCGCCTGATCGACCGTATCAACGAATTCATCGGTAAGTGGATCTCCTGGGCGATCCTGGCCGCGGTTCTGGTCAGTGCGACAAACGCGGTTATCCGCAAGACGTTCAACATGTCGTCGAACGCCTGGCTGGAAATGCAATGGTATCTGTTCGGCGCGGCCTTCCTGCTCGCCGCCGCCTATACGCTGAAGCAGAACGAACACATCCGCGTCGACATCGTCTACGGCATGTTCTCACGCCGGGTGCAGCACTGGATCGACCTGTTCGGGCACGTCTTCTTCCTGATGCCCTTCGTCCTGCTGATGATCTACTACTTCACCCCCTATTTCCTTCTCTCCTACCGGTCCGGCGAAGTCTCCACCAATGCCGGCGGACTGATCATCTGGCCGGCAAAGCTGCTGCTGCTGATCGGTTTCGTCCTTCTTGGCATCCAGGGCGTATCCGAGATCATCAAGAAGATCGCGATCATGCGCGGCGACATGGACGACCCGACACCATTCATATCGGCCCATGAAGCAGCGGAACTGGAAGCCAAGGCGCTGGTCGAGGAGCTCAAGAAATGATGGAGTTCATCGCCCAGAACATGGCGCCGATCATGTTCTTCTCGCTCATCGTCTTCCTTCTCCTCGGCTATCCCGTCGCCTTCGCGCTCGCCGCGAACGGCCTTCTGTTCTTCTTCATCGGCGTGGAACTCGCTCCACTCTCCAACGGCTCGATCAACCTGTCCTGGCCGCTGCTCTATGCACTGCCTGACCGGTTCTACGGCGGCGTCATGGCCAACGAGACGCTGCTGGCGATTCCATTCTTTACATTCATGGGTATCGTGCTCGAACGCTCCGGCATGGCGGAGGACCTGCTCGACACGATCGGCCAGCTCTTCGGCCCGATCCGCGGCGGCCTCGCCTATGCCGTCATCCTGGTGGGTGCACTGCTGGCCGCCACGACCGGCGTCGTCGCGGCATCGGTCATCGCCATGGGCCTGATCTCGCTGCCCATCATGCTGCGCTACGGCTACGACAGAAGGCTCGCCTCGGGCGTCATCGCGGCGTCGGGCACGCTGGCGCAGATCATCCCGCCCTCGCTCGTGCTCATCGTGCTCGCCGACCAGCTCGGCCGCTCGGTCGGCGACATGTACAAGGGCGCGCTGATCCCCGGCCTGATCCTGACCGGCCTCTATATGTCCTATATCCTGCTCATGTCGATCATCCGGCCGGCCTCGATGCCGGCGCTGCCCCTGGCGGCGCGCACGCTGGGCTCCGGCGTGACGTCCCTGCTCGTGGCGCTGGCCGGCGTGGTGGTGATCGCCTACGCCGCGCATCTTTGGCTCTACCCGACCCAGGGCGACAATGCCGACATCCTCGGCGCCTGTGTCGGCATCCTCGTGATCTACGTCGTGGCCATCGCCGACCGGGCGATGAAGTTCGGCATCATGTCGCGCCTCGCCCAGCAGGTGATCATCGTCCTGATCCCGCCACTGGCGCTGATCTTCCTCGTCCTCGGCACGATCTTCCTCGGCATCGCGACGCCGACCGAAGGCGGCGCGATGGGCGCGGTGGGTGCGCTGATCATGGCGGCGGCGAAGGGCAGGCTGAGCCTCGACGTCATCAAGCAGGCACTGGCCTCGACCACGCGCCTGTCGTCCTTCGTGCTGTTCATCCTCATCGGCGCGCGCGTCTTCTCGCTCACCTTCTACGGCGTCAACGGCCATGTCTGGGTCGAGCACCTGCTGGTGTCGCTGCCCGGCGGCGAGACGGGCTTCCTGATCGCGGTGAACATCCTGGTGTTCTTCCTGGCGTTCTTCCTCGACTTCTTCGAGCTCGCCTTCATCATCGTGCCGCTTTTGGCTCCGGCCGCGGACCGGCTGGGCATCGACCTGATCTGGTTCGGCGTCCTGCTCGGCGTGAACATGCAGACCAGCTTCATGCACCCGCCCTTCGGCTTCGCGCTGTTCTACCTCCGCTCGGTGGCGGCGCGCGTGCCCTATCTCGATCGGGTTACCGGCAAGCAGATCGCGCCGATCACCACCGGCCAGATCTACTGGGGCGCGGTGCCCTTCGTCGGCATCCAGGTGCTGATGGTGGCGCTGGTGATCATCTTCCCGGGAATGGTCATGCACTACAAGGGCGCTGGCACCGGGGTCGATCCGGCGACGATCAAGATCGAGGTGCCCGGCTTCGGCGGACCCGCCGGAGGAAGCGGCCTGGGCGCGCCGGGAGGCCTCGGCCTGCCGCCGCTGGGCGGTCCCGCACCTGGCCAGCCCGCGCAGCCCTCCGGCAACGACCTCACCCAGCCGCCGAACTTCGGCGCGCCGGCCCAGCCGGCCCAGCCGGCGCCGTCGAACGACCTGACGCAGCCGCCAAAGTTCTGACGGCACGTCGCTCAAACAAGAACCCCGGGGCGGCGACGCCCCGGGGTTTTCGTTTCGACCAGGAAGCGTCGGTCAGCCGAGCTTGCCGGCCCGCTGCTGGATCATCATGAACGTATCGTAGGTGTATTCGGAGATCTGCGCCCAGAGATACGCGTCCTTCCGGAACTCCGCCTGGTTGTCGTAAATCTTCTTGAATGCCGGGTTCGAGGCGCTGATCTCGGCATAGGTGGCTGTCGCCGCGTCGAACGCGGCCGACAGGATTTCCTGGCTGAACGGCTTGAGCACCGCGCCGCCGGCCACCAGACGGCGCAGCGCCGCCGGGTTCTTGGCGTCGTAGTTCGCCATCATGTCGCAGTTGGCCGCTTCGCAGGCCGCGCGCAGCAGCGCCTGGTAGTTCTTCGGCAGCTCATTCCACTTGGCGAGGTTGACCATCGCATGGAGCGTCGGGCCGCCTTCCCAGAAGCCGGGATAGTTGTAGTACTTAGCGACCTTGTAGAAGCCGAGCTTCTCGTCGTCATACGGACCGACCCATTCGGCCGCGTCGATCGTGCCCTTCTCCAGCGACGGGTAGATGTCGCCGCCGGCGATCTGCTGCGGCACCACGCCCAGCTTCTCCATGATCTTGCCGGCAAAGCCGCCGATGCGCATCTTCAGGCCCTGCAGGTCGGCAACCGTGTTGATCTCCTTGCGGTACCAGCCGCCCATCTGGGCACCGGTATTACCGCAGGCGAGACCGTAGAGCCCCTGGGTCGCATAGAACTCGTTCAGAAGCGCCTCGCCGCCGGCATGATAGATCCACCCGTTCATCTGCCGCGCGTTGAGTGAGAACGGCACGGCCGTCGCCAGCGCAAAGGTCGGATCCTTGCCCCAGAAATAGTAGGACGCGGTGTGGCACATCTCGACGGTGCCCGCCGCGGTCGCATCGGCCGCCTGCAGGCCGGGGACGATTTCAGCCGCCGCGAAGACCTGGATCTGGAAATTGCCGTCCGAAGCTTCGTTCACGTATTTCGCCATCGTCTCGGCGGCGCCGTAGATCGTGTCGAGCGCCTTCGGGAACGAGGACGTGCAGCGCCAGGCGATCTTCGGAGAACTCTGCGCGATGGCCGGCGCGGCGAGCGTCGACGCCGCTGCGGCGCCTGCGCCGGCCAGGCCGGCTTTGGTGATGAATGTACGACGATCCATTGAATATCCTCCCAGAAGTGGACCAAACGGCTCGGGCTGGACGTTCTATGTGAATCTTTTGGCCGCCCCGCCGACCGTTGGTCCAATGATGCACGCTGGACCAATCAAGTAAAGTACCCGGCGGCGCCGGAGGCTACGCCTAAAGTCGTGCCTGCAAAACGAAAAAAGCCCCGGAACGTCGCCGTTCCGGGGCTTTCTCGGGGCTTGCGCGGGTCAGATCTTGCCGCCGCGCTGCTGGATCATCATAAACGTATCGTAGTTGTACTCTGCCACCTGCGCGTTGAGGTAGTAGGCGCCGCGGAAGGCGGTGATCGAATCCCAGATCTTCTTGAACTCGGGATTGGTCGCCGTCATCTCGGCATAGACCTCGTTCGACTTGTCGAAGCAGGCCGACAGGATCTCCTGGCTGAACGGACGCAGCTGTGCGCCGCTGGCGACCAGGTTCTTGATCGCGGCCGGGTTCTTGGCGTCGTATTTCTGCAGCATGTCGGCGTCGGCGGCCTGCGCGGCAGTGCGCAGCAGCGACTTGTAGTTCGCCGGCAGCTCTTCGTATTTCGCCTTGTTGAACATGAAGTGGACGGTCGGACCGCCTTCCCACCAGCCCGGATAGTAGTAGTAGGGCGCGACCTTGTAGAAGCCGAGCTTCTCGTCGTCATACGGCCCGACCCATTCGGCGGCGTCGATGGTGCCCTTTTCGAGCGCCGGATAGATGTCGCCGCCGGCGATCTGCTGCGGCACCACGCCGAGCTTCTCGACGACCTTGCCGGCGAAACCGCCGATGCGCATCTTCAGACCCTGCAGGTCGGCGACCGTGTTGATCTCCTTGCGGAACCAGCCGCCCATCTGCACGCCGGTGTTGCCGCCCGGCAGGCCGTAGAGGCCCTGTGCGCCGAGGAATTCGTTGAACAGGTCGATGCCGCCGCCATGGTAGTGCCAGGCGTTCATGCCGCGCGCGTTGAGCGCGAAGGGAACCGCCGCGCCCAGCGCCCAGGTCGGGTTCTTGCCCCAGTAGTAGTAGGCAACCGTGTGGCACGACTCGACGGTGCCCGCCGTGGTTGCATCGGCGGCCTGCAGGCCGGGGACGATCTCGCCGGCCGCGAAGACCTGGATCTGGAAATTGCCGTCGGTAGCCTCGGAGATCATCTTCGACAGCACCTCGGCGCCGCCGTAGATGGTGTCGAGCGACTTCGGGAAGGAAGACGTCATGCGCCACGTGACCTTCGGCGCGCTCTGGGCGATGGCGGGCGCCGCGAGCGTGGTGGCGGCGACGGCACCGGTGCCGGCAAGGCCCGCCTTCTTGATGAATGATCTGCGATCCATGATATCTCCTCTCGAACCTACAACCGAACTTGGCGTCGCGCGCACGCGCGTCCGCAGCCTCCGCTCAAGGCACGCGTTACATACACGCTCGGACGCTTATGTCCAGAATTTCAGGATCTTACGCAGCGCTTGGCGTATTTCTACGTTAGACAGTGGTCTAAGTACCTGGCCCGTCCCTCTCCGTCTTTCGGGTGGGTCAGACCGGCGGAGGTCGCGCGTCACATTGGATTTCCGCTGCGATCGGGTGTAGGAAGCAACTCCACATCGTGACCTGAACAAAGCGGATTCAGCATTCATGACGCAGCCCCTCGTCGCCGTATCGACAGACGTGCGCCAGTTCGAGAACTACACCTGGCATGCCGCGCCGCGGCAGTATCTCGAGGCGGCGATTGCCGGTGCCGGTGTCTTTCCGCTTCTCGTCCCGTCCTTCGGTCCGAGGCTCGACCTCGACGAACTGCTCGACCGCGTCGACGGCGTGATGATCACCGGTTCGAAGTCGAACGTCTTCCCCGGCCTCTACGGCGGCGACCCGAGCGAAGCCAACGGCCCCTACGATCACGACCGCGACGCCACCACGCTTCCCCTGATTCGCAAGGCGATTGAGCGCGAGGTGCCGCTGCTCGCCATCTGCCGCGGCATCCAGGAGATGAACGTCGCGCTCGGCGGCACGCTCCACACGGAAGTGCAGGAGATCGAGGGCCGGATGGATCACCGCGCGCCTGTGAGCGACGATCAGGACGAGCGCTTCGCCATCCGCCAGCGCATCGCGATCAAGCCGGGAACCTGCCTTGCCGGCATCTTCGGCGCGGGAGAGATTCCGGTGAACTCCGTCCACCGCCAGGCAGTCGACCGGCTAGGCAGGAACCTCCAGGTCGAGGCCGTAGCCGACGACGGCACGGTCGAGGCGGTCTCGGTCGTCGGCGCCCGGTCGTTTGCCGTCGGCGTGCAGTGGCATCCCGAATACTGGGTCAAATCCGACGACGCATCGGCAAGGATCTTCAGGGCGTTCGGCGAGGCTGCCCGCGCCCATCGCGCCGCGCGCAGCGGAATGCGCGTGGCGGCCGAATAGTCGCCGCGCGCCGCGGCTAACCTTTCAGGCAGGCTATCCCTATCGGGCGCTCCGTGCGCCGACGACGACATGCGCCGTCTCGGCCACCGCGGTCAGCGGCTTTCCGGACGCGAACCATGCCGCGAGGTTGTCCACGACGAGGTCGGCCATCGCCGTGCGCGTCTGGACCGAAGCCGACCCGACATGCGGCAACAGGCTCGCATTCTCCAGACTGAGCAGGCTCGCGGGAACATTGGGCTCGTTACGGAATACGTCGAGCCCGGCGGCAAGGATCGTGCCATCGGCGAGCGCCTGCGCCAACGCCTCCTCGTCCACCGTCGAGCCGCGACCGATATTGACGAACACGCCGTTCGGTCCGAGGGCTTCCAGCACCTGCCGGTTCACCGCCTTGTCCGTCGATGCACCGCCCGGCGCCACCGAAATGAGCGTGTCCACCGCGCCGGCAAGTCCCAGCAGGCTCGGATACCAGGTGTATGCGACGCCCTCGACCGCGCGGCGATTGTAGTAGCTGACCGGCAGTCCGAACGCTTCGATGCGCCGGGCGATCGCCAGTCCGATCCGCCCCATTCCGAAGATGCCGACGCGGCGGCCGCGCAGCGTGGCCCGGGTCAGCGGATAATTTCCCTCCGACACCCACTTCCCGGCGCGTAGCCAGGCTTCCGCCTTGGGCAGTTCGCGAACGGTATTCAGGAGCAGGCCAATGGCAGTGTCCGCTACTTCCTCGGTGAGCACGTCGGGCGTGTTGGTCACCATCACGCCCACCGACCCGGCATGTTTCGCGTCGACTGCGTCGTATCCCACGCCGAAATTGGCAATGATCTCGAGCCTGGGCAAGGCGTCGATAAACGCCGCGTCGATCGTCGTTCCCACCGCCATGCCCCGCACGCGGCCGGCAAGCTCGGGCGTCACCAGCGCCGTATCCGCCGAAGGAAGCGTGAGCATTTCGAATTCCCGGCCGATCCGCGCCACCGCATGCGGGTGAAGCGCGCCCGGAACGAGAACCGGTATCCTGTCCGTCGAAGCCAATTCGCACCCTCCTGTGTGGCGTTCAGCTAGAGACCAGGCTCTGCCGGGATCTCATCTTTGTCGCTGGATCACGGCGCATCGAAATATCGTTCCAGGGTCCGATCCCGCCCCGTCCGTATCACCGCGACGAAGGCTTGCCGGTCGATTGCCGCACATGCAGTTCCGGCCGGATCAGGTCGGGCGTAGCCGGCGAATGGTCGCCGCCGAGCCGGTCGAGCAGAGCGCGCGCGGCGCGGCGGCCGACCTCGCGCTGCCCGTTCCAGACGGTGGTCAATGCAGGGGTGGCGATAGCCGCCTCCTCGAGGTCGTCGTAGCCGGTGACCGAGATGTCGATGCCCGGGACCAGACCTGCCCGCGAGATGCCGTTCATCAGGCCGATCGCGACGAGGTCGTTCCAGCATACCGCGGCGGTCGGCTTGTCCTTCAGCGCTAAAAACTGCCCGGTCGCCTCGAAGCCGCCCTGCTTGGTGCGGGGGCCGGGGATGCGCCAGTCGGGCTTCACCTCGAGACCTGCCTTCTCCATCGCCAGCACGTAGCCACGGTATCGGTCGCGTCCGGTCGAGGTCTGGTCGGTGCCGCCGATCATCGCGATCTTTCGGTGACCGAGCGAAATGAGATGGTTGGTGGCCAGGCCGATCCCGTAGGCGTCGTCGCCGCGAAAGACCGGCACGGTAGCTCCCTCGACGTGGCGGGCGATCAGCACGACCGGCAGGCCGTTCTCCTCGATCATCTCGATGTCTTCGCGCGGAGTGCCGATCGCCGGCGACATGATGACCCCGTCGGCGCCGAGCTGCAGCAGCGTGTCGATAAACCTGCGCTGCTTCTCGAGCTGGTCGTAGTGATTGGAGAGGATGAAGGTCTGGCCGCTGCGGTCGAGTTCCGTTTCGATGGATCGAAGGATCTCGGCGAAGAACGGGTTCATGATGTCGTGGACGACCACGCCGACGATGCCCGACCGCGACGTTCGCAGGCTCGCGGCGCGCCGGTTGTAGATATAGCCGATCGTGCGGGCATAGTCCTTGATCCGGTCGCGCGTCGTATCGGCGACGAGCGGGCTGTCCCGCAGCGCCAGCGACACCGTGGCGGTCGACACCCCCAGCGCATCAGCGATCGTGGAAAGCTTGATTTTCTGCGCCAGCCGTCCCCTCCCACCGCCGCTGAGTTAAACAGTTTAAAGAAACTATGTCAGCGGGGCGCGGCGATCAAAGCTTTTTTGCCAGGCTGCTCGATTCGGAGTTCGGCTCGGTCACATTGGCGAGCCGGAGTTCGCGCTCGCGATGCACGATGTAGAGGCCGCTCGCCACGATGATGCCCGCGCCGATGACCGTGTAGAGATCGGGGACGTCGCCGAAGACGAGGTACCCCAGGAGCGTCGCCCAGATGATCTGGACGTAGGGATAGGGGGCGAGCCCCGCGACCTGCGCCCGCTTGTAGGCATGGATGATCAGCCAGTGTCCGAGCCCGCCATAGAAGCCGAGCGAGATCAGGACGATCCAGTGCAGCATGTCGGGCGGCACGGAGCCGGCGAGCGGAAGGGCGGGCGACATGAACAGGACCGGCGCCAGCGCCGAATAGAAGATCAGGCTGGCCGACGTCTCGGTCGCCGCCATCCGCCGCGTCATGAGCACGTAGAGGCAGTAGGAGACCATCGACACGAGCGCGTAGACATGGCCGATCCCGAACGCTCCGTAGCCGGGTCGGATCACGACGAGCATGCCGACGAAGCCGACGCCGATCGCCGCCCAGCGCCTCCATCCCGCCCACTCGCCAAGCAGCGGGCCGGCGATCGCCGTGATGACCATCGGCGCCAGGAAGTAGATCGCCATTGCATCCGCGAGCGGCAGGGTCAGCAGCGCCAGGAAGTTGAAGATGGTCGAGCCGAAGAGGAAAATGCCGCGCAGCAGCTGCAGCGGCAGGTTCCGGACCCGGTACATCTCGCGGTTCCGCCATCCCTGGAACAGGATAAGCACCAGCACGACGTGCACCGCGAACCGGACCCAGACGACGAAGGGCGCCGACATGCCGGACAGCACCAGCCACTTTGCGCTCGCGTCGAGGAAGGAGAACAAGAGCCCGGACCCGAGCAGGAGCAGGATCGCCGCGACCGGCGTCGCCTGTTCGGATCGTGGGGAATCGTGGGACAAGGGCGCGGTGCGTAAAATGTTAGCGGGAACCGCCCTTCATCCGTGATGTCCCCGCGGATCGCAAGTGCAAAATAGCCGTGGCTGCTATTCGTCCTCGTCGGGCTCGACCTCGTCCGCCACGACGTCCAACTCCTGCGACAGGTTTGCCTCGATCCGGCCGAGCACCTTGGCGAACGCCTTGATTTCCTTCTTGTCGAGGCCGCGCATCGCCTGCTTCTCGGTCTTGCGGACGGACTTCTCGATCGCCTTGATGGCGTCGGCGCCCCGCTCGGTCAGGAAGATATGCGCCTGCCGCGCATCCGAATCGGAGGCCCGCTTCTCGAGAAAGCCCTGCGTCTGCAACCGGTTGATGGTCTTGGTAATGGTCGGCGGCCGCACACCCAGCCGGGCGGCGAGTTGCCCCGGCGTCTGACCGCCTTCGGCGTTGAGCGCCATCATGATCTGGTCCTGGCCGGCATAGAAGCCATGCGCCAGCAACCGGGAGGCGAGAACCGTGCGGGCCAGCCGCGCGGTGGACTGGAGCCTGGTCATGGTCGCGCCCTTTGCAGCTTTCGCCATCACGTCCCCCGCTGTCCGGCTTGCGTCACGATCGCGGATTGTCGCGAGGCGCCGCGGTTGCGCAAGTCGTTTCTTTGCCGGCAACGCGGCCGGCGCGCGAACATCTGCCAGAGCAATGTTGCAGCGGGATGACAGCCGGCTGACGGTCGGTCGGAGCACCGGCCGCTGGCCGCCGGCGGGGAGGTGCAATCGGCGTTGCCCCATCCTATATGGGCGACAACCGTCACCTTCCCGCGAGCAGACAATGGCAGATACCCAGACCAATGCCGGCAACGGCACGCAGATTCCCGTCACCGTCCTGACCGGCTACCTCGGCGCGGGCAAGACGACGCTCTTGAACCGCATCCTCTCCGAAAACCACGGCAAGCGCTACGCCGTCATCGTCAACGAGTTCGGCGAGATCGGCATCGACAACGACCTCATCGTCGAGTCCGACGAGGAAATCTACGAGATGAACAATGGCTGCATCTGCTGCACGGTGCGCGGCGACCTGATCCGCACCGTCGAGGGCCTGATGCGCCGTCCCGGCCGCTTCGACGCCATCCTGGTCGAAACCACGGGTCTCGCCGACCCCGTGCCGGTAGCGCAGACCTTCTTCATGGACGACGACGTGCGCGCCAAGACCAGGCTCGACGCGGTGGTGGCGCTGGTCGACGCCAAGCACCTGCCGCTCAGGCTGAAGGACTCGCGCGAGGCCGAGGACCAGATCGCCTTCGCCGACGTGATCGTGCTGAACAAGACCGATCTCGTGACGCCGGAGGAGCTTGCAAAGGTCGAAGGCCTCATCCGTGCCATCAACCCGACCGCGAAGATCCACAAGACCAGCCGTTCGGCCGTCGATCTCGCCGCCGTGCTCGACCGCGGCGCGTTCGATCTCAAGCGGGCGCTGGAGACAGACCCGCACTTCCTCGACGCCGACGACGATCACGATCACCACGATCACGGCGACCACGAGCATCACCACGCTTCCGACATCCACGACGTGACGGTCAATTCGATCTCGCTGCGCGCCGGCGAGATGGACCCGAAGAAGTTCTTTCCGTGGATCGAGAAGATCACCCAGGCCGAAGGGCCGAACATCCTGCGGCTGAAGGGCATCATCGCCCTGAAGGGCGACGACGAGCGCTATGTCGTGCAGGGCGTCCACATGATCATCGAGGGCGACCACCAGCGTCCCTGGAAGGACGGCGAGAAGCGCGAGAGCCGTCTGGTCTTCATCGGCCGCAACCTCGACGCCGAGCGGCTGAAGCGGACCTTCGAGGCCTGCCAGGCCTAGTCCCTCCTCCCCGTTCACGGGGAGAAGGTGGTCCGAAGGACCGGATGAGGGGCCAATGCCGCCTTGAGCAGGGCCAGGGCCGCCCCTCATCTGCCTGCCGGCATCTTCTCCCCGTGAACGGGGAGAAGAACGGCGTCCTTGCGTCGCGCCTATCGCATCGAGCGCCGCTCTCCTCTATGAGCGATCAAAACGCCTCTTTGAGTAGTCGAAAACATGCCCACAGTCGCCCCCTTCGACCTTGCCGGTCACTGCGTCGCCGCTGCCTTCCTCGACGGTGTGCCGCATTTCGCGCTGGCCGACGGCGCAATCCATCGCCTCGACCACGGCGCGAAATCCGTGACCGCGCATGACGGCCTGCTCTGCGCCGCGGTGACCTGGGACGGCATGGCGCTTGTGACCGGTGGCGAGGACGGCAAGGTGGCGCTCACCCGCCCGGACGGTTCGACACAGACTCTGGCCGAGGTGCCGCGCAAGTGGGTGACCTCCGTCGCCACCGGCCCGCAGGGCGCCGTCGCCTATGCCAGCGGCCGGACGGCCTATGTCCGCTTCGCCGACGGGAAGGTGAAGTCGTACGACCATCCGCGCTCGGTGGAGGGCCTCGCCTTCGCGCCGAAGGGCATGCGCATCGCGGTCGCCCGCTACAACGGCGCGACGCTGCATTTCCCGGCAGCCGAGGGCAAGCCCGCCGAACTGGAATGGGCGGGTGCGCATAACGGCATCACCTTCTCGCCCGACGGTAATTTCCTCGTCACCACCATGCAGGAGAACGCGCTGCACGGCTGGAAGCTCGCCGACGGCAAGCACATGCGCATGACCGGCTATCCGGCCAAGGTGAAGAGCTGGTCGTGGAGCCCGAAGGGCAAGTGGCTCGCCACATCGGGCGCGCCGGCCGCGATCGTCTGGCCGTTCTCCGCCAAGGACGGCCCGATGGGCAAGGCACCGGTGGAACTCGGCACGCGCGGCAACACGATGGTGACGGCGGTCGCCTGCCATCCGCGCGACGAGATCGTCGCGATAGGCTATGCGGACGGCATGATCCTCGCCGGCCGCATTGCCGATCTGAAGGAAGTCGTGCTGAGGCGCGGCGGCAAGAGCGCGATCACCTCGATGGCGTGGGACGCCGCCGGCATCCGCCTCGCCTTCGGTTCCGAGGAAGGCGACTGCGGCGTGGTCGACATCAGCGCCTGAGCGCTACTCCACGATGCATTCGACCTTGCCGCTCGCAGTGTAGGTCTTGCCCTCGGGCGTCTTGTCGTCGACACCGTCGAAGACGGTCAGATCGTATCTCCCGTTCAGCCCTTCCTCGTCGCCCTTGGTGCGGATGACGATCTGGACGTAGCCGTGCGGCTTGTCGCCCTCGCGCTCGCGGTAGATCACCAGGTTGAGCTGGTCGTCCTCCGACCAGTACTGAGCCAGATGCGCGCCGTCGAACTCGACCGTGCGCAGATCGGCCGCGACATCCTTCGACTTGATCTCGACGGTGCCGCGGAAATTGAAGACGGGCGATCCCATGCCGCGCGTCATGCCGCTCTCGAACAGGAACTCGACATTCTCGTCCTTCGCATCGCAGCCGAAGCCGCCCGACGCCTGCGCGCCGGTGACCAAGGCCAGAAAGGACATCAGGGCGATCGTGATCCGGCGCATCGGCTCTCTCCTCGTTTCCCGGGGCACGTCCCGGGCCGCTGTTGCGCCTTCTGTCGCCGCGCCACGTTTCCGGCCGATGTCACGCGCGACTATCCCCGTTTCCTCGACATGACGTTCGGCTGCCTTCATGGTAATCTGCTTCTTAGGAGCAGTAGCATGAATGCGAATGTCAGCATCAAGGTGACGTTGCCGGCCGATCTGGCCGAAGCCATGCGGCTCAAGGTCGAGGCCGGTGAATACAATTCGGCCGAAGACATGCTGCAGGCCGGCCTGCGCAGCCTGCTCGACCGCGACCGCTCGCTGGAATCGTGGCTTCGCGAAGACATCGTCGCGGGACATGCCGAATATCTGGCAGATCCCGAAAAGGCCATGCGTGCGGAGGACGTGCTCGATCATCTGCGCAACCGGCGAGGCCGCTCGGCCGCGAATTCCTGAGCGTGCGTGTCGCCTTCACGCCTCGCGCCATACGCCAGCTTGAAGACCTGCACGATTATCTTTGCGAAAAGGCAAGCGAACGCACCGCGGACAACTATGTCGGCCGGATCGTCGCCCATTGCCAAAAGCTCCACCTGTTTCCCAATCGGGGAAGACGGCGCGACGAAATCTTGCCCGGCCTTCGAACGATCGGTTTCGAACGCCGCGCCACCATCGCCTTTGTAGTCGACGCAGACCTGGTACTGATCGAAGGCGTCTTCCATGGCGGTCAGGATTACGAATCGGCGTTGCGCGATGACGACCGGGAGTTTCCTTCGCCCGAGGATCGGTGTTATCGACGGTCAGACCTCTCGATCTGCGATCCCATGACTTCTCAAGATCTCTCCGGCCAGCCATCTCCACAGACGATCGCCGACCTGCGCGACCGCGCGGCGCGTGCCTATGCGAAGGCGCGGCCGAAATCGAGGAAGCGCTTCGCCGACGGCGTGGCGGGATTTCTCGACGGTGTCCCGATGCATTGGATGCTCGATTGGCCGATGCCCTTCCCGATGATCGTGGAGAAGGCGTCGGGCGCCACCATCACCGACATCGACGGTATCGAGCTCGACGATTTCTGCCTGGGCGACACAGGCTCGATGTTCGGCCACTCGCCGCCGCCGGTGGCGCGCGCCATCCGCCGCCAGGCTCGGCGCGGCCTGACCTACATGCTGCCGTCGCAGGACGCGCTGGAACTCGGCCATCTGCTGACCTCGATGTTCGGATTGCCGCAGTGGCAGATCGCCACGACCGCGTCGGACGCCAACCGCTTCGCGCTGCGCGTCGCCCGCGCGGTGACCGGGCGGTCGAAGATCCTGGTCTTCAACGGCTGCTACCACGGCGCGGTCGAGGAGACTTTCGTCAAGCTGAAGGACGGCAAGCCGGTCAACAAGCCCGGCCTCTCCGGCCAGTTCCGCGACCTGACGGAAGACACGAAAGTCATCGAGTTCAACGACGTCGCCGCACTCGAGGCGGCGCTCGCTCCGCGTGATGTCGCCTGCGTCATCGCCGAGCCGGTGCTGACCAATTCCTGCATGGTCCTGCCCGACCCGGGCTATCACGCCGAACTGCGCCGCATCACGCGGGAGACCGGCACGCTGCTGCTGGTCGACGAGACCCACACGATCTCCAGCGGCCTCGGTGGCTACACCCGCGTCCACGATCTCGACCCGGACATCTTCGTGCTCGGCAAGCCCATCGCCGGCGGCGTTCCGGCGAGTGTCTGGGGCCTGTCGGCGGGCGTGGCCGAACGCTATGGCGCGTACACCCGCGCCAAGCCGTGGGGCTATTCCGGCATCGGCACCACGCTGTCGGCCAATCCGCTGCAGTTCGCCTGCATGAAGGCGACGCTGACCGAGGTGATGACGGAAAAGAACTACCGCCACATGGAAAAGCTCGCCGCCCGCCTCGCCAGCGGCCTCTCCGAGGCGATCGCTGAGGCGAAGCTGCCCTGGCACGTCGCGCGCGTCGGCGCCCGCGTCGAGTTCATCTGCGCGCCCGGACCGCTGAGGAACGGCGCGGAGGCGGAAGCAGCACACGCCCCGGTGCTGGAAGCCGCGATCCATGTCGGCCTCGTCAACCGCGGCTGCCTGATCGCGCCGTTCCACAACATGATGCTGGTCTCGCCGGCGACGAAGAAGAAGCAGGTCGACCGTCTGGTGGAAGCGTTCGGGGAGATTTGCGCGGAGTTGAAGGGGTGAGGGTCGAAGAATTGCAGCGTCAGGAAGCACCCCCTCACCGTCTTGCTTCGCAAGCCACCTCTCCCCCTGCCCGGGGGCGAGGAGCGGCAGCTTCCGCGATTGGCGCCTCCTCGCCCCCTGCAAGGGGGAGAGGTGGATCGGGCGAAGCCCGAGACGGTGAGGGGGTATATTTCTTCGGCGGGAGCGTCGGCGCATGACCTCCCCCTCCGGCTCAACGCCCGCCGAAGCCCAGGCATTTCTCGTCGGCCACCCGGAGATCGAGGCGATCGACATCGTGCTGACCGATGCCAACGGCGTCGGCCGCGGCAAGATCATCCGCCGCCACGAACTGATGCCGCTCTTTGAAGGCGGACGACACATGCCGATCTCCGTGCTCGGCCTCGACATCACCGGCGAGGACGTTCACGAGACCGGCCTGATCTGGGATTCCGGCGACGGCGACCTGCGCGCCTGGCCGATCCCCGGCACGCTGAAGCCGCTGCACGGGACCTCCCCCGCCCGCGGCCAGGTGCTGATGTCGATGTATCTGCTCGACGGCACGCCGATGACGTCGGACCCCCGCCACGCGCTCGCGCGCCAGGTGGCGCGGCTGGACGCGATGGGGCTGAAGCCGGCCGGCGCGTTCGAGCTCGAGTTCTTCCTGCTCGCCAACGAGCGCGACGCCGACGGCCGCGTGCGACCCGCCTCCGCGGTGGTCGACGGCCGCCGCTCGGCCAAGACCGAGGTCTATTCGGTCGACCATCTGCACGGGATGGAACCGCTCTTCTCCGACATCTACGCCGCGGCGAAGGCGCAGGACATTCCCGCCGAGACGGTCATCTCCGAATATGCTCCGGGACAGTACGAGCTCACGCTCCACTACCGCACCGACATCATGCAGGCCGCCGACGACCTCGTCATGCTCAAGCGCATCGTGCGCGCCGCCGCCCGCCGCCACGGCGTCACCGCCTGCTTCATGGCGAAGCCCATCGAGGACTACGCCGGCTCCGGCATGCATCTGCACGTCTCGATGAGCGACCGCACCGGCCGCAACGTCTTCTCGGAGGCCAATGGCGAGACCTGGTCGCTCGACCTCCTGCGGGCGCTCGGCGGGCTGTCGGCGACGATGGCCGAATCGATGCTGGTCTTTGCCCCGCACGCCAATTCCTGGCGCCGCTTCGTGTCGCAGTCCTATGCCCCGATCGCGCCGACCTGGGGCGTCAACAACCGCTCCGTGGCGCTGCGGGTGCCGGCGGGCGACGTCAGGAGTCGCCGCATCGAGCACCGCCCGTCCGGCGTCGACGCCAATCCCTATCTCGTCGCCGCCACGGTGCTGGCCGGCATCGTCAAGGGACTGGACGAGAAGCTCGATCCCGGCCCGATGACCGAGGGCAACGGCTACGAGAAGGCCTCGGACGCGGCGACCAACATGCCGGTCGACTGGCGCGCCGCGATCGAGCTGGCGAAAGGGTCCGCCTTCCTGCGCGAGGCGCTGGGCGAAGACCTGCACCGCACCTTCACCGCGATCAAGCAGTCCGAATATCTCCGCGTCGCCCGCACGGTGAGCGAACTCGACTACCAGCTCTATCTGCACGAGGTTTGATAAACGACGGCTGCCGACCTGGCGGCTTGCGAGAGACTCAGTGAGACCGGAAAGCTATAGCGAGCACTTTCAGACTCTGCGCGATGCGGGCGTTCCGCAGCCGGTCGTGGAATACTTGAAGCGTCAAAAGCTATCCCCATGGATCAATCATGGGACAGAATTCTTGTACATTCTTGTCATGGCAGCCGGGCTTGTCGCGGGCATGCGGTATCTCTGGCCTTACCTTGAAGGCATGACAGCGCAGATCGCCTACGCCCGTGCGAAAGAGATCGACGGGCTGCTCTATGACTACAATTTCGGGCTACCGCTCATCTTCGGTAGCTTCGGCTGGATACTCGCCGCCGGAGCACCTGTCCTCTTTGCGCAAGCGATGTCACCGCGGTTGCTAGCCAACGTGTTGGTCTTCGGCACCTCTGACAGCCTGAAGCTGCGCGCAACGAGATGGCTTATGCGAAAGATCCTGGCGGGGGCGCAGAGCGAAAGTGATCCGGCGGGCTATGTCCGCCGGGTGGGACTGAACTTGGCATGGACGTTCGCGCTCGCAGGCGCGCTGCCGATTGCCATGGGCGCGATGATACTCGTTCGCGACCTTCGGGCGCATGAGATCTACACCGCGACGACATATGTTCATTCGCCCCTTCTTCCGTGGAAATCCAGAGATCCCCGGCAGTGGACCTCGGCCGTGAAAGTGGAGACCGGGTGCAACCACATCGAGCGAACGGGAAAGACCAGCGATGACATCATCTACGAGGTGAGGTTTCCGGACGGAGCGTCGACGCGCCTGGGCGACGCGACCCCGCTGCAGGGTTCATGGCTGGACGCAGTGGAGAAGATAGACAGCCTATTGGTGGCATCGGGAGTGGAATTCGCACCTTGGAGTTGGCTGGATCGAAACCCGGTGCATCCGCTCTGTATCGTAGCACTTCGGGAGCGCTTTCCGGGCACCGAGTTTGAACGAATCCAGCGATTGCTCAGGTTGCCGGGATGAATATGTCTATTTGAGTCCTGGAGCGAGTTGGAGGACCAGCTCTATCTGCACGAGGCGTAGCACCCGGAACCGTTGGCTCTGGTCGGAGTTGTCTCTCCGACACGACGGAGAGTCCGATGAAAACCCGCGTCTACGTTGCCACGCTTGCTGCCCTGCCCGTCAACGCCGTCCTGTTCGGCGCCGGCGCGATCACGGTTCTCTCGGTTCCGGCGCTCAGCGAGCACGCCACGGTTCTGATGCCGAACGTCGTGCTCGCGAGCCTGGCGCTGACGCCGCCGATCGCCTGGGTCGTTTCCCGCCGGATGATGCTGCGCTACTGGCGCTGCCCCGCGTTCAGGCCGGCGTTTTCGGCCCGTCGATCTTGATGCTCTTCAGCTTGTCGATGCCGAGCACCTGAAGCGCCAGCTTCTCGTAGAACGGCTCCGACTTGCCGCTGCGGATCTTGTGCAGGAAATACTTCTCGAAGCCGACCTTGGCAGCGTGAACCCACTTGCCCGACGACGACCAGTTGACGTTGCGCGGCGGGATCTGCGGCTGGGCGACGAAGGCAACGCCGGAATCGCCGAAATCGGCGAGGCAGACGGCGTTCCACGTGCCCTCCGCGTTCGGCTCGGCGCCGTCGACCAAGCGCTTGATGTTGTGCGCCGTCGCCGTGACCATCGACTCGATCATGAATCCGGTCTTCGGCACGCCCACCGGAACGGGGGTCTTGCCCATCGGCGGGATCGCCACACAGACGCCGATGCCGAACACCTCCGGGTATTTCGGGTTGCGCTGGTGCTTGTCGACGACGATGAAGCCGCGCGGATTGGTCAGGCCCTCGATGCCGATGACGGCCGGAACGCCGCGGAAAGCCGGCAGCATCATCGAATAGACGTTCGGCAGGGCATGCGTCTGCTTGACCGAGCCGTCCTCGGCGAATTCGGAGATGTGCATCGTGCCGGCCTCGACCTTGTCGACCTTGGCGTTGCAGATCCACTTGATGTGATGCTGGCGCATCTCGCTTTCGAGCAGGCCCTTGGTGTCGCCGACCCCGTCGAGGCCGAGATGGCCGATATAGGGCTCGGACGTCACGAAGGTCATCGGCACGCGGTCGCGCACCTTGGCGTCGCGCAACGCCTTGTCGAGGATGAAGGTGAACTCGTAGGCCGGGCCGAAGCAGGATGCGCCCTGAACGGCGCCGATGATCACCGGCCCCGGATTGGCGACCAGCTTGTCGAAGGCCGTCTTGGCCGACAGCGCGTGGTCGATATGACAGACCGACTGGGTGAAACCCTCCGGCCCCAGCCCCTCGATCTCGTCGAAGGCGAGTTCCGGACCGGTCGCGACGACGAGGTAGTCATAGGCGAGCGACGTTCCGTCGGTGAGTTCGATGCGCTTCTCGGCCGGATGCACGCGCTGCGCGCCCTGCGGATAGAGCGCGATGTCGCGCGCCTTCAGGACGGGAACGAGGTCGACCTCGGTCGCGGCGCGATCGCGCCAGCCGACGGCGACCCAAGGATTGGAGGGCACGAACGAATAGCGGCTGCCCTTGTTGACGACGGCGATCTTGTGCTGCTTGCCGAGCGCGTCGCGCAGTTCGTATGCCATGATCGTGCCGCCCAGTCCGGCACCGAGAACAACCACCTGCACCATTCCAGTTCCTCCAGATCCTTCCGGCAGGTAAAGAAGCTCAACCGCACCGGGACGTTATCGACGATGCCAATTTGTTAGGGCGGGACGCCGCAAAGCGCTTTGATCCAGGACAAGCGCGGGCAGCGCCGTCCCGAACGTCGGCGGAAGCAAATAATCGTGAATGGCCAAGGGGTCTCATAGAACGTAACATGAACAGATGCCTGCGCCCACCATCCGCGAAAAGCTCGCAATTCTCGCCGACGCCGCAAAATACGATGCATCCTGCGCCTCGTCCGGGGCCGACAAGCGGAACTCGCTGAAGTCCGGCGGGATCGGTTCGACGGAAGCGACCGGGATCTGCCACGCCTATGCGCCGGACGGCCGCTGCATCTCGCTCTTAAAGATCCTGCTGACCAATTTCTGCATCTACGACTGCGCCTATTGCATCAACCGCTCGTCCTCCAACGTGCGGCGGGCCAGGTTTGCTGTCGATGAGGTGGTGAAGCTCACGCTCGACTTCTACCGGCGCAACTACATCGAAGGCCTGTTCCTTTCCTCGGGCGTCATCCGGTCGCCCGACGAGACGATGGCCGAGATGGTCGAGGTGGCACGGCGGCTGAGGCTGGAACATTCCTTCGGCGGCTACATCCATCTCAAGACCATTCCCGAAGCCTCGCAGGAGCTGATCGAACAGGCCGGGCTCTATGCCGACCGGCTGTCGATCAATGTCGAACTGCCGACGGATGAGGGTGTGTTGCGGCTCGCGCCGGAGAAACGGCCGCAGACCATCCGCCGTTCGATGGCCGGACTGCGCGAGAAGCTCGAGGCAGCGGCTGAACCTACCTTGCGGACGAAGAAGAGGCCGCGATTCGCGCCGGGCGGCCAGTCGACGCAGATGATCGTCGGGGCCGACGCCACTCCGGACGCGACGATCCTGAAGACCAGCGCCCGGCTCTATGGCTCCTATCGCCTTCGCCGAGTCTACTATTCCGCCTTCAGCCCGATCCCCGATTCATCAGCCGCGCTGCCGTCGATGAAGCCGCCGCTGATGCGCGAGCATCGTCTCTACCAGGCCGACTGGATGATGCGTTTCTACGGCTTCGACCAGCGCGAGATACTGGCCGGGCGGCCCGACGGCATGCTCGACCTCGCCATCGATCCGAAGCTCGCCTGGGCGCTGGACCACCGAGCGATCTTTCCTGTCGACGTCAACCGCGCGTCGCGGGAGCTGCTGCTGCGGGTGCCCGGCCTCGGCACCAAGGCGGTCAAGCGCATCCTTGCCTCGCGCGTCCACCGGCGGCTGCGGCTGGAGGATGTCGGACGCGTCTGCCAGTCGATCGCCGCCGTCCGGCCGTTCATCGTCGCCGAAGGCTGGTCGCCGGGCGGAGCGCTCGATTCCGAACGCCTGCGGGAAACGGTGGCGCCGAAGGCGAAGCAACTGGAGCTGTTCTGATGACGATCGCCGCGGCCAGGATGAGCATTCGGCACACGGTAAGGCTTGCGTCGCAAACCGATTTCGCCGGTTGGCGCGAAGCGGCGCGGGCGCTTGCGCTGAACGGGGTCGACCCGGCCGATGTGTCGTGGACAATCGACGGCAACGACGCCGGCGATCTTTTCGCCTCGCCGGGGGTCACCGCCGACCTTCCGCCAGTATCGCCGAATGCCGAACTGCGCGTCCCGCGCCGCTTCGTCGACCTCGCCGAAGCCGTGATCTGCCATTCGGACCCCGCACGATTGGGTTTCCTCTATCGCATCCTGTGGCGGCTGCAGCGCGAGCCGCATCTTCTGTCGGTCGCGACCGATCCGGACGTGCGAAAACTCGAAGAGATGGAGAAGTCGGTCCGCCGCGACATCCACAAGATGCGCGCCTTCGTGCGGTTCCGCCGCATTGCGGACGAGGCCGGCGAGCGCTTCGTCGCCTGGTTCGAGCCTGCGCATTTCATCGTCGAGCGCAACGCGCCCTTCTTCGTGCGCCGCTTCACCGGCATGCGCTGGACGATCCTGACGCCGCAGGCGACCGCCGACTGGGACAGCACGAATCTCGCCATCGGCCCCGGCGCCTCGAAGTCGGACGCGCCTGCCGAGGACGCGGCGGAGGAGCTGTGGCGCACCTATTTCCGCTCGATCTTCAACCCGGCACGGCTGAAGGTGAAGGCGATGACGGCGGAGATGCCGAAGAAATACTGGCGCAACCTACCCGAGGCTTCGCTCATTCCGGACCTGATCGCCGGCGCCGAGAAGTCGGCACGCGAGATGATCGAGAGGATGCCGACCATGCCCGCGCCCCATCATCAGACAGTCCAGGCGAAACACTGGAAGAACCGCCCGGAAGAGACCCAGGCCGACGGGGCGGATGCAACGTCGATCGCCGAACTGCGCCAGGCCGCCGCCGGCTGCCGCCGTTGCCCGCTATGGCGCGACGCCACGCAGACCGTGTTCGGCGAAGGCCCGGAAAACGCCCGCGTCGTCTTCGTCGGCGAGCAGCCGGGTGACCAGGAGGACATCGCGGGAAAGCCTTTCGTCGGCCCGGCCGGCCGGCTGTTCGACGCGATCATCGAGGACGCCGGCATCGACCGCGCGACGACCTACGTCACCAATGCGGTGAAGCACTTCAAGTTCGAGCCGCGCGGCAAGCGGCGCATCCATTCCAGGCCGAATGCGGGCGAGATTGAGGCCTGCCGCTGGTGGATCGACCATGAACTGACGCTGATCAGGCCCGACCTTGTCGTCGCGCTGGGCGCCACCGCCGCGCAGTCGCTGCTCGGCAAGGCCGTTCCGATCACCAAGATGCGCGGGCAGACATTGACACGCGAAGACGGCTTGAAGGTCTTCCTCACCGTCCACCCGTCCTATCTCCTGCGCCTCCCCGACGATGCGAAGGCTGCCGAGCGGGGACGCTTCCTGGCGGATTTGATGGCGGTGAAGAGGCTGATGGCTTAGCGCTCGAGTTCGGCGCGGACCATGTCATCCAGGTCGCCGAGTGCCTCATGAACCGTGTTCCATACCGCGCGCGACAGAACGTCGTTGTAGTTATGGCGATAGATATTGCCCGCTCCGGCTATGTCCCTCCAACGGATGCCGGGATGACGTTCTTTCAGACCGGGCGTCAATCGGCGGGATGCTTCCGAGATGATCTCGAGGCAGCGTACCACGGCATAGGTGGTCTTCCGGTCTGCCTGGAAAGCCGGGTAATCGAGGTCCGAAATGAACTCGCGCGCCAGTTTGATGTTCGACGCGATGTCCGACAGCGCGTCCCGCTCCCGGTCAGAACGCATAAATCGCGTCGCGGGCGGCGTCTTCGCCGACGTTCGGCTTCATCCCTTCGCGGCTGACGACATCGACCTTCCGATCGAAGAGCCTACTGACAAAATCGTTCAGACTCACGAGATCGTAGATCGTGAGGGAAGTATCAGAACCAATGTCGATCAGGATGTCGATGTCGCTGTCGGGGCGCTGTTCGCCGCGGGCGACGGAGCCGAACAGGGCAGCATGGTGCACGCCGCGTCGTTCGAGCGACGGGCGATGTTCGCGCAGAATCTCAATGATGCGGTCGCGATCCATATCTCAATGTAGCGGAAATACGCGACATTCGCAAAAATGCCCCGGCTATCTGATCACGACCACCCTCAGATCGTTCACATTCGTCCCCGTCGGTCCCGGTTGGAACAGGTCGCCCAGCGCATCGAAGGCGCTCCAGCTGTCGTTTGCGTTGAGCAGCGCCTTGGCGTCGAGGCCTTTCGTTCTCAGCCGTGCGACGGTGCTGGAATCCGCGAAGGCGCCGGCGTTCTGTTCGGATCCATCGATCCCGTCGGTGTCGGCGGCGAAGGCGGAGACGCCGTCGATCCCCTCGATGCCGACCGCCAGCGACAGCAGGAATTCGCCGTTACGCCCACCCCGGCCACCCGCGCCGCGCAGCGTCACCGTCGTTTCCCCGCCGGAGAGAATCGCCACGGGCTTGCGGAACGGGCGGTCCCTGGTCGCCACCTCGCGGGCGATCGCGGCATGGACCTTCGCCACCTCGCGCGCCTCGCCCTCGATCGCATCGGACAGGATCACCGCCTCCGGCCCCGCCTGCCGCGCAACCCCGGCCGCGGCTTCGAGAGACTTCGACGCGGAGGCGATGACGTGCACTGCGTTGCGCGCAAACCGCGGATCGTCGGGCAGCGGCGCATCGGCCGACGGCGAGTTCAGGTGCCGCATCACGGTTTCGGGCAGGTCCATGCGGTATGCCTCGACGATCCCCAGCGCATCGGCGCGGGTCGATCCGTCCGGAACGGTCGGGCCGGAGGAGACGAGCGATGGCTGGTCGCCGGGAATGTCGGACACGATCAGCGACACGACCCTCCCCGGAAACGCGGCAGCCGCGAGCCGGCCGCCCTTGATTGCCGAGACCTGCTTGCGCACCGTGTTCATCGCCGAGATCGGCGCACCGGAGGCAAGCAGCGCGCGGTTGACGGCGATCTCGTCGGCCAGCGTCAGATCTCCGGCGGGACAGGGCAGCAGCGCCGAGCCGCCGCCCGAAATGAGCGCCACGACGAGGTCGTCCGCCGTCAGGCCCTTCACTGTCTCGAACAGCCGCCGCGCGCCCCCCAGGCCCGCCGCATCCGGCACCGGATGGGCCGCCTCGATCACCTCGATACGCTCGCAAGGCACCGCATAGCCATATCGGGTCACCACGAGCCCGGAGATCGGCCCGTCCCAGGCGCGCTCGAAGGCGCGCGCCATCTGGGCAGAGCCCTTGCCGGCGCCGATCACGATGGTTCGTCCCTTCGGCTTTTTCGGCAGATGGTCCCGGATGACGTGCTCCGGGTCGGCAGCCGCGACCGCCGCCTCGAACATGGCGGTGAACAGCGCCCTGGCGTCGAACTTGTTCACACCGCCACCCTCAGCCACGGCCGCGCCCAGCCGAGCCCGTCCTCGGTCCTGCCCGCGGGCCAGTATTCGCAGCCGACGAAGCCGGCATAGTTCGCCGCGTCCAGCGCGGAGAAGGCAGTCCGCCAGTCGAGCACGCCGACATCCGGCTCGTGCCGTCCCGGCCAGCCGGCCACCTGGACATGGCGGATGCGGTCGGCGTGTTTCAGATAGGGCGAGACGAGATCCTCGCCGACGAAGCGGCGGTGGTAGAGATCGTATTGCAGGAAGACATTCTCCTCGCCCGCCTCGTCGATCAGGTCGGCCGCCATATCGAGGCCCGTCAGAAAATATCCCGGCATGGACTCGCGGCTGATCGGCTCGATCAGCACCTCGATTCCCGCCGTCCCGCAGAATTGCGCGGCGTAGCGCAGATTGTCGACATAGGTCTGGCGCAGCAGGTCCTCGTCGTCGTCGGGCGCCACGATGCCGGCCAGCATGTGCAGCCGCTTGCACCCGAGTTCGAGCGCGAGGTCTATCGCCTGGCCGACGCCGGTGCGGAATTCTTCGCGCCGGGCTAGTCGCGCGGCAAGCCCGCGGTCGCCATGGTCCCAGTCGCCCGCCGGCATGTTGAACAGCGCCAGCGTCAGCCCGGTGTCGGAGAGGCGCGCCGCGATCTCCGCCGGCTTAAATGCATAGGCGAACTGGAACTCCACGGCGTCGAACCCGGCCTTCGCCGCGCGCTCGAACCGGTCGAGGAACGGCGCGTCCGTGAACATGGTCGACAGATTGGCGGCGAGACGCGGCACCTTCTATTCCCCGCCGAGTGCGAGCGAAGCGCCGTCTGCGCCGAGCAGGTCCGCGAGACCGGCGACGACCGTGTTGTGATCCTCGCGCGACGGCAGGCCGGAGATCGCAACGGCGCCGATCACGCCTGCATTGCGCACACGGATCGGGAAGGCGCCGCCGGCGAAGATGTAGTCGGTGGCCGGCAGTCCGTGATGGGCGGCGATGACCTGATCCTTTCCGCCCTGCTCGAGAAACAGCCGGTAGCTCGGCTTCAGGAAGTGGCGCACCGTATTGATCTTACGCCGCGCCCAATCGGCATTCGACGCGCGCGAACCCGGCAGCGCGCAATAGAACAGTGGGCGGTCCCAGAGCCGGATGTCGATGTTGATCGGCAGGTTGTCAGCAAGCGCCCGCGCCCGCAGTGCGCTGCCCAACTCGAACCCCGCCGCCTCATCGAACGCGGCGAACACCAGCGCGGCCTCCTGCTCGATGATTTTGGCGATGTCTTCGGCTGCCGACATATCTTTCCTCGCACGCTTGCCTGCGTCTATGCGCGGCACGCGCCACGTCAAGTGGATTGATGACCGCAAAGCTCGCGACGAAGGCCCGCGCAACCTATCGCATGCTGACGGAAGGGTGTCAGGAGCGTTGTGTCATCGGTCGTCCAGTTCCATCCCCAGCTCCAAGAAGGACGCCGCATGAACTTCGTTTCGATCCGTCTGATCACCGACAACATCAAGCCGCTGGTGCGGTTCTACGAGGACGTGACCGGCGTCGCGCCCACCTGATACACTGATGACTTCGCCGAGTTCGCCACCTCTTCCTGCACTCTCGCGATCGCAAGCACGCGCACGCTGCAGTTCTTCGGCAGCAACATCGCCACGCCTGCCTCCAATCGCTCGGCCATCATCGAGTTCCGTGTCGACGATGTCGACGACGCCTACAGCCGGATCGCCGGCTCGATCCGGGAAGCGCTCGTGCAGAAACCGACGACCATGCCCTGGGGCAATCGGTCCTTGTTGTTTCGGGATCCTGACGGGAACCTGGTAAACTTCTTTACCCCGGTCACGGAGCAGGCCCTGCGAAAGCTGGATGGCTGAGCGAGGAGGCAAGGCGGCGATCCGTCAGCCGGCGAGCGCCGATTTGGCCGCGACGCCGGCGACATAGACCTCCCTGACCGTCCGGTCGTCGCCCAGCGTCTGCAGCAGGAAGAGCTCTTCGGAGAGCGACCGGATCGTCTCCATGCGCAGCTTCGTGCCGGGCGTGGCTCCGGCGTCGAGCACCACCAGGTCGGCGTCGGTTCCGGCCTCCAGCGTGCCGGCGCGGTCGGCGATCGACAGCGATTCCGCGTTGCCGCGCGTCAGCTGCCAGAAGCTCCTCAGCGGATCGAGCTTCTCGCCGTTGAGCGCAATCACCTTGTAGGCCTCGTCCATGGTGCACAGCATCGAATAGTTGGTGCCGCCGCCGACGTCGGTGGCCGTCGCAATCCTGAGCGGCTTCGCGCGGCGGCGATAGCGCTGGTAGTCGAACAGGCCGGAGCCGAGGAACAGGTTCGACGTCGGGCAGAACACGGCGACCGAACCTGTTTCCGACATCGCGTCCGCCTCGCGTTCGGACAGGTGGATGCAATGGCCGAACAGGCTTTTTGGCCCCATCAGCCCGTAGCGCGCGTAGACGTCGGTGTAGTCCTTCGCTTCCGGATAGAGCTCCTCCGTCCAGCGGATCTCGGCGTGGTTTTCCGAGAGATGCGTCTGGATGTGGCAATCGGGATGCTCGGCGGCCAGCGCCTGTGCCATCTCCAGCTGGGCCGGCGAAGACGTGATCGCGAAGCGCGGCGTGATCGCATAGAGCTGCCGTCCGCGCCCGTGCCACTCGGCGATCAGCGCCTTGGTGTCGTCATAACTCGACTGCGGCGTGTCCAGCACGCCCGCCGGCGCGTTGCGGTCCATCATGACCTTGCCGGCGATGTTGAGCATGTTGCGCGCGTGGCTCTCCTCGAAGAAGGCTTCCGCCGAGGATTTGTGCACGGAGCAATAGGCCGCCACCGTGGTCGTGCCCTGCCGCACCATCTCGTCGAGGAACAGCCGCGCGATGCGCCGCCCGTGCTGGGCGTCGGCGAATTTCGATTCTTCGGGAAACGTGTACGTGTTCAGCCAGTCGAGCAGCTCCGCGCCATAGGAGGCGATCACCTGCATCTGCGGAAAATGAAGATGCGCGTCGATGAAGCCGGGCAGGATCAGATGCGGCCGGTGGTCGACCGTCTCGACGCCCTCCCCTGCCTGTGCCCTGACTCCGTCATAAGCGCCGCTCGCGACGATCCTGCCATCGCGCACCAGCACCGCGCCGTCCTCGTCATAGGCGTAGGACGCATGGTCGTCCGCGGCTTCGGGCGCGCGGTGGAAGGAGAGGGTTCGGCCGCGGAGGAGAAGGCTTGTCATGGACGCAACCCTCTCACCTCAAGGGCCGTCATCCTCGGGCTTGTTCCGAGGATCTGCCGTCGCTTCGAAAGGTGGCGCGAGCAGTGCCGCTGAGAATTGACGACATCTGGAGAAACGGCGGTAGATCCTCGGGACAAGCCCGAGGATGACGGCGGAGAGGAGATGGCCATCACGCCCCTCACTTCCGCGCCCCCTCGAACCACGCCACCAGGAGCGCACGTTCCTCCACCGTCACTTCGGTAACGTTGCCGGGCGGCATGGCGTGACTGCGGCCGGCCTGGAGATAGATCTCGCGCGCGTGCTCGGCGATGTCGGCGTCGTTGTCGAGGATCACGCCCTTCGGCGCGCGGTAGAGACCGTCCCAGACGGGCTCCGCCATATGGCACATCGAGCAGCGGCTGATCACAGTGTCCTTCACCGCCGGGAAATGCGCCGAGGCGATCATCGTTTCCGCCGCTGCCGAGACCTTCTTCTCGCCCGTCAGCACGGCCGGCACGGTCGAAAGCCACATGATGATTATGAACAGGATCGCGGACGCGGCCCAGGTCCAGTGCGGATTTCCCTTCCGCGCATGCACGGTGTTGAAATAGTGCCGGATCAGCACGCCGATGATGAAGATGATCGAAGCTATGATCCAGTTGAACTCCGTCGCAAAGGCGAGCGGGTAGTGGTTGGAGAGCATCAGGAAGATGACGGGCAGCGTCAGGTAGTTGTTGTGCAGCGACCGCGTCTTGGCGATCTTGCCGTATTTCGGATCGGGTTTGCGGCCCGCGATCAGGTCGGCCACGACGATCTTCTGGTTGGGGATGATCACCAGCGCGACATTGGCCGACATGACCGTCGCGGTGATCGCGCCGAGATGCAGGAAGGCGGCGCGGCCGGTGAAGAGCTGCGTGTAGCCCCAGGCCATGGCCACCAGGAAGACGTAGAGCACCAGCATCAGCGCGGTGTCGTTGTTGCCGAGCGGCGACTTGCAGAGCTGGTCGTAGAACAGCCAGGCGAGCACCAGCGAGGCGACAGAGATCAGGATCGCCACCGTCGGCGACACGTCGAGCACGTTGCGGTCGATCAGGAACAGGTCCGCGCCTGCGTAATAGACAACGCAGAGCATAGCGAAACCCGACAGCCAGGTGGCGTAGCTCTCCCACTTGAACCAGGTGAGGTGCTCGGGCATCTCCGCCGGCACCACCAGGTATTTCTGGATATGGTAGAAGCCGCCGCCGTGGACCTGCCATTCCTCGCCATGCGCACCCGCGGGAAGGCTAGGACGCTGGCGCAGGCCAAGGTCGAGCGCGATGAAATAGAAGGACGAGCCGATCCAGGCGATGGCGGTGATGACGTGCAGCCAGCGCACGCCGAACGAGAGCCAGTCCCAGAAGAGCGCGAGGTCCTGCATCCGTGTCCCTTTCGTCAGCCGGTTCACTGTAATTGCTGCGCTGCGAAGCGGAAGGGCCGCAGATGCCCATGACTTTCAAAAAAATCTGGATAATAGCCCTTCGATTGCATAGGAATGACGTAAAGCGGGGCGACTGCAATGGCCTATTTCGACAATATCGCCGTCTTCGTTCGCGTCGTCGAACTGGAGAACCTGTCCGCGGCCGGCCGCGACATGCGCATTTCGCCGGCGGTCGCCTCGAACCGTATCAAGGAGCTGGAGAAATATCTCGGCGTGCGGCTGTTCAACCGCACGACGCGCCAGCTCACGCCGACAGAACACGGAAGGGTGTTCTACGAGGGCGCCAAGAAGGTTCTGGAAGCGGTTACCGAGGCCGAGGCGGCCGTGAGCGCACTCTCGGGCAAGCCGCGCGGCACGATCCGCGTCACGGCCCCGCTCGGGCTCGGGCGCCGCCTGATCGCGTCGGGCATTCCCGAATTCCGCAGCCGATACCCCGAGATCGAGGTGAGGCTCCGCCTCTCGGACCATGACGTCGACATCATGAAGGAGGGCATCGACGTCGCCTTCAAGCTCGGCACGCTGGAGGATTCGAGCCTCAAGATGCGCGGCATCATGGAATGCGAGCGGGTGCTGGTGGCAGCCCCTGCCTATCTCGCAGCGCGCGGCGAACCGGCGACGCCGGACGACCTGGTGGAGGCTGCCCACGACTGCCTGATGCTGCGCTATCCAGGCATTCGCGAACATTTCTGGACGCTGAAGACCGCCGACGACTATCGCAAGTTCGATGTGCGCGGACCGTATGATTCCGACGACGGCGACGTGCTCACCGGCTGGGCGCTCGCCGGCCACGGCATCATCAACAAGCCGCGCTTCGAGGTGGAGCCGTTCATCCGCGACCGTCGGCTGAAGATCATCCTGGCCGACAACGCCCCGCCGCCGGTGCAGCTCGCCGCCATCTATCCGCACCGCAACTACCAGGACCAGAAGGTGCGCCTGCTGCTCGACTTCATGGCCGAGCGGTGCCAGCGCCTGATCCGGGAGATCCTGAAGGGCGGATGAAATGAAAGAGGCCGCCTCGCGGCGGCCTCCGATCAGTCAATGCGATGACTGATTTCACCAGGGACGATACCAGCCTTCGACTACCGTCTGCCGGTCGCGATGGTTTCCGCCCATCGTCGCCGCCCAATAGGCGACCGCGGCTCCCACCATCAGCGCCGCAGCCGTCAGGAAGGCCGCGACGAGCGAGGCGCGGCGGGCGCGTTCGGCGGCTTCGCGCGCCTCCGCCTCGATCTGCTGGGCCTGTGCGACGGCCTGATCAACCCGCTGCGCGGCCTCCTCGGGCGGAATGCCCGCACGGGCGGCGATGACGGAGGCGAGATAGTCGCGGTCCGCCGCATCGATCCCGTCGCCCGTTGCAGCCGAAAGAAGGATACGGCCGACGGAAGCGCGATCGGCTTCGGTGAGCGCCGGGGCGTCGGTGCCACCGCGCAGTGTCCGGTCGACGAGCAGATCCGACGGGTTCAATTCGTCCGCCATCTCGCCAACCGCGGCGCCGGCAGTCGAGCCGACGGCGCTTGCCGCCTGCCCGGCGACGTTTGCCGCCCCCATGACGCCCGAATAGGCGATCATCGCGGCGACGATGGTGGCCAGGCCCCACATCACCAGCCCGTTCGAACCGTCGCGGATGTCGGATTCATACTCGCTGGCGCTGCCGGTGCGGCGGCGCATCCGGCCGGTGAGGTAGGCGCCGGCGAAGGATGCGATCACCTGCACCCACAGGACCCACAGCCCGCCGACGACCGCGATCCAGAACATGGATGCGGACTCGCCTTCGCGCGCCGACGTCATCGACAGGCCGATGGCGGAGCCGAAGGTGAGCAGAACGAACGAGATGGCGGTTGCGAGGACGACGCCCGCCAGGATCGCGGGCCAGTCGATGTAGGATATTCCAGTCTCGCCGGCGAGCTTCTCTTCCGTGATGATCGTCGTGCCGCCGGGGGCGATATCGGTCATGGTCATGGCAGTCTCTCCGTTTCTGACGCCGCAGCTCAGCGAAGGCCGAGCAGCGAGAGGATGAACAGGATGACCACCACGAGACCGACGAGGTAGATGATGCCGTGCATGTTGCGTCCTCCGATTGATGGAGGCTGTAACACCGTCGTGATGACATGGTTCCGCCACAAAGGCGGAAATCGACCGGCCGCCGGTCAGCTGCGGCTGAGCGCCGTCATGATCTCGGCCGCGGCAAGTGCTGCGATCACCGCAGGACGCTTGTCGCGCACAGCGTTGCCGCCGATCGGGCAGACCAGGCGCGACAGCGCCGCCTCGTCTCCGCCGGCCTCCTTCAGATACCAGCTCTTGAACGTCGCCCGCTTCGTCTTCGAGCCGATCATGCCGACATAGGCGGCGTCGGTACGCTTGAGAGCCTCGGCGACAATGAGGAAATCGAGCGAATGGTCATGGGTCAGGACCACGAAGGCGCTGCCGGCCCGCGCCTCGCGCACCGCTTCTTCCGGCATGGGGGTCAGCCGCGTGTCGACGGCGGGCGGCATCCCGTCAAGCGCCTCGGCGCGCGTATCGACGACGCTCACCCTGACCGGCAAAAGCGCGAAGGCGGCGGCAAGTGCGTGCCCGACATGTCCGCCGCCAAAGAGGAGAACCTGCGGCAGTCCCGCCTCCGCCCATCCCGCCTTCTCCGTCAGCGCCTCGCGTGCCGCCGCATCGAGCAGCCGGATCGAAAGTTGGACCCGCCCGCCGCAGCACTGGCCGATCTCCGGACCAAGCGGGACATCCAGTGTGCGGTCCACGTCCTGTCCCGCCAGTGCCTCGCGGGCGCGGTCGATGGCCATGAACTCAAGCGTGCCGCCGCCGATCGTGTCGAAGGTCGCCGCTGGAGACACCAGCATCCATGCGCCCTTCTCGCGCGGAGTGGAGCCCAGCGCCTCGACGACCTCCACCAGCGCGACCTGAGGATACGCGTCGAGGAAGCGGGCAAGATTGGCGCGGGAGGCGGTCATGGCCGGAGGATACGCCTTCGGTGAGAGAGCTACACCCCCGCCTCGCGCCGCACCCGCTCCACCGCCATCAGCACGCGTTCGGGCGTGGCGGGCGCGTCGAGGCGTGGGCAGACGCGGTTGTCGGCGACGCTGGCGACCGCATCGGACAGCGCATGAAGCACCGACATCGCCAGCATGAAGGGCGGCTCGCCCACGGCCTTCGACTTGTGCACGGTCGGCTCGACATTCTCCGCCCAGTCAGCGAGCGTCACGTTGAAGATCTTCGGCCGGTCGGAGGCGAGCGGGATCTTGTAGGTCGAGGGTGCGTGCGTGCGCAGCCGGCCCTTGTCGTCCCAGACCAGCTCCTCGGTCGTCAGCCAGCCCATGCCCTGGATGAAGCCGCCCTCGATCTGGCCGAGGTCGATCGCGCGGTTCAGCGAACGGCCGGTCTCGTGCAGGATGTCGGTGCGCTCGACGACATACTCGCCGGTCAACGTGTCGATCGAGACTTCCGAGCACGAAGCGCCGTAAGCGAAGTAGTAGAACGGATGGCCCTGGCCCTTGTCGCGGTCCCAGTGGATCTTGGGCGTCTTGTAGAACCCTGCGGCCGACAGCTGCACACGCGCCATGTAGGCCTGCTTGACCAGGTCGGCGAAGGCGATTTCCTGATTGCCGATGCGCACCCGGTTGGGCAGGAACACGACCTGCTCCTTCGGCACGCCGTATTTCTCGGCGGCGAAGTCGATCAGCCGGTCCTTGATCTGCCGCGCCGCGTTCTGCGCCGCCATGCCGTTGAGGTCCGTGCCGGACGAGGCGGCGGTCGCCGAGGTGTTCGGCACCTTGCCCGTCGTCGTCGCGGTGATCTTCACCTGCTCGATGTCGATCTGGAACTCTTCCGCCACGACCTGCGCGACCTTGACGTAGAGCCCCTGCCCCATCTCGGTGCCACCATGGTTCAGGTGAACCGAGCCGTCAGTATAGACATGCACCAGCGCGCCGGCCTGGTTGTAGAAGGTCGCGGTGAAGGAGATGCCGAACTTCACCGGGGTCAGCGCGATGCCGCGCTTGACGATCGGGCTGTTGGCGTTGAACGCCGCGATCTCGCGCCGCCGCCGCTCATAGTTGGAACTAGCCTCCAGCTCGCCGACGATCCGCTCGAGGATATTGTCCTCCACGGTCTGGTGGTAGGGCGTCACGTCCCGCTCGCCCACGCCATAGAAATTGACCTTGCGGATCTCCAGCGGGTCCTTGCCCAGCGCGAACGCCACCTCGTCGATGATGCGCTCCGCACCCACCATGCCCTGCGGCCCGCCAAAGCCGCGGAAGGCGGTGTTCGAGACCGTGTTGGTGTAGAGCGGCGCCGAGGTGGCCTTCACGGCCGGATAGAAATAGGCGTTGTCGCAATGGAATAGCGCCCGGTCGGTTACCGGGCCCGACAGGTCGGAAGAGAAGCCGCAGCGCGCCGCATAGTGGAAGTCGGCGCCGAGGATGCGGCCCTCGTCATCGAAGCCGACCTCGTAGTCGATCAGGAAATCATGCCGCTTGCCGGTGGCCGTCATGTCGTCGTCGCGGTCGGGGCGGATCTTGACCGCGCGCCCGAGCTTCTTCGCCGCCACCGCCGCGATCGCCGCGAACTGGTTGCCCTGGGTCTCCTTGCCGCCGAAGCCGCCGCCCATGCGCCGGATCTCGACCGTCACCGCGTGGCTCGGCACGCCCAGCACATGCGCCACCATGTGCTGCACCTCGCTCGGATGCTGGGTCGAGGAATAGACCGTCACGTCCTGGTCTTCGCCTGGCACGGCGAGCGCGATTTGGCCCTCGAGGTAGAAATGATCCTGCCCGCCGACGCGCATCTGGCCCGATAGCCGCCGCGGGGCCGATGCGATCGCGCTGGCCGCGTCGCCCCGTTCCAGCTTCAGTGGAGGCGTCACCATCTTGCCCTCGCGCAGGTCTGTCTGGGCGACGTCCGTGATGAAGGGCAGTTCCTCGTATTCCACCTTCGCCAGCCGGCAGGCACGCCGCGCCTGCTCGCGCGTCTCGGCGACGACCGCGAAGATCGGCTGGCCGTGGAACTGCACGAGGCCGTCGGCGAGCACCGGCTCGTCGTGGCGCCCGGTCGGGCTGATGTCGTTGGAGGCCGGCATGTCCTTGCCGGTCAGCACCAGCTTCACGCCCGGCGCGACGCGCACCGCGTCGAGGTCCATCGACAGGACCCTGGCATGCGCCACGGTGCACAGGCCGAGGCAGCCGTGTAGCAGTCCGGCCGGCTCAGGCATGTCGTCGATGTAGACGGCGGTTCCGGTGACGTGCTTGTGCGCGGAATCATGCCGCCGGTCGGTGGCAACACCGCCGGAAATCTTCTCGGCGCGGAGATTGGGAGCGTGATGGGTCATGCCGCGCGCTCCCGGTTCACGGTGATCGGCTTCTTCGTGCCGGTTGTCTCGAAATAGAAGCGCAGCAAGAGGTTCTTCGCCACGGTCATGCGATAGTCCGCCGAGGCGCGCATGTCGCTGAGCGGGGTGAAGTCCTTCGGATATTCCTGCATCGCCGCCTCGACGGTCGCGACCAACCATTCCTGACCGACCAGCGCCGTTTCGACCGCGCTTGCCCGTTTCGGCGTCGCCGCCATGCCACCATAGGCGATGCGCGCGGAGGTCACGCGCCCGCCCTCGACCTCGACATGGAAGGCGCCGAGCGTGGCGGTGATGTCCTCGTCGCGCCGCTTGGTGACCTTGTGCACGCCGAAATGCGCGCCCGCCTTCGGCAGCGGCACATGCACCGCCTCGACGAACTCTCCCGCCTGACGGTCCTGCTTGCCGTAGGCGACGAAGAAGGTCTCGAGCGGGATCGTGCGGCGGGCATCGCCTTTGCGGAGCGTCAGCGCAGCACCCAGCGCGATCAGCGGCGGCGGCATGTCGCCGATGGGCGAGCCATTGGCGATGTTGCCGCCGATCGTTCCCATGTTGCGCACCTGCTCGCCGCCGATCCGGTCGATCAGGGGGCCGAAGGCCGGGATGCGCGCGGCAAGGGCAGCTCGTGCCTCGGTGTAGGTGACGCCGGCGCCGATGGTGAGCACGCCGTCCGCCTCCTCGATCGACTTCAAATCGTCGAGATGGCCGACGAAGACCACGGGCGCTATGTCGCGCATGAACTTGGTGACCCAGAGTCCCACATCGGTCGCGCCCGCGACGATCCGAGCGCCGGGCTCGGCGTCCAGCACTTCGGCGAGGTCGTCCGCCGAGACCGGAATGATCAGCCGATCCTTGCCGGATCCGATTTCGACGCGCGATCCGTCGCGCATTTCGGCCAATGCCTCGGTGATCCGCGCACGCTCGGCGCAGAGCTCACTGTCGGCCGCGACGCCGTATTCCGAGATCGCCTTGGCGGCCTTCACGATCGCGTCGTAGCCGGTGCAGCGGCAGAGATTGCCCTGCAGCGCCTTCTCGATCGCCGCCTCCGACGGCCAGGGCTCCCGCATCCACAGCCCGTAGAGCGACATGACGAAGCCCGGTGTGCAGAAGCCGCATTGCGAGCCGTGGAAGTCGACCATCGCCTGCTGGACAGGATGCAGCCGGCCGTTCTGGCCCCTCAGATGCTCGACTGTGACGACATGGCAGCCGTCGAGCGAACCGAGGAAGCGGATGCAGGCATTGACGCTCTCGTAGACCAGCCCCTCGCCGCCCAGGCGCCCGACAAGCACCGTGCAGGCGCCGCAGTCGCCTTCGGCACAGCCTTCCTTGGTGCCGCGCAGCGACCGGCGCAGGCGCAGCCAGTCGAGCACGGTCTCGTCGGGACGCACGTCCGACAGCTCGACCGTCTCGTCGTTGAGCAGGAAGCGGATGGTTGCGCGGATGGTGGTCATGGCTCTAACCTTTCGCCGCGGCGTGAGTGCGAGTCCACCCCACCCGTCCGCTTCGCGGCCACCCTCCCCGTCGAGGGGAGGGAGTTAGCGCCAGGACGCGCGACTGTATCAGAACAGAGCGCCCTCCTCCCCCTCGACGGGGGAGGTGTCGCCGAAGGCGACGGAGGGGGTGCCGTCCAGAGTTCGCAAGCGCTGCCATCAGCTTCCCCTGTAGGTCGAGTAGCCGTAAGGCGAGATCAGCAATGGCACGTGATAGTGCGTCTCCTCGGCCATGCCGAAACGGATCGGCACCTGGTCGAGGAACAGCGGATCCGGCAGGTCGGTTCCCTGCGCGCGAAGGTAGTCGCCGGCCAGGAAGACCAGCTCATACTGCCCCGTCCTGAATTCGGCCCCAGCGAGCAGTGGCGCGTCACAGCGGCCATCCGCATTGGTCGTTACCGACTTGATCTTCGTGTGCGAATTCCCGCTGACCCGGTAGAGCAGGATTTCGAGGCCCGCAGCCGGTTTTCCCGTCGCCGTATCGAGAACGTGGGTCGTCAGCTTTCCGCTGCCTGCCATGGGGTTCTGCCTCTTTGATCGGCAAGCATGATGCATGCCTTGTGATTGTGCGGCAATATGCCGGGATTCGTAAGGCCTGCGTCGGATGGCTGGACGCAAAGACTTTCAAGATTTTAGGTGGGAATCGGCAGCAATGCCTTTGATACTCTGGCAAGCGCGGCGCGAATGCCGCGGATCGTGGGACCGATGACACAGCCGAAACGATATGTCCGCGACATGCGCGGCAACGGAGCCAATCCGCCGGATCCGAAATGGCCGGGCGGCTCCCATGTCTGCGTTCAGTTCGTCGTGAACTACGAGGAAGGTGGCGAGAACTCCATCCTGCACGGCGACGCGGCGTCGGAAGCCTTCCTGTCTGAGATCACCGGTGCGCAACCCTGGCCCGGACTGCGTCACTGGAACATGGAGTCGATCTACGAATACGGCGCCCGCGCCGGCTTCTGGCGCGTCCACCGCATCTTCACGGAGGCGCACGTTCCGGTCACCGTCTACGGCGTGGCCTCGGCACTTGCCCGCTCGCCCGACCAGGTTGCGGCGATGCAGTCCGCCGGCTGGGAGATCGCCTCGCACGGGCTGAAATGGATCGACTATCGCAACCATGACGAGGCGAGCGAGCGCGCCGACCTGATCGAGGCGATCCGGCTGCATGCCGAAGTGACGGGCGAGAGACCGACGGGGCTGTATCTCGGGCGGACCTCGGTCAATTCGGTCCGGCTCGCCTGCGCGGAGGGCGGATTCGACTACATCTCCGACACCTATGACGACGACCTGCCCTACTGGCTCGACCATGACGGGCACGGCAACCCGATCCCGCCGCAACTGATCCTGCCCTACACGCTCGACGCCAACGACATGCGCTTCGCGATCCAGGCTGGATTCACGGAAGGCGAGCAGTTCTTCACCTACCTCAAGGACGCCTTCGACACGCAATATGCCGAAGGCCGCGCCGGCCGCGCGTCGATGATGAACATCGGGCTGCACTGCCGCCTCGTCGGCCGCCCCGGCCGCGCGGCGGCGCTGAAGAAGTTCATCGACTATGCCAAGTCGCACGAGAATGTCTGGTTCGCCCGCCGCATCGACATCGCCCGCCACTGGCGCGAGCATCATCCCTATCGCCTGCCGGCGCTGCGGCCCTCTCGGATGGGGCTCGACGATTTCGTCAACCGCTTCGGCTCGATCTTCGAACACTCGCCCTGGGTAGCCGAACGCGCCTTCGAACTGGAGCTCGGTCCGGCGCACGATTCCGCCGGCGGGCTGCACAACGCGCTCTGCCGCGCCTTCCGATCTGCGAGCGAGGACGAACGGCTGAGAGTCCTCAAGGCCCATCCCGACCTTGCCGGCAAGCTCGCCGCCGCCAAGCGGCTGACGGCGGAATCGACGGCCGAGCAGGCCTCTGCCGGCCTCGACGCGCTGACCGACGCCGAGCGCGAAACCTTCACGCAGCTCAACGCCGACTATGTCGCCAAGTTCGGCTTCCCCTTCATCATCGCGGTGCGCGACAATACCAGGGCCTCCATCCTTGAGGCCTTCACGACGCGCATCGCCAACAGTCGCGAAGACGAATTCGCGACCGCCTGCCGCCAGGTCGAGCGCATCGCCTGGTACCGGCTGCGCGACCTGCTGCCGGCGTAGGAAGGACAATCGAAGATGGCCGGACCCCAATATGTCGCCCCGCCCGGAGGCCATCCGCCGCAGACGGACCTGCTGACGGGCCGCGCCGTCTTCACCGAGGCCTACGCCTTCATCCCGCGCGGCGTGATGCGCGACATCGTCACCTCCTACCTGCCGCACTGGCAGCGGACGATCGCCTGGATCATCGCCCGGCCTCTGTCCGGCTTCTCGGAAACCTTCACGCAATACATCATGGACGTCTCGCCCGGCGGCGGCAGTGATCGCCCGGAGCCCGAGGCAGGCGCCGAGGGCGTTCTGTTCCTGATGGACGGCGAACTGACGGTCACCGTCGATGGCGCCGCGCATCGCATGCTCAAGGGGGGGTGGGCCTTCCTGCCCCCAGGCAGCGGCTGGACCGTCCGCAACACCGGCACCGTGCCGGCGCGCTTCCACTGGATTCGCAAGCTCTACGAAGTGGTCGACGGCATCGACATTCCGGGCCCCCTCTTTTCCAACGACCAGGACGTCGTGCCGCTCTCCATGCCGGGCACCGCGGGTAAGTGGGCGACGACCCGCTTCGTCGACCCGGAAGACCTGCGCTACGATATGCACGTCAACATCGTCACGTTCGAGCCCGGCGCGGTCATTCCCTTCATGGAAACCCACGTCATGGAGCACGGGCTCTACGTGCTGGAGGGCAAGGCAGTCTACAAGCTCAACCAGGACTGGGTCGAGGTCGAAGCCGGCGACTTCATGTGGCTGCGCGCCTTTTGCCCGCAGGCCTGCTATGCCGGCGGTCCCGGAAAATTCCGCTACCTGCTCTACAAGGATGTGAACCGGCACCCGAAGCTGTGGCGGCGATGACCCGCGCCCTCACCGCCCGACCCCTCACCCGCGATGCCTTCGCCCCTTTCGGCGACGTGCTCGATACGGACTGGCCGAACCACTATCCGATCAATTCAGGCAGGTGCGAGCGCTACCACGATCTCGCCACGGCCGAGGCCGCCGGGACGGACGCGCGCGTGATCCTGTCGATCTTCCGCGGCACGCCCTACGCCTTCCCTCTGACGCTCTCTATGATGGAGCGCCACCCGTTCGGCAGCCAGGCCTTTATGCCGCTGTCGCCACGGCCTTTCATGGTCGTCGTCGCCCACGACGAGAACGGCGTGCCCGGCGAACCGCACGCTTTCGTCACCGCGCCCGGCCAGGGCGTGAACTATCCGCGCAACCTCTGGCACGCCGTGCTGACCCCCATCGGCGAGCCGCAGGATTTTCTCGTCGTCGACCGCGCGGGCGCGGAAAAGAACCTCGAAGAACACCATTTCGCCGAGCCCTGGACGATCCATCTGCCGGAAGGATTCGCATGACCGACACCGCCCTGATCGAGCGCCTGCTCGAGGTGATTGAGAAGGACATCGTGCCGAAGACGGCCGCGGGCGTCGCCGCCGGCAACAAGCTGTTCGGCGCCGCGATCCTGAAGAAGTCCGACCTCTCGGTCGTGATCGCCGAGACCAACAACGAAATGGAAAACCCGCTCTGGCACGGCGAGGTCCACGCGCTGAAGCGCTTCTACGAACTGCCGAAGGAGGCGCGGCCGGCGACGAAGGACTGCATCTTCCTCGCCACCCACGAGCCCTGCTCGCTCTGCCTCTCCGCCATCACTTGGACCGGCTTCGACAATTTCTACTACTTCTTCAGCCACGAGGATTCGCGCGACGCCTTCGCCATCCCGCACGATCTGAGGATCCTGAAGGAGGTCTTCACGCTCGACCCCGGCGGCTACAACAAGGAGAATGCCTTCTGGACCGGCCGGTCGCTGCGTCGCATGATCGCGGCCCTGCCCGAGCCGGACCGCACCCGCCTCTCCGCCCGCGCCGACGCTTTGGCCAAGACCTATGACAGGCTGTCGGCCACCTATCAGGCGCAGAAGCAGGACAACGACATACCGCTGAACTAGTCCCCGGTCCGCACGAACCCGGTCCTAGACGAGATCCATGCGCATGTAGCGGACGATCACCTTTTCCTGTCGGAAACGCTGCTCGAGTTCTGCCTGCCGGCGGCGCCAATCGGGCAGATCGACCTCTTCCGTCATCACCTCGAATATGAAGATGTCGTCTCTGCCGGCCTGCGTGCCGCCGCGCCATATCCCTTCCGCGGGCGCCTGCAGATAGGCGGTGACACCTGCGAACCGGCGGGCCAGGTCTTCCTTCACGCGGTCGAACTCTTCCCGGGCAAAGGGCTTGCCGTCATTGTCGGCGCGGGGCAGCAGGATCTGAACGAGGTACATCGCGATGACTCGGATTGGCGGGGTGAACGCCATACCGCTTCTGTCGTTCCAGCGGATGTTGAACCGTCCGATTGGGTCTCGCTACCTATCGCATCAGTCCGGCAGCTCTCAGCGCATCTTCAATCGTCTTCTTGATGCCGTGCGGTTCGGGTGCCGGGTCCGGGTTGGAATGCCCGCGGTCCGTCGCGCTGTCTGCCGCCACCGGTTGGGTTGCAGCAGTGCGAGCGGCCGGTCTGCCTTCGGCTGTCCCATACCGCAATTGGGAGGAGTCCCTCGGCTCGGCCTCCGCGATGCCCCAGATCCGCGCGATCTGCCGTGTCGAGGAGACGCCGACATCGAGCATGAACGGTCCTGGGGTCCCGAGACCATCACCTCCGAGGGGCGTGCCGTGGTCCATCCCAGCGATGATGTTCACCTCGATCGCGGCGAGACCGTCGGCGCCGTGCCAGACGTGGCGCGTATGGCGTCCTGAAGCTTCGGAACGCGATGGCGCTCCTTCCAGCTGATGCACCCCTCGCCATTGAGCGGCCAACGCCTCCGCGTTTGAAAGGACCACGGTCTGGTCGGCCGAGCCGTGCCAGATCGATATCCTCGGCCACGGTCCGGTATGCTTGGAAGCGTCCTGGAGAAGCCGTTGCAGGTCTCCATCGGACGGGTGGCCGTGGCCGCGCATCCGGTCGAAAGCCTCCGGGATCGTGGTCGCGCTGCCGTAAGGAAGCCCGGCAATGATGGCGCCGCCGGCGAACACCTCGGGATAGCTGGCGAGCATTGCCGAGGCCATTGCGCCTCCGGCCGAGAGTCCGGTGATGAAGATACGGCTGCGATCGAGGCCGTGAGTCGCGACCATCGTCTCGATCATCTGCCGGATCGAAAGCGCCTCGCCAGATCCGCGCCTGGCATCGCCGGGAAGGAACCAGTTGAAGCAGAGATTCGGGTTGTTGGCGCGTTGCTGCTCGGGAAAGAGCAGCGCGAAACCGGATTCGTCGGCGAGCCTGGACCAGCCGGAGTGATGGTCGTAGCCGGCCGCGGTCTGCGTGCAGCCATGCAGCACGACGACGAGCGGCGCACCTTGTTCCAGCCCTTTCGGAACATGGAACTTCGCCGCCAGTGCACCGGGATTGGGGCCGAAGCTCGCCAGCGGCTGGAGGCGATCGGAGACGCCCGGACCGGCGGCGTGAGAGGCAAATCGCGTCTGCATTGCGGAGAGCCGGGCGATGGTGTCGGAGATTTTTCGCAAGTGAAGCACCCCTTCTGTGACGCCCGGGATGGACGCGCAAACTGCAACGCAAGCGCAGCGAAATCGTTGCTGCATTGCACAATAACAGTTGGACCGGTCTCCTGGTCGCCGGTTCGAGCGGTGGTGGCGCGACATCAATATATGTCGCATCCAGGCCTTGCCTCGCTGTGAGCCGCATAGTCGGATGCGGCGATGAAGACCGTCACCTCCTTCCCGCGCGAGATCGTCGAGTACCCGGACAGCGGCATCGTCATGCCCGACGGCTGCCGGCTGTCGGCGCGGGTGTGGATGCCGGCCGACGCCGTCGACGATCCCGTGCCGGCGATCCTCGAGCACCTGCCCTACCGCAAGCGCGACGGGACCATCGCGCGCGATCAGCTCACGCATCCCTACTTCGCCGGCCATGGCTATGCCTGCCTCCGCGTCGACATGCGCGGCAATGGGGATTCCGATGGACTGATGGACGACGAATACACAACGCAGGAGCTGCAGGACGCCTGCGACGTCATCGCCTGGGCCGCCGCCCAGCCCTGGTGCAACGGCAGGGTCGGGATGATGGGCATTTCGTGGGGCGGCTTCAATTCGCTCCAGGTCGCGGCCCTGCGCCCGCCGGCGTTGAAGGCCATCATCACGCTCTGCTCCACCGTCGACCGCTATGCCGACGACATCCACTACAAGGGCGGCTGCCTGCTCAACGAGAACCTCGGTTGGGCGGCGAACATGTTGTCCTACTCTTCCCGTCCGCCCGACCCGGCGCTGGTCGGGGAACGCTGGCGCGAGATGTGGATGGACCGGCTGGAGAACATGCCCTTCCTCGCCAAGACCTGGTTCTCGCACCAGACGCGCGACGCGTACTGGAAGCACGGCTCGGTCTGCGAGGACTATTCCGCGATCGAGGCGGCGGTGCTGTCGATCGGCGGCTGGCACGACGGCTACCGCAACACGATCTCGCATCTGGTCGAAAACGTCTCGGCGCCGGTGAAAGGCATCGTCGGGCCCTGGATCCACAAGTATCCGCATTTTGCAGCACCGGGGCCGGCGATCGGCTTCCTGCAGGAGGCGCTACGCTGGTGGGACCGTTGGCTGAAGGACATCGACACCGGCGTCGAGAACGATCCGGCGATGCGGCTCTGGCTGATGGACAGCGTGCGCCCGGCCTACTGGCATCCTGAGCGCCCCGGGCGCTGGATCGCGGAGGCCGAATGGCCCTCGCCCACGATCGAGACCCGCGTTCTGCATCTCGCGGCCTCCGGCCTTTCCGCCGAGGCGACGCCGTTCGAGCGCATCGTCGCCTCGCCGCAGGATTGCGGCCTCGCGACGGGCGAATATTTCCCGTTCAATTTCGGCCCGGAACTGCCAGGCGACCAGCGGCCCGACGACGCGGCCTCCGCCTGCTTCGACGGCGACGCCCTGTCCGCACCGCTCGACATCGTCGGCGCGCCGCGCATCGACCTGGCCTTCGTTGCCGACCGCCCGCAAGCCAATGTCTGCGTTCGCCTCTGCGACGTCCACCCGGACGGCGCCTCGGAACTGATCTCCTACGGACTGCTCAACCTGACCCATCGAACGTCGCACGAATTCCCCCAGCCGCTCGCTCCGGGCGAGCCGGCCACCGCCACGGTCATCCTCGACCAGTGCGCCTACCGCGTCCCCGCCGGCCACCGCCTGCGCATCGCGATTTCGACGGCGTATTGGCCGGCGATCTGGCCGTCACCCGAACCCGTCGCGGTGACTCTCCACGCCGGAACGCTGTCCCTTCCCGTACGCCGGTCGGCCGGCAGCGACGAATGGAGGTTCGAGGAGCCGGAAGCCGCGTCCCCGTGGAAGATCGAGGAGATGCGGAAGGCGTCTTCGGAGCGCCGCATTGAGCGCGACCTCGAAACCGGCCTCGTCACCGTGATCGTCGCCAACGATTTCGGCGAGGCGCGCGACCTCGAACACGGGCTCGTCACCGGCTCGCGCATGTCCGAACGGTGGACGATCCGGCCGGACGATCCGCTGTCGGCACGTGCGGAGATCTGGTGGGAACAGACACTCTCCCGCGGCGACTGGTCGGTCCGTACCGAAGCACGGTCATCGATGCGCTCGGATGCCGGCAGTTTTCACCTGGCGGCCCGGCTGGAGGCGTGGGAAGGCTCGGACCGCGTATTCGAGCGGGATTTCGCGAAAACGGTCACGCGCCGGCACATGTAGCAATTGTTCCCGGGCGGGGCATTTGTTTGCCTGCATTTATTTACGCCACGGAATGTCGCTTTCGGCCTTGCGGGGGAAAACCATTCAGCCCCAATATCTGTGTCACAAAGAGGCCTTCTAATTGGCCCTGGGGCAACACAATCCGAGTGAGGAGATTACCATGTCCAGTGAATTGGAATTCCTGAGCCGCTATGTCGTCTCGGGCCGCCTGAGCCGCCGCGACTTTCTCGGCCGGGCGGCGGCGCTCGGCGCGTCGGCCGCCTTTGCCAATACCCTCCTCGGCAGCGCCGCGCGCGCCCAGGGCGCGGTCAAGGGCGGTATCCTGAAGGCCGGCCTGCAGGGCGGCGAAGCGACCAACAGCCTCGACCCGGCCTCCTTCCTCAGCCAGGTTCCCTTCTCCTTCGGCAAGTGCTGGGGCGAGTACCTCGTCCGTCTGAACCGTGACGGTTCGCTGAAGAACCAGCTGGCGGAAGAGATCGGCGCCTCCGACGACGCCAAGACCTGGACGATGAAGATCAAGCAGGGCGTCGAGTTCCACAACGGCAAGACGGTCACCGCCGAGGACGTTGCGGCCACCATCACCCGCCACGCCGACGCCAACTCCAAGTCCGGCGCGCTCGGCATCCTGACCAACATCACCGGCGTCAAGGCAAGCGGCAACGAGGTCATCGTCACGTTGGCGAACGCCGACGCAGACTTCCCCTACCTGATGGCCGACTACCACCTGATCATCCAGCCGAACGGCGGCAAGGACAACCCGACCGAAGGCATCTCGGCCGGTCCGTACAAGGTCACGGTCAACGAGCCGGGCGTCCGCCAGGGCGGCGAGAAGTTCGCCAACTACCACGGCGGCGACGCGATGGGCCATGCCGACCAGATCGAGATCATCGTCATCAACGACGCCACGGCGCGCACGTCCGCGCTGCAGGGCGGCCAGGTGCAGATGATCAACCGCGTCGAGCCGAAGATCGTCGAACTGATCAAGCGGGTGCCCGGCGTGACGATCCAGAACGTCTCCGGCCGCGGCCACTACGTGTTCATCATGCACTGCAACACCGCGCCGTTCGACAACAACGACCTACGGCTGGCGCTGAAATACGCCATGAACCGCGAGGAGATGCTGGAGAAGATCCTGTTCGGCTACGGCACGGTCGGCAACGATTTCCCGATCAACGCCGCCTATCCGCTCTTCACGGAACTCGAGCAGCGCACCTTCGACCCGGACAAGGCGAAGTTCCACTACAAGAAGTCGGGCCATTCCGGTTCCGTCCTCCTGCGCACCTCGGACGTGGCGTTCACCGGCGCGGTCGACGCGGCCCAGCTCTACCAGCAGTCCTGCGCCGCGGCCGGCATCACCATCGAGGTCAAGCGCGAGCCCGGCGACGGCTACTGGTCGGAAGTGTGGAACAAGCAGCCCTTCTCCACGTCCTACTGGGGCGGCCGCTCCACCCAGGACCAGATGTACACCACTGCCTACTACTCGAAGGCCGACTGGAACGACACGCGCTTCTTCAACGAGAAGTTCGACCAGATGCTTCTGGCGGCGCGCAGCGAGCTCGACGAGGCCAAGCGCAAGCAGATGTATGCCGACATGGGGACGATCGTCCGCGACGAAGGCGGCCTGATCCTGCCGATGTTCAACGACTTCATCGACGCGTCGGGCGCCAAGGCGGGCGGCTTCACCGTTCACCCGGCCGGCGAAATGATGGACGGTTACGCACTGGCCGAATGCTGGGTCGCGGCGTAAGCGGATCAGGGCCGTGGGAGGCTCTCCGATCGTGAGGCTCATCGCCCAGCGCGTGGCGATGGGCGTTCTCCTCCTCTTCGCGGTGTCGGCGCTCATCTTCGCCGGCACCCAGATCCTTCCCGGCGACGTCGCCGCCTCGATCCTCGGCCAGTCGGCGACGCCGCAGTCTCTCGCGAACCTGCGCGAGGAACTGGGCCTCAACGACCCGGCCTACATCCGCTATTTCCGCTGGCTGGGCGGCATCCTGACGGGCGATCTCGGCACTGCGTTGACCACCCGGCAGGACATTGCGACGACGCTCGGCCCGCGGTTGTGGAACACGCTGTTCCTCGCCTTCTGGACCGCCGTCGTGGCGATCCCGCTGGCGATCCTGCTCGGCCTGCTCGCCGTGCGCTACCGCAACGGGCCGATCGACAAGGCGATCTCCGGCTTCGCGCTGGCCTCGACCTCGCTACCGGAATTCTTCATCGGCTATCTGCTCATCTTCTTCTTCGCCGTGAAGATGCAGTGGTTCCCGTCCATCTCCACCGTCTATGACGGCATGCCCTTCCTCGAAAAGCTGCGCGCCATCGTGCTTCCGGGCACCGCGCTCCTGCTCGTCGTGCTTGCCCACATGATGCGCATGACCCGCGCGGCGATCCTCAACGTCATGCAGTCGGCCTATGTCGAGACGGCGGAACTCAAGGGTCTGTCGCAGCTCGCCATCATCCGCAAGCACGCGTTTCCGAACGCGATCGCGCCGATCGTCAACGTGGTGATGCTCAACCTCGCCTTCCTCGTCGTCGGCGTCGTCGTTGTCGAGGTCATCTTCGTCTATCCCGGCATGGGCCAGTATCTGGTCGATCACGTGGCCAAGCGCGACGTGCCGGTCGTCCAGGCCGTCGGTCTCATCTTCGCAGCCGTCTACATCTCGCTCAACATCGTCGCGGACATTGCCTCGATCCTGGCCAATCCGCGCCTGCGTCATCCGAGGTAGCGGCCATGCTGAAACGCATCCCCGTCAGTTCGCTGATCGGCCTCGTCTTCACGGCGCTGTTCCTGATCGTCGCCGTGTTCGCGCCGTTGATCGCCCCTTACGGCAACGGCCAGATCGTCGGCGGCGTCTGGGAGCCGATGTCGGCGCAGTACTGGCTGGGCACAGACAATCTCGGCCGCGACCTGCTGTCGCGCATGATCTACGGCGCCCGGATCACCATCTTCATCTCGGTGGCCGCCACCGCGCTCTCCTTCACCATGGGATCCATTCTCGGCTTCGCCGCAGCCGTCATCGGCGGCTGGTTCGAGACGGTGATGTCGCGCCTAGTCGACCTGCTGATGGCGATCCCGACGCTGATCTTCGGCCTGGTCATCCTCTCGGTCCTGCCGACCACGGTGCCGGTGCTCATCATGGTCATGGGCATCCTTGATTCCACCCGCGTCTACCGCCTGTCGCGGGCGGTTGCCGCCGACATCAACGTGATGGACTTCGTCGAGGCGGCCAAGCTGCGCGGCGAAGGCACCGGGTGGATCATCTTCCGCGAGATCCTGCCCAACGCGCTCTCGCCCCTGGTTTCCGAACTCGGCCTGCGCTTCATCTATGCGGTGCTGTTCCTCTCGGCGCTCTCGTTTCTGGGCCTCGGCGTTCAGCCGCCTGATGCCGACTGGGGCGGCATGGTCAAGGAGAACAAGGAAGGCATCGTCTTCGGCATTCCGGCGGCACTGATCCCCGCCGCGGCGATCGCGGCGCTCGCGATCTCGGTCAACCTCGTCGCCGACTGGATCCTGAACCGCACGACGAGCCTCAAGGGAGGGCGCGGCTGATGGCAGGCACCGCTCACCACGTCGACACCCCTCCCCGCCCGAAGCCGGAAGACCTGCTGCTCGACATCCGCAACCTCAAGATCGAGGCGCGCGTCTATCCTCCGGGCGAGACGCCGCGCGACGTGACGATCGTCGACGGGGTTTCCCTCACCCTCGCGCGCGGAAAAGTGCTCGGCCTGATCGGCGAGTCCGGCGCGGGCAAATCCACCATCGGCCTGTCGGCCATGGCTTACGGGCGCGGCGGCGTGCGCATCACCGGCGGCGAGGTCATCCTCAACGGCCGCGACATCCTCAAGACCGGCAAGGACGGCGTGCGCAAGCTGCGCGGCGCCGAGGTCTGCTACGTCGCCCAGTCGGCGGCGGCAGCGTTCAACCCGGCACACCGGCTGATGGACCAGGTCGTCGAGGCGGCGATCCTGCACGGCTCGGCCACCCGCGCCGAGGCCGAGCAGCGTGCCAAGCATCTCTTCCGCAAGCTCAGCCTGCCGAACCCGGACACGATCGGCGACCGCTATCCGCACCAGGTGTCGGGCGGCCAGCTGCAGCGCGTCATGACCGCGATGGCGCTGTGCTCGGAACCCGACCTGATCGTCTTCGACGAGCCGACGACTGCACTCGACGTGACGACGCAGATCGACGTCCTCGCCGCGATCAAGGATGCCATCCGCGACACCGGCGTCGCCGCGCTCTACATCACCCACGACCTCGCCGTCGTCGCGCAGGTGTCCGACGAGATCATGGTGCTGCGCCACGGCAAGCTGGTCGAATGGGGCGGCACGCGGCAGATCATCAAGGAGCCGCGTCAGGAATACACCAACGCGCTGGTCTCCGTGCATCACATCGAGCACGAGGAACATGCGCCGACCGCAAATCCGATCCTGTCGGCAAGGAACATCACCGCGGCCTACGGCGGCGGGCCGGTCAAGGTCCTGAAGAACGTCAGCGTCGACATTTTCCCGGGCCAGACGCTGGCCGTCGTCGGCGAGTCGGGCTCGGGCAAGTCGACGCTTGCGCGCGCCATCACCGGCCTTCTGCCGCCTGAGGAAGGCTCGGTCACCTTCGCCGGTCGCACGCTGTCCAGGGCGCTGAAGGACCGCAGCCGCGACGATCTGCGCGAACTGCAGATGATCTACCAGATGGCCGACGTGGCGATGAACCCGCGCCAGACCGTCGGCACCATCATCGGCCGGCCGCTCGAATTCTATTTCGGCATCAAGGGCCGCGAGCGCGACCAGCGCGTCGCCGAACTTCTCGACAAGATCGAGATGGGAAAGGGCTTCGTCGACCGCTATCCGGCCGAACTCTCCGGCGGCCAGAAGCAGCGCGTCTGCATCGCCCGCGCACTCGCCGCCAAGCCGAAGCTGATCATCTGCGACGAGGTGACCTCGGCGCTCGATCCGCTGGTGGCGCACGGCATCCTCGAACTCCTGCTCGGCCTGCAGAAGGACGAGAACGTCGCCTATCTCTTCATCACCCACGACCTCGCGACCGTGAAGTCGATCGCCGATTCCATCGCCGTCATGTATCGCGGCGAGGTGGTGCGCTACGGACCGAAGAGCAGGGTTCTGACGCCGCCCTTCGATGCCTACACGGACCTCCTCCTGTCCTCCGTTCCGGAAATGGAGATCGGCTGGCTCGAGAAGGCGATCAAGGGCCGGCGCATGGAGAGCGCGGGGAACTGATCCGGTGGCACGTTGGCGGCGCAAGCGGAGTCTGGTAATCTGAATTCATGAACACGCATATGAAACTGTCGCTCGACGACCACTCCGCCGAGTTCATCGAACAGCAGGTCGACGGCGGCAATTTCGCTTCGGCCAGCGAGGTCGTCGCGGCGGGGCTGAAGCTGCTGGAGGCCGAGCAGGCATATGTGGAGGCGGTTCGCGCGGCACTGATCGAGGGCGAGGAAAGCGGCGAGCCGCAGCCCTTCGATTTGCAGGAGTTCCTGGCGGAGATGCACCGCGAACACGCGAAATGAACCGCTTCACGGTTTCTCCTGCCGCGCGGTCCGACCTTCGCAGAATTTGGCTTTACACGGCGGAAAACTGGAGCACCCAACAAGCGGACCGGTATGTGACGCTTGTCGAAAGCGCTTTCCAGCGCATTGCCTCGGGACAGGTGCAGGGCCGCAACGCTGATGCATTCAAGCGTGGCTATCTGCGTCTCACCGTCGAATCGCATTTCGTGTTCTATCGGCCACATGCTTCCGGCAGCATCGAGATCATGCGTGTGCTTCATCAGCGGATGAACCTGCCTGAACGTCTCAAGGATTGAGAAAACAGATAAATGCCCCTTTCCTCCAAACTCCTCCTCATCATCATCGACGGCGTGCCGGTTCGCAATTTCCGCCGCTATTTCGGCAATCTCGAAGGCTGGGTGAAGAACGGCGACGCCCGCGTCTGGACGATGCGCAGCGTACTGCCGTCGATCTCCGGTCCCTGCTATGCCTCGATCCACACCGGCGTGCCGCCGCAGGAACATGGCGTGCTGGCCAATGAGATCCGCTTCCGTGTCTCGCAGCCGGACATCTTCTCGGAGGTCTCGAAAGCCGGCGGCAAGACCGGCGCGGTGACACACTCCTACTGGTCGGAATTCTTCAACCGCTACCCGTTCGACTACGTCCGCGACCTCGAATATGACGAGCCGGACAGCCCGATCACGCATGGCCGTTTCCACACCATGACCGGCTACGGCCGCGACAACCAGATGACACCGTCGGATGTCGACCTGTTCGCGACGCTGACCATGCTGACGGAACGCTTCGGCATCAACTACGGCATCCTGCACACCTGCACGCTCGATTCGATGGGTCACCGTTTCGGCCACGACTGCGTCGAGATGGACAATGCCTGCCTGCACATGGACGGCATGCTCGCAGCCTTCCTGCCGCGCTGGCTGAAGAACGGCTACGAGGTGATCGTCACCGCCGACCACGGCCAGACCGACCGCGGCACCCACGGCGGCCACGAGGACCTGCAGCAGGACGCGGCGTTCTACTATTTCGGGCCGGCGAAGGGGCCGAAGCCCGACACGCTGCTCGACCAGTTGGCGCTGGCCCCCACCATCCTCAAGCGTCTCGGGGTGAAGATCCCACCGACGATGAAGGCGAAGCCCTTCCTGGGCTGACGCGCGGGAGAGGCGGCATGTGGGAAACTGCTTTCCACGATGTCATGCTGCCGGAAGATGCGAACCACCTCGCCCCCGACGGATCTGAGGTCAGGGTGCTGGCGTCTCTTGCCGGTGGGACGATGGCACATTTCGCGCTGCCGCCCGGCGCCGTGTCGAAGGCTGTGGAGCATCGGACCGTCGAGGAGATCTGGTTCATCCTCTCAGGCCGCGGCCAGATGTGGCGCCGGCAGGGGTTCGCCCATCACATCACCGATCTCGCACCCGGCCTGTCGCTGACCATTCCGCTCGGCACGCAGTTCCAGTTCCGCAGCACCGGCGAGGAACCGCTGACTGCAGTCGCGATCACCATGCCGCCCTGGCCCGGCGCCGACGAGGCGGTGTTCGTCGACGGGATCTGGTGACGGACGCAAGTTTTTTCCGGCATGTCGGGGAGCATGGAAAATCCTGCCTGTTGAAATCGGTCACTATCGATCTACATATCGAATATCTTCGATATACGATCGCGACCAATGGACCATGACCTCATCCTGAAAGCCCTCGCCAATCCGGCGAGGCGCCACATGCTGGAATGGCTCAAGGAGCCCGAGAAGCACTTTTCCGGCCAGCAGCATCCCCTCTCGATGGGCGTCTGCGCCAGCCAGTTCGAGCGCTGCGGCCTGTCGCAATCGACCGTCTCGACCCACCTCTCCACCCTCGTCGGCGCCGGGCTGCTCACGCAGCGCAAGGTGGGGCAGTGGGTATTCTATGCACGCGACGAGGAGGCCATCGCCGCCTTCCGCGCCTCCCTCTCCGACCTCTGATTTCGACGACAAGGACCGCCCATGCCCACCCTTTACGACCCGATCAAGCTCGGCGACCTGACGCTGCCGAACCGCTTCGCCATGGCGCCGCTCACGCGCAACCGGTCCCCCGGGGCCGTGCCCGGACCTTACGGACTGGCGTATTACACGCAGCGCGCCTCCGCGGGCCTGATCGTTACCGAGGGGACGGCGATCACCCAGCAGGGTCAAGGCTATGTCGATGTTCCGGGGCTGTATGGGGCGGATCAGATCGCCGGCTGGAAGAAGATAACGGACGCGGTGCATGCCGTGGGCGGGCACATCTTCACCCAGATCTGGCATGTCGGCCGCGTGTCGCACACCTCGCTTCAGCCGGGCGGCGGCGCACCGGTCGCGCCTTCGGCGATCCAGGCCAGGGCCAAGACCTTCATCCTCAAGCCGGACGGCACGCGCGAGTTCATGCCGACCTCCGAACCGCGGACGCTGGACCGCGCGGAGCTCGCCGGCATCGTCGACGACTACCGGCGGGCCGCCCGCGCAGCTGTGAATGAGGCCGGCTTCGACGGCATCGAGATCCATGGCGCCAACGGCTACCTGATCGATCAGTTCCTGCGCTCCGGCACCAACCGGCGCACCGACGACTACGGCGGTTCGATCGAGAACCGCGCCCGCCTGCTGTTCGAGGTGGTGGACGCGATCGTCGCCGAGATCGGCGGCGCGAAGACGGCAATCCGCATTTCGCCGGTCACGCCCTCCAACGACGCGTCCGACCCCGATCCGCAGCCGCTGTTCGAACATGTCGTGCGCGGCCTGGCCGCGCGAGGCCTCGCCTATATCCACGTGATCGAAGGCGCCACCGGCGGCGCCCGCGACTTCCAGCAGGGTGAGAAGCCCTTCGACTGGGCCGCGCTCAAGGCTGCCTATCGCGACGCGGGCGGCACAGGCGTCTGGATGGTCAACAACAGCTACGACCGAGAACTCGCGGAGGACGCGGTTGCGAGCGGCCGCGCCGACATGGTGGCCTTCGGCCGACTCTACATCGCCAATCCCGACCTGGTGCATCGCTTCGCGACGAATGCGCCGCTCAACGAGCCGCGGCGTCCGACATTCTACGGGGGCGGCGCGGAGGGCTACATCGACTACCCGACGGCTGACCTCTCGACCGCAGCGGCGTGACTTGGCAGGACTGGGCGGCGGTCACGCCGCCGTCCAGTCCTCGACGGTGAGACCAGGCACATGCCGGAAGGCGGCGTCGGAAGAAACGAGCACCGCGCCCGCCTCCATCGCGTGGGCGGCGATCAGCATGTCGAGAGGTTGGAGGCTTCTTCCGATCTGCCGCATGGCAGCGCGCAGATCGCCGTAGACGAGCGCCGTATGTTGCGTCCAAGGAAGCACTTTTACCTCCTGGAAGAAATCGGCAAGCGCGACTTCGAGTGCCCGCGACCGCCTATGGGCGAGGCCATACCTACTCTCGCCATAGGAGACCGAGGAGACGCACAGCGCCTCGGTTGGTGTTTCCAGCAGGCGCGAGACGAGCGGCGCCGAACGGCGATGCGCGGCGTAGCTCACCGCATTCGTATCGAGCATCCAGCGGGTCATTCGAACGGATCGTCGCGCACCTGACCCTCTTGCCCTCGGTCTTCCATGAAGCCTTCGAGTTCGTCAGGCGGAATTGCATCGCGAAGCTCGAAGAAGCGCGCCAGCGAACCGGTGCGTTTGGCCTTCTTGGAGAGGATCACCTCGCCGGTCAGCTCATCGCGCCTGATCTCCACCTCGTCGCCTTCGAAGCGAAATTCCGCCGGGAGGCGAACCGCCTGGCTGCGGCCGTTCCTGAATAGTTTTGCGGTCTTAACTGGCTTGGCGTGCTGATTCATATACGCCTCCATCAACGGTATATATCAAAGATATATACCACACCACTGCGTGCTTCAACGCTCACGCCCGCCTCATCAGCGCCGGCGCCTTGCCGAAGCCGGCCTTGAACGCCCGGCTGAAGGCTGAGGCGGACGAGAAGCCGGTTCGTGCCGCGATGTCCGCCATCGGCTCGGCCGTGTCGAGCACCAGCCGGCGGGCGGCGGCGAGCCTGAGCCGCAGCGAGTAGGCGCCGGGAGTTTCGCCGATCGAGCGCGCGAACATCAGTTCCAGCGCCCGCGCAGACAGGCCGACGCGGCGCGCGATCGCGGCCACCGTCAGCGGCCGGTCGACATGCGCTTCCATCAGGCGGATCGCCTGCGCGAGGCGCGGGTCGTATCCGTCGAGCCGGCCGAGCGAGACCAGCGGCTGCGCGTCGGTCGCCGCGCGCGCCTGATCGTAGATGAACACGCTCGCCACATCGAGCGCCACCGCCATGCCGAGCCGCCCCCGCACCAGGTGCAGCATCAGGTCGAAAGTCGGGGACGCGCCCCCGGTGGTGAAGACAGGCCCGTCGATAACGTAGCGGTCCGGCCGCACGTCGGCGCCGGGAAAGCCTGCGGCGAAATCCTCGAGGTCCTCCCAGTGTGTCGTCGCCGCGCGCCCTTCCAAAAGCCCGGCGCGGGCGAGCAGCCAGCCTCCGGCCTCGATACCGCCAACCGCGCGCGCCTGACGCGCCGCGCGGCGAAAGCCCGACACCAGCGCCGGCGCGGTCTCGTAGCGCGTTCCGAAGCCGCCGATCGCCAGCAGGACGTCGGTCTTCGCCGCCGGGTCGAACCGTCCGGACACCGCCACCGGCAGGCCCGATGTCGTGATCGGCGGCTCTCCGTCGGAGGAGACAAGCGACCAGTCGAATACGGTTCGGCCTGCGATGCGGTTCGCTGCCCGCAGCGGATCGACGGCCGAGGCGACGCACATGATCGAGCAGCCCGAGAACACCAGCATCGTTAGCCTGAGCGGCGACGGGTCGGGGGCAAAGATGGAGGATGCTTCGCTTTTCGACATATCGATTTCGTAAATCGTCAAGCTCTCGCACGCAAGCCGGGGGAAGCTGCCGCCAGAAATTGCCCCGGAGGAGATTGCGATGCCGCTCGAAATGAACCGCGAGGTCTTCATCACCTGCGCCGTCACAGGCTCGGGCGGCACGCAGGACCGCTCGCCGCATGTGCCGCGCTCACCGAAACAGATCGCCGAGAGCGCGATTGCCGCCGCCAAGGCGGGCGCCGCGGTCGTTCACTGCCACGTCCGCGATCCCGACACCGGCGCGCCCCGCCGCGATGTGGCGCTCTACCGAGAGGTCACCGAGCGCATCCGCGACGCCGAAGTCGACGTGGTGCTCAACCTCACCGCCGGCATGGGCGGCGACATGGTGTTCGGCGATGTCGAGAACCCGCTGCCGCTGAAGGACAAGGGCACCGACATGGGCGGCGCCTCGAACCGCGTGGAGCACGTCCGTCAGTGCCTGCCGGAGATCTGCACGCTCGACTGCGGCACGATGAACTTCGCCGAGGCCGACTACGTGATGACCAACACACCGGGCATGCTGCGCGCCATGGGCGGCATGATGACGAAGATGGGTGTGAAGCCGGAGATCGAGGCCTTCGACACCGGCCACCTCTGGTTCGCCAGGCAACTCGTCACCGAAGGCGTGCTGGCGCCCGACGCACTAGTGCAGCTCTGCATGGGCGTGCCGTGGGGCGCACCCGACGACCTGAACACGTTCATGGCGATGGTCAACAACGTGCCGAAGGAATGGACCTTCTCCGCCTTCGCGCTCGGCCGCAACCAGATGGCCTATGTGGCGGCGTCAGTGCTTGCCGGCGGCAATGTCCGCGTCGGTCTCGAGGACAATCTCTGGCTCGACAAGGGCGTGCTGGCGACGAACGCGCAGCTTGTCGAGAAGGCGGTGACGGTCATCGAGAACCTCGGCGCCCGCGTGATCGGCCCGGCCGAGGTGCGCCAGAAGCTCAATCTGACCAAGCGCGCGCCGCTGGCGCTGGCGGCGTAGGGAGACGACGATATGACCATCACCAAGGCAGCCTGCATCGGCGGCGGCGTCATCGGGGCGGGGTGGGTGGCGCGGCTGGTGCTGAACGGCATCGACGTCGCCGTGTTCGATCCCGACCCCGAGGCAAAGCGCAAGGTCGACGAGGTGATGAAGGGCGCGCGCCGCGCCTACAAGCGTATGGCCACCGCCGGCCTCCCGAAGGAAGGCAAGATCACCTACGCAAAGACGATCGCCGAGGCGGTGGCCGACGCCGACTTCATCCAGGAAAGCGTGCCGGAGCGGCTCGACCTCAAGCACAGAGTGTTGGCCGAGATCGATGAACACGCGCCCTCTTCGGCACTGGTCGGCTCGTCGACCTCGGGCATCAAGCCGACCGACATGCAGGTGGCGATGAAGAAGCATCCGGAGCGGCTGGTCGTCGGCCATCCGTTCAATCCGGTCTACCTCTTGCCGATCGTCGAGATCGTCGGCGGCGAGCAGACCTGGCCGGAGGCGATCGAGCTCGCCCGCGAATACTATGCCGAAATCGGCATGAAACCGGTCGTGATCCGCAAGGAGATCGAGGCTTTCGTCGGCGACCGCCTGCTGGAAGCCATGTGGCGCGAGGCGCTGTGGCTGATCAAGGACGGCATCTGCACGGTCGAGGAACTCGACGACATCATGCGCTACGGCTTCGGCCTGCGCTGGGCGCAGATGGGCATGTTCCAGATCTATCGCGTCGCCGGCGGCGAAGCGGGCATGCGCCATTTCATGGCCCAGTTCGGACCCTGCCTGACCTGGCCCTGGACCAAGCTGATGGACGTGCCGGAGTTCAACGACGAGCTGGTCGACCTGATCGCCGGCCAGTCCGACGAGCAGTCCGGCAAATGGTCGATCCGCGAACTCGAAAAGATCCGCGACGACAATCTGGTCGCGATCATGGAAGCGCTGTCGAAGGAGAACAAGGGCAAGGGCTGGGGCGCGGGCGAACTGCACAAGGGCTATGTGAAGCAGCTCGGCCAGGCGGCGAAGGTCAAGGTTTCCAAGGCGGCCGAAAAAGCGAAGGCGACGAAACCGAAGAAACGTGTCAAGTGAAGCTGGATCAAGAGGACGAGGCACACGGATGAATTTGGCCTGATCGCCAATGTTTGAGACTATCAACTTGGCAGCTTACATAGCCGTCTTGGTCTGCTGGCCTGTGATGTCAGCTCCGGTGCTATTTATGGAAAACGGCCGAACGCTGGCCTGGGGCCTATGGGCGGTTGGCTTCGGTGTGTCAGCCATACTGGTCTGGAGCATCGTGACCGGCCAATTCTCGCCTGGCGACAGTCCCAGAGCGATCGGCCAAGAGATGATGCTCAGATTGGCGATGATCGCGTTCTCCGTCTGGCCAGCCGCACTCTCAGCGGCCCTGCTCCTGTACAAACGCGCAAATGCTCGAGTGTCTTTCGAGGGCTGGCGGACGAGAGTGGTGAGCATCTTTGCCTTGTATGCCCCCAGCATCCTGCTGGTTACGGAAACAATCATGCGCGAGACATTCGGGAGCAGGGCATTATGAACTTCGGCCTCACCGACGAACAGAAGCTGATCGTCGAGACCACGCGGTCCTTCGTCGAGGCCGAGCTCTACCCGCACGAGGCGGAGGTCGAGCGCACCGGCCGGCTGGAGATGGACCTGATCAGGGAGCTCCAGAAGAAGGCGATGGCGGCGGGGCTCTACGCCGCGAACATGCCCGAGGAGGTCGGCGGCGCGGGGCTCGATACGCTGTCCTGGTTGCTCTACGAGAAGGAGCTCGGCCGCGCCAACTATGCGCTGCACTGGACCTGCGTCGCGCGCCCCTCGAACATCCTGCTCGCCGGCACAGAGGAGCAGCGCCAGATGTATCTCTATCCCTGCATCCGCGGCGAGACCTGGGATTGCCTCGCCATGACCGAGCCCGGCGCCGGCTCGGACCTGCGCGGCATGAAGGCAACGGCGCGGCCCGACGGCGACGACTGGGTGCTCAACGGCACCAAGCATTTCATCTCCCACGCCGACATCGCCGGCTTCGCCATCGTCTTTATGGCGTCGGGGGAGGAAGAAACCTCGCGCGGCAAGCGCAAGAAGATCACCGCATTCTTCGTCGACAAGGGCACGCCGGGCTTCACCGTGCGGGAGGGCTACCGCAACGTCTCGCACCGCGGCTATACCAACGCGATCCTCGAATTCGACGACTGCAGGCTGCCCAAGGAGCAGATCCTGGGCGAGGTGCATCGCGGCTTCGAGGTCGCCAATTCCTGGCTCGGCGCCACCCGCCTGCAGGTCGCCTCCACCTGCCTCGGCCGCGCCGAGCGCGCGCTGCAGCATTCGATCGAATACGCAGCCTCGCGCGAGCAGTTCGGCCAGCAGATCGGCAAGTTCCAGGGCGTGTCGTTCAAGCTCGCCGACATGGCGATGGAGCTGAAGGCCGCCGAGCTTCTGACCCGCGAGGCCGGCTGGAAATACGACGCCGGCACCGTCACCGACGAGGACATGGCGATGGCCAAGCTCAAGGCCACCGAGGTTCTCGCCTTCATCGCCGACGAGGCGATCCAGATCCACGGCGGCATGGGCCTGATGGACGACCTGCCGCTGGAGCGCATCTGGCGCGACGCCCGGGTGGAGCGCATCTGGGAGGGCACGAGCGAGATCCAGCGGCATATCATCAGCCGGGCGCTGCTGCGGCAGGTGGGTGGATGATGGCGGCCGCGGCGCCCTGTCCTTCTCCCCTTGTGGGAGAAGGCGCCCCGAAGGGGCGGATGAGGGGTGTTGGACGGATCGCCAACGTGTCATTTCTTCCAACACCCCTCATCCGTCTCGGCCTTCGGCCGATCCACCTTCTCCCACAAGGGGAGAAGGACAGGAGCCTTTCCATGACCCGAATCCGCGAAACCGACCTCTACCTCCCCGTCAAACGCTTGCTCGAGGGACAGGGCTACACGGTCAAGGGCGAGGTCGGCGCGGCCGACGTCGTCGCGGTGCGCGACGGCGACGAGCCCGTGATCGTCGAGCTGAAGGCCGGGTTCTCGCTGTCGCTCTTTCACCAGGCGATCCAGCGCCAGTCGATCTGCGACACGGTCTATGTGGCGGTGCCGCGCGGCACCGGGCGCGCCTCCTACAAGGCGCTGAGCGACAACCAGGCGCTCTGCCGCCGGCTCGGGCTCGGCCTCATCTCGGTGCGCCTGAGCGACGGATTCGTCGAAATCCACTGCGATCCTGCTCCCTACAAGCCGCGCCAGTCCAAGCCGCGCAAGACGCGACTGCTGCGCGAGTTCGCCAGGCTCGTTGGCGATCCCAACAACGGCGGATCGACCCGTCGCAACCTCGTCACCGCCTATCGCCAGGAGGTGCTCGTCTGCCTGCGCATGCTGGGCGACCAGGGGCCGAGCAAGGCCGCCGAGGTCGCTCGCGCCACCCGCATCGCGCATGCGCGCCGCCTGATGGCAGACAATCACTACGGCTGGTTCGAGCGCGTGGCGACCGGGGTCTATGCCCTGTCGCCCAAGGGCGTGACCGCCATCGAGGACTATGCCGCCGAGCTGGAAAAGCTGGCCGCGGGACGAGCTGCCGACACCTCACCCGATAGGGCGATCACCCCATGACCCGCCTCGAACGCCTGCTGCGCCCCAGATCGATCTGCGTCGTCGGCGGTGGCGGGTTCGGCACCAACGTCGTCAAGCAGACGCTGAAGATGAAGTTCCCCGGCGATCTGTGGGTCGTGCACCCGACCAGGGACACGGTCGAGGGCGTCAGGGCCTACAAGACCATCGCCGACCTTCCCGGCGCGCCGGACGCCGTCTTCATCGGCGTCAACCGCAACCTGACCATCGACGTGATCCGCCAGTTGCGCGCCAAGGGCGCCGGCGGCGCGGTCTGCTTCGCCGCGGGCTTCCGCGAGACCGGCGACTACGATGCCGAGGGCGAGCGCCTGCAGCGCGACCTGATCGAGGCGGCGGGCGACATGCCGGTCATCGGCCCCAACTGCTACGGCCTGATCAACTATGCCGACGGCGCTCTGCTGTGGCCCGACCAGCATGGCGGCCGGCGGCTGCAGCCGGGCGAGCGCGGGGCCGCGATCATCACCCAGTCGTCCAACATCGCCTGCAACCTCACCATGCAGACGCGCGGCCTGCCGGTCGCCTATCTGATGACCGCCGGCAACCAGGCGCAGACGGGTCTGTCGGAGATGGCGCTGGGCCTGATCGAGGACGAGCGGATCTCATCGCTTGGCCTGCACATCGAAGGTTTCGACTCCGTCGCCGGCTTCGAAAGGCTCGCGGCACGGGCGCGGGAACTGAGGAAGCCGATCGTCGCCATGAAGGTCGGCCGCTCGGAGCAGGCCCGCGCCGCGACGGTCTCCCATACGGCTTCGCTGGCAGGGTCCGACGCCGCCTCGGACGCGTTCCTGCGGCGCCTCGGCATTCCGCGCGTGGACACGATCCCGTCCTTCCTCGAGACGCTCAAGTTCTTCCACGCGATCGGCCCGCTCAAGGGCAGCAGGCTGTCGTCGATGAGCTGTTCCGGCGGCGAGGCCTCGGTCATGGCCGACAGCGCCGAGGGCCGCCGCGTCCACTTCCCCGCGCTGACGCCGGAGCACAAGGCGCGTGTCTCGCAGGCGCTCGGGCCGCTGGTCGCGGTCGCCAACCCGCTCGACTACAACACCTATATCTGGAACAACGAGCCGGCGATGACGGCCGCCTTCACGGCGTTTGCGTCCGGCGGCTTCGACCTGAACATGCTGGTGCTCGACTTCCCGCGCACCGACCGCTGCTCGGACGCCGACTGGTGGCCGACGGTCAACGCCTTCGAGGCGGCGCTGAACGCCAACGGCGCCAAGGGCGCCATCGTCGCCTCGATGGGCGAGAACATCCCCGAAGCGCATGCCGAAGACCTTCTCCGCCGCGGCATCGTGCCGATCCTCGGCATCGCCGAAGCGATGGACGCGGCCGAGGCTGCGGTGCTTGTGGGAGAGGCGTGGGGGAGGACGCCGGCTGCGGCTGTGGGATCTGCGCCGCAAGCACCCCCTCACCGTCACGCTTCGCGTGCCACCTCTCCCCCTGCCCGGGGGAGAGGAGACGAGATTCCTGGAGAAGCGGCCTCGACAAATAGCGACTCCTCGCCCCCACGCAGTGGGGGAGAGGTGGCTCGGGCGCAGCCCGAGACGGTGAGGGGGTCACCCGACGAAGCCGCCGCCAAATCCCTCCTCGCCGAGGCCGGCCTGCCCGTCCCCGCCGGCATGCGCGCCGCGACCGCCGATGAGGCCGTTGCCGCCGCCGAGACGCTCGGCGACCCAGTCGCCGTGAAGGCCCTCGGCGTCGCGCACAAGTCGGAGGCCGGCGCGGTGAAGCTCAACCTGCGCGATGCGGACGCCGTGCGTGCCGCCGCCGACGCCATGGCCGGTCTCGGCACTGGCCTCTACGTCGAGCGGATGGTGACGGGCGGCGTCGCGGAGCTCATCGTCGGCATCACCCGCGATCCGCTGTTCGGACCGGTCATGACGGTGGGCACCGGCGGCGTGCTGGTCGAACTGCTCAAGGATTCCCGCACTCTGCTCTTGCCGTCGAGCCGCGAAGACATATCGGCCGCGCTCCGCTCGCTGAAGATGTTCCCTCTGCTCGACGGCTATCGCGGTCGCCCCAAGGCCGACCTGGAGGCGGCGATCGACGCCATCGAGAAGATCGCGGATTTCGCCCTGGTTACCGATGTGGCGGAAATGGACATCAACCCGCTAATCGTTTGCGAAAAGGATGCCTGGGTCGCGGATGCGCTGATTGTGCTAGGACAGACGAAATGAGGACGACGAGGACAGCGCCATGACCAGCGTAATCACCACCCGCAGCGAGGGCGCGGTGCTCGAGGTCACGCTCGACCGTCCGAAGGCCAACGCCATCGACCTCGCCACCTCGCGCCTCATGGGCGACACGTTCAAGGCGTTCCGCGATGATCCTTACCTGCGCGTGGCGATCGTCAGGACGGCGGGCGAAAAGTTCTTCTCCGCCGGCTGGGACCTGAAGGCAGCCGCGGGCGGCGACGCGGTCGACGGCGACTACGGCGTCGGCGGCTTCGCTGGACTGCAGGAACTGATCGACATGAACAAGCCGGTGATCGCCTGCATCGACGGCATGGCGGTCGGCGGCGGCTTCGAGCTGGCGCTGTCCTGCGACCTGATCTACGCCTCGGAGCAATCCTCCTTCGCCCTGCCCGAGATCCGCGCCGGCACGCTCGCCGACGCCGCTACCGTCAAGCTGCCGAAGCGCATCCCCTACCACGTCGCGATGGACCTGCTTCTCACCGGCCGCTGGATGGACGTTCAGGAGGCGCATCGCTGGGGCCTGGTCAACGAGGTACTGCCGAGGGAAAAGCTCGAAGCCCGCGTCTGGGAGGTCGCCCGCCTGCTCGCCTCCGGCCCGCCGCTGGTCTTCGCCGCCATCAAGGAGGTCGCCCGCGAGGCCGAGTCGATGGGCTTCCAGGAGGCGATGAACTGGATCACCAAGCGCAAGTTCCGCACCGTCGACGCGCTCTACGCCTCGGAGGATAATATGGAGGGCTTTAAGGCCTTCGCCGAGAAGCGCGACCCGGTGTGGAAGGGGAAGTGATGACCGACTACACCAACCTGCTCGACGCCGAGACCTGGGCCTTCGTCGAGCGGACGAACTCGTTCTATCCGCCCGACACGATCGACTACACGATCGCGCAACAGCGCGGGATCTACGACCGGATGTGCCGCGAGTTCCATGCCGGCTATCCGGACGGGCTGACCACGGAAACGACCGCGATTTCGACGCGCTCGCACGACATCCCCATCCGCATCTACCGCGCCGCGACCCCCGACCCGGCGGCGATGGTGCTCTACTTCCACGGCGGCGGCTTCATGCTGGGCGGGCTGGAAAGCCATGACGACGTCTGCGCCGAACTCTGCCAGCGCACCGGCTTCGAGGTCGTCTCTGTCGACTACCGCCTCTGCCCCGAGCATATCTATCCAGCTTACCGCGATGACGGCTACGCCGCCTTCGAATGGGCGGCGAAGGCCTATCCGGACCGCGCCATCGTGCTCGCGGGCGATTCCGCCGGCGGCAACATCGCTGCCGCGATCGCCGGGCGCTATCGCCGTCATGCCCACGCGCCGGCCGGCCAGGTGCTGATCTATCCGGGCCTCGGCGGCGACCACACCAGGGGATCCTACATCACCCACGCCGACGCGCCGATGCTGTCGACGCGCGACATGGCCTTCTACCAGAAGATCCGCACCGGCGGCGCGAACGTTTCCAAGGACGCCGGCTTCGCCCCGCTGCGCGACACCGACTTCTCCGGCCTGCCGCCCACCGTCTGCGTGATGGCCGAATGCGACCCGCTCGCCTCCGACGGCCCCGCCTACCGCGACGCGATCGTCTCGGCCGGCGGCAAGGCCGTCTCCTTCGAGGAGAGGGGTCTCGTGCACGGCTATCTGCGTGCCCGCCACAGCGTCGCGCGGGCGCGAAAAAGCTTTGCGCGGATCGTCGCGGCCGTGCGAATGCTCGGGCTCGGACAATGGGACGAGGATCTGCTCGCATGAAACTGGCCGTGGCCGCCGCATTCGCCGCTCTGGCGATCTTCCCCGCCCAGGCGGCGGAGAACCGCTGTGGCTGGCTGGTCAACCCGACGCCGGGCAACTGGTGGCTGACAGACCGCGACGGTACATGGACGCTTGCCACGCAGGGCGTAGAGGCGTCCGACGACGTGATGCTCAACCTGCCCGAATTCGACGAGAACGAGTATGTCGCATCCAACGGCAATTACGGCTATGGCTGCGCCTGTCTCTCGGTCGATCTAGACGAGTCGGGAGAGCGGATCGTGAACGTCTACGGCGGCAAGACCTTGCCGCTGTCGCGCTGCGAAGCTGACGAGGCGCTGCCGCCGCCGGAGTGAGGATCGATGGCCAGCCAGGGCGGTTCGAAGACGGTCATCTACGCGGCTCTCGCCGGCAATCTGCTGATCGCCGCGACCAAGTTCGTCGCCGCATGGTTCACCGGCAGTTCGGCCATGCTGTCGGAAGGGGTGCACTCGCTGGTCGACACCGGGAATGGCGGCCTGCTGCTCTACGGCATGCATCGCGCTGCGCGCCCGGCCGACCGCAACCACCCGTTTGGCCACGGCCGCGAGATCTACTTCTGGAGCTTCGTCGTCGCGCTGCTGGTCTTCGCGCTGGGCGCGGGCGTCTCGTTCTACGAGGGCGTGATCCACATCATGGATCCGGAGGAGATCAGCAACCCGACGATCAACTTCGTCGTGCTCGGCCTGTCGATCGTCTTCGAGGGCTCGTCCTGGTATGTGGCGCTGCGCGAGTTCCGCAGGACCAAGGGCGATCTCGGCTACTTCGAAGCGGTCCGCAAATCCAAGGATCCCAGTGTCTTCACCGTCCTGTTCGAGGACAGCGCCGCCCTGCTCGGCCTGGTGATCGCGCTCGTCGGCGTCACCGGCGCGCATCTGCTGCGCATGCCCGAGCTCGACGGCCTCGCCTCCATCGGCATTTCGCTGGTGCTCGCCGGCACCGCCATCTTCCTCGCCCGCGAGACCAAGGGCCTCCTCATGGGCGAGCCCGCCTCGCCCGAGATTCAGGCCAAGGTGCTGGAGATCGTCCAGGCCGATCCCGCCGTCCACAAGGCCAACGGCGTCCTCACCGTCCATCTCGGTCCGCACCAGATCGTCATCGGCCTCAGCGCCGATTTCGAGGACACGCTGACCACGCCCGAGATCGAGGCCTGCGTCGAGCGCATAGAGGCCAACGTTCGCGCGGCCGTCCCCGAGATTACCGGCGTATTCATAAAGCCGCAGACGGCCGGCACCTGGAAGCAGCGCAGCGACGCGGTCATCGCCAATGGCTGATCTCGAGCCGATCGGCGAGGAGGCGTTACCTGCCATCCTCGCGCTCAACAACGAGCACGCGCGGGAACTCTCCTGGCTGGAGCTGCCGAAGCTCAGGCACCTCGTCGGCGAGGCGTTTCTCGCCATCCGCGCGGGCAAGGCCGATGCCTTCCTGCTCGCCTTCGATCAGGACGCGGACTACGATTCCGAGAACTTCCTCTGGTTCAGGGCCCGCTACCCGCACTTCGCTTATGTCGACCGCGTGGCCGTTGCGGGCCATGCCAGAGGCCGCGGCCTCGCCCGCGCCTTCTACGAGGCGCTGTTCGCCAAGGCCCGCGCCGCCGGCCACACGCTCGTGGCCTGCGAGGTCAACTCCGACCCGCCCAATCCGGGCTCTGACGCCTTTCATGCGGCGATGGGCTTCCGCGAGGTGGGATCAGCCGCGATCTATGGCGGGGAACGGACGGTGCGGTATTTCGTGCGGGAGCTGTAGCTCACACCCTCTCGATCGCAATCGCGATGCCCTGGCCGACGCCGATGCACATGGTGGCGAGCGCGAGGCGGCCGCCGGTCTCGCGCAGCTGCAGCGCCGCGGTGCCGGTGATGCGCGCGCCCGACATGCCGAGCGGGTGGCCAAGCGCAATCGCGCCGCCGTTCGGATTGACGTGCCCCGCGTCCTCGGCAATGCCGAGTTCGCGGAGCACGGCGATGCCCTGGGAGGCAAAGGCTTCGTTCAGTTCGATCACGTCGAAGTCGGTGGGCTTGAGACCGAGCCGCGCGCACAGCTTTTGCGTCGCAGGTGCCGGCCCGATGCCCATGATGCGCGGCGCCACACCCGCGGTCGCCACGCCCAGAATGCGCGCGATCGGGGTGAGGCCGTATTTCTTCGCCGCCTCGGCAGAGGCAACGATCAGGGCCGCGGCGCCGTCGTTGACGCCCGACGCATTGCCCGCCGTCACCGTGCCGCCTTCCTTCTTGAACGGCGTGCCGAGCTTGGCCAGCTGCTCGATCGTGGTTCCCGCGCGCGGATGCTCGTCCTTCGAGACGATCACCGGGTCGCCCTTGCGCTGCGCGATCGACACCGGCGTGATCTCCAGGCCGAGACGTCCCGACGCCTGCGCCGCCACCGCCTTGTCCTGGCTGCGGACCGCGAAGGCGTCCTGCGCCTCACGCGTCACGCCGAACTCCTCGGCCACGTTCTCGCCGGTCTCGGGCATCGAATCGACGCCATACATCTTCTTCATCAGCGGATTTACGAAGCGCCAGCCGATCGTCGTGTCGTAGATCTCGGCATTGCGCGAGAAGGCCTCGGACGCCTTGGGCATGACGAAAGGCGCGCGCGACATGCTCTCGACGCCGCCGGCGATCATCAGCTCCGCCTCGCCGGCCTTGATCGCGCGTGCGGCGATGCCGACCGCGTCCATGCCAGATCCGCAGAGACGGTTGACCGTCGAGCCGGGGATCTCCTTCGGCAGGCCGGCGAGCAGCACCGCCATCCTCGCCACGTTGCGGTTGTCCTCGCCCGCCTGGTTGGCGCAGCCGTAGATCGCGTCGTCCACCGCGCTCCAGTCCACGCCCGGATTGCGCTCCAACAGCGCCTTCAGCGGCACCGCCGCGAGATCATCGGCGCGCACTTGAGCGAGCGAGCCGCCGAAGCGCCCGATCGGCGTGCGGATGTAGTCGCAGATATAGGCTTCGGTCATGGTCTCAGAGCTCCGGTACGATCAGGTCTTTCGGCGTGCCATTGACCCTCAGCGTCGCCTCGGTCAAGGCTTGCAACTCGTCCAGGCTCATCCCCGGCAGTTTTTCACGCAGCAGAAAATGGCCGTCGACGATGTCGATCACGGCAAGGCTGGTGAACACGGTCGTCACGCAGCCGACGCCCGTCAGCGGCAGGCGGCACTGCTTGAGCAGCTTCGGCTTTCCGTCCTTGGTCGTATGGTCGGTGACGACCCAGACCTGCTTCGCGCCATGCACGAGGTCCATCGCGCCGCCCACGGCCGGCACCGAGCCGGGCCCGGTGCTCCAGTTGGCCAGATCGCCGTTCTCCGCTACCTCGTAGGCGCCGAGCACCGCGACGTCGAGATGGCCGCCACGGACCATCGCGAAAGAGTCGGCGTGATGGAAGAAGGATGCGCCGGGGTTCAGCGTCACCGCCTTCTTGCCGGCATTGATCAGGTCCCAGTCCTCCTCGCCGGCCGGCGGCGCCTCGCCGAAGTCGAGGATGCCGTTTTCGGTATGGTAGACGACCTCGCGGCCCTGCGGCTTGAACTTGGCGATCATCTCGGGGAAGCCGATGCCGAGGTTGACATAGGCGCCGTCCGGCAGATCCTGCGCCGCACGCCAGGCGATCTGGGCGTTGGAGAGCTTCTTGGCCATCACTTCGCTCCCGCGCGCAGCAGCGCCTCTTCCTGGGCAGGGTTCGGCACCTCGACGATCCGGTTGACGAAGATGCCCGGCGTCACGACATGCTCGGGGTCGATGCCGCCCGGCTCCACGACGCGGCTTGCCTGCACGATCGTGATCTTCGCCGCCATCGCCATCAACGGCGAGAAATTGCGCGCCGCCTTGCGGTAGGTGAGGTTGCCCTTGCCGTCGGCGAGGTCGGCCTTGATCAAGGCGACGTCCGCCTTCAGCCAGCGCTCCTGCACGTACATCCGCCCGTCGAATTCTGCCTGCGGCTTTCCCTCGGCGACCTGCGTGCCATAGCTGGTCGGCGTGTAGAAGGCCGGAATGCCCGCGCCGCCGGCGCGGATGCGCTCGGCGAGCGTGCCCTGCGGGACCAGTTCGAGTGCGATCTTGCCCGCCAGATAGGCGTCGGTGAACGCCTTCGGATCGGTCGAGCGCGGGAAGGAGCAGACCATCTTGGCGACCATGCCGGCATAGATCATCGCCGCGATGCCGACGGCACCGTTGCCGGCATTGTTGTTGATGACGATGAGATTGCCGGGCGATCCGGTCGCCTTGTAGCGGTCGACCAAAGCGTGGATCAGCTCGATCGGCGCGCCCGCGCCCCCGAACCCGCCGATCATGACGGACATGCCGTCCTCGATACAGTCGAGCGCCGCCTCGATGCTGGGATAGAGTCTGTCCATTCCCGTCCCGCCACTGAAGTTGACTATAAGTTCGCATTGCGAACATATGTTTCGTATGCGATACTGAATAAATGAACCTTCAAACCGAGTCAACCGCAACGGACGGCGCCGGCCACGACCGCGACCGAGTCGGCGCGCTGGAAAAAGGCCTCGGCGTGCTGGAGATCCTCGCCGCGCATCCCGACGGCATGACGCTGACCGAGATGGCCGAGGCGGCCGGGCTGACGCGCGCCGGCGCGCGCCGTTTCCTGCTGACCCTGGTCGCGTCCGGCTATGCGCTGCAGGACGGGAGAACCTTCCGCCTGTCGCCCCGCCTCCTGTCGGTCGCCCGAACCTGGATCGGCGGCGCCTCGCTCTGGAGCTTCGCCGAGCCCTACATGCGGGAGGTGTCCCGGCGGCTCAACGAGTCCTGTTCGGCGGCCGTCCTCTCCGATCTCGACGTCGTCTATGTCGCGCGCGTCGGCTCGACCCGCATCCTGTCGGTCGCGCTCCATGTCGGCACCCGCCTGCCCGCCTGGTGCACATCGATGGGCCGGGTGCTCGCCGCCGGTCTGCCCGACGCGGACATCGACGTCTTCGCCCGCCGCTCTGCCCCGGGACCGCTGACGCCCCGCTCGCTGACCGACCCAACCGCCCTCGCCGCCGCGATCCGAGCGGCGCGCGCCGACGGCTATGCACTGGTCGACGAGGAGCTCGAGCTCGGCTTGCGCTCCATCGCCGTGCCGATCCGCGATCCCGCGGGCCGCACCGTCGCGGCGATCAACGTGTCGACCCAGACCGCCCGGCACTCGGTCGAGGAAATGCGCCGCGACATGCTGCCGGTGCTACGGCAGGCGGCGGAGCGGATCGAAGGGTATTTCGTGGTACAGTAGCGGCGCCTTGTCCTTCTCCCCTTGTGGGAGAAGGTGGCCGGACCGGAGCGAAGCGAAGGTTCGGACGGATGAGGGGTGTTGGACGGAATGCGATGCTGGCGGGTAGGCGCCGATCGTGCTGCTTCTCTAACGCCTCATTCCTTCCAACACCCCTCATCCGTCTCGGCCTGCGGCCGAGCCACCTTCTCCCACAGGGGGAGAAGGACAAGGCGCGCTAAGCCGCCCGCGCCTCGCGCTCGATCGCCTTGCGCATGCCTTCCGCCAGCATCGTCTCGAGCCGAGTCTGCACGGCGCGACGCCACTCCGGCGCGGTTGCGAGGTCGTCCGGGAACAGGCCCGGCAGGGCGAGCAGGCGGTCGACGATCGACGCGGAGTCGTTTCCCGCCTCGCCCAAAAGGGTGGCGATCTCCGCCTCGCGCGGGTCTCTCAGCGCATATGTCCGGCCCTGTTCGTCCATGCCCAGACAGTACCGCATCCAGGCCGCCACGGCGAAGGCATAGGCATCCATCGAACCGCCCGCGCGCAGCGTGGCCATTGCCGGTTCGATCAGCCGCTGGGGCAGTTTTTGCGTCCCGTCCATGGCGATCTGGTAGGTCTGATGCGCGATCGCGGGATTGGCGAATCGCGCCAGCAGGTCGGCCTTGTAGGATGCGAGGTCGACGCCGGGCACCGGGTCCAGCGTGCGCGAGGCCGCATCCATCTGCCGTGCCACCAGGCGCGCCAGGGCATCGTCCTTCATCACGTCGCGGACATAGGCGTGACCGGCAATGTAGCCGGAATAGGCGAGCATCGAATGCGCGCCGTTCAGCATCCTGAGCTTCATCTTCTCGTAGGGCGCGACGTCCCGGGCGAAGATGGCCCCGCCAGCCTCCCAGCGCGGCCGGCCGGCGACGAAATCGTCCTCGATCACCCACTGCGTGAACGGTTCGGTCTCCACCGCCGCGCGGTCCTCGCAGCCGGTCAGCCGCAGCGCGTCGGCGAAAGTCGTTTCGGTGCTGGCCGGCGTGATCCGGTCGACCATCGTCGACGGGAAGGTCACGTTGGTGCCGATCCAAGCCGCGAGGTCCGGATCGACCGCGGCCGCGAATTCGCTCACCAGCCGCTGGAGTACCTTGCCGTTGTGCGGGAGGTTGTCGCAGCAGAGCGCGGTGAACGGGGCTATCCCCCGCTCCCGGCGCAGCCGCAGCGCCTCGATGAGAAAGCCCACCGCGCCCGTCGGCTTGCGCGGGTTCGCCAGGTCGGGCGCGATCGAGGGATGCGCCCTGTCCAGCCCGCCCGTCTTCGGATCGACGCCGTAGCCTTTCTCGGTGATCGTCAGGCTGACGATCTTCGTCTGCGGCGCGGTCAGCGCGGCAAGCACCGCCTCGGGCTCGCGCGGCGCCACCAGCACGCGTCCGATCGAGCCGACCACCCGCGCCGACGTGCCCTCCTGCCCGCGCACGACTAGAGTATAGAGCCCGTCCTGCGGGTTGAGAGCATCGGCGACGTCGCTGGACCGCAGCGAAACGCCCGTAATCATCCAGCCGCCGCCCTCGGCCAGCGCGTCGTCGGTGTAGACCGCCTGATGCGCCTTGTGAAACGCGCCGGTGCCGAGATGCACGATGCCCGATGCGCGCGAGGCGCGGTCGTAAGCGGGAGTGTCGATGGTCGGGGGAAAGATGGAGGCAGCGGAGAGGCGAGTCATGTCAGCATCAATGCCCGCACGTCTGCAATCACCCCCTCACCGTCTCGGGCTTCGCCCGATCCACCTCTCCCCCTGCCCGGGGGAGAGGAACCCAAGCCTATGAAGGACGCTGCCATTCGCGATTGGTGTCTCCTCTCTCCTGGGCAGGGGGAGAGGTGGCTGCCGAAGGCAGACGGTGAGGGGGTGCTTCGCCGGCCGTCGACCATCACGCCCTCCCCGCCACCGGATGGCTCAAGGCCGCCATGACGCCGCGCAGTTCCGCCAGCCCCTTCAGCCGCCCGATCGCCGGATAGCCGGGCTGCGCGCCGCGCTTCAGGTCGTCGAGGATGTCCTGGCCGTGGTCCGGCCGCATCGGGATCTCGGCATCCTCGCGTCCCGCGGCCCTCCGCCGCTTCTCCTCGGCCAGCAGCTCCGCGATCACGGCCACCATATCGGTCTGTCCGCCCAGATGCTCATCCTCGAAGAAGGAGCACGGCACTTCTTCCGTGTCGCGCCGCACGTTGCGCAGGTGGACGAAGTGGATCCGGTCCGCCAGCGCCCGCACCATCGCCGGCAGGTCGTTGTCGGGCCGGGCGCCGAGCGAGCCGGTGCAGAAGGTGACGCCGTTCGCTGGCACATCGACCGCCTCCAGCACCGCGCGATAATCCGCCTCTGTCGACATGATGCGCGGCAGGCCGAGAAGCGGGAACGGCGGATCGTCGGGATGACAGCAGAGCCTGACCCCGAGTTCCTGCGCCGCAGGGACGACCTCGGCGAGGAAGTCGATCAGGTTCTGCCGCAGCCGCTCCGGCGAGATGCCGTCATAGGTGGCCAGGTGCTCGGAGAGTTCCGGCAGCGACCAGCTCTCGACCGCGCCGGGAAGGCCCGCCGTCACGTTCGAGGCGAGCTGCTTCCTGCGCGCCTCGGTCATCCCGGCGAAGCGCCTGGCCGCCTCCTCGACGACTTCAGGCGGAAAGCTCTCGGCGGCGCCCTTGCGCTTCAGGATATGGATGTCGAAGGCGGCGAAGTCGGGCAGGTCGAACCGCATCGCGCGTCCGCCATGCGCCACCCGCCAGGCGAGGTCCGTCCGCGTCCAGTCCAGCACCGGCATGAAATTGTAGCAGACCACCTCGATACCGGCGGCGGCCAGGTTTGCGAGGCTGCGCTTGTAGTGCTCGACATGCGCCTTGTAATGCCCGGTCTGCGTCTTGATCGCCTCGGAGACGGGAAGGCTCTCGACCACCTCCCACTTGAGACCGCTCATCGACCCATCGGGCAGGAAAGCTACCTCGCGCTGCCGCTTCTCGATCTCCTCGGGGCGCCAGACCTCGCCGGTCGGTGCGTGATGCAGCGCCGTTACGATCCCCTCGACACCAGCCTGGCGCGCATCCTCGACCGAGACCTTGTCCTTCGGTCCGAACCACCGCCACGTCTGCCGCATCGCCATCCTCCGCTCGCGCAAACTTGTATGGTAGTTTTGCGGGAGCGGGTCAAGGCGGCGAAGGAGCGTCGACTGGGAATGGTCAGTAGCCGGCCTTGATCTTCTCGAACTCGGCTATGAACTTCTGCTTCGTCTCCGGGGCGACAGGAGCGGCGAACAGCGTTTTCTTGACCATCGCATCGAGATCCGAATAGCCCGCAGCCGCGACGGCCGCGGGATCGACCTTGGCCATGCCTGCGCCATTTGCATGGCCGTAGCCCCAGGCCGTGACCATGTAGTTGGAGACTTCTGGCGCCATCCGCGCGTTCAGGAAGTCGTAGGCCTTGTCGATACTGCCCGGCGCGTCCTTGAGCAGCACGTAGCCGCACACCCATGTGGCAATGCCCTCGGCTGAGTCGCGCTGCGGTTCTACGGCCACTCCGTTGGCCTTCAACATCGTCGCTGTCTCGTTCCAGGCCCAGGCGAGCGAAATCTCGCCCGACGCCATCGCCTGACCGAGTTCCGTATTGTCCGTGGTATACATCCGAACGTTCTTGTGGACATCGCGCAGGAAGGCCGCCGCCGCCTCGAACTGCTCATCGGTCACGTTCTGGACGTCCTTCACGCCTACCGCGAGCAGGCCGAGCGCGAAGGCGGCGTCGGCGTTGTCGACGATCGCGATCTTGTCCTTGAACTTCGGGTCGGCGAACACCTTCAGCGAGGTCAAATCCTCGGCCTTGACGAGATCGGCGCGGTAGAGCGGCAGCGTGTTGCCCCAGTCGAACGGGAGGAACCACGCCTTCCCGTCCGCATCCGTCATCAGGTCCTTCATGCCCTTGAAGGCGGGAAGGATGTCGTTCCAGGCAGCGATGCGCGCGGTATCCAGCGGCTGCAGCAGGCCCGCGTCGCGCCATTTCACGATGTTGGTCGCGCAGGGATGGCCGATATCGGCCTTGTAGCCGGTGTGCAGCTTCTCAAAGGCCTCGTCCTCGTCGGCGAAGAAGGAGAAGGTCGGTCCCTGCCCATGTTTCTCGATATAGGCCGGGCTCAGCGCCGGATCCTCGTAGCCGGACCAGTCGAAAACCGTGAGGTCGGCATCCTGCGCCGAAGCGGCTCCGGCTAAGCCGAGCGCGGCGGTGCCGGCCAACAGCAGGGCAAGCGCGATGCGTGTCTTTCGTGCCATTGTATTCCCCGTACGGATTTTTCTTTTCACGATTGACAGGAAACTCTCATCCGAATTTGTTGTCAACAGTGACAGGTTAAGGAATGCGCATGGGTAGACCGCCGAAATTCGAGGAGCGCAACGAGGAGATCATGCGGGCATTCGAGGCCTGCGTTCTGCGCAAGGGCCTGCCGGCGACCACGCTCGCCGATGTGGCCGAGGAGTCCGGCCTGCCCCGCAGCCTGGTGCGCTATTTCATGGGCAACCGCGACGACATGGTCGACCGACTGATCGAGCGGCTGATGCTGCTCGCGCAATCGAGGCTCGATGCGGTGCGCGACGAAGCGGGCGAGACGAGCCTCTCTCGTCTGCTCGACGCCTATTTCGGCGAAGTCTTCGCCGACGAGCGCTCCAACGCCCTGATGAGCGAACTCTGGTACCTCGCCCGCACCGATCCCCATGTCCGCGAACGCCTGAACGGCGTCTATGCCTACGCGCTCGGGCTGATCGCCGAGGCCATCGGCCGAGAAATGCCACGCGTGTCCGACGCGGACCGCAATGCCGCGGCCTTCGCGATCATCTCGCTCGCGCTTGGCGAGACGGCGCTCAACGATTTCGGGCTGGCCATGCCGCCCCGAACCTCGCTGCGCGCGCAGGCAGCCGCGATTGTCGCAACGCTCGAAGAGAGAGAACAGACATGCTGAGCCGGGCCGAATTCGCGACGTCGATGTTCTCGGGCAAGCGTCAGATCGACGTCTTCAACAATCTGCACCGGATCTTCCCGGTCTCGACCATGACCGCGTCGCCGAAGCCGCGTCCGTTTCCGAAAGGCGTTCCGATCGCCCTCCCCAAAACCTACCGCCACCAGGGCACCGACCGCGCGCTCGCAGAGTTTCTCACCGACACAGACACGGTCGCGCTCCTGGTCATCGAGGACGGACGCAAGCGCTACGAGAACTACTGGCTGACCGGCGGCCCGTCCGTGAACTGGATGTCGATGTCGGTGGCCAAGAGCTTCACCTCGGCGGCCCTCGGCATCGCCTGGGGCGAAGGCCTCTTCGGCGGCGTCGGCGAGATCGTCTCCGACCACCTGCCGCAACTCCGCGGCTCGGCCTATGACGGCGTCACGATCAAGGACGTGCTGCAGATGTCGTCCGGGGCCCGCTGGAACGAGGACTATTCCGATCCCGAGTCCGACATGAACCGCTTCATCGCGGTCTACGCCCATGGCGGCTCCTTCGACTCCATCCCGCCCGGGATGGTGCGCCAGCGTCCGCCCGGCACCTACAACCTTTACAACAGCATGGACACCCACGTTCTGGGCATGCTGCTCAAGAGGGTGACCGGCAAACCGCTGCGTGACTATGTCGAGGAGAAGCTCTGGCATCCGCTCGGCATGGAGGACGACGCGCACTGGCTGCTCGACTCCGAGGGCATGGAAATGGCCTTCGGCGGCCTGATGGCGACCGCACGCGACTTCGCCAAGCTTGGCGAGCTCTTCCGCCTGAACGGTCGCTGCGACGGCCGCCAGATAGTGCCGGAAGAGTGGGTCAAGGCATCGGTCACGCCCGACGGCCCCCACCTGATCCCCGGCGACCACGGCCTTTCCGATACCGCTTTCGGCTACGGCTACCAATGGTGGCTGATGGACGGCGGCAAGGGCGAGTTCTCGGCGATCGGCGTCTACAACCAGTTCATCTACGTCCACCCCGACCGCGACCTCGTCATCGTCAAGCTCTCGGCCAGCCCCAACTATGGCCAGACCAACGACGAGACGAGCTACCGCGAATTCGAGACGGTGGAGATGTTCAGGGCGATCGCGACAGTGGTGTAAGGACAGGGCCGAACCTGCCCCTCACACGTACCGATTGACCACGTTCTCCAGCAGTTCCTGTCGGCCCGACTTCGGCTGCGGCTCGATCTTCTTCTTGATCACGCGCTCCGACAAGTCCTCCAGCGTGCGCTTGCCCGAAAGGATCGCCTTGCCCTCGGTGGTCTTCCAGCCGGCATAGCGCTCTTCGAGCGGGCCGGACAGCGCCTTGTCCTCGATCATCTTCGCAGCCGCCTTCAACCCGCGCGCGCAGCAGTCCATGCCGCCGATATGGGCGATCAGCAGATCCTGCGGGTCGAGCGACTGGCGGCGCAGCTTGGCGTCGAAGTTGGTACCGCCCGTCTTGAAGCCGCCGGCCCTGAGCACCTCGTAGAAAGCGAGCGCCATCTCCGGCACGTTGTTGGGGAACTGGTCGGTGTCCCAGCCCGACTGGTAGTCGTTGCGGTTCATGTCGATCGAGCCGAAGATGCCGAGCGCGTTGGCGAGCGCCAGTTCGTGCTCGAACGTGTGGCCGGCGAGGATCGCGTGGCCCTGCTCGATATTGACCTTGACCTCCTTCTCCAGGCCGAAATCCTTGAGGAAGCCGTAGACCGTCGCGACGTCGTAATCGTACTGGTGCTTGGTCGGCTCCTGCGGCTTCGGCTCGATCAGGATCGTGCCCTTGAAGCCGATGCGGTGCTTATAGTCGACCACCATCGACAGGAAACGGCCCGCCTGCTCGCGCTCGCGCTTCATGTCGGTGTTGAGTAGCGTCTCGTAGCCCTCGCGCCCACCCCAGAGAACGTAATTCTCGCCCTTGAGCTTCTTGGTCGCGTCGATGCAGGCCTTCACGGTCGCGCCCGCATAAGCGAACACGTCCGGGTCGGGATTGGTCGCCGCGCCCGCCATGAAGCGGCGGTTGGAGAACAGGTTTGCGGTGCCCCACAGCAGCTTGACGCCGGTCTGCTTCTGCTTCGTGGCGAAGATCTCCACCATCTCCTCGAAGCGGCCGAGGCTTTCGGAGAAGGTCTTGCCCTCCGGGCGCACATCGGCGTCGTGGAAACAGTAGTACGGGGTGCCGAGCAGCGTGAACATCTCGAAGGCGACGTCCGCCTTGAGCCGCGCTCCTTCCATCGTCTCGTTGAACCACGGCCGGTCGAAGGTGCGCCCACCGAACGGATCCCCGCCCTCCCACGCGAAGGAGTGCCAGTAGGCGACCGCAAAGCGCAGATGGTCCTCCATCCGCTTGCCGGCGACCACCTCGTCGGGATTGTAGAAGCGGTAGGCGAGAGGATTGGTGGAGTCCGGCCCTTCATACTTGACCGGCTTGATGTCGCCGAAGAATCCCGTGGTCACGTGGTTGCTCCCTTGATGGCTGGATAGAGATCGCGCCAGCGCCGCCAGGCGTCCTGATAGGCGGCGGAAAGCGCGGTGTCTGGTTCGATGCTGGCCGACGTGGCCGGCGGCGTGCAGACGGCGAGCGGATCGGCCCCGGTCGAGGCGATCAGGCCGAGGCGGGCGGCACCGAAGGCCGCGCCGAAATCGCCGTCGGCGGGGATGTCGACCGCGATGCCGAGGCTGTTGGCGATGACGCCGAGCCAGTATCGCGAGCGCGAGCCGCCGCCGATCGCGGTGACGCGGGACAGTTCCGTTCCGGCGGCGTGCAAGGCTTCGAGATTGTCGCGCAGGGCAAACGCCACGCCTTCCAGCACCGCCTGCGTCAGCGCGGCGCGGCCGCTCTCGTGGCCGAGGCCGGCAAAGGCGCCGCGGATCGCGGCATCGTTATGCGGTGTGCGTTCGCCGGAGAGATAGGGCAGGAAGGCGACCGTGCCCGGCCCGCGCGGCGCATCCCCGAGTTCATCCGTCAGATGCTGCGCATCGCGGCCGGTGATCTCGCAGAGCCAGTTGAGGGAATCCGTCGCCGACAGGATCACACCCATCTGGTGCCAGGTGTCCGGCAGGGCGTGGCAGAACGTGTGCACCGCGCTTTCGGGGTTCGGAAGGTATGAGGCATTGGCAGCGAACAGCACGCCGGACGTGCCGAGCGAGACGAAGGCGCGTCCTTCGGCGACTGTGCCCATGCCGATCGCCGACGCTGCGTTGTCCCCTGCCCCGCCGGCGACGACGACATGTCCGCCCATGCCCCAGCGCGCCGCGACCGCGCCCCGCAAGGTGCCGCCGGGTGCCGTGCCTTCCACCAGTGACGGCATGTGGCGTTCGTCGAGATCGGTGGCCGCCAGCAATTCGCCCGACCAGCGCCGTGCGCCGGTGTCGAGCCACGACGTGCCGGCCGAATCCGACATTTCGGAAATGTGCTCGCCGGTCAGCCAGAGCCGGAGGTAGTCCTTCGGCAGCAGCACCTTGCGCACCTGCGCGAAGAGCTTCGGCTCGTTCGCCTTCACCCAGGCGAGCTTCGGCGCGGTGAAACCCGGAAAGACGATGTTGCCGGAGATTTTGCGGAACTTCGGGTTCGCGTCGAGCGCCGCCGCTTCCTTGAAGCTGCGCGTGTCGTTCCACAGGATTGAGGGCCGCAGCACCTCGTCGGCCGCGCCGAGCAGCGTCGCGCCGTGCATCTGACCCGACAGACCGATGCCCCTGACCGCCGCGACCTCTTTCGGATGGCTGGCTTTCAGCGAAAGCATCGCGTCTTCGGTCGCGTGCACCCAGTGCGCCGGTTCCTGCTCGGACCAGCCGGGATGCGGCCGCGACACGTCGAGATGACCCGTCGCCGACGCGACGATCCGCTGGTCGCCGTCGATCAGCAGCGCCTTGACGCCGGACGTGCCGAGATCCAGTCCGAGATACATGTCCGCTTCCTCCCGGCCGGGTGTCGCGTTTGTGCCGCGCTTCGAGGCCGACCTGATCCAGATGGTGGATCACCGGCTGGGAAGCCGGTAGCGCATTGATGCCGCGCCCGAGGCAGTTTGGCAAGATTTTTTTCGCGTCTCGGAATAATTCTGGTTGGACCAGATGACACTAGGGACTTGCATTACTCTTCGCGCTCTGATCGCATCCCGCAGTCGTCAAGGGTTTCTTTTATGCGCTGCGCCGTTCTTGCCATACTGCTCACCGCTTCTCTGGTTGGATGCCAGACAGTCACGAAGGCCGAATATGAGAAAGTCCGCGCCGAGATCGTCGCCAATCCGAAAGCGTTGAGAGAGCGCACTGAAAGTTGCAAGCGTACCATCTCTAAGCAATCGGTCCAAATGCGGACCGATATGGCGAGATTGGCAGAGGTGCCTGTCAAGTCGGTTGCCGACGTAGTCTGTAGACGGATGGCGAGGGCAGTTCGTTCAGGTCGACTAAGCTACCAGGACGTGCAGTCCATCATGCGTCAGCAGCCGAGCACAAACTCGCTCAGGGTACTGAAGGGCGGCTGATCGCTACCGCCCTGTCCCGGAAGATCGCCGACAGCGGGCTGTGCGGCCGGGCGATCATGCGCTCCTCGGCGAGTTGGCGGGCTCGCGCCGCGTCGCCCGAGCGAATCGAAGCCTCGATCAGCGTCAGGTCGATCACGTCTCGCTGCGCGTGGCTGCCGCCGAAACGGTGGGCGATGGCGCGGATTGGTCCGAGCAGTTCGGCAGCGCTCTTGTAGTCGCCGTCCTCGAAGGCGAGGATGCCGCGCGTCGCCGGCAGGCCGATGTCGCGGGTGAATCCGGCATTGTCGCCGCCGGCCTCGACCGCCGCCTCCTGCGCGGCGAGCAGGGTCCGGATCGCCCCCGCCCGTCCGGCGGCGGCGAATGCCATCATCGCGTGCATGTCGTTGAAGGCATAGGTGCCGTCCTCGGCGAGCGGCAGCCAGTTGTCGGCCAGCACCTGCCAGCGCTCGCCCGCCTCCACCCCGCCGAGATGCAGCCGCCAGAGCAGCGCGGACGCGTCGACCATGTTGAGCGCCAGCGTCGAGCGGTCGCCGTAGATCGGCCCGTCATAGAGCGAGAACACCTCGTCGTGGAGGCCGAGATCGTAGTGGAACAGCGCCAGGTGCCACCAGTTGTGCACCTTCATAAAGCTGTCCTCCGCGCCGTTGGCAAAAGCCCCACGCATCCAGCCGATACCGTCGGCCTGGCGGCACTGCATCTCCATCACATGCGCCACCGCGTGCTGGCCCCAGCCGTCGTGCGGCTCCAGTTCGACCGACTTTCGTCCCGCTGCCTCCGCGGCGGCATAGTCGCCGGTCTCCTCCAGCCCGAAGGCGTGCGCGGCCAGCATGGCGTGATAGCCCGGCATCGAGGCGTCCCAGTGCGGCAAGGCGGTGGCGATCCGGTCGCGCAGCATCGGCGCGTTGCCGGTGAAGAAATCGATCTGGTGGCCGGCCTGCAGCGCCAGCGCATCACGCGGAAAATCGCGCGCGACCGCGGCGAGCGTCTCGCCGGCGCCGTTCCATTCGCCCCCGACCAGGCGCCCGAGCGCGGCGACATGGCCGGCCTCGCGCGCGGTCATCTCGAGGTCCTTGATCGAGGCGCGGATTCCGCGCGCGACGTCCATCGCCGCCCTGTCGGTGGACAGGCCGTAGAGCCAGGCCTTCAGCATCTGCGCCATGACGAAGCCGGGCGCCTCTTCGATCGCCGCATTGGCCGAAGCCACCGGATCGCCCGCGAAGGTCTGCAACTGGCGCAGGCCACGCTCGTAGTGACCGAGCGACGCCTCGGTCGCGCCCGTCAGTTCAAGGCCAAGCCTATCCTTCATCGCAGTCGCCTCATGCTTGTCTTTGAAAAAGTGTAGACCCGCGCATTGCCACGCGCCAGCGACGCGGCGTCGCGGCCGGCGTCTAGACCTTGCGACGGATGGTGCCCTCGAGCTTCGTCGCCGCCGCGACCGTGTTCGAGATCGTGCCGTATTTGCGGATGTTGGTATGAAGGAGTTCCAGCCGGCGATCGTCCTCCTCGGTGTCGACGACGATCTCGTAGTCGATCGCGACGATCTTCGGCGGCGCATCCTGCCGCACCGCGTGAAGCCGGATGTCGACGCCGGAGAACGCGAAATGGATCATCGGGGCGACGCGCTCGACGCCCTTGATCATGCAGGCCGCGACTGCTGCGAGAAGCAGTTCGGCCGGATTGAACGCGTCCGGCCGACCCTTCACGTCGGTATCCATGACGATTTGCGCACTCTTTGTCGTCGCGGCACTGCCGTGCGCATCGACCCGCCGTGCCTCGACGCGATATTCGAGCATTCCAGCCACCTGCCAAATCCGATCGTTTTGCGGTTTCGCCTGTCCGGCGGACTATAGGCTCAGTGCCCGTGCCGGTCGAGGAACGGCAGCAGCGCCGACAGTGTGTCGCGGGGATTTTCCTCCACGATGAAATGTCCCGCCGAGATGCCATACCCTTCGACGGTCTCGCACCATTTTTCCCACGCCGCCAGCGGTCCGGCTGTCTGGCTGGGAAAACCGGACTGTCCCCAAAGCGCCAGCGTCGGCGCGGCGATCCTGCGGCCCGCGGCGAGGTCTGCCGCGTCGGCTTCGAAATCATAGGTCGCGCCGGCGCGATAATCGTTGCACAGCGCGTGGATGCGGTCTTTCTGCGCCGCCATTTCGCGGTATTCGGCCAGCGCCTCGGGATGGAAGGCCGACAGATCCTTCGAGGCGGCCCAGGCTGCCAGGGTGTAGTCGATGTATTCGCGCGCGGCTTTTTCCAGCAGCATTTCGGGCAGCGGATAGGGCTGCGCGAGGAAAAGCCAGTGGTAGGCCTTCATCGCGAGCTTCGCATCCATGCCAAACCACATCGCATGCGTCGGCACGATGTCGAGCACGGCCAGGCATTTCACGACATCCGGCCGGTCGAGCGCCATCCGATAGGCCACGCGCCCGCCGCGATCGTGGCCGACCACAGCGAAGCGCTCGAAGCCGAGCCTCACCATTACCGCCACCATGTCCTTCGCCATCTCCCGCTTGGAGTAAGCCGAATTGTCCGCCGTGTTCGGCGGACAGGACGACCCGCCATAGCCGCGCAGGTCCGGCATGACGCAGGTGAAGCGCTCCATCAGCTCCGGCGCGATCGAATGCCACATCAGATGCGTCTGCGGAAATCCGTGCAGCAGGAGGAGCGGCGGGCCCACGCCCCCGATCCGTGCGTGGATCGTCGCTTCTCCGACATCGAATTGCCCGGTGCGCGTATGTGGGAAGAGTTGCGACACGGCCGCCTCCTCAGTTTCCCGAGCGAAACGCCACGGTCGCAACACCAGCCCCGATCAGCAACGATCCGCCGGTGCGGTTGAAGATGCGGATGGCGCGTTCGCTGGCAAAGACGCCGCGAGCGCGCGCGGCGACGAGCGCGTAGCCGAAGGCATTGCAGAACGCCAGGAAGAGGAAGGTCGCCTCGAAGATCGCCATCTGGGTCCAGAAATCGGCGTTGCGGTCGAGGAACTGCGGCAGGAAGGCGACGAAGAAGGTGATGCTCTTGGGGTTCAGCGCCGTGATCAGCCAGGCATGCGCCAGCATCTTGGCAGCGCTCGCCGCATCGCGACGAGGCTCTGCCCCGAGCGTTCCCCCTGCCCGGAACAGCTTGATGCCCAACCAGATCAGATAGGCGGCGCCGATCCACTTCAGCACCGTGAACAGCATCGCCGAGGCCATCAAAAGCGCGCCGATGCCGAGCATCGACAACGTCATGGCGGTGAAATCACCGAGCGCCACGCCCACCGCCATCGGCAGCGCCGTGCGCCAGCCCTGCCCCAGCGCATAGGACACGACGAGCAGGATGGTCGGGCCGGGAATGACCAGGAGCACGGCGGAGGCGGCGGCGAAGGCGAGCCAGGTTTCGAAGGTCATGGGAGAATTCCTCGCGTTGAAGGTCAGGATAAATCCAGCGACCGGGTTCGATGTAAAGGGGGATTTGAACGCTCAGAGCCCGCTGCCGTTCTCCAGGTACTCCCGAGCGATCTCGCGCATCCGCGCGCCGTCGAACGGTTCGCCGTGCCCGCCGAAGACCACTTTCGCATCGACCTCCTCGATCAGCCGGCGCATCGTCGCGCGGTAGGCGGCCTTGTCGCTGCACGGCATGTCGTCGAGAAGCTGGTCGTCATAGATCGCATCGCCCGCGAACAGCACGCCGTTCGTCTCGTCGAACAGCGAGATGCAGGGCGAGTGGCCGGGCAGTTCGAGCACCGCGAAAGACCGGTCGCCGAGATCGACCCGGTCGCCCTCCTTCAGCAGCAGCGTCAGAGGCGCAGGTTCCAGGCGGTAGCGCGCGATGTCCCAGCCGGGCCAGGGCAATTGCGTCACCGGCATGGGCCGATGGCGGTATTCCTCCGCATAGGTGGCCTCGTCCGGCATCGTCGGGTAGAGCTCGGCTTCGGCGGCGAGCCCTGCCCGCTCATCGAACTCGTGCAGAGCACCGACATGGTCGACATGGATATGGGTGGCGAGCGCCAGCACCGGCTTGCCGTCGGTCAGCGGCAGGACGGGTTTGAGCGGCATGATGCCCATACCGGCATCGACCAAGAGGTCGCGGTCGCGGCCGCGCACGAAATAGAGGTTGGCGCTGTAATAGGGGTCGACGAAGGGCTCGGTGATGCGGGTCACGCCGAAGCCGGCATCCGACACGCGATACCAGTCGGCGGGCGTCACGAATAGCGCTCCTCTTCCCACGGGTCGCCGCGGTCGTGATAGCCGTTGCGCTCCCAGAAGCCGGGCTTGTTGCGGTCGAGGAAGTGAATCCGGTTGAGCCACTTCGCGCTCTTCCAGAAATAGAGATGCGGCACGACCAGCCGCACCGGTCCGCCGTGATCGCGCGTCAGCGGCTTGCCCTCCCAGCTGTGCGCGATGATCGCGTCTTCGGCGGCGAAGTCCTCTATTCGAAGGTTGGTCGTGTAGCCGTCGCTGGAATACAACTCGACGAAGCGCGCTTCCGGCCTCGGCATCACGATGTCGAGGAGATCGCGCGTCGAGACGCCCTGCCAGCGGTTGTCGTAGCGCGACCAGGTCGTCACGCAATGGATGTCGGTGACGAAATCTGACTGCGGTTGTGCCTTGAACTGGGAGAAGTTCCAGCTCGCCGGATGTTCGACCGCACCGGTGACGTCCAGCCGAAAATTGTCCTCCGATACCCGCGGCGTGGTGCCGAGGTCGAGGATCGGCCAGTCGCGCACCAGGTGCTGGCCGGGCGGCAGCCGCTCGTGCTCGCCGCGCACCACCTTGCCCGTCAGGAACTTCCCTTCGGCCGCCCATTTGCGCTTGGTGCGGGTGAGTTTCGTCTCGTCGGTCGGCTCGGTCATGGGCGCTCTCCTGACCCCAAGGTAGCCGGGCAGGCATCCCGCGCAAGCCCTATCGCGGCGAGATGATCTCGCGCAGCGGCTCGCCGCCGTCGATCAGCAATCGTCCGGCCGGCGTCAGCGCGGCGGCAATTCTCCGCAGCGCCCGCGCCTCGATCTCCGGATGCCGTCCGTCGAGCGCGCCGACCCGGATCGCCACGGCCAGATCGAACGGCGCTTCGCCGGGCATCAGAACGAAGTCCTCCGCCGCGACGCATCTCGCCGCGAGACGGCCGGAGCCGATCTCCCGTGCCGATCCCGCCATCACCTGCGCGATCGCCGTCTTCGACCGATCGATGGCGAGCACATGGCCGTCGCCGATGCACTCGGCCATGGCGCGCGCCAGCGCGCCCAGCCCGCACCCGATCTCGAGCACCCTCATGCCCGGTCTGAGCGGAAGCGCATCGAGGATTTCCGCCAGCCGCGGAGACAGCCGTTCGCTCATAAAGCGGATTCTTCCGGTCGCGGGAGAACTGACAGTGCTCTCGATAAAAACATTTGATCGCCAGAATACCGATTTGGAATTGGACAGCTCCACGGAAGTGTTTGGAAATACCGCCTTCTGCAGCGCATGGGAAGGCCAATGGAAGATCGGAAGCTCTATCTCAAATTCGTGGACAGCGATGTCACGGGCATCATAACTCTTTATTGGGACAATGCCCCCGAGACCTGCAAGGCGCTTTGGGGCGCGCTGGAGAAACCGGTCCGTTGGCCCGCCACCCACGCGATGTTCTCCGGTCCGGAAATCATGATGGGCCTGCCGGAAGAGAACCGCAATTTCGACCCGACCAAACTGCCGCCCGAGAACCAGACGGTTCTTCCCGATCCCGGCGAACTGCTGTGGTTCTATCAGCCGAAGAACTTCTTCAAGATCGACCCGACCGAGTTCTGGGAGATCGGCCTGTTCTACGCCGCAGGTGGACGCACCTTCGGTCCGACCGGCTGGATTCCCTGCACCTATTTCGGCCGCATGACCGAAAACCTCGACGGCATTGCCGCGCAATGCCGCCTGATCCGCACCGAAGGTGCCAAGGTCGTCGAAATCGGCCGCCTGTCATAGATACGATAGAAGCAAGAAAGGGGAATTCCATGAAATCCGCAGTCAAGACCTCCATCCTCACGACGTCTCTCGTCGCCCTCGCCGCCGGCACCGCGCTCGCCCAGGACAAGACGCTGACGATCAACTCGTTCGGCGGCGCCTACGAGGAAGCGCACAAGAAGTGCATCATCACGCCGTTCGAGCAGGAGACGGGCGCCAAGGTCCAGATCGTCACCGCCTATTCGGCCGACGCCTTCGCCCAGCTGCGCGCCCAGAAGGACGCGCCGCAGTTCGACGTCATCCATTTCTCCGGCGGCCAGGAGATCGTCGGCGCGGCAGAAGGCCTGCTCGCGCCGATCGATGCGGCCAAGCTCTCCAATGCCGCTGATCTCTACGACTTCGCCAAGGCCAACCTCGCCAAGGGCGAAGGCCCGGCCTACTCCATCGCGGCCATCGGCCTGGTCTACAATTCCGAGAAGGCACCGAAGGCGCCGTCGAGCTGGAAGGATCTGCTCGACCCCGCCATCGGCGAGCATCTGGTGCTGACCGACATTTCGAACGGCTACGGCATGCTGGGCTTCCTGATGCTCAACCAGGTCCAGGGCGGCGATCTCAACAACATCCAGCCCGGCCTCGACACGGTGAAGAAGCTGATCGACGGCGGCGCGGTCGTCGTGTCCAAGTCGCCCGAGATCCAGCAGGAATTCGCCCAGAACGACGCCTGGGTCGCACCCTATGCGTCCGACTACGCCTACACGCTGCGCAAGGCGGGACTGCCGGCCAAGTTCGTCCAGGGCTCCGAGGGAACGCCGGCCAGCTACATCACCGCCAGCCTCGTCGCGAACCGTCCCAACACCGACCTCGCGTTGAAGTTCATTGACATGTCGATCTCGCCGGCCGCACAGACCTGCTTCGCCGATGCGCTGCGCTATACGCCGACGAACTCGAAGGCGCAGCTTTCGCCGGAAGTGGCCGCCGACGTTGCCTACGGTGCCGACAGCGTCAAGGGTCTGATCCGCTTCGACCCCAAGACGATCGAGGCGAACCGCGCCGCGTGGGTCGAGGCCTGGAAGAAGACCATCGCGCAATAAGCGAACGACAAGGAGCCCGGACGGGTGAGCGACCGCACCGAAAACCTGCTGCTCATCCTGCCCGGGCTTCTGCTTCTGGCATTGGCGTTCTTCCTGCCGATCTTCCAGATGCTCGCGCTCAGCGTCTCGGGTCCGGACGGCCCGACGCTCCAGCACTTCGCCCGTTTCCTGGGCGATTCCTACTATCTCGGCATCCTGTGGCGCACGGTGCGCCTGTCCCTGATCATAACCGCGATCTGCGCCGTCATCGGGTTCCCCCTCGCCTACATCATGGCCCGCGTCGGGCCGCGGCTGGGGCTGTGGCTCATCGTCATCGTCATCCTGCCGCTGATGACCAGCGTCGTCGTGCGCACCTTTGGCTGGATGGTGCTTCTCTCGCGATCCGGGCTGATCCCCGAGCTGCTGCGCGACCTCGGTCTCGTCAGGCGCAATTTCTCGCTGATGCAAACCGAGACGGCGATCGTCATCGGCATGGTCCAGGTGTTGCTGCCGTTCATGGCCCTGTCGATCCTCGGCGTGATCACGCGCATCGATCCGCGGCTCGAGGAGGCGGCGCGCACCATGGGCTGCTCCTTCCTCCAGACGCTGCGGACGGTAATCCTGCCGCTGGCGCTGCCGGGCATCGTCGCCGGCTCGCTGCTCGCCTTCACCCTGTCGGCCAGTTCCTTCGTGACGCCGGGTCTGCTCGGCGGATCGCGCATCGAGGTGCTCGCCGCATCGATCTACGGTTCGGTGACGCAGACGCTCGACTGGCCCTTTGCGGCGGCACAGGCCGTCATCCTCTTCGTCGGCGTGATCCTCGTGCTGATCCCCTACATCAAGGTCACCGGGCGCAGCCATGGTTAGGGCCGTTCCCACTTGGCTTAGGGCGGCGAGCGTCGTCTTCCTGATCCTGACGGCGCTGATCCTCCTGGCGCCGCTCGTCGTGGTCGCCGGCGCGTCCTTCAGCGCCAGCCAGTTTGTGCAGTTCCCGCCCGACGGGCTGTCGCTCGAATGGTACCGCAAGGTACTGTCCTCGCGCGACTACCTCTCCGCCGGCTGGACCAGCCTGCAGATCGCACTCCTGGTCACCGCCAGCGCGACGCTGATCGGCGGGGCGGCCGCGATTGCCCTCCACCGCAACCAGCTGCCAGGTTCGCAGGCCTTGTCGGCGCTGTTCCTGTCGCCGCTGGTGCTGCCGACCATCATCTACGCCATCGGCATGCTGATGCTGTGGAGCTCGCTCTTCGGGCCGGTGAACTTCCTGACGCTCTGGATCGGCCACACCGTGGTCGCCATCCCCTATGTCATCCGCACCACGCTCGCCGTCCTGTCCGAATCCGACCCCTTCCTCGAGGAGGCGGCGCGCACGATGGGCGCGAGGCGGCTGCAGCGGCTCTGGCTGGTTGTCGTGCCGCAATGCGCGCCCGGCCTCGCCGCCGGCGCCTTCTTCGCCTTCAACGTGTCGTTCGACGAAGCCGTCCTGTCGCTGTTCCTGCGCAAGCCGGGGCTGACGACCCTTCCCGTCCAGATCTACGGCCAGCTCGAATTCAGCCCCGACCCTTCGGTCGCGGCCGTTTCGACGATCATGATCGCCATCACCGTCATCCTGATCTTCTGCATCGACCGGCTGCTCGGCATCAGGAATTTCGCGGAGACTTGACCTTGCCCGCAGTAAAACTCGACGCGATCCGCAAATCGTTCGGCAAGGTGGCCGTGCTGCATGGCATCTCGCTCGATGTCGAGCAGGGCGAGTTCGTCAGCCTGCTCGGCGCGTCGGGCTGCGGCAAGACGACCCTGCTGCGCATCGTCGCCGGACTGGAGAGCACCACGTCCGGCAGCGTCCACATCGACGGCCACGACGTGACCGGCCTGCCGCCGGAGGACCGGGACATCGCCATGATGTTCCAGTCCTATGCGCTGCTGCCGCATCTGTCCGTCTCGGAGAACGTTCGTTTCCCCCTGCGCATGCGCCGCATCGGCTCCCGCGAGGAACAGGACGAACGCGTCAGGAAGGTGCTGGAGACCGTCCAGCTCGGCCATCTCGCCGAGCGCAGGCCGCGGCAGCTCTCGGGCGGCCAGCAGCAGCGCGTGGCGCTGGCGCGCGCAATCGTCTCCAACCCGAAGGTGCTGCTGCTCGACGAGCCGCTGTCCAACCTCGACGCACGGCTGCGCGAGGACATGCAGGTGGAACTGATCGAGATCCACAAGCGGCTCGGACTGACGACGATCTTCGTCACCCACGACCAGGAGGAGGCGCTGAGCCTCTCCGACCGCATCGTGCTACTCAACAACGGCCGCATCGAGCAGGAAGGCGCGCCGGCCGCGATCTATGACAGGCCGGCAACGGAATTCGCCTCGAACTTTCTGGGATCAGCGAACATCCTGCCGGCGACGATCGAGGGTTTGGGCGGAACGCCGGTCGTCGTCCTCGCCGATGGACAGCGCCTGCCGCTCGCGACGGACGAGCCGGTACGCGGCGACGTCCGCCTCGCGCTGCGCCAGGAGGACATCCACCTGACCGTCGGCAGCGACGGCCTCGAGGCAGAGGTGCGCACGCGTGTCTATCTCGGCGCGCGCAGCCGCTACGTGGTCTCCCTCGCCGGCCAGCCGGTTCGTGTCCTCGCGCCGAACGACATGGTCTTCGAGCCGGGGCAGCGGGTGTCACTGACGATCGCGCCGGAGAGGATCCGGGTCCTCGCCCGCTAAGCCCGGGGGAGCGCTTCATGACCGGCAAGGTACTGCGCCGGACGAGAGTTGCTGGTAGAGCGTCCCTCATGCGCACGCTCGACATGACGACGTTTCTCGTGCTTGCCCGGAACCGGCATTTCGGCCGCACCGCGCAGGAGCTCAACACGACCCAGCCGGCGATTTCCTCGCGTCTCTCGCAGCTCGAGTCCGAATATGGCTGCAGGCTCGTTCACCGCGGCGACCGCGAGTTCCGGCTGACGCCCGAAGGCGAGCGCGTGCTGGAGGTCTTCCAGCACGTCGTCGAAAGCCTGCAGGATCTCGAAGCGGAACTGAAGGCCGGCTATGCCGGCCAGGTGGCCAATGTGCGCATCGGCGCGATCGATTCGGTCGCTTCGACCTGGATGCCGCATCTGATCGAGACGCTGCGCGACATCGCGCCAAATCTGCGCATCGAGCTGACCGTCGACGGCACCAAGGATCTCGTGCACGACATGGGCAAGGGCAGGTTCGACCTGATCTTCTGCCTCGATCCCGCGATCGGCGACGGGTTTCGCAGCTTCGTCGCCTGCGTCTGGCAGATGATCTGGGCCGGAGCGCCGAAGCTTGTCGACGAGCATGCGACCTACAGCGTCGACGACCTGGCGCGCATGCCGATCATCACCTTTCCGCGCGACACGCCGCCCTACCGCCAGATCGCGCCCTATTTCCAGGACGAGCGGGTACTGGCGTCGAAGATGACGAGCTCGAATTCGCTCTTCGCGATCATCAATCTGGTGATCGACGGCTTCGGCGTCGCTGCGCTCCCGACCGTCACCATCGACCGCGAGCTCAAGACCGGGCTGCTCGTGCCGATGAACGTGTCGAAATGGTTCCCGCCGATGCCGATTGTCGCGACCTATCAGTCGTCGACCCACCAGAAGATTATCCAGCTCGTGGCCGACCAGGCCCGCGAAAGCGCCCGCGCCTTCTGCGAGCGGGCAAAGGCGGGAGCCGCCTGGACGATCTGACTTTCTCGCGTCGGACGGGCCTAGGTTTCGATCGCGCTTCCGGCTCAGCCGGAGCCTTCGTCAAAACGCCACGCGATCGCCTCCCTTGAGCTGGAGCGCCTCCCGCGCTTCGGCGGGTGTCGCGATCGACAGGCCGAGGGCCTCGATGATACCCCGCACCTTGGAGACCTGCTCCGCATTGGTTCTGGCCAGCTGCCCCGGCGCGATCCACAGCGAGTCCTCGAGCCCGACCCGGACATTGCCGCCCATGGCAGCGGCCTGGGCTGCAATCCTCATCTGGTTTGCGCCGGCGCCCAGCACCGACCACGAATATTGGTCGCCGAACAGCCTGTCGGCTGTGCGCTTCATGTGAGCCACGTCCTCCGGGTGATTGCCGATCCCCCCGAGAATCCCGAACACGCTCTGCACGAAGAAGGGCGGCTTGATGACGCCGCGGTCGACGAAATGTGCCAGCGTGTAGAGATGGCCGATGTCGTAGCACTCCACCTCGAACCTCGTGCCGTTCTCCGCGCAGGTGGTCAGGATGTGCTCGATGTCGGCGAAGGTGTTCTTGAAGATGCGGTCGCGCGATCCGGCGAGATAGTCTCGTTCCCACTGGTGCCTGAACTCCGTGTAGCGGGCGAGCATCGGATAGAGGCCGAAGTTCATCGACCCCATGTTGAGGGACGCAACTTCGGGCTTGAACACCGACACCGGCCGCAGCCGCTCCTCCAGCGTCATCGTGGCAGACCCTCCCGTCGTGATGTTCACCACGCAGTCGGAGCGTTGCCTGATCACTTTGAGGAACGGCTCGAACGCGGCGGGCGACTGGTCCGGCAGTCCGTCGGCGGGGTTTCGCGCGTGGAGGTGAACGATCGCAGCGCCCGCCTCCGCCGCGCCGATGGCCGCTTCGGCGATCTCTTCCGCAGTCACCGGAAGATGCGGCGACATCGAAGGCGTATGGATCGCCCCTGTCACCGCGCAGGTGATGATCACTTTGCGATTGGTCATTGCATATCTCCTTCCGGCGCAGATGCAGCTGCTCTCAGACGAGCCGTCCCGCCAGTTTTCCGCTCAAAGCGTGACCGCCACGTAGCGAGGCTCCAGGAAGGCCATAATGCCGTGTTGCCCGCCCTCGCGGCCGATGCCGCTCTGCTTGCATCCGCCGAACGGAGCCGCCGGGTCGGAGACCAGGCCGCGGTTCAGCCCGACCATTCCCGTCTCGATCCGGCGGGCGACGCGAAGTCCTCTGCCGATGTCGCGCGTGTGGACGTAGGCGACCAGACCGTATTCGGTGTCATTCGCCTTGGCGACGACCTCGTCCTCGTCGTCGAATGCCATGACCGGCGCCACCGGACCGAAGATCTCCTCGCGCAGCAGCCTTGCGCCGGCGGGAACATCGCAGAGCACGGTCGGCTCGAAGAAGTGGCCCTTGCCGGGAATGATCCGGCCGCCGGTGAGCAGCCGCGCGCCGCCTTCGACCGCTTCGCGGACCAGCGCATCGATCCGCTCGCACGCCCTGCGATCGATCAGCGGGCCGAGCTCCACGCCGTCATCGAGCCCGTTGCCGACCTGGAGCGCGGCCATGCGTTCCGTCAGCTTGCTGGTGAACTCGTCGGCGACGCCTCGCTGCACGTAGAAGCGGTTGGCGGCGGTGCATGCCTCACCCCCGTTGCGCATCTTGGCGATCATGGCATCGGCGACAGCCGCGTCGATGTCGGCATCCTCGAAGACAATGAACGGCGCGTTGCCGCCCAGTTCCATCGAGCAGTCGATCACCTGATCCGCGGCCTGACGGAGCAGCGTGCGGCCGACGGCCGTGGAACCGGTGAAGGAGAGCTTGCGCAGGCGCGGGTCCTTGAGCATGGCGCCGACCACAGCCGCGGACGAGGTCGTGGTCACGACATTGACCGCTCCGGCCGGCACGCGTGCCTCCTCGAGGATCGCCGCGATCGCCAGCGCGGTGAGCGGTGTCGCCTCGGCCGGCTTCAGGATGCAGGTGCAGCCGGCCGCGAGCGCCGGCGCGATCTTGCGCGTGGCCATCGCTGCCGGGAAGTTCCAGGGCGTGATGAGCAGTGCGATGCCGACGGGCTGATGGTCGACGACGATGCTGTTTCGTCCGCCGGGGGCAAGGCCAATGTCCCCGAAGACGCGAACGGCCTCCTCGGAATACCAGCGGAAGAACTCCGCCGCATAGGCGATCTCGGAGCGAGCATCGGCCAGGGCCTTGCCGTTCTCCTCGACGATCATCCGAGCGAGCGGCTCCGCCCGCTCCATCATCAGCTCGAAGGCGCGCCGAAGGATCTCGGCGCGTCGGCGGGGCGCGGTTCCGGCCCATTGAACCGACGCGTTCTCGGCGGCATCGAGGGCGGCCGCTCCGTCGGCGATCGACGCGTCGGCCACATGGGCAATGACCGCCTCCGTCGCCGGATTGTAGACGGCGAAACGCTTGCCGGAGGCGCCTTGTCGCCATTGACCGGCGATGAACAGGTCGGTCCTGGGTTCAGAGCCCGGCGATGGGACAAGCATGTTCATTCCTCGATCTTCAGATTGCCGGCATGGGCGTGCCGGACGAGCTTCTTCATGGCGGTCAGGTCGATCGGCCGCGGGTTGTTCTTGATCAGCCGGCCGATGCCGAGCGCGCTCTCGGCGATCCAGTCCAGCTTGTCGGCGGGCACGCCGAGATCGCCGAGCGACGAAGGGATTCCGACACTCGAGAAAAGCGCACTCACCGCTGCGATGAAGTCGCTCGCGCGGGTCTCCTCGTCGGCACCCGTTATCCCGATGGTCGTCGCGAGTTCCGCCAGCTCGCGTGTGCAGTGGGAGAGATTGAAGCGGAGCACGTAGGGCAGCAGGACGGCAACGCCGAGCCCGTGCGGCGTGTGGGTCAGCGCCCCGACCGGATACTGGATGGCATGCGCGGCGGCGGTTCCGGCCGCGCCGAAGGCGAGACCGGCGCAATAGGCGCCGTGCATGACCTGTTCGCGGGCGGCGAGATTGCTGCCGTCGCGCACGGCCGTCGCCAGGTTCGCCATCAATGCCGACACCGCGATCTTCGCGTTGGCGTCCGAAAGCGCATTCTTTCCCACAAACACGTGTTCCAGGCCGAGCGTGGGCGAAGGCTCGCGCCGGATCGCGGTGAACGCCTCGATCGCATGCGTGAGTGCGTCCGCGCCGGAGACCGCGGTCAGGATCGGCGGGCAGGTCAGCGTCAGTTCGGGATCGCATATCGCCGCATGCGGGATGAGATGCGGGCTCGATATACCGACCTTGAGCACGCGCTCAGGGTCCCCCACGACCGCGACGGGCGTGGCTTCGGATCCGGTTCCCGACGTGGTCGGCACTGCGATCACCGGCACAGTCGGGCCGGGTACGTTGAACTCGCCATAGGCGGCGGAAAGCGGTTGCTCATGCGACAGTTGCGCGGCGACCAGCTTCGCCACGTCGAGACAGGATCCCCCGCCCAGGCCGACGATGACGTCGGGCCGGTGACGGCGCGCCTGCTCGGCCGCAGCGCCCACGCAGGAGGCCGGCAGTTCCGGCAGCGTCGCCGAGTAGACGTCATAGTCGACGCCCGCCGCGGTAAGCGACGACAGCACCTCGCCGAGGCGCGTGTCGGTGTGAACGCGCTCGTCGGAGCAGACGAAGGCGCGTCTGCCGCAGTCGCGCGCCAGGGAACCGACGGCAAACCGCTGCCCTGCGCCGAAGAGGGTGATCCTCGGCGATCGTTGGATGCCAAACATGCAAGAGCCTTTCAGTTTTCCTCGGCGAGCACCCGCCTGTTTCTGCCGATGGTTGGGGAAAGCGCGGAGCCGACGACGATGCCGGCCACGAAGAGCAGGCTGAGCGTCAAGGGTTCGCTGAGGAACGTCCAGACGTTCCCCCGGCTGAGGATCAGGCCGCGCTGCAGGTTGTCCTCGAGGATGCCTCCGAGGACCAGGCCGAGCAGCAGCGGTGCCGGCTCGAACCTGAGCTTGTGGAGGACGTAGCCGGCGATCCCGAACAGCGCGACCTGGATCACGTCGTAGGGCTGTGCATCGACGGAATAGATGCCGAGGCAGCAGATGAGCACGATCATCGGAAACAAGAGATGGTAGGGAACCTTGAGGAACTTCACCCAGATGCCGATCAGCGGCAGGTTGATGATCACCAGCATCAGGTTGCCGATCCACATCGAGGTGACGACGCCCCAGAACAGGTCCGGATGCAGGTCGATCACCTGCGGACCGGGCACGACGCCATGGAGCGTCATCGCGCCGCCCACCAGCGCCATCACCGCGGTCGAGGGCAGGCCGAGCGTCAGCAGCGGCACGAAGGTCGTCTGGGCGGCCGCGTTGTTCGCGGCCTCGGGCCCGGCCACACCCTCGATGGCGCCCTTTCCGAACCGTTCCGGAGTCCGCGACAGCCGCTTCTCCATCACGTAGGACGCAAAGGACGACAGCGTCGCCCCATTGCCCGGGATGATGCCGATGATGCTGCCGAGCAGCGATCCGCGGGCGATCGGCCCGGCCGAAGCCCTGAGATCCTCTCGATCGGGCAGAAGGCTGCCCACGACGTTCCCGGCGAAGGGTCTTGCCTCGGGGTCATCGAGATTGCGCAGGATTTCCGCGATGCCGAAGAGGCCCATGGCGACGACAGCCACGTCGAAGCCGTCATAGAGCATGTCGCTGCCGAGGGTCAGGCGCGGCTCGCCGGTCAGCGGATCGGCGCCCACCAGGGCCATGGCGACGCCGACCAGCAGCATGCACATGCTCTTCGGCACCGACCCGCCATTGAGCACGATGGCGAGTGCGAGGCCGAGTACCATCAGCGCGAAGTAATTGCCCGCAGTGAAGCTCAGGGCCAGGCGGGAGAGCGGGATCGCCACGGCCGCGATCACCAGCGTGGCGAAAGTACCGGCGATGAAGGAGCCGATCGCCGCGATTCCGAGCGCCTTGCCGGCGCGACCCTGGCGTGCCATCGCGTGGCCGTCCAGCGCCGTCACCACCGAGGAGGATTCTCCCGGCATATTGACGAGGATCGCCGCGGTCGACCCCCCATACTGGGAGCCGTAGTAGATGCCGGCGAGCATGATCAGCGAGCCCACCGGCTCGGCATTGTAGGTCAGCGGCATCAGGATCGCGATCGTGGCCAGCGGACCGATCCCCGGCAGCACTCCGATCAGCGTGCCGACGAGAGCGCCGAGCAGACAGAGCAGGACGTTCTGTACCGAGAGGACTGCCGAGAAGCCGAGCGCGAGATGGTCGAAGAGCTCAATCACTCCCCTTCCTCCCCCATCCGAACACCGGTCCATACAGGATGGTGGCAAGCGTGCCGTAGGCACCGTAGGCCATGCGCAGGGCGGTCTCGCTTCCCACCGCTCCCTCGATCCCGTTCTCCAGGAACTTCGGGAAGACAGGCACCGCGACACCGAGCAGGTCGGCGAACACCAGCAGCAGGGTTGCGGTCAATCCGAAGGCCGTCACAAGCAGTTCTCCCAGGCGCATGTCGCGGGCGGCGCAACCGGCAACCACCACGGTGAGCGGGCCAACGACCGTGAGGCCGAGCTGCGGTGTGGAGACGGGCCCGAAGTCCCCGCCGCGGATGAAGAACGCGAAGACGAGCATCGCCCCGACGACGATGGCGCCTGGACGCAGAGCGAGGTTCAGGCGATCGGCCTCGCCCTCACAGCGCATCAGGCCGGTCGCCATGACCCACCCCCCCGCTGCCAGCAGCAGCAGCGCCAGCGCCTTCGGCACAGCGCCGGACCCGAGTCTCGTCAATTGGCCGACGTCGAGCCCGATCGCTCCGAACCAGATGAGCCCGGCTATGGACATCACCACGGCGCCGCCGACGACATTCACACGAAGGCCGCGCGGGACGTCTGCCGTTTGAATTGAATCTGTCGCGTCGGACATTCTCTCGCGCCTTGCGTCTGCAGGGGAAACCGGGACGAGCCGCTGATGACCTTCGGCGGCCCGTCCGGTCGGCAATGCGGCTACTCGGCCCCGCCGGTCTTCTCGATCAGTGCTTTCCAGCCCTGGATCTGCCTCTCCATGAAGGCCCGCGTCTCGGCCACGTCGTAGTCGCGGAACTCGATGGCGAGCTCGGCATAGCGCTCCTTCACCTTGTCCGTCTGCAGCGCTTCGCGCGTCTTGACGTTCAGGAACTCGACGATCTCCTTCGGCACGTCCTTGGGCGCGAAGATGGCCGTCCAGGAATCCACGAAGTAGTCCTTGAACCCGGCTTCGTCGATCGTCTGCACATCCGGCAGCGCAGACGATTTGTCGGGACCGGTCATGACGATCGGCGTAACGCTCCCTGCGCGGATGAAGGGAAGTGCGGAGGAGATGTCTAGGATCGCGGCGGACGCGCGACCGGCGATGACGTCGGTCATGGCCTCGGTGTTCCCCTTGTAGGGGACCGGGATCATTTTCAGCCCCGTGTGCACCTCAAGGCCCTTGCGCGCGAATTCGCCGACGGCGGTCCAGCCGGCATATGTCAGTTCGCCTTCATGCGCCTTGCCGTATTCGATCAGCTCGGGAAGCGTCTTCACGTTCAGCTGGTTCGCCACGACCATGACGTAAGGCGTATAGCCCGTGAGTGCGACCGGCTGCAGATCCTCGAGCGGCTTGTAGTCGGCGGCCTTGTTGGTCAGCGGATTGATGGCGATGGTGGAGGCGACGCCCATGACGACGGTGTAGCCGTCCGGGTCCGCGGCGATACCCTGCTTGGTGCCTGCCACGCCGGCGGTGCCTGCAACGTTGACGACGATGACGCGCTGGCCGACAAGCTGCCCCATCGCATCGCCCCAGATGCGGGTCTGGGTGTCGGCGCCGCCGCCCGCCGCGAAGGGCACGACGGCGGTGATGGGCTTGGCCGGATAGTCCTGCGCCGAGGCGCTGCCGGCGCCCGCTGCGAGCGGGAGCAGGACCGTTGCAATGGCGGTCGCGAGAAGCGACCTGCGGCTGGTGCGCATGAATGCAAATGACGGCTTCATTCTTTTCCTCCCTGGAATTGCGCCGAGGCTGGGGGCCGTTCAGGCTTGCCGCCGGAAGGCGGTAAACCGGGACCCGAAGCGGCGAAAGCGGTTCAAACTAGATCGTTCCCGCGGCCGCTCCCCGTTCCGCCTCAGCAGTTTTCGCACAATGAAAACGTGATTCTTGTCCGGAGCGGATCAACGCTGCGCTCCCATGACGTCGAGCACCGCGCCGGTGACAAGGGATGCCTTGTCCGACAGCAGCCAGACGATCGACTCCGCCACTTCCTCGGGAAGGCCGGCGCGTCCGAGCGGATTCTTGCTGGCGAACTCCTTGACCCTGTCGGCCTGACCGGCCTTGGCGTGGATCGGCGTGTCGATCATGCCCGGACGCACCGCATTGATCCGGATGCCGTCTCTGGCGACTTCCACCGCAAGGCCCTTGGTCATGGTGTCCACCGCGGCCTTCGAGCCGGCGTAATGGATGAACCGGCCGGGAGAGCCCGTCAGCGCGCCGATCGACGAGACATTGACGATGCTGCCGCCCGCGCCCCCGTGCTTCGTCGACATCCGCCTTATCGCCTCGCGGCAGGCGATGAGCACGCCCACGGTGTTGACCGCGAAAATGTCCATCGCCTCCTGGAAGTCGTATGTTTCCGCCGACCGGTGCGCGGGGCCATTGACGCCGGCATTGTTCACCAGCCCGGTGAGGGGACCGAACGCGCTGTCGGTTTCCTCGAAGAGGCGCAGGATATCGGCTTCCGATCCCATATCGGCCTGCACGGTGATCGCCTTGCCGCCCGCGGCCACGACGTCCGCAGCCACTGCCTCGGCGAGCTGCCGCGAATTCTTGTAGTTGACCACGACGCTGGCGCCGGAAGATCCGAGCAGCCGCGCCGTTGCGGCCCCGATACCGCTGCTGGCTCCGGTGACGATGACGACGTTGCGCATGTTTCCTCTTTGCTTCAAGCGTTGTGGTGTGTTGGATTTGTCGTCGGCGCCGAATGCGCGACAAACTTGGTCTTTCGCCGGCCCGGAGAGCCTCGGTCTCGCTCAGGCGGATTTCTGCCAGCTCAGAAGCGTCCCGCCTGTTTTGACCTTCTGCTCCCCCTCCACCGTCGGCAGCGGGTATTCATCCTCGTTGATCACGAAGCCGGGTTTCAAGGCGAAGTCCAGCCGCGGCGGGCAGAAGATGTCGTAGAGGGAACTCGCCGGCCCGTTCTCGCCGATGTCCTGGCTGGTGTGGATTGCGCGCGCAGGTATGACGGTCACGGAGGGCGAAGGCACCTCGGCATGGTCGTCGGGAATCCATTCGCCGCCATCCGCGCCCCAGTTGTAGCGCATGTGGTGAATCCAGGTTCCTTCGAAACACAGCGATGCCTGTTCGAAATCGTCATGCCAGTGCGGGCTGAGCGACTTCGTCCCGCGGCGTGTCCGGAACTGGCCGAACAGGTTGACCATCATGTTCGTGGACCGGAAGCAACGCGGCTGGATACGCTCGCCATTCGCCTTGAGGTATTGAGCCAGAGGATAGTGTCGAAGCCTGTAGCCGTCCCGCGGCGCGGGCCAGAGGTCGGGAGCGGCAAGTTCCGGCGCGCCGTCGGCGTAGCGGTCGGCATTGACGGCGAGCGCCATCACGTCTTCGCTGGCCTTGGAGAATATCCTCGCGATCCGGCCGGCGCTCCTGGCGACAATCCGGCTCGGTCCCGGGGGTATGATTGTGAGCGAATCGGGCTCCGCATCCACCGAACGGCCGCTCGCCTCGACGGTGACCGATGCGGCGACGGGGGGCAGCACGAGCATGTATTCCTCGGGATTGTTGTCCCGCTCGAGCACAGCGCCTGCCTCGACCTCCGAGTAGCAGACGGCAAAATTCCCGCCGCGCGTGATCCACGTCTTCGACAGGCCGTCGCCGCCGGCATGCTGGGGGGCCTGTTCCGCAAAGACGGATTTCGACGCGACGCGTCTCGACAATTCGCTCATGGATGATCTCCCGGGCGGCGCGAAGCATTCGGTTTTGCCGCGCCTTTTTTCAGTCAGGCAAGGATGGCGCAAAAGCCCCGCTTGAAAACACGCGCTCCCGGCAATTTCGGAGAGTGAAATAGCGGAGCTTTCCATGCCCCTCTGGTTTCGTCTTGTGAAATGGGTGGCGGGATGGTCTCGTCATTCCCAAGGCCGCGCCTTGCAGAGGCGGAAGGAGTTCTCATGACCGATGATGGCTATCGGGTTGTTCCCGGCCGGGCTGCCGGCGACAGTGCCCCTGAATCAGGAGCGCACTGCCGCACCAACTCGCGACGCGGGTTCACCAACCCGTCGGACCGATCCTATCCGCCGGTCAACGCGGTCTGTCGTGCGCTGCACGTCCTGAAGGTCCTCAATCGCCAGCGGATCGCCGCGGTGAACGATATCTATGCCGAGACGGGGATCCCGAGGCCAACGGTCGTGCGCATGCTGGAGACGCTGATGCACGAGGGTTATGTCGTACGCGACAACATGTGCGGCGGCTATCGCGTCACCGAGCAGGTCGCGGAACTATCGCAGGGCTACAGCGGCATATCCCGCGTCATCGAAGTGGCGCGCCCCCTGGCCATCGGCCTGACGAAGAAGATCAAATGGCCGATCGGCCTGGGCGTCCTCGACGACGACGCGATCGAAATCCTCTACTGGACCGGCACCATCAGCCCGGTGGTCCACACCAACACCATCCTGCGCAAGCGCGCGGATCTGTTCAAGTCGGCGATGGGCCGCGCCTATATGGCCTTCTGCGACGAGGACGAGCGGGAACGGCATATCGCCGGCATCCGCAGGGACTTCGCCGCCGAGTTCGGGCCGAGGGAGGAGCTGGCTTTTCGCAACCGCCTCGACCAGATCCGGCGCACAGGCTATTCGATGCGCGACCCGCGCACCGAACCGCTGCGGATGACCACGCTCGGGGTTCCCATCCTGGAACGCGACAAGGTGGCGGCCGTGATGTCGGTGTCCTTCTTCAAGTCGGTCAATCCCGGCCGGATCACAAAGGACGTGCTCGCACCCCTGCTCGAGACACGGACGAATATCGAGGAAGCACTCGACTTCATCCACGACCGGGCCGGCCTCGGCGCCTCGGACCTTCGCGAATTTCCCGTCGCCCCGTAGGCAGAATCAATTGCCGCCGAGCTTCGGGTTGGTGGGAGGGGTGCCGCCTTCGAACCACGGCTCGAAACGCCGGTAGGTCACTTTCCAGCCCTCCGGCGTCTTGATCAGCCGATCGGTCATGTAGGCGATCTGGATCGGCGGATGAGTCGGAAGCACGGGCTTCCCGTCGGCGGCATACAGCATCATCACCCAGTGACAGAGCGCCCGGTCGGGACTTCCGTCGAACATGGCCTGGAAGTTCTGCACCGAATGGACGACTGTGCGCGCGCCTCTGTCCTCGCGCCACTTGTAGAAGGACCGGATCGTCTCGCGCCCTTCATAGGTCGCCGCCGATCCCGAGAAGGTCGCGTCCTCCGTATAATAGTCCGGCGCGTTGCGGCCCCAGTTCGTGTCGACGTCGTGCCAGTAGTCGACGACCAGGGCATGCAGCAGCTGGGACAATTCGAGCCGGTCTCTGTCGATGTGCATGCTGTCCTGCCTTCTCTCGATCCATGTTCGGACCGCCGGCTTGCCTCGGAGGACAAGCACCGCGATCCACCAGTCGCCGCATCCCGGCTCCGAATGGCCAGTATCAGACCCCACCGCATCGCGGGGTCGCGAGGATCGTTGTTTTCGGATGGTGAAATAGCTTCCGGGATCGCTGGCCTAAGATCCTGAAGGCTACGGGTGATGAAACGACAGCCGCAGCGGCTTCTTGTCCTATGTCGACGAGTGTGCTCGTCTAAGGCGCCGCTTTCGACCTGGGGGCTTGGCGAATTCGAGGGTCCGATGATCGATCTTTATGCCTCAACCACGCCGAACGTGATGAAGATCGTGCTGATGCTGGAGGAGACCGGACTCCCCTACACATTGAAGCCATTGAATGTGTGGAAGGGCGAGCAGTTCGCCGACGGGTTCGTGGCGCTCAATCCGAACAGCAAGGTGCCGGTGATCGTCGACCATGACCCGCCCGAGGGCCCCTATCCCGTGTTTGAGTCGGCCGCGATCCTCATTTATCTGGCGGACAAGACCGGGCAGTTCCTTCCGGCCTCCGGACGGGCGCGATACGACGTCATCCAGTGGCTGATCTTCCAGGCGGCGAATTTCGGGCCGATTCAAGGCCAGTTCAACCATTTCAATTCCTATGCCGGGCCGGGCCACGAGTATGCCCTCAGCCGATACAAGACCGAATTGAACCGGCAGTACGACGTGCTCGAGCGTCGGCTCGGCCAGGTGCCCTATCTCGGCGGCGACGCGTTCTCGATCGCCGATATGGCGGTCTTGCCCTGGATTCTTGTCCAATCGAACCGTCTGGGCGCGACCGTCCCGTTCCTGGACCATAAATCGGATGCGCATCCCAATATCGCGGACTGGGCCAGGCGGTGCGAGCAGCGACCGGGTGTGCAGCGCGGACTGGCGGCTCACGCCACACTCAAATCCGGCTTGCCCAATGCCACACCCGACGATCTCGACCGCATCTTCGGCCGCGGGCAATATGCCTATCGCGCAACGGGGTCCTGAGAACTCCCCGCCTGACCTGGCGCCGCAGGCGGTCAGGAGCCGCCTTGGCCGCCCTGCGCGAGGGGGTAGTCAAGGTAACCCGATGCACCGAGATCGTAGAGCGTAGCCCGGTTCAGCGGATTCAGCGGGATGCCGAGCCTGAAGCGCCGCACCAAGTCAGGATTGGCAATAAAGGTTCGCCCGAAGGATATCATGTCGGCATGACCGCTGCGGATCGCCGCATTTCCCGATTCGAATGTATGGCGATTATTGGCGATGTAGACGCCGCTGAAACGCCTTCTAAGCATGTCGAAGTCGAACGGGAACCGGTCGACCGGCTCGCTCGTCTCGCCTTCCACCACATCCACGAATGCGATGCCCACCTGCTCCAGGCCGTCCACCACGCAACTGAACAAGGTCGCCGGATCGGAATCGGCGATTTCGTAGGCGCCGGCCTGGTTCGTGGGTGAGATACGGACCCCAACACGGTCGCGCCCCCACACGCCGACGACGGCTTCGAGCGCCTCCATGAGGAAACGCCGGCGGTTCTCGGGCGATCCGCCATAGGCGTCGGTGCGCCTGTTGGTTGAGTCCCGCAGAAACTGGTCCAGCAGGTAGCCGTTTCCGGCATGCACTTCGACAAGGTCGAATCCCGCCTTCATCGCCAGCACGGCTGCTCGCCGGTATTCTGCGATCACGCCGGGGATCTCTTCGATCCCCAGTTCGCGAGGCGTCGAAAGGGGCAGCCTGCCGACGGGCGTCCGTATCGTGCCTTTGGCCGGGATCGCGGACGGTCCGAACGGAACTGCACCGCGCGGGTGCATGCTCGGGTGCAGATTGTGCCCGCAATGGAAAAGCTGCAGACAGATCCTCCCGCCCTTTGCGTGCACTGCGTCGGTGACGCGCTTCCAGCCGGCGGCATGGTCGTCGTTGAACATGTGGGGACAGTAGACGAGGCCGGCGCCTTCGGCGGAGATCGCTGTCGATTCGGCAAAGATGAGGCCGGCATCGGCGCGCGAAGAGTAATACTCGACATTGAGGTCGTTCGGCACGCCACCTGGCGTGCGCGCGCGTGTCATCGGCGACATGGCAATGCGGTTGCGAAGGGAGTACGGGCCAAGCCTCACCGGCTGGAACAACTCCGCGGACTCGTTGGACATCAGGGTCTCTCAGTCCACCACGCTATTGCGCCCCGCCTGTGCGTCGGAGCGGACGTTCATAGGATGGATCCTTCCTGTCCCAGGATCCGGCCGGATATCCGTTCGGCGTGTCGAAAATCGTGGCGTCGGCTTCTGCGCGCCAATCGATATAGAGTTTGCGCAGTTTGATCTTCCACTCGCCGTTCTCCTTGGTGAGCTTGTCTATGTAACGCCCGCCGCCGATGATAACGGTTTTGCTGGTTTTGCGACGCAAGGCGTAGAAGCAGTAGGATTCGGCATGCGCGGTGTCGCCGTCGATCTCGCAATTATGCGTCGTGATGTTGTGGGTGTGCGATAAGGTGTGTTCCGCGTGAAAGCCGTTCGCCCATTCGGTGAACTCCGCGGGACCGCCTTCGAAGGGTCCGTGCTCGTCGAAGCCGTCCGGATGATAGACGCTCAGGAGGAGATCGTCGTCATGCCGGTCGAGGCCGCGTGCATAACGATTGACGCAATCGAGAATCGCCTGTCGATCGAGCAGGTACTGAACTTCCGGAATCGATGAGCTGAGCATTCGTCTATCCTCCTCCTCGCGCCCCCTCCAGGACGCAATGTACGCATCATGCATAACAGTTATGATGCATTCCACTCAATGATTTTCAAGCACCCGCATGTGGGCGCTTGCAGGAGCAAGCCAAGTCGGCCTAGGCTATGATTGTTATGGAGGAGACATAACGTATTTCCGTGGGAGGACCCATTATGCGTTTCGCAGCCCTTGCGCTCGCCCTGTCGGCGGCGCTGTCATTCATGGCGCCTGCATCGGCGCAGGAGGATTGGAAGCTTGCTTCCGCAAAACGCGCGCCCGATGTCGGCGCGCAGTTCGACCAGGAATTCGCAGACGCCGTAACGAAGAACTCCGGCGGCGCCGGCAAGATCGAGATCCAGTTCGTCGGCAATGAGCAGGAGATGGTGCAGCAGGTTCTGCGCGGACGCCTGCAGTTCGGCGCCACCTCCCCGCTGGGCCTGGCGGCGGCGATGCCGGAAATGGCGATCTTCAACACGCCCTACCTCTGGCTGTCGCGCGAGGAACGTGACTTCGTCTACAGCAACCATCTCGTCGAACCGCTCAAGAAGATGTTCGAGGAAAAGGGACTCGTGCTGCTGTCGATCCAGGACGCCGGCTACAGCGGCGTGTTCTGCAAGATGGACTGCTCCAACCCGTCCTCGCTGAAGGGACAGAAGACGCGTGTTTCGCCAAGCGCGGCGAGCAAGATGTTCTACGAATCGCTCGGGGCAATCCCGGTCCAGCTGCCGCTCGCGGATGTCTGGCCGGCGCTCGAGCAGAATCTCGTCGTTGCAGGCGACCTGCCGCTCGGCTTCTTCGCCAACACGCCCGGCGCCGCGACAGCCCAGCACTTCGTCTATACGCAGCACACCCACAGTTCATGGCTGTATTTCGCAAACAAGCGCGTGTGGGATTCGATCACCCCGGAAGCGCAGAAGGCGATCATTGCCGCAATGCCAGCGCCGCTCGAGACCAGCGATCGCCTCATGGCCTACCAGGACGAGGCGGCCAAGAACTATACGGCCAAGGGCGGCAAGGTCTATCCGCTCACCGACGAAGAGCGGGCCGGCTGGGCGTCCTTGATCACCCCCAATATCCCTGCCTTCGTTGCCACCTTGAGCCCGGGTGCGCAGGGTCTCTTTGAGACCATCGCCGCCGCAAAGAAGGAATTCGCCGCGAAGAAGAACTGACGGACAGCTCGGTTTCCCGGCCACGGCGGCCGGGAAGCCGGCACGTTCTACTTGGCATGGTCGAAACGGGGGGGCCGGACAATGATCAACCGCCGGGTGTCCGCATCATGAACGGGCAAGCTGCCGAGGAGCGGCGCGGCGGTGCTGCAATACGCATCCGCCGCCTGCTCGATCTGCTCACGCGCGTGGAGTGTGCATTTGCCGTGACGGCGCTTTGCATCTCGGCCGGGGCGCTGGTCGCAGACATCGTTTCGCGGGAAGTGTTTTCGCACGGCCTGTTCGGTTCCCTGCGCATCGCGGTGTTCGCCACCGCTCTGGCGGCACTGTCAGGCTTCGCGATCTGCGTTGCCACCGGCAGCCACCTCCGCATCTCCAGCTTTGACGGTCTGATCCCGGCCGGGATACGGCCCGCGGTCATCAGGATCGGCAACCTGCTCTCGTTCGCGATCTGCGCCTTCTTTGCCTATTGGGCGCTTTTCTATGTCCGGCAGACCATGGCGATCGGCGAGACCGATCCTTCGCTCGGCATAGCGGTATGGCCGATGCAGTCTATCCTCGTGTGGATGTTCGTGTCGGGGGGGCTGCGATACTTGGCTTACGCGGTCTTTCCCGAACTGGAGCCGCAAGAAGCGGAGCTCGTCCAATGAGCGCCATGGTCCTTCTTCCGGTCTTTCTGGTCCTGACCCTGCTGCGTCAGAACATCATTCTGACGCTCGCGGTGCTCGTCGGCCTCGTGCACGCCTACGTCACGTCTCACAGCTCGATCGAGTATCTGATCCAGGACCTCTGGTTCACGCTCGACCGCGAATTGCTTCTGTCGATTCCGATGTTCATCTTCGCCGGGGTGATCATGTCGCGCGGCTCCATCGCCGCGCGATTGGTGCGCATCATGACGGCCCTGACCCGCACCCTGCCCGGCGGGCTCGGTGTCGCCACCATCCTCGCCATGGCCGTCTTCTCATCGATCTCCGGCTCCGCGATCGTGACCATGATGGCGGTGGGCGCTTTGATGTATCCGGCGCTGACAAAGAGCGGCTACTCCGTGCATTACGCACTCGGCGTCCTGGCGTCCGGTGGCACCCTCGGCGTGATCATCCCTCCCAGCATCCTCATGATTCTCTATGGGATTTCGACCGACGTGTCGGTGACCGATATGTTCAAGGCCGGCTGGGGGCCAGGCCTTCTGATGATGGGCGCGATGTCGATCTACACCCTGGTTGTGAACCGCGGAATGCCCGCCGGCAAGTTCGACGCGGCGGAGCTCGTGCAGTCGCTGCGTCACGGAATCTCGGCGCTGCTAATGCCGGTCATCCTTCTGGGCGGCATCTACTCGGGATACTTTACCGTGACCGAAGCGGCTGCCGTGTCGCTCGCCTACGCTCTCGTCGTGGAAGTCGTCATCCACCGCGAGCTCGGCCCACGCGACATCTATGCAATCGGCATCGAGACCATCAAGCTGCTCGGCAGCCTCATGCCGATCGTCGCGATCGCCGGCAGCCTCAACGTCATCCTGGACTATGAAGGCGTTCCGCAGGCGCTCGTGCAGTCCTTCTCCGTCTACCTGGAAAACTCTTGGGAGATGCTGATCGTCGTCAACCTTCTGCTCCTTGCTGCCGGCGCGCTGATGGACGAGAGCTCGGCGATCATCATTCTCTCGCCGCTTCTGGCCCCGATTGGCGCTTCGTACGGCTACGATCCCGTGCATTTCGCAATCATCACGATCGTGAACCTGCAGCTCGGCTACGTCATGCCGCCGGTGGCAATCAACCTGATCATCGCGGCGACTGTGTTCAAGCAGAGCTTTCTCACCGCCTGCAAGGCAGTCGTTCCCTTCATAGCGATCATGCTGGCTGTTTTGCTGGTCGTGATAATATTTCC
>JAYSFJ010000011.1:0-2566 GCA_041913465.1 Mesorhizobium sp. | reverse complement strand
TTTCGCTACCTTAGGACCGTTATAGTTACGGCCGCCGTTTACTGGGGCTTCGATTCAAAGCTTGCACCTCTCCTCTTAACCTTCCAGCACCGGGCAGGCGTCAGACCCTATACGTCGTCTTGCGACTTCGCAGAGCCCTGTGTTTTTGATAAACAGTCGCTACCCCCTGGTCTGTGCCACCCCCATACACTTGCGTGCAAAGGGGTCACGCTTCTTCCGAAGTTACGCGTGCAATTTGCCGAGTTCCTTCAGCAGAGTTCTCTCAAGCGCCTTGGTATTCTCTACCAGTCCACCTGTGTCGGTTTAGGGTACGGGCTATAAGGAGGAGCTATTTCCTGGGACCGCTTCGCTGCCCGACCAATCCGATAAGGTCGAACAACACACACGATCCGTCACTACCTCCAGGCTCACGAATATTAACGTGATTCCCATCGACTACGCCTTTCGGCCTCGCCTTAGGGGCCGGCTAACCCTGCTCAGATTAACTTTAAGCAGGAACCCTTGGACTTACGGCGAGAGGGTCTCTCACCCTCTTTATCGTTACTCATGTCAGCATTCGCACTTCCGATACCTCCACGGCTCCTCACAGATGCCGCTTCGCAGGCTTACGGAACGCTCCGCTACCGCTCGTATTGCTACGAACCCAGAGCTTCGGTGCATGGCTTTAGCCCCGTTACATTTTCGGCGCAAAACCCCTTACTTAGACCAGTGAGCTGTTACGCTTTCTTTAAATGATGGCTGCTTCTAAGCCAACATCCTGGTTGTTTTGGGAGTCTCACATCCTTTCCCACTTAGCCATGACTTGGGGACCTTAGCTGCTGGTCAGGGTTGTTTCCCTCTTCACGACGGACGTTAGCACCCGCCGTGTGTCTGCCGACTAGTACTCCCGGGTATTCAGAGTTTGCTTAGGTTTGGTAAGACGGTGAGTCCCCCTAGCCCATGCAGTGCTTTACCCCCCGGGGTATTCGGTCGACGCTCTACCTAAATAGATTTCGCGGAGAACCAGCTATTTCCAAGTTTGATTGGCCTTTCACCCCTAGCCACAAGTCATCCCAATCTATTGCAACAGATGCGGGTTCGGCCCTCCAGTAAGTGTTACCTTACCTTCAGCCTGCTCATGGCTAGATCACTTGGTTTCGGGTCTAATGCGACGAACTGAACGCCCTATTCAGACTCGCTTTCGCTGCGCCTACACCTACCGGCTTAAGCTTGCTCGTCACACTAAGTCGCTGACCCATTATACAAAAGGTACGTGGTCACCATTTCAGGCTCCCACTGTTTGTAGGCAATCGGTTTCAGGTACTATTTCACTCCCCTTGTCGGGGTGCTTTTCACCTTTCCCTCACGGTACTAGTTCGCTATCGGTCATGCACGAGTACTTAGGCTTGGAGAGTGGTCTCCCCATGTTCAGACAGGATTTCACGTGTCCCGCCTTACTCGAGGATCTTAGTTCGCATTACGCATACGGGGCTATCACCCACTATGGCCCTACTTTCCAGAAGGTTCCGCTTGTCTCACTAAGATCACTGGCCTGGTCCGCGTTCGCTCGCCACTACTTGCGGAGTCTCGGTTGATGTCCTTTCCTACGGGTACTTAGATGTTTCAGTTCCCCGCGTTCGCTTCTTATCCCTATTTTATTCGAAGATAAGATACCTATTAGCGATACTTGGAAACCACAGCAGCAAGTTGCCCTGCTGCTCTGATTTTCCAAGTACCTTAGGTGGGTTTCCCCATTCGGAAATCTACGGATCAAAGGGTATTCGCACCTCCCCGTAGCTTATCGCAGCGTATCACGTCCTTCATCGCCTGTGCATGCCAAGGCATCCACCAATTGCCCTTAAGACACTTGATCATTCTCATTGCCAATGCCCATCGTACAACTCCGTCGGAGTTGATGCACGAGCCAGATCCCGTGCGGGACCTGGGCTCAATGGTATTGGCACAAAAAGACCAGCTTCTCGAGATCTGTTCGCTGGCGCGGTTAGGCAACCAATCAATGTGCCGGCGATTGAGCGTCGCCGACGACGAACCATCGGATGATGGAACGCGAACAAATCTTCTCTTTACGATGTCAAACAGAACAGGCAGCAAACCGAAGCCCGCTGCAAACCTTGTTGGCGAATGACCATTTTCCCTCTCACACCAGGTAATGGTGGAGCCGGACGGGATCGAACCGACGACATCCTGCTTGCAAAGCAGGCGCTCTCCCAGCTGAGCTACGGCCCCTGATCTTACCTTTGGAAAGGAAATGGTGGGCCTGGGAGGACTTGAACCTCCGACCTCACGCTTATCAAGCGCGCGCTCTAACCAACTGAGCTACAAGCCCGAACCACACCCTGCAGGCTCAGCCGGACAGGCGAACCATAAGGCGCGGGTTGGTCATTCGCGAAGAAAGAGAAACGAAGGCGGCACGTCCCGCGTTGTATGCGCGACGGTAAGAGTGACTCTCTTCCGTCTTGTTCCAAGTGTTTCAAAAGGCAGAGGCTCAACGAGTGAGCGTTTCCATTGAGAAACATCCTTAGAAAGGAGGTGATCCAGCCGCAGGTTCCCCTACGGCTACCTTGTT
>JAYSFJ010000010.1:28408-175053 GCA_041913465.1 Mesorhizobium sp. | reverse complement strand
AGCTGCAGCAGTCGTCGCCCCACCCCCCCCCCGCGCGCCCCCCCGCGGGCGGGGGGGGGGGGGGGGGCGCGGGGGGGCGCGCCCCCCCCCGCCGCGGCACGCAGCCCCCCGTGGGGGCGGGCGCGCCCCCCGGGGGCCACCCGGCCCGGACGGTCAACATCGGGGCCCCGGGGGGGGCCCCCGCCCGCCCCCCCGCCGATGAAGCGGCCGCCTACTGCGGCAACCAGCGGCGCGGCGGCGAGCAGAGTAAGCCCGGCCAGGATCGCGAGCACAACAGCGCGCCAGAAATGCACCTGTTCGTCTGCGGTGTCGCCGCGGCCGAAGGCCTGCGCCACCAGACCGGTCGTGCCCGAGCGCAGGAAGTTAAACGTGGCGAAGACGAGATCGAAGATGATGGCCCCGGCTGCAAGGCCGCCCAGCATCGCCGCGTCGCCGAACTGGCCAATCACGGCGGTGTCGACCAGACCCAGGAGCGGCGTCGTGAGATAGGCCAGCATCATCGGCAGGGCGATCGACAGGACGAGCCTGTTCGTCACCTCGATCCTGGGGGTTGCGATCCCGTCCCGATGATGAATGTCGTGCGGCATGGGCGAGGTCTGCCCGGCTGACGCGCAATGCGCAAGGGCCACGTCGCCTAGCCCTTTCGTCCTGCCATACGCGCCCTATACTTCCGGCAATGCCGTTGCCGATTGTCCATCATCCCGACTACGACGCCCAGTTTCCCGCTCATCACCGTTTCCCGATGGGCAAGTACCGCCTCCTGATGGAGGCTCTCGCCAAGCGCGGACTTGCGACAGACGCGCATCTTCGCACGCCGGCAGCCCCGGAAACGTCCTGGCTGAAGCTCGCCCACGCACCCGACTATGTCGACCAGGTGCTGTCCAGCACCGTGCCGCCTGCGATCGAGAAGGAGATCGGCTTTCCTATTTCCGAAAGGGTCTCCCGGCGCGCCCAGATGGCGGTCGCCGGAACCGTGCTCGCCGCGCGGCTGGCCCTCACTCACGGCATCGCCTGCAACACGGCCGGAGGCAGCCATCATGCGCGCCGCGCGCACGGCGCAGGCTTCTGCACCTTCAACGATGTCGCTGTCGCGGCAAGGCTGCTCCTGAAGGAGGGCAAGGTGCGGCGGGTCCTCGTCGTCGATGTCGACGTGCACCAGGGAGACGGCACCGCCGAGATTTTCTCCGACGAGCCTCGGGTCTTCACGTTCTCGATGCATGCGCGCTCGAACTATCCGGCGCGGAAGGTTCCGTCCGACCTCGACCTGGCGCTCGCCGACGGGACCGGGGACGAGGCCTATCTAGAGCGGCTGGCGGCGATGCTGCCCGTGCTGATGGAGTATTCGCGCCCCGATATCGTCTTCTACAATGCCGGCGTAGACCCGCACCGCGACGACAAGCTCGGCAAGCTGGCGCTGAGCGACGAAGGATTGAGGCTACGCGACCGCATGACCATGACGTTCTTCCGCGCACGCCGCGTGTCGGTGTGCGGCGTCATCGGCGGCGGCTATTCGAACGACGTGCCGGCGCTGGCCGAGCGCCACGCCATCCTGTTCGAGGAAGCGGCGCTCCTTGCCTGATCAGCGGCGGCGGTAGTTGATGAGCCGCAGCACCAGCCAGACCGGCACTACGACGGCGGCGCCGAGTAGGATGTAGCCGAGGAACTGGTCGATCGCGGCGAATCCCATGTTCCACAGCCGGACGAAGAAGTCGCGCACACCAATCAGGATGTCCCAGGGCGACAGGCCGAGAGACGCCATGATCATGCCGACGATGAAGGAGGCCACGGCAAGCTTGAGCAGCACGCGCAAGGGGCTGTCGCCGAGGATGCGGTTCACGCCGTCGGACATCGGTTCGTCTCCGTTACCGCCGGCAGATACGCATGGACCGTGGCGAGATCAAGCCGCAGCGGAGGCGCCGTGCGGCAAGGATGCGCGAAAAGGCGTCAGATGACGCAGGGATATGAAAGGGGAGCGGAGAAAGCGTGCAATTGCGCGAGACATCCGGATGTGCCCGCGGGCGTGGGGAGAAGGGCCTCCACAAAGCGGTGGAGGCCCCCATCCATCATATCAGCAGTAGGCCGGTGCGGCCGTGCAGGTGTCGTACATCAGCTTGCCGATGTTGCCCGCGCCGTAGCTGCCATAGGCAGCGCCCGGGAACTCGGCGTTCTGGCCGAACCAGGAAGCGCCCTGGACGTTGGTGCCGACCGATGTGTAGCCCCAGCTCGTCGTGCCGACGACGATGTTGCGGCCAACCGTGCCGGCCTTGCCGAGCGACGCGCTGCCCGTAACAATCGGCGCGGTGCCGAAGTTGACGAGCCAAGGTCCGCCCGAGGAGCCGCCGGTCATGGCGGAGCCGAGCTGGGTATTCTTCAGCACCTTGCCGTTCGCGCCGGTCATGGCGATGTATTTGCCGAAGGAATCGCCGCGCAGCATCTGGTAGCCGCTGTCGATCGCGGCCGGATAGCCGATCTGCGTGATCGCGGCGACGGTCGCATTGCCGAAGATCGGCGTTGCGAGGAAGCTGTAGCCGTTCCAGCCATAAGAGTACCAACCGCCGAGCGTTGTGCCCGCATATGCGCCGTTTTTCGGAACCAGGCGGACCGTCGCGATGTCGTTGTTGCAGACGACACCTCTAGCGCCCGACTGGCAGGTGTCGGTGCCGTTGACATACGGTGCAGGGACGCGCCACGACTGGCCGACATAGTAGCCCCAGGGGCCGCCTCCGGCAGTCCAGTTCGCCGGGTACCACCGGACCTCATCCGCGAATCCGGCCTGTCCCTGACCGTAATTGTGCACGCAGTGCGCTGCGGTGATCAGCACGCCCTTCTTCACCAGCGACGCAGTGCAGACGAACCAGTCCGAACCGAAGCGCATCCACAGCTTGCCTGCGAAACGGTAGGGACGGCTGGCGACCGGCACGATGGCGCCGTTGGTGGTGTTGAACGGCGCACCGGTCACCGCCACGCGGGCGATCGTGTAGGGCCATTTGTAGCTTGTGCTCACGCCGTAGGCGCTGCTTCCGACGCCACTGTCGCCGATCGCGCCGGCCGGCTGCGAGGCCGGCAGCGACCCGCCGGTGGTCTCGTAAGGCATCACGCCGGGCGTCGTGGTCGGTAGACGGCTCTTTCCCGGTCCGACCGGCGCCGCCGCGGACGAGCGGGACGAGGGGAAGCCCTCAATCGTCTGCGCACCGTTTCCGATCTGCGCGCTGCTCGCTCCGGCTAACATGAATGTAGCCCCAACCGCTATCGAGGCGATTTTGGCGACGTGCGACAACCTTGTCATCCTAACGCTCCTGGAATCAAATTTCCGACGCTCGGAAAATACCGGGAGAATGCTTGGTGGCAAGCGAAATTATGTCTTATATTCAGTCTTCAATGAGAAATATTCGAACCACTCTACAGTATATGTTAATTTCGGCCAAATCCGTCACGAAAATGATACGATGCAGATCTAATTCCTTACTCACTTATTAATCACAAATATACGTCATGCCCTTTCGGACATCGTCATCTTGATTTACATTTCTAGTGATTCTCGTTCACTTCAGAAGTTAGGCGCATGCTCATCCATCCGGGCCCAAAACCGTTCGGATAAGACTATTCGCCAGTACGCTATGTAAGAACCAACTCCGTCCGGTGAGCGTTGGAGCGGGTGAAGGGAATCGAACCCTCGTATTCAGCTTGGGAAGCTGCTGCTCTACCATTGAGCTACACCCGCAACGGCGACAGTCATCCGCGATCGGACGGGCCGATGTCAAGCCGGATGTTCGGCCGTCCGGCAACGCTCCGGCTTGACGCCGGGCGGAGTTGCGCGCACCTGTCGAGGCGGTTCGCCGACAGGGGGTAGACGATGCCGCGACTGCTGAAATGGGTGCTGGGAATACTCGCCGTCCTGATCGTCGCGGGGCTCGCCGTCTTCTTCTTCATCGCGCCGGCGGAGGTCGAAAGGGCCATGAACGGTGTGATCGAGCCGCCACCCTACTCGGTCACCGACCGCGCCGCCGAACTGCACAAGACGCTGACGGTCGCGGACCTTCACGCAGATTCCCTCCTCTGGGGCCGCGACCTTCTCAAGAAGGGAACCCGCGCGCAGGTGGACGTGCCGCGGCTGATCGAGGGCAATGTCGCGGTGCAGGTGTTCGCGGTGGTGTCGAAGACCCCGCGTGGCCTGAATATCGAGAAGAACACGCCGGACACGGATAACATCACCCTGCTCGCCATCGCCCAGCGCTGGCCGGTGAAGACCTGGACGAGCCTGAAGGAGCGCGCGCTTTACCAGGCCGAACGGCTGAAGGCATTCGCCGCCCAGTCCGACGGCAAGCTGACCATGATCTACAGCCGCGGCGACCTCGAGCGCTTCCTGGTGCGGCGCAGGAGCGAGCCCGGCATCGTCGCGGGGTTGCTGGCACTGGAAGGCGCGCAGGTGCTCGAAGGCGATCCGGCCAATGTCGACGTCCTGTTCGACGCCGGCTACCGCATGATGTCGCCGACCCATTTTTTCGACAACGAGATGGCGGGTTCAGCCCACGGCGTGAAGAAGGGCGGACTGACCGAGGCAGGGCGCGAGATGATCGAGCGGATGGAGGCTAAACGGATGATCGTCGACGTGTCGCATGGCTCGATGGCGCAGATCGACGACGTGCTGGCGATGTCGACGCGGCCGATCGTGGTCTCGCACACCGGGGTGCGCGGCACCTGCGACAACGGCCGCAACCTGACTGACGACCAGCTGCGCGCGATCGCCGCCAAGGGCGGGCTGGTCGGCATCGGCTTCTGGAACGTGGCTACCTGCGGGCGGGCCGCCGACGCGATCGCCGCCGCGCAGGCCTACACGGCAAATCTCGTCGGCGCGCCGCATGTCGGATTGGGCTCCGACTTCGACGGAGCCGTCCTGGTTCCCTTCGATGCGACGGGCATGATCAAGATAACCGAGGCGCTTATGAAGGGCGGCATGAGCGACGACGACATCGCAGCCGTCATGGGCGGCAACCAGGTGCGCTTCCTGCTGGAGAACCTGCCGGAGTGACGTTTCGTACCGATCTCCGACTGGCACTGGACGGCCAGCATCCCCGACTCGGCCGTTCGGTCGAGTTTGCGTTGCTGGCACTCATCGTCGTGTCGGCGATCGGAATGGGCGTCGAGACGCTGAACGGGCTTCCGCCCGGGATCTATGTGTTCTTCGCTTGGCTCGAAGTGTTCGTCGTCACCGCCTTTGCCCTCGAATACGGGCTGCGGCTGTGGGTTTCCGATCAGCCGTTGCGTTACGCACGAAGCTTCTACGGTATCATCGACCTGGTCTCGTTCCTGCCGACGCTCGTCGGCCTGCTGCTGACAGGCGCCGCGCTTGACGGCCGAGCGATCCGGACGCTGCGCCTCTTCCGACTGCTCCGTCTCCTGAAAGTCGTCCGCTATGCAAACGCGGCGGAGCGGCTGGGAGAAGCCTGGCGTCTGGTACGCGAAGAGGTGATCGTGTTCGGCCTCGCCGCGCTGATCGTGCTCTATGTCTGCGCGCTGATCATCTACCAGTTCGAAAACGAAGCCCAGCCCGAAGCCTTCTCGTCGGTGTTCTCCGCGATGTGGTGGGCGGCCGTGACGCTGACGACCGTCGGCTACGGCGACATCTACCCGATCACGGCCTTGGGCCGGATCTTCACCGTGGTGATGCTGTTCGTGGCGTTGGGCATCATCGCGATTCCGACCGGGCTGGTGGCTTCGGCGATGTCGGAACTGCGCAGGCGAAAGACGGCGAACGATCGGATCTCCTCGCCGCATGAGATAAATCCGGAGCCGCCAACGCGGGCATCTTGACCGCATGAGGGTGGTCGAGCATCTGTCGGGCGATCTTCCCCGCCGGAGTCTGCCGTGACCGCCCTCAAGTCGCTCATCGAATCGCGCCGCTTCGAAGCCTTCATCACCGCGCTGATCTTCATCAACGCGGTGACGCTCGGTCTGGAGACATCGCCGACGGCGGCGGCGGCATTCGGAGGGGCGCTCGCCATCGCGGACAGCGTGATCCTCGCAGTCTTCGTCTTCGAGCTGCTCGCGCGGTTGGTGATCTATCGGTTCGATTTCTTCCGAGACCCGTGGCGCATCTTCGACCTGCTCGTCGTCGGCGTCGCGCTGATCCCGGCCACCGGCAGCCTGTCGGTGCTGCGCGCGCTGCGCATCCTGCGCGTGCTCAGGCTGATCTCGATCGTGCCGTCGCTCAGGCGCGTCGTCACCGGCTTCATCACGGCGCTCCCCGGCATGGGCTCGATCATCCTTTTGCTGTCGCTGGTGTTCTATGTCTCCGCCGTGATGGCGACGAAGCTCTACGGCGCCTCCTTCCCCGCCCTGTTCGGCGACCTCGGCGCGTCGCTCTACACGCTGTTCCAGGTGATGACGCTTGAAGGCTGGTCTGACGGCGTCGTGCGGCCGGTCATGGAAATCTATCCGACCGCCTGGCTGTTCTTCATCCCGTTCATCGTCGCCACCTCCTTCACCGTGCTCAACCTCTTCATCGGCGTCATCGTCTCGGCGATGGAGGAAGAGCACGAGGCGGAGGAAAGTGCGGAACGCGAGGCGTTGCAGGAGGACCAGGACGAGATCCTGCGCGAGATCAGGGCGTTGAGGGACGAAGTTAGGGCATTGAGGCGAGCCGGGACCGCTACCTGAAGTGTTTCGACAGCTTCAGCCCTTGCGCCTGGTAGTTCGACTTGAGATCCGCCCCGTAGAGCGCCCTGGGGCGTGACAGCATGTGCTCGTAGACGAGGCGGCCGACGACCTGGCCATGCTCGAGGATGAACGGCACTTCATGGCTGCGCACTTCGAGCACCGCGCGGCTGCCTGCCCCGCCGGCCTGTCTGTGGCCGAATCCCGGATCGAAGAAGCCGGCATAGTGGACCCGGAACTCGCCGACGAGCGGGTCGAAGGGCGTCATCTCGGCGGCGACGTCGGGCGGCACGTGCACCGCCTCGCGGCTGACGAGGATGTAGAACTCGTTGGGATCGAGGATCAGTTCGCCCGAGCCGCGATCATGCAGCGGCTCCCAGAAGTCGAGGATGTCGTGCGCGGCGCGCCTGTCGACGTCGACCAAGGAAGAATGGCGCTTGCCGCGATAGCCGATCAGCCCGTTCGCATCGCCCCTGAGATCGATCGACAGCGCGACGCCGCCACCGGAAATGTTCGGCTCATCCGTCGCGACCAGCGTCTCGCGGGCATGCAGGTCCAGAAGTTCGGCCTCCGACAGCAGCGAATGGCCCTTGCGGAAGCGTATCTGCGACAGGCGCGAGCCGGTGCGCGCGACGATCGGGAAGGTGCGCGGGCTGACCTCCATGTAGAGCGGGCCGGCATAGCCCGCCGGTATCTTGTCGAACTCCTGCGCGAAGTCGGCCATGACGCGGGTGAAGATGTCGAGCCGCCCGGTTGAACTCTTCGGGTTGGCGGAGGCCGAGACGTCGGGGGGAAGCGCCAGCGTCTCCAGCAGCGGCACGATGTAGACGCAGCCCGTCTCCAGCACGGCACCGGCGGTCAGGTCGATCTCGTGCAATTGCAACCGCGCCAGCTTGTCTCCAACTGTCGCGTTGCGGCCCGGCATGAAGCTCGCGCGCACGCGCCACGCCTTCTCCCCAAGGCGCAGGTCGAGACTTGCGGGCTGAATCTGGTCGGCGTCGAGCGGTCGCGCGCTCGCCAGCGCATCGCGGGCGAACAACGCTGCGATCTCGCGGTCTGGAAGGATGCCGGTCGTGCGGTTGGCCATGTCGCTCCAGTGTTCTGAGGCAATCCGACCTCTATCAATCGGCCTGATTGACGCAAGAAGCCAGCAGGTCTAAAGAAGCGTTATCCCGTGGTGATTTGGCCGGTCGGCTTGCAGCCACGTTAAACAAGTCGCTAAAGGACCGTGTGGCCGAAAGGCTCTGTGGACCGGTTGCGACTTCTCGCGGCCGGTTTTTTGTTGTTGGGGCTTTGGAACATGGCGAACAGAAACTGGCGGCCGCAGACGGCTCTCGTGCATGGCGGCACGCTGCGCTCGCACCACGGCGAGACGTCCGAGGCGATCTACCTCACCCAGGGCTATGTCTACGAGACGGCCGAGAGCGCCGAAGCCCGCTTCAAGGGCGACGAGCCGGGCTTCATCTACTCGCGCTACGCCAACCCAACCGTCGACATGTTCGAGAAGCGCATGTGCGCGCTGGAAGGCGCCGAGGACGCACGCGCGACAGCGTCGGGAATGGCCGCGGTTTCAGCCGCGCTGCTCTGTTCGGTCAAGGCCGGCGACCATGTCGTGGCGGCGCGCGCGCTGTTCGGCTCCTGCCGCTGGATCATCGAAACGCTGATGCCGAAATACGGCATCGAGACGACGCTGGTCGACGGCACGAAGATGGACCAGTGGCAGGCTGCGGTGCGCCCCAACACCAGGCTGTTCTTCCTCGAGAGCCCGACCAATCCGACGCTCGAAGTCGTCGACATCGCGGCGGTGGCGAAGATCGCCAATTCGATCGGTGCGCGCGTCGTGGTGGACAATGTGTTTGCGACGCCGCTGCAGCAGAAGCCGCTGGAACTCGGCGCGCACGTGGTCGTCTATTCCGCGACCAAGCATATCGACGGCCAGGGCCGCTGTCTCGGCGGCGTGATCCTCTCAGACAAGGAGTGGATCGACAAGAACCTGCACGACTACTTCCGCCATACCGGTCCGTCGCTGTCGCCCTTCAACGCCTGGACGCTTCTGAAGGGGCTGGAGACGCTACCGCTGCGCGTCAGGCAGCAGACGGAGAGTGCCGGGCGGATCGCCGACTGGCTGGCGGAACATTCGGGCATCTCGCGCGTGATCTATCCGGGCCGCAAGGACCATCCGCAGGCCGATATCATTGCAAGGCAGATGAAGGGCGGCTCGACACTGGTGTGCTTTGACGCGACGGGCGGTAAGAAGGCGGCTTTCGCGCTGTCCAATGCTTTGGAGATCGTCAAGATCTCCAACAATCTCGGCGACGCCAAGAGCCTGATCACCCACCCGGCGACGACAACGCACAAGAACCTTACCGACGAGGCGCGGGCGGAACTCGGCATCGGGCCGGGAACGCTGAGGCTGTCGGTGGGACTCGAAGATGTCGACGACCTGATCGAGGACCTGGACCGCGCGCTGAAGGCGGCCGGTTAGTGTAGTTTTGATAATAGAGAAGCGCCGACCGACATGATACACTGCTTCATCGAGTGTTCGGTGGAGGGACGGATATGCCTGCAGAAATTTGCAATATACTTGAGAAGTTTGCAGATGACATAGAGAAGGCTCCTGTCCATCTGATAGGAGCTTCAATCTCGGTTTCCTCCGGACCTGGGGGTGGCTCCGCAACGGGTCTGAGCATTAGCGTTACTGCCGGTCCGGCCGGCACTCAAACGACGGGCATGCGCATTGCAGTTGACAGCGGAAAATACGAAAGCGACATGCGCGCTATAGTCGCCGACATCCGGGAGGCCGCAGCCTCAGCCAGAAAAACCAAGCCCGCGCGGTCATGGATATTTGGTCTGATAGATCGGGTGAAGTCGCTTGGAAATAAGGCTTTGGATTCCTCGATTACAACAGCCGCAACGGAGATTGCGAAGTACTATGTGTAATTATTGACGAAAGATCGTCCGCGCCAGAATTACCCGTGACAGGCACGTATAGGCCGTGATCGCCGCGAATGCATAGGCGAGAATGGCGAACCAGGCCGGGAAAAGGCAGAAGGCGGCGAAGACCGTGATCGTTTCGGTCGCCTCCGCGAGACCGGTCGTGAAGAACAGCGATTTCGGGCCGCGCGCATCAGCGGCCAAGCCGCGCTTCTCGGCGATAGCCGCGTAGGCGAGGAAGCTCGCGCCATTGGCATAGAAGACGGCGATCAGCAGCGCGCCGGGAATGCCGTTCGCTGCCGGATCGAGGATGACGAAAGCAAGCGGGATCATGCCGTAGAAGGCGAAGTCGAGCACGATGTCGAGATAGCCGCCGAGGTCGGTCCGGCCGGCCCGCTTGGCGACGGCTCCGTCGAGACCGTCTCCAAGACGCGAGGCGAGGATGAGGATCAGTCCGGTCCAGAGCGCGCTGAGCGCGATCGCCAGTGCCGCCGCCGCTCCGATCACGAAGGCCGATAGCGTGATCGCGTTGGCCGAGACACCGGCCGCATGCAACGCCCCCGCGACCCCGTCGAGCGCCGGATCGATGCGCCTGCGCGCCCATCCGTCGAGCATTGACTATCTCCTCGATCTTCTCGCCAGTTGACCGGCGGCGGACGCTCGGCGAAGGTTGGATGCAATTTCGGGAAACCATCATGTACCGCGCCGTCACGCGCAACATCGAAGTCGAGGTCGAGCCGATCTACCTGCCGGAGCGATCCGATCCGGAGGAGAGCCGATACGTCTGGGCCTACCGCGTGACCATCGCCAACAATTCGGACGGCTTCGTGCAGCTGCTGACCCGCTATTGGCGCATCGTCGACGGCAACGGCAAGGTTGAGGAGGTGCGAGGACCGGGCGTCGTCGGCGACCAGCCCGAGCTCAATCCCGGCGACAGCTACCAGTATACGTCCGGCTGCCCGCTCACCACGCCGACGGGCTTCATGGCGGGCCACTACACGATGCGCGACGAGGCGGGCGCGCTGTTCGACGTGCAGATCCCGGCCTTCGCGCTCGACCTTCCGGACCTGCTCAGGACGGTCAATTAGGCTCGACGAACTCCGCCGGATCGAACTCGTAGCGTTTGGAGCAGAATTCGCACGAGACCTTGATCACTCCGTCCTCGATGGAATCGGTGATCTCCTCGGCGGTGAAGCCTTCCAGTATGCCGCGGATGCGTTCGCGCGAGCACGAGCACTGGTCGAGGATTTCGGCGCCCTCGAAGACACGCACGCCATGTTCATGGAACAACCTGAACAGAAGCCGCTCGGGCTCGACGGTCGGGTCGAGAAGTTCCGACGGTTCGACCGTCGAAAGCAGCGCCAGTGCCTCGTTCCAGGCGCCGTCGACGATATCCGAAAAGTCGTGCCCCGGATCTCCGTCGCCGCCCGGCAGGTCGGGCAGGCGCAGCCGCTCCGGCGCCTCGGGCAGGAACTGGATCAGCATCCCTCCCGCGCGCCAGCGCTCGTCGGGCCCGTATTCGCCCGGCACGACGTGACGCGCGACCGCCATCCGCACGTCGGTCGGAATCTGCTCGGACTGGCGGAAATAGGTTCGCGCGACCTCGTCCAGCGATTGGCCGGCAAGTTCGACGATCCCCTGGTAGCGCTGCATGTATTCGCCCTGGTCGATCGTCATGGCGAGCACGCCCGTGCCAAGGAGGTCAGGCGGAGACGTGGCGCCGGCCGCGACGAACTCGGCAAGCCGGTCGGCGTCGAAGCGGGCATAGGCGCGCATCGCCGACGGGGTCGCGAAATCCACGACCAGCATGTCGACAGGCCCGTCGGAGCGGGTCTGGAGGATGAACTTGCCCTCGAATTTCAGTGCAGTGCCGAGCAGCACCGTCAGCACCATCGCCTCGGCCAGCAGCCGGGCTACCGGCTCGGGATAGTCGTGACGGGCGAGAATGTGGTTCAGCGTCGGCCCAAGCTGGACGATGCGGCCGCGCACGTCGAGCGGCGCGACTTCAAACGGCACGACATGGTCGTCTCCGGCGAAGCCGAATTCGCCAAGCTTCGGTTCTTTCACGTCAAGCGGCTCCGGACAGGCACCAGGCAAGAACCGCCTTCTGGGCGTGCAGGCGGTTCTCGGCTTCGTCGAAGACGACCGAGTTCGGGCCGTCGATCACCTCGTCGGTGACCTCCTCGCCGCGATGCGCCGGCAGGCAGTGCATGAACAGGGCGTCCGGCTTCGCCTTCGCCATCAGGTCCGCATTGACCTGGTAGGGAAGAAACACGTTGTGGCCGCGCGCCCGATGCTCCTGGTTCATCGACACCCAGCAATCGGTGACGACCGCATCGGCGCCGGCAACGGCTTCCGCCGGCGAACGGCCGAGCGTGAGCCTGCCACCGTTCCGCTTCGCCCAGTCGACATAGCGCTGCTCCGGTTCGCTGCCTTCCGGCACGGCCATGTTCAGCTTGTAGCCAAAGCGGGCGGAACCCTCGATCAGCGAATGCAGCACGTTGTTGCCGTCCCCGGACCAGGCGATGACGCGATCCTTCACGGCGCCGCGATGCTCTTCGAAGGTCATCACGTCGGCCATGATCTGGCAGGGATGGGTATCGTCCGTCAGACCGTTGATAACGGGAACGGTCGCGTTTTCCGCGAGCTCCGTCATGCGCTCATGGGCGGTGGTGCGGATCATGATGGCGTCGACATAGCGCGACAGCACCCGCGCCGTGTCGGCGATCGATTCCGAGCGGCCGAGCTGCATCTCCGCGCCGGTGAGCATGATCGTCGAACCGCCGAGCTGGCGCATGGCGACGTCGAACGACACGCGCGTGCGGGTCGACGGCTTGTCGAAGATCATCGCCAGGACCTTGCCGGCGAAGGGCTGTTCCGCGGTGCCGGCTTTCTGCGCGGCCTTGCGCACCTTGGCGTCGTCCAGAATGCGGCGCAGGTTCTCGGCGCTGACGGAAGACAGATCGGTGAAATGGCGTGGCTGAGCGGTCATCGGCAGGCTTCCCGACCTCAGGCCGCAGCTTCGGCGGCGGCAAGGCTCGCCGCGGCAGTGCGGATGCGATCCACGGCGGTGCGGATCTCCTCGTCGTCGGCGATCAGAGGCGGCAGGAGGCGGATGACGTTGTCGCCTGCCGGCGCGGCCAGCAGGTGCTGTGCGCGCAACGCCTTGTTGACCTCGGTGTTCGGCAGCCCGCATTTCAGGCCGGCCATAAGGCCGACGCCGCGGATACCCTCGATCACCTGCGGGAAATCGTCGGCAATGCCGGCCAGGCCCTGCTTGAGCAAAAGCCCCTTGCGGCGCACGTCTTCGAGGAACCCGTCAGCCAGGACGACGTCGAGAACGGCATTGCCGACGGCCATTGCCAGCGGATTGCCGCCAAAGGTGGTGCCGTGCGTGCCGGCGGTCATGCCGGCGGCAGCATTCTCGGTCGAAAGACACGCGCCCATCGGGAAGCCGCCGCCGATGCCCTTGGCGATCGCGACGATGTCGGGCTCGACATCCGTCCACTGGTAGGCAAACAGCTTGCCGGTACGGCCAACGCCGGTCTGGACCTCGTCCAGCACCAGAAGCAGGCCATTTTCGTCGCACAGCTTGCGCAATGCCGCGAGGCCGCCTTGCGGCAGTTCGCGGATGCCACCCTCGCCCTGCAGGGGCTCGATGAGGATCGCCGCAGTTTCCGGCCCGATCGCGGCCTTGACCGCTTCCAGGTCGAAGAACGGCACCTGGTCGAAGCCTTCGACCTTGGGCCCGAAGCCTTCCATATATTTCTTCTGCCCGCCGGCGGCGATCGTCGCAAGCGTGCGCCCGTGGAACGCGCCTTCAAAGGTGATGATGCGGAAACGCTCGGGGTGGCCGTTCACAAAGTGGTAGCGGCGCGCCGTCTTGATCGCGCATTCCAGCGCTTCCGCTCCGGAATTTGTAAAGAAGACGCGGTCGGCGAAACTGTTTTGAACGAGGCGCTCCGCGAGCCGCTCCTGGCCCGGAATGTTGTAGAGGTTAGAGACATGCCAGAGCTTGCCGGCCTGCTCGGTCAGCGCCGCGACGAGATGCGGGTGACAATGCCCGAGCGAGTTGACCGCGATGCCGCCGGCGAAATCGAGATAGCTGTCGCCGTTCGCGGTGTAGAGCCAGCAGCCCTCGCCTCGCTCGAAAGCGAGCGGCGCGCGGGAAAAAGTTCCGAAAAGGGCTCCACTGTTCATCATCACCATCCGCGGCATTGTGGCCCGGCGTCCGGCCGAGACCTTGTTTTCGCCGAATTCACACCCCAAATCAAAAAAGCCGCCCGAGGGGCGGCCTGCTGGCGGAATATTGGTTTTTTCGCCCGCGTTGTCAATGCAGGGAACGGCAGGCGGGCGATTGCCCGACCATCGGCGAGAGCCGGCTGATCTTCCTGCCCCAAGTTGGGGAAAACCGAAAAATCCGATTCGTGTTGCGCCCGGGACTCTTGTCACGGAGTCACCCGACCGGTAGTTTAACAACGACGAAATACCAGATTTCGTGCGGCGGACCAAATAACCCGAGTAGATGTGGTGTCGCACCGGCTTGCCGGGACGATTTTGGATTCCGGTATCGCACGTCGTCGCGAGGACCGTGATAGATGAACTGGAATGACGAACGCGTCGAACTCCTCAAGAAGCTTTGGAGCGAAGGTCTGAGCGCAAGCCAGATCGCCGCCAGTCTCGGGGGCGTGAGCCGAAACGCGGTGATCGGCAAGGTTCACCGTCTCAAGCTCTCGAGCCGCGGACGGGCGACTGCCGCGCCAGCGCGGCAGAAGAAAGCGCCAAAGGCCGTGGCGGCAGCCACCGGCGCCTCCAAGTCGATGGGGCGCGTGTCGAGCCAGACCCGGTCGATGCCGGCCTCGATCGGGGCTACGGCGTTGCAGGTGCAGTTCGATGCCGAACCCGTCGCGCAGACCTACATCCGCCCGGTCCACGACAATGTCGTCGTGCCGATCTCCCGCCGGCTTCGCCTGGTGGAACTGACCGAGCGCACCTGCAAGTGGCCGAACGGGGATCCGCTCAGCGAGGATTTCAGCTTCTGCGGTACCGACGCTGCAGAGACCGGACCCTATTGCAAGTATCACGCGAAGCTTGCGTTCCAGCCTGCGGCAGAGCGGCGCCGCAATCGCTGACGCAAGGAAGCCGATATCCTCATCGACAAGAAGGGCGGCTCAGGCCGCCTTTTCTCTTTCTGAGCCTTTCAATCAATCGTCCACCAGGTCCTCGAGCATCACCTTGTGGCTCTTGTCCTCTTTCGGGCGCTCCGGCGGCATCTGCAGGCCGGTGACGATGTAATAGACGGTCTCGGCGATGTTGGTTGCATGGTCGCCGATGCGCTCGATGTTCTTGGCGCAGAACAGGAGGTGGGTGCAGGCGGTGATGTTGCGCGGATCCTCCATCATGTAGGTCAGGAGTTCGCGGAAAAGCGACGTATACATCGCGTCGATCTGGTCGTCTCGGTCACGGACGAGCTGTATCCGGTCGGTCGAACGCGACGCATAAGTGTCGAGCACCTCCTTCAACTGGGTCAGCGCAAGTTCCGCCAGCGCCTCCAGTCCGCGAAACAGCCGCAGCGGTTGTTGCGTCTCGGTCACCGCGACGACGCGCTTGGCGATGTTCTTGCCCAGATCGCCGACGCGTTCGAGATCGCCCGAAATGCGGATCGCACCGATGATCTCCCGCAGGTCGTCGGCCATCGGCTGCCGCTTGGCGATGACGATGATCGCCTTCTCGTCGACCTCGCGCTGCCCCTCGTCCAGGACCGCGTCGTCTTCGACGACCTTGCGCGCAAGGCCGAGATCGGACGTCACGAGCGCCTGGACGGACTGCTCGACCATCCTCTCCGCATGACCGCCCATCGCGGCGATCCGGCTCGCCAGATATTTCAGGTCGGCATCATAGGATCGAACGATGTGCTGCGTCTGCATCTTGCGCCTTCAAACCTCCGCCCCGGGCTGAATCGATACGGTAGAGCAACGGGATGACGGAAAAAAGAACCGGGCCGGCGATTCAAGTGGTCGCGGGCGGGAAATGAACCGTAAAGGTCGCGCCTTCACCGGGTCGCGAGCTCACGCTGAGGCGCGCCTTGTGGCGGGTGAGTATGTGTTTGACGATCGCGAGGCCGAGGCCAGTCCCCTTCTGGCCTCGGCTGGTCTCGACGTCGACGCGGTAGAAGCGCTCCGTCAGGCGGGGGATATGCTCCTCGGGAATGCCCGGACCGTGATCGCGAACCGACACGTCGATGCCGTTCTGCTGGCCGGTGCGATTGACCGAGATTTCGACAAGTCCGCCGCTGCGGCCATATTTGCAAGCGTTCTCGAGCAGGTTCTCGAACACCTGGATGAGTTCGTCGCGGCTTCCGCCGACGACGAGCGGATCGGCTCCCAGGTTCGCGTCGATACGCACACCGGAGTCTTCCGCAAGGGGATTGAGCGCATCGATGACACCTTCGATGAGCGGCTTGAGATCGACCCGTTCCGCGGGGTTGAGATACGGCTTCATCTCCAGCCGCGAGAGCGAGAGCAGGTCGTCGATCAGGCGGGCCATGCGCGCGGTCTGGGCCTGCATGATCTGGAGGAACTGCTCGCGGGCTGCCGGATCGTTCTTCGCCGGCCCGCGCAGCGTCTCAATGAATCCCGCGACCGACGCGAGCGGCGTGCGCAGCTCATGGCTGGCATTGGCGATGAAATCGGCTCGCATGCGGTCGATGCGGCGGATTTCGCTCTGGTCCCGGAAAATCATCACGAACCGCTCGCCGCCTTCTCCCACCGGAGACACGTTGACGCGAAAGAATCTCTCGACCGGCACTTTCTCGGAATAGTCGATCGACAGCGGCTGACCATGCGCCAGCGCCTTTGCAATCAGCTCCTGCATTTCCGGTGCCCTGAACCGCAGCGGCAGCGACGTGCCGACCGAAAGGCCGGGAAAGGCGACCGCGCATGCGCCGTTCACATGAATGACGGCGCCGTGGCGGTCGAAGATCACCAGCGGATCGCTGACGGCGGCTGCGAGCGCCTCGGCCGTGATCGAGCCCAGCGCCGGCCTGCTGGCCTCGGCCTCGCGTTCGGCGCGACGTTCCCGCAGGCTGCGGCGCGGAGCGATTGCCGCGACGGCGATGACCGCCAATGTGGCTCCGATCGCGATCCGGTAGCCCGCCCCGGCTTCGATCGCGACGAGCGCAATTCCGCCCACAGCGGCGGCCAACACCCAGCGCGCCGACAAGAGGCGTTGTCTGACACCCTCACCAGCACCGTGAATGTCCATCTGCGCCTCGGCAGTTCGGCCACCGCGATGGCCACCAACTCGGTCGCCCGTGATCGTCATGTGCGAACGACAACGCGCTTTACGCGCCCTGCCCCTCCCCATAGCATGAGTTGCAGCAAGGAAAAGGTGCCCGCAGCATGGCAAAGAGCGACGACAAGCCTTCGGAGAAGATGAAGCTCACGATCGATGGAAAGGAACGCATCTTCGACATCAGCGACCCCAAGCTCCCGGACTGGATCGACAAGAACGACCTGAAGTCGGGCGGCTATCCCTACGACAACAAGCTGCCGGAAAACGAATACGAGGCGACGGTCGAGGCGCTGCAGATCGAGCTCGTCAAACTGCAGCACTGGATGCTGGAGACCGGCGAACGGGCGATGGTGATCTTCGAGGGGCGCGACGCGGCCGGCAAGGGCGGAACGATCTTCGTAGTCAGGCAATTCATGAACCCCCGCACGGCGCGCAACGTCGCGCTGACAAAGCCGACCGAGACAGAGCGCGGGCAGTGGTACTATCAACGTTATGTGACACATTTTCCGACGAGCGGTGAATTCGTCACCTTCGACCGCTCCTGGTACAACCGCGGCGGGGTCGAACCGGTCATGGGCTTCTGCACCCCCCAGCAGCACGAGAGGTTCCTCGACGAAACACCGCATTTCGAAGAGCGCATCTGCAAGGAGGGCATCCGCTTCTTCAAGTTCTGGCTGGACATAGGACGGGAGATGCAGCTGAAGCGCTTCCACGACCGGCGGCATTCGCCGCTGAAGAACTGGAAATACTCGCCGATCGACGTCGCCGGCATGAAGCTCTGGGACGAGTATACGAAAGCGCGGGACACCATGCTGAAGCGCACGCACAGCCCGCATGCGCCGTGGACCATCGTCAAGTCAAACGACAAGCGGCGTGCACGGGTCGCCGTGATGCGCCGGCTGTTGCAGTCGATCCCTTACAAGGGGCGTGACATGACGGTCATCGGCGCCGAGGACCCGAAGATCATCGGCGACGGCCCGGGCTTTCTCGGACTGTAGGATGCCTTCGCGGCGGCGGGGCGCGCGACCGCGTGCCGCCGCGCGTGCGGAGTCTTCTCCCAATGATGGGGCCGGGCATACAGATGGACGGCAGCTCGCCACGCGGCGACTGACATCATCATCCAGTAGACCGGCGTGAACAGTATGATCTTCCAGAAGCCGCGCCGCGCGGTTGGCGGGCTCGCCCGCCAGCCGAGTAGCAGGAATGCGCCGTAGCCCAGAACGAGGTTGAAGGCGTCGACCGCGAACAGGAAGAACTGCGGCGGGGTCAATCCGCCCGCCGCGACCGCCTTCGCCGCCAGTCCAACGCCTGTTGCCAGCAGGATGGGGTGAAACAGCGACGACAGCAGCAGGCCGGCAAGCAGTATCTGAACGGCGATGAAGGAGCGAAACCCGAGTTCGGAGGCGAGTTCGACCGGATTGCGCATGTGGACAAGCCAGGTCTGCATCCACCCTTTCAGCCACCGTGTGCGCTGTCTCAGCCAGACCACCGGCCGCTCGGGTGCGTCCTCTCCGGTGGGAGAGAATATCACGCCCGTCCGGTAGCCGTAGCGAGCGAGACGGACGCCGAGATCCGCGTCCTCGGTGACGTTGTACGGATCCCACGCACCGACCTCTTCAAGCGCCGCCCGCCGAAAGTGGTTGGATGTGCCTCCAAGCGGAAGGAACAGGCCCCTGCTCGCCAAATAGGGCAGGAAGCGGCGAAACAGGGCGGCGTATTCGAGCGCGAACATGCGCGGCAGGATGCCAGCTGCGCCGTTGCCGATATCCAGGGGCGCCTGGAGACAGGCGAGGCTTTCGTCCTCTTCGCTGAAGCGCTTCCAGGCTTCGCAGAGCTGAAGCGGATGCGGACGATCCTCGGCGTCGTAGATGGCAATGAATTCGCCGCGCGTGAGTGGCAGCGCATAGGTCAGCGCGTTGGGCTTGGTCGCAGGCATTCCGCGCGGCACCTCGATGATCTCCGCCCAGGGCCGCAAGCCAAGTGTGCGCAAGGCATCGATCGTGCGACGGTCGTCGTCCTCGCAGATAAATTTCACCTCGAGCCGCGCTCTCGGCCAGGAGATCCGTCCGAGGGCCGTCAGGAGGTCCGGCAGGATTTCCGCCTCATCGCGCAGCGCCACGAGGATGGAGTAGACGGGAAGCTTCGCAGGGTCGACTCCGGCGGCCGTCACCCGGGGTCGTCGCACCCGCGCGAAAGCCGCGGCAAGACGGATCGCCACGCATTGCAGGAAGAAGAAGGTCGCGCAGCAATGCAGGATGAGAAGGGTGAGCGAAGGCGAGAGGGCAAACGCCACCGGCAATCCGACCGCTATTGCGCCGAGCATGGCGCCTTGCCAGCCGTTTGTCACCAGACGCGCCGAGAAGCGCGGCTCACGGGTGAAAAGTCCGTCTCGCGCCGCTTCCTTCAGACGAGGTTTGGCAATCTCGACAAGCGCGCGGCGAACCTCCGAAGGTGGCGATATGCTGATCCGTTCGGCTAGTGCCGGAGACTCGCGAAGGAGACGCCTCATCCGGGAACAATCGGCAGGCTTCGGGGAGGCGACATAGGTGACGCGGCCTTCTACGCCGATCGCCTGGAGCAGGCAGGACCGGCCTGACTTCAACAGGGCGAGCGCGTCGCTGACGTCGATCCTGAGTTCCGGTGGCACAAGGCTCGGTCGGAACGACAAGCCGAGCTTGATCGCGATCTGGCGGTAGAGCTCTCGCTCGCTGACCGCGCCCGACGCGAGCAACTCGTCAGGCAGGCTAGTTCCGCAACGCTCGGCCGTGCGCGCGAGTTCGATCGCTTGTCGCTGTGGAATGTCGAGCCGCCGCAGAACGGCCGCCCATTCGTCGAGTTCGGCCCGTGCCCTGCCGGAGGGTACATAAGACGTCTTGGCAGCGGTCGCGACAGCTGCCGTCATACCTCCGTTCCCGTCCAGCGCTTCCGCGACGGACATGCCTCCCCCGCAACATCACGCATGCACCCGCGCGTTCGGCGCGTGATGCCGCGATTGCTCGAAACTGCGCATGCCATGCTGGTCGGCCGCCGCCCCAAGCGACCGAATTCCCCAATGAGTTGCATCGTGACAAAGATGCACTTGCGCGTCAATCTCCCTACGGACCCTCCGAGGCGGATGTTTGCGGTCTTCTCGCGTCATGCTATGTCGCCCCGATGCGCCGGCCCCGTCCGGCTGTGAGGGCCGGAGAGTTACTTGAAACGTCTGGTGGCGGTCCTGGCCTTCCTGGTCGCACTATGCGGCCCCCTTGCAGCGGCGGAGCCGCAGATCCCGAATTTTTGGGACTTGAAGGAGCGCCTGCCCAAGCCCCAACTGGAAGGCCTCCAGCGGCTCCGCTTCCTAACCACGGTCGACTTCCCTCCGTTCAACTACATCGATTCCGAAGGGCGGCTGGCCGGTTTCCACGTCGATCTGGCGCGTCGCATCTGTGCCGAGCTCGAAGTCGCCGACAAATGCCAGATCCAGGCCTTACCTTGGTCCGAACTGGAGGCGGCACTTGCGAAGGGGGACGGCGAAGCCATCTTGGCGGGGCTGGCAATCACGCCGGCAAACCGGGAAACACACGTATTCACGCGGCCGTATCTCCAGTTTGCCGCCCGTTTCATCATGCAGAAGGCGAACTCCGTGTCGGAACCCCTCTACGTCGCGCTTTCCGGCAAGCGCATCGGAGTAATAGCGGGATCGGCGCACGAGAGGATGCTGCGTGCCTATTTCGCCGACGTGAAGCCCGTCACCTACAGCAAGCCCGAATGGCTGTACGAGGATTTGCGCGCCGGCAAGATCGACGGCGCCTTTGGCGATGGGATGCGGCTGTCGTTCTGGCTCGTCGGCTCGGACTCCGCCGGGTGCTGCCGGTTCGTCGGCGGGCCATATCTGGCGCCCGAACATCTCGGCCTCGGGCTTGCGATCGCGGTCAAGCCGGCGGACGCGGCCCTTGCCGACGCCTTCAACTTCGCGTTGCGCGAGTTGCAGGCGAAGGGCGCGTTTGCCGAGCTTTACCTCCGCTACTTCCCCGTCAGCTTCTACTGACGGTGCGACGGAACGGCAGGCGGAGTGACCAGGCAAGCGACGCCGGCTCGCGACCGCGCCATTCGGCGAGGCCGATGTCGATCGCATAGTGGCCCTTGGCCGGCTGGTCGTTGTACGTGCCGAACAGCCTGTCCCAGAAGGGAAAGTTGAAGCCGTAGTTCGAATCCGTCTCGCGCCGGATCGTGGAATGGTGCACCCGGTGCATGTCCGGCGTGACGACGATCCGCCTCAACACGCGGTCGAGGCCGAGAGGCAGCCGCACGTTTGAATGGTTGAACATCGCGGTTCCGTTGAGGACGATCTCGAAGACGAGGACCGCGAGGACCGGTGGTCCGAGCAGGACGACGATTGCCGCCTTCCAGACCATGGACAGCAGGATTTCGAGTGGGTGGAAGCGCAGGCCCGTCGTGACGTCGAAGCCGGTGTCGGCATGGTGCATGCGGTGGATGCGCCAAAGAAGCGGGATCTTGTGGCTCGCCACATGTTCGAGCCAGACCCCGAGATCGAGAAGGACGAACGCCACGATACCGCCGACGACCGGACTAAGGCGGAGGACGCGGAACAGGCCCCAGCCATTCGCCTCCGCCCAGACGGCCGCGCCGACGGCCGCCGCCGGAAACACCAATCGTAGCAGGATGGAGGACAGGATCACCATCGACAGGTTGGTGAACCAGCGCTGCGTCTTCAGCGCACCCGTCATCTCGGCGCGCTCAAGCCGGGGCGAGACGAGTTCGAGGATCGCCATCCCGCCGAAAATCGCGAGAAACGCCGCCAGGCGCACTGCACTTTCGGACGGCAGCGTTTCCATCGCTCAGGTCAGCGTGCGGTAGCGCGCCTTCGCCGATATCTCGATCGCGCGCGCGGTATCGGCATCGATCGCCAGCCACGACCGCAGCCGCTCAAGCACCCGCCGCTCCTCCATCCGCATCTCGCGGTCGACGACCGCCACCTCCACCGCCACCGCATAGGCGGTATCGTGGAGACGCAGCGGCACGCTCTCGAGGACGAGGCCGAACACCTTGTCGAGCCCACCCTCTTCCTGCAGCAGCTTCTGGCACTCGCGCGCGGCCTCGATCACCTTGTCCGGATCGTAGTCCATGAAAATCGGCCATGTGCGCACCGAATCGCCGATGTGGGCGAGTTCGGCATCGTTCATCTCGCGGTCCGACGCCGACGTCACCACCATCAGATAGATCAGGGCTTCATGGGCGGAGGGTTTTGGCAAAGTTGTTCTCCCCGTGACTCTACGCATCACCTATGAGCGACGGCGGGTGAGCGCAACATGTCTTCTTGGGAATCGGCGCGCATTCATACCCGGCGGGCACTCCCGGCATCCTTGAGGATCGCATTCGCAGTGTGTCTGCTTCGCAGATTGTGCGGGACGATCAGGATCGCCTCACTTTTCTGGGTGTCGCCATTTCTCATGCGAGCCCTTGGCGGGTTTCCAGAACACAAAACCTGATTTTGCCAGTTCGGACGTGACTTCCTTGTAGAAGCCATCGGGCATGGGTCACGCAGCACGCTTGTCGACAGGCCGGGTCCAGAGAATGGCAGGAACCAGTTCTTAATACGGTTTGCTTGCGATGTCTTCCGCCGTCATGTGGTTCGCGACGATGAGTTCCGGGGCGACATCCAGCAGGATTTCCTCGAACTCGTCCACCGAAGGCGCTTCGATATGCAAGCCGATCATGTCACTATGGGCGACATACGCCTTTGCCTCGTCATCCCACACGGCGGTCACGCGGAAAGCTCTCTTCATCGGGCGATTCCGCTCCTTCGCAGATTTACATCAGGATAGGCCCGGCACAGACCTTGGGCAACACAACAGTTCTGGCACCGGTGCGTCTTTTCCTTGACACTTCGCAAGGATTGCACCTAGCAAGCCGCGCCGACACCGGCGACCAGGAACATGCACATGACCACCCCTACCCCCCTCATCACGCCCGAGATCGTCGCCGCGGCGCATGAGAGCAAAGCCTGGCCCTTCGAGGAGGCGAAGAAGATCGTCGCCCGCTACAAGGGCCGCGACTGGCCGGCACAGATCCTGTTCGAGACCGGCTATGGGCCGTCCGGCTTGCCGCATATCGGTACCTTCGGCGAGGTCGCGCGGACCACGATGGTGCGGCACGCGTTTCGCGTGCTGACCGAAGACAAGGTGCCGACACGGCTGCTCTGCTTCTCCGACGACATGGACGGGATGCGCAAGATTCCGGACAACGTGCCGGACCGTTCGTTCCTCGAGCCCTACCTTCACATGCCGCTGACGACCGTTCCGAACCCGTTCGGCGGCGATTACGAGAGCTTCGGGCATCATAACAACGCGATGCTGCGTCGCTTCCTCGACACGTTTGGGTTCGACTACGAGTTCGCCAGCGCCACCGACTATTACAAGGCCGGCCGTTTCGATGCGGTCCTTCTGCGCGCAGCGGAGCGCTACGACGACATCATGAAGGTGATGTTGCCGACCCTCGGCCCCGAGCGGCAGGCGACCTACAGCCCGTTCCTGCCGATCTCGCCCAAGTCGGGCCGGGTGCTCTACGTGCCGATGAAGCATGTGGACGCGAAGGCCGGCACGGTGACCTTTTCCGACGAGGACGGCACGGAGACGACGCTGCCGGTGACGGGCGGCGCGGTGAAGCTGCAGTGGAAGCCTGACTTCGGCATGCGCTGGGCGGCACTCGGCGTCGACTTCGAGATGTTCGGCAAGGACCATCAGACGAATGCAGTGATCTACGACAAGATCTGCGTGATCCTGGGCGGCCGGGCGCCGGAGCACTTCGTCTACGAACTCTTCCTGGATGAGGTCGGCCAGAAGATCTCCAAGTCGAAGGGCAACGGGCTGACCATCGACGAATGGCTGACCTATGCGCCGACCGAGAGCCTCGGCCTCTATATGTTCCAGCGGCCGCGCCAGGCGAAGAAGCTCTATTTCGACGTCATCCCGAAGGCGGTGGACGAGTATTACTCCTTCCTTTCGGCCTATCCGCGGCAGGAGTGGAAGGAGCGGCTCGGCAATCCGGTCTGGCACATGCATGACGGCCAGCCGCCGGCGATCGACCTGCCGGTTACCTTCGCGCTGCTGCTCAACCTCGTCAGCGCCTCCAACGCGCATGATCGCAACGTGTTGTGGGGCTTCATCTCGCGCTACGCGCCCGGCGTGACGGCGCAGACGCATCCCGAACTCGACCGGCTGGCGGATTATGCCATCCGCTACTACGACGACTTCGTGAAGCCGTCGAAGGTCTATCGCGCGCCCGACGAGGTGGAACGGAAGGCGCTGGCCGATCTGGCGGCAAGACTGCGGGCGCTTCCGTCCGGCACGGACGGCGAAGCGATCCAGAACGCCGCGCTCGACGTGGCACGAGAGATCGAGCGCTATCAGGACCACGAGAAGAAGAGCCCGAGCGGCGGGCCCGGGGTGTCGGGAGCCTTCTTCCAGATGATCTACCAGGTGGTGATCGGCCAGGAGCGCGGACCCCGCTTCGGCTCCTTTGCCGCACTCTACGGGGCCGCGGAAACAGCGGCGCTGATCGACAGGGCGCTGGCGGGCGAGCTCAGCGGAGCGGCGACGAAGGCGGCGGCAGCGGGCTGAGGCCGGGCGAGGCTTCGCCGGGAGAAACCGGCGCGGCCGTGGGCCGCTCACCGGGCGGCCGGGCTTCTGTTTCGTCCGGCAGGATCGAAATGTCGCCGGAAGTCAAGGATTCCGGCGCGGTCCCGGTTGGTGGAACATCGGCCGGGGATGCGAGGTTCGGCGGCAGCGCGGCAGGTCCCTTGCTGTAAATGCCGCGCCCGGCATCCTTGGCTGCCTTAGCCAGCTCCTCGTATTTACTGCCATCCGCGCGCGCCCAGCCGTTCTCGACGAGCCAGGCACCGATGTCGCGCGTCCCCAGCCGGCAGGTCGTCGTCAATGTGTCGGGAACCTCACCTTCGGGGAAATCGCAGGTCGCGGCGCGGCCGCGAAGGAAGGAACGAAACGCCGTTCGCGCCGCCCGCCCGCACGGCCACTCTCCTCCCTGCGGACGCGCGCAGGTCTCCCCGTCGGCTACGACCCCGACATCCGAAATGGTGATCGTGCGACCCCCGGCGACGATGACGCCGGCCGCTTCGACGACGGGCTGGAACAACAGTGGCTTCGGCGGCGGCTTCTTCCGCGGCGCGGCCGGAGCTATCGTGCTCAGCGGAGGGCGTGGTTCGACCCGCTGGAGGGTGCCCGGATCGACCGGCGGTATGGCGATGATCGAAGGCGCGACCGCCCGCGGAGTGGGAGCGGCGGGCGGCAGCGGCTTGGTTTCGGCCTCCACGGCGACCTTTGGCGCGGGTGCCGGATTGGGCGGCCGGGCGGTAGCCGGGGGCTCGTCACGCTTTGGCGCCGGCTGCCCGGGTGCCGACTTGCGGATCTCGCTCGCCGGGTCCTGCCATGGCTCCTGCCGGTCCAGACTGTAAGCCGTGACCGCGAGGACCGCGATCGTTCCGGCCAGTCCCGTAACCGAGACGAGGAGGGCGAGGCTCCTCACCGGCCTACTGGCTGGCCCAGACGATACGAGCCACCCAGGCGATCTCCGCCGTCGGGATCGTGCGCACCGGATGTTCGGGATTGAGCGACATCAGCTCGATGGCGCGGCTGGTCTGCCTTTCGAGCACCTTGGCCATGACTTCGCCGTCCTGCGTCTTGACGACCACGCGATCGCCGCGACGGATGCTCGCATTCGGATCGACGACAAGGCGATCTCCGTCGCGATAGAGCGGCAACATGGAGTCGCCCTGAACCTGCAGCGCATAGGCGCCGTCGCGGGCACTCGCCGGAATTTCCACCAGATCCCAACCCTGTCCCGCGGGAAAGCCGGCATCGTCGAAGAAGCCGCCCGCGCCCGCCTGCGCGAAGCCGATCAGCGGCACGGAGGAGGATTGCGAGGGCAGCCGGTCCGAGGCGGGCGGCCCCCTCACCAGCATGATGAACTCTTCCAGCGAGGCACCTGTCGCCTCGATCACCTTGGACAGCGATTCGGTCGACGGCCAGCGGGGACGGCCGTCCACCGACTGCCGCTTCGACTTGTTGAACGCGGTCGAGTCGAGGCCCGCACGCTTGGCGAGCCCCGAGGCCGAGAGCGAGTAACGCTCGGCGAGGGCGTCGATGGCCGCCCAGACACGATCATGCGAGAGCATAGACTCGTCCGCAAACAGGAAAAAATACCTTTGTCACGGTATTTAGTCCCCCGCCCCTTTGGTGTCCAGCCATGAAGCAGAGAACTCACAAGGCCTTGAAGGGAGCCCGGCCGGACGAGAGGGCTCGGTCGAGCAGGTCGATGCGGTCCTGCCCCCAGAACGGCTCGCCGTTGAGGACAAAGGATGGGACACCCGTCGCATCGACGTCGACGGCGTCCTGCGTGTTGCGGGCGCGGATCGCGGCCGTCTCCGGCTCCTTGGCACTGGCGAGGATCGCCGCCGCGTCGAAACCGGCAGCGGCCAGCAAGGACGCCAGCGTCGGCTCGTCGGAAATGTCCTTTTCCTCCGCCCAGACAGCGCTGAAGACGCTGTCCATATAGGCCATCGGATCGCGACCCGACTGCAGGATCGCGATGATCGTGTGGTCGGCAAGGGTCGGATTGACCGGAAAGAACTTCGGTTTCGGATTGAGCTTGCGACCGCGCATCTCGGCGAAGCGCTGAAGTTCGATGAGCCGGTAACGCTGGCGCACGGCCGGCCGCTCGCCCAGCGCGACCTGTCCCGAGACCTTGAACATCTCGCCGAGATTGACCGGCTTGACCACGAGCTTCGCGCCGTGGCGGGCCGCGACCTGCTGGACCGGACGGTGGCCGAGATAGGTCCAGGGTGAGACACAGGTCAGATAGTAGTCGATTGTGGGCATGATGCCTCAGTAAGCATTCTTCGAGCTTGGGAGCGTCGCCGTGGCTAATCCGTCCGCGGTCAGCAGCTTATCATAGAGACGGTTGGGCGGAAGGCCCAGGCGGATCAGCGCTTCGCCAAGGCGCGCAGGCCGGCGTGCGAAGCCATGAAGATGCGTTCCTCCTCCGTCGGCGGGCGCGGAGTGATGTCGCGGCCGATCAGGCGGATGATCTCTTCAATAGGCACGAAGCGGCGCGCGGCCGGATCGTAGACGCCGGCTGTCGTCATCACCAGGGCAGCGGTCTGGCCGTCCTCCAACACGAAGCGATGGCTGCCGATGACCTGGGTGCCTTCCCAGGTGTCGACGGTCGAGACGACCTCGAAGCGCTTCCACAGCTTGATCTCGCGGATGTAGACTGATTGCAGCCCGCCCATCATCGGCGCCCAGCGCTGCGCGCGGGCGAGCTTGATGAGGCCGGACCGCAGGAAGATGTCGATCCGTCCGACATCGGCCAGCATCATGTAGCGCGCATTGTTGAGGTGCAGGTTGGTGTCGATGTCGCTGGGCAGACAGCGGAAGGCCAACCGGCTCTCGCCGTTCATGCGGTAGGGTCCCCGTGACCTCGCGGTCAGCACCATCCGCGCCATGCGGCCCCAGACATACATGCAAAAACTCCTCGTCTCCTTCTCCCCGTTCAACGGGGAGAAGGTGGTCCGAAGGACCGGATGAGGGGCAACGCCGGCATTCGGGAAGTTCGCGCTGCCCCTCACCTGCCTGCCGGCATCCTCTCCCCGTGAACGGGGAGAGGAAAATCAGGCCGCCTTCTTTGCCTCGCCCTTGTAGGGATTGAAGCGCTGGTAGAAGGTTTCGCCCTTGTCGGCCATGTCGACGAGCAGCTTCGGCGCCTTGAACTGCTTGCCGTACTGCTTCTGCAGATCCTTGGCGAGCTTGACGAAGGCCTTAGCACCCATGCCGTCGATGTACGACAGCGCGCCACCGGTGTAGGGCGCGAAGCCGAACGCCAGGATCGAGCCGACATCGGCCTCGCGCGGGTCGATGACGATACCCTCTTCCATCACACGGGCGGCCTCGAGCGCGATCGTCACGAGGAAGCGCTGCTTCAGCACCTCGACGTCGATCTTGTCCGGATCCTGCTGCTTGTAGAGATCCTTGAGGCCGGGCCACAGCTTCTTCTTCGCGGGCTTCGCCGGATAGTCGTAGAAGCCCTTGCCGTTCTTGCGGCCGAAGCGGCCGTGCGTGTCGACCATCGTGTTGATCAGGGCGAACTGCTCCTGATCGACGGCCTTTTCGCCGAGGTCGCGGATGGTCTGCTTCATGATCTTCTGAGCGAGGTCGACGGCCGTCTCGTCCGTGAGCGCCAGCGGTCCGACCGGCATGCCGGCCATCTTCGCCGCGTTCTCGATCATCGCCGGCGGCACGCCCTCGATGAGCATCTGGTAGCTCTCCGACATGTAGCGAAGCACGCAGCGGTTGACGTAGAAGCCGCGCGTGTCGTTGACGACGATCGGCGTCTTCTTGATCGCGCGGACATAGTCGATCGCCATGGCGACGGCCTTGTCGCCCGTCTTCTTGCCGAGGATGATTTCGACCAGCATCATCTTGTCGACCGGCGAGAAGAAGTGGATGCCGACGAAGTTCTTCGGCCGCTTCGAGTTGGTCGCCAGCGACGTGATCGGGATGGTCGAGGTGTTGGAGGCGAAGATCGCGGCCGGCTTCAGCACGGCCTCGGCCTTCTCCGTCACGCCCTTCTTGATCTCGGAATCCTCGAACACTGCCTCGACCACCATGTCGCAGCCGTCGAGCAGCGAATAGTCGTCGGTCGCGGTGATCAGCGAGAGCAATTGCTCCTTCTTCTCGGGCGTTGCGCGGCCTTTCTTGATCAGCCCGTCCATCAGACCGGCCGAATGCGCCTTGCCTTTCTCGGCCGCGGGAACATCGCGGTCGATCAGCACGACCGGGATGCCGGCCTGCGCGGTGACATAGGCGATGCCGGCGCCCATGAAGCCGGCGCCGAGGACGCCGATCTTCTTGAACTTCGTCTCTGGCACGCCTTCGGGACGGCGCGCGCCCTTGTTGAGCTCCTGCAGCGAAACGAACAGCGAGCGGATCATCATCGCCGCCTCGGTCGTCTGCATCACCTCGGTGAAATAGCGCTGCTCGATCCTGAGCGCGGTGTCAAACGGTACCAGCAGGCCTTCATAGACGCACTTCAGGATCGCCGACGCGGCCGGATAGTTGCCGTAGGTCTCGCGGCGCAGGATGGCAATGGCCGGGGGCCAGAGGTTTGCGCCCGCGGCCGAATAGACCGGGCCGCCGGGCAGCTTGAAGCCCTTCTCGTCCCAAGGCTGGACCGGCTTGAGCCCGCCCTTGATCAGGTCCTTGGCCGCCTGGATCAGTTGGTCCGCAGGCGCCACGGCGGTGATCAGGTTCATCGACTTGGCCTTGGCGGGCGACAGATTCTGGCCCGAGGTCAGCATCTGGAGCGCAGCCTGCGTGTCGGCGAGCCGCGGCACGCGCTGCGTGCCGCCGGCGCCGGGGAACAGGCCGACCTTGATCTCCGGCAGGGCCATTTTGACCTTGTCCGAATCCGCCGCGACGCGGGCGTGGCAGGACAGCGACAGTTCGAACGCACCGCCCATGCAGGTGCCGTTGATCGCCGAAACCCAGGGCTTGCCGCTGGTCTCGAGCTTGCGGAACAGCTTGCTCATGTAGCCGGCGTTGTCGAACAGGTCCTTCGTCGCCTTGTCCGCATCCTTCAGCTTCTCCTTGGCGAAGACGCCGAGCATGCGCTGGAGCATGGTCAGATCGGCGCCGCCCGAGAAGCTGTCCTTGCCGGAGGTGATCACTGCGCCCTTGATCGCGGCATCGCCGGCGACCTGGTCGACGATCTTGTCGAGCTCGCGCATCACCTCCTCGGTGAACACGTTCATCGAACGTCCGGGCATATCCCAGGTGACGAGCGCAATGCCGTCGGCGTCGGTTTCGACCTTGAAGTTGTTGTAGTTTGCCATTTTCGTTCTCCTCGGGTCGAAATCAGACGCGCTCGATGATCGTCGCGGTGCCCATGCCGGCGCCGATGCACAGCGTGATGAGCGCCGTGTTGAGGTCGCGGCGCTCGAGTTCGTCGAGCACGGTGCCGAAGATCATCGCGCCGGTGGCGCCCAGCGGATGACCCATCGCGATCGCGCCGCCATTGACGTTCATCTTCGCGTGGTCGACGTCGAAGGCCTGCATGAAGCGCAGCACGACCGAGGCGAAGGCCTCGTTGAGCTCGAACAGATCGATGTCCTCGATCTTCATCTTCGCCCGCTTCAGCAGCTTTTCCGTCACGTCGACCGGACCGGTCAGCATGATCGCCGGCTCCGAGCCGATGTTGGTGAAGGCGCGAATGCGTGCGCGGGGCTTCAGACCCATCGACTTCCCGCCCTTCTTCGAGCCGAGCAGAACGGCCGCGGCGCCGTCGACGATACCGCTCGAGTTGCCGGCATGGTGGACGTGGTTGACTTCCTCCAGCTCCGGATAGCGCTGGATGGCCACCGCGTCGAAGCCGCCCATCTCGCCGGGGATGGTGAAGGACGGATTGAGCGATGCGAGCGACTGCATGTCGGTCGAAGGGCGCATGTGTTCGTCATGGTCGAGGATCGTCAGGCCGTTCTGGTCCTTGATCGGCACGACCGAGTTCTTGAAGTAGCCCTTCTCCCAGGCTTTCGCGGCGCGCTTCTGGCTCTCGACAGCATAGGCGTCGACATCGTCGCGGGAGAAGCCGTATTTCGTCGCAATCACGTCGGCCGAGACGCCCTGGGGAACGAAGTAGGACGGCAGGCCGATAGACGGGTCCATGAACCAGGCGCCGCCCGACATGCCCATGCCGACGCGCGACATCGACTCGACGCCGCCGGCGATGACGATATCGTCCTGGCCGGCCGCGATCTTCGCGGACCCCAGATTGATGGCGTCGAGGCCGGAGGCGCAGAAGCGCGACAGCTGGATGCCGGGCGCCTTGGTGTCGTAGCCCGCCTCGAAGGTCGCGGCGCGCGGGATGACCGAGCCAGCCTCGCCGACCGGATCGACGCAACCGAAGATGATGTCGTCGACCGTGCCGGTGTCGAGCCCGTTGCGGTCGCGCACGGCTTCGAGAACCTTGGCGGCCAGACGCACCGCCGGCACCTCGTGCAGGGAACCGTCCTTCTTGCCGCGTCCGCGCGGGGTGCGGACGGCGTCGTAGACATAAACCTCAGCCATTTCCTTGCTCCAGTTTCTCATTGCGCCGCACCGGGCGGCGGCAGGCATTGCATCGGCTGGCGGATCAGGCGGCCGGCTCGACGGTAATCTCGGTCTTCACCGAATTGGCGATGAAACAGGCTTCGTGCGCCTGGTGGTGGATCGCGTCGAGGTCGCCGGCGTCGCCGAATACCTCCACCTTCGGGCGCAGCGTCACCTTCGTGATCCAGGTCCGCCCGTCAGCGGTCTTTTCGAGAAGGCCTTCGGCATTGTCCTCGTAGGACAAGACCTCAACCTTGGCGCGTCGGGCGAAGTCCAGAAACCACAGCATATGGCAGGAGGCGATCGAAGCCACGAACATCTCCTCCGGATCGACACCGACCGGATTTGAGAAAGGCTCGCGCACGATCGTCGGCGAAGGCGATCCCATCACAGTGGTGCCGCCATCAAAGACGATCTCATGCACCCGCGTGTAGCGGCCGAGCGAGAAGTGGTCGCCCTCGTCCTGGCTCCAGCGCAGCGTGGCAATGTGCTTCGACATGTCGACCTCACAGGCTCCGGGCGATTGGTAAGTTATCCGCGCAAGGCATGTTGCAGACTTTCCATTTCGATTTTGAACCCGGCTAGTTCTTGGGGCGCAGCATCGTTCCAAAGCTCGATCAATTCCGACTTAGAGCTCGCGACGCAATCAACCGCGCGACGGGCCTGCCCTTTCAATCCAGAAATCGCCTGCCATGAATTTACACTCCTCAATGCCGCCTCTACCTCGTCCGGCAATAAGTCCTTAGTTCCAGTTGCTGCCGCAACGATCGCGGCTGCCGCAAGAGCGACCGATCCCTCCGGCGCCTCGATGTATTCCGACTCGCAGACCTCATTCAGGACCCGCGATAGCGCGAGGATACCCTCTTGCTCGAACTCCGCGACGAAATCGGCCGCATCGTCATTCTCGAAAATCTTGAACCCCCAGGCACCCATAGCAACTCCCTCACAGGCTCCGGGCGATCAGAACCTTCATGATCTCGTTGGTGCCGCCATAGATACGCTGCACGCGGGCGTCGCGATACATGCGGGCGATCGGATATTCGTTCATGTAGCCGTAACCGCCGAACAGCTGAAGGCACTGATCGACGACCTTGCCCTGCAGATCGGACAGCCAGTATTTCGCCATCGAGGCCGTCACAGGGTCCAGACCGCCATTGATGTGGCGGTCGACGCAGTTGTTGTAGAAGACGCGGCCGACAGTGGCTTCCGTCTTGAGTTCCGCTAGCTTGAACTGGGTATTCTGGAACTCCAGGATCGACTTGCCGAAGGCCTTGCGCTCCTTGACGTAGTCGATCGTCAGCGCCAGCGCCCGCTCGATGACGGCGACGGCGGTGGTGCCGATCTGCAGCCGCTCCTGGGGCAATTGCTGCATGAGTTGGACGAAGCCCTGGCCTTCCTCGTGGCCAAGCAGGTTGGATGTCGGCACGCGGACGTCGTTGAAGAACAGTTCCGACGTGTCGTTCGACTTCAGGCCGATCTTGTCGAGGTTGCGGCCGCGCTCGAAGCCCTCGACCTCGTCGGTCTCGACGACGATCAGCGAGGTGCCCTTTGCGCCCTTGGACGGATCTGTCTTGGTGACGACGATGATCAGGTTCGCCAACTGGCCGTTGGTGATGAAGGTCTTCGAGCCGTTGATCCGGTACTGGTTGCCGTCCTTGTCCGCCCGCGTCTTGACGCCCTGAAGGTCGGAGCCCGCGCCCGGTTCCGTCATCGCAATGGCGCCGATCAGCTCGCCCGTCGCCATCCTTGGCAGCCAGCGCTTCTTCTGCTCCTCGGAGCCGTAGTGGAGGATGTAGGGCGCGACGATCGAGTTGTGCAGAGCAATGCCGAAACCGTCGACGCCGACATGGCTGATCGCCTCGATGATTGCACTCTCATGCGCGAAAGTTCCGCCGGAGCCGCCATATTCCTCGGGCATCGACGCACAGAGCAGTCCGGCTTCGCCCGCTTTCGTCCAGCTCTTGCGGTCGAAGATCTCGGCCTTCTCGAACTCGTCGTAGCGCGGCGCGATCTCCTCGGAGAGGAAGCGCGCCGCCATGTCGTAGAGCATGGCGACGTCGTCGGTCGCCCAACGCGGCTTGGGAAGGTCAAGGACGGTTGCGGGATCTGCGGCCACTGCGTTTCCTCCAGACAGACGATTTTATAGTTCAAGCTTGAACAAAAGCAAGCGGCACGATCTGCCTAGAATGCCTCCGCCGGCAGCTTCATCAAGGTCTCGGAACCGGTCGAGATGCGCGCAAGATGGGCGGACGTCTCGGGCATGATGCGCTCCATGAAGTAGCGGCCGGTGACGAGCTTCGTTTCGTAGAACGATGCGGCGCCATTGGCCCCCTCGGCGAGCTTCGCCTGTGCGGTCTTCGCCATCTGAGCCCACATGTATCCGAGGGCTACGAGGCCAAAGAGATGCATATAGTCGGTCGAGGCTGCGCCTGCATTGTCCGGGTTGGACATGCCGTTCTGCACCAGCCACATAGTCGCGGCCTGAAGGTCGTTCAGGCCCTTCTTCAACGCCTTGGTATAGGGCGCCATCTTTTCGTCGGAGCGGTTCGTCTCGCAGAACTCGCCGACCTCCTTGAAGAAGGCCTGCACCGCGCGCCCGCCATTGAGGCCGAGCTTGCGGCCGACGAGGTCGAGCGCCTGGATGCCGTTGGCGCCTTCGTAGATCATGGCGATGCGGGCATCGCGCACGAACTGGCTCATGCCGTGCTCTTCGATATAGCCGTGGCCGCCGAATACCTGCTGCGCCATCACGGCATGGTCGAAGCCCTTGTCGGTCAGAACGCCCTTGATGATCGGCGTCATCAGGCCGAGATGGTCGTCGGCCGCCTGGCGGTCCGCATCATCTCCGGAACGGTGCGCCACGTCCGACTTGAGCGCCGTCCAGAGGATCAGCGCACGGCCGGCCTCGTTGAACGACTTCATCGTCAAAAGGTTACGGCGAATGTCGGGATGGACGATGATCGGGTCGGCCTTCTTGTCCTTGGCCTTGGCGCCGGTCAGCGAGCGGCCCTGGATACGCTCCTTCGCGTAGGCGACGGCGTTCTGGTAGGCGATCTCGGAGACCGACAGCCCCTGCAGGCCGACGCCGAGACGCGCCTCGTTCATCATCACGAACATGGCTTTCAGGCCGCCATTCTCCTCGCCGATGAGGAAGCCTTTCGCCCCGTCATAGTTCATGACGCAGGTCGAGTTTCCGTGGATGCCCATCTTCTCCTCGATCGAACCGCAGGAAACCGTATTGCGGTCGCCGATCGAGTCGTCTGTGCCGAGGTTGAACTTCGGGACGATGAAGAGCGAGATGCCCTTTACGCCTTCCGGCGCGCCCTCGATGCGGGCGAGAACCAGATGGATGATGTTCTCCGCCATGTCGTGCTCGCCGGCCGAGATGAAGATCTTCTGGCCGGAAATGGCGTAGGAACCGTCGCCGTTCGGAACGGCCTTGGTGCGCAGCAGACCGAGATCGGTGCCGCAATGCGGCTCCGTCAGGTTCATCGTGCCGGTCCAGATGCCCTCGGCCATCTTGGGCACGTAGGTCTGCTTCTGTTCTTCCGACCCGTGGGCAAGAATGGCGGCGATCGCGCCCTGGGTCAGGCCGGGATACATCATCAACGCCATGTTGGCCGACGACATGTATTCGCCGACGGCCGAGTGCACCGTGTATGGCAGGCCCTGGCCACCGTATTCGGCCGGGATGGCGAGGCTGAGCCAGCCGCCTTCGCGATAGGCGTCGAAGCCTTCCTTGAAGCCCTTCGGCGTCGTGACGGAACCGTCGTCGTGGCGGGTGCAGCCCTCTTCGTCGCCGACGCGATTCAGCGGATGCATCACGTTCTCGGCGAGCTTCGCGCCTTCTGCGAGAATTGCCTCGAGAACATCCGACGTAGCGTCGGAGAAGCCCGGCAGGTTGGAATACCGCTCGTAGCCGAGCACGTCGTTCAACACGAAAAGCGTATCCTGAACCGGCGCGCGGTAAATCGGCATGAAATCCTCCAATGACAGATCACGTCCCGCCCGGCGAACGAGCCGAGTTGGCGGGAGCCCTCGTTGGTGTTGCTGTAGCAAATATTGACGTTTGCGTAAACGTCAATATTTGCCGCTGCGCACAAAAATCGAACGGCCGCCCCGAAGGACGGCCGTCAGAGTAGTCCGCTGACTTGAAGGAAGGAAGGGTCAGCCGTTGGCGGCGACCGGCTGGCGGTTGGCCAACGTATTGCGGGCGGTATCGATCACTCGCGCCAGATCCTCGACGGCTTCGTCTAGCGCCTGACGCTGCTTGATCAGCCTGCCCATCTGCTTCTCGGACTTGTCAAGCACGACCTTGAGCTGCTTGGCGTTGGATCCCTTGGGATCGTAGAGGTCGATCATCTGCTTCACATCGCGGAGCGTGAAGCCGACCTTGCGGCCAAGCAGGATGAGGCGAAGGCGAGCCCGGTCGCGGCGCGTATAGAGACGCGTCGTGCCTTCGCGCTTGGGATTTAGGAGACCCTTGTCCTCGTAGAAGCGCAAGGTGCGCAGCGTAACGCCGAACTCCTTGGCCATGTCGCCGATACGGGCGAGATCCTCGCCCTGCTCGGAAGACGCCCCGGTGGAACCATTTTCAAACGCATTAGCGGCGGGATCACCCGCCAGGACCAGTTTCATCATTGTTCTTGTGTCCGTTGCTCGCAGTGCGGCGGGCGACTTTGCCAGGCGACGCACAGAGGTATTTCACCGCGGCCGGCGAATCACACTCGGATTGACGATATAGTTTTAGAGAACGCGTCAAATGTGGCGTTCTTACGTTTACGTAAAGCATATACCGATGGTTGGTCGGCCAATCAAGTGACGCAATGACGCATCGCCCATGCGCCTGGCGCAGACCTCGCATGCAATTTGGTAATTTTGGTTAACGCGTTGTTTACCATCTCCAGAGGAATGTGCGCTCACCGGAACACAGTGGTTATCCTGTCTCGCGTGTTCACCGTCAACCGGACCGGCGGAATCGACCGCGCCGAGGCCAGCCTCGCACAGGCCTTAGCCGTTAACGAATCCGCAAGGAGCCTTCATCGGGGCGCCGGCGGTAGAGTCGGCAGAGGTTGAAAACAGGCGCGACCATGAGCAGCAGACGGTCCTATCTCGAGTCCCTGAACGCCGGCCGGCAGAGGCGCACCAGTTCTTCGATAGAGGAGATCGGGCGCACGCTCGACGCGATCGGAGCGCGTCTGGACCGGACGAAGGACGAGCCCAGGCCGCAGCTGCGCGCCGCCGATCGCTACGCGCCGGAGCACGCGGGCTACCGGCCCCCTTACCAGGACGACCTGCTGACCCGCGGCCGGTCCGCGCAATATCGTCCGGGCATCGAGACCTCGATGCAGGATCTCGCCCGTTCCGTGGAGAACAGCCGGCGTCAGGAAGAGGGCGTCGCCTCGATCTCCAGGATCGCCTCGGAACTGCAGGGCGTGCGCGAGGAACTGCGCCAGCAGATCTCGGGCGGCCTTCACCGCGAGTTCGAAGCGCTGCGGGCTGACATCGAGCGCACCTACCGGACCGCGAACGCCGGCCTGCAGGGGGTCGACCTGACTGCCGAGCTGGAGCGCCTGTCCGACGCGATCGGCGCGCTGGCCGAGCGCAGCGACGACCGCGGCATCGGCATGCTCCGGGCCGAGTTCGACCAGGTGCGGGAGACGATGGATCGCCTTGCGCGGGAAGAGTCCGTGCACGCCGTGGAGCGCCGCTGGGACGAGTTCGACCGCCGCTTCGACGCCTTCGAGGAACGTGTTTCCGCCGGCGGTGCGAGGCATGGGGCGGATCCGGCCATCGAGGCGCTAACGGCGCGGCTCGAACAGATCAGTGAGGCGGTCAACAACCTCCCCGAATCCTTGTCGCTGCGGACGATGGAAGACAAGGTGCGCACGCTGGCCGGCGCTGTCGAGCAGTTCGCGCGCCACCAGCACGGCGCGGGTCCGGATTCGTTTTCGCTGATCGAGGAGCGTCTCGACGAGATCTCGCGCGCGATCGTGGCATCGTCCCTGAGCGCTCAGGCACAGGTTCCACAGATCGAGCAGTTCGAGCGGATCGAGGCGCGTATCGCGTCGCTCGCCCGGCAGATCGAGGAACTGAACGACGACCGGCCGAGCGGCGAGATCATCGACCGCATCAACACACTGTCGCTGCGCGTCGACGAGATGGCGCGGTGCGTTACCATGCCCGACGCCGCGCTGGAGCAGCTCGCCCGCCAGGTCGCCTTGATCGCCGACAAGGTCGATGCCGGCTTCGCGCCGCAGGAGGCCGAAAGGGTCGTGCGCGGACTCGAGGGCCGCTTCTCCTCGCTCTCCGACATGCTGCAGACGCAGAACGAGGCGACGAAGCGCGGTCAGACGATCTTCCGCGAACTCGAAAGCCGACTGGAGGAACTTGCCGCGCGGTTCGACCAGCCGCAGGGCGCCGCCTTCATGGACGCGATCGACGCGCGGTTCGAAGAACTGTCGCGCCGGTTCGACCAGTCCGTCGCGCCACAGGACCGGGCTGCCATCAGCGGCCTGGAAGCGCGGCTCGAAGACATCTCCGCCCGGCTGGAGAAATCCTCGCGCGACGTGGCGGGGATTGATCCCGGCCTGATCCGCAGCCTCGAAAGCCAGGTTGCCAGCCTGTCCGACCATTTGCGCGCACCGCGCACCTCCCTGCCTGAGTTCGAGGACATCGGACCGCGGCTCGAACAGATCGAGCAGTCGATCGCGGGAAGCCGCGACGCGATCCTGGAGTCCGCGCGCGCGGTCGCCGAGCAGACCATCCGGCAGATCGCCGGCACTCATGTGGATACGCCGGCCGTCGAAGCGCTCTCGCAGGACCTGCGGGCACTCGACAGTCTGACGCGCCGGTCGGACGAGCGGAATACCCGCACCTTCGAGGCGATCCATGACACCTTGCTGAAGATCGTCGACCGCCTCGGCACGCTCGAGTCCGGTAAAGCTGCGTCGTCGCCGCGCATCTTCAAATCGGTTGCGGAGACGCCCTCGCTCGAGCCGGCCGACAATCTCGATCCGATGTATCCGGTCGATGCACCCCCGCCCCCCAAACGGACGCCCGCCGAAGCCGCTGCCGCTGCCGCCTCCGCCGCGCTCGAGGGCGAGATCGACGCCGAGCCGCGGGCGGAGACGCCGTCGAAGCGCTCGATGCTGAGCGGGCTGGCACGCGCCTTCGCCGGCCGGAAGGACGCGGCGAAGGCTGCCGTTGCGACTGCCGGAGACGAGATCCCGGCCCAGTCCGCCGCCCCTGCCGTCGACATCGACGAGCCGATCGACCCGAAGGTCGCAAACCGGCCGCTGGAACCCGGCTCGGGTGCGCCGGATCTCAACATGATCATGAAGCGGGTACGCGACGAGCGCAGCAAGACGCTGCAGCCGAGCGATGGAGAGGCGGCGAAATCCGACTTCATCGCCGCCGCCCGGCGCGCCGCGCAGGCCGCGGCCGCGGAGGCCGAAACCCGCAAGAAGGGGATCGACATCACCGGGGTGGCGACCTCGTCTGGCCTTGGCCGGATCTTCAAGAACCATCGCAAGGCCGCGCTGATGGCCGCCGGCGGCGTCGTGCTGGCGCTTGCCGGGCTGCAGCTCGGCAAGGCGTTCCTTGCCGACGGCGAACCGGTAGCGGTCTCGGAAACCTCCGCGCCCGAGATCGCAGCCGCCGACCCGATAGCCATCACGCCCGAAACGACGGCAAGCGCGGAAGTCGCGCCGGTTCCGCGCACGATCGCGCCGTCGGAGCCGAGCGGTCAGGCACCGGCTCCCGACATGGCCCGAAATGCCATGGACGTGGAAACGACCTCCGCCCTGCCCCAGGATACGGCAAAGCCGGTCGCCGCCGACGACGCGATGACCGAGGTGTCCGAGGAGCCCGTGCCAGAGCCGATCGTCGTTCCGGCGGATGCCGGCCCGCTGCCGCTGCGCGAGGCGGCCGAGGCGGGCGACCCGAAGGCGCTGTTCGAGATCGGCGGCCGGTATGCCGAAGGGCGCGGCACGAAGGCGGACCTGGCGGAAGCGGCGAAATGGTACGAACGCGCGGCCGACGCCGGCTTCGCGCCGGCGCAGTACCGCATCGGCAATTTCTACGAAAAGGGCACCGGCGTCGCCCGCGACGTCGCCAAGGCCAAGACCTGGTACCAGATGGCCGCCGAACAGGGCAATGCCAGCGCCATGCACAATCTCGCCGTGCTGTTCGCGATGGGAGCCGACGGCACGACCGACAACGACTCGGCTGGCCGCTGGTTCACCAAGGCTGCCGAGCTCGGCGTGAAGGACAGCCAGTTCAATCTCGGCATCCTGTCGGCCAAGGGCGTCGGCGTGCCGCAGAACCTGGAAGAGTCATACAAATGGTTCGCGCTCGTGGCGAAGAGCGGCGACAAGGACGCCGCCCAGAAGCGCGACGAAGTGGCCAACGCATTGCGCCCGGAACAGCTGCAGCGCGCCCGCGCTTCGGCCGAGCTCTGGAAGCCGAAGGACCTCGACCTCGAGTCCAATGACATCACCATCCCGGACGCCTGGATGGAGAGCCCTTCGAAGACCGCCAGCATCGACATGAAGCAGGCCGTGCGCAACATCCAGCTGATCCTTAAGAAGAACGGCTACGACGCAGGCGGCGCCGACGGCGTCATGGGGGCGAAGACGACCGAGGCGATCACGCGGTTCCAGAAGGACAACGGGATGCAGCCGACGGGCAAGGTGACGGAAGAGCTCGTTCGGGCGCTGCTGGCGAAGAAGTAGTTTTCGCTACCGTCAGGCTTAACCTTCATTTTCGAAAGACGGCCGAATATTCGCCGATGGGCCGATTGCGGTTTGACTTCGCCGCAATGTGGGCGCAAGACCGGTCTAGAGCCTATCACGCTGGGACGGGAAATCGCGTGCGGGTACGGGCGCTTAGGGCAATAATCGGTCAGGTCTGACGGGTGGGTATCTATCTCCCCATCGCCGAGATGTCGGTCAACGTTTTCGTCCTTCTCGCGATGGGCGCGGCGGTCGGATTCTTGTCGGGCATGTTCGGCGTCGGCGGCGGCTTTCTGATCACGCCGCTCCTGATCTTCTACAACATCCCGCCCGCGATCGCGGTCGCCACCGGGGCCAATCAGGTCATCGCCTCATCCTTTTCCGGCACGCTTGCACATCTCAAGCGCGGCACGGTGGACATCAAGCTGGGCCTCGTCCTGCTCGCCGGAGGCGTCGTCGGCTCGTCCATCGGCGCCTATGTCTTCGCGATCCTGCGCTCGTTCGGCCAACTCGATCTCGCCATCTCGCTGCTCTACGTGGTCTTCCTCGGTACCGTCGGCGGCCTGATGCTGATCGAGAGCCTGAACGCGATCCGCCAGACCCGCGCGGGCGGCACGCCAGCCCTGAAGAAATCCGGGCAGCACAACTGGATCCTGCGCCTGCCGCTCAAGATGCGCTTCCGCGCCTCCAAGCTGTTCGTCAGCGTGATCCCCGTGCTCGGGCTGGGCGCCGGGATCGGCTTCCTCGCCGCCATCATGGGCGTCGGCGGCGGCTTCATCATGGTGCCGGCGCTTATCTACCTCCTCAAGGTTCCGACGAATGTCGTCATCGGCACCTCGCTGTTCCACATCATGTTCACCACCGCCTACACGACGCTGGTGCAGTCGACGCTGAACCAGACCGTCGACATCGTGCTCGCCTTCCTGCTGATGGTGGGCGGCGTTGCCGGCGCGCAGTACGGCGCGAAGATGGGCCAGCGGCTGCGCGGCGACCAGTTGCGCGCGCTGCTGGCGGCCCTCGTTCTGGCAGTCGCGCTGCGCCTCGCATTCGACATGTTCGCCGCGCCGGGCAGCGCCTATCTCATCGCCTCGCCGGACGGGAGCTAGCAATGCGCCGCGCCGCGCTCCTCGTCGGCATGCTGCTGGCCTTTGCGCCTGCCTTGTCGGCCGCGCCTCCACAAGCGCTTGCCCAGCAGGACACGCCCGAACAGCTGCCGGAGAACATACAGATTGGCCTGTCGACCAACCGCGTCACGATCACGTCGGATTTTTCCGGCGCGGATCTGACGATCTTCGGCGCCATCGACAATGCCGACCCGCAGATCAGCCGCCAGGGCGGCTACGACGTCATCGTCGTTCTCGAAGGGCCGGCGCAGCCGCTGGTAATCTGGCGCCGCGCGCGCATTCTGGGCGTCTGGGTCAACGCCCAGTCGCAGAGCTTTGTCAACGTGCCTCTGTCCTATTCGGTCGCGACCACGCGAGCGCCGCAGGACATCACCAATCCCGACAGCTACAAGCGCCTGTCGCTCGGCCCAGCCTATATCTACCTGCAGCCGGAAGACCGCGCCGGCGACCCGACCACCATTGCCGAATTCACCGCGGCTCTGCGCGAGCGGAAGCTGGCGGTGGGCCTCTACAGCGAGAATATCGGCGGCGTGCAGTTCCTGTCGCAGACGCTTTTCCGCGCAACGCTCAACCTGCCGCCGAACGTTCCGGTCGGAACCCACAAGGCGCGCGCGTTCCTGTTTCGCAACGGCGAGTTCATGAAGGAAACCTCGTCCAGCCTCGCCATCGTCAAGGCCGGATTCGAGCAGACCGTGTATCGCACCGCGCACGAGCAGAGCTTCCTCTACGGTCTCTTTGCCGTGGCAGTTGCCATGCTCACCGGCTGGATGGGCCGGCTGATCTTCCGCAGGGATTGAGGGTGGAAAGCGAGCCAAAGAGTCTTCTGCAAAGCCCTGCGCTTCGCCTCTCTCTGGTGGGCTGTATCCCCATCGTCGTGCTGACGCTCTGGCTGATCTCCATCCCGAAGGACCATGTCTGGCGCGACGACACCATCGTGCTGCTGAAAACCTACGCCGCGCTGGCGCTTTCTTTCCTCGGCGGCATCCGGTTCGGCCTGGCGGTAGCCACCGATGAGACAGACCAGCGTCTGGCACTGACTGCAACAGCCATCCCCGTCCTGATGGCCTGGATCGCCGTCACCCTCAGCGAGCCCGGCTCGTTTGCCATGCTCGCAGTCGCCTTCGCCGCGCAGGGCGCATGGGACAGTATCGCGGCCCATCGCGGCGCCGCACCCGCCTGGTTCGGCCGGATGCGAGTGCCGCTGACGGTCTTCGTCGTCGCCTTGATGATCGCGGCGTTTTTCGCGACGGCCTAGCCGGGAAACAAGACCGACCGATTGAGCGCGTAGACGCGCTCCGTGCCGAGCACGTGCGCCCGGAAGGACCGCCAGTCGAACAGGCCGGAATAGGCGCGGTCGAGCACGTTGAGAGAGCCGGTCAATGCCCCGAAGGCCGGCATGATCATGCGCAAGCCGTCGCTGGCAAAACATGGGCGGCGAACGGACTTGCCCTGCCGCACGATGCGGGCGCCTGGATGGAGGTGACCGGCGATCTCGCCGGCGAATTGCCCGGCGGTCGGCTCGTGGCGGAAGGTCAATGCACCGAGCACGACCTCCGTGACGCTGGTCCCCGAGAGGTTTTCGGGGGCGTCGGGGTCGTGGTTGCCGGCGACCCAGAGCCAGTCGCGGCCGCGCATCATCTTCTCCAGCCGATCGCGAAAGATGGACGGCATATGCGAGGAACCGACGCGGTCGTGGAAACTGTCGCCGAGGCTGACGACGATGCGCGGATCGAAATCAGCGATCACGGATTCGAGCTTCGTCAGCGTTTCGGCCGTGTCGTAGGGCGGAAGGAAGACGCCGCGCCGCGCATAGGCGGAGCCCTTTTCGAGGTGCAGGTCGGAGACGGCGAGAAGACCGTGGTCGGGAAAGAACAGCGCGCCGCGCCGGTCGCAAAACGCCTCTTCGCCGGCGATCGCGACGACCGCGGAAAACGTCTCCGCCTCGTATCGTCGCGCCAGCATCAGCCCATTGCCTCTTCGATCAGGTCGTCTTCGGTGTCCTGCAGCAGCGCATCGGCCGCGCCGCCGTTCACCCGTTCCTTGCCGATATCGAGCATGATCGGCACGGCGAGCGGCGAAATGCGCTCCAGATGCTTATGCACGATTCGACCCTTCACGCGCGACAGCATTTCGGCGAGCCGCTGGATGTCGAGCAGGCCCGTGGCGGCGTCCGCCCGCGTTGCCTTGAGCAGGATATGGTCCGGCTCGTGCGCGCGCAGCACGTCGTAGATCAGGTCGGCGGACACAGTCACCTGCCGTCCTGTCTTCTCCTGCCCGGGATGGCGCTTCTCGATCAGGCCCGAGATGACGGCGCAGTTGCGGAAGGTGCGCTTCAAGAGCCAGCTTTCGGCGAGCCAGGCTTCCAGATCGTCGCCCAGCATGTCCTCGTCGAAGAGGTCGGCCAGCGTCAGGCGTCGGGAGGCGACCATCTCACCCACGTCGCGCAACGACCATACCGCGATCGCGTAGTCCGAGGCGACGAAGCCGAGCGGCTGGACACCCATGCGCTCCATGCGCCGTGTGAGCAGCATGCCGAGCGTCTGGTGCGCGAGCCGTCCTTCGAACGGATAGGCGACCATGTAGAAGCGATTGCCGCGCGGAAAGGTCTCGACCAGCAGGTCGGAGCGGCGGGGCAGCACCGACTTGTCGCGCTGGATGCGCAGCCAGTCGGACACCTGGTCGGGCAAGCTCTGCCAGCGTTTCGGATCGGCCAGGATGCCGCGCACCTCGTCGGCGAGGTAGGTCGAGAGCGGAAACTTGCCGCCGGCATAGACCGGGATGCGGGCGTCCTGCCCCGTCGCGTTCGAGACGAAGCACTCGTTCTCGCGGATGCCCTCGAACTTCAGCACCTTGCCGGCGAAGAGGAAGGTGTCACCCGGCGCAATGGTTTCGAGAAAGCCTTCCTCGATATTGCCCAGCACCGGCCCGCCGCGACCCGCCGCACCTCGGCCGGAACGGACATAACGGACATTGAGATAGGCCGCCTCGACGATGGTGCCGACATTCAGCCTGTATTGCTGGGCGACGCGCGGATGGCTGATGCGCCAGGTGCCGTCTTTGGTCAGCCGGATGCGGGCATAACGCTCGTAGGTGCGCAGGGCGTAGCCGCCGGTGGCGACGAAGTCGACCGCCTGATCGAAGGTCTGCCGGTCGAGGCGCGCATAGGGTGCCGCAGAGCGGATCTCCTCGAACAGATCGTCCGCCCGGAACGGCTCGGCGCAGGCGCAGCCCAGGATATGCTGCGCAAGCACGTCGAGCGATCCGTCGACCAGCGGCGGCGTATCCTGCGCGCCGAGATAGTTGGCCTCGAGCGCGGCGCGGCATTCCATCACCTCGAAGCGGTTGGCTGGTACCAGGATCGCGCGCGACGGCTCGTCCATGCGGTGGTTGGACCGGCCTATGCGCTGGGCGAGACGGCTCGCCCCTTTCGGCGCGCCGACGTGGACGACGAGGTCGACGTCGCCCCAATCGATGCCGAGGTCGAGCGTCGACGTCGCGACGATGGCGCGCAGCGAGCCCGCTTCCATCGCCTTCTCAACCTTGCGCCGCTGGGCGACGTCGAGCGAGCCATGATGCAGCGCGATCGGCAGCGAGTCCTCATTGATCCGCCACAGCTCCTGGAACAGCATCTCGGCCTGGCTGCGCGTGTTGACGAAGAGCAGCGTCGTCTTGTGCCTGCGGATCTCGTCGTAGACGTCGGGAATCGCATAGCGAGCCGAGTGGCCAGCCCAGGGCACGCGCTCCTCGGTTTCGAGTATGGTGATGACCGGCTTCGCGCCGCCCTCCACGGTGATCAGGTCGGCGAGATACTCATCCGGGGTCTCTGCCTCGTCACCCCCACCCCTAACCCCTCCCCACAAGGGGGAGGGGGACGGCAACGGCCCCGCCTCGCCTACCGAAGCGGATGTCGATACGAGCGCGTCGGTGTCCCCCTCCCCCTTGTGGGGAGGGGTTAGGGGTGGGGGTGAGCCGAGCAAGCTTATGTGGTTTTGCGGCACCAGCCACCGCCTTAACTCGTCCGGTTCGGCCACGGTCGCCGACAGGCCCACCGTCTGCAGCCGAGGCGCAAGACGGCGCAGGCGGGCAAGGCCGAGCGACAGGAGGTGGCCGCGCTTGGAGGTGACCAGCGAGTGCAGTTCGTCGAGCACCACGTAGCGCAAGCCGGAAAAGAAGCGTCCGGCATCCTTGGTCGAGATCAGAAGAGCGAGTTGCTCGGGCGTCGTCAGCAGAATGTCAGGCGGGTCGAGCTTCTGGCGCTGCCGTTTGTGGGTCGGCGTATCGCCCGTGCGCGTCTCGATCTTGACCGGCAGTCGCATCTCCTCGACCGGCTTGCCGAGGTTGCGCTCGATGTCGACGGCGAGGGCCTTGAGAGGCGAGATGTAGAGCGTGTGGATGCCGCGGAAAGCCTCGCCTGGCTTGCGCTTCGGGCGCTCGGCCAAATCGACCAGCGAGGGTAGGAAGCCGGCGAGCGTCTTGCCGGCACCCGTCGGCGCGATCAGCAGGACGGATTTTCCAGCCTGGGAGCGGGAGAGCAGATCGACCTGATGCGCGCGCGGCGCCCAGCCGCGCTTCGCGAACCAGTCGAGAAACGGTTCGGGGAGATGCGCGGGCGAAGCGCTGGAGCGGATGGTCGTCTGTTGCGTCACCGCACCGAGAACTAATGCAGAACATGGACGTCGCCAAGAGGGCTCGTTCCCTTCGACCCCGCGACCACCGCGATCGTCCCCGTGAGCGGCTGCTCCCTTTCCGGCGGAGTGTGGCCTCGGACAGGGAGGGGAGCCGGATGTCCGGTCCTATCCTGACAGGAATGAGCTTCCCTATCGCGCGCGACAGCCTATCTCTATGCCATGCGCGCCCGCGATCTGCTGCACACCCGCCCCGAGGGCCTCTACTGTCCGCCCGGCGATTTCTTCATCGACCCGGTGAGGCCGGTGGCGCGCGCGCTGATCACCCACGGCCATGCCGACCACGCACGGCCGGGCAACAGCAAGGTGCTGGCGACGCGCGAGACGCTGGACATCATGGGTATCCGCTACGGTGCGGGTTTCGCGGGATCGGTTCAGATCGCCCCACTCGGCGAACCAATCGATATCGGAGGAGCGCGCGTCACCTTCCACCCGGCGGGCCATGTCCTCGGATCCGCACAGATCGCGGTCGAGAAGGACGGACTGCGCATCGTGGCCTCGGGCGACTACAAGCGCAGGCCGGACCCGACCTGCGAAGCCTTCGAGCCGATCGGCTGCGACGTATTCATCACCGAAGCGACGTTCGGCCTGCCTGTCTTCAGGCATCCGGACTCGTCGCACGAGATCGCGCGGCTGTTGGAATCGGTGCGGCAGTTTCCCGAGCGGGCGCATCTCGTCGGCGCCTACGCACTCGGCAAGGCGCAGCGCGTGATCCGGCTGCTGCGCGACGCGGGCTACGGCGAGACGATCTACATTCACGGCGCCCTGGCCAAGCTGTGCGATTACTACGTAGCGCAAGGGATCGACCTCGGCCCGCTCGCACCGGCGACGATCGAGACCGGCGCCAAGGACCAGTTCGCCGGCGCGATCGTGGTCGGCCCGCCCTCGGCCTTCGCCGACCGCTGGGCGCGGCGCTTTCCGGACCCGGTCGCCTGCTTCGCATCCGGCTGGATGCGCATCCGCCAACGCGCCAGGCAGCGCGGGGTCGAGATGCCGCTGATCCTGTCGGATCATTCGGACTGGGACGAACTGACCGCGACCATCACCGAGACCGGCGCCTCGGAAGTCTGGGTGACGCATGGACGCGAGGAAGCGCTGGTCCGCTGGTGCGCGCTCGCCGGCATTGCCGCCCAGCCGCTGCATCTCATCGGCTACGAGGACGAGGGGGACTGATGCGCCGCTTCGCCGAACTCCTCGACCGCCTCGTCCTGACGCCGTCGCGCAACGGCAAGCTGACGCTGCTCGTCGACTACTTCGCGACGACGCCGGACCCCGACCGCGGCCTGGCGCTCGCCGCACTGAACGGCGATCTCGACATCCCCTCCGTCAAACCGGCGATGCTGCGGACCTTGGTCATGGAGCGGATCGATCCGGTCCTGTTCGGTTATTCCTACGACTATGTCGGCGATCTCGCCGAAACCATCTCGCTGGTCTGGCCCGAGACACTACAGGAAGAGGAACGCCACGATCCGCGATTGTCGGAAGTGGTCGCCATCCTGCAGCGCGCCGGCCGGGCCGAGGGTCCGCGCATCTTCGCCGACCTGCTCGATCGTCTCGACATTCCCGCCCGCTTCGCCCTGATCAAGCTGGCGACGGGTGGCCTGCGCATCGGTGTGTCCGCCCGCCTCGCGAAGCAGGCGCTCGCCGACCTCGGCGGCAAGGAAGCCAACGAGATCGAGGAACTCTGGCACGGGCTGAAGCCGCCCTACATGCCGCTGTTCGCCTGGCTGGAGGGCCGCGCCGAGAAGCCGGCCTCGGCCGCGCTTGCCATGTTCCGGCCGGTGATGCTCGCGCATCCGGTGGAGGATCGCGACCTGGAAGTGGCAGACCCCGGCGACTATGCGGCGGAATGGAAGTGGGATGGCATCCGCGTCCAGGCGACCGGCGAGGGCGGCGTGCGCCGGCTCTATTCGCGCACCGGCGACGATGTCGCGCCGGCGTTCCCGGACCTGCTCGAAGCGATGGATTTCGAGGCCGCTATCGACGGCGAACTCCTGGTGGGCTCGCCTTCGGCCACCGGCAGTTTCTCTGATCTGCAACAGCGCCTCAACCGCAAGACCGTCTCGGCGAAGCTCGCGGCGAAGTTCCCCGCGTTCATGCGCTGCTACGATCTCCTCCAGGTGGGCGACGAAGACCTGCGCCCCCTTCCCTTCGCCGAGCGGCGCGCAAGGCTCGAAGCGCTGATGGCCTCGCTCGATCCCGAGCGCTTCGACCTCTCACCGCTGGTGCCGTTCGAAAGCTGGGACGAGCTTAACGCCAGGCGCATGTCGCCGCCGCACCCCGTCATCGAAGGGGTGATGCTGAAGCGGCACGATTCGCCCTACGTTCCCGGCCGGCCGAAGGGACCGTGGTTCAAGTGGAAGCGCGATCCGTTCACCGTCGACGCGGTGCTGATGTATGCACAGCGGGGTCACGGCAAGCGGTCGAGCTTCTATTCGGACTATACGTTCGGCGTCTGGGCAGGCGACGAGGGGACGCCGGAACTCGTGCCGGTGGGCAAGGCCTATTTCGGCTTCACCGACGAGGAATTGCGCCAGATCGACAAGTTTGTCCGCGACAACACGATCGAGAGGTTCGGGCCGGTCAGGTCCGTCCGTGCGGACATGAAGAGCGGGCTCGTGCTGGAGATCGCCTTCGAAGGCCTCAACCGCTCAACCCGCCACAAGTCGGGCGTGGCGATGCGATTTCCGCGCATATCGCGGCTCCGGTGGGACAAGCCGACGGCCGAAGCCGACAGGCTGGAAACCCTGCAGGCGCTGCTGCCCGACTGATCACGGGGCGCCGACGCTGACCCTGATCTGGACGATCTCGACCGCTTTACCCGAATTTTCGAGATCGGACTGGATTTCGATCACGCCGGCGCCGGCAGGCGTCGCCGAGGGCAGGTCCATCTTGAAGAGATATTCCGAGCGCTGGGCGCCGACCACATAGCGGTTGCGGCCGCAATCGCCGAGAGCACCGAAATCGCAGGTGACCGACATCTGAGTCTCGGGTCCATCGCCGGTCCGGGCAACGATATCGAAGACCGCGTGCTTGCCGGCAATCCGTTCGAGGATGCCCTGCCCGACATCGAAGCGCACGGCAGCTCCTGACGGCCCCGACGAAATGCGGATCGCCTTCTCGCCGCCGCCTTCGATGACTTCGGCCTTCGCACCGGCCGTTGCCGCGACACTGGTCGGATCGTCGGGCGAGAACACGACGATCCAGTTCTCCAGCGCCTCTTCCTCGCCTGGCTTGCGCGGCTCGCCTTCGGTCCCCGACCCGGGCGCGGTCTGCGGCGTGCCGGAGGCTTGGGGCCGAGTATTGTCGTTCGGCAGGTTCAGCAGGCCGAATTCCGCCGCTGCCCAGATCGCGAGGCCGACGATGATGAGGAACGAGAACAGTCCGGCGACCGTGCCCCAGCGTCCGCGTTTCCGGCTTGGCCTTTCCGCCGCGCGGTCAGGGGACTGCGCCGGAGGCGCATCGCCGGCAAGCTTCGGCCGATCGACCGAAGGTGCAGCCGGCCAGTCCGAGGCCGGCTCCTCTCGTGCCAGCGCAGGCTCGGTCCGGACGGGATCGGGAAAGAACGACGGCTCTTCGCGGCGCGCAGGTGCCGGTACCTCCACCTCGGGCGGTGCGTCGGACTCCCTCGTCACGGCAGTCGGAGCCATGACTGGCGGGACTGTCTGCACTTCCGGCGATGGGGACGGTGGAACCACGGCCTCTACGGCCGGCACGAATTCGGATTCGATGCTCGTTACCGCCGCCAAAAGACTCTTGCGGCGGCGCTCGGCCGCTTCGGGCGAAATCGAAGCGTTCGCCTGGAGCGCCTTTTCGAGAGCGGCATTGGCCGACCGATAAACCTTCTCACGGAAGGCCGGATCCTCGGGATTGCCCTTCGAGAATGCGTTTCTGATCGCCTGTTCGATCGGATCCAAGCGGCGTGTCCCCCTTGCGGGCAATGCCCTGTCGGCAATCGTTAACCTTTGACCGGGCGGCAATCAACCTGCCCCACTCCCCAGCGCCTGAGGCTTAGCCGGTTGTCCACCAGCAACGCTGGAACCATGCGACGGTTGCGCGCGACGGGCGTTCTGCTAGACAGCATTACGTTTACGCACACGTCAATCGCTGCGGAGGAGATGAGAATGGCGCTGCCGGAGATCCTGAAAAAGAACCTCAGACTTCCGGTTGTCGGCTCGCCGCTGTTCATCATCTCGCATCCGCCGCTGGTGCTGGCGCAGTGCAAGGCCGGCATCGTCGGCGCCTTCCCCGCGCTCAACGCGCGGCCCGAAGCCCAACTCGACGAATGGCTGGCCGAGATCACCGAAACGCTGGCCGCGCACGACCGCGCCCACCCCGACCGACCAGCCGCGCCGTTCGCCGTCAACCAGATCGTGCACAAGTCCAACAAGCGCCTCGAGCACGACCTTTCGATGTGCGTCAAATACAAGGTGCCGATCGTCATCACCTCGCTCGGCGCCGTGCCGGAGGTGAACCAGGCGGTGCATTCCTATGGCGGCATCGTGCTGCACGACATCATCCACGACAGGCACGCCCGCAAGGCGATTGAGAAGGGCGCCGACGGGCTGATCGCGGTCGCGGCGGGCGCCGGCGGGCATGCCGGCACGCTGTCGCCTTTCGCGCTGGTGCAGGAGATCCGCCAGTGGTTCGACGGCCCGCTGCTCCTGTCGGGCGCGATTGCCAATGGCGGCGCAATCCTCGCCGCGGAGGCGATGGGTGCCGACATGGCCTATATCGGCTCGCCCTTCATCGCGACGACCGAGGCACGCGCCGTCGACGCCTACAAGCAGATGATCGTGGACTCGAATGCCGCCGATATCGTCTATTCGAACCTCTTCACCGGAGTGCACGGCAACTATCTGAAGGGCTCGATCGCCGCGCAGGGGATGGACCCGAACAATCTCCCGGAGTCGGACCCGTCCAAGATGGATTTCGGCTCGGCCAAGGCGTGGAAGGAAATCTGGGGCTGCGGCCAGGGCATCGGCGCGGTCAAGGAAATCGTGCCGGCCGGCGAACTGGTCGACCGGCTTGCCCGCGAATACGACGCGGCGCGGGCGAGGCTCGGCCTCTCCGCCCGGGCGATGGCAGCGTAAGGCGGGCTCTCGTCAGCCCCCCATGCCGGAGCGCGGCAGCAGGATGTTGGAAAACCGCGCCCGCAACTGGTCGTCGAGCGCGCGCGGAACGTGGCTTGGGAACACCGTCGACAGGATGCGCTTCTTCTCCGCGATCGCGCGCTGCAGGATGTCCGGCCGCCCCTTCTCGTTCCATTCCTTCGGGCTGAAGCGGTCTGCGACCGCCGGATAGAAATACTCTGTCTGCATCAGCTTCAACGTCTGGCCGTGGCCGAGATAGTGGCCGGGTCCGTTCAGGCAGACGTCCGTGATGACGTCGACCGACAGCGCCGTATCGCTGACGTCTATGCCGCGCACGCAGCGCAGGCACTGGCCCAGCATGTCGTTGTCGATGATCAGGCTTTCCAGGCAGAAGCCGAGCAGCGAAGCATGCATGCCGGCGGATTCGTAGATCAGGTTGAGGCCGGAGAGGCCCGCCAGAACGTTGGTGATGCCTTTCTCGTAGCCTGACTGGATGTCGGGCAGTTTGGAATCGGCCATGCCGGCGGCGGAACCGCCCGGCAGATCGTAGAATTGCGCCATCTGTGCACAGGCCGCCGTCAGCAACGCCTGCTCGGCCGACCCGCCCGACATGGCGCCGGTGCGCAGGTCGGAAACGAACGGCCAGGTGCCGAAGATGCAGGGATGGCCGGGCTTGAGCGCATTGACGTAGACGAGGCCGACGAGAACCTCTGCGACAGCCTGCACGACCGCCCCGGCGATCGCGGCGGGAGCAGTCGCGCCCGCCTGCCCGGCCGAGAGCAACAGGATCGGTATGCCGCCCTTCACGCAGGCTTCGAGGACGCCGCAGGCATCCTCGGCGAACTTCATCGGCGGTACGACGAAGCAGTTGGAGTTGGAGACGAAGGGCCGGGCGCGGAACTTCTCTTCCCCTCCGGCGATCGCGTAGAGCATCTCCAGCGCCGGGCCGACATTGTCGGCGACCGTGAAGGACGTGCCGACATGCTTGGTCGTCCCCGTCACACAGGCGTAGAGCGTGTTGAGATCCATGTCGAACGGGTCGACGACGTCGCGCGGCACCATCGGCCGCTGGAAGAAATGGATGTTGTCCATCGTGTCGACGATGCGCGCGGCATCGTAGATGTCCTGCAGAAGCGATTCGCGGTACTCGCGCTTTTCGACATCCACGACGTGGACGGCCGCACCCGCGGTGCCGAAATGCACGCGCTTGCCCTGCACGAGCATGTCATGCTTCGGATCCTGGCCGTGGAGCGTGAAGTTGCGCGCGGCGATGCGGATCGTGTGCTCGACCAATGCACGCGGGAAACGCAGCCTTCCGTCCTCGCCAAGCGCCGCTCCCGCCTTCGTGCAGGTGTCGATGCAGGACGGAATGGCGTTGGCGAAGCCGACCGTCTCGAGGAGCGTCAGGACGGCTTCGTGGATCCGTTCGAGGTCGTTGGCGGCGAGCGGCGTGTAGCGGCCGCCTTCCATGCCCGGCCGGATCGGCCGCACATCTTCGGCCAGCGGTGCGGCCCGCATGGCGCGACGGGCCTCGCGCCCTCCCGACCGGCGCATGCGGCCGGCATCGCCCGAATCCTGCTCCTGCAAGACTGCGCTCATGGCATATTCCCCGACTTTCCGCGGCGCCGGCTTATCTTTGCCGTACTGCCGCCCGTTCACATGAGCGACAGTCTTGCGCTGCCCGACGAAGGCCGGGAAGCCCCGCGTTTAGACCACAGGGCGGCGCAGATTGATCCAGATCAGGCGGCGGCTGGACGCCGGCCGGCTGCCGTCGCGAGTTCGCGGATTCCAGGCTCTATGTGCTGGAGCGCGATCGACGAGAAGCCGAGCCGCAGGAAGTTCGTCGGGCGCGACGCTCCGTCGTAGAAGCGGTCGCCGGCCTCGATCAGGACGCTGCGCGTCGCTGCCATTTCGGCCAGCGCCGAAGCGTTGACGCCGGCGGGTCCTTCCAGCCACAGCGACGTGCCGCCGGTTGCGGGCGAGGACTTCCATTCGGGCAGGAAAGCCGACACCGCCTGGACGAGCCGCTTGCGGCGCTCGCTGAACGCGCCGGAGAGCTTGCGCACGAGCGCCTCGTGATGGCCGAGCGACAGGAACAGCGCCACCGCGCGCTGGTTGTTGGCCGGCGGATGCCTCAGCATGAAGCGGCGCAGAGCCCTGAGCTCCGCGATCAGATCGGCGGAGGCGACGATGTAGCCGAGCCGCAGGCCGGGCGCGAGCGTCTTCGACATCGAGCCGACATAGACGACGCGGCCGGAGCGGTCGATGCTCTTCAGCGCCTGCTGCGGTGCCTCGTCGACGAGCTGGCTGTCGTAGCCGTCCTCGATGATGATCTGGTTGTTGCGGGTCGCGTCCGCGAGAAGCTGGGCACGGCGCTCCGGGCTCAGCGACACCATGGTTGGGCAATGGTGGCTGGGCGTCGTGAAGACGAAACCGCAATCGGCCGGGATCTGGCCGACCTTGATGCCGTCCTTGTCGACCGGCACCGGCACGATCTCGGCTCCGGCCAGGCGGAAGACGCTGCGCGCATCCGGATAGCCGGGATTCTCCATCGCCACGCGCGTGCCCTTCGACATCAGCAAAGTCGCCAGCATGTAGAGCGCGTTCTGGGCGCCGAGCGTGATGATGATCTCGTCGGGATTGGCGAAGATGCCGCGCCGCGGCAGGAGCCGCGCCTGGATCTGCTCGATCAGCGCCGGATCGTCCTGGTCGACCATGTCGGCCGCCCAGTTGCGGATTTCGAGCACCGCCAGCGCCATGCGGTTGCACTCGCGCCATTCCGCCGTCGGAAACAGCGCGGGATCGAACTGGCCGTAGACGAACGGATAGGACGACTTGATCCAGTTGCCCTGCTTGCTCGGCCTTGGAAGCTCGCTCGGCGTGATCTTGCGGCGTGCCTTCCAGTCGACGCCGTCCTGGTTGTCGGCGTGCTTGTGCGGACCGCGGGCCGGCATCGCCAGCACTTCCGGGTTGACGAAATGGCCGCGCCGTTCGCGTGCGATCAGGAAGCCCTGGTCGACCAGTTGCTGGAAGGCGAGCACAACTGTGCCGCGGGCGACGCCGAGTTTCTCGGCCAGGATCCGGCAGGACGGCAGCGGCATGGAGGCCGCGATCTGCCTGTCCAGGATCGCCGCGACGATCGCCTGGCGGATCTGGGCCTGGAGCGTCTGGCCGGATTCGGCCGATATAGTGAACAGGCCGGACCAGATGGCGGCATCGTTTCGCGACGACATGGCTGACTTCCTCTCTGCGGCAAGCCTACTCTGGAACTAACATGTCAGCAAGGCTGGCACAATCACTTAAGCCACGTTCTTGTCAGCTATTGTGACAATTGGGCCAGCCTGAGACGTAGAATAACGCCCGTCGGCAAGGTAGCTTGCGCGCAAAGACCGCCAGACCGGGGAGCACGTTGACCAAAGCGGCACTGCACGAATCGATCGAAGCGCTTCGCCGCCACCGCGCGGATGGCGCGCCGAAGGACATGCGAGAGGCGTTTCGCGCCGACCCCGGCCGCTTCGGGGCGTACTCGCTAACCTTCGACGACCTTCTTCTCGACTGGTCGAAATGCGCGGTCGACGCGCGAACGATGGCATTGCTGGAACAGGCTGCCGCGGCGGCCGGCCTGGAAGGCAAGCGCTCCGCGATGTTCGCCGGCGAGCCGATCAATCTCACCGAAGGTCGCGCGGTGCTCCACGTGGCGCTGCGCGGGGCTGCGGCAGGCATAGCCGACGGGCGCTCGAACGTGGCCGGTGATGTCAACGCCGTCCTCGACGCCGTCTGTGCTTTCGCAGACAGCATCCGCTCGGGCCGCACGAAGGGCGCAACGGGCAAGAAGATCACCGATGTCGTCAATATCGGCATCGGCGGCTCGGACCTCGGCCCTCAGATGGCGGTTCAGGCGCTGGCGCCCTTCCACGACGGGCCGCGCATGCACTTCGTCTCGAATGTCGATGGCGCGCACATTTCCGACGTCCTCAAGCCGCTCGACCCGGAGACGACCTTCTTCATCGTCGCCTCGAAGACCTTCACGACCATCGAGACGATGACCAACGCCCTGACGGCCAAGGCCTGGGTGCAGTCCGCGGTTGGCGCCGATCTCGCCTCGCTCCACTTTGCCGCCGTCTCGACGGCTGTCGACAAGGCGGCCGCCTTCGGCATTCCGCAGGAGCGCGTGTTCGGCTTCTGGGACTGGGTCGGCGGGCGCTATTCGTTGTGGTCGGCGATCGGCCTGCCGATCGTGATCGCCATCGGCCCGGAGAACTTCCGCCGCTTCCTTGCCGGCGCGCATGCGATGGACGAGCATTTCCGCACCGCACCGGTCTCCGAGAACCTCCCCGCGATCCTCGGCCTCGTCGGCTGGTGGCACCGGGTGGTCTGCGGCTACCCGGCCCGCGCCGTCATCCCCTACGACCAGCGGCTTTCGCGCTTGCCGGCCTATCTGCAGCAGCTCGACATGGAATCGAATGGCAAGGGCGTGACGATTGACGGGATGCCGGTTTCGACGCCCACCGGCCCGCTGGTCTTCGGCGAGCCCGGCACCAACGGCCAGCACGCATTCTTCCAGTTGCTGCACCAGGGGACCGACGCGATCCCGGTCGAGTTCATCGTCGCGGCGGAAGGATTCGAACCGGAGCTTTCGCATCACCATGCCCTGCTCGTCGCCAACTGCCTGGCCCAGTCCGAGGCGCTGATGCGCGGCCGGACGCTGGACGAAGCGCGGGCGCAGCTTCTCAAGGCGGGAATGGACAAGGCAAAGGCGGAGACGATCGCGCCGCACCGGGTGTTTTCGGGCAATCGGCCGTCGATGACCATCGTCTACAACAGGCTCGATCCGTTCGCGCTCGGCCGCCTCGTCGCGCTCTACGAGCACCGCGTGTTCGTCGAGGCCGTCCTGTTCGGCATCAACGCCTTCGACCAGTGGGGCGTCGAACTCGGCAAGGAACTCGCCACGGGCCTGCTGCCCGTCGTGGAAGGTAAGGCTTCGGTCGCAGGACGCGACGCCTCGACGGCAGGCCTCGTCGCGCACATCCATGCCTTGACGGCGGAGGAATAGACCGTGGCGCGCATCCGGGGAATACTCTTCGACAAGGACGGGACGCTCGTCGATTTCGACCGCACATGGTTCTCGATCGGCGACATGCTGGCGCTGGAAGCGGCGGGCGGCGACCGTCTCAAGGCGGACCGGCTGATGACGCAGGCAGGCTACGACTTCAAGGCAAAGCACTTCATCCCGGATTCCGTCTTCGCGGCCGGCACCAATGCGGACGTCGTGGCTCTCTGGTATCCCGACACGGAGCCGACGCTGCGCCGGGAGATCGTCACGCGCTTCAACGGCATCACGGCGGTCAACGGCGCGGCCAAAGCGGTGGCGGTCACCGGCGTCCGCGACGCGCTCGCCACGCTGCATCAGGGCGGCTACCGGATGGGGGTCGCCACCAACGATTCGACGGCCGGTGCACAACAGACGATCCTGATGCTGGGCATCGCCAGCATGTTCGACGCCGCCTACGGCTACGATGCCGTGGCGCGGCCAAAGCCCGCCCCCGACACGGTGCTCGCCTTCTGCGACCTCACTGGCCTGTCGCCTTCGGAGGTCGCGATCATCGGCGACAACGGGCACGACATCGAGATGGCGCACAATGCCGGCTGCGGTCTCTCGATCGGAGTGCTGTCGGGTACCGGAACGCGGGACACGTTCGAAAGGGCGCGGGCGGATGCGATCCTCGGCTCGGTCGCCGACCTGCCGGACTTCCTCGCCTCGGACGCGAACTGAGGCCTATCCCAGCGTCCGGACAAACGCGGCGATTTCCGCGGAGAGTACTTCGTCGTGGCCGACCCAGACATGGCCGCCCTGCGGATAGATGACCAGGCGCGCGCCTGGAACCTCGCTTGCGATATAGCGGGCAGCGTCCGCGGTGCCGAAACGGTCGTCCTCGACGGAAATGGCGAGCGTCGGGACCGTGATGCGGCGAAGCTCCGACGGGGCAGGATCGGAAGCGAGTCTTGCATCGTTCATCAGGCCGCGGCTGCGCCGGCTGAGTGGCTGGATGATCGACAATATCTCGTGAACGCGCGCCTTCTCGTCGGCCGAAGCCGCCGCGACGAGCGCGGGGTCGGTCGCCAGCATCGTTCCGATCATCGTGTCGGGCGAAAGGTTGAGCGCAGCCCAGAACAGCGAGTCCCAGTCCAGCATCGCCCGCATCAGGCGCTCCTGCCACGGGCTCATCGGCCATAGACTGGGGCGCTCCGGAGCGTAGGTGGCCGGCACGAGGGCAACCAGCCCGCTGCATCGGTCGGGGTGGCGGATCGCAAACTCGATTGCCGACAGCGCGCCGGCCGAGCCGCCGACGATCGGTATCCTGTCGATGCCGAGATGGTCGAGCAGTTCGACGAAAACGTCGGCCTGCCGCGCGGAACTCGGATCGTCGGGATAGTCACTGCGCAGGTAGCCGAAGCGCGAGGGCGCGATGACGCGGAAGCCGCCGGCGCTGAGGCGTCGGGCGAAAGCCAGCCCCTGATCGAAGCCGCCGCCCGTGCCGTGGATCATGAGCAGCGGCGTCCCGGTGCCTTCCTCGGCCCATTCCATCGTGCCGTAGCTGGCCTCGAACACGGAACTTCCGGCTGAAACCCGATCCCCTGCCGCCGAGAGCGACTTCCGGAACGACACTGTGGCCAGTCCGCCGCCGGCCAGGACGCCCGCGGCGACCGCCCCAAGGACGAATGTGCGGCGGGACGGCATGGACGTCAGTCCTGCTTGCCGGGTGCTCGGCGCGGAAGCATGCCGCGCTTCTCGAGTTCACGCTTGATGTGCTCTGGCGATTCCCGGCAGTTGCAGTTCTCCGCGTGGTCGCGGTGCCATACGAGCCGTTCTTCCAAGGTGGCATTGCGTGGAAGGCGGTGCGCCGCGTGCCATTCCCTGTTCATGGCTTTGTCCTGTCATCCATCATCTAATCACGATGACGGATGACAGCTTGCCGCGCCTTGACTCAGCGCAAGCCGGAGGCGTTGCGCCGGGAGAGGAGTGGTCAGCCCCTCAATTCGCGGCGCAGGATCTTGCCGACATTGGTCTTCGGCAGATCGGTGCGGAACTCGATGAACTTCGGCACCTTGTAGCCGGTCAGGTTCTCGCGGAGATATTTCTGCAGGGCTTCCGCCGTCAGCGCCGGATCCTTCTTGACCACGAACAGCTTCGGCGTCTCACCCGACTTCTCGTCAGGCACGCCGATCGCGGCGCATTCCAGCACGCCCGGATGGGTGGCGGCCACGTCCTCGATCTCGTTCGGATAGACGTTGAAGCCGGAGACCAGGATCATGTCCTTCTTGCGGTCGACGATCTTGATGTAGCCGCGCGTGTCCATGAAGCCCATGTCACCGGACTTGAAGAAGCCGTCAGGCGTCATCACCTTGGCCGTCTCGTCGGGACGGTTCCAATAGCCCGCCATCACCTGCGGCCCCCTGATGCAGATTTCGCCGACGTCGCCGAGTGGCAGGTCATTGCCTTCGTCGTCGCGGATCGTGATCTCGGTTGAAGGGATCGGCATGCCGATCGTGCCGGAGAACTCGTCCGCGTCGAAACGGTTGGCGGTCGCGACCGGCGAGGTCTCTGAGAGGCCGTAACCTTCCGAGATGACGCAGCCGGTGAGCTTCTGCCAGCGTTCGGACACGGCCTTCTGCGCGGCCATGCCGCCGGCGAAGGTCAACAGCAGCGGCTTGAAGTCGAGCTTCTGGAAGTCGGGATTGTTGAGCAGCGCGTTGAACAGCGTGTTGAGGCCCGGGAAGATGTTGATCGGATACTTCTGCAGGTCCTTCACGAAGGAAGGGATGTCGCGCGGGTTGGGGATGAGGATGTTCTGCGCCCCCTGCTGCATGCCCATCAGCGCGTTCACCGTCAGCGCGTAGATGTGGTAGAGCGGCAGCGCGCAGACATAGACCAGCCGGTCCGGCTCCGGCCGCTTGATGTAGGCCGTCTTCACCCAGACGTCGTTCTGGGCGACGTTGGCGAGCACATTGCGATGGAGCAGCGTCGCGCCCTTCGAAACTCCCGTCGTGCCGCCGGTATACTGCAGGAAGGCGACATCGTCCGGCGCCACCTTCGCCGGCTTGAAGGTGGCGCGGCTGCCAGCCTTCAGCGCATCGTTGAACTTGATGTGCCCCGGCAGCGACCAGGCCGGCACGAGCTTCTTCACGCGGCGCACGACTAAGTTGACGATATGCCCCTTGAGGCCGAGCAGGTCGCCCATCGCGGCCACGACGACATGCTTGACTTTGGTCTTGGCGACGATCGCCTGCAGCGTGTGGGCGAAGTTCTCGAGGATGACGATCGCCTCGGCGCCCGAATCCTTAAGCTGGTGTTCCAGCTCACGCGGCGTATAGAGCGGGTTGACGTTGACGACCGTGTAGCCGGCGCGCAGCACCGCCATCATAACGATCGGGTATTGCAGCACGTTGGGCATCATGATCGCGACGCGCGCGCCCTTCTGCAGTCCCTTCGACTGGAGGAAGGCCGCGAAGGACTGCGCCATCTCGCCCACCTGCGCATAGGTCAGCGTCTTGTCCATGCAGGTGAAGGCCGAGCGGGTGGAGAATTTCTTCACCGAGTCCGCCAGGAGATCTCCGATCGACTGGTGGGCCAGGGGGCCGATCTCGGCCGGGATGATGCCGGGATAGCTCGCGAGCCAAGGCTTCGATGCGGACGTGGGCTTGGCGGCGGAACTCGCCGCCGGCGTGGCGACGGGAGCGGGCTCCGCGACGGGCTTGGATGGCACAGACTTCGCGGCGGACGGCGCCTTCGCGACCTTGGCGGGCGACGACTGGGCAGGTTTCGTAGCGGACGCAGCCTTTGCAGCCGGTTTCGCCGCCGCCGGTTTCGCCGCAGCGGCTTTCTTCACAGCCGCCGGCTTTGCTGCCTCGGGCTTCGCGGCGGCCGGAGCCTTCGCGGGCTTGGCCGGGGCGGCGGTCTTCTTGGCGGCAGGCGCCTTGGCGGCAGCGGGCTTGGCAGCGCTCTTCGACGGCGCCGCGGCAACCTTCCCCGCCGGCTTCCTCATGTCGGACGGCTTAGTGCGGGCTGCCAGCCCGCTTACGGGCGCTTCGGACTTCGCCGCATTGCCTGTCGATTTTCCCGCCGGCTTGCTGCCTGCTGCTTTTGCCATTGCCTCGTCCCTCCTCATCGCCGCGCATATGGGCGGCGGGCTTTTCTTGTCATTCGTTTCGGACACCGCGCCGACGCGCGCCCTGCCCTCGCAGACGTATCTAGGTTGAGATCGCCAATGCGCGCAAGTGTCGCGAAATTCGTCGCCTGACCGTCTGTCAGACAACTCTCAAACATTCCCCTACGCTATCGGAAGGGGAGTTCCAATGGCCCGAATTCGATGCTTATATGGAGTTTCGCGAGCCTGTTAGAGGGGCTTGGACGATAAAAAGGGAGCGCATTGATGAAGAAACTGAGTTTTGCGGCCGCGTTGCTGGCTGCAACCGTCCTGAGCGGCGCGGCCAGCGCAAAGACACTGGTCTACTGCTCGGAAGGTTCACCGGAGGGGTTTGACCCTGCCCTCTACACCGCCGGCACCACCTTCGACGCCTCGTCACGTCCGGTCTACAACCGTCTGGTGGAGTTCAAGCCCGGCACCACCGAAATCGAGCCCGGCCTCGCCGAAAGCTACGAGATCTCCGACGACGGCCTGCAGTACACCTTCAAGCTGCGCCCGGGCGTCAAGTTCCAGACCACCGACTTCTTCACGCCGACGCGCACAATGAACGCGGATGACGTGATCTTCTCCTTCGAGCGCCAGCTCAAGGCCGACAATCCGTACAATCAGTACGTGACCGGCGGCGCATGGGAGTATTTCGCCGGCATGGGCATGCCTGACCTGATCGCGTCGATCGACAAGGTCGACGACATGACAGTCAGATTCGTGCTCAAGCAGAAGGAAGCACCGTTCCTCAGCAATCTCGGCATGGATTTCGGCTCGATCGTGTCGAAGGAATATGCCGACAAGCTCGCCGAGGCGAACACCAAGGAACTTCTGAACCAGAAGCCGGTCGGCACCGGGCCCTACCAGTTCGTCGACTACCAGCTCGACGCCCGCATCCAGTACAAGGCGAATCCCGACTACTGGAAGGGCAAGGAGAAGATCGACGACCTCGTCTTCGCCATCACCAAGGAAGCCTCGGTGCGCTACCAGAAGCTTCAGGCCGGCGAATGCCACGTGATGCCCTATCCGGCTGCGGCCGACGTCGCGGCGATGAAGGCCGACTCCAACCTGCAGGTGATGGAAGAGAACGGCCTCAACGTTGCCTATCTCGCCTTCAACACGCTGCAGCCTCCGTTCGACAAGACGGAGGTCCGCAAGGCCATCGCCGGCGCGATCAACAAGCAGGCGATCGTCGACGCGGTGTTCCAGGGCGCGGCTTCCGTCGCCAAGAACCCGATGCCGCCGACGATGTGGGGCTACAACGACGCGATCGAGGACGACAAGTATGACCCGGCCGCGGCCAAGGCCGCGCTCGAGGCAGCCGGCGTCAAGGACCTCAAGATGAAGGTCTGGGCGATGCCGGTGGCGCGCCCCTACATGCTCGACGCGCGCCGCGCGGCGGAAGTGATCCAGGCCGATCTCGCCGCCATCGGCGTGACCGCCGAGGTCGTCACCTATGAGTGGGCCGAGTATCTCGAGCGCTCGAAGGCCAAGGACCGCGACGGCGCGGTGATCCTCGGCTGGACCGGCGACAACGGCGACCCGGACAACTTCCTCCACACCCTGCTCGGCTGTGCCGCCGTCGGCGGCAACAACCGTGCCCAGTGGTGCAACGAAGAGTTCGACAAGCTGGTCAACGCCGCCAAGACCACCACCGACCAGGCGGAACGCGCCAAGCTCTATGAAGAGGCGCAGGTCGTCTTCAAGCGCGAAGCTCCCTGGGTCACGCTCGACCACTCGGTCGTCGTGATGCCGATGTCGAAGAAGGTCTCCGGCTACGTGATGAGCCCGCTTGGCCATCACTCCTTCAGCGGCGTCGACATTGCCGAATAGTCTGACATAGCACCTCAGTGGGGGGTGTCCGGCGACGGACACCCCCTTGTGCTATGTGGTAGCTGGCAAGTGCGGGTTGTGGGGCTTCCGCCCTCCCCGTCGAGATGCCGGCACGGAATATTGGGTGGGCCATGCTGCGCTTTTTCCTTGGACGCCTCGCCGTCCTGATCCCGACATTCATCGGCGTCTCGATCGTCGCCTTTGCCTTCATCCGGCTTTTGCCGGGCGACCCGGTGCAGCTGATGTCGGGCGAGCGCGTCATGTCGCCGGAACGCTACGAGAAGATCTCGCACGAGCTCGGCTACGACCGGCCCATCGTCATCCAGTATCTCGACTACCTCGGTAACGTTCTCACGGGCGATTTCGGCCGGTCGCTGACGACCAAGGAACCGGTCCTCACCATTTTCGCGAAGCTGTTTCCGGCGACGCTGGAACTGTCGCTCTGCGCCATCATCTTCGCCGTCGCCCTCGGCATTCCGGCGGGTATCATTGCCGCGGTCCGACGAGGAACCGTGATCGACCAGACCGTCATGGGAACGGCGCTGATCGGCTATTCGATGCCGATCTTCTGGTGGGGCCTGCTGCTCATCATCCTGTTCTCCGGCGTTCTGCAATGGACGCCCGTGTCCGGGCGCATCTCGTTTTCCTACTTCTTCCAGCCGGTCACCGGCTTCATGCTGATCGACTCGCTGATCTCGGGCCAGAAGGGCGCGTTCAAATCGGCGGTCTCGCACCTGATCCTGCCCACGATCGTGCTCGGCACGATCCCGCTCGCGGTGATCGCGCGGCAGACCCGCTCGGCGATGCTGGAGGTGCTGGGCGAGGACTACGTGCGCACCGCCCGCGCCAAGGGCCTGCCGCCGCTGCGCGTCATCGGCGTGCATGCGCTGCGCAACGCGATGATCCCGGTGGTGACCACGATCGGCCTGCAGGTCGGCGTCATGCTCGCCGGCGCGATCCTGACCGAATCGATCTTCTCCTGGCCGGGCATCGGCAAATGGATGGTCGATTCCGTCTTCAAGCGCGACTACCCGGTCATCCAGGGCGGCCTGCTGATCATCGCCTCGATCATCATGGTGGTGAACCTGATCGTCGACCTGCTCTACGGCCTCATCAACCCGCGCATCCGGCACTGAGGAGGCAGAAGATGGCAACGACCACCCCCAACGCCCTCCAGGAAGCCGATCGCCACGCGGTGACGATCGGCCAACGCCTGTCCGAGTTCTGGTACTATTTCTCCGAGAACCGCGGGGCCGTCATCGGCCTGTGGGTCTTTGTCTTTCTCGTCGTCGTCGCGATCCTGGCGCCGCTGCTCGCACCGCACATGCCGCAGCAGCAGTACCGCGACGCGATCCTCGTGCCGCCCTACTGGCAGGAGGGCGGACGCGTGGCATATCTGCTCGGCACCGACGCGGTCGGCCGCGACCTGCTGTCCCGCCTGCTCTACGGGGCGCGCTTCTCGCTGTTCATCGGCGTCATCGTGACGACGCTGTCGCTGACGGTCGGCATCTTCTTCGGCGTCATCGCCGGCTATGTCGGCGGCAAGACCGACACGTTCATCATGCGCATCATGGACGTGATCCTCGCCTTCCCGTCGCTGCTTCTGGCGCTCGTCCTCGTCGCTGTGCTGGGACCAGGCCTGATCAATGCGATGATCGCGATTGCTCTCGTGCTCCAGCCGCATTTCGTGCGGCTGACGCGGGCGGCGGTGATGTCGGAAAAGACACGCGACTACGTCGTCGCGGCCAAGGTCGCGGGCGCCAAGCCGCTCAGGCTGATGTTCAAGACGATCCTGCCCAACTGCATGGCGCCGCTGATCGTGCAGGCCACGCTGTCCTTCTCCACCGCGATCCTCGACGCCGCCGCGCTCGGTTTCCTCGGCATGGGCGCCCAGCCGCCGACGCCCGAATGGGGCACGATGCTTGCCGAGGCGCGTGAGTTCATCCTGCGCGCCTGGTGGGTGGTGACGCTGCCCGGCCTCGCCATCCTCATCACTGTGCTGGCGATCAACCTGATGGGCGACGGCCTGCGCGACGCGCTCGACCCCAAGCTGAAGAGGTCGTGACGATGGCACTGCTCGAAATCGAAAATCTCGTCGTCGAGTTCGACACCGCGCAAGGACCGTTCCGGGCCGTCGATGGCGTGTCGCTCAAGGTCGACGAACGCGAGGTGCTGGCGATCGTCGGGGAGTCGGGCTCCGGCAAGTCGGTGTCGATGCTCGCCGTGATGGGCCTGCTTCCGTGGACGGCCAAAGTCAGCGCCGACAAGATGGTCTTCGCCGGCACGGATCTCCTCAAGCTCGACGATGCCGAGCGCCGCAAGATCATCGGCAAGGACATGGCGATGATCTTCCAGGAGCCGATGGCGAGCCTCAACCCGTCCTTCACCGTGGGCTTCCAGATCGAGGAAGTGCTGAAGCTGCATATGAACATGGACAAGGGCCAGCGCCGCGAGCGGGCGACCGAACTGTTGCGGCTCGTCGGCATCGCGGATCCGGCCGAACGGCTGGAGTCCTACCCCCACCAGATGTCGGGCGGCCAATGCCAGCGCGTGATGATCGCGATGGCGATCGCGTGCAATCCGAAGCTCCTGATTGCCGACGAGCCGACCACTGCACTCGACGTGACGATACAGAAGCAGATCCTCGACCTCTTGGTCGGCCTGCAGGAAAAATACGGCATGGCGCTGATCATGATCACCCACAACATGGGCGTCGTCGCTGAAACGGCGGACCGGGTGATCGTCCAGTATAAAGGCCGGAAGATGGAAGAAGCCGACGTGCTCACGCTCTTCGAGAACCCGAAGAACGCCTACACGCGTGCGCTGCTTTCCGCCCTGCCGGACAACGCCACCGGCGACAGGTTGCCGACCATCTCCGACCTCGTCTTCGAACAGGCGGCGCCGGCCGTCGTCACCCCGCCGATGGAGGGCCCGCTATGAGCACCGTCGTTCTCGAAGGCCGCGATATCGTCCGCGACTACCGGATTCCGGGCGGGCTGTTTTCGCCGGCGCGCGTGGTCCACGCCGTCAAGGGTGTCTCGTTCAAGGTGGAAAAGGGCAAGACGCTCGCCATCGTCGGCGAGAGCGGCTGCGGCAAGTCGACACTCGCGCGCATCATCACCATGATCGACGCGGCGACGGCCGGCGAGTTGTTCATCGACGGACAGAAGGTCGACATCGCCCGCGAAGGCGTCACGCCGGAAATGCGCCGCAAGGTGCAGATCGTCTTCCAGAACCCGTACGGATCGCTCAATCCCCGCCAGAAGATCGGCGACGTGCTGGGCGAGCCGCTCCTGATCAACACCGGCGCATCGGCCGACGAGCGGCGCGAACGCGCCATGCAGATGCTGATCAAGGTCGGGCTCGGGCCGGAGCACTTCAACCGCTATCCGCACATGTTCTCAGGCGGCCAGCGGCAGCGCATCGCGATCGCCCGCGCCCTGATGCTCAACCCGAGCCTGCTTGTGCTCGACGAGCCGGTCTCGGCGCTCGACCTCTCCGTCCAGGCGCAGGTGCTGAACCTTCTCGCCGACCTGCAGGACGAGTTCCAGTTGACCTATGTCTTCATCAGCCACGACCTGTCGGTGGTGCGCTACATCGCCGACGACGTGATGGTGATGTATTTCGGTGAGGCGGTGGAATACGGCCCGCGCGACGAGGTCTTTTCGAACCCGAAGCACAGCTACACGAAGACCCTCTTCGCCGCGACGCCGCGCGCCGATGTCGCGAGCATCAAGGCGAGGCTTGCACGGAAAGCCGCAAAGGCCGCCTGAGCGCGGCAGAACGAATCTGCTGCACGCGGCCGAAGCGGTGCTCATCGCGGACAAGTTGTCTACTCGCGTCACGCGAATCGACTTATGTCGCTGTCGTCGACTATCCTGGGGATGGCGGCGCCGCAGCCCAACAGAGGGAAAGAGCATGATCATCGAAGTCGCGACGATTCGCGTGAAGCCGGGACTGGAAGCCGAGTTCGAAGCCGCGGTCGGAAAGGCCGTCGAGGTGTTCCGCCGCGCCGAGGGCTGCCTCGGACTCGTGCTTACCCGCTGCGTCGAGGACCAGTCGCATTTCGATGTGGTGATCCGTTGGAAGACGCTGGAGGACCATACCGTCGGCTTCCGCACGTCGCCGCTGTTCGCCGAATGGCGCGCGCTGGTCGGCCCGTATTTCGCCGAGCCGCCTTCGGTGAAGCACTACGCCAACATCTTCGCGCCCGTCGAGTTCTGAAATCGAAGACCGGTGGGGGAGGAGTGGTGCCGCTTGCGTGACTCGAACACGCGACCCCATCATTACGAATGATGTGCTCTACCGACTGAGCTAAAGCGGCAATCCGGCGCGACCGTTTGGCCGTGCAGCGTGGTGCGCGTCATATCGACAATGGTTCCGGAATTCAAGCCGAGGGCGGTGAATTCTCGACGCCATCGTAAACGCGTGACGGAGTGCCCGTCGCCAGGTCCTCGCCATTACGCCTTTCGGCGAAAATCCGCCTTTCGCTTCTGCAGGAAGGCGGCGACTCCTTCCCGGTAGTCGTCGGACCAGCCGGCCTCGCGCTGGAAACTGCGCTCCATGTCGAGCTGTTCGTCCAGCGAATTCGTCGACGCCGCATGGATCAGCTGCTTGGTCAGCGCATAGGCGGTGGCGGGCCCGTTGGCGAAGCGCTGGGCGAGCGCTTCCGCTTCGGCCTGTAGGTCGCCATCGTCGACGCATTTCCAGATCAGGCCCCATTCGGCCGCCGTCTGCGCCGGCAGAGGCTCGGCGGTCAGCGCCAGCGCCTTGGCGCGCGCCTCGCCGAGATGCCTGGTCAGCCAGTATGTGCCTCCGGCGTCGGGCACCAGGCCGATCCTGGAGAAGGCCTGGATGAAGCTCGCCGAGCGCGCGGCGATGACGATGTCGGCGGCGAGCGCGATGTTGGCGCCGGCGCCGGCGGCGACGCCGTTCACCGCGCAGACGATCGGCTTGGCAAGTGCCCGCATCTGCCGGATCAGCGGATTGTAGTAGGTCTCCAGCGTCAGGCCGAGATCGGGCTGCGCCCCGCCGAGCGTGGGGTCCCGGTCGGACAGGTCCTGGCCTGCGCAGAAGCCGCGGCCGGCGCCGGTCAGGATGACCGCCCGGCAGTCGGGGTCGGCGGCGCATTCCGCAAGCGCGGCGCGCAACTGGAGGTGCTGGTCCTCGTTGAAGGCGTTCAGCCGCTGCGGCCGGTTCAGCGTCACCCTGGCATAGCCGTCGAGCTTCTCGTGGAGGACGGCGTCGCTGGTCATGATCATGTCCTTGGGTTAGGTTTCCTCGGGGGTCTTCATTGCATGCCGGTCAGATACATTCAATTTTCCGAAGCGCGCGCCGCGGATGTTCACATCGGTGAAACCCCATGACGCGGCGCGGCATGCCGCACCTGCGCCCTCCCCGCAGCGGCCAGCTGGCCCCCGACCTGTTCCAGGCCCTGTTTGCCGGGCACCCGGTCGAGCGCTGGGCGGACGGCGACGAACTCTTTCTCCAGGACGACCCGCCCGACCGGGTGTTCGGCATCGTCTCCGGCGCGGTCGAGATCTCGCTCTACTCGCCTGACGGGCGCAAGATCGTCGCCAACATGGAGATGGCGAACAGCCTCGTCGGCGAGGTCGGCGCACTCGACGGCGGCACGCGGACGGCGACCGCGACATGCGTCGGGGATTGCGAGATCTACTCGATCACGCGCACGCAGTTCCTCGACCGCGTCACGCGCACGCCGTCGCTCTCGGCCGCGATGATCGCGCTTTTATGCGCCCGCATCCGCTGGATCAATGCCGAGTTCGGCGACCAGGTGATGCTGAAGGTCGACGCCCGGCTCGCCAAGCGGCTGCTGTTCATGTCGTCGGGCTTCGCCGACGCCGACGGCTGGGTGGACATCTCGCAGTCCGACCTGGCGGACTTCCTGGGCGCGACGCGGGAATCGGTCAACAAGAACCTCAAGCATTGGCGCGAGGCGCGCATCATCGACATCCGCCGCGGCGGCATCCGCATCCTCGACGAAGACCGGCTGCGCGCCAGCGCGGCGATCCCGCCAGCGGGCCACCGCGGTCAGGATTGAGCAAGCAGCGCCAATTTTTCCTCGGCCGCCTGGAAATTGCCGATCAGGAAGCGGTTGAGCTTGGGATCGACATAGGGAACCAGCTCGGCCCGGCGCATCCTGAAGCCGGGATGGCGCAGCCTGAAGGCAGCGAGCTGGGCAGCGGCTTCCGCCTCCCTCCCCGCGCGGAACAGCGATCCCACCCGGATCAGGCCGGAATACCAGTAGCCCGGGGACAGTTCGAGCGATGCCCGGGCGGCATCCGCGGACGCGTCGAAATCGTCGACGAAGGCATAGGCCGCGGCGAGCTCGCCGAGATTGTGGAAGCGGTAGAGATCGAACGGGCTGAGCTTCTCGGCCTGCAGGTGGGAAGGGATGGCCTTGGCCGCCTCGCCCAGAAGATTGTGCGCGCTGCCCTTGGCGGAGTGCGCAAAGGAGAAGCTGGGATTGATCGCGAGGGCCAAGTCCAGATGCTTTAGCGCCGAGCCCGGCCTTCCCCGCATAATGTCGGCGATGCCGAGATAACAGTGCGGGCGCGCGTCGCGCGGATCGATCGCCTGCGCCTTCCTGGCATAAGCGACGACCTGCACCAGGTCGGCCTCATAGTCGTGAGGCGCGCCGAAATGAAGCCAGGAGCGCCAGAAATACCACCAGGCCAGCTCGTTGAGCGCGCTCGTCGAATTGGGCGAGCGGTCGAGCGCCCGCTCGAAGAAGCCGAGCGCGATTTCGGTATCGTCGTGGCTGCGGCGCCCCATGTGCCAGCGCCCCCGGCGGATGAGCTGCCAGGTGTCCATGGTTTCGACCGGCAGGCGGAAGGAGCGCTCCTGCTCGACGCGGTCGACTTCCTTGGCAAGCGCGACCACGATCTCGCCGCCGATCTCGTCGGGGATGGAAGGGATACCCTCGACGTCGGCATCGAAGCTGCCGGCCCAGACGGTGCTCGCCTCGACGGCGTCCTCGAGCATGGCCTTGACCCTGATCGACCGGCCGACGAGCGAGATGGTGCCGGACACGACATAGCGGGCGCCCAGCGCCAGGCCGGCCGTGGCGGCCTGCGCGGCGTCGCGGAACTGGAAGCTCGAACTGCGCGAGATCACCGGCAGCCAGCGCACGTTCGACAGGCCGATGATGATGTCGTCGGCAAGGCCGTCGGCCATGGCTTCCGCCTCCGGCCCCGGTCCCGAGGCGCGGAACGGCAGCACCGCCACGGCAGGCGGCCCCGAAGGCAAGCCGGCGAACGCGCGAGGCGGGACAGGGGTTTCCTCTTCCGCCTGCGGCGCCCGCGCTTCGGGAGACAGGACCAGGTAGCTGCGCACCGGATAGAGAATATTCTTGAACCGCTTCTCACCCGTGTCGCTGCAGCGCGCGATCGAGAGGCGCTGGATATGGTTGAACGTCGTTTGCGAGATGACGATGCCGCTTTCGGGGGCCGATTCCTGCAGGCGCGCGGCGATGTTGACGTCGTCGCCGTAGCGGCTGGCATCGCGCACGATCACGTCGCCGGTGTTGATGCCGACCCGGAACGCCATCCGCACGCGCTCGGGCGCGGCCGCGTTGAGCTCGACGATCCGCTTCTGGAACGCCAGCGCGGCCAGCAGCGCCTGCGCCGGCAGGCCGAACTCGGCCATGAAGCTGTCGCCGGCCGCGCCGAAGATCTCGCCGCCATATGTCCGGCAGATTTCGCGAATGATCGCCGCGCGTTCCTCGAAGGCTGACACCGCCGCGTCGGCATTCCGGCCGATCGCCCGCGAGAAGCCTACGGCATCCACGGAAATGATCGTTGCAAGCTGACGCGTGAACTGCACGTCAGCCATGTGGTTGCCGCTTCAACATCATGCCCCATCGGTCCGAGCGCTGCCTTGCGGGTCTCCGGATCGACGTGCCGCGGGTTACTCCCGTCCTTGCTCCACCGGCCGCTGGGTCGCGCTCTGTTTCATTACGAAACATCGACTAACTGACATGTTAAGCGAGGAATTCGCCAACGGCAACCGTGCAATTGTATGATAAAACGGAAATGCCAAGAAATTCAAACATCTATTCGAAAACGATCGCCGGTCCCGCCGCCGAGCTCGACGCGGACTCGGCACGCATGCGCTCGAGAACCCTGGCTGCGACGCCGCGATAGACCTCCGCGATCGCCCCTTTCGGCTCGGCGACCACGATCGGCGTGCCGGCATCGGAATTCTCGCGGATCGCCATTTCGATCGGCACTTCGCCGAGGAAGGTGACGCCCAGACGCTCGGCTTCCTTGCGTGCGCCGCCGTGGCCGAAGATGTCGTAGCGCTTGCCGGTGTCCGGAGCGATGAAATAGCTCATGTTCTCGACGATGCCGAGCAGCGGCACGTCGACCTTTTTGAACATGTTGAGACCCTTGCGCGCGTCGATGAGCGCCAGGTCCTGCGGCGTCGAGACGATGACGGCGCCGGCGAGCGGCACCTGCTGCGCCATGGTCAGCTGAGCGTCGCCGGTTCCCGGCGGCATGTCGACGACCAGCACGTCCAGCGCGCCCCACTCGACCTCGCGCAGCATCTGCGTCAGCGCCGACATCACCATCGGGCCGCGCCAGATCATCGGCGTCTCCTCCTCGACGAGGAAGCCCATCGACATCACCTTGAGCCCGTATTTCTCCATCGGCCGCAGGATCTTGCCGTCGACGGTGGTGGGCTTGCCCTTGATACCCAAGAGCTTCGGCATGGAGGGCCCGTAGATGTCGGCATCGAGGATGCCGACCTTCAGCCCGAGCGCGGCGAGGCCCAGGGCCAGGTTCACGGCAGTGGTGGACTTGCCGACGCCGCCCTTGCCCGACGCGACCGCGATGATCGCCTCGATGCCGGGCACGCCGCGCTTGCCGGATTGGGTAGAGGGGGGAGCCGTCGGCGGCGCGGGCCGGGCCGGCGCGGGGCGCGGAGGAACCGGCCGAGGCGGCGCCGCCTCCATGCCGCCGCCCTTCTTCTCGGCCGTCAGCGCGACGACCGCGCCCGCCACACCGGGCAGCGACTTGACGGCGCGTTCGGCTGCGGCGCGCAGCGGCTCGAGTTCCTGCGCGCGGGCGGCAGGCACCGTGATCGAGAAGAACACTTTGGAATCGGCGATGAAGATTTCCGACACCAGTCCCAACGAGACGATGTCGCCCTCGAAGTCCGGCCCCTTGATGGTACGAAGTTTCTCGAGGACTGTTTCCTTGGAAATCGACATGTCGGGACTCGCAGGGTTTCGGTCGTGCCGCTCACATAATGCAGATGGGTGGAGGAACCAAGCAGTCGGCGGCGCCGGGAGCGGTCTACTTTGTCGCGCGCGAAGGCGTTGCCGCTGCAAAAGCTTGCGCGGGCGCGACGGAATCAGACTGTCCCCTGCGGTTCCCTACGACGTGTCGAGGAGTTCGATCGGCGGGAACATCGCCTGCTCGAGCCTGCACCGGAATGCGTCGAGGCCATCTGTCGGGTTGCCGCCGTGACTCCCGCCTGCCTCGTCGGGATGCAGGAAGGCAAGGCGGCGGAGGTATGCCGCCATGCCGCTGATGATCAGCGCGAGCGCGCGCAGCGAGGCGGCGATGTCGAGCGCATCGGTGGGGTCGGTGCCGTAGAGGACACTGGGCAGAGGGGGCGACCAGAGCCGGCCGACCGTGTTCCATGTCGATCCGGCGACATAGTCCCGCGCGATCAGGTCGGCCTGCCGGGCGGCCCACAGGACGCAGAAGCGGACCCAGGGGGAATCGCCGGCAGATTTTTCGGCGAGGACGGCAAGCGCAAGCAGGGTCGAGACGATGCTGTAAAGCACCTCATGTCGCCTCCCTGTTTTCGCTTTCCACGCCATTGCCGGCTCCCGTTCGACCGCCGACAGTGTCGTGCACTCTCGAAGGCGGTGGATCGAAAAAGTTGATGTGCGAGCTGAAACAATGGGTTGGAGGAAAACAGACCGAAATCGATGCACGGATTAGGCGCTCTTGCACTTCGCCCGCCCTTGCGCAACGTCATGCCGAGGCCGCGCGAGGGGGCAATCGTCTAAGACTCCACGGAACAATCGTCGTAAGTCACCGTGAACTGACCAAACCGGTGTCTGTCCTTCGCAGCGAATATTTCATGGATCTGGGCGCCAGCCAAGAGCAGTTCGCGCATCGAAGGATGCTTGCAGAGAAAGTCGGCCGTGTCCCGCCGAAGATAGTCGTCTACGACGAGGTCTTCCATGTCGACTGTAAACGTCCTGAACAGCTCGTTGTCGAGCGCCACAATTGTGGAGAGGGCCGTCACTTCATCAATCGTAGCGGGAAGACTTACATTGTCTGCGATCTGCTTGAGAGTTTGCGGGAGGCCGCGCGTCTGGATCAGCCGCCGTGTCATCAAGCCTGCATATTCAGGATCGGCGTTGACCAACTGCTCGGCGTCAGACTCGGCAAGACCTGCCACGACGCGGGCGGAGACAGTGGACGTGATGATAACCGCGATCGCCAGGACGACGCCGATCTCTCCACGCATGAAAGCAGGTGGGCTTAACAATGCGGGGCTATATTCTGATCGCGGGCGCGCAAACAGGAGCCAGAAGTTGGCAAAGGGAATGAACGCAAGAATGGCCATCCAGTTGCTTCCGAAGGCGTTGCGAGACCTGGCCGACGCGACCAAAGCAAGTAGGTAACCAAAGACAATCATTATCAGGACCGTTTGCAGGACGATCACCCACGTTGCGTCATTTCGAACCATCCACGGATAGGTCAGCCATATGATCACGACAGGAAAATATGAAAGGCTGATGATCATCGCGGAATAGACAAAGTATGACGCCCTCTCGAGTTCCCAGACTCCTTTCTTTGCAACGGCGAACAAGAGCCCACCAAGCAGGACGAAACCTATGCTCACGGCCGTTTGCTGTTCTGACCTCAGCGAATAATACGCAATCGCCCAATCTTCCATGGAAGCCCCCTGCAACCGGCGGGTGAACGTAGCTGACGAAAATGGCGATAGCTACCGCTCCCAATACGATGAATGCCGGCGGCTCACACTCGTCCGGGGCACTATGGTGCGGCGGCGGAAGGTGGTTGGGAATTCTGCCGAGTGAAAGCTGAGTGCTTCGTCTTCCCTGCGGCCGGAAGCCAGCCGGGAACCATTGACCGCGGAGAGAAGGACGCTGCCATCTTGCCACGAATGCGGGCGGTCACGGCGTGTAACTGGAGAGAAGAATGGATACCGGATGGCCTTCGGCCTCCGGCATGACGGAGGAGGCGTGGGGGGGCAGTGGGGACGTGGACGACGGGACCGAACACCTCAACGCCGTTGACGCAAAGGCGGCAGATCGGTTCCTCGGTTTTTCCGAAGAGGGCCGTTCGCGCTCGCAACGCCAGCCCTCACTTCTTCCGGACGAGACCCCTCACCTTGCGGCCTTTCGGTCCGTAGTCGGCCAGGACCTCGCTGCAGAAGATGTCCCTTTGCCCGGGCTCGATATAGATGCTCGGGAGCATCCGGCTCTTGGTCTCGCCGCTGCCCTTGATGCTGTTGCTGCTCAGCGCGAGCGTCGAGGTCAGGACCTCCTCATAGCGCTTTTCGTTCAGCGCCAGGTCCGGACACTCTCTGACATAGGCAGGGACCAACTCCACCTCATTGAACGCGTTCGCCGGACTTGTGGTCGCGGCGCCTGCGAGCAAGACGACAAAGAAGGTGCGCATGGCATCACCGTATTCCTTATGCCGGCGCGCGGCAATCGGAGTTCCCCAGCGTCAATCTCCCTGGCCGGGCAGCTCATGACGTCGGTTCACGCTTCCCGGCCGGCCCGGCAGCGAGAGCGCCGTGTCGCGGCGCGGGCGCTCGGCGACAACCTTGCCGCGCGCGACGACGCAAAGGCGCTCGGCGCGCAGGCGCACCGCCTCGGTCCTGTTGCCGGCGTCGAGCACGACGAGCGAGGCGCGTTTGCCGACCGCGAGGCCGTAGTGATCGAGATGCATGATCGCGGCGCTCTCGGTGGTGACCATGTCGAAGCACTTGGCCATCTCGGCCGGATGCGACATCTGGGCGACGTGGAGGCCCATGAAGGCGACGTCGAGCATGTCGGCAGTGCCGAGCGAATACCACGGGTCGAGGCAGCAATCCTGGCCAAAGCCGACCCGGATGCCCATCGCCAGCATCTCCTTGACCCGAGTCATGCCGCGGCGCTTGGGGAAGGTGTCGTGTCGGCCCTGCAGCATGATGTTGATGAGCGGGTTGGGAATAGCCGAGACTTGAGCCTCCGCCATCAGCGGCAGCAGCTTGGAGACGTAGTAATTGTCCATCGAGTGCATGGAAGTGAGGTGCGAGCCGTTGACGCGGCCGTGGAGACCGAGGCGCTGGGTCTCGTAGGCGAGCTGCTCGATGTGGCGCGACATCGGGTCGTCGGTCTCGTCGCAATGCATGTCGACGAGAAGGCCGCGCTCGGCCGCCATCTCGCAGAGGTCCGTCACCGAGCGGGTGCCATCGGCCATGGTGCGCTCGAAATGCGGGATGCCGCCGACGACGTCAACGCCCATGTCGAGCGCCCGGATGGTGTTTTCCCGAGCCGTGGGGTCGCGGTAGAGCCCATCCTGCGGGAAGGCGACGAGCTGGAGGTCGATATAGGGCGCGATCTCCTTCTTCACCTCCAGGAGCGCCTCGACGGCCAGCAGCCGGTCGTCGCAGGTGTCGACATGGCTGCGGATGGCGAGCAGGCCCATCGACACCGCCCAGTCGCAATAGGCGAGCGCCCTCTCCTTCACCGCCTCGTGGGTGAGCAGCGGCTTCAGCTCGCCCCAGAGCGCGATGCCTTCGAGCAGCGTGCCGGACGCATTGATACGCGGGATGCCGTAGCTGAGTGTCGCGTCCATGTGGAAGTGGGGATCGACGAAGGGCGGGGAGACGAGGCAGCCGGTGGCGTCGACGATCCGGCCGGCGTCTGGCGGGAGGTTGGGGGCTATTGCCGCGATGGTCTCGCCATTGATGCCGATGTCGGCGCGGGTGCCGTCGGGCAGGATGCCGCCGCGGATGAGGAGGTCGAAGGTCATTGTGTGCCTCTAGAATGCGCCGTCATCCTCGGGCTTGTCCCGAGGATCTGCCAGCGCTGGAGGGGGTTCGATGGCGGTCCCGCACACTCGCCGACGGCAGTAGATCCTCGGGACAAGCCCGAGGATGACGGCAGTGATTGGTCGAAATGGCGCCGGAAATGGCGACGCAGTTTCAATTGTAGTCGCTCCACATGGTCATGCCGGGATGCGGTCGGTAGATGTTCTCGATCTCGTCGATCCGCTCGTAAAGGTCCAGCCATGTGGGATTCAGGCCTTCGATCAGGTTGGCTTTCCACTCGCGCCGGTAGCGCTTCAAGGACTTTTCCCTTTTGGTCGCGAGCACGATGTTGAGGTGCATTTCGAACCAGACAAGTATCTTGGCATTGTATTTCGCCGTGAAGCCCCGGTGAACGTCGTTGCGGTGTTCCCAGACACGACACTGCAGATCGCTCGTCACGCCGGTGTATATCACCCCTCGAGGCTTGTCCGACATCATGTAGACGAAGCCGGTGATTGTGTTCGCCAGCATCTCATCCGCTCGGCGTCATCCTCGGGCTTGTCCCAAGGATCTGCCAACGGTTGCGGGTGTGTGGAGATGGCAGTGACAGCCTGCGAGCGGCGGTAGATCCTCGGGACAAGCCCGAGGATGACGGCGTTGTGGGTTGGGATGACGGCGCGCCCATCACCTCTCCCCCTTCTGATACGGGATCATCAGCGCCTTTGGATAGGTCGCGCGGCGGGCGACCAGGATCAGGGCGAGGATGGACAGGACATAGGGCAGCATCAGGAAGAGCTGATACGGCACCACGCCGCCGGTCAATTGCTGGAGTCGCACCTGATAGGCGTCGAAGGCGGCGAAGAGGATGGCGCCGATCAGCGCCTTGCCGGGCCGCCAGGAGCCGAAGACGACCAGCGCGATGCAGATCCAGCCGCGGCCGTTGACCATTTCGAAGAAGAAGGAGTTGAAGGCCGACATGGTGAGGAAGGCGCCGCCGACGGCCATCAACGCCGAGCCGACCATGACCGCGCCCATGCGGATGGCGGTGACGGAAATGCCCTGCGCCTCCACGGCCGACGGGTTCTCGCCGGCGGCGCGGACGGCGAGGCCGAGCGGCGTGCGGTAGAGCGCCCAGGCGACGACCGCGACGGTGACGTAGGCGAGATAGGTGAGCGGGGTCTGGGCGAACAGCGCCGGTCCGGCGAGCGGGATGTCGGAGAGGACGGGAATGGGGAGCGGCTGGAAGGCCTCGATCTTCGGCGGCGAGGTGACTTCGGGCAATGCCAGCCGGTAGGTGAAATAGGTCAGCGAGGTGGCAAGCAGGGTGACGCCGATGCCGACGACATGCTGGGAAAGGCCGAGCGGGACGGTGAGCGTCGAATGCAGCAGGCCAAAGGCCGCGCCGGTGAGCGCCGCGACCACGACGCCGGCCCACAGATCGCCGCCGGAATAGACGGTGAACCAGCCGGCGAAGGCGCCGGCGACCATGATGCCTTCGATGCCGAGGTTGAGCACGCCCGCCCGCTCGCAGATCAGTTCGCCCATCGTGGCGAAGATCAGCGGCGAGGCGATGCGGATCGCGGCCACCCAGAAGGAGGCCTGGAAGAGGATGTCGAAGGCTTCGGTCATGGAGACATGCCCCCTCCACCGCCTTCGGCGGTCGTCCCGGGGACCCCCCGTAAACGGGGGAGGATCAAGGCGCAGTCTGCGCCACCTCTTATCCTCCCCTGCGAAGCGGGGGAGGGGGACCACGCGAAGCGTGGTGGAGGGGGCACGCGCATTCTCTCCATCACCTCCACCTCACCCGGAACCGCGTCAGCATGATCGCGGTGACCATCGTCAGCAATGCCGTGGCGACCATGACGTTGGCGATGTAGGAGGGGACGCCGGCCGTGCGGCTCATGGCGTCGGCGCCGACGAAGATGCCGGCGACGAAGATCGCGGCGACGACGACGCCGAGCGGGTTGAGCATGGCGAGCATGGCGACGACGATGCCCGAATAGCCGAAGCCCGGCGACAGATCGAGGGTGAGGTTGCCCTTCAGCCCCGCAACCTCGGAGAAGCCGCCGAGGGCCGCCAGCCCGCCCGAAATCAGCGCCGTCTTGAGGAGGATCTTGTTGACCGGCATGCCGGAAAAGCGCGCGGCTTCGGGGTTGTGGCCGACGGCGCGCATCTCGTAGCCGAGCGTCGTCTTCTTCATGACGATCCAGACGGCAATCGCGGAGACGAGCGCGAGTACGAAACCGTAGTGAAGGCGCCGGCCGGTGACGATGCGCGGCAGGCGGGCCTCGGCGACGAGCTTCTGCGACTGCGGCCAGCCGAGGCCCGTCGGGTCCTTCAAGACACCTTCCAGCAGCATCGACACGAAGAGGATCATGACGAAGTTCAGGAGCAGCGTAGTGACCACCTCGTCGACGCCGAAGCGGACCTTGAGCACCGCCGGACCGAGCAGCAGCATGGCGCCGGCGAGCGCCGCGAAGACCGCGATCAGCGGGAGCAGGACGAATGCCGGCAGCGGCAGGGCGCCGGTGCCAAATACGACGGTGAGGATCGCGCCGGCATAGAGCTGCGCCTCGGCGCCGATGTTCCACAGCTTGGCGCGGAAGGCGACCGCGACGGCGAGTCCGGTGAAGACCAGCGGCGTGGCGCGGGTCAGCGTCTCCATCAGCGCGAACTGCGAGCCCGCCGCGCCCTTCAGCACCAGGCCGAACACCGCGAGCGGGTTGGCGCCAGCGGCGAGCACGAGGAGCGAGGCGATGACGACGGTGACCGCGACCGCGCCGACGGGGTAGAAGAGCGTGACGCCGAGCGACGGGGCGGGCTTGGGCTCAAGGCGCATGGGGGGCCTCGAAGGTGCCTGAAGACGTCGCGTGTCGGCTTCGAGAGGCCGCGAGCACCCCCTCACCGTCTGCCTGCGGCAGCCACCTCTCCCCCTGCCCGGGGGAGAGGAACCGCCAGTCTCGATAGGCAGCGACCTTTGCAAGCCTGGGTTCCTCGCCCCCATGCAATGGGGGAGAGGTGGCTCGGGCGAAGCCCGAGACGGTGAGGGGGTGCTTCGCAGCGCCCGTCGTCACGCCGCCGCCTCCCCGTGTCCCGCCATGAGTTCGCCCAGGTCCCGCACGCTCCGCTCGCCGCGCCCGGACGGCGCCGACAGCCGGCCGCCGGAGATCACCACGATGCGGTCGGCGAGCGTCAGGATCTCGTCGAGGTCTTCCGAGATGAGCAGCACCGCCGCTCCCCTCGCCCGAGCCTCCAGCAGACGGCCGTGGACATAGGCGATGGCGCCGACGTCGAGGCCGCGGGTGGGCTGGTTGGCGAGAATGATGACGGGCTCCGGATCGAGCGCGCGGCCGAGGATGAGCTTCTGCATGTTGCCGCCGGAGAGCAGGCGTATGCGCGCGTCCGGGCCGGGACATTTGACGTCATAATCCCGGATGATCTCTTCCGCGAAATTGCGGGCCGCCTTCCAGTCCATGAAACCTTGCTTCGAGAAGCGCGGCGTGCGGTAGCGCTCGGAGATGACGTTCTCCATCACGCTCATGTCGGCGATGGCGCCGACGGCGTGGCGGTCCTCCGGGATGCGGGCGATGCCGGCTTCGAGGGCTGCGACCGGGGACCAGTTGTCCGGCGCGTGACCCTGAACGGTCATCGAGCCGGACTGCGGCGTTTCCAGGCCAGAGAGCAGGCCGGCGAGCGCAGCCTGCCCGTTGCCCGAGACGCCGGCGACGCCGGTGATCTCGCCGCTGTGCAGCGACAGCGTCACGCCGGAGAGCGGAGTGCCGGTGCCGCGGCGGGGCGTCGAGACGTTCTCCATGATCAGCAGGGCCGGGCCTGTGACGGCGGGCGCGACCGGCGGGGAGACGAGGTCCTGGCCGACCATCAGCGCGGCCAGCGCCTTGCGGTCGGTGTCGGCGGTGCGACGCTCGCCCGCCACCTTGCCGGAGCGGAGAACCACGACACGATCGGAGATCGCCATCACCTCGTTGAGCTTGTGCGAGATGAAGATGATCGACAGGCCTTCGGCGACGAGCTTGCGCAGCGTGGCGAAGAGCGCGTCGGTCTCGAGCGGCGTCAGAACCGCGGTCGGCTCGTCGAGGATGAGGATGCGCGCGTCGCGGTAGAGGGCCTTGAGGATCTCGACGCGCTGACGCTCGCCGACGGTGAGCGCCGAGACCATGCTGTCGGGGTGCACTTCCAGGCCGAAATCGGCGGAGAGCTTGCGGATCTTCTGCCGCGCCGCCTCTCGCCGGAAGCGCGGTGCGAACAGCGGCTCGGTGCCGAGGGCGATGTTCTCCAGCACCGTCATGTTGTCGGCGAGGGTAAAATGCTGGTGGACCATGCCGATGCCGGCATCGAGCGCGGCGCGCGGGTCTCCGCGCGGCAGTTCCTTGCCGAAGGCTTCGACCGTGCCCTCGTCGGCGACGTAGTGGCCGAAGAGGATGTTCATCAGCGTCGTCTTGCCGGCGCCGTTTTCGCCGAGCAGCGCCACCACCTCGCCGCGCGCGAGATCGAGCGAGATCGCATCGTTGGCGACGAGCGGCCCGAAGCGCTTGGTGATGGAGGCGAGGCGGAGGACGGGGGCGGTCATGGGTGGCGATCTACGGTTGAGCTGGAAAGCACCCCCTCACCGTCTGCCTGCGGCAGCCACCTCTCCCCCTGCCCGGGGGAGAGGAGACGCCAATCGCGGATGTCATCGACATTCCTAAGCTTGGGCTCCTCTCCCCCGGGCAGGGGGAGAGGTGGACCGGCGAAGCCGGGACGGTGAGGGGGTGCTTCCACCGCTCGCTCAGCTCGACTTCGGCTCCGTGTCGTTGATCTCGACCGTGAAGCTGCCGTCCTTGATCGCCTTTTCCTTTTCGGCGACCTTGGCCATGACGTCTGCGGGCACCTTGCCCTCGAAGGTGCCGAGGGGGGCGATCGAGCAGCCGCCTTCCTTCATGAAGGAATACATGCCGTAGTCGGCGGCCTTGAAGGTGCCGGCCTTGACCTCGGCGATCGCCTTGTCGAGCGTCGGCTCGAAATGCCAGAGCGCGGAGGCGACGACGGTGTCGGGATAGTCCTTCTGCGTGTCGATGACGTTGCCGATCGCCAGCACGCCCTTTTCCTTGGCGGCGTCCGAGACGCCGAAGCGCTCGGCATACATGACGTCGGCGCCGGCATCGATCTGGGCGAAGGCCGTCTCCTTGGCCTTGGGCGGATCGAACCAGGAGCCGATGAAGGCGACCTGGAATTTGGCGTCGGGCGCGGTCTCCTTCACGCCCGCCATGAAGGCGTGCATCAGGCGGTTGACTTCCGGGATCGGGAAGCCGCCGACCATGCCGATGTTCTTCGACTTGGTCATGGCGCCGGCGATGATGCCGGTGAGGTAGGACGCGTCCTGGATGTAATTGTCGAAGACGGAGAAGTTCGGGTTGGCGTCGGCCGGCTTGAACGACGAGCCCATCAGGAAGGCGGTGTCGGGGTAGTCGGCGGCGACCGTGCGCGCGGCCTCCTCGACGCCGAACACCTCGCCGACGATCAGCTTGTTGCCGGCCTCGGCATATTCGCGCATCACGCGCTCGTAGTCGGTGTTGGAGACGTTCTCGGTCGCGACATATTCGATGTCACCGCGGTCCTTGGCCTTCAGCGCCGCCTGATGGATGCGCGACACCCACTGCTGCTCGAAGGGCACGGTGTAGATCGCCGCCACCTTGAGCTTTTCCTGGGCGAAGGCGCGACCGGCGAGGCCAGGCGCAAGCGCGAGCGCCGCACCGGCGCCGGTCGCCTTCAGGATCTGGCGGCGCGAGAAGAAGAGATTGCTGGGTCTTGTCATGGTCCACCTCTGGCTTGCGGGTCCGGCCGATCCGTCCCACGATTTTTTTATCGTTTGGACAAAATCTAAGCAGAAATCGCGCCTGCCGCAATCGGATGCAGGCGCGATTCCGGTGAATTGTATGAATTGGGCAGACGCCTCAGAGCTTCGGCCGCGCCGTGGCGTCGCCGTACCAGCCGCCGACCGCCTTCTCGTAGGCGATCGCGGCGCGCATGACGTCCTCGTCGCAATAGGTGCGGCCGACGATCTGCATGCCGGTCGGCACGCGGTTCTTCGCGTGGCCGGTCGGCACCGAGATGACCGGACAGCGCGAGAGCATGTTGAACGGCGTCGTCATCACCCAGCCGAGCGAGGGGTCGACCACCTTGCCGTTGATCCTGACCTCGTCCTTCGACTGGTCGTGATCGGCCGGGACGGCGGCGAGCGCGTTGGTCGGGCAGACGAAGACGTCGTAATCCTCGAGCAGCGGCCCGAGCGTATTGTACATCTCGGCGGCCGTCTCCAGCGTCGAGACGAAGTCCGTCGCCTTGGACGACTGGCCCTCCTCGGCGAACCTGCGCGTATAGGTGCAGAGATCGTCGGCATGATCCGCCAGCAGCTTCGCCAGCGAGGCGCCAAACAGGTGGTTGAGATAGGCCATGCCCTGCTGCAGCGCGTTCTTCGGCCAGCCGAGATCGACCTCCTCGACCGTGGCGCCGAGCGAGCGGAAAACGTCGAGCGCGGCCAGCGTGTTCTTCCGGACTTCCCTGTCGACCTCGAACAGGCCGAGGTCCATCGACCAGGCGATCTTCCACTTGCCGATCGGCTTGTATTTCGTCGGCAGCGTCAGCTTGGGCCTGAGACTCGCGATGTCCAGCGGATGCGGACCGCACATCACGTTCTGCAGCAGAATCGTGTCCTCGACCGTGCGGGCCATCGGGCCGGTGTGGCAGTAGAAATCGAGGTTGAACGGCGGGTCGTCCGGGTTGCGGCCGTAGGGCGGCTTGAACCCGACGACGCCGCAGGCCCCTGCCGGGATCCGGATCGAACCGCCGATGTCCGACCCGGTCGCGATCGGCGCCAGGCCCGCGGCGAGTGCCGCGCCCGAGCCGCCTGACGAGCCGCCGGTGGTGAATTTCGGGTTCCACGGATTGCGGGTCACCCCCCAGAGCCGCGACCAGGTGTAAGCCGCGCAGGAGAATTCCGGCGTCGCCGTGCGGGCATGGACGATGCCACCGGCGGCCATGATGCGCTGGTTGTTGGGCGAGGTCTTCCCGGCGACGAAATCCTTGAGGATCAGCGAGGCGTTCGAGGTCGGCTTGCCGGCGATGTAGCTCTCGTCCTTGACCGCCACCGGCAGGCCTTCGAGCGGCCCGGTCTTCTTGCCCTTGGCGTATCTGGCTTCCGCCTTCTTCGCCAGCGCCAGCGCCTCGTCGTAATGCGTGTAGGTGAAGGCGTTGATCTTGTTCTTCGTCGCTTCCGCACGATCGATCACCGCCGTCATCAGTTCGACCGGCGACAGCTTCTTCTTCCTGAACAGCGAGAGCGCCTCGGTCGCGGACATGTAGCAGAGGTCGAGCTCGCTCATTCGAGTGCTCCGGCGATGGCGTGGACGGCGCGCAGGGTCGCGACCGAATAGGGGTGATTGAGGAATTCGGGCCAGGTCGACAGTTTCACGGTGACGATCCGCGCGTCGAAATTGACATGGATGAGCTGGCCGAAGACGCCGCGGCACATCAGGTTGCGCGACTGCGCGTCCTCGATCCAGAACTGGTTGCGGTAGGAGCCGGGGAATGCCGTGCTGTAGGCTTCGCCATAGGAAGCGCCGTCACGCGTGGCCGCGATCCATTCCGCCGGCACGATGCCCGCGCCGTTGTCCAGGATCATCTGGCCGAAACGGCCATAGTCGCGCAGCGTCGCATTGAAGCCGCCGTCGGCCAGCGCATAGCCGGCGCTGTCGACGGTAAAGCAGGCACTCTCCTCGCAGCCGAGCTTCTGCCAAAGCTCGTCCGAGACGAGGTCGGCCAAGCGCCTGCCGGTCACGCGCTCCATGGCGAAGGCGAGCACGTCGGTCTCTATGGAGCGGTACTCGAAAGCCTCGCCGTGGGCGCGGTCGAGGCGTTTCAGCGTCAGGATGAACTCCCACATGTGCGAAGGCCATCGGAAATCCGGATCGGCGCCCGGCGGGACCGGCTTCCAGCCGCTGGCGACGTCGGTCTGGCCGATCTCGGAATAGGGGTCGGTGTATTCCTCGCTGAAATGGACCCCCGTCGTCATGTCGAGCACGTGCTGCAGCGTGGCGCCCTTCCAGGCCGTCGCGGCGAGTTCGGGAAGGTAGTCGGTGACAGGCCTCGCGGGATCGAGCAGGCCGCGTCCGACGAGGATGCCGGCGACGGCGGAGATGACGGATTTCGCCATCGACTGCGACAGGTGCAGCGAGCGCGGCGTCATGCCGTTGAAATAGCGTTCGTAGACCACCGCCCCGTCTTTCAGGACAAGGAAACCGTCGGTGTAGCTCTCGTCGAGATGGTCGAGAAGCGTGGACGGCCGGCCGGCGCTGTCGGCGACGGCGAGCGCGTCGAGTTCGCGCTCCGCGCGCGGCAGGCGCGACGCGTGGCCGGGTCCCTTCCACACTTCGACGGTCGGCAGCAGTTCGCGGATGTGCTGGAACGACCAGCGGTTCCAGGGCGGCCTGTCCCAATCCATGCGCGGCGGCACGAGACGGGGCGGCGACCCGAGCATGATCGGCGGCCGCGGATCCGAGTTGCGGTAGGATTTCATCGTCGCCCGAAGGAAAGCGGCCCCGGCGTGGCGCCGGGGCCGGGATGCGTTACTTCTGAACCTCGGTCCAGATCTTCGTATAGATCTCCTGCACCTCAGGTGCGCAGCGGAGCATGAACTTGCCCTTGTCCGAGAATTCGGCCGGCGTCACGATCTCCGGCGCCGTCGCCATCTCCGGCGGCATGAACTTCTCCGAGCCCATGATGCCGTTGGCGTATTTGGCGAAGTTGGAAATCAGCGCCGCGTTCTCGGGCGCCATGACGAAGTTCAGGAAGAGCTTGGCGTTCTCGACATTCTTGGCGTCCTTCAGGATGGCGGCGTTGTCCATCCACAGCGGGTAGCCTTCCTTGGGATAGCCGTAGTGGATCGAGCTCTTCGCATCGCGCATGCGCAGCGAGGCGCCGTTCCAGTTGACGGTCGCGGCATAGTCGCCCTTGGCCATGGCTTCGATGTTGCCGTAGTTCATCGAGATCCACTTGGTCTTGGCCTCGACCAGCTTGTCGCGGACCTTCTTGAGGACCTCCTTGTCGCCGGTGCAGGGCTCGCCGCCCATATAGCGGATGGCGAGATGCATGACGTCCGCCATCTCGGGCACGACGTTGATCTTGCCGGCGAGCTCCGGCGGCGGGTCGAGGAAGATCGCGGAGGTGTTGATGTCGCCCTTGTAGACGGCGGTGTCGACGGAGACGCCCGTGGAGCCCCACTGCCACGGAACCGTGTATTTGCGGCCCGGATCGAATTCGACGTCCACCCATCGCGGGTCCACGTTCTTGAAGTTCTCCATCTGGTTCGGATTGGATTCGAGCAGGAGGCCTTCCTCGATCCAGATCTGGACGTAGGAGGCCGACGGCACGACGATGTCGTAGCCGTGGCCGCCCTGGCGAATCTTGCCGAGGGCCGTGTCGTTGGAATCGTAGTCGGTCACGGTGACCTTGACCTTGTAGGTCTCCTCGAACTTCTTGATCAGGTCGGGGGCGGTGTAGTTACCCCAGTTGAAGATGTTGAGCTCTCCCTCGGCGCGGGCAAGCCCGGTCGTGGCGAGGAGCGCGGCGGTGATCGCCGCGATCGTCAGTCTGTGTTTCATCTCAGCTTCCTTTCCCTCTGGTTGTTATGTGCGTCGCCTGCTGATGAAGAAGAACAGCGTCACGATCAGGATCGAGATCAGCAGGAAGACAGTGGAGATGGCGTTCATTTCCGGCGTGACGACGCGCCGGAGCTGGCCGAGCATGTAGGTCGGCAACGTGTCCTGGCCGCCGGACTTGACGAACTCGGTGATGACGACGTCGTCGAGCGAGATGACGAAGGCGAGCATGAGGCCCGCGATGATGCCGGGCCACAGGAGCGGCAGCGTGATGCGCGTGAACGTCTTCCACGGCGTGGCGTAGAGGTCGGCGGCCGCCGTCTCCAGCGTCAGGTCCATGCTCTCCAGCCGCGCCCGGATCGGCAGGTAGGCGAAGGGAATGCAGAACGCCGTGTGCGCCGCGATCAGGTAGCCGAGCCCGGAATAGCCGGTCGCCACCTTGATGCGGGCGAAGACGATGAGCAGCGCGACCGCCGTGACGATTTCCGGGATCATCAGCGGCTGGTTGATGAAGGCGTATTTGAAGGTCAGCCCGCGATAGGGCTTCGTCCTCGTCGTGGCGAGCGCCGCCATCGTCGCGGCAATGGTGGCGACCACGGCCGCGACCGAGGCGATCTGGACGGAGCGGATCGAGGCCTCGAGAACCTGCTGATTGTTCCACGCCTGCCGGAACCAGCGCAGGGAAAAGCCTTGCCAGATCGCCACCGAGTTGCCCTCGTTGAAGGCATAGACGACCAGCGTGACGATCGGCAGATAGAGCAGCGCGAAGCAGAATATCGCGATGGTGGCGAAGCCGGGCTGGCGCTTTATGGCGAAGTTGGACCTAGCCATGCCGCTGCTCCGACTGCGCCGCGTAGCGGACGTAGAACAGGAGCGCGACTGTGACGATGACGGTGAGCGTGAGCGCCAGCGCGGCACCCAGCGGCCAGTTGCGGCCGGCGCCGAACTGCAGCTCGATCAAGTTGCCCAGCATCATCTGCTTGCCGCCGCCCAGCACGCGCGGCGTGACGTAGGCGCCGAGCGAGGGGATGAAGACGAGGATCGAGCCGGCGATGATGCCGGGCTTGACCAGCGGGATGATGATGCGCCTGAGCACCTGGAACCGCGTCGCGTAGAGATCGTAGCCGGCCTCGACCAGCCGGAAGTCGAGCTTCTCCATCGAGGCGTAGAGCGGCAATACCATCAGGGGCAGGTAAACGTAGACCATGCCGATGCCGATGGCCCAGTCCGTGTAGAGGATCTGGATCGGCGTCGAGGTGACGCCGATCCAGATCAGCGCCGTGTTGAGGATGCCCTCGTTGCGGATCACCTCCTGCACGGCGAAGGTGCGGATCAGGAGGTTTGTCCAGAACGGGATGGTGATGACGAAGAGCCAGAGCGCCTGCGTCCGTTCCGGCCGCGTGGCGATGAAGTAGGCGGTCGGGAAGCCGAAGAGGAGCGTCAGGATCGTCGTCGCGAAGGAGAGCCGGACGGAGCGCAGGAAGATCGACAGGTGGGCGTCGGCGATGCCGAGCGTGTCGTCGAAGATGTCGCGCTGCAGGAACACGCCGACCCAGGCATCGGTCGAGAACTCCCACTTCACGTCGCCATAGGGGCCGGGCGTCAGGAAGGAATAGAGCACGACGACGAGGAGCGGACCGATGCCGGCGAGGAAGATGATGACCAGCGCGGGCGTCGAAAGCAGCCAGCGTTTGCGGATGTCTTCCCGCTCGGCCCTGGCTGCGATTTCCGCCGCTGTCGTCATCGCGTCAGTCCTTCAGGACCTGGGCGGCGTCGTCGGCGATCAGGATGCCGACATGCTCGCCCAGCTCGAATCCGCAGCCGGCGCTGCGGGTGTTCTGCTGGCGGACGATGAACGCGCCGCCTCCATCGAGACCGACATGGATGTTGGTGTCGGTGCCGAAGTAGACGATGTTGTCGATCACCCCCGGCAGATGCCCCTCCCCCTTGACCACGCGGGCATGTTCGGGCCGCACGACGATGGTCGCCTCGCCCGACGGCACGAGGCTCTCGGCGACGGTCGCCGAGATCACCTTACCGGACGACAGGGTCGCGTTCGCCCTTCCGCCCTCCGCCGGCTGGACCTTGGCGATGAGGAAATTCGTCTCGCCGATGAAGTCGGCGACGAAGCGCTCGGACGGCTTGTCGTAGATGTCCCAGGGCGAGCCGACCTGCAGGATCTTGCCCGACGACATGACCGCGATGCGGTCGGACATCGTCAGCGCCTCTTCCTGATCGTGGGTGACGAAGATGAAGGTGATGCCGGTCTCGTGTTGCAGCCGCTTCAGTTCGATCTGCATTTCCTTGCGCAGCTTGTAGTCGAGCGCCGAGAGCGGCTCGTCGAGCAGCAGCACCTTCGGCTGCGGCGCGAGCGCACGCGCCAGCGCCACGCGCTGCTGCTGGCCGCCGGAGATCTGGCTGGTCTTGCGGTTCTTCAGCGCCTCCATCTTGACCAGCTTCAACATCTGGTCGACGCGCGCCGTCACCTCGTCCTTCGGCTTGCCGAGCATTTCCAGCCCGAAGCCGATGTTCTGCGCCACCGTCATGTGCGGGAACAGCGCGTAGGACTGGAAGACCGTGTTGACCGGGCGCTTGAAGGGCGGCAGCGGCGCGATGTCCTGCCCGTGCAGCAGGATCTGCCCTTCGGTCGGGAAGTCGAAGCCGGCGATGAGTCTGAGAAGCGTGGTCTTGCCGCAGCCCGAGGGGCCGAGGAGGGTGAAGAACTCGTTCTCGCGGATGACGACCGAGACATCGTCGAGTGCTGCCACCCGATCGGCTCCCGAGCCGAAGATCTTGCTTACCGAGCGAACGTCGATCGCGTTCCTATCCGGAGTGGCCGGCACGATATCCCCTGTTTGTTTCCGCTCTTGAAGGCGGTTGTTATCGCGATGTCAGCACATGGCATCTGCCTTGGCAATGGCGAGTTTTGAATCGCGGTTCAATTGAGACACGGCACGTCGCGTGCCGAGAACCGAACATTGGCCAGGTGCACGTTTTCGCCAAATGATTGAGCAAAGCGGGGGCAAAGTGCCTCACAATCGAGCGTCCGGATGACGCAGAAGAGCGCAGCCGCGCCCGGACTCATGCCTGATACGTCACCGTTCCGCCGCAGACCGTGGTAATCGGACGCACCGTGTGAAGCTGCTCCGGATCGACCTCCTCGATGTCGTGCGACAGGACCACGAAGTCGGCGAGGTAGCCCGGCTTCAGGCGTCCCTTCGTCGCCTCGGCGAATTCGGTATAGGCGCCCTCGACCGTGTAGCCGGCGATCGCCTCGTGCAGCGTGTAGCTGTGGTCGGGCAGACCCTCGGCCCAGGGCTTGCGGGTCACCGCCGACTGGATGCCGAGGATCGGGTCGACGTTCGACACCGGCCAGTCGGACGCGAAGACGACGTGGGCGCCGGTGTCCTTCAGCGTGCGCCAGGCATAGGCGAGCCGCCAGCGGTCGCGGCCGATGCGCGAGACGGTCGGCTCCAGCGGCAGGCCTTGAGAGCCCGGCGGATGCGGCGGCTGCATCGAGCAGATGACGCCCAGTTCGGCGAAGCGCGGCACGTCGGCGTCGGTCGTCACCTCGATATGCTCGATGCGGTGGCGGCTGTCGCGCCTGCCATTGGCCTTCTGCGCCGCCTCGTAGCCGTCGAGCACGGAGCGCACCGCGCCGTCGCCGATGGCGTGCACCGCGATCTGCAGGCCGCGCCGGTCGATCTCGGTGGCGATGCGGGCGAACTCGTCGGCGGGAAACAGCGGCTCGCCGACCCAGTCTGGCCGGTCGGCATAGGGCTCGACCATGACGGCCGTCCACGAGTCCAGCACGCCGTCCATGAACAGCTTGACGAAGCCCGACTTCAGCCATTCGTCGTCGAAGCGGCGCGTCATCTCGGAGGCGCGCTCGAGCTCGGAGATCTGCATGAAGTTCTTGTAGTGGAAAGGCACGCGGCCGCGGCAGAGCAGCTTGCCCTCGTCGCGCAGCTCCGACAGCAGCTCGAGCGTGTAGGAATTGCCGTCCATGTTGTGGAACGAGGTGATGCCGTGCTTTGCCGCGTGCTTCAGGCCCTCCAGCAGTACGGCGCGGTCGGCGGCGCGCTCCGCAGGCGTCGGCGGCGTCTCCGGCTCGCCGCCGGTCGAGATGCCGAGCCTGAGCCGGTTCTCGCCCGCTAGCGCCACCACCGGGCCCATCGCCTCGCTCTCGCGCAGCTCGCCCTCGGCCAGGCCGTCGGCGCCCATAACGATCTCGTTGCCCGGTCCCAGTTTCTTTCCGTGCAGGATGCCGGCCATCTCCAGCGCCTTGGTGTTCGCCCACATCGTGTGGTGGTCGGGCGAGGACATGGCGAAGGGCCGGTCGGGGATGATGCGGTCGAGATGATGGCGGGTGACCGGCTCGGTCTCGGACAGGATCGTGTAGTCGGCGCCCTGCGCCTGCAGCACTTTCCGGTCGGGATTGGCGGCGGCGAAAGCCTTCACCTTCGCCGACAACTCGTCAAAGCCTTTCACGCCGAAGAGCTGCAGGTGGCCAAGTTCGACGGCGCCCAGCAGGATGTGCAGGTGGCTTTCGATGAAGCCGGGCAGCACCGACTTGCCGGCGGCGTCGATCCGCTTCGCACCCGGCGCGGCGAGGCGCTCAATGTCGGCCCGGCTGCCGACCGCCAGGATGCGCCCGTTTGCAACCGCCATCGCCTCCGCCGCCGGATTGCCCTCGTCCATGGTGAGGATCCGCGCGTTGGTGACGATCAGGTCTGCCTGCAAGATGAAGTTCCCTCTTGTCGTTGGAGAGAGGCTAGCACCGGCTCGCTCCAAAGCGCCACAGGTTGTTCTTTGGTCCAGATGAGGGATCGGAGTGTGCCAGAAGCCTGGCTTGCGGACGGCCGAGAAAAGCCGCTAGCCTCTGGGCTCCGCCCAAGCCTCTCAACAGGATCGCCTTGATGAAAACCGTCTATTCTCCCCGTCACCACGGCCATGCCGGCAATGTCGAGCTGGTCGCGGGGGCGGTGGTGCCGGCCTTCGAGATGCCGTCGCGGGCGGAATACATCCGCTCGCGCGTCGAGGCGGTGAAGCTCGGGCCGATCGTCGCGCCAGACGAGCACGACATCGCGATCGTCAAGCGCGTACACCGGGCGGATTTCATCGACTTCCTGCCGACCGTGTATCCGCTGTGGCTGGAGTCCGGTCGCGACGGAACCGCCATGCCCTACACCTGGCCGACGCGCGGCCTGCGCGGCGACGTACGTCCCAAGCATATTGACGCGCTGCTGGGCTTCTACTCGTTCGATGCGGGCGCGAACTTCGTCGAAGGGACGTGGGACGCCATCAAGTCGTCGCATGACGTGGCAATCAGCGCCGCGGCCCTGGTGAAAGGCGGCGAGCGAGCCGCCTTCGCGCTCTGCCGGCCGCCCGGCCACCACGCCGGATCGAGCTTCATGGGCGGCTACTGCTACATCAACAATGCCGCGAGCGCGGCGCAGTGGTTCCTGGACCAGGACGCGAAACGCGTCGCCATCCTCGACGTCGACTACCACCACGGCAACGGCACGCAGGAGATCTTCTACCGGCGAAACGACGTGCTGCTGGTCAACCTGCATGGCGACCCGATGGTCGAGTATCCCTTCTTCCTCGGCCATGCCGACGAGCGCGGCGAAGGGCCGGGCGAAGGCTTCAACGTCAACTATCCGATGCCCTGGGGGACGGACTGGGACGTGTGGGCCGAGGCGCTGGAGGCGGGCTGCCGCAAGGTCGCCGACTATGCACCGGACGTGCTGCTGGTCTCGCTCGGCGTCGACACGTTCGAAAAGGACCCGATCTCGAAGTTCAAGCTCAGGACGGAGGACTATCCGAAGATCGGCCGGCGCATCGCGCAACTCGGCCTGCCGACGCTGGTCGTCATGGAAGGCGGCTACGCGGTCGAGGAGATCGGCGTCAACGCGGTGGGCGTGCTGACCGGCTTCGAGGACGCGTGATGGACGGGGTCAACAAGGTCACGCTCGGCGTCGTGCAGTTCGCCTGCTCGGACGACGTCGCCGAGAATATCGCAACCGCCTCGCGGCTGGTGCGGGCGGCTGCGGCCGAGGGCGCCAACATCGTCGTCGTGCAGGAACTCTTCGAGGGCTACTATTTCTGCCAGGAGGAGAACCCGGTCCATTTCGACCGGGCGCGGCCGCTCGAGGGCCATCCGACGCTCGCCGCGATGCAGTCGCTCGCCGCCGAATGCGGCGTCGTCATCCCCGTGTCGCTGTTCGAGCGGAAGAACCAGGCCTACTACAACTCGCTTGTGATGGTGGACGATCGCGGAGAGGCGCTCGGCGTCTACCGGAAATCGCACATCCCCGACGGACTGGGCTATTCGGAGAAGTTCTACTTCAATCCCGGCGATACCGGTTTCAAGGTGTGGAAGACCCGCTTCGGCACGATCGGCGCCGGCATCTGCTGGGACCAGTGGTTCCCGGAGGCGGCGCGCTCGATGGCGCTGATGGGGGCGGAGTTCCTCATCTATCCGACGGCGATCGGCTCGGAGCCGGGCCGGCCGGATTTCGATTCCATGGAGCACTGGCGCATCACGATGCGGGGGCACGCCGGCGCGAACCTGATGCCGGTGGCGGCGGCCAACCGCATCGGCACGGAGATCGTCAACGGCCGCACCCAGACCTATTACGGCTCGTCCTTCATCGCAGGACCGCAGGGCGAGCTGCGCGCGAGCGCCGGGCGCGATGGCGAGGCGGTGCTGACGGCGACGTTCGACCGGGCGACGATGCGCAACGAACGCGCGGCCTGGGGCCTGTTCAGGGACCGGCGGCCGGAGCTGTACGGGGCGATTGCGGGGGCGGATGGGGGGTAGGAAGGCTACGGCCTACGTTCGATCGGCTGTGCCGCCTGATAGGGCATTCACCCCCTCCGGCCCTTCGGGCCACTTCCCCGTCGAGGGGGAGGAGGGCGCGATCGTTGGCGTCCTTTGATCCTATGAAGCTCCGATAGGTGGTCGAATTTGGCTGCAGTCGCTACAAGGGCGAAGCGGCCAGTCAGCCTGGCGCCCCTCCCTCCCCTCGACGGGGAGGGTGCCCGGCGAAGCCGGGTGGGTGGGGTGACCTGGGACGCTGGAGAAGCCTCGCCGTCACCCGGGGCGGGGCCCGCTGCCTCCGGCAGCTCCCGCCCGTTCGACGCCTTTCATCGTGCCACCGGCACGATGAATTCGCCTCCGGCGAACCGGCGTCTCACCCCACAAACGCCCGCTCCAGGACAAACTCCGCCGGCGCCGAGTTGGAGCCTTCGGTAAAGCCGCGGGCCTCGAGCAGCGCCGCGACATCCTTGATCATCGCCATCGAGCCGCACAGCATGGCCCGGTCGGTGGCCGGGTCGAGCGGCGGGATGCCGAGGTCGGAGAACAGCTTGCCGCTCTCGATCAGCGTCGTCAGGCGGCCCATGTGCGGGCTCTCCTGGCGCGTGGTCGAGGCATAGTAAATGAGCTTGCCGCCGGCCATCTCGCCGATCAGCGGATCCTCGCTCGCCATCGCCGCCAGTTCGTTGCCGTATTGCAGATCGGCGACATCGCGGCAGGTATTGGTCAGGATCACCTGATCGAACTTCTCGTAGGTCTCCGGATCGCGGACGAGGCTGGCGAAGGGCGCCATGCCGGTGCCGGTCGCGATCATGAACACGCGCTTGCCCGGCGTCAGCGCGTCGAGCACCAGCGTTCCGGTCGGCTTCGGGCGCATCAGCACGATGTCGCCCGGCTGGATCTTCTGCAGATGCTGCGTCAGCGGGCCGTCGGGCACCTTGATCGAATAGAATTCGAGCTCGTCGTCCCAGGCGGGGCTTGCGATGGAATAGGCGCGATAGACCGGCTTCTCGGCATTGGGCAGGCCGATCATCACGAACTCGCCGGAGCGGAAGCGGAACGACTGCGGGCGGGTGATGCGGAACGAGAACAGCCTGTCCGTATAATGCCTTACCGACACCACGCGCTCCGCGTGGACGTTGGCGGGAATTGGAAATGGAAGCACGGGCGCGATCGCGTCCTGGCTCACGGCGGCATCTTGCATTCGGTCGGTCCTTGTCACAGGCTTGCGCCCGGAGAGTATAGCAGGCAGGCGCCGGATATGTGAAATGGCCGGCGCGCGCGGGGGACGATCGGCGTCACCTTGCCTGCGGGGATTATTAGTATACCAATGATTTTCGGGTCAATACGGAGCAATAGTCGCATGTTCCAAAATGCGCCCGCGAGCAAGTTCTTCATTCCGGATTCAGTCGATGGCAGAGAAAGTGGCGGCAGGCAATGAATATGTGGTTGCCGGAATCGATGTCGGCGGGACGTTCACCGACCTCATCCTGATCGACGGCTCGGCCGGCGGCAGGGTCTATGTCGCCAAGACCCCAACGACGGTCGACAACCAGGCCTACGGCGTCGTCTCGGCGCTTGGCGCGACCGGCTTTCCCATCGACCGGATCGACCTGATCGTGCACGGCACGACGACGACGACCAACGCCGTGCTCGAGCGGCGCCTGGCCCGGACCGGCATGATCACGACGCAAGGGTTCCGCGACGTGCTGGAGCTCGGACGCCGGACCAGACCCAATCCCTACGGGATGACCGGGACTTTCGTGCCCGTCATCCCGCGCAATCTGCGGCTCGAGGTTCCCGAGCGCGTCGAGGCCTCGGGCGCGGTGCGCACGCCGCTCGACGAGGAGGCGGTGCGCGCGGCCGTCCGCCAGCTGATCGACGCCGGCTGCGAATCGCTGGTGATCCATTTCCTGCATGCCTATGCCAATCCGGCGCACGAGAAGCGGGCGGCGGAGATCGCGGCCGAACTCTGGCCCAACGACCACATCACCACCGGCCATTCGCTCCTGTCCGAGGCGCGCGAATTCGAGCGCGGCGTCACGGCGGCCGTCAACGCCTCGGTGCAGCCGATCCTGAAGCGCTATGTCGAGCGGCTGCGCGGCGAACTGGCGAACCGCGGCTACAGCCGCGATTTCCTGATGATGAACGGCAATGGCGGCATGATCTCGGCCCGCTACGTGACGAACGAGGCCGCCAAGACCGTGATGTCGGGCCCCGCGTCCGGGGTCATGGCCGCGGCCTATACCGGGCGGCGCGCCGGGTTTCCCAACCTCGTCACCTACGACATGGGCGGAACCTCGACCGACGTCGCGCTCATCCGCGGAGCGCAGCCGGCGGTCTCGAACGAGATCGAGATCGAGTACGCCATGCCGATCCATGTGCCGATGGTGGACGTGCACACGGTCGGCGCCGGCGGCGGCTCGATCGCGCGGATCGACGATGCCGGCCTGATCCGCGTCGGGCCGGAAAGCGCGGGAGCGAGCCCGGGCCCGATCTGCTACGGCCGGGGCGGCACCGAGCCAACGATCTCCGACGCCAACCTGATCCTCGGCCGGCTCAATCCGAAACGTCTGCTCGCGGTCGATTCCCCTGTCAGCGTGCCCGATATCGAGGCGATCTTCGCCGGGAAGCTCGGCGGCCGCATCGGCGTCGGCGGCGCGGAGGCGGCGGGCGCCGTGCTGCGCATTGCCAACCTCAAGATGGCGGGCGCGATCCGCATGGTGTCGATCTCCAAGGGCCACGATCCGCGCGATTTCGCACTGTTCGCCTTCGGCGGCGCGGGGCCGCTGCATGCCACCGCGCTGGCGCGCGAACTCGGCATTCCGAAAGTGCTGGTACCGGCACGGCCGGGCATCACCAACGCACTCGGCTGCGTCGTCGCCGACATGCGCCACGATTTCGTCAACACGCTGAACCAGCCCGTCGCCGCACTGGATGAGGCCAAGGCGCGCGAGGTCCTCGCCCGCCACGCGGCGGAAGGCCGCGAGCTGATCGCCAAGGAGGCGGTGAAGCCGCAGACCATCCGCATCGTGCACTCGGCCGACATGCAGTTCGTCGGCCAGACGCATCTCCTGAATGTCCCCCTGCCCTCGGCCGAGGTCACGCGCGCCCACCTGCAGGACATTTTCGAGAAGGCCTACTACGCCCGCTTCCGGGTGAAACTGCCGGAGATTAGGGCGGCGCTCGTCAACCTGAACACGTCGGTCATCGGCGTGCGCAGCGAACTGGACCTGTCGACGCTGATCGATCCGGCCGGCCGCGCCGGCACGGTCGCCGACGCGCTGGTCGAAACGCGTCCGGTCTGGTTCGACGGCGAATGGCTCGACACGCCGGTTTATGCCCGCGAGAAGCTGCCGCTCGACGCCGCCTTCGAAGGACCGGCGATCCTGGAACAACTCGACGCGACGACGGTCGTCGAGCCGGGCGACCGATGTTCGTCGGACGGGGAAGGCAATATCATCATCGAGGTGAGACGGTCATGACCACGCTCGACGCCATCACGCTTTCGGTCATTCAGGCGGGCCTGCAGCAGGTCTGCGACGAGATGGACCTGACTTTTTCGCGCGCCGCGTTTTCGCCCGTGATCGCGGAAGCCAACGACCGCTCCGACGGCATCTACTCGGCCGAGGACGGGTCGCTGATCGCGCAGGGGATCGGCGGCCTGCCTGTGTTCGTCGGGGTGATGCAGTATTCGACGCGGACCCTCATCGAGATGATCCGCGACGGCAAGGCGACGAAGCCCGAACCGGGCGACATCTACATCGTCAACGACCCCTATCTCGGCGGCACGCACCTGATGGACGTGCGCTTCGTCAAGCCGGTCTGGCGCAACGGAAAGCTGTTCTGCTGGCTGTCCAATACGGGCCACTGGCCCGACATCGGCGGCGCCGTGCCGGGCGGCTTCTCCGCCTCCGCGACGTCAGTCGAACAGGAGGGACTGCGGCTGCCGCCGGTCAAGCTGTTCAAGAAGGGCGTGATGGACCCGGAAATCCACGCCATCATCGCTTCGAACATCCGCGTCGCCGACCAGCGCATCGGCGACATCAAGGCGCAGGCGGCTGCCCTGATGGTCGGGCAGGACCGGCTCTACGAACTGCTCGACCGCTATGGTGACAAGACCGTCACCGACGCGATCGCGGAATTGCGGCGCCGTGCCGGCGAGCAGATGCGGGCGCGCATCGCGGAAATGCCGGACGGCGTCTTCCGGTCGAAGGCCTTTGTCGATTCCGACGGCGTCGTCGACGAACCGCTGACCATCGCGCTGGCGATCGAGAAGAGCGGCGACACGCTGACCTTCGACTTCGACGGGTCGAGCCCGCCCTGCACCGGCCCGATGAACAGCGTTCTCGCGACCACGCTGTCGTCGGTCTACCTGGCGATCCGGCATGTCTTCCCCGACGTTCCGCTGTCGGCCGGCGCGTTCGAGCCGCTGATCGTCAAGACGCCGGAGGGCACCTTTCTCGACGCGCATTATCCGCGCCCCGTCTCGGGCTGCGCGGCGGAGGTCTCGCAGCGCATCGCCGAAGCCGTCTTCGCCGCGATGGTCCAGGCGCTTCCGGACAAGGTCACGGCGGCGCCCGCGGGATCGAGCGGCAATTTCGCGCTCGGCGGCCACGACCCGGCGCGCGGGCGCGACTTCGTGATGTATCAGATCTCGGGCGGCGGCTATGGCGGCAGTGCGGCGGCCGACGGCCTGTCGAACGGCTGCTCGACGATCGGCATCTCCAAGTCGCCGCCGGTCGAGGTGATGGAACAGGCCTTCCCGGTGCTCTACCGGCACTACGCCCTGCACGAGGGGTCGGGAGGCGCCGGCCGACATCGCGGCGGCTTCGGGCTCGCCTACGAGATCGAACTGCTGCGCGGCCAGGCGCGCGCGTCCTTCGTCATGGATCACGGCCGCACCGGACCGCTCGGCGCGCTCGGAGGCGAGAACGGCGGCGTCAACCGGGTGAAAGTCTTCCGCAACGGCGCCGAACATGTCCCGCCGCATCTGTCGAAGGAGCAGGATATTCCGCTTTCCGCCGGCGACCGCGTGCAGGTGAAGACGCCAGGCGGCGGCGGCTACGGCGATCCGCGGGCACGCGACCGGGCGCTCGTCGCCCGCGACGTCGCGATGGGCTACTACACGCCGCAGGAGGCCGAAGCGCGCTTCGGCCCCTTCTGACGCGCACTCACCGGTTCGAACGGGTTCGAGCCGGTCAGGCGATCTTGTTCAGCAACCTGAGCAGCGTCTGAGATTCGCGGTTGGTCAGAGGCTGCAACGTGTCCCGCGTGATCTTGCTCGCAACGGGCGTGAGGCGGGCGAGCGTCTCGCGCCCGACCTGCGTCAGCGATACGATGATGCGCCGGCGGTCTTCGGTATCCTCGGCCACCGCCACCATCCCGCGCAGCTTCAATCGGTCGACGACGCCCTTGATGGTCGCGGCGTCCATAGCGACGAGCTGGCCGAGGTGGTTCTGCGAACATTCCCCGAGATCGCCGAGCTTTGCCAGCGTAGCGAACTGGGGCGGTGTCAACTCACTGATCTGAGACGAGAAGATCGCGACGTGGCGCTGTTGAGCCCTGCGGAGGATGTAGCCCACCTGCTCCTGGAGGCGATAGGCGGGTGTCGCGTCCTCCGTATCGGACGCAACTGGCGAGTCGTTTTCGGCCATCACCGCAAGCCATCCTCTCCCTTCACATGAGAGGCTTCGAGCCCGCCCATACGACTGTGAATTCTGGGACCGCATGACATTGCAATGCAGTATAGGATCTCGTCCGGGCGTGGGCCGTCTGGAATACTTACTGTCATAGCATCGAAATGACTGCGCACATAGGCCGCGTTTGTATGGCCGAGCGGTATGTCGAGAGAGCTGCCAAATCCTCCGACCTTCATCGCGGACGGAACTATTGCCTTGGTCGCAGCCAATCGTTCCCGCATCGCATAGCCGCCGGGCACATGCCAGAGCGCGCCATGCTCGATCTCGCCGGCGGAGCCGACGATCGCGCCCTTGCCGTAGCCGTCGATCGCGGCGACGTCGCCATCGAGCGCGGCGATCAGCTTCTCCGTCAGCAGCATTCCGAGCGGCTTCAGGTCGTCCATCGCCGGCTGCAGATTCGGTTCAAAGCGGCCGGCGAAAGGATTGCTGACCAGCGCCAGAGCGGCGGCGCGGCGGCGGGGAGTGTCCGGCGGAGGACCTCCATCGTGGAAGATTTCCTCACTAATGATGGATATTTTGCGGATTTTAAAGTCTGACATATCAGAATAAGTTCATTTGTTTGCAAATTATCGAACGGGCCTGCAAATTCCTTGCCCACCGAAGTCATACAGTCGGAGATCGATTCCAGGCAAGCATTTTAGCTTCGTACGTTCCATCGGACCGGCGCTTTTTAACTTGACCGACAATCCTACTCCGTCGCGCGACAAAAAGGACTTTCAAGCGGCAAAGCGGAACCCGCGATTTTCGACATGCCCGCCAGAAACAGGCCGGCGCTTTCGATCAGACCGCGTGCGAAGTAGTCGCTTGCCTCGATCAACCCGCGTTCCAGAGCGTCGTCGACCTCCTGCTGCGAAAGGCTGCCTACGCCCGTCGTGACCAGCCTCTCGCCGAGATCGCTGTCCGGCTGCAGGGACAACGCCGGCTCACGCACAATCGCCGGACGCCCCGGAATGTCCACCGCATTGGCTATGAGGGTCGCCGCAGCGTCGGCTGTCGCGCCGTCGCGGCCGAGCACCGTCACCGCGTCGGCGATGCCGAGCGAGAAGGAGCGGCCCCGCCAGCCGCTGGTCGCTATGCCGCGCACGGGCGATGCGTGCTCGATGGTCAGCCGGTCCTCGAAACCGTGACCCGTGCCGGCGACCGCCAGCCGCATCGACTCGCCGGGCGACAGGTGGAGGGCGATGTCGCCGCCATCGTTCACATAGGCCTTCCGGAGCTCCCGTCCGGCGACCAGTGCCGCCAGCATCTCGTCGGCGACCGCGCCTGCGACCGCGGCCATCGGCGTGATGAATCGCGCGGAGAACTGGCTGGCGGCGCGCTCCATGCGCCATGCCGTCGGCCCTTTGAACGGGCGGGGCATCGACCCCGCCGGGGAGCGCAGGTCCGGCAGTTCGGCAACGAGTTCGACGAGGATGGTGCGGAAACGATCCGCCGCCTGCCCGTAGGCCCGGGCAACCTCGCCGGGCTCTCCCCATGCCTCGACGATCAGGTCGATCGGGCCATGATTCATGTGCAGTCGCCGGCCGTCGGGCAGCCAGGCGATCTGCGGGCCGGCCGTCACTGCCGCAACCGCAAGTGAGCGAGCGGCGGCCAGTCGTTGCCCGTCTTCGCCTGTGTTACGACGCGCGGATTCAGGAACTCCCCGCCCCTTGCCAGGACGTCCTCGACGGTGCGGATGTCCGACACATGGCCGCCGAGCTGCTCGTAGTGGTCCCGCCGCAGCGTGAACTCGATCGGCGCAACCAGCGCCGGCGTCGGCACGTAGCCGAAGGCATTGTCCGGCAGCCGGGTCACGTCGACCATCAGTGTGATGCCGCCGCCCGGCCAGATGTAGACCGGCGCGCCGCCGCAGGTGACGTAGGTCTGGAGCCGGTGGACGGACCGGGTCAGGTTGACAGGGTTCTCGGTCACGCCGGCCCTGAGGCTGCCTCCCGCGCCGCCGACGAACAGGACCGAACAGAGTGCCGGCTCGCAATTGTCCGCGATCAGCTCGACCGATCTCAGCAGCCGGTCGGGAAACGGCTTCTCGACCGGTTTCAGATCGTCGTCGAGTTCGTAGTAGCCGTAGTGCTCCCCGGTCGTCGAAACCATCAGGATCGAGAGCCCGGGCCGCGCGCCCTTCTTCGGATTCCATGCTCCGAGGATGTCGAGCGGATCTTCGAGCATGGTGCCGCCCCAGCCCGTTCCCGGCTCCGACACCTTGAAATACCGCCCCGGCGTCGAGCGCCGGCCAACGATCTTGATGCCGGTATCCTCCCAGCCAATCACCTTGCCGGCCTGATGTTCCGAGACGACACCGGTGATGTGGTCGTCGACGACCACCACTTCGTCCACCAGCCCGCGCCACTGGCTGGCGAACATGCCGATGGTGGCCGAACCGCAGCCGACCCGCATGCGGCTTTCCACCGCGCCGCCGATGACGGGCGGCTGGCCGGCTTGCACGATCACCGTCTCGCCGCCGTCGATGGTCAGTTCGACCGGCTGCTTGTTGCACAGCGACAAGAGCGTGTCGCAGGTGACGCGGCCTTCCGCCTTCGACCCGCCGGTCAGATGATGCACGCCGCCGAGCGACAGCATCTGCGAGCCGTATTCCGCCGTCGTGACGTGCCCCACCGCCTCGCCCGCCGCGCGAACCGTCGCCGCCTCGGGGCCGATATGCCGGTCGGTGTCGATCTTCACCTTGACGCCGCAGTAGGAGAAGATGCCCTCCGTCACCACGGTGACCAGATCGACGCCCTCGACCTCCTGGCTGACGATGAAGGGCGCGGGTTTATAGTCCGGATAGGTCGTGCCGGCGCCGATGGCGGTCACAAAACGCCGGCCGGTGTTCACGGGATTGCCGCTCCACGGCTCGTCCTGTCCGAAGGGCACCAGCGGTTGCCCTGTCTCGACGGCGTGCTCAAGAATCGTGACCGGATCGCAGCGGACGATCCGTCCGCCGAAATTGCCGTAGCGGTCGCAGGCACCGGTGCGGCCTTCGGCGATGTAGCACATGACCGGACAGGCATCGCAACGAAGCTTGTCGTTCGACCTGTTCACTTCGGGCGCTTGGGATTCGAAGCGTTCCGCGAGTTCATTCATCGCAGCGCCCCCTGCGCCTTGATTGCAGCCAGCACCCGCGACGGCGTCGCTGGCACCCTGGTGATCAGCACGCCGGCGGCGTCGCGAATCGCGTTCAGGATAGCGGGCGCGGTGGGGATGAGAACATGCTCGCCCAGTCCTTTTGCGCCGAAGGGGCCTTCCGGATCCGGCACCTCGACGATGATCGTCTCGGTGGGCGGGACGTCGCCGATCGTGGGGATCAGGTAGTCGTGCAGGTTCTCCGTCCGGCCGGGCACGTATTCCTCCAGCAGGGCAAGCCCGATGCCCTGCGCGATGCCGCCCTCGACCTGGCCCTGGACCAGCAGCGGGTTCACCGCGCGGCCGACATCGTGCGCGGCGGTGATCTTGAGCAGCCTGACCGTGCCCAGCCTCGTATCGACCTCCAGCTCGACGAGCTGCGCGCCGTAACCATAGACGGCATAAGGGCTGCCCTGTCCCTTGGCGTCGAGCGGCAGGGTCGGCGGATCGTAGCTTTGCTCGGCGGAGAAGGCATATCCGAGCGCGTCAATCGGCAGGGAGGCGAGATCGATCCGTCGGACTGCTTCGCCTTCGCTGACCGTCAGCACGGCTCCGTCGAGGTTGAGGCGCCCCGCCGCCGACACGTTGGCGAAGCGCAGAATGGCCTCTCGCAGCGCCGACGACGCCTTCTGTGCCGCCTTGCCCGAGACGAAGGTCTGGCGCGAGGCCGACGTCTTGCCGGCATCGGGCGTCAGCGCCGTGTCGGCGCCGACGATGCGGAACTTCGCCAGCGGCAGGCCGAGCGCATCGGCCGCGATCTGGGCTATCACCGTGTTCGAGCCCTGGCCGATGTCGATCGCGCCCTGGTGCAGGACGACATCGCCTTCGGCCGAAATGCCGATGCGCATGGTCGACGGGTTGGGCAGCGAGGTATTGCCGCAGCCGTACCAGCACGACGCAATACCGACGCCGCGCCGGATATGGCTATCCTTCGCATTGGCGGCCCGCGCATCCGCCAGTGCCCGGGCCCAATGCGGCCTGAGCGCATCGAGGCAAGCGGTTATACCGACGCCCGAGGCCAGTTCCTGCCCGGTGACGGTCCTGTCGCCGTCGCGCAACGCGTTGCGCAGGCGGAACTCGAGCCGGTCGATGCCGAGCTTGAGCGCCAGTTCGTCATAGAGCGTTTCCTGCATGATCGTCGCCTGCGGCACGCCGAAGCCGCGGAAGGCACCGGCGATCGGGCCGTTGGTATGCACGGCGCGGCCGACGGCGCGGTAGTCGGGCGTCCGATACGGGCCCGACGCGTGAACCGGGACGCGGTTCGCGACGGTCGGGCCCCAGCTTGCATAGGCGCCGGTGTCGAAGTCGCCTTCGAAGACCATGCCGGCTATGCGGCCGGACGCGTCGGCGCCGATCGTCGCGCGCATCCGCGCCGGGTGCCGTTTGGTCGTCGACATCATCGATTCCTGGCGGGAATAGACCATCCGCGCCGGCCTGCCGGTCTTCATCACCACGAGGCCGAGTAGCGGCTGGACGGAGACGTCGAGCTTGGAGCCGAAGCCGCCGCCGGTCGCGGTCGGGATGATGCGGACACGCTCGAGCGGCAGGCCCAGCACCGCTGCCGTCTCGTCGCGGTCGATACCCGCGCTCTGCGTGCAGGCCCGGATGACGAGCGTGTCGCCGTCCTTCCAGGCCGACCCGGCCTCCGGCTCGATATAGGCGTGCTCGACGAACGACGTCTCGATCTCGCCCGAGGCGGTCACGGCGGCCTGCGCCAGCGCCGCATCCGGATCGCCGCGCTCGACCATGCCCTGGGTCAGGATATTGCCGGGGCGGGCAGAATGAATCAGTCCGGCACCCTCGCGCCGGGCTTCGGCCTGATCCAGAAGGTGCGGCAGGGCCGTCCATTCGATCGGGAAGGCGGCGAGGTCGAGGTCTTCGATGGCCGCCCTCTCCCCGGCGACGAGCGCCACCGCTTCGCCGCGGAACCGGACGAACCCGTCTGCCAGGGCCGGCTGGTCGGCGAAGGCGGCGATCACGCCGAAACGGTTGCGGCCGGGAACATCCTTCGCCGTCAACACGGCGGCGATGCCCGGATGGGCCGTGACATAGGCGTCGATATCGCCAAGGACGAAGGAAGCGTGCCAGTGGGGCGAGCGGATCGCGACAACGGCAAGTGCGCCCTCGGGTGTTTCGTCCGCACCGAAACGCTCCGTCCCGTTCACCTTGGGGATGCCGTCGAGCCGCATCGGCGACGCGCCGACGGCATGGCCCGACGCCGGCATGTCGTCTGGCAGATTGTGGAACCGCGAGGCGGCCATCACCGCCTCGACGATCTTGCGATAGCCGGTGCAGCGGCAGAGCACGCCGCCCAATGCGTCCGCCACTTCGGTCTCGGAGGGATGCGCCGCGCGTTCCAGCAACGCTGCAGCGGAGACCAGCAGGCCGGGCGTGCAGATGCCGCACTGCGCCGCGCCGTGCGCGAGGAACGACTTCTGCAACGACGACAGATGGCCGTTGGCGAGGCCTTCAACCGTCGTGACCGTCGATCCCTCCGCCTGCGCGGCCGGCACGAGGCAGGAGCAGACCGGCTCGCCGTCGAGGAGAACGGTGCAGGCGCCGCAGTCCCCCGCGTCGCAGCCGACCTTGGTGCCGGTAAAGCCGAGCTCGTCGCGCAGCACGGCGGAGAGCCGCGCCACGGGCGAGACGTTCACTACCGCGCGGCTGCCGTTCACCTGGAAGCCAATGTCTTTGCCGGCGAGACTCATGCGGCCATGTCCTCCGCCGCGCCGGCCAGACGCGCGATCGCCCGCGCCACGATCTCGCGGGCCGCTTCCCGGCGATAGGCAGCGCTCGCGCGCACGTCGTCGATGGGGGAAAGCCCGGCGAGATGGCGGTCTTGGACGATATGGGCCAGCGCCGCGTCCGCGTCGCGCCCGACGAGATCGGCCTCCAGCGCGGTCAGCCGCTTTGCGACCTCCGAACAGGAACCGACGGCGATCGCCGCCTGCGTGACGCGTCCGGCCGCGACCGTGATGCGAGCGGCGACCATGGCGATCGAGATGACCAGATAGCGCCGCGCGCCGAGCTTGAGGAAGGTGGAGCGGCCGCCGGCCGAGGCGGACGGGACCAGGACGGCGGTGACGAGCTCGTCCGGCCGGAGCGCCGTGCGGCGGTTGCCGAGGATGAAGGCCGGCAGCGGCACGACCCTCGTGCCGGTCGCGGAGCGGAGTTCCACGCTGGCATCCAGCGTCAGAAGTGGCGGCACGCCGTCGGCGGCGGGCGACGCGTTGCACAGATTGCCGGCGACGGTGCCCGTGTTCTGGATTTGCACGGAGCCGACTTCCCGCGCGGCGAGGCGGAGCCCCTCGAAGGCCGGCGGCAGATCGGCGCGGACGATATCGGTCCAGCTCGTGCGCGCGCCGATGCGGATCCCCTCGACGGTGCGCTCGATGCCGCGCAGCGCGGCGATCCCGTTCAGGTCGAGGATGTTGACGCGGATCGGACGGTTGCCCTGTGCCGGATAGAAATCCGTGCCCCCGGCGAGCAGCCGCCAACGGTCGGCCGACAGAAGCGCGACGGCCTCCTCGATCGTGTCCGGCCTGGCGTATCGCGGCTGGGTCATGCTCGGACCAGGTTCCCTAGCGGGATTTTTTCGTATGCATACAAATGATACTCCCGGCGCTCCACTTGTCAAAGCTCTTGCGCGGCATGCGGCCATTGACGCAACAAAGCGCTTCAGGCGAGTTTCGACGCCGCGAATCTGCACGTGGAGAAGGCTATGGAAGCGCTGGTGGTGATCGATGTCCAGAACGATTTCTGCCCGGGTGGCGCGCTCGCGGTCTCAGGCGGCAACGAGATCGTGCCCATCGTCAACGGGCTCATCCAGTCGTTCGACCACGTCGTGCTGACGCAGGACTGGCATCCGGCCGGCCATTCGAGCTTCGCGTCGAGCCATCCGGGCCGGGAGCCCTTCGAAACGATCGCGATGCCTTATGGCCCGCAGACGCTCTGGCCGGACCATTGCGTCCAGGGCACCCAGGGTGCGCTCTTTCACCCCGATCTCGTCTGGACCAAGGCGGAACTCGTCATCCGCAAGGGATTCCGCAAGGGAATCGATTCCTACTCGGCCTTTTACGAGAACGACCATGCGACCCCGACGGGCCTCGGAGGCTATCTGAGGGAGCGCGGCATCTCGAAGGTGACGATGGTCGGCCTCGCGACCGATTTCTGTGTCGCCTTCTCCGCGCTCGACGCGCGCAGGCTCGGCTTCGACGTGACGGTCAGGCTGGACGCCTGCCGCGCGATCGATCTCGGCGGTTCGCTGGCGGCGATGACGGCTCGGATGAACGAAGCGGGGGTGGTGCTGGTCTAGAAGCTGGAGGGACGAAGCGGTTTCTCGTCCTACACCTTCGTCAGGACGAGGCCGTAGTAGAGACCTTCACCCTGGACCGACGAGGCGGAATCGCTCTGCACGGAACCGCCGAATGCGGCTTTCAGCGCTGCGATCGCTATGCCTTTCGCCTCGGCCGACGCGCCTCTCTTGAATGTCGCGGTGTAGATCACGTCGGCGCGCATGGCCTGTTTCGTCTGATAGGCAATGCCCTGGCCGGAGAAGTCGGCGAGGATTTCGCCGCATTCGGGCCCGAGGCCCTTTCGAATAGACCTCAGTTCATCGAAGCCCAGTTGCTCGATCTTCACGTTGTCAAACTTGATGCTGACGGCTTCGATATTGCTGATCGAAGCCCCCAGTCCGAGGGCGGCCAGGCCGTTGGCGTCGAGCTTGAACGAACCGCTGAATGCGCGCGAAGCCTGGGACGAGGCCGCGGTGTCGATGCTCGGCGGCGGTATGTTCGAATATTTCGGCAGGCAGAGATAAGTCAGCTTGAACGGCGGCTTCAAACCGTTTCCCCTCACCGAGGTGACCAACGATCCAGGCCCGTAGGCCGTGGTCGGCAGCGCCAATGCGTCAAAGCCAAGGGCGTCGATCGCCGCAACCGGCGAACGTCCCTGAACCGTCGTCGTCTCGTGAGCGCACCCCGACACCGCGCCGGCCAAAGCCAGCAATGCAACCTGCTTGAACATGCCACCCTCTCCCTCTTTGGCATGTTCAACCACAAGATGATTTCTTGCGCAATGGAATTCAACTTTTGCGCGATTTGTTTTCTACCGATTCCTCCCGGCTGTCCGTCCTGGACGTCACCTCGCTCGAAAGGTCAGCTCACGCCCACATAGCGCTTGACCATCTCCGGATCGGCCCGGAGCACGGCGACATCCGCCGTCTCGCGGTTGTGGCCGTTTTCCAGGAACGCCACGCGATCGGCGCGCGCGAACCTGGGCTCGACGCGACGGTCAGGCTGGACGCCTGCCGCGCCATCGACCTCGGCGGCTCGCTGGCGGCGATGACCGCGCGGATGGAGGGGGCCGCGGTCAGGCTCGCCTGATCGGCTCTCGTTAGCCAGGAGAATGATCTGAGATCATAGTTGCCATGTACATTATTGCCATGTATATGGTCCAAACATGGCTACTAGGCGTACCACCGGTTCACTTGTCTGGCATCTCGCGATGAAATGGCGCGCAGAGGTGGACCGAGCGATCGCGCATCTCGGCCTCTCCCATGCGGAATACTCTGTACTCGCCTCCCTGCATGCCCTCATGGCGCAGGGTAACGAACCCACCCAGCGGGAACTCGCCGACTACACAGGATTGCAGGCGATCTACATCTCCAAGCTCGTCCGTGCGCTGGAGGCTGGCGGCCACCTGTCGCGACGCCCGGATCAAGTGGACACGCGCGCGTTCCGTCTCGCGCTCACCGACGCAGGACGCGTCTCCATCTCAGCAGCCCTCGAGATCGTGCGCAACCTCGATCGCCGTCTTACCGAGCCGCTCGGTGGGCCGGACGGAGAACGGACCATGGATCTGGCCGCGATGCTGTCCCTGCTCCTCGATCAACCCCGCATCCGTTCCTGAAAGGAAAACCCAATGGCACAGCCTGCTCCTCTCAGCCCCACCATCGGCGCGACCGAGCGAACGCTTTTTGCTCTGCTGAACAGCCGCCTGGAGAGACAGGGAATCTCATTCCCTGAATGGACGGTCATGTTCTTCCTGGGCAGCGACAGGCTTCCGAAATCGATGGTGCTAAGCAGGCTCGCTTCCGGACAGGTCGTTGAAGGCGAGGCAGCCGTCTCCCTGATCGACGCGATGGTGAAAACGGGACGGATTGAGATCGTTAAGGTCGACCGTGAAGACGAACCGTATGTAATGCTAACCGCAGCGGCGGAGAGCACATTCTTCCCACTCCGTGCCGAGGTAGCCGCGGCAGCGCAGAAAATCTATGCAGGGATTTCGCAGGAGGACATCGAGACGACGCGGCGCACGCTGGAGCAGGTGGGGCGGCAGGCAGCCGCTCTTCTTCGAGGGGCAGCAACTACGCAACCCCCACATAGCGCTTGACCATCTCCGGATCGGCCCTCAGCACGGCGACATCCACCGTCTCGCGGTTATGGCCGTTTTCGAGGAACGCCACGCGGTCGGCGACGGAGAGCACGGCATCGACGCGCTGTTCGACGAGGATGGTGGAGACGCCGCGGCGGCGCAGTTCCACCACCGTCTCGCGGATCTTCGCTATCATCGACGGCATCAGACCCTCGGTCGGCTCGTCGAGCAGCAGCACCTCGGGCTCAAGGCAAAGCGCCCGGGCCATCGCCAGCATCTGCTGCTCGCCGCCGGACAGCGTGCCCGAGCGCTGCTTCAGCCGCTCGCGCAGCAGCGGAAAGAGGTCGAGCACGGCCTCGCGCGTCGCCGCTCCTTTGCCCCGGGTCATCAGCCCGATCTCGATGTTTTCCGCCACCGTCATCTCGGCGAAGAGGCGGCGGCCCTGCGGCACATAGGCGACGCCATGCTTGGGCACCTGCCAGGCCGGAAGCGCGGTGAGTTCCGTCTCGCCGAGCCGGATCGAGCCGGCGCGGGCCGGCACCAGCCCCATGATCGCCTTGAGCAGCGTCGTCTTGCCGGCCCCGTTGCGGCCGAGCAGGCAGAGCACCTCTCCCCGGCGCAGCGCCAGCGACACGCCATAGAGCACCTGCACCTCGCCATAGGCGCAGTCGAGTCCCTCGATCGTGAGAACGTCAGTCATCGTCCGGCGTCCCCAGATAGGCCGCCTGAACGTGGGCGTCGGCGCGGATTTCCTCCGGCGTGCCTTCGGCCAGCACCTTGCCGGAACTGAGCACGGTGATGCGGTGCGCGAGGCTCATCACCACGGCCATGTTGTGCTCGATCAGCATGACGGTGGCGTCCCTGGCGATCTCGCGCACCAGGGCGACGAAGCCCTCGATCTCGCCGTCCGACAGGCCCTGCGTCGGCTCATCGAGGATCAGCAGCCTCGGCTTCAGCGACAGGCCCATCGCCACCTCGAGCAGGCGCTGGTGGCCGTATGCCAGTTCTCCCGCCGGCTGGTCGGCACGGTCGGAGAGCCCGACGCGCTCCAGCGCTTCCAGCACGCCGCGGCGCAGGCGTTCGGCGCCGACGGCGTGATGCTGGCTGCGCTGGACCGGCAGGGCGACATTGTCGAACACGGTCAGGTTCGGGAAGATCGAGGTTATCTGGAAGGTGTAGGCGATGCCCTGCCGGACGCGGCGGTGCGCCGGCATCGAGGTGATGTCGCGCCCGTCGAAGAGGATCGATCCGGAACTGGGTTCGACGCGGCCGCAGATCAGCCCGACCAGCGTCGACTTGCCGGCACCGTTGGGGCCGATGATCGCCCTCACCTCGCCCGGCATTACCGTCAGATCGACGCCGTCGACGGCCTTCAGCCCGCCAAAGGAGCGGTGCAGATCGTCGACGACGAGGAGCGGGGTCACGGCAGCCATTTCAGCCACCGTTCGCGGATCGAGCCGAAGAGGCCCTTGGGGAAGAACAGGACGAGCAGGATCAACGCCACGCCGACGATGCCGATCTGGTTGAGCCGCGCGTCCGGAAACCAGGCGTTCAGCGCGTCGTTCGACATCTCGGCGAGATAGAACATCAGGAGCGTGCCGAAGAAGGGCCCGAGCGTCGTCGCGGCACCGCCGAGCAGCACCCAGAGCAGCGGCAGGATCGAATACTGGATCGAGGCGAAGGTGGAGCCCATGTAGCCGAAGAGGAGGACATAGGCGGCGCCCGCCGTCGCCGAGATCGCGCCGGAGATAGCCACCGACGCCAGCTTGTTGGCGAAGGTGTCGAAGCCCAGCATCCGCGCGCGCTCCTCGTTCTCGCGGATGGCGACAAGCACCCGGCCGAAGCGGGAACGGGCGATCAAGAGCGTGATGCCGAGGCCGAGCGCGAACAGCGCCCAGGCGATGACGTAGCGCGTGTCGCGGTTCGTCATGTCGAGGAACATCGGACCGATCTCGATGATGCGCTCGTCGCGCGAAAGCGTCAGCCCCTCGTCGCCGCGCGTCCATTCGCCGAGCCACAGCGACATCAGGTAGGCGACCTGAGCGAACATCAGCGTCACGATCATGAAGGCGACGCCCGTCGTCCTCAGCGCCAAGGCGCCGACCAGCAGCGCAAGCGCGGTGCCGCAGCCGATACCGATCGCGAAGGCCGGCAGCGGATGGACGCCGAAATGGTAGATCGGCAGGCCGGCGCCGTAGAGGCCGGCGGCGAAGAACATCGAGTGGCCGAGAGACAGAAGGCCGGTGTAGCCGAACAGGACATTGTAGCCCATGGCGAACAGCGCGAGCACCATGACGCGCGCGAAGACGCCGTTGTGGTAGTCGGGCAGCACATATTGGGCAGCAAAGAGAAGGGCGATCAGGCCGAAGTGGAGGCCCCAGACTCTCGCATCGTCGCGGGCAGTGAGATGTCCGCTCATCGGGCCGCCGTCCCGAACAGGCCCTGCGGCCGGAAGACGAGCACCATGGCCACCAGAAGCGTCGCCAGCATCTTGGCGAGCGTCGGTGAAAAGAACACCGAGATGACGCCGTCGGACACGCCGATGAGCAGGGCGGCTACGACCGTACCGCGCAGCGAGCCCAGCCCGCCGATGATGACGACGATGAAGGACAGGAGCAGCGGATCGGTGCCCATCAGGTAGTGAGCCTGCTGGATCGGCACGATCAGCACCGCAGCCACCGCGGCGAGCATCGCGCCCAGCGCAAAGACGCCGGCATAGACGCGGTCGACCGGAATGCCGAAGGCCTGCGCAGTCTCGCGATCGTATTGCGTCGCCCGCATGACGAGGCCGATCCTTGTGCGGGTCAGCACCAGCCAGGTCAGGGTGATGAGCAGGATCGAGGCGGCGATCACGGCGAGCTTGTAACCGGAATAGCCGAACCAGGGCAGCAGAACGCGGTAGTTGAAGGGCGCGACGACCGGGTTGGCGTCCGGACCGTAGAACGTGAGCGCGGCCTGCTGCAGCACGTAGAGCAGGCCGATCGTCGCGACGATGGTCGCTTCCGGATTGTAGTGGATTCGTCGCAGTACCAGCCGCTCGGCCGCGAAGGCGATCGCGCCGACGACCAATGGGGAGAGCACCAGCGCCAGAAGGAAGCCGATCGCCGGGTGGCCCGTGACAAGCGTCGAGAAATACCAGGCCAGCACCGCGCCTAGCATGAAGAACTCGCCATGCGCGACGTTGACGACACGCATCACGCCGAAGACCAGCGACAGCCCAAGCGCCATCAGCGCCAGCACTGCCGCCATGACGAGGCCTTCGAGAGTGGCGAGAAGAAGATGCGGTCCGAAGGCCATTCAGGGGGTCTCGTCGTCGGCCGGAGGCCATTGGCGGGAGGTGTGGAGGACGGCGACAATCCAGAGTGCGTCGTCGCGGATCGCATAGACGATGCGGTAGTGCTTGTAGGCGAAGATCTCGCGTGTCTCGGAAAGCAATCCAGGCCGTCCTGAATGCGGGAAGTCGACCAGGCGGGCGACGGCCTCGCTAATAGCCTCGTCGACACGAATAGCGGCTCGCGGGTTCCGTCGTCCGATGTATTCTCGTATGTCGTCGCGGTCATCCTCCGCGTCGGATGACCATCTGACTTTCACGGATCGATCTCGTCGAGACGGCGCTGAAGTTCAGCGCGCCGCGCTGCCGCTCGCGCCTCCACCTCTTCATTGGTCGACCATCTGCCTTCCGCGATGGATTGCCTGGATTTCTCGACCTTTCTTCGCAGAAACTCGACATAGTCCTGGTCTTGCTGGACGAAGTCCCTCATCAGTTCCCGCACGATCTGCGAGGCTGGGCGATCGGCCGCAGCCGCCGCCGCCATGAACGCATCGCGCAGTTCGGGCTCCAGTTTCATCGTGAAGACGGCTTCCTTGGCCATGGCGGGCACTCCGATCGAAGGTAATGACAAGGTATATACCTCGTCATTACCTTTCAACCGGAAACCGTCGTCAGAGCGGCATGGTCGTGTAGTCGCCCTCGGGCTCGTAGACACCGTCGTTGATCGACGTCTTGTGGATGACCTTGAGCTTGCCACCTTCCACCTTGGAAATGTTCTGGATGCCGAACACCTGGTGGATCTTGCCGTTGAAGACCTTGGCGCCCTGCGGATGCTCCGGCCCTTCTGGGAACTCCGTCAGTGCCTCGGTCGCTTCGACCAGCTTGGCGCGGTCCTGCGGTCCCTGGTAGCCGGCAGCCTCCATCGCCTTCTTGATGACGTAGAGCGTCTCCCAGCAGCCGAACATGTGCGCGGCGGTCGAGATGTCCTTCGGGTCGTCGACGGAGGCGCCGTTGTCGTCGATGCCGACGGCGGCGCGATAGGCCTTCATGGCGTCGCTGTCGTCAGCCTGGGCGTAGCGCGGCGCGCCTTCCCAGAAATGGCTGCCGTCGAGGAATTCGAGGCCGGGCGAATTGATGTCGACGGCTTCCAGACTGTCGATGAAGCCGAACAGCTGCGGCCGGTTCGAGCCGTAGAATTCGCCGAGCTCCTTGACGAAGGTCAGCACCGCCGGCCCGACCATAACATGGTAGATCACCTCGGTCTCGGCCGGGATCTGCGGGAAGTATTTGGTGAAGGACGACTCGGTCGGCGGGATGGCGATCTGGGCGATCACGTCGGCGCCCTGCGCCTTGAGCGCCGGCGGGAGATAGTCGCGATGGTCGTGGCCGAAGGCGAAGTCCGGGAAGATCTGCGTGACCTTCTTGCCGACATTGCCGGCAATCCACGGCGCCATCGACTGGATCTGGCTCTTCACGTCGGTGATGCCCGGCTGGAAGACGTAGCGGTTCATCTTGGTCGAGGCGACATGGTGGCCTTCCGACACGACGTAGTACGGCATCTTGAGCTCGCCGGCGGCCGGCGAGGACGCGATCACGACATGGCTGAACAGCGTGCCGTAGACGACATCGACCTTGTGCTGGTTGGCGAATTTCTCGACCACTTCCGGCCCGCGCTTGGCGTCGGTGCCGTCATCCTCGGTGACGATCTCGACCGGACGGCCGTTGATGCCGCCGGCGGCGTTGATGGCCTTGACCGCGGCCATGGTGGTCTTCTCGTACCAGCGGCCGTAGGAGGCGCCGATGCCGGTGCGGTGCGCCTGGAAGCCGATCTTGATCGGCGCCGACGACTGCGCCTGCGCATAGCGCACGAAGCCGGGCCCCATCGCGAGGCCGGCCGTGGCGCCTATTCCCTTCAGCGCCGAACGGCGGCTGATGCTCTTCCTCAGAAAGCTGATCTTTCCCTGTTCTTCGCTCATGCCAGTTCCCCTTGCCTTGTCACATTCGCCCAGAAAACGCGCATCTCCGATCACTTCGCCAAGGGCGAAAATCGAATGTATGCAAACTAGATCACTTGTCCCCGAAGTGCGCAAGCGATCCGCTCGGCAGCGTCATGCTCCGGTCGGCGTCGCCAGCAGCCACAGTCCGAGTACCGTATACAGGATCATCAGAATTGTAAGCGGAATCTGACTCCTCGCCGCGGTCCGCGAACTCCCATGCAGCCTCTCCGACAGCATGTGCGCGAGGATGACCGCCAGCACATGCGCCCCCACGATCGCCGCCGCCTGAAGGTTCCACAGGACCCAGGCCGCGCCCGGACCCATGACGAGGCCGGCCGAGATGTAGTTGTCCGCCGTGCCGAACAGATTCCAGCCGCGCGAGAACGGATCGGAGATCGCCGCCAGGGCGTATTGGCCGTTGACCAGAAGCGCGATCAGATAGTGGGCGAAATGATAGGCGAGCGCGATCGGCGCGATCGACCACACCAGCGTCCCGGCCGCGCGGGCGAGCGGCACCGGTTCGCCCGAAAGCCTCTCCCCCGCCCAGACCGACACGAAGAAGGCGGCGGCGAATGCCGCCGGCACGAGGACCAGACCCGCCGTGTTCTCGACCATCACCGCCGACCGGCCGGGGAATTCCAGCGGATTGACGCCGATCGCCCCCAGCCAGGCGAAAGTGCGCATCAGTCCGTCGAAGGAGACCGAGCCGAGCACCAGGAGCAGGAACAGCGCGCCGGACAGCGGCAGCGGCTCGACCGCGGCGAGTTTTCCGCCCGGCAGGCACAGGCGCAGGCGACCCTCGCTGCGCTCGAGGATCGCCAGTTTCGAGACGATGCGGAAGAAGACGGAGAACGGTTCGCAACGCCGTGTCCACGGATCGTGGCCGACGGCGAGAACGCCGGCGAAGTTCACCAGCCAGTAGATCGAGACGGCCCAGGCGAGCCGGGCCGGATCGTCGGGCGCGGGATAGATCAGCTCGAACCATGCGAAGGCCGCGAACTGGACGATCGCGGGGGTGTAACCGAGCCGCCCGAGCCAGGCCGAAACCGGCCGCTCTCCCGCCCTGCCAAAGAGCCGCGCCGGTCCGCGCCACGGATCGAGCCAGTCGAACAGATTGCCGAACACTCCGGTCGCCATGGTCAGGCCGATCCAGAACAGCGTCCAGACGACGAGCGGCAGCGGGTTTGACAACGGGTCGCGGCTGCCGAGCCAGCCCGCGGCGACGAGGATGGCCAGTACGGCAAGCGATACCCAGCCGGTTGCCGTGCGCAGGTCGGGCATCCGGCTGGCGAGCGTCACCCGGCGCGCCGCGAGACGCGCGAGCGCGCCGGCCGGAACCAGCCACAGCACCGCGAAACTTGCGGCGACGGCCAATGCGCCGCCGACGAGATAGTGCCCGGTCGGCAGGAGCAGGACGAAGCCGCGGTCCGACGCGTGCGCCAGCGCCTCGCCCGGCGCCAATGCCGCCGCGCCGGCTATTGCCCCTATGCCCGATTGCCGTGCCGCCCGCCTCATGGCGACAACGAAGCATGCGCCAGCCGCACCGCGCAAGCGCGCGTGGCGCCGCACAACCGCTTCGCCCGTCTGGATTTTCCGCCGTGCAGCGCCTAGGAAGCTTGGCGGAGAGAGGGATGAGTTCAGCATGGCCACCAAGACCGACATCGCGCGCCGGGTCTACAACCACACCTGGAAGCTCGACCCGATCGTGCGCAGCCTGCTCGATACGGATTTCTACAAGCTGTTGATGCTGCAGATGATCTGGGGCGTCTATCCGAAGGTCGACGCCACCTTCGACCTGATCAACCGCGCCACCCGCTACAGGCTCGCCGACGAGATCGACATCGAGGAGCTGCGCGACCAGCTCGACCATGCCCGCACGCTGCGCTTCAAGAAGAAGGAGATGATCTGGCTCGCCGGCAACACGTTCTACGGCCGCAAGCAGATCTTCTCGCCGGAATTCCTCGACTGGCTGAAGGACTTCCAGCTCCCCGCCTACGAACTGACCAAGAAGGACGGCCAGTTCGAGCTCTCCTTCCCGGGCCCCTGGATGTACACCTCGATGTGGGAAATCCCGGCGCTGGCGATCATCAACGAGCTCAGGTCGCGGGCGGCGATGAAGTCGCTCGGGCCTTTCTCGCTCGACGTCCTCTATGCCCGCGCCAAGGCGAAGCTCTGGGACAAGGTCGAGCGGCTCAAGCAGCTGCCGGACCTGCGCATCTCCGATTTCGGCACCCGCCGCCGCCACTCGTTCCTGTGGCACCGCTGGTGCGTCGAGGCGCTGAAGGAGGGGCTGGGCGGCGCCTTCACCGGCTCGTCCAACGTGCTTTTGGCCATGGACAACGATCTCGAAGCCGTCGGCACGAACGCGCATGAACTGCCGATGGTGCTGGCCGCGCTTGCCGACAGCGAGGAGGAGCTGAAGAAGGCGCCCTACCAGGTGCTGAAGGACTGGAAGAAATATTACGGCGGCAACCTGCTGATCGTGCTGCCGGACACGTTCGGCACCGCCTCCTTCCTGCGCGAGGCGCCGGACTGGGTCGCCGACTGGACTGGCTTTCGCCCCGACAGCGCGCCGGCGATCGAGGGCGGCGAGCGGATCATCAAATGGTGGACGGAGAAGGGACGCGATCCGCGCGAGAAGCTCCTGATCTTCTCCGACGGGCTCGACGTCGACACCATCGTCGCCGCCTACCACCACTTCCACAACAAGGTCCGCATGGCGTTCGGCTGGGGCACCAACCTGACCAACGATTTCGAAGGCTGCGCGCCGCGGGAGGTGCAGGGACTGAATGCGATCTCGCTCGTCTGCAAGGTCACCGATGCCAATGGCCGCCCGGCGGTCAAGCTCTCCGACAACCCGCTGAAGGCGACCGGCGAGCGGGCCGAAATCGAGCGTTATCTACGCATCTTCGGCACCGAGGGCCAGACCGAGATCGGGTTGAAGGTGTAGCTTCGACGGCCTCGTCGGCCTCAGCATCGTGGAGCGGACGTCGGGTCTTGCGCGGCGTACCGTAGCGTAAACCTGTTCTCGTAGTCGCGGACGAAACATTTCGTCGTCGAGGGAGTTTGTAGGGCGCCCGGTCACACCGGCATCCACAAAAAGACCTCAGAACGATAAGGATTTCCGCATGAACGCCGCATTCCGTCGCCGTATCACCGTGCTCGTCGGACTAGGCACGCCGCGCAGCATCGAGAGTGCGGGCGAAGCGCTGGCCTATCTTCTCGAGCTTCCGCGAGGCGCGCGCGACGAAGCCTTCGAGGCGACGGTGGCGGCCTGCCGCGACGCGCTTCGTGGGCTCTGCGATGCCGACGAAGCCCGGGACGTCTTCTGCGCCTTCGCCCGCCGGCGCGACGTCTATCTGGAGGATGTGCCGACGCAAGACGCAATGGCCGATGTGACGGCGGATATCGAGCCGAGGCCCCTCGCCGCCTGAGGCAGTCGAGCTGGCTATTTCATCGCCAGAACCACCGTCCCGGAAATGGGATCCGTGACGCCCATCCCGTTGCCGAGATCGAGAAGCGTGTGGCGGAAGCTGTCGAGCGTCGCGATCATCTGCGGCCGGGCGGCCGCCAGCGCATCCATGCTGTCCCACTCGGCGATGATGCAGTAACGGCCCTCGCCGGCGGCGATGATGTTGGCGTGGCGCAGGCCTGGCCAGGCCGCGACAACCGTCCGGTGAGCATCGAGAAACGCCTCTTCCATGCCCGGCTTGATCTTGAAGCGTACGACGTTGAAAGCGCTCATGACTGCCTCCCGCGAGCAACTCACATGACTGCGATGGATCTGAACGGCACGTCCCCGGAGCCGGCCGGGGCGCGATGTCGCGCCGCCGGGCCTTCCCCAACGTCACATTAGCTCAGATGTCCTGCAGAGAGAAGCTCGCGGATGGGCGACCTCCGGGAGGTCGCGACTAAAGCCTCTCCACCGCCATCGCCGTCGCCTCGCCGCCGCCGATGCAGAGCGAAGCGATGCCGCGCTTGACGTCGCGCGCGTCCATCTCGGCCAGGAGCGTGGCGAGGATCCGGGCGCCGGAAGCGCCGATCGGATGGCCGAGCGCGCAGGCGCCGCCGTTGACGTTGACCTTGTCGTGCGGCAGCCCGAGCTCGCGCATCGCCGCCAGCGCCACCACCGCGAAGGCCTCGTTGATCTCGAAGAGATCGACGTCGTCCGCGGACCAGCCGGTCTTGTCCAGCACCTTGTTGATGGCGCCGATCGGCGCGGTGGTGAACCAGGCCGGCGCCTGGGCGTGGCTGGCATGGGCGCGCACGATCGCGAGCGGCGCGATGCCGCGACGGTCGGCCTCCGACATGCGCATCAGCACGAGCGCCGCCGCGCCGTCCGAGATCGAGGAGGAATTCGCCGCCGTCACAGTGCCGTCGGCGCGGAAGGCGGGCTTCAGCGTCGGGATCTTCTCGGGCTTCGCCTTGCCGGGCTGCTCGTCCTCGACGACGTCGCCGACCGGTGCCACCTCGAGGTGGAAGCGTCCCTCCGCGATGGCGCGGCGCGCCCGGTCGAGAGAGGCGAGCGCGAACTCGTCCTGCTCTTGCCGTGTGAACTGCAGCTCGCGCGCGGTGTCCTCGGCGAAGGTGCCCATCAGGCGGCCCTTGTCGTAGGCGTCTTCCAGCCCGTCGAGGAACATGTGGTCCATGACCCGGCCATGGCCGAGCCGCATGCCCGCTCGCGCCTTCTCCAGCAGATACGGCGCGTTGGTCATGCTCTCCATGCCGCCGGCGACGACGATGCGGGCGGAGCCGGCCGCGATCGAGTCGTAGCCCAGCATCGCCGCCTTCATGCCCGAGCCGCACATCTTGTTGACCGTGGTGCACGGCACCGACTGCGGCAGGCCGGCGCCGAGCGCGGCCTGGCGGGCGGGCGCCTGGCCGAGGCCAGCCGGCAGGACGCAGCCCATGATCACCTCGTCCACCTCTTCGGCCGCGAGGCCCGCCTGGACGAGCGCGGCTGCGATGGCCACCTTGCCGAGCTCAGGCGCCGCGCGGTCCTTGAAGACGCCCTGGAACCCGCCCATCGGCGTGCGCCTCGCTGCGGTGATGACGATCGGATCTGCGGTCATGACTGGCTCCCGTGTAGGCTCGTAGTGTCGATGTTCATATGCGCATTCAGGCAGCCGGTGCAAACAGCCGGCCGAGGAAACCGTGCAGCCAGTCGCCCTGCCTTGCGTCGTGGCGTGCGATCGTCTCGTCCTGCTCGGCGCGGGTCTGCGCGCCCGGCTTGCCGTAGTTCGCCCACGGCGCATCCTGCCAGCGGCGGAAGCCCGCAACCGTCACCTCCGGGTGGAACTGCAAACCGTAGACGCGCGCGCCGACGCGAAAGGCCTGGTTGGGGAACAGCGCGCTCGTTGCTAGGTGCTCGGCGCCGGGCGGAATTCCAAACGTGTGGAAATGCGACTGCATGACGTGGATCGGCCCGGGCAGGATGTCGCGCCCCGCCTCGGTCGGCTCGATCTCGTAGCTGCCGAACTCCGTCCAGCCGTGCGGCGACGGGCCGACCTCCGCGCCCAGCCGATAGGCGATCATCTGCGCGCCCTGGCAGATGCCGAGCAGCGGCAGGTCCGCCGCCATGCAGCGGTCGATCCATTCGTACTCGCGGTTGAGGAACGGATAGCGCTCGGTTTCGTAGACCGCGTAGGGGCCGCCGTAGACGACGCTGCCGACGATCCCCGCCGTATCCCCTGGCAATTCGTCACCGGCGAAGGGTTTCAGCACCAGCGGTTCGAAGCCGTTTTCCGCCATCCATAGGAAGATCCGGTCGTCTGGCGGATCGTTGCCGTGACGCACAAGGATCACCCGCTTCGACATGCACTGCTCCTCGCGACAAGGTGGCCATCTATGCCGAACGTGATCGCCCGCACAAGACCGGCCGGTTGACGAATGTAATAACATAACATAGGAAGAGCGCCTCGCGCGGCTGCGGCCGCTGGCGGAGCGAACATGACCCAGGCGTGCCTCACCTTTCGCGATCTTACGCTAGGCTATGACAGCCATCCGGCGGTCCATCACCTGAGCGGCACGGTCGCGCGCGGGTCGCTGACCGCGATCGTCGGCGCCAACGGCTCGGGCAAGTCGACGCTGCTCAAGGGCATCGCCGGCATGCTGGCGCCGATGTCGGGCGAATTCGTGCGCGATCCGTCCGCCCGCATCGCCTATCTGCCGCAGCAATCCGAAATCGACCGCGGCTTTCCCGCGCGTGTCGTCGACCTGGTCCAGCTCGGCCTGTGGCCGAAGCGCGGCCTTCTCGGACGCTTCACCGGCGAGGACCGGGCGACGGTGGCCCGCGCGCTGTCGGCGGTGGGGCTCGAAGGCTTCGAGAACCGGCCGATCGACACGCTCTCGGGCGGTCAGCTGCAGCGGGCGCTCTTCGCCCGCGTGCTGGTGCAGGACGCCGAGCTCATCCTGCTCGACGAGCCGTTCAACGCGATCGACGCGCGCACGGTCGCCGACCTCGTCGTGCTGATCCGGCGCTGGCACGGCGAGAAGCGCACCGTGATCGTCGTCAGCCACGACATGGATCTGGTGCGCGAGAATTTCCCGCAGACGCTGCTTTTGGCGCGCCAGCCGGTCGCCTGGGGCGAAACCGCCGAGGTGCTGCGGCCGGAGAACCTGCTCAAGGCGCGCCGCTTCACCGAAGCGTGGAGCGAAGACGCGCCCTGGTGCGAGCCGGAGCATGACCACGCGCACGGCCATGATCATGCTCACGGGCACGACCATCACCACGGCCACGATCACGGTCCGAGGGCGGCATGAACGCGATCTACGACTTCCTGCTGGCGCCGTTCGTCGACTACGCCTTCATGCAGCGGGCGCTCGCAGGCTCGGTCCTCCTGTCTTTGTCCTCCTGTCCGGTCGGCGTCTTCCTGATGCTCCGGCGCATGAGCCTGACGGGCGACGCGATGGCGCACGCCATCCTTCCCGGCGCGGCGGTCGGCTTCCTGCTCTACGGGCTGGAGATCGTGCCGATGACCATTGGCGGGCTGGTCGCGGGGATGGTCGTCGCGCTCGGCGCCGGGGCGGTGTCGCGGCTGACCGTGCAGCGCGAGGATGCCTCGATGGCGGCGTTCTACCTCATCTCGCTGGCGCTGGGTGTCCTGCTGGTGTCGATGCGCGGCTCGTCGGTCGACCTGATGCATGTGCTGTTCGGCACGGTGCTGGCGCTCACCGACGACGCGCTGTGGCTCATCGCCTCGGTTGCGGTCGTGACCGCCGTGACGGTCACCGTGTTCTGGCGCGCGCTGGTGGCGGAGTGCCTCGACCCGCTGTTCCTGCGCTCGGTCAGCCGGCTCGGCACGCCGACGCATTTCATCTTCCTGGCGCTGGTCGTGCTCAACCTCGTCGGCGGCTTCCAGGCGCTGGGCACGCTGCTCGCCGTCGGGCTGATGATGCTGCCGGCCGCGACCGCGCGGTTCTGGACGTCGCGGGTCGGGCCGATGGTGGCCGTGGCGATTGCCGTCGGCATCGCCTCGTCGATCGCCGGCCTGCTTCTGTCCTATCACGCCGAACTGCCGTCCGGCCCGGCGATCATCCTGTCGGCGGGCGTCGCCTATGCCGCCTCCATCATAGCTGCCCCGCGCGGCGCGCTGAGGAGCCGCGTCCGCCCCCATCGTCACCGTACAGCCTAGGAGACCTAACCATGCGAACCCTTCTCGCGCGCGCCCTGCTCGCCGCCACCGCACTCGCGGCCCTTCCCGCCGCCGCCATGGCCGAGCCGCTCAAGGTCGTCGCCACCTTCTCGATCATCGGCGACATGGCCAGACAGGTCGGCGGCGACCGCATCGACCTCACCGTCCTCGTCGGTCCCAACGGCGACGCGCATGTCTACGAGCCCAAACCGCAGGACGCGGCACGCATCGGCGCGGCCGAGGTCGTGCTGGCCAACGGCCTGAAATTCGAGGGCTTCATCAACCGCGTCGTCGAGGCGAGCGGCACCAAGGCACCTGTAGTCGAACTGACCAAGGGCGTGACGCCGATCGAGGCCGGCGCGGATGAACACGGGCATGAGGCCGAGACGGCCGAGGCCGGGCACGAGGCCGACGACCACGGCGCCTTCGATCCGCACGCTTTCCAGTCCGTGCCCAACGCGATCATCTACGTCGCCAACATCGCCGACGCGCTCTGCGCGGCTGACGCCGCCGGCTGCGACAGCTACAGGGCGAACGCCGCCGCCTACACGGAGACGCTGAAGGCGCTCGATACGGAGCTACGCGCCGAGGTCGCCGCGATTCCGGCGGGCAAGCGCACCATCATCACGTCGCACGACGCCTTCGGCTACTTCGCCAAGGAATACGGCATCACCTTCCTCGCGCCGGAAGGCATCTCGACGGATGCCGAGGCGTCGGCGGCGGACGTCGCCAAGCTGATCGACCAGGTGCGCGAGGACAGCGCCTCGGCCGTCTTCGTCGAGAACGTCAGCAATCCCCGCCTGATCGAGCAGATTGCGAAGGAGACCGGCCTGAAGGTCGGCGGCGCGCTCTATTCGGACGCGCTGTCGGCCGCGGACGGGCCGGCGGCCACCTATGTCGAAATGATGCGCTACAACATCCGCACCATCGCGGGCGCGATCACCGGAAGCTGATCGGCCCGTTCAGGTCCTCGGATAGACCGCCCATTTGCGCGGCCTGAAGGCCACCCTGCCCTTCGCGGCGGCGGGGTGGTCGACGGGAATCTCGATCTCGACCCTGTCGGCGCGGCCGCCGACCTCGAGTTCGACGCGCCGGGTTCCCGCGACGCGGCGGCTCGCCGCCAGCGTGCCGGCGATGCAGCCGCCGCAGCCGTCCAAAAGGTCGATGTCGTGCGGGCGGAAGTAGAGCGTGGCGTCGCCATCCGGCACATCCTTGGCCCGGAGGCCAATGGTGCGGTCCTCCAGCCAGACGTCGCCGTTCTCCACCCGCACCGGCAGCGCGCTCGAATCGCCGATGAAGCCGTAGACGAAGGGCGAGTTCGGCCGGTCGTAGACGTCGTCGGCGGAGCCCACCTGCTCGATCCTGCCCTGGCTCATCACCACCACGCGGTCGGCCAGTTCGAGCGCTTCTTCCTGGTCGTGGGTGACGAACACGGTCGTGTGGCCCGTCGTATCGTGGATCTCGCGCAGCCAGCGGCGCAGTTCGCGGCGCACCTGCGCATCGAGTGCGCCGAAGGGCTCGTCGAGCAGCAGCACCTTCGGCTCGATGGCAAGCGCCCGGGCCAGCGCCACGCGCTGGCGCTGGCCGCCGGACAGCTGGCTCGGATAGCGGTTCTCCAGCCCTGACAGTTGCACCAGGTCGAGCAGTTCGCTGGCGCGGCGGCGGATCTCGTTCTTCGCCGGGCGGGTCGCGCCCGATCTGACCTTCAGGCCGAAGCCGATATTGTCGGCCACCGTCATGTGCCGGAACAGTGCATAGTGCTGGAAGACGAAGCCGACATTGCGTTCCTGCACTGTCTTCTGCGAGGCGTCGTCCTCGCCGAAGAAGATGGCGCCCTCGGTCGGCCGTTCCAGCCCGGCGATCAGCCGGAGCAGCGTCGTCTTGCCGGAACCGGACGGTCCCAATAGCGCGATCAGCTCGCCCGAACGGATGTCGAGCGACACGTCGTGCAGCGCAGGATAGTTGTCGAATTCCTTGCGGACATTGCGGATCGAGACGTCCATGGGCGACCTCAGTGCTTGCTGCCGCCGGCGATCGCGTCGCCGAACCGGTATTCGAGGATTGTCTTCAGGACGAGCGTGACGAGGGCCAGGCCCGCCAGCAGCGTCGAGACGGCGAAGGCGGCGACGAAATTGTATTCGTTGTAGAGGATCTCGACATGCAGCGGCATGGTGTTGGTGAGGCCGCGGATATGTCCCGACACCACCGATACCGCGCCGAACTCGCCCATGGCGCGCGCGTTGCAGAGCAACACGCCGTAGAGCAGGCCCCACTTGATGTTGGGCAGCGTCACATAGCGAAACGTCTGCCAGCCGGAGGCGCCGAGCGAGAGTGCTGCCTCCTCGTCGCCGGTGCCCTGGTCCTGCATCAGCGGGATCAGTTCGCGCGCGACGAAGGGGAAGGTGACGAAGATCGTCGCCAGAACGATGCCCGGCACCGCGAACAGGATCTCGACGCCGTGGCTCTTCAGCCAGGGGCCGAGCGCGCTGCCGGCGCCGAACAGCAGAACGTAGACGAGGCCGGAGATCACGGGCGAGACCGAGAAGGGCAGGTCGATCAGCGTCGTGAGGAAAGCCTTGCCCTTGAACTCGAACTTGGCGATCGCCCAGGCCGCGGCGACGCCGAAGACGAGGTTGAGCGGCACGGCGATCGCCGCCACCGTCAGCGTCAGCCGGATCGCGGCCAGCGTGTCGGGGTCGTTCAGCGAAAGCAGGAACTCCGCCGGCCCCTTGCGGAACGCCTCGATGAACACCGCGACGAGGGGCAGGACGAGGAACAGCGCCAGGAACATGAGCGCGAGCGCGATGAGAATACCCCTCGCCAGCGGACCCTCGGTCGTTGCCCTGCGGTAGACGCGGCGTGCCGGCGCCGAAGCGGCGGCGAAGGCCGCCTGTGTCGTCACGTCAAGCGCCATAGCCATACCTCCTGCGGCTCCAGGCCTGGATCAGGTTGATGACGAAGAGCATGACGAAGGAGATCACCAGCATGATCGCGGCGATCGCGGTCGCGCCGGCATAGTTGAACTCCTCCAGCCGGATGACGATCAGCAGCGGCGCGATCTCCGAGACATAAGGGATGTTGCCGGCGATGAAGATGACCGAGCCGTATTCGCCGACCGCGCGCGCGAAGGCGAGCGCGAAGCCGGTCAGAACGGCCGGCGCCAGCCCCGGCAGCAGCACCTGGAAGATCGTCTGGAAGCGGTTGGCGCCGAGCGTTGCGGCGGCTTCCTCCACCTCGCGGTCGATCTCCTCCATCACCGGCTGCACGGTGCGGACGACGAAGGGCAGGCCGATGAAGACGAGCGCGATGACGATGCCGAGCGGCGTGAAAGCGGCCTTGATGCCGAGCGGCGCGAGCAGTTGCCCGATCCAGCCGTTCGGCGCGTAGATCGCCGCCAGCGCAATGCCGGCGACCGCCGTCGGCAGCGCGAAGGGCAGGTCCACCGCCGCGTCGACGATGCGCCGCCCGGGAAAGCGGTAGCGGACCAGAACCCAGGCGACGAGCGTGCCGAAGACGACGTTGACGAGTGCGGCCACGAAGGAAGCGCCGAAGGAGATTTGCAGCGCCTTGAGCGTGCGCTCGTCGGTCGCGATCGCGACGAAGTCATGCCAGGACAGGGCGCTGGTGCGCCACACGATCCCGGCCAGCGGGATCAGGATGATGAGGGTCAGGTAGACAACCGAGAAGCCGAGCGTCAGCCCGAAACCGGGGATGACGCTCGGCCTTCTGAATTGCCACCCCTTGGACAGGGCAGCGGCAGCCATCAGTTCGTCGGCTTGTAGATCTGGTCGAAGATGCCGCCGTCGGCGAAGTGATAGGGCTGCGCCTTGGCCCAGCCGCCGAAGATCGGATCGTCGATCGAGATCAACTCGATCTTCGGCAGCTTCTGCAGCGACTCCGCCGGCACGACATCCGGATTGGACGGGCGGTAGAAGTGCTTCGCCGCGATCTGCTGGCCCTCGGGTGAATAGAGATAGTTCAGATAGGCTTCGGCGACCTTGCGGGTGCCCTTGGCGTCGACATTGCCGTCGACGATGGTCACGGGCGGCTCGGCCAGGATCGAGGACGGCGGCACGACGATGTCGAACTGGCCGTCTCCGAACTCGGCGCCGGCCAGGAACGCCTCGTTCTCCCAGGCGAGCAGCACGTCGCCGATCTGGCGCTGGGCGAAGGTGGTGAGCGAGCCGCGGGCGCCTGTGTCGAGCACGGGGGCACGCTTGTAAAGGTCGGCGATGTAGGCCTTGATCTTCTCCTCGTCGCCGCCGAATTCCTTGTGAGCCCAGGCCCAGGCGGCGAGGTAGTTCCAGCGCGCGCCGCCGGACGTCTTCGGGTTCGGCGTGACGATCTGCACGTCGCCCTTCACCAGGTCGCCCCAGTCCTTGATGCCCTTCGGATTGCCCTTGCGGACGAGGAAGACGATCGTCGACGTGTAGGGCGAGGAATTGTTCGGCAGGCGCTTGCGCCAGTCGGCCGGGATCTTGCCGGTGTTCTTCGCGATCTGGTCGATGTCGCCTTCGAGCGCCAGCGTGACCACGTCGGCGTCGAGCCCGTCGATCACGGCGCGGGCCTGCTTGCCGGAGCCGCCGTGGGAGGCGCGGATCGTGACGGTCTCGCCGGTGTCGGCCTTCCATTTCGCGGCAAAGGCTTCGTTGAACTCCTTGTAGAGTTCGCGCGTCGGATCGTAGGACACATTGAGCAGCGTCGTCTCGGCGAAGGCGAAACCCATGCCCCCGAACTGGATCGAACTCGCGAGAAGGGCGGAAAAAAGCACTGATCTGCGGGTAAGCGGCATGTCGACCTCCATCAACGTTACACCCGATACCCTATCGAATTAGTAGTGATTTAAAATAGGATTGCTTTCTAAATTTATGGATATTCCAAGAAAATGATTCTACTATCCGACCATTCTGAGCACAGGATTGTCGTCGCCTCCGGCGAGGCTGTCCGCGATCGTCGTCTGGTCGAGGATGTCGCGACTCGCCTGGGCGACCTTGGCGAAGACATGGCGGACCTCGCAGGACTGCTCGTCCTGGCAGTCGTCGCAGCGCCGGTAGGCGACCACGCTGAGGCAGGGAAGAAGCGCGATCGGCCCGTCCACCATGCGCAGGATCTCGCCGAAGGTGATCCGGTTCGCCGGCTTCAGCAGCATGTAGCCGCCCGCCTTGCCGCGCTTGCTGGCCACGATGCCGTGGTGCTTGAGGTCGAGCAGGATCTGTTCGAGGAACTTCTTCGGGATGTTCTGCCCGGACGCGATCTCGCCGACCGTCGGCGTCTGCCCGGTCGGTTCGGCCCGCGCCAGCGCCACCAGCGCCCGCAGGGCATATTTCGCCTTCTGCGAGATCATGTGGCGGCCGTCAGGACCGCCCGTGCCGCCGCTTGGCGAATGCGGGAAGTGTGCATTTTCGATCGCTAGTGCGCTTCGCCGGCCCCGTCAACACGCGCTGAATGGTCGGCCACGTCGAGCCGCACTCCGGCGGCGGCGAGCGCCTCGGCAATGTCGGCGGGCGGAGCGCGGTCCGTGACGAGGCCCGTCACGCCCTCCATCGCGCAGATGCGCACCAGCCCGCGCCGGCCGAACTTCGAGTGGTCGGTAACGACGAGCCGCCGGCTGCCGCAGGACAGCACGGTGCGCGCGAACTCGGACTCCTCGAGGTCGTAGTCCATCAGTCCCTCCGCATCGACCGCGCCGACCGAAATGATCGCATGGTCGACCGAGAAGCGGCTGATGAACTCGATTGCGGAGACGCCGAAGGCCGCGCCGGAATCGCTCCTCAACTCCCCGCCGGCCATGTAGACCTTGTTGCCGTTGACGGTGGCCAGCGTGCGGGCGATGTCGGACGAGTTGGTCACGACCGTGAGCCGGCGGTGGCCGAGCAATTCGCGGGCAAGGAAACTCGTCGTCGTTCCCGTGTCCAGCATGATGGAATCGCCGTCTGCGATGGTCGCGGCGACGTGGCGCGCGATGGCGCGCTTGGCGGCCGAGTTCTCGCGCATGCGACCTTCGAACGGCGCCTCGCCGCCCTGCCCGGCCAGCCCGACCGCGCCGTGCATCCTGACCACGGATCCGTCGCCGCTCAGCGGCTTCACGTCGCGCCGCACCGTCTCCAGCGAGACGCCGAGGCGGTCCGCCAGGTCGGCGATCGACATCGTGCCTTCATCGCGCAGCATGCGCAGGATCTCGGCATGACGCTTCGACAGGAGCGTGGTGGACATGATCGACCCAATTGCCCGTTTCGACGGCATTCCTGACCGCTCTTGCCCGCTTCGTGACGATATTCGGTCAGGAAGCCATAAAACACCACATGCCTCGTTGACAAGGCGGCTGCCGCTGCGTGACATTGCAGGATCGATACGATGACCTCCTGCGGGGTTCTCCCGACCGGAGGCGGGGCGAACACTTTCACAGGAGTTTCGGACATGATTGCCACGTGCCATGCATTGAAGACGGCCTGCGCGACCCTTGCGCTGGCCGCGGCTCTCTCCTTCGGCGGCGCAGCCGTCGCGCAGGAATCGACCGACCCGATCAAGCTCACCCTGCACGACTGGACCGGCCAGCTGATCACCACCGAGCTGATGGGCGAGGTGCTGAAGAAGGCCGGCTACTCGGTCGAATACGTCCAGGCCGACTACCTCGCCCAGTTCGCGGGGCTTGAGGCCGGCGACCTGCACGTGGCGATGGAGATGTGGGAGACCACCGGGCGCGACGCGATGGATGCCTCGACCGCGACGGGAAAGACCGAGGTGTTCGGCCCGACCGGCATGAAGGCCAAGGAAGAGTGGTGGTTTCCGGAATACATGAAGGAGAAGTGCCCCGGTCTGCCCAACTGGGAAGCGCTGAAGGACGAGAAGTGCGCCGAGATATTCTCGACGGCGGAAACCGCGCCGAAGGGCCGCTATCTCGGCGGTCCCGTCACCTGGGGCGGCTTCGACGACGAGCGCGTGGCCGCGCTCGGCCTGCCCTTCGAAGTGATCCATGCCGGCACGGACGCCGCGCTCTTCGCCGAGCTCGAGAGCGCCTATCAACGGCAGGCGCCGATCCTGCTATGGATCTACGCGCCGCACTGGGCGCCGGCGAAATACAAGGGCGAGTGGATCGAATTCCCCGAATACACCAAGGAATGCTACACCGACCCGAAATGGGGCTCGAACCCCGACGCGCTCTACGATTGCGGCAAGCCCTTCGGCGAGATCTGGAAGGTCGGCTGGGCCGGCCTGAAGGACAAGTGGCCGGGCGCCTACAAGGCGATCAAGGCCTTTTCGATCGACAATGACGAGATGGGCAAGATGATCACCGCCGTCGATCTCGACGGCAAGAAGGTCGCCGACGTCGCCGCCGAGTGGATCGCGGCGAACGAGGCAAAGTGGTCGGAGTGGATCAAGAAATAGGTCTGCCAGACCTGCATCACAGCATGACCGCGAAACTCTCCTGCCGGCACGTCTGGAAACTGTTCGGCGAGGGCGCGAAGGCGTTTCTCGCCGACACGCCCTCTCCCGACGCGGCGGCGCTGTCGGCGCGCAACCTCGTCGGCGCGGTGCGTGACGTCAATCTCGACGTCGCCGAGGGCGAGATCTTCGTCATCATGGGCCTCTCCGGCTCAGGTAAGTCGACGCTGGTCCGCTGTCTTTCGCGCCTGATCGAGCCGACCGCCGGCGAGATTCTGTTCAACGGCGAGAACCTGCTCGCCGCCGACGAGAAGCGGATGATCGAGATCCGTCGCCACCGGATGGGCATGGTGTTCCAGCACTTCGCGCTGCTGCCGCACCTCAGCGTGCTCGACAACGTTGCCTTCCCGCTGTCGATCCAGGGCATGGACCGCGCCGCCCGCGAAGCACGGGCGCGCGAAATGATCGACCTCGTCGGGCTGACCGGCCGCGAGGCGTTCTACCCGCGCCAGCTGTCCGGCGGCCAGCAGCAGCGGGTCGGCATTGCCCGCTCGCTCGCCGTCGAGCCAGAGCTGTGGTTCCTCGACGAGCCCTTCTCGGCGCTCGACCCGCTGATCCGGCGCGAGATGCAGGACGAGTTCGTGCGCCTTCAGTCCAAACTGAAGAAGACGATCGTCTTCATCACCCACGATTTCGACGAGGCGATCAGGCTCGCCGACCGCATCGCCATCATGAAGGACGGCGAGATCGTCCAGACCGGCACGCCGGAAGATCTCGTGCTCAACCCGGCGACGGACTACGTGCGCGAGTTCACCCGCGACGTGGCGAAGGCGAAGGTCGTCTCGGTCGGCTCGCTGATGAAGCCGGGCGACGCATCCGGCCGGCCGCCTGTCGCGGCGACCGCGCGCATCTCCGAGGCGGCGCGGCTGTTCGACGGCGGCGAGACGCTGGAAGTGGTCGATGCCGCCGGCGCGCCGGTCGGCCGGCTCGAACGCCGCGACGTCGCCGACCTGATGCTGAGGGGGTGAGCGTGCGCGTTCGCCCCCACACCCCCACCCCTAACCCCTCCCCACAAGGGGGAGGGGAAGCTGCCGCGCGCCCGTCCCCCTCCCCCTTGTGGGGAGGGGTTAGGGGTGGGGGTAGTCGCCTATGACAGCCTCAGCCATTACTCCGCGCGACATGTCCACATCGACGACGGGCCGGAACAACTACCCGGTCGTCTGGCTCGCCGCGCTCGTCATCTTCGCCCTCCTCTGGCTGGCGCCGGTGCCGGCGTGGATGGGCGTCTATCCGAAAGCCTGGGAAATCCCCGCCGCCGGCTGGATCTCGGCGGCGATGAAGTGGCTGGTCAACGAAGCCAGCTTCGGCCTCTTCACCTTCACCGAATTCACCCGGTTCCTCGCCTCGATCATCGAGGCGCCGTACCGGCTGGCGATGAGCCTGCTCGCGACCGGCTTCCTCTCCGGCCAGGGGTCGAGCGCGGTCCAGGTTGCGCCGCCGCTGTCGTGGGTTGCGGTGATCGGCATCGCCGCGCTGATGGGCCACGCCGCCGGCGGGCGGGCGCTGGCGCTGCTGGTCTCAGCCTGCTTCGTCTTCATCCTCGTCTTCGGCCAATGGCAGAGTGCGATGGCGACCCTCGCCTCGGTGCTGGTCGCGGTGCCCATCGGCATCGCCGGCGGCCTGCTGCTCGGCATCGCCGCCTACCGGCATCCGCGTTTCGAGCGGGCGCTGACGCCGGTCCTGGACGTCATGCAGACCGTTCCGGCCTTTGCCTATCTCGTGCCGATCCTGTTCCTGTTCGGCTTCGGCCCGACGGCGGCGATCCTGGCGACCGTCATCTACGCGCTGCCGCCGATGGCGCGCATCACCGCGCTGTCGCTGCGCCAAGTCGCGCCCGAGATCCGCGACCTCGGCCGCATGGTCGGCGCCACGCGGCGGCAGCTGACCTGGCGCGTGCTGGTGCCGTCGGCGCGCGACAGCCTGATGGTCGGCGTCAACCAGGTGATCATGCTGTCGCTCAACATGGTCATCATCGCCTCGATGATCGGCGCCGGCGGGCTGGGCTTCGACGTGCTGGCGGCGCTGCGCCGGCTGGACATCGGCGCCGGGCTGGAGGCCGGGCTTGCCATCGTCGCGCTTGCCGTCGCGCTCGACCGGCTGAGCCAGGCATTCGCGCAGCGCGAAGCCAGCGCTCTCGCCGACCGGGGCTCGTCCTGGCCCGCGCGCCATCCGCACGTCGCGACCGGGCTGGCGCTTGTCGTCGCAACCTATCTGCTCGGCCTCCTGCTGCCCGCATTCCGGACCTGGCCCGAGGGGTGGGAAATCTCCACCGGCGCATACCTCTCCGAGATGGTGAAGTGGATCAACGTCAACTTCTTCGACACGTTCGAGGCGGTGAAGAACGCGGTGCTGCTCAACATCCTCATTCCCTTCAAGCGGTTGCTCGGCGACCTGCCCTGGCTCGGCGTCACCGGGCTTCTCGCGGTTGCCGGCTGGCGGCTCGGCGGCCTGCGGCTGATGGCGACGGTCGCGATCCTCTCCTTCCTCATCGCCGCTACGGGTCAGTGGGAGAAGGCGGCGATCACGGTCTATCTGTGCGGCGTCTCGGTGGTCGTCGCCGCGCTGATCGGCATCCCGATCGGTATCCTGTGCGCCGAAAACGAGCGCGTCTGGCGCGTCGTCTCGCTGGTAATCGACACGCTGCAGACCCTGCCCTCCTTCGTCTACCTGATGCCGGTGGTGATGCTGTTCCGGGTCGGCGACTTCTCCGCCATGATCGCGGTCGTCGCCTACGCGATCGTGCCGGCGATCCGCTACACGGTGCTCGGGCTGACCCGCGTCGACCCGCGCGTGATAGAGGCCGGACGTGCCATGGGCGCGACGCGCGGGCAGATCCTGTGGCGCATCCGGCTGAAGCTCGCGCTGCCCGAGATCCTGCTCGGCCTCAACCAGACGATCATGTTCGCGCTGTCGATGCTGGTCATCACCGCGCTGGTCGGCACGCGCGACCTCGGCCAGGAAGTCTATATCGCGCTGACCAAGGCCGACACCGGCCGCGGCCTCGTCGCCGGCCTGGCGGTGGCGGCGATCGCCATCATCGCAGACCGGCTGATTTCGGCGGGAGCCGCAAGAACGAGAGCGAGGCTCGGCCTCGCCGATACCGGAGGAAGTGCATCTTGATGGAAATGAACGCCCGTATCTGGGTGCTGCCGATCTGGTCGGGTCCCGTCGACCCGAAGCCGCTGAAGGGCGGGCTATCGAACAAGAGCTACACGGTCGAGGATGCCGGCCGGAAATATGTCGTACGCTTCGGCCAGGACTATCCGTTCCATCACGTCTACCGCAGCCGCGAGATCATGACCGCGCGGGCGGCGCATGCCAGCGGCTTCGCGCCCGAGGTCGTCTATACCGGCCCAGGCGTGATGGTTTCGCGCTTCGTCGAAGGCAAGACCTTCGCGCCCGCCGACGTCACCGCGAACATCGGCCGCGTCGCCGACATCGTGAAGCGGTTCCACACCGAGATGCCGCGCCAGATCAGCGGCACGGGCTTTGCGTTCCTCGTCTTCCACGTCATCCGCGACTATGCCCGCACGCTGCGCGAGGGTCAGAGCCGCATGAGCGACCGCCTGCCGGACTTCCTCCAGCTCGCAGCCGACCTCGAGAAGACCCAGCCGCCGCTGCCGATCATCTTCGGCCACAACGACTTCCTGCCCGCCAATATCCTCGACGACGGCGAGCGGCTGTGGCTGATCGATTTCGAATATGCCGGCTTCTCGACGGCGATGTTCGATCTTGCCGGTCTCGCCTCCAATGCCGGCTTTTCGGACGAGCAGTCGCAGGAGCTTCTCGCGCGCTACTTCGGCGAAAAGCCGTCGCCCGAGATCGTCCGCGCCCATGCCGCCATGCAATGCGCCTCGCTGCTGCGCGAGGCGATGTGGTCGATGGTGTCGGAACTGCACCTCGACGCACCCGGCGCCGACTACGAAGCCTACACCGAAGAGAACCTGCAGCGGCTCAACGCCGCGCTCGATCGCTACCAGTCCAGGTTCGGGAGGCTGACGCCATGACCTTGCCCAGCCACGCGCAGATCGTCGTCATCGGCGGCGGCATCATCGGCTGCTCCACCGCCTACCACCTCGCCCGCGACCACAAGGCCGATGTCGTGCTGCTCGAAATGGGCCAGATCACCTCGGGCTCGACCTGGCACGCCGCCGGGCTCGTCGGCCAATTGCGCTCGTCCGCGTCAATCACGCGGGTGCTGAAATATTCGGTCGAACTCTACAAGGGTCTGGAGGCCGAGACCGGGCTTGCGACCGGCTGGAAGATGACCGGCTGTCTGAGACTCGCGACCAACCAGGACCGCTGGACCGAATTCAAGCGCACGGCGACCACGGCGAAGAGCTTCGGCATGGACATGCATCTGCTCTCGCCGGCCGAGACGAAAAAGATGTTCCCGCTGATGGACGTCTCCGACCTCGTCGGCGCGTCCTGGCTGCCGACCGACGGGCAGGCGAGCCCGTCGGACATCACCCAGTCGCTGGCCAAGGGCGCGCGCATGCATGGCGCGAAGCTGTTCGAGAACGTGCGTGTGACCGGCTTCGAGATGAAGGATCGGCGCATCGTCGCGGTCAAGACCGACCAGGGCGACATCGCCTGCGAGACCGTGGTCAACTGCGCCGGCCAATGGGCGCGGCAGGTCGGCGCGCTCGCCGGCATCAACGTGCCGCTGCAGCCGGTCAGGCACCAGTACGTCATCACCGAGAAGATCCCGGGCCTCGCCACGGACGCCCCGACCATCCGCGATCCCGACCGGCGCACCTATTTCAAGGAGGAGGTGGGCGGACTCGTCTTCGGCGGCTACGAGCCCAACCCGCAGCCCTGGACCACCGGAGACGTGCCGAACGACTGGCAGTTCCGCCTGTTCGACGACGACTACGACCATTTCGAGCAGCATATGGTCGAGGCGATCGCGCGCATTCCGGCGCTGGAGACCGTCGGCATCAAGCAGATGATCAACGGGCCCGAGAGCTTCACGCCCGACGGCAATTTCATCCTGGGTGCGGCGCCCGAATGCGTGAACATGTTCGTCGGCGCCGGCTTCAACGCCTTCGGCATCGCGTCGGGCGGCGGCGCGGGCTGGGTGCTGGCGCAATGGGCGGTCGACGGCGAAGCGCCGCTCGACCTCTGGGTCGTCGACATCAGGCGCTTCGCGGACATGCACCGCAGCCGCGACTGGGTGCGCGACCGCACGCTCGAGGCCTACGGCAAGCATTACACGGTCGCTTTCCCGCACGAGGAGTATGAGAGCGGCCGGCCGCTGATCGTTTCGCCGCTTTATGAGCGCCTGAAAAAGCACCGCGCCGTCTTCGGCTCCAAGCTCGGCTGGGAGCGGCCGAACTGGTTCGCGCCGGAGGGAGTGGAGCCGGCGGACGTCTATTCGATGGGCCGGCAGAACTGGTTCGGCCCGGTCGGCGAGGAACACCGGCTGGTGCGCGAGAAGGTCGGCATCTTCGACCAATCCTCCTTCGCCAAATACGAGCTTGCGGGAGCGGATGCGCAGAAGGCGCTCGACTGGATCTGCGCCAACGACGTGTCGAAGCCGGTCGGGCGGCTGACCTACACGCAGCTTCTCAATTCGCGCGGCGGCATCGAGGCCGACCTGACGGTGGCGCGGCTTGCCGACAACCGGTTCTACATCGTCACCGGCACCGGTTTCCGCACCCACGACCTCTCCTGGATCGAGGATCACATCGGCGCGGGGGTCGACGCGCGGCTGACCGACGTGACCGAACGGTTCGGCACCCTGTCGCTGATGGGGCCGCGCGCTCGCGAGGTGTTGGCTGGCGTCACCGACGCCGACGTCTCGAACGAGGCATTCCCGTTCGGCCATGTCCGCGAGATCGCGATCGCCGGAGCCATCGTGCGGGCGCTGCGCGTCACCTATGTCGGCGAGCTCGGCTGGGAACTGCACGTGCCGATCGGCGCCACCGGCGAGGTGTTCGACGCGCTGATGGCGGCCGGCGAGCCGCACGGCATCCGCCCGGTCGGCTACCGCGCGCTCGAATCGCTCCGGCTCGAGAAGGGCTACCGCGCCTGGGGCTCGGACATCACGCCCAACGATACGCCGTTCGAAGCCGGGCTCGGCTGGGCGGTGAAGCTCCGCAAGAACACAGACTTCAACGGCCGCCGCGCGCTGGAGGCCGTCGCCGGCCAGCCGCTGAAGAAGCGGCTTGCCTGCTTCACCGTCGACGATCCGACCGTCGTGCTCCTCGGCCGCGAGACGATCCTGCGCGACGGCCAGCCGGTCGGCTACCTCACCTCCGGCGGCTACGGCTACACGGTCGGCAAGAACATCGGCTACGGCTATGTCCGAAATACCGAGGGAGTGTCGGACGAGTTCCTCGCCTCCGGGCGCTACGAACTGGTGGTGGCGATGGAGACCGTGCCGGCGGCGCTGCATATGGGGCCGCTGTACGATGTGGGGGCGGAACGGGTGAAGAACTGAGGCGCCGTGGTAAAGGGCCTGGATGAGGCAGGCGAGTACATTTATGCCGAGAGACAGCCGAGATATCGTACCTTTGAGAGTCGATCCTGAGCGATGCAATTCTGCCGCCGTCATGCTCGGGCTTGTCCCGAGCATCTGCCGTCGTCGGCGATTGTCGATAGCGACATCAGCCGCTTGCCGGCGGCAGTAGATCCTCGGGACAAGCCCGAGGATGACGTGGGTTGGCATAGCCCAGGGATTGAGCAAGATGGCGTCGCATTACATCGGCCTGATCCACAAGGTACCCGGCAGCGGGTTCGGCGTGTCCTTCCCCGACCTGATCGGGGTCACGACAGTCGCAGATACCTTGGACGAGGCACTGACCGAGGCGTCGGTCGCCTTGGCGTTCGCGCTTGAAGACTGGCCGGGTGGCGCGCCTCGTCCGCGTAGCCTGGAAGCACTTCGTGCCGATCCCGCCTTCGTAGACTGGTCAGCCGACGCGGTCGTTGCAGCAGTCAGCCCGGCCAGTTCGATGAACGAGGCTGCGTAGACCATGACCGCTAAACCGAACTTCCGCCTGAAAAACCCGCCGCATCCTGGCGGCTTCGTGCGCGCCGAGATCCTGGAACCGGCGGGACTGTCGGTTACGGCGGCAGCCGAGGTTCTAGGCGTGACGCGTCCAGCCCTGTCCGCCTTGCTCAACGAGCGCGCGGCATTGTCGCCGGAAATGGCACTGCGTCTCGAGAAGGCCTTCGGCGTCAGCATGGACACGCTGATGCGCATGCAGAACAGCTACGACATCGCCATCGCGCGCAAACGCGAGGGCGAGATCAATGTCGCTCGCTATGTTGCAGCCGCCCCGGAACGCAAGTCGGCTTAAACCGGGCCCGCTAGCGCCTCAACACCACCGCCCTGCTCGGCACCGTCCCCACTTCTCCCGGCATCGAGACATAGGGCTCCGTTTCCTCGGTGCGGGTGATCATGCCCTGCGCCTCCAGCTCCGCGATCCGCGCGGCGAACCCGCCCTCCCATAGCGTGTTCTTCACCGTCAATACGATCGCTCCGCCCTTGCGGCAGATGCGGATCAGCTCGTCGAGCCCTTCCGCACCGACATGGCCGGTGGTGAAGACGCCCGCCGAGACGATGCCGGCGAAATGGCCGTCGGCGAAGGGGAGCGGGCCGCCGAGCGCGAGGTTGTGAAGCCGCGCATAGGCGCCCTTGGCGCGCGCCCTCTCCAGCATCCCGGCCGAAATGTCGAGGCCTTCGATCTCGGGATAGCCGACGATACCCAGCCATTCGCCGACCAGCCCCGTGCCGCAGCCGGCGTCGAGCACGGGGGCCGCCCCGCGCGGCAGATGACGCGCCAGAAGGGCCAGCGCGATCGACGGGTGACGATAGCCCGCGACCGCCATTTCCGCGTCATAGGTGTCGGCCCAGCGGTCGTAGAGCGCCGCGACCTCTTCGGGCTTTTTCGCGCTGTAGACCTGCCCCAGCGCGCCTTCGTGATGTCCGTCCGCCATGCTGTCCTCGCGGCTTCCAAGCAGCCCACCATAGACCGGTACGGGCCCGTGAAGGCAAGCCTGAGCGAGGGCACCTTCGTCCGCGAATGCGCAATCCTCCAATCGGTGCCCGCAGTTCACCGATCGGCGCGACCTCGGTGCGCGGGCGGGGCCGGCGGGCCGTCCTGCGGGCGGTATCGGCGAAGCCCCTAGCCCATTTGGGCCATTGTTTCCGCAAGGGAACTTATGCATCATCCCGCCTGCGCACCTTGCCACGTCCAGACCAGGAGAACACCCATGTCCATCGGTCGCACACCCGTCCTCGCTTCGATCGCCCTGGCAACGGCCATCGGCGCCGCAGGGCAGGCGCACGCGGGCAAGCTGTTCAAGGGCATCGCGGTCATCACTGCCCGCACGGCCACCGCGCCCTGCATCGCGGAATACGACGTCTCGGAGAGCTTCATCGTCGAATACAAGGCCAATGTCGGCGCCGAGACTGCGCCCGAGCGGCTGGCGATCATCAGTTCGAACGGCGCGCTGCTGATGACCAACAACGATGCCACGCCGACCCTGCGCGGCGCCGGCACGGTCAGCGTGTCCGGCAACGCCTTTGCGCAGCCGGTGACGATTCCCTCGATAACCACCAATTTCGTGATCTCGGCCGTCGCCGCCGCCACAACCTCGGTCACGATGACGGGGACGGCCAACAATCTCGGTATTCCGGGTTGCAGCGTGACCATCCGCGCGGCCCTCACCTACCTGCCGCCCGGCGGCTACTGAGGCCCGGCGCGCTCCGCGTCACGCCAGCGTTGCAAACGTCCCGCCGCCCCCTTGATGAGTGGGGGTGGAGTGACGTTATGCTGCCTCATTGGCCTCGCCGGGACGTGACATGACCGAAAACCTCGCCGACATCCGCGCGCTTCTCGCCTCGATCCCCGCGACTGCGGCCTATTCCGGCCCGGTCGAACGCCTCGGCGGGTTGACCAATCGCGTCTACCGCGCCGGCGAGTTCTGCCTGCGCATCCCCGGCAAGGGCACCGAGGAGTATATCAGCCGCGCCAATGAGGCAGTCGCCGCGCGCGAGGCGGCGAAGGCGGGCGTGTCGCCGCAGGTGCTGCATTTCGACGAGACGACCGGCGTGATGGCGACGCGCTTCGTGGCCGATGCCGTGACCATGTCGCCGGATGGATTCCGCGCCCGCGCCGGCAGTCCGGCTCGCGCGGGAGAAGCCTTCCGCAGGCTGCACACATCCGGCGCCGTCTTTCCGTTCCGTTTCGAACTGTTCGCGATGATCGACGACTACCTGAAGGTGCTCTCCACCAAGGATGTCGCCCTGCCCGCGGGCTACCACGACGTCGTGCGCGAGGCGGACGAGACGGTGCGCGCGGCACTTGCGGCGCATCCCCTGCCGATCGTCGCCTGCCATTGCGATCCGCTCTGCGAGAACTTCCTCGACACCGGCGAGCGCATGTGGATCGTCGACTGGGAATATTCGGGCATGAACGATCCGATGTGGGATCTCGGCGACCTTTCGGTCGAAGGCGGCTTCGACGCGCGCCAGGAGGACGAGATGCTTGCCGCCTATTTCGGCGGCGAACCGTCGGCCAACGATCGCGGCCGCGTCGTCATCTACAAGGCGATGTGCGATCTCCTTTGGACGCTGTGGGGCCTGATTCAGCTCGCCAACGGCAATCCGGCCGACGACTTCCGCGCCTATGCCGACAACCGCTTCGCCCGCTGCAAGGCGCTGATGGAGACGCCCGATTTCGCCCGCCACGTCGCGGCGGTGCGGGGCTGAGCAGGCGGACGGGTTGACCTTCGCGCGCCAAGGCTGTTGAAGCGCGCAGACGAGGTGAACCGAACAGCATGACATTGCGCCTGATCTTCATGGGCACGCCGGACTTCTCGGTGCCGACGCTGCGCGCGCTGCACGCGGCGGGGCACAAGATCGTGGCCGTCTATTCGCAGCCGCCGCGTCCCGCCGGCCGGCGCGGGCTGGAGCTCACCCCCTCGCCCGTCCATCGCGCGGCGGAAGCGCTCGGCTTTGAGGTGCGCACGCCCGTCTCGCTCAAGGGCGAGGCCGAGCAGGAGGCGTTCCGGGCGCTCGGGGCGGACGCGGCGGTCGTCGTCGCCTACGGGCTTCTCCTGCCGAAGCCGATCCTGGAGGGCACCCGGCTCGGCTGCTTCAACGGCCATGCCTCGCTCCTGCCGCGCTGGCGGGGCGCCGCGCCCATCCAGCGTGCGATCATGGCCGGCGACGCCGAAGCGGGTATGATGGTGATGAAGATGGACGTGGGTCTCGACACCGGCCCGGTCGCGCTGACCGCCCGTGTCGCCATCGCCGCCGACATGACCGGCGGCGAACTGCACGACCGCCTGAGCGAGGCCGGTGCCGCACTGATGGTCGAGGGGATGGCGAGGCTCGAACGAGGCGAACTTACGTTGACGCCGCAGCCCGCCGACGGCGTCACCTATGCGAAGAAGATCGACAAGGCCGAGTGCCGCATCGACTGGACGCGCCCCGCGCGCGAGGTGCACGACACGGTGCGGGCGCTGTCGCCCGCCCCCGGGGCCTGGTGCGAGGTGACGGTCAACGGCAAGGCGGAACGGCTCAAGGTGCTGCGCACGACGCGGGCGGACGGTGCGGGAGAGCCCGGCGAGGTGCTGGACGGCGATCTCGCCATTGCCTGCGGCGACGGCGCAGTTCGACTCCTCGAGGTGCAGCGCGCCGGCGGCAAGCCGATGACGGCGCAGGACTTCCTGCGCGGCGTGCGGCTCGCCAGGGGAGACCGGCTGTCATGATCCGCGGCCTCGTCATTCGCCCGGCAGAGCCCGCCGACCGCGCCGGCATCCGCGACGTGGAACTGCAGGCCTTCGGCCAGCCGGCGGAAGCGGATCTGGTCGAGGCGCTCGTTGCCGGCGGCGACACGGTCCTCGAACTCGTCGCGACGCAGGAGGGCGAGGTCGTCGGCCACGTCCTGTTCTCCCGCCTCTTCGTCGAGAACGGAACCGATCGGTTTCCCGCCGTCGCGCTCGCCCCACTTTCCGTCAAGCCGAAGCGCCAGGACAGCGGGATCGGCACCGCACTTGTCGACGCCGCCCATGCGCTGCTGAAAGATGCCGGCGAGACGCTTTCCATCGTGCTCGGCGAGCCGTCCTATTACGGCCGCTTCGGCTACAGGCACGAGCGCGCCGCGGGCTTTGCCAGCGACTACCAGTGCGAGGCGCTGCAGGCATTGGCCTGGGCCGACGCTCCGGCGACCGGGCGGCTCGTCTACGCCCGCGCGTTTTCGGATCTCTGAGATGCCGCGCTACCGGCTCGACATCGAATATGACGGCAGCGCCTTTGCCGGCTGGCAGCGGCAGGCCGGGCAGCGTTCGATCCAGGAGGCGATCGAGGACGCGATCAAGGCCTTCTGCGGTGAAGAGGTGTCCATCCGCGGCGCCGGGCGCACCGATGCCGGCGTGCATGCGACCGGTCAGGTGGCGCACGTCGATCTCTCGAAGGACTGGCCGGCCGATACGGTGCGCGACGCGCTCAATGCCCATCTCGGGCTCGCCAACGACGCGGTCGCGATCCTTGCCGCGCGGCAGGTCAGCGGGGAGTTCGACGCCCGCTTCTCGGCCACCGCCCGCCACTATCTCTACCGGATCGTCAACCGCCGGGCGCGGCTGGCGCTGGAGGCGAAGCGAGCCTGGTGGGTGCCGAAGCGCCTCGATGACGAGGCCATGCACGCGGCCGCGCAGCACCTCGTGGGCCGGCACGACTTCACCACCTTCCGCTCGATCCACTGCCAGGCGAACAGCCCGCTGCGCACGCTCGACCGGCTCGACGTCACCCGCGTGGGCGAGGTGATTGAGATCCGCGCCTCGGCGCGCTCCTTCCTGCACAACCAGGTCCGCTCGATGGCCGGCACGCTGAAACGCGTCGGCGAAGGCGCCTGGACAGCGCAGGACGTGAAGGACGCGCTCGTCGCCGCCGACCGGGCGCGCTGCGGCCCCGTCGCCCCGTCCGACGGGCTCTATCTGATCGCCGTCGACTACGCGGCCGGAACCTGAGCTCCCTCCAGGCCGAACAGTCCCTGCAGGAAGACGATCAGAAACAGCGCCGCGAAGACCATGCCGACGAAGACGGCGCTCGCGATGGCCGCGCCTTTGGCGAGCACCGCGTTCGTCAGCCGCCAGGTGAGGACAAGTGCGGCGATGAAAACGACCAGCGAGACCGCGTCGTTGAATTCGTTCGCCCCCGGAACGAACAGGTTGAGCAGGCCGGCCGGCAGCATCAGCCAGGCCAGAAGGGCCGAAGCCCAGTTGCTGGCGACGACGAAATGAGGATAGCGGTCGAGGATGCCCGCCGGCCGCGCGACCAGGCCAAGGACGAGCAGCGGCAGAACCCAGGCGACGACGTCGATGACCGCGAGGCGCAAGAGGATCGAGTAGCGGCTGCCGAGCCCCTCTTCGGAGAGTTCGGCCGCGAGCCCGGCCCAGCTGACGCTGAGTGCCGGGAACGCGACGAGGATCGCGAAGAACGAATTCCAGAACCCGTCGGCCGAGACGTCGAGCGCGCGCACGCCGTCGGGCTTGCCCATCATCAGCCGCCAGGCGCCGGCAAGGTAGGTCTGGATCTCGTCGCCGCTCGGCATGTCAGGCGAACCAGTCCGCGAGGAAGCGCTGGTAGATGCGCGTCAGCGTTTCGAGATCGTCGAGCGGCACGCGCTCGTCGACCATATGCATCGTCTTGCCGACGAGGCCGAACTCGACCACCGGGCAATAATCCTTGATGAAGCGCGCGTCGGACGTGCCCCCCGACGTCGAGAGCGCGGGATATCGCCCGGTCACTGCCTCGACCGAACCGCTCAGTGTGCGGATCAGCTTGTCGTCATGGGTCAGGAACACCGGGCTCGCCCGGCCGCGCCAGACAAGCTCGTAGTCGACCGGCTCCGTCCTGCCGGGCCGGAGCTTCGACTTGCGCGCCGCGCGGTCGAGACGATTATGGATCTCGGTCTGGAGCGTCTCGGCGTTCCAGCTGTCGTTGAAGCGGATGTTGAACGAGGCGGTCGCCTTGCCCGGGATGACGTTGGCCGCCGGATTGCCGACGTCGATGGTCGTGACTTCGAGATTGCTCGGCTGGAAATCGGCCGTGCCCTTGTCGAAAACCGGGTAAAGCAGGGCCTCGACCAGCGAGACGAGGCCGCGCACCGGATTGTCGGCGAGATGCGGATAGGCGACATGGCCCTGCACGCCGCGCACGGTAACGGTCCCGGAGATCGAGCCGCGCCGGCCGATCTTGATCGCGTCGCCGAGCCGTTCGGGATTGGTCGGCTCGCCGACGATCGAGGCGTCCCAGGTCTCCCCCTTCGCAGCGGCCCATTCGAGCAGCTTCGAGGTGCCGTTGACCGACGGGCCTTCCTCGTCGCCGGTGATCAGCAACGAGACCGAGCCCTTCGGCGCGCCGCGCTCCCCGACATGGCGGGCAAGCGCGGCGACGAAGCAGGCGATGCCGCCCTTCATGTCGACGGCGCCGCGACCGTACATCTGGCCATTGGCGATCTCGGCGGCGAAGGGCGGGTGCGTCCAGGCCTGCTCGTCGCCCGGCGGCACGACGTCGGTATGGCCGGCGAACATCAGGTGCGGGCCGTTGCCGGAGAGCCGGGCATAGAGGTTCTCGACGTCGGGCGTGCCCTGCTCGCTGAACACCGGCCGCTCGATCGAAAATCCCATTGGCGCCAGCATGGCGCCCAGCGCGCTCAGCGCCCCGCCCTCGGCCGGCGTGACCGACGGGCAGCGGATGAGTGCGGCGAGATTGGCGGCGGGATCTGTGGGCAGGCTCATTGCACGAGCGTTATTCCAAAGGGCGGCGTCTGTCACGATGCCAGGCGCGGGTGCGACGATGGGCATGACCGGAGCGCGACAAAGACTTTATCAACCCTTAACTCACCTGTGCTAATCTGCGTGCACGAGTCGGAGTCGCGCGGCCTATGGCCTTCAAACGCCTGGACCTGTCCTCTCGCGGCAAGGCGCGAGTCTATCTGCTGACCGCGGTCGGCACGCTCTTCTGCATCCTCGCGGCATTCGCGATCGATAGCTATTCGTTCGAGACCGGGACATGGCGCTGGGGCGATGACCCGGTCAACAACCTCGTCATCCCGCTGGTCGTCGCTCCCCCCTTTTTCTTCTTCCTGTTGAGCAAGCTGCGCGAACTCTCGATCGCGCACAGCGAGCTCATGAACGTGGCAGCCACCGACGCGCTGACCTCCTGCCTGAACCGTCGCGCCTTCACCGCGCTGGTCGACGGTTACCTGGAGCGCGTGGAAAAGCATGAGGGAGCCGGCAGCGGCGCCCTGCTCGTGCTCGACGTCGACCACTTCAAGGCGGTCAACGACAATTTCGGTCACGATCTCGGCGACGAGGCATTGAAGCTGATCGCCGGCACGATCAAGTCGATGGTCCGCGAGATCGATCTCGTCGGCCGGCTTGGCGGAGAGGAATTCGCGGTCTTCATGCCCAGCGCGGACCCGGCGCGGACCGCGATGGTGGCGGACCGCATACGCGCCGCCGTGCGCTCCGCCCCGTTCGCGCCATATGGCCGCAAACACGACCTCTCCATCAGCGTCGGGGGCGCGACGTTCGACCGAGGCGCGACGTTCGCCGATCTCTACCGGGCGGCGGACGAACGCCTCTACGCCGCGAAGAATGCCGGGCGCGACCGCGTCGACATCACGCGCTACGGTCCCGAGATCGCCGCCTGAGCGGAGTTTCCAGCTACCAGATATTGATCACCGGGCATGTTCGGGATATCCTTTTTTGAGTGAGGATATCCTATGGCGCTGTATGTCAAGGACGAAGAAGTCGACCGGCTGGCCGAGGAGGTTCAGGCCGCCTACGGCGTGAAGACGAAGACCGAGGCGGTGCGAATCGCGCTGAAACGCGCGCTTGAGCAGCCGGACAAGAAGGCGGAGCTTCGCAGGAAGCTGGAGGCGCTTCAGGCGGAAGTGCGCAGGATCGGCAACCCGGATCCCAATTTTGACGAGAAGGCGTACACCGACATGATGTGGGGCGACTGAGTGTTTCTCGAGACATCTGCCGTCGTCGAATATTTGAACAATGGCCCTCGGGCTGGAGACATCTTCGCAAAGATCGAAGGGGCCGGGACACCACTGTCGATTTCCCCGCTGGCGATCTACGAAGCGACGAGTGTGCTTGCTTCCAAGCAGCAGATCAGCGTGAGCGATGCACGGGGCATCGTTTCGCGGTTTGCTCAATTCGTCGGCGCCACCAACATGTCCATCACCCCCGAGATCGGCGAGATCGCGATCTCAGCGATGGCCCGCTACGGCAAGGGGCGCGGCCATCCGGCGCAGCTCAATTTCGGCGACTGCTTCTCCTATGCCTGCGCCAAGGCCGCAGGCGTGCCGCTGCTCTATGTCGGCGCCGATTTTACCCAGACCGACCTCGCCTGATCAGCCGGGCCGGCGCGGGGCGCCCGACTGCTCGGCGATCATGACGATCTTCTGCCAGATCTTGCGCGAGAGGGTCGTGCCGAGGTTCTCGACATCGTTGACGGCGCGCACGACGACATCGTCGTCGACCGACTGGGCATAGAGCGCCGCGACCTTGCCGGTGATCGACAGCATCTCCGAGCAATAGTCGAGATAGCGCGACAGGTCGGCGGAACTCAGATTGCGCTTCGGCGAATGCACCGACGGCGTGAAATCCTGCGACAGGGCCGCGGGATCCTTGGTCAGCTGGTGCATGTCGATGACATGAATCATCGAGCGCAGCGAATGAAGCCCGGCGAACACCTTGCGGCGCTTCACCCTGATCTCCATCTGGGTCAGCGTGATCATGCCGAGGCCGACGAGCAGGATCGTGTTCAGCGTCGCCTCGATGCCCTGGACGAAATCGAAGGCGCCGGTGTCGATCCGGTCGAAGGACAGGATGGTCATCACGAAGCCGATGACGAGGATGCCGACCAGGATCGTCGCCAGGGTCATCACACGAAGCCAGCGGATCGGCGCTTCGAGGTGACGGGCCTCGCGGGCGATGTCCCGGCTCAGCGCGATCAGTTCGACCGCAACCTTGCGCAGCCCCGACTCTGGAAACCGGTCGGCGATCCGGGCTTCGAGCAGTTCGGCCGTCGCGATGACCCTGGTGGCGTCGATGGTCCGGTAGCGTGCCGAGGTGTCGAGACCGGACTGCATGGCGTCACGCCGGACTGTTGGTCGTTTCGCCGTACCGGTTGGGTCCCGGATCCCCCGGCATCACGCACAGGACGATGAAAACGATATAGGAGATGACTGGAACGAACAGGGCGAGCGCAAAGGCGCCGGGCTTGCCGAGGTCGTGCACCCGCTTCACGCTCAGCGCGAAGATGGCCCAGATCGCGAGGACGCCGATCAGCGTGAAGGCGACTGCCCAGCCCATCGACTCCGTGCTGCCTTCAGGCACCAGGGTGAACCGGTAGAGCAGGAACAGCGGCACCAGGTTCGCGAGCAGGCCGGCGAGCAGGTAGGCCGCGCGGCTGATGCGCCCCTTCAGCCGCAGGAAAAGCCAGACAAGCTGCGGTATGTCGATCATCGACTACATCGCCCCCGTCAGTCCCGCAGCAGTTCGTTGATCGACGTCTTGGAACGGGTCCTCTCGTCGACGCGCTTGACGATCACGGCGCAGTAGAGGCCGGGGCCGGGCTGTCCGTTGCCCATCGTGCCGCCCGGCATCGTGCCGGCGACGACCACCGAATAGGGCGGCACTTCGCCATACGTCACTTCGCCGGTGGCGCGGTCGACGATCTTGGTCGACTTGCCGATGAACACGCCCATGCCGAGAACCGATCCCTCGCGCACGATGCAGCCCTCGACCACCTCGGAGCGCGCGCCGATAAAGCAGTTGTCCTCGATGATCGTCGGTCCGGCCTGTAGCGGTTCCAGCACGCCGCCGATGCCCACCCCGCCGGAAAGGTGCACATGCTTGCCGATCTGGGCGCAGGAACCGACCGTGACCCAGGTGTCGACCATGGTGCCCTCGCCGACATAGGCGCCGAGATTGACGAAGGACGGCATCAGAATCGCGTTCGGCGCAATGTAGGCCGAGTGGCGCACGACGCAGTTCGGCACCGCCCGGAAGCCGGCCCTTTCGAAATCCACCGCGCCCCAGCCGTCGAACTTGGAGGCGACCTTGTCCCACCAGGCGCTCTCGCCCGGCCCGCCCTTGATGATCGCCATCGGGCTCAGGCGGAACGACAGAAGCACCGCCTTCTTCATCCACTGGTTGACATGCCAGGTGCCGTCGGCGCCGCGCTCGGCGACGCGGATCTGGCCCTTGTCGAGCAGATCGAGCGTCGTCTCGATCGCCTCGCGCGCCTCGCCCCTGGTCGCGGCATTGATGCCGTCGCGCGCCTCGAACGCAGCCTCCACCGACTTTTCGAGGGACGACAGATCGGGCTTCGACATGGATAACGCTCCGTTAACGGCAGGACGGGTAGGCTAAAACCGCGCGGAACCTATGTCATCGACATGGGCGAGGGTCAATCGCGCTTCGACCGCCGGAGACGCCCGGCTCTGCGGGCCTTCCAGGCCGGAAAGTCGCGGTCGGAACAGGGGAATTGCTGATGAATCCCATGGAAAAGAACGGCTGGACGCCGCTGCCACACTCCGATGAGGATCTGGAGCGTGCCAGATCCGTCCCCGATACGCCGCAGACCCGGGCGTCCACCTACCGGCTGGCCTGGAACGACGAGGACTTCCTGACGCGGCGCGAGATGCGCGCCGTGCGCCTGCAGCTCGAACTGATGAAGCCGGAGCTGATCCTGACCGAGCGCGGCATCCGCTCGACGGTCATCCTGTTCGGCGGCGCGCGCATTCCCGAGCCCGGCGGCCCGGCCTGGGCGGCCAAGAACGAGACGCAGGAGAAGAACCTCAAGGCGAACAGCAAATATTACGACGAGGCGCGCAAGTTCGCCCGCCTCTGCTCCGAACATTCGGCCGGGTCCTATCACCGCGAGTTCGTCGTCGTCACCGGCGGCGGGCCGGGCGTCATGGAAGCGGGCAACCGCGGCGCCGCGGATGTCGGCGCGCCGTCGATCGGCCTCAACATCGTCCTGCCGCACGAGCAGGCGCCCAATCTCTACGTGACACCGGAGCTGTGCTTCAACTTCCACTATTTCGCGATCCGCAAGATGCACTTCATCATGCGCGCCAAGGCGGTCGCCATTTTCCCCGGCGGTTTCGGCACGATGGACGAGTTCTTCGAGACGCTGACGCTGATCCAGACCGGGCGCATGGAGCGGGTGCCGGTCATCCTGTTCGGCAGCGACTTCTGGCACCGCGCCCTCGACCTCGACTTCCTTGCCGAACAGGGCACGATCTCGCCCGGCGATCAGCACATCATCAACTATGCCGACACCGCCGCTGAGGCGTGGGACGTCATCCGCACCTTCTACGGCATCGACCAGCCAGTTTGACGCACTGGCGCTGGCCAGGCCGTCAGGCTATGGGTGCGGCATGAGGAACTCGGCGAAACCGTCATGGTTTGCACGGCTGAGGCGCGACCAGCGCCTGTTCGCCGCGCTCGCCCTGTTCCTGCTCTTCGCCCATACGCTGCAGCCGCTCGCGGTCGCCCAGGCGAGCGCCGGCGGCCATCTCGTGATCTGCAGCATGCTCGGCGCCGAGCCGCTGCCGGACGGCACGCCTGTCCACCATGACAGCTGCGGCGAATGCGTCGTCGGCGCCTGCGGCCTGAAGACGCTCGCCAAGGCGATCGCCGTCGCCGTCCCGGCCTGGGAGCCCGTCCTCGCCGTCGCCGTGGCGCCGCCGCCTTCACGCGACACGATCAGCCCCCAGTCCCTGCCGCCCGAACGGCCGCCGGGCATACGCGCACCTCCCTCCTTCGCCTGAAACACCGGTCGGCCGCGCAATTGTGCGCGGGTCGTCATGTCATTTCAGATGTCCAAGGAGATCATCATGCGTCGTTACGTTCTTCCCCTGGCCGCAGCCTGCGCGCTCACGGCCGTTTCCATCGTCACCGCCTTCGCCCACTCCACGCTCGAGAAGGCGGAAGCACCGGCCGGCTCCTACAAGGCCGTCGTGCGCATCCCGCACGGCTGCGACGGTCAGGCCACCCACACGGTCAAGATCGACCTGCCCGAAGGCTTCATCGGCGCCAAGCCGATGCCCAAGGCCGGCTGGCAGGTTGCCACCGAAAAGGGCGACTACGCCAAGACCTACAAATTGCACGGCAAAGACGTCTCGTCGGGACTCAAGTCGGTCACCTGGAGCGGCGGCGACCTGCCGGACGACTTCTACGAGGAATTCGTCGTCAGCGGCTCCCTGTCGGCCGAACCCGGCGCGAAGCTGCCCTTCATCGTCACGCAGCTGTGCAAGGATGGCAAGGTCGCCTGGAACGAGATCGCGGCCGAAGGCCAGGATCCGCATTCGCTGAAGTTTCCGGCGCCCTTCGTAACCATCGCGGCCGCGGCCGACGACGGCCATGGCGGCCACATGGCGGCCGACGCGGTCAAGGTAGGCGACCTGACGCTCACCGGCGGCTGGCTGCGCGCCATGCTGCCCGGCCAGCCGGCGGGCGGCGGCTTCGTGACGATCGCCAATGGCGGTTCGGCCCCGGACCGCATGATCGGCGTCTCGACCACCGCCGCCGGCAAGTCCGAGATGCACACGATGGAGATCAAGAACGACGTGATGGTCATGCGGCCGGTCGAGGGCGGCATCGAGATCCCGGCCGGCCAGACCGTCGAGTTGAAGCCGGGCGGCCTGCACCTGATGTTCATGCAGGTGAAGGAGCCGTTCAAGGAGGGCGCGACGATTGCCGTCACGCTCGAATTCGAGAAGGCCGGCAAGGTCGAACTGTCGCTCCCGGTCAAGGCCGCGGCCGACGACCATCAGCACTGACTTCGGTCAGCGATGCTCGTCCATCGGTCGTAGAGCGTCGCGCGGCCCGCGGGGCGCGCGCCCCACTC
>JAYSFJ010000010.1:0-28398 GCA_041913465.1 Mesorhizobium sp. | reverse complement strand
TCGCCGGCCCGCCCCGCCCCCCCCCCCGGCCCCCCCACCACCCCCACTCCCGCCGGCCCGCGTCGCCCCCCCAGGGGCGGGCGGGGGGCGCGCGCCCCGCGGCCCCCCCGACACTCTGCCAACTCAGACGTCCGCGTCGCGCTTCCCGGGAACAGTCTCCGGTTCCCGGTCCGGTGCGGCGGGCCGGTGGACGAGGCTCACCAGCACGAAGGAAATGATCATCAGCAGATACCAGGCGCCGAGCTTCGACAGCGAAACCGGCGTCCAGCCGTTTGCCTGCGAGGGGTAGATCCACGCCCGCGACCAGGTGGCGATGTTCTCGGCGAACCAGATGAACAGCGCCACCAGCAGGAAGCCGACCAGCAGCCGCATCTGGTGGCGGCCGCGAAAGACGCGGTAGTGCACGCGCGTCTTGCGGAACAGCACGAAGGCGAAGGCGAACAGGCCCCAGCGCGCATCGAAGACGAAGTGATGCGTGAAGAAGTTGACGTAGATCGCCACCGCCAGCACCACCGTCGCTGCGAGCGACGGGTAGTCCGTGTAGCGCATGTCGAAGATGCGCGTGATGCGGGCGATGTAGGAGCCGACGGCGGCATACATGAAGCCCGAAAATAACGGCACGCCCATGATCCGGAAGAAGGCCTCCTCCGGATAGATCCACGAGCCGGCGCTGGTCTTGAACAGTTCCATCGCCGTGCCGACCAGATGGAAGACCAGGATGACCAGCGCCTCCCTCGGCGTCTCCAGCTTGAAGGCGAGAAGCGCGGCCTGGATCGACAGCGCGGCGAGGAACAGGAAATCGTAGCGCTCGATCGGAGCGGCCTGCGGCCACAGCAGCGCCGTCAGGATCATGATTCCCAAGAGCGCGCCGCCGAACAGGCAGGCCCAGGCCTGTTTCAGGCCGAAGACGACGAACTCGACCAGCGCGCCCGAAACGCCGCCTTGCGGCAGCCGGTCGAGCACCCGGTGCGCGGCCGCATCGATCCGCGCCTCGACGGAGGTGAAGCGCTTCAAGCGGCGGCCTGTCCCAGAATGGTGCGCAGGAAGGAAGTCAGGTCGTCGGTGACGTAGTCGACCTCGTCGTCGAGCGCCGGATCGCGTTCCCAGATCTCCGAGAAGGTCGGCTCGAAATTGTTCGGCACGATCAGCACCGTCGTCATGCCGAGCGCCTTCGGCACGACGAGGTTGCGGGCCAGGTCCTCGAACATCACGGCGCTAGGCCCGGCGACCTTGTGCAGCTCGACGAACTTCTCGTAGGTACCGCGCGCCGGCTTGGGCGTCAGCCCCGCCGCGACGATGTCGAAGATGTCGTCGAACTCGTCGAGCACGCCGAGCTGGCGTGCCGTGCGCTCGGCATGTCCCCGGTCGCCATTGGTGAAGATGAACTTGCGGCCCGGCAGCGCCTTGATCGCCTGTCCGAGCTCCGGGTTCGGCTTCACCCAGGAATAGTCGATGTCATGCACCTTCTGCAGGAAGTCGTCCGGGTCGATGCGGTGCCTCTCCATCAACCCGTTCAGTGTCGTGCCATATTCGAGATAGAGTTCCTTCTGCAGCACCCTCGCCTCGTCGCGCGGCAGCTGCAGAAGCTCCGAGACATAGGCCGTCATCTTCACGTCGATCTGCGCGAACAGGTTCGAATGATGCGGATAGAGCGTGTTGTCGAGATCGAACACCCAGTCGGTGACATGGGAGAAGCGGGCGGGTGAAGGGCTGTTGGTCATGCCGTTCCATACTTCATCGCGATGACGGTCGAAAAGCGGCAATGCGTTGCATCCGCCGCCGCCTTCAGCGCGGCTTATGCCCACCGCCTCGACAGCCGGATCAGAAATCCTCGGAAATCAGGAAGTCCTCGTCGAAACCCGCGCGGAAATGCGGCCGCCAGAGATCGAGGCTGCCGCGCAGCTCCCGCCGGAGCGCGATTCGCGCGTCGCGGTCCAGAGCCGAGCCTTTCGCAAAGAGTTCGGGCCGGGAGAACGCGAGCTGCTCGAGTCCGTGCGACAGGCTCCGTCGCATCTCCTCGCCCATGGCGAGCCCGTTCGCGAGCCGCAGAACTTCGGTCAGGCCGGCAGGCAGGCTGCGGTTCGCCTCGACGGGCTCCACCGAATGGTCCAGCCCCGTAGCGTCAACGCCGATCATGCCCAGAAAGTCGTCGAGAATGCTGCCGTTGGGCCACTGCCGCTCGTCGTAGGGCGCCAGAACGAGCCGGTGTCCGTCGGCGGCGGCCCACTTGGTCAGATTCGAGCGGTAGGTGGGATCGTAGTTTCCCCTTTCCTCGATCGGCGCGACCCGCCGGCCATGTCGCACCATCTGGTTGAAGACTGAGACGAGGCGGTCGTCGGGCGGGCGCAGATAGGCGATGAAGGTCGCCCGCAAGCCATTGATCGCGTGAAGAAAGGGCGCCGGATCGAAGACATATTTCGAAAAGCTCTCCGAACTCACGATGCAAGTGTCGCAACCCGCCGCGGCAGCCGCGTCGAAATAGCGGTTCAGCAGTGCGGGTGCAGACGGCTCCGACCGCAGGAATGCGTGGCCGAGCAGGGTGTGATTGGTCGTCCCCTCCCACCCCAGATACCACGCACCGCGCTGCCTAAGGGCGGCGTGATTCTTGTGCAGGGAGGCTTGAAGTGCCGACGTGCCCGTCTTGTGCGGCCCGACGTGAATAAAAAGTCTCATCTGCCCGCTTATGAAATGGAAGGGGAACGATGTCGTCACCCTGACACGGCGGCGCCGAACTCTACAGTCCCATTCGGGATGAAAGTCAGATAACGAGGCTGGGTAACAGTCGTTCGGGTCTTGAGGAATCTCGTTTGAAAGCGTCGCCGCTTCACCCTCTCACGTCCTTGCGCTTCTTCGCCGCCGGGGCAATCGTGACCATGCATATGATTTCGACCCTTGGCGGACTGCCGAGCGACCCTCGCTATGGGCTCGGCGTCGGGTTCTTCTTCGTCCTTTCCGGCTTCATCCTGACTTATGTCTACCGGGATTTCACCGGCCATTCCGTGAGGTCGTTCTATGTCGCCAGATTCGCCCGGCTCTGGCCTGTTCACCTCTTCACGTTCCTCATTGCCGCGCTCGTTATCCAGCCCCACGCCTTGCTTTCTCCCCTCTACGCGATGACCGCGCCGATCAACCTCCTGATGCTCCACGCATGGCTCCCGATCACTGGGCTCGTCTTCTCGTGGAACGCGCCGTCGTGGAGCATTTCGGCCGAGCTCTGGTTCTATATCCTGTTTCCGTTTCTGGCCGCGACGAGCCGCTTGGGGATGTGGTTCGCGGGGCTGACGCTCATTGCTGCAATCATCGTCGTTTCCGTTCCCACGGTGACGTCCCGACCATTCGAGTTCTGGCACGTTCATGCGATCCTGCAACACCCGGCGGTGCGGGTGGTGGAGTTTGCCGTCGGCGTAGCCGCCGGACGGCTTTTCAACGCGGGCCGCCGGATCAAGGGCAACGCGACGCTCCTCGAGGTCGCCGCCATTGCCGCTGTCGCACTCTACGCCGTCACCTCGACGGCAGTCCAAGGGGCGATCGCCGGTGCCGGCCACGAGAAGATCGGCCTCTGGTACAGCCAGTCGGGCGGGCTGTTCGTCTTCGCCTTCGCCATCTTCGTCTTTGCGCAGAACGGCGGATTGATCTCGCAGGCACTTTCCGTCCGGGCGCTTGTGTTGCTCGGCGAGATCAGCTTCTCGACCTACATGCTGCATCAGTTGCTCATTCGCGCCGCTTTGAATCAGGATTGGGTATCCCACCTCGGGCGGCCGGCGACGATCGTCGTGGCACTTGTCCTCATCTATGTCGGATCGTGGCTGCTCTGGCGCTTCATCGAAGTGCCGTGCCGGAGAGCGATCATCGCGAAGGCTGCCCAGCCGAATTCGCTAAAACTCTAACGATCGGCTGAACGTGAATTTCAGGTGCGTCTGCGATCAGTCGCAATCATGGAACGCAGCGTGACTTCAATCTTCGTCAAGGCAGGTCTGGCAACGGCCCTGTCGATCGTCGCATCGCTCGCCGTCGTGGCCGGCATGGGCGTCGAAATCTCCGGCGCGTCTCTGTGGCTGCCGATCCTGTGCCCGCTGCTGGTCGCCTTCCCGGCAAGCTCGTTCACCTACTGGCAGAAGCATCGGCTGCGGCTGCTGAACGACCAACTGCGCGCGGCCCATGCCGCGCTGGAACAGGCGAACGCGAAGCTCGCCGAGAAAGCCCGGCGCGACGTGATGACCGGCTTCCTCAATCGCGAGGCATTCTTCTCCGCCTTGGACGCGACGCGGCGCAAGCCCAACCGCGGCGCGCTGCTGCTCGTCGATGCCGATCACTTCAAGCGGATCAACGACAATTTCGGCCATCTCGTCGGCGACGACGCCCTGCTCGACATAGCCGCCGCCATCGGCCGCGCCACGAGCGCCACGGATATCGTCGGGCGGATCGGCGGCGAGGAATTCGCCGTCTTCCTGGTCGGGGCGAAGAGCGACGAGGCCGAGAAAGCGGCCGAACGCATTCGCGCGGAGGTCGAGGCGATCGGTTTCATGCCGGCACAGGGAATGACGCTGAAGCTCACGATCAGCGTCGGCGGAACCGTCTGCTGGCCGGATGCCAAGATCTCCGAACTGATGCGCCAAGCCGACCGCCAGCTCTACCGGGCCAAGAATGCGGGGCGTAACCGCGTGATGTTCGAATCGCAGCAGCGCCTCGCCGCCTGAGGCGGGTTGCGGGGGCGCAGTTGCGCTCCTCGTGCCATAGAGACTAAGACCCGCGGCGGACATACGCCCGGGGGCGCTCTTGGAACTGTGGATACCCATCACCATCGCGGCTGCCTTCCTGCAGAACCTGCGCTCGGTCGGCCAGAAGCATCTGAAGGGGGTGATGGGCACAACGGGCGCGACCTTCGTCCGCTTCGGTTTCGGCCTGCCCTTCGCCGCGTTCTACGTCGTCCTCCTCAACCGGATCGCCGGTTACGCATTCCCGGCCATGCCGCCGGAGTTCTTCGGCTGGGTCGTTGTCGGCGGCCTCGGCCAGATCGCCGCCACCTTCCTGCTCGTTCACCTGTTCTCGTTTCGCAACTTCGCCGTCGGTACCGCCTATTCGCGCACCGAACCGGCGCAGGCGGCCCTGTTCGGGCTGGTATTCCTCGGCGAGACGGTAACGGCGGGGACGCTGATGGCGATCGCGGTCTCGGTGTTCGGCGTCATGCTGATCTCGGTGGCGCACACGGCGCTCACGGCCCGCAACCTCGTCGCGACGACCTTCTCGCGCACCGCGCTGATCGGGCTCGCCTCGGGCACCTGCTTCGGCGTCTCGGCGGTCGCCTATCGCGCCGCGTCGCTGTCGCTCGGCGGGCCCAACTTCACCATGCAGGCGGCGATCACGCTTCTGGTGGTGATCACGTTCCAGACGCTGGTGATGGCGGCGTGGATGCTCGCCCGCGACCGTGCCGAGCTCAGCAGGATTGCCGCCGCCTGGAAGCCGTCGCTGTTCGTCGGCTTCGTCGGCGCCACGGCCTCGTTCGGCTGGTTCATGGCGATGACCCTGCAGCAGGCGGCGATCGTCAAGGCGCTGGCGCAGATCGAGATGATCTTCACCTTCGCCTCGTCCGTGTTCTTCTTCAAGGAGAGGATCAACCGGTTCGAGACGGCCGGCTGCGGGCTGATCGTCGGCGGCATCCTGCTGCTGTTGCTCGTTGACTGACTTTTAGCCATTCCCGCCGGAGTTTTTCGGGTCCGCGTTCTCCGGTTAAGGATTCGGAAACCACGCCACACGTGAATATGGAACAAGCGGGCCCGGCCCGAGACGATGGCATGCTTTTGGCTTGAACAGGGATGGGCGTGCCGAATTGATCCGGTATCGCCCAGCCGTATCAACCCGGGACCGCACCGATGACAACGACCGAGTCACCCATGCCGAAGACGAGCCGCCGCCGTTTGCTCAAGGCGCTCCTCTTCGCGCTGCCCGCCCTCGCAATCTTCAAGCATGTCCGCCCGACACGGCATGACGATATCGTCGAAGTCGACGGCTGGATCCTGAAGCGGAGCGATCTCGCATGATTTTCCAGGACATGGCCGCCTACAGGGCGGCGAGTCACATGCCGCGCGTCGCCATCATCGGCGGCGGCGTGGCCGGCATCACGATTGCCCGCAAGCTCGACGCAAGGGGCATCCCTTGCGTGCTCTTCGAGGCCGGCGGCGAGGACATCACCGAGGAGTCGCAGGACTTCTACAAGGGCCGCACGGTCGGCGACCAGTATTTCGATCTCGACGTGACGCGCCTGCGCTATCTCGGCGGATCGTCCAACCACTGGGCCGGCTGGTGCCGGGTGCTCGACGCCTATGATTTCGAGTCACGGTCCTACATTCCCCATTCCGGCTGGCCGATCCGGCGCGCCGACATCGAGCCTTTCCTCGACGAAACGCGCGCCATCCTCGGCCTGCGCGAATTCAAGGCGACGCGTCCCCTCACCGACAATTTCGGCCGGATGGATCTGATCAAGAGCGATGCGGTGCGCTTCGGCACGCAGTTCCGGGGCGAACTGGAATCCAGCCGCAACGTCGCGGTCGTGCTCAACACGACAGTCCTCGAACTTGCCGGCGACGGGCGAGCAGTGACGGGGGCGAAGCTCTTCTCGGCGGGCGCGCCGGCCGGCGATTTCACGGCACCCTATTTCGTGGTCGCGACCGGCGGGCTCGAGAACTCGCGCCTGCTGCTGTGGTCGAACGCGCAGTCGAACGGCGCGGTGGTGCCGAACGCCAAGGCGCTTGGCCGCTACTGGATGGAACATCCGATGTACTGGGCCGGCAACGCCTTCATCACCAACCAGGCAGCGCTCGAATTCGACGAAGAGGGCGAGTGCTTCATGATTCCGACGCCGCAGGCGATGGCGGAGCGCGGCGTCGCGAACTTCCATATCCAGCTCGAGACCATGCCCTATCACGGCACCAAGCAGCTGATCGCCGAGATGGCGTGCTACGCCCCGCGTTTCACGGAATGGGTCTCGAGCGCGATCGGCATGCACCTGCAGTGCAGCTCCCGCGTCCATATCGACTGGGAGCAGCCGCCGGTCGAATCCAACCATATCGCGCTGTCGGCGACCGATCGCGATGCGGCGGGGGTGCCGCGCATGGAGCTTCACTGGAAGAAGGGCGACCTCGACCGCAAGACGCTCGTCGAAGGCATGCGCATGTTCGGCGAAGAGATCGCGCTCAAGGACATCGGCCGGCTGCACATCAGCGACTGGGTGCTCAATGGCGAGGACTGGCCGACCGACATGGAGCTTGCCGGCAACCACCACATGGGCGGAACGCGCATGGGCACCGACCCGTCGACGAGTGTCGTCGACGCGAACAGCAAGGTCCACGGCATGGAGAACCTCTACGTCGCCGGCTCCTCGGTCTTCACGACAGCCGGCCAGTGCACGCCGACCACGACCATCACCGCGCTGTCGCTCAGGCTGGGGGATCATCTCGGCCGGACCGTCGCATCCTGACGAGCGCCGACACGGCGGGCGTCCGATTGACGCCCGCACGGGTCAGATGGTGGCGGGGTCGAGCGCCGGCGCGTCCTTCCACCGCCGCGCGATGCGCACGAGATCCCCTGCGTCGAACGCATCGCGCAGAGCGTCGAAGGACGGCAGCACGAAATAGGCGCGCTGGAACTTGTCGATCTCGTACGTCGTGCGCATCACCGTCTCGATATCGAACGGGACATGATGCGCGTCCGAACTCTCGACGGCGAACCGCAACTCGGTGAACGATGACATCAGCCCTGCGCCAAAAGCCTTGAGCGGCTGGCCGGGTTCCCGCATCAGCCCGTATTCGGCGGTGTACCAGTAGAGCCGCGTGATCATCTCCGCGCCGCCTGCGGCAATGACCTTCTCGGCCGTCCTGCCGTACATCTGCATGAAATCGGCGAAGACGGGCTGGGTCAGGATCGGGACGTGCCCGAAGAAGTCGTGGAACATGTCCGGCTCGACGATGTAGTCGAGTTCTTCGGGACTGCGCAGCCAGTTCGTAACCGGAAAGCGACGGTTGGCGAGATGGTCGAAGAACGGCGCCGCGGGGATGAGTCCTGGAACGGCGACGATTTCCCAACCGGTCAGGCGGCGAAGCGCGTCGCTCACCTCGTCGAAATCCGGAATCCGCTCCAGCAGGCCCAGCGCCGCCACGCCGTCGAGATAGGAGCGGTGCGCCAGGCGTTCGGTGAGCCTCGTCTGACGGTCGCAGAGCGTGCGCCAGACCTGCTGCGCCGCATGGCTGTAGTCGTAGGACTGCTCGACCGTGAAATCCGACCGGCAGCGCGAATAGTCGCCGCGCAGCCCCTGTTCGGCGCATTCCCGCGCATAGTCCTGGACGCTGATCTCCATTGTCGCTCCTCCGGCAAATGGCTTCAGCGGTATAGTAACGCGCAGCCGGAGGGTTTTTCGCCTTTGATCGTCGATCCAGTCGAGTTTTTGAGGCAGTATCACCCCGAATATCTAGGATTGGAGTGGACATGCCTCGCTTCGACGAATTCGAGATCAGAATGCTGGAGGTGCTCCAGGACGACGGACGCAAGCGGATTTCCGAACTCGCGCCGGAGATCGGATTGTCGGCGACGCCCTGCGCACGCCGTTTCGACGCGCTTCAGGAAAGTGGCGTCATCAAGGGCTTCATGGCGAGGATCGACCGTCGTGCCGTGGGGCTCGCGGTGGAAGTGTTCATTCAGGTCAGGTTGACGAGCCACAGCGACGATTCGCCGGAGCGTTTCATCGCGGCGGTCGAGCGGATGGACGAAGTCTCGTCATGCTGGACCATGACCGGCGAACACGATTTCCTGATGCACGTCATGGTGCCGTCGGTCGACGATCTCAACGATTTCGTGATGCAACGGCTGATGCGGCTGAAAGGCGTGCGCGACGTTCACACGCAGCTCGTCCTTCAGAACATCAAGGGACCCGGCAAGGTGCCGCTCTCGCATCTGCGGCGGTAACGGCGGGAATCTAGGCGACTTCCTTCGAGGGCCGCGGTTTCGTCATGTCGCCCCGTCCGGCCAGCAGGCCCTCGACGGAGATGTCCTCGTCGAGTTCCTCCCAATGGAGCCCGCGCGTCGAAAGCCTGACGTTCGCGCGCTGCTCATCCGTGGCCGACAACAGGCGGGGAAACCATACAAGGGGCGCGCCGAGCGTGCGACCGTCCGAGAGGTCGACCCAGAGGCTGTCTTCGTCGCACCAAGCCTTAGTCGGCCTGACCAAAGAATTCATTCCAGACATTGGTTATGTGTTGCCTGCGATTGGTGACGAGTTCGGTTAGATCTCTGAGTGTCCGCGCGTTGAAGCCGTCATTGTAAGCGACAACCACGTCGGGCCAAAGCCAAAACCGATTGGTTTGGCGTCACCCTCGGGCTTGTCCCGAGGGTCTGCTGCGTGTGCCAGGTGAAGGATCGGTCTTTTCGTCGATGTCGGCAGATGCTCGGGACAAGCCCGAGCATGACGGCAGAGAGGTGTCTGCTCCCGCCAGTCTTAGAGCGGCGGCCGCCGCATCGCACTACGGCACGATCAGCGTGCCCGCGCCGTGTTGGGTGAACAGCTCAAGCAGCACCGCGTGCGGCGTCTTGCCGTTGAGGATGACGACGCCCTCGACGCCGCGCTCGATCGCCTCGATGCAGGTCTCGACCTTGGGGATCATGCCGCCCGAGATCGTGCCGTCGCGGATCAGCGCCTTGGCCTGGGCGACCGTCAGTTCGGCGATCACGTTCCTGTCCTTGTCCATGACGCCCGGAACGTCGGTCAGGAACAGGAGGCGCGTCGCGTTGAGCGCCCCGGCGATGGCGCCGGCGAACGTGTCGGCGTTGATGTTGTAGGTGTGGCCGTCGCGGCCCGGAGCCACCGGCGCCAGCACCGGGATCATCTCGGAGCGGGCGAGGAGATCGAGCAGCGTGCGGTCGACCTCAACCGGCTCGCCGACGAAGCCGAGATCGAGCACGCGCTCGATGTTCGAGTCCGGGTCGATCATCGTCTTCCTGGCCTTCTCGGCGAAGACCATGTTGCCGTCCTTGCCGCAAAGCCCGATCGCCCATTCGCCCTCGGCGTTGATCAGCGCGACGATCTCCTTGTTGATCGAGCCCGCGAGCACCATCTCGACGATCTCGACCGTCTTCTGGTCGGTGACGCGCAGACCGCCTTCGAACTTCGATTCGATGCCCATCTTGTTGAGCATCGCGCCGATCTGCGGGCCGCCGCCATGGACGACGATCGGGTTCACCCCCGACTGCTTCAAAAGCGCGATGTCGCGCGCGAAGGCCTGGCCAAGCGCGGCGTCGCCCATGGCGTGGCCGCCATATTTCACCACCACCGTCTTGTTCTCGTAGCGCTGCATGTAGGGCAACGCATTGGACAGCAGGCGCGCCTGCATCTCGGCGATTTCGGCAGTGTCGGAATTCATCAAGAAGTCCCCGGCATGAGAGTCCGCGGCCTCTTAGCGCAAGATTGCGACGGGTTCAAAGCGTGCGGCACGGAAACTTGTGCCGCCTCGAACGGCTCACCCCGGCACATGGAACGGCGCGCGCCTCTTGTCCCAGCCCGAGATCTTCTCCAGCTGCCCGGCCAGGGAATAGAGCGTCTCCTCGTCGCCCGGACGCCCCGCAGCCTGGATGCCGAGCGGCAGGCCGGTTGCGGTGACGTGCACCGGAAGAGCGATGGAGGGCTGGCCGGTAACGTTCTGGATCGCCGGCCAGTGGGTGAACCAGAGGCTTTTGTCCAGAAGCTGGCCGAACAGCTGCGGGAACCTGAGCAGCCAGGTGAGCCGCAGCTTGTCCAGGATGTTCTCGATGAATTCGTCGGCGCCCTTCGGGTCCATCGAGCTGACGGCGAGCGGCGGATGCGCGATGACCGGCATCAGCACGGCGTCGAAGCGAGCCGTGTCGGTGATGATCTGCCGCGACGCCGCATGCAGGCGCTCCAGCCCCGCATAGGTCTCTCCCGCCGTCAGCAGTTCACCATACCGCGCCAGCACGCGCGACGCGCGCTCGACGTCGCCCGAAATATCGCGGCCGACACGCGCGCGTTCCATGCGGAGGAGGCCGGCGATGGACGAGGAAACGCTGCCGGCGAAATCGGACATGAAGGCGCGGTCGGCGGTGGGAAGGTCAATCTCCTCGACCGAATGGCCGCCTTCCCGGGCGAGCGCGACCGCTGCGTCGAGCGCCGCCTGCGTCTCCGCAGATACCTCCAGGCCGAGCGGCGACTTGCGATAGACCGCGAGCGTCAGTCTGCCCGGATCGCGCGCGGCGGCGGCGGCAAACGTGCCCTTGGGCGGCCGGGCCGCGTAGGGCGCCAGCGGATCCGGCCCATGCGTCAGGTCGAGCAGCGTGGCGCTGTCGCGCACGGTGCGGCTCACCGCATGGTCGACGACGAAGCCGTACCAGCTTTCGGTGACAAGCGGCGACAGCGGCACGCGGCCGCGCGAGGTCTTCATGCCGACGAGGCCGGTGCAGGCGGACGGCACGCGGATCGAGCCGCCGCCGTCCGAGGCATGGGCTGCCGCCACCACACCGGCCGCGACGATCGAGGACGATCCTCCGGACGAGCCGCCCGTCGTGTGGCCGGTGTTCCACGGATTGCGCGTGACGCCGAACGCTGCCGATTCCGTCATCAGCCGCAGGCCGTATTCGGGCGAGGTCGTCGTCGCGATCGGGATCAGGCCGGCGGCGCGATAGCGCTCGACAAGGACGGAATCGAAGTCTGGCACGAACACCGGCGCGCGGCTGCCGGAATGGGTGACGATGCCCTTCTGGGCAATGCCGAGATCCTTGATCGCGAAGGGCACGCCGGCCAGAGGAGCGGCGCGATCGACGGTCTTCGCAGCGGCTCGCGCCTGCTCGTACGTCTTTTCCGCGACGCAGTTGATCTGCGGGTTGACTTTCTCCAGACGCGAGATCGCCGCCTCCACGAGTTCGGATGGCGAGATCTCGCCTTTCCGCACCAACTCGGCCTGCCCGACCGCGTCGTATTCCCACAGGACCTGTTCGGCCGTCATGTCGCGTCTCCCCCGCTTTCGCAGGACGCTATCGGCGGCGCGCCGCTTTGGCAATGAACGCGCGCCGGTCGAATGCGTCCACGGCACCGTTGCAAACGCCGCCCAAAGCCCTAACTTGGCCGCGATGACGCCGCAGGACATTACCAAACTGATCGTGCGCACCTCGATGAAGGATCGCGCCGCGTTCGATCTGCTCTACAGGCAGACGAGCGCGAAACTCTTCGGCGTCTGCCTGCGTGTCTTGAACGACCGGACGGAGGCCGAAGAGGCGCTGCAGGAGGTCTTCGTCAAGATATGGACGAAAGCCGACCGTTTCGCCGTCTCCGATCTCAGTCCGATCTCGTGGCTGGTGGCGGTGGCGCGCAACCATTCGATCGACCGCATCCGGCAGCGGCGGCGGCCGGCGGCGGACCTGGACGAGGCCCTGGACGTCGCCGACCCGACGCCCGGACCAGAGGCGCTGGCGGTGGCCGGCGGCGAGCGCGAGAGAATATACTCCTGCCTCGAGGAACTGGATCAGGACAAGGCGGCCGCGGTGCGCGGCGCCTACATCAGCGGCGAAAGCTATGCGGACCTTGCTGAGAGGTACAAGGTTCCGCTGAACACGATGCGGACCTGGCTGCGGCGCAGCCTGTTGAAACTCAGGGAATGCCTGGAGCGATGAACGGCACCGAAGACAGCGAGAGAGGACTCGGAGGCGACGACGCCGTCGCCGCCGAATACGTTCTCGGCACGCTCGGCGCCGAGGATCGCGCGGCGGCCGCGCGGCGCGTCGACACCGACGCCGCCTTCGCGCAACTCGTCGACCGCTGGGAAGTCACGCTCGCCCCCATGGCCAGCGCCTACGGTTCCGTCGAACCTCCCGCCTCCATCAAGCAGGCGATCGACCGCCGCCTGTTCTCCAGCACCGCCGCGCAGACGGTGGAGAAGGCCGGCATCTGGTCGAGCCTTGCCTTCTGGCGCGGGCTGACGGTCGCGGCCTTCGCCGCGCTGGCGCTGTACATCGCGGTGCCGCTGCTTTCGCCGCCGCCTCCGGCCGCACCCGCCGAGCGGCTGGTCGCCTCGCTCGCGCCGCAGCAGAGCGACGTGCACTATTTCGTTGTCTATGACGCGCGGACGAAGGATATCGGCCTGTCGCACGTCACCGGCGCCCGTGCGCCTGACCGCGATTTCGAGCTCTGGGTGATCGAGAACAACCAGTCGCCCCGCTCGCTCGGCGTCATCCCGGTCGGGTCGAACGTGCATCTCGCCGTGTCGAAGGAGATCCAGCAGAAGATCGCCTCCGGCGCCGTCTTCGCCATCACGATGGAGCCCAAGGGCGGCTCCGCGACCGGCGCGCCGACCGGACCGGTCGTGGCGGCGGGCGATCTGCGGGATATCTGAGCCTCTCCTCCCGCCACTAGTCTCGTTCACGCCACCGTGACAACGGCTTGATCGATCCGCCCGAAACTCTCTCCGCCGCCCTGCCGTAGCTCCCTGTATCCCCGCCCTCAGGGGAACAACCAAGGAGAGTCACCAATGCGCAAGATCACCTCTGCCCTGTTCGCAGGCTCGATCGCTCTGTCCGCCCTCACCGGCGCAGCCTACGCCGAGAACCCGATGGTCGGCGGCGCCGCCATGTATGCCGACAAGAACATCGTCGAGAACGCGGTCAACTCGAAGGACCACACCACGCTCGTCGCCGCCGTGAAGGCCGCCGGCCTGGTCGAGACGCTGTCCGGCCCCGGCCCGTTCACCGTCTTCGCGCCGACCAACGAGGCTTTTGCCGCGCTGCCGGCCGGCACGGTCGACAACCTGCTCAAGCCCGAGAACAAGGAGATGCTGACCAAGGTGCTGACCTGCCACGTCGTGGCGGCTGATGCGATGTCCGAGGCGATCGGCAAGATGATCAAGGACGATGGCGGCACGCACCCGGTCAAGACCGTCGGCGGCTGCACGTTGCAGGCCAAGATGGACGGCGACAAGATCACGCTGACCGACGAGACCGGCGGCGTCGCGACCGTCACCATCGCCGACGTCGACCAGTCGAACGGCGTCATCCACGTCATCGACAAGGTGCTGCTGCCGAAGGCTTGATCGGCCGCGCGCAAGGCGCTCCGTCGCGATACCCTTCCTCGCAGACGGAGCGCCGCCTTGCCGAAGAGCCACCCGGCTCAAGGCGAGTTGATTTCGACGTGACGCCGGGGCGCGCTAGAAGGACAGGCGAGGAGATCAACCATGAATCGACGCAATTTCCTGTTCCTGACGGCCGCCGCCGGCGCGCTTCTATCGGCGGGCAGCCTGTTTCGCGGCCGCGGCGATGCAATCGCCGCCGCATTCGAGATCACGAAGACAGACGCCGAGTGGAAGGCGCAGTTGCCGGAGGACGTCTATCAGGTGCTGCGGCACGAGGACACGGAACCCGCCGGCTCCAGCCCCCTCAACCACGAGAAGCGCAAGGGCGTCTTCCACTGCGCCGGCTGCGACCTGCCGCTCTATTCGTCGGAAGCCAAATTCGACTCCGGCACCGGCTGGCCAAGCTTCTGGGAATCACTTCCCGATGCGATCGGCACCCGCGAGGACAGTTCCTTCTTCATGAAGCGCACCGAATGCCATTGCCGCCGCTGCGGCGGCCATCTCGGCCATATCTTCGACGACGGACCGAAGCCGACGGGACTGCGCCACTGCATCAACGGCCTGGCGCTGACGTTCAAGCCGGCGGGCGCTGCCTAGAGTAGGCGCCGAGTTCCCCCGCCAGGTGGTCGAACAGCAGCCGCACGCGACGCGAGTGGCGCAGGTCCTCGTGCATGGCCAGCCACATGTCGAGGCTGAAATCGAACAGGTCCGGCAGGACGGGCACCAGATCCGGGTCCCGTGCGGCGACGCCGTGCTGGCAGATGCCGATGCCGACGCCGGCGCGCACCGCCGCAAGCTGGCCGACATCGCTGTCGCAGCGATAGGAGAACAGCTCGCGCGACACAGGCTCGCCGCCGATGCGGATCGCCTCCAGCGCGGCGTTGTTGCGGTCGACGCCCACCACGGCATGTGACGCGAGCTCCGCCGCCGTCTGCGGCATGCCGTTCCGCGCGAGATAGGCGCGTTTCGCGTAGAGGCCGATCCCGACCGCCCCGATGCGGCGCGCCACGAGCGCGGCCTGCTGCGGCCGCACCATCCTGACCGCGATGTCGGCGTCGCGCCGCAACAGATCCTCGTTGCGGTTCGACAACGCCAGTTCCAGCACGATGCCGGGATGAGCCTCGCGAAATCGTGCGAGAATTGTCGGCAGGACCTCGATGCCGACGATCTCGCTGGCAGCCAGCCTGACCGTCCCCCGCTCGCCCTCCGCCTCGCCGGAGGCGGTCCGCAGCAGGCTGTCGGCGGCAGCCGCCATCGCCCCGGCGTGCGGCACGAGCGACAGCGCAAACGCGGTCGGCTGGAGACCGTGCTGCGAACGCGTGAACAGCGGCGCGCCGAGCGCCGCCTCCAGCGCATCGATATGGCGGCCCAACGTCGGCTGCGTCAGGAGCAGCGACCGGGCCGCGGCCGACAGCGAACCTGTCTCGGTGACGGCGAGGAAGCTGTGCCAGAGTTCCCAGCCGGGATTGGAAGGTGTCATACATTCATGTATATCACCCAAACGACTTTGTGCAATTTTCGTATCCCTCCTTCGGTCCTAGGTTTCGCCCACGGATGCAGTGCATCTCGAAACCGAACCCGAAGGAACGATCATGAAGACCCTCATCATCACCGCAGCCGCCGCGATCGCCGCCGTCGGAGCGGCTTTCGCGCTTGCCCCGCAGCACGAGGTGCGCACGGAGATCGCCGTCTCCGCCTCGCCCGACAGGGTGTGGAACGTGCTCACCGACGGCGCGGCCTATCGCGAATGGAACCCGTTCATCGTCGACATGAAGGGCACGCCGAAGGTTGGCGCGACGCTCGAGAACACGATGCAGCCCGGGGGCGGCAGCGCCATGACCTTCCGGCCCACAGTGCTCGTCGCCGACAAGGACCGCGAGTTCCGCTGGCTCGGTCGGCTGATCGCGCCGCGCATCTTCGACGGCGAGCACTACTTCCTGCTGCAGGAGACGGCGACCGGAACCCGGCTTGTCCACGGCGAGCGCTTCCAGGGCATCCTGCTCTGGGCAATCGACACGGAGCAGTTCCGCGCAGACTACGAGCGCATGAACGCCGCGCTCAAGGCGCGGGCGGAGGGGTGATCAGGTCGAGAAAGTACCGCCCCTCACCCGCCCCTGGCCGCAAGCAGGATCGCGTCGCGCAGCTCCGCCATGCCCTCGCCCTTCTCCGACGAAGTGGCGATGATCTCGGGAAAGGCGGCGGGCCGCTTGCGGATCTTGTCCAGCGTCTCGGCCACCAGCTTCGGCACGGCCGGCGGCTTGATCTTGTCGGTCTTGGTCAGCACGATCTGGTAGGACACCGCCGCTTTGTCGAGCAGCGACAGGACCTCGTCGTCGATCGTCTTCACGCCGTGGCGCGAGTCGATCAGCACATAGACGCGCTTCAGCGTCACCCGGCCCTTCAGATAGTCGAAGACCAGCTTGGTCCAGGCGTCCACCTGCGCTTTCGGCGCCTGGGCGAAACCGTAGCCGGGCATGTCGACCAGCGCCATCGGCGGCAGGTCGCCCGCTTCGCCCGAATAGCCGTCGGGCACGAAATAATTGAGCTCCTGCGTGCGGCCGGGCGTGTTCGAGGTGCGCGCCAGACCCTTCTGGCCGACGAGCGCGTTGATCAGCGACGACTTGCCGACATTGGAACGGCCGGCAAAGGCGATCTCCGGCGGCCCCTCCGGCGGCAGGAACTTCATCGACGGCACGCCGCGGATGAAGATCCACGGCCGGGCGAACAGACCCTCGCCTCCCGCCAATGCTGCCCTGTCCTGTGTGGTCACGATCGCCACTCCTTTCGCATCGCATCGGTCGTCGGGAGGGCATTGTCAACCTCGGCGTCGATATCCCCGCCTTGTCAGGCCGTCCCACCGGGCTTAAATTGCCGGCATGATGTTCATGTCCACCTTCTTCCCCCTCATCTGACCCGACGCTCAGCCGGGGCGCGGTGACGCGCCGAGATGATTTGACGGAGCCGCGAGGCGGTTTCCGAACGGAGAAGAATGAACATGCCGAACATCAACCAGACCGGCCTCGGCGAGGCCCGGGTCGAAGACTTCATCGAGCGCGGCTATCTCAGGCTGGACGGCGCCTTCGGCGCCGATCTCGCCGCCGACATCCGCGACATCCTCTGGAAAGCCATGGGCCTGTCGCCGGACGAGCCCGGCGGCTGGACACAGCCGGTCATCCGCCTTCCCTTCATGACGGCGCCGCCCTTCGCGGCCGCCGCGAACACCCCCATCCTGCATGCGGCCTATGACGAACTCGTCGGCGCCGGCCGCTGGATCGCGCCGGCGGGGCTCGGGACCTTTCCCATCCGCTTCCCGTCACAGGACGATCCCGGCGATGCCGGATGGCACGTCGACGCGAGCTTCGGCACCGACAATCCTGACTTCATGCAATGGCGCGTCAATGTGAGGAGCCGCGGCCGGGCGCTGCTGATGCTCTTCCTGTTCTCGGACGTCGCGGAGAAGGACGGTCCGACGAGGATTCGGGTCGGTTCGCATCGCGATATCGCGCGGCAGCTCCTGCCGCGCGGCGAAGAGGGCATGACGCTCGGCGAACTCGCCGCCGACGGCTTCGCGTCGACGGCGCATTGCGACGAGGTGCTGGCGACGGGCGCGGCGGGCACGGTCTATCTCTGCCATCCGTTCCTGGTGCATTCGGCACAGCCGAACAGCGTCGGCCGGCCCCGTTTCATGGCGCAGCCGCCGCTCCTGCCCAGGGGCGATTTCGATCCGGCGCTGCCGCCATCGCCGGTCCAGCTGGCGATCAGGCGGGCCTGCGGCCTGTGAGAACCGGGCTGCCCGAGGGACATGCGGCCCTCGGGCGGCCCGTCACAGCCCTTTCGGCACATAGCGCCAGGTCAGCCAGCCGCAGACCGCGAGAAACAGGCCGAGCGTTGCAAACACCCCGCCGAGGCCCGTAAAGGCCAGCACGACCGAATAGACCAGCGGCGGCAGCAGTTCCGACAGGTCGAGATAGGTGCGGTAGACCGCCGACATCTGCGGCCGCTCGTGCACGCGCACCGCGCGCATGAAGGCGGTCGAGCCGAGCGCGTCCAGCGCGATGATGAAGAAGGCCGTGAGCAGCAGGCAGCCGCCCGCGGCCAGCGGCGCCACCTCGCCGAAAGCCGCGGCCGCGAACAGCGAGAGTGTCGCGGCGAAAAAGGCCAGAGCCATGACGGGGCGCGCGCCGAAGCGCTTTCCGGCCTTGCCCCACAGGATCGCGAAGAACAGGAGCGCGTTGCCGCCCGACACCAGCAGGCCGCCGGCGAGGCTGCCCTGCCCGGTCGACACCATCAGGATCGGCCCGTAGACGAAGAAGGTCGTCCAGAAGCAGGAGCGGCCGAAGGCGATCAGCCAGGCGAGCCTCAGCCGCGGCTGCGCGACGAAGCGGCCGATATTGGCCAGCGGGTTGGACGGCCGCGTCACGCCCGGCCGGATCGCCTTGTCGTCGCTCAGGCGGAAATACCAGAACAGGGCAAGAAGGATCGCGCAGAAGACCACCACGATGCCGTGCGCGGCCCAGAGGCCGAAATGGCTGTAAAGCAGCACGCCGATCGTCGGACCGCCGGTCCAGGCCAGTGTCGACCATGCCATGCGCAGCGATTCCGCCTCGATGAACTTGGTCTTGGCGATGTGGTCCATGATGTAGAGGTTGAGCGTGATCGACAGCGCGCTCGCCCCCATCACGCGCAACAGCATGCCGAGCAGCTGGCCGGCCAGCGTGTCGGTCAGGAACATCGCCGCGCCCAGCGCCAGCGACAGGACGCCGGCGGTATAGACACGGCGCCGCGCGAAGCGGACGATCAGCATCGGCATGAACAGCGTCACCGACAGCCCGGTCAGCGCCACCAGCGTGTAGAGCAGCGACACCGCCTGCTTGTCGTTCAGCAGTTCGTAGGCCTGGATCGGGATGACGCTCGACACCGACGCGCGGGCAAAGGATTCCACCGCATAGAGCAGCGCAAAGGTGCGCGCGCCGGGTGCCCTGGCGGCGGGAAGCCAGATCGGGTGTTGGACCTGCGTCGCCATGGGAGGTTTGGCCCGGAATCGCCAGGATGCTGGCAAGCCGGCGACATTGAAAGTGTCGCGAAACCGACCTGCACGACGGCAAATGCGAAGCCAGCGGGCCTCCCGGCTGGGCCAGAGGGAGGTCCGGGTGGGGTCTTTGGGCGACGGCGACTGAATACCCCCACCCCCCTACCCCTCCCCACAAGGGGGAGGGAGACTTGCGGGTATTAGCCGCCGTCAGCTTGGCATGAGGAGATCTGATGCAACGTCCGTGTCTCCCTCCCCCTTGTGGGGAGGGGGAGGGGGGGTATTCGCGCCGCTGCCGCTTGCGCGAATACCGCGCACGCAATACCTTTCCCGCCAACTACCATACAAGTTTGCGGGCGCCTTCGCCCGCCCGAGGAGCGTAGCGTGAACAGCAGAACAGCCAGGACCCTGCGGCTCGGCGCCGACGACAATGTCGTCATCGCCGTGGAACGTATCGAGGCGGGCGTGGCGGCGGCCGAGGGCATCGTCGCGCGCGCACGAATCCCCTTCGGCCACAAGATGGCGAGCCGACCGATCACGACGGGTGAGCCGGTGCGCAAGTTCGGCCAGATCATCGGCTTCGCCAGCCAGCCGATCGAAAAAGGCGACTGGGTGCACGAGCACAATGTCCTGATGCACGATTTCGAGCGCGACTATCAGTTCTGCGCCGACGCACGGCCGGAGAACGTGCTGCCGGTCGAGGAGCAGGCGACCTTCCAGGGCTTCCGCCGCGCCAACGGCCGCGCCGGCACGCGCAACTATCTCGGCATCCTCACCAGCGTGAACTGCTCGGCCTCGGTCGCGCGCTTCATGGCCGAAGCCGCGACGCGCTCCGGCCTGCTCGACGACTTCCCGAACGTCGACGGCGTCGTCTCCTTCACCCACGGCACCGGCTGCGGCATGGCCGGCTCCGGCGAGGGCTTCGACATTCTTCAGCGCACGCAGTGGGGCTATGCCGGCAATCCCAATCTCGGCGCGGTGCTGCTCGTCGGCCTCGGCTGCGAGGTGTTCCAGATCGGCCGGATGAAGTCGACCTACAACATGGCGGAGGGCGAGACCTTCCGCACCATGACCATCCAGGACACGGGCGGCACGAAGAAGACGATCGAGCAGGGCCTCGCGCGGATCAGGGAAATGCTGCCGGCGGTCAACGCGGCGAAGCGCGAGACGCTTCCCGCTTCGCAGCTGACGCTGGCGCTGCAATGCGGCGGCTCGGACGGCTATTCCGGCATCACCGCCAATCCGGCGCTCGGCGTCGCCGCCGACATCCTGGTCAAGAACGGCGGCACGGCGATCCTGTCCGAGACGCCTGAGATCTACGGCGCCGAACACCTCCTCACCCGCCGCGCCCGCACCCGCGAGGAGGGCGAGAAGCTCGTCGAGCGCATCCACTGGTGGGAGGAATACACCGCGCGGCTCGGCGGCGAGATGAACAACAACCCTTCGCCCGGCAACAAGGCGGGCGGGCTCACCACGATCCTCGAAAAGTCGCTGGGCGCCGCCGCCAAGGGCGGCTCGACGACGCTCAACGCCGTCTACGAATATGCCGAACCGGTGACCGAGAAGGGCTTCGTCTTCATGGACACGCCCGGCTACGACCCGGTCTCGGCCACCGGCCAGGTCGCCGGCGGCGCCAACATCATCTGCTTCACCACCGGCCGCGGTTCGGCCTATGGGTGCAAGCCGGCGCCCTCGATCAAGCTCGCGACCAACACGCCGATGTACGAGCGCATGGTCGACGACATGGACATCAATTGCGGCGACATCCTGGACGGCGTCAGCGTCGCCGACAAGGGCCGTCAGATCTTCGACGAGATCCTCGCGGTGGCGTCGGGCAAGAAGTCGAAGTCCGAGGAGCTCGGCTACGGCGACAACGAGTTCGTGCCCTGGCAGATCGGCGCGGTGATGTAGGGGGCGGGCAACCACCATCCGCCGTCATCCTCGGGCTTGTCCCGAGGATCTACTGTCGCGGCAAATTGTCGTCACCGCCCAGGCGCTTGTCCGTAGGCAGATCCTCGGGACAAGCCCGAGGATGACGGCGCTGGTGGTTGTGCGGATGATGGCCAGCCCTTCCCCTACTTCCACATCCCCCGCATCTTCGCCTTCAGGTCCACTCGCACGTCCGGCTGCGGTCCGCGTCCTTGCGCGGCAGAGGACGGCGGCCAGGAGGTGCGGGCGAAGCTCGGCAGGATGTGATCCGGGATGAAGCGCGTGCGCGCGGCGTAGACGTGGCGGTCGCCGCGTGCCGCCTGGCCGTGCACGAAGAAGCGCTGCGGCGTGACCAGGTGCAGCGAATCCTTCGCCCTTGTCATCGCGACGTAGAGAAGGCGGCGCTCCTCCTCGATCTCCTCCTTCTCGCCCACCGCGAGATCGGAGGGAATGCAGCCGTCGACGGCGTTGAGCACGAAGACCTTGGTCCATTCCTGCCCCTTGGCCGAATGGATGGTGGACAGGATCAGATAGTCCTCGTCGAGATGCGGAGGGCCGGCCTCGTCGCTGGTGGCGTCCGGAGGATCGAGCGTCAGATCGGTAAGGAAGCGCTCGCGCGACGGATAGCCGGCCGCGATCTGCTCGAGCTGCAGCAGGTCGGCGCGGCGCATGGCGGCGTCCTCGTGCATCCGCTCCAGATGCGGCTCGTACCAGAGCCGCGCGCGTTCGAGGTCGCCCGGCCAGGACGATTTCTGGCGCAGGCCGGTGAACAGGGTGACGAAGTCGGGAAAATCCGTCTCAGCCCGCGCCGGCGGACGGAAGAACTGCAGCCCGAGGCTGACGTCGAGCGCACGCTCCATCGCCTCCATCGCATTCGCCGCCGCCGAGGGGCCGATGCCGGGCATCAGCTGCAGCACGCGAAAACCCGCCACCCTGTCGCGCGGGTTTTCCGCAAAGCGCAGCAGCGCCAGAAGATCCTTCACATGCGCCGAATCGAGGAATTTCAGCCCCCCGAACTTGACGAAGGGGATGTTGCGCCGCGTCAGCTCCACTTCCAGTGGTCCCGAATGGTGCGAGGCGCGGAACAGCACCGCCTGCTGCTTGAGGGCAATGCCCTCCTCCCGCGCGGCCAGCACCCCTTCGCAGACATGGTTCGCCTGCTCGGCCTCGTCGCGCACGGTGACCAGCAGCGGCTTCTCGGCCGAGCGCCGTTCGGTCCACAGGTTCTTGGTGAAGCGTTCCGACGCCTCGCCGATCACCGCATTGGCGGCGGCGAGAATCGCGTCGGTCGAGCGGTAGTTGCGATCGAGCGTGACGACCTGCGCTTCCTCCGCGAACAGTTTCGGGAAGTCGAGGATGTTGCGCACCTCCGCCGCGCGGAACGAATAGATCGACTGCGCGTCGTCGCCGACCACGGTCAGCCCGCGTCCGTCCGGCTTCATCGCGGTCAGGATCGCGGCCTGCAGCCGGTTGGTGTCCTGATATTCGTCGACAAGCACGTGGTCGAAGCGGGCGCCCAGATGCTCGGCGATCGCCGGCTCAGCGCACATCTGCGCCCACCACAGCAGCAGATCGTCGTAGTCGAGCACGTTCTGCGCCTGCTTGGCGTCGACATAGGCCGCGAACAGCTGCTTCAACTCGCCGGCCCAGCCGACGCACCACGGGAAATACTTCCCCAGCACCTGTTCCAGCTCCGCCTGCCCGTTCACCGCGCGCGAATAGATCGCCAGGCACGTCGCCTTGGCCGGAAACCGGCTCTCGGTCTTCGACAGGCCGATCTCGTGGCGCACGAGGTTCATCAGGTCGGCCGAATCCTCGCGGTCGTGGATGGTGAAGGCGGGGTCGAGGCCGATCTCCAGCGCGTAGTCGCGCAGGAGCCGGGCGCCGACCGAATGGAACGTGCCGGCCCAGGTCAACCCTTCGGTCAACACCGCCGCCCTGTCGCCCATCACCTCCGCCGCGATCCGCTCGACGCGGCGCGTCATTTCGGACGCCGCCCGGCGCGAGAAGGTCATCAGGAGGATACGGCGCGGGTCGGCGCCCTTGACGATCAGGTGGGCGACCCGATGCGCCAGCGTGTTGGTCTTGCCCGAGCCGGCGCCGGCGATGATCAGCAAGGGTGCTGCGACCTCCCCGCCGCCATGCTCCACCGCCGCGCGCTGCGCCTCGTTCAGCCGGGCGAGATGGTCCTTAGGCTGCGGCGCCTGCGCTACGGACGCCTGCGCGGAATTCGAATCAAAGACGGCGAGGTTCATCCCGCCATCAAGCACCGTTCACGGCTTGTTCGCAATGTGGGGTGGGATCTTGGCCGAAAATGCAGATCGAGGCCGCCCCCTCACCGACCGGCTCCGCCGGCCACCTCTCCCCCATTTCATGGGGGCGAGGAGACGCAGCTTCGGCGATTGGCGCCTCCTCTCCCCCGGGCAGGGGGAGAGGTGGCACGCGAAGCGTGACGGTGAGGGGGTGCTCAGCGCAATCTGAACCGACGATCCCCTCACACCGCCAGCGAATGCCGCGCCGTGCCGCGCTGGAGATAGGCGTCGAAGCGGGCGGCGATGGTGCGCACGTAGGGCCTCGCTTCCGCCGGCACGATGTAGCGATCGCCGCTGGCGTGGAGCGCGTCCCGCTCGGTCTGGGCGAGCATCGCCGCCTCCGACAGCACCGGCGCGCAGGAATGGCCGAAGCGCGACAGCGCCTCATGTGCCGAGAAGCCGAAGTCGCACATCAGCCGCTCGATCACCCAGGAGCGCACCTTATCGTCCTCCGACAGTTCGACGCCGCGGGCAATCGCCAGATGTCCGGTATCGACCTGGCGCTGGTAGTCCAGCGTCGAGGTGACGTTCTGGGCATATCCCTCCCGGTAGCGGCTGACGGAGGACGGGCCGAGCCCGATCAGCGTCTCGCACGGATCGTCGGTATAGCCCTGGAAGTTGCGGTGCAGCCGGCCGGCGGCCGCGGCCTTGGTCAGGCTGTCGCTCGGCAGCGCGAAATGGTCGATGCCGATCGGCACGTAGCCCGCCTCGACGATCAGTTTCGCCGCCGCCAGCGACTGTTCCAGCCGCGCCGGGCCGTCCGGCAGCCAGGAATTGTCGATCATCGTCTGGTGCTTCTTGAACCACGGAACGTGGGCATAGCCGAACAGCGCGATCCTGTCGGGACGCAGCGTCAGCGCCTGCGCGACCGTGGCCTCGACGCTTTTGACCGTCTGGTGCGGCAGGCCGTAGAGCAGGTCGAGGTTGAGCGAGCGCACCCCGCGCCGGCGCAGCCCTTCGACGACCGACCGGGTCAGTTCGAAACTCTGCTCGCGGTTGATCGCCTGCTGCACCTTCGGGTCGAAATCCTGCACGCCGAGGCTGGCGCGGGTCAGGCCGGCGCCGGCCAGCACGTCGAGCTTCCGGTCGTTCATATCGTTCGGATCGATCTCGACGGAGAGTTCGGCGGTGTCCGCTCCGTTGAAGGCGACCCGCAGCCTGGCGACGAGTTCGCGGAAATCGGCTGGTTCCAGCATGGTCGGCGAGCCGCCGCCGAAATGGATCGCCGCGATGCGGGTGCGCGTGCCGATGCTCGCCGCGACGGTTTCAATCTCCGCGTGCAGCGATCTCAGGAAGCGCGCAACCGGCTCGTAGCGGTGCGTCTGCTTGGTGTGGCAGGCGCAGAACCAGCACAGCCGGTCGCAGAACGGGATGTGCAGATAGAGCGAAACGGCGTCGCCGTCGGGAATGGCGTCGATCCAGCGGGAGACGGTCGCTTCGTCCACGCCGGCATGGAAATGCGGTGCGGTCGGATAGCTGGTGTAGCGCGGCGCGGTTTCGGCAAGGCGGATATCGGCTGAGGTCACGGGCTCGTCCCTTGTTTGGCCTCTCCATGCCAGAAGCGGCGCAACCCGACGTTGACGTGGATCAAAGAGCGTGCAGGTCTGACAGTCTGCCGCAGCGCAAAATGCCGATATAGATGCTAGTTCAGCCTGCGAGGCCGGCGATGAACACGCAGAACTTGAGAAAAGACGTCCATACCGACGGAACGCCCGTTGTCTGCCTGTCCTGCGAGGCGCGGCACCGCGGCGTCTGCGGCGCACTCACGCCCGAACAGCTGACGATCCTGTCGAAGACCTCCTACAAGCACAAGCTCGGCGAAGGCCACGAACTGGTCGGCGAGGCCGAGAAGGTCGAGAGCTACTCCAACATCCTCTCCGGCGTGGTGAAACTGACCAAGACGCTCGCCGACGGGCGCCAGCAGATCGTCGGACTGCAGTTCGCCCCCGATTTCCTCGGTCGCCCGTTCAAGGCGGACAGCGAGATCACCGCCCAGGCGGCGACGAATGTCTCGCTCTGCTCCTTCCCGAAATCGGTGATCGACCGGATGATCCGGGAATCGCCGGGGTTGGAACACAAGCTTCTGGAGCAGACGCTCAAGGAGCTCGACGAGGCGCGTGACTGGATGGTGACGCTTGGCCGCAAGACCGCGGCCGAGAAGGTGGCGAGCTATATCCTGATGATCGCCCGCCACATCGACCCGGAGGCCGGCCCGGAGGGGGCGTCCGCCACATTCGACCTGCCGATGACGCGCGCCGACATCGCCGATTTCCTCGGCCTCACCATCGAAACCGTGAGCCGGCAGATCACGAAGCTGCGCGCCGACGGCGTCATCGTCCTCGAGAACAACCGGCACGTCTTCGTCCCCAACGTCGAACGCCTCGAGCTGCGCGCCGGCTCCTGAGTCTCCCGCCGGCCGGCCTCACGCCATCGAGGCGAGCCGGCGCACATAGTTCCTGATGTCCGCCGGCCACGGCTCGGTCAGTTCGCAGAAGCGATAGGTGTCGCCGGCATAAAGTGCCCGCACCGCCTCCTCGTAGCCGGGTCGATCGCCGGCCAGCGTCGTCATCGCGCGATAGGCGGTTTCCCGCGCGGCGTGAACCGCGCCCGCATCGGTCTTGCGCGCCTGTTCGACCAGGCGGCGCAGCGTGACGGAGGCACCGCCCGGCTGCGCGGCGAGCCATTCCCAGTGCCGCGGCAGAAGGGTGATCTCGCGCGACGACACGCCGAGCCGCGGCCGGCCGCGGCCGCGTGGAGGTTTCGGCTCCGCCGGCTCGCGCAGGTCGATGTCGACGACGCGGCCGGTGGCGTCGTCGATGACGACGTAGCCGCGGGCCGGATCCGCCTTGGCGGCACGACGCACCCAGGCCGCGACGTCCCCGTCGGCTCCGGCGGCGGCGATCCGCCCCTGCTCGAACACCGTCAGCACCTGTGGTTCACCCATCTATACCCTCCTGTTCTCTCCCTTCTAACCCGACGACGTGTGCGACGTCAAATTTACCCGGGTAATATTGACTCTGCGACATCATCCGCCTACATCACCGGTCTCACGAGGAATTCGACCATGGAACACCAGGCAAGACGCGCCGCGATCGCGGCCTACAAGAAGCGGGAGAGCGTCGCGGGCATCTACGTCGTCCGCTCCGCGGCGTCCGGCGAGGCCTGGGTCGGCCACACGCCGGATATCGATGCGATCCGCAACCGCATCTGGTTTTCGCTGCGCAGCGGCGGTCATACGAACCGGCCCCTGCAGGAAGCGTGGAACCGCGACGGCGAAGCCGCCTTCTCGCTCGAGCCGCTGGAACTGGTGGACGACGAGACTCTCGGCTTCATGGCCGACAAGGTCCTGCGCTCCAAGGCCGGCGACTGGCGGGCGAAGCTCTCGGCCGGCGCCGTCTGACTGACCCGGCGCCATCTAGTTGGACCTTATCGCTGGCATGACATGCTCGCGCTCGAAGGCGATGTGACGGCGCATCGCCTCGAACAGCGCGCGCAGCATGAAGCCCAGCGCCTCGGGGTTGCCGACTTCGCCGCCGTGGCCGATGCGCAGCAGTTCCTCGGACACGTCGGCGGCCGCGCATTCGTCGGCCAGATGCTCCGACTTCAGGCGCGCCACCGAGATGGCGCGCCCGGGAACAGCCGAGCTCTTCTCGAAGGCGGGGAAAATCCTGCTCTCCTCGAACTGGTGGCTGCGGCGCATGGCGGGCGCGAGGATCGCGCCGACGCGCAGGCATTCGAAGCGGTCGACCTGGGAGGGCAGCGAATCGGCGATGGCTTCGAGCGCGTCGCAGAGCGCCAGCTTCTCCTCGTGAATCCGGGACATGTCTTCGCAAGGAGCCGACTGATCCGGGGCACAGGCCGCGGAAAGCGGGCACAAAGGCGAGGTATCGCATGCCTCGGCGGGCTTCGACCTCGTGATGTTCATTGCGGACTCCGGCTGGTGCGTGAGCGATTGTGAGAATCTGCCGTTTAGCCGGCGCGTCGCCTTGACCTGGATCAAGGCGCGATTTCGCACCCCGCGCGATTTAGCTCCCCGAAGCGTGGAACTCTGGCCACGCAACACTCGGGGACCTTCCATGAGATACGGACCGCACATCATAGGCGTAGGGCTCTTCGCCTTCGTCGCGCTTCTCGGCGCGGCGTTCGCCACGGACAATCTATTCGCGCAGCACATGTGGGTGCTGTTCTTCGTGCTCGGCGCGAGCACGATCGTGCTGATGCGCACGACCGCGCTGGCGCCGGCCACGCCCGCCGATCCCTCAGCCTATATGGACGGGCCGATCCGCTACGGCTCGATCGCCACCATGTTCTGGGGCGTCGTCGGCTTCCTGGTGGGCGTCGTCGTCGCCCTGCAGCTCGCCTATCCGGATCTCAACATCGAGCCCTGGTTCAACTTCGGCCGCATGCGGCCGCTGCACACCTCGGCCGTGATCTTCGCCTTCGGCGGCAACGCACTCATCGCAACGTCATTCTACGTCGTGCAGCGCACCAGCCGGGCGCGGCTGTTCGGCGGCGATCTCGCCTGGTTCGTCTTCTGGGGCTATCAGCTGTTCATCGTGATGGCTGCGACGGGCTACCTGCTGGGCATCAGCCAGGGGCGCGAATATGCCGAGCCCGAGTGGTACGTGGATCTGTGGCTCACCATCGTCTGGGTCGCCTATCTGCTGGTGTTCCTCGGCACGATCCTGAAGCGCAAGGAACCCCACATCTACGTCGCCAACTGGTTCTACCTGTCCTTCATCGTGACCATCGCGATGCTGCACGTGGTCAACAACCTGGCGATCCCCGTCTCGCTGACCGGCATCAAGAGCTACTCGGCCTTCGCCGGCGTCCAGGACGCGCTGACCCAGTGGTGGTACGGCCACAACGCGGTCGGCTTCTTCCTCACCGCCGGCTTCCTCGGCATGATGTACTATTTCGTGCCGAAGCAGGCCAATCGCCCGGTCTATTCCTACCGGCTGTCGATCATCCACTTCTGGGCGCTGATCTTCCTCTACATCTGGGCCGGCCCGCA
>JAYSFJ010000009.1:0-185054 GCA_041913465.1 Mesorhizobium sp. | reverse complement strand
CGCCATGTCCACAAAATCTAAACCGGACAGCAGTGGGCTTGTCCCGAGGATCTACGAACGCTGGCAATCCGGCCCCGACGCCTCCGCACGAATTGCGACGACTGCAGATGCTAGGGTCAAGCCCGAACATGACGGCGCAGTAGCAGTAGCAGTCCCCTTGCTCCCCGCGCCCGCTCTTGCCACATAGGCGTCATGGATACTCCCGCTCTCCCCCTCCTCAACGCCATCGAAGCCCGCGTCCTCGGCTCCCTCGTCGAGAAGAAGGAGCTGACGCCGGACGTCTATCCGCTGACGCTCAACGCCGCGCAGGCCGCCGCCAACCAGAAGACGGCGCGCGAGCCGGTGATGGCGCTGGAGCCGTCGGACATCCACCGCGCTTTCAAGACGCTTCAGGAAAAGGGTCTCGTCCGACAGGTGACCGGCTCGCGGGTCGAGCGCTACGAGGAGCAGCTGTCGCGGCGATTCTCGCTCACTCGCGGCCAGACCTCGCTCATTGGCCTGATGATGCTGCGCGGGCCGCAGACAACCCACGAATTGCTGGCGCGCAGCGAACGCATGGCGAACTACGGCTCGGTCGAAGACCTGGTCAGCGACCTCGACCTTCTGATCGGCCGCCGGCCGCCGCTGGTGCAACTGGTCGAACGCGGCCCCGGCCAGCGCGAGGACCGTTTCGCGCACCTGCTCAGCGGCCCGGTGGAGGCGCCGGCGCGGACCTCGCCTTCCGCGACTTTCCACATGGCGCCGTCGGATCTGGCGGCCAGGGTCGCGGCCCTCGAGGAGGAGGTTTCCGTGCTGCGGCGAATGGTCGAGAAGCTGGCCAGGAGCAACTGACGGAAAGATCACGCGTCCGTCGCGGCGGCTTGATTTGAAACTGCGCCGGCCGCTGCTACGTTCCTCCACAATCGGAGGAATACACATGCGCCTTGCCGCCGCCACGTTCGCGACCGCTCTTGCCTTGCAACCCCTCACCGTCTCATCCGCGGCAGCCGAGACGGCGATCTTCGCCGGCGGCTGCTTCTGGTGCGTCGAATCCGACATGGACCAGGTGCCCGGAGTGAGCGAGACCGTTTCCGGCTATTCCGGCGGGACGAAGAAGAACCCCAGCTACTACGATCACGAAGGCCACCGCGAGGTGCTCAAGGTCGAGTTTGATCCGGCGAAAACGAGCTACGACCAGCTCGTGCGTATCTTCCTGCGCACCATCGATCCGACCGACGGCGACGGCCAGTTCTGCGACCGCGGCCATTCCTATTCAACCGCGATCTACGCCGTCGGCGACGCGCAACTGGCGTCCGCGCAGAAAGCCAAGGCTGAAGCCGAGGCGCAGCTCGGCACCAAGCTCGCGACCGAGGTCGCACCAGCCGGCGAATTCACCGAGGCCGAGGACTACCACCAGAACTACTACAACGTGAATCCGGCCAAGTACAAATACTACCGCTTCGCCTGCGGCCGCGACGCCCGCGTCAAGGAAGTCTGGGGTTCGGACGCCTACAAGGGCGTGCCGTCGCATTGAGACCACAGGCGCCGGCAGCTCGGCCGCCGAACTTGTTAAACCAAGACCGTCATCCTCGGGCTTGTCCCGAGGATCTGCCGACGTCGACGGCTAGCCGGAACGGCTTCTGGAGCAGGGCCCTACGTAGATCCTCGGGACAAGCCCGAGGATGACGGCACATATGGATCATTCGCGCCAAACCCTCATCCGCCTTCGGGCACCTGTGCCAAGGCGAGCCGCTTGTCTCGCCGGTCCTTCGGATCCCCGTGAACGGGGAGAAGGAATTACTCAGAACCACTCGGCCTGCATCTCCAGCGTCGTCTCATCCAGTTTCACCAGCAGTTCCCTCTGCGTCCGCGTCTTCGGCAGTTCGTAGGCGAAGAAGTAGCGGCAGGCGGCGAGTTTGCCGCGCAGGAAATTCGCTTCGCCCTCGCCCGTTTCCAGTTTTCGCGCGGCGACCAGCGCCTGTCTGAGCCACATCCACGCGATGACGACATGGCCGAACATGTCGAGATAGATCGTCGCATTGGCCAACGCCTTGCGCGGGTCGCGCGCCTGTTCGCCCGCCAGCGTTCGCGTCAGCGCGACCGTCTCGGCGAGATGCGCGGCGAGGTCCGCAGCATGGGCGGAGAGCGCAGCGATCGACGACGCCTCCGCCACCGTTTCTCCGATCCGTCCCGCCAGCAACTCAAGCCCGCGCCCGCCCGCCTGCACCACCTTGCGGCCCAGGATGTCCATGCCCTGGATACCGTGCGTGCCTTCGTGGATCGGGTTCAGCCGGTTGTCGCGGTAGAGCCGCTCGACCGGATAGTCGCGCGTGTAGCCGTAGCCGCCCAGCACCTGGATCGCATGCTTGTTGGCTTCGAGGCAGAACTCCGACGGCCACGATTTCGCGACCGGCGTGAGAAGATCGAGCAGCAGTTCGTCGTCGCGACGCTTCGCTTCGTCCGTGCCCGTGCGGATCCCGTCCACCAGCCGCGCGCAGTAGAGGATCAGCGAAAAGGCGCCTTCCACCGCGCTCTTCTGCGCCAGCAGCAGCCGGCGGATGTCGGCATGCTCGATGATCGGCACCTGCTTCGACGTGGCGTCCTTGCCGTCCGGGTGGCGCCCCTGCGGGCGGTCTTTCGCATAGGCGAGCGACGCCTGATAGCCGGCCGAGGCCAGTGCGGTCGCACCGAGGCCGACGCCGATGCGCGCCTCGTTCATCATCTGGAACATGTAGCCGAGGCCCCGGTGCGGCTCGCCGACGAGATGCCCGATGCACTCCCTCGCCTCGCCGAAATTGAGCAGTGTGTTGGTCGTGCCGCGATAGCCCATCTTGTGGTTCAGGCCGGCGAGCGTCACGCCGTTGCGCGGGCCGATCGAGCCATCCTCGCCGACGCGATATTTCGGCACGATGAACAGCGAGATGCCCTTCACCCCGGCAGGGCCGCCGGGGATCTTGGCCAGCACCATGTGGACGATGTTCTCCGACATCTCCTGCTCGCCGCCGGAGATCCACATCTTGCGACCGCTGATCCGGTAGGTGCCGTCGCCGATGGGTTCGGCCTTCGTCGAAATGTCCGACAGCGACGAGCCCGCCTGCGGTTCCGACAGGCACATCGTGCCGAAGAAGCGGCCCTCGACCATCGGCGCGAGGTATCTCGCCTTCTGCTCGTCGCTGCCGAAGCTGGCGATCAGGTTCGCTGCGCCGACGGTCAGGAACGGATAGCCGGCGGTGCCGACATTGGCGGCGGAGAACATGTAGGCGCAGGCGATGCGCAGCGTCTCCGGCATCTGCGCGCCGCCCCACTGATGGTCGAAGCCGGCGCCGAAGAAGCCCGCCTCGCGATAGACGGCGAGCGCGGCGCCGACGCGCGGATCGACGATGGCCGTGCCATCGACGAATTCAGGCTCGTTCTCGTCGACGGCCGCCGCATGCGGCAGGAAGTGGTCGATGGCGATCCGCTCGGCGGTATCGAGCACATTGTCGATCGCGCTTCGATCCCAGTCGGCGAAACGGCCGGCCTCGCTCAGCCGGTCCGCGTCGAGCACGTCGAAGAGCTGGAAGGACAAGTCGGCCCGGTCGATGCGTATCAAGGAACGATTTCCGTTTTTGTGCGTTTGCGAACTTGGCGCGGAGGGAACGAAACTCTTTCGATCCCGGTTGCGTATCGTTACCGATACGGTTGCCCTCTCGCATCCGTAATGGCGAACCAGAACGGATGTGGCAAGACGAGGAGGGTAGGGTGAAGGCAGAGACGGGACGTTCCAATCTCATCCGTGCCGCGATGAACGCCCCCTACCTGGCGCGCGAGGAGGAACACGACCTCGCCGTGCGCTGGAAGGAGCAGCGCGATCAGGCCGCTCTCCACCGCATCACCATCGCCCATATGCGGCTCGTCATCTCGATGGCCGCGAAGTTCCGTAACTTCGGCCTGCCCCTCAACGACCTGATCCAGGAAGGCCATATCGGTCTGCTGGAAGCAGCCGCCCGCTTCGAGCCGGAACGCGACGTCCGTTTCTCGACCTATGCGACGTGGTGGATCCGCGCTTCGATGCAGGATTACATCCTGCGCAATTGGTCGATCGTGCGCGGCGGCACGAGCTCGACGCAGAAGGCGCTGTTCTTCAACCTGCGGCGGCTGCGCGCGCGGCTTGCGCAGGGTTCCGAGACGCTGTCGAACGAAACCGTCTACAGCGAGATTTCGGCGGCGCTCGGCGTGTCCAAGGCGGATGTCGCGATGATGGATTCACGTCTTTCGGCACCGGATTCTTCGCTCAACGCGCCTGTGCTGGACGAGGGAAGCGGCTCGGCCGAACGCATGAACTTCCTCGTCTCGGACGATCCCCTGCCCGACGAGATCGTCGGCAGCGCGATCGACGAGCAGCGTCGCAGCGGTTGGCTGCGGGCGGCGCTCGGCGTTCTCAATGAGCGCGAACTGCGGATCATCCGCGAACGGCGCCTGCAGGACGAAGGCGCCACGCTGGAACTCCTCGGCGAGAAGCTCGGAATCTCCAAGGAGCGCGTGCGTCAGATCGAGAACCGGGCGCTGGAGAAGCTCAAGGCAGCGCTCCTCAGGGACAATCCGGATTTCGCCGCCGCTTGACCCCTTAATGAGGTCTACTGATCGGTGATGATCTTCACCTTGTCGCCGGCCGAAACGCTCTCGCCGGCCGAAAGCGCGTTGATCAGACGGAACAGCTCCACCTTGCGGTCGACACCACGCATCTGACCGGCGAGCGACTGTACCGTCTCGCCGGAGCGAACTGTGCGGACGCGGATACGCAGCGGCTTGAGCGCCGCACGCTCGGAAGCCGACAGAACGCGGAAGCTGGCGCTGACCGACTTAGCGACCGATTCGAGCGCGCCGCTGGTCAGCGGGGCAGCGGTCAGCAGGCGGTAGACCTGCCCCCCGGCGCGCACCACGGTGATGTCGAACTGCCAGCCATCGGCGCGTGCGCGCGCGGTTGCAGCCTCGTTGCCGGCGATCGTCGTCGCGGCGATCGAGCCGGGGTCGAGCCCGGCGATCCAGCCGCTGCGCAGATATTCCTCCAGCGACATCGCAGCCGCGACCTTGACGCCGTCGAAGCGCACCGCGACATCGCCCGGGCCCGCGGCGGTCACCGCCGCCGCCGAATTGTCGATGATGAAGCCTTCCGGCACCGTGAAGCTGACGCCCAGCCCCGGATGCAGGAAGGTGCGGCCCCGGACATAGCCTTCCTGCGGCGTGTCGCCGAACATCAGCCCGTCGATGCCGGCAAGCAGCCAGTCTCGATCGCGGTTGCCGACACCCGGGGCGCCGAAGGCGCGCGCGTGGCCGAGCGCGAGATCGATGCGCTGGGGCGCGGCCGGATGGCTCGCCAGGAAGTCGAGGCTCGCATCCGACGCGCCGCTGACACTGCGGAAGTCGGCATAGGAGGACATCGACTGGAGGAAGCGCGCCGCTGCGAACGGGTCATACCCGGCGCGGCCGATGGCACGGATGCCGATCGCGTCGGCCTCCAGCTCCTGGTTGCGCGAGAACTGCGCGAGGCTGAGCTTGCCGCGGATCAGCGCCGCCTTCGCGGCCGCATCGCCTTCGAGCACGTCGCTGACGACGCGCGCCGCCAGCACTTCGTCGGCTTCGCGCTGCTGGCGCTGCACGCCGTGGTTGGCCGTCACGTGGCCCATCTCGTGAGCGATCACGGCGGCCAGCTCGGCCGAATCGTTGGCGAGCGCAAGAAGGCCGCGCGTGATGTAGAGATAGCCGCCCGGCAGCGCGAACGCATTGACGTTCGGCGAATTGAGGATTGTGATGCGGTAGGTCTGGTTCGGATTGTCGGGGTCGAGCGTCAGGCTGCCGACGACCTTGGCCACCGCCCGCTCCAGCTTGGGATCGGAGTATTCGCCGCCATAGGTGGCCAGGATGCGCGGGTGCTGCTGACGCGCGATCTCCGCGAACTTGTCGTTCCGCCCGACCGTGTCGACCGTCACCGGATTGGGCGACGGCTTCAGATCGGACGTCATCGACGTATCGATCATCTGGCAGCTGGACAGCAGCACGGCGAGGCCCGACGCGGCAATGGCGCGGCGGGCCCGGACGCGGCTGTTCGCCGTCCGCTGTGGGGCTGCACTCATTCTATCGGAACCTGTGAGCAGACTTATTCCTCGAAACTGTCGGGCGCGTCGAATACCGGTCCGGCAGGCTTTCGACGTCGCCACTTAGGACCCCCGCAATGCCGTGACAAGGACGCCGATGCCACACCTCGGCCATATCCGGTAAATGTGTCGCATTGCGGGCAATTTATCGTGAACGGCTCTCGCCGACATAGGCGCGGACGGCGTTCGGCCCCGCATGTCCGAGCAGGTCCTGCGTCCGTCCATCGCCCGCGATCCTGCCAGCGTCGATGAACACCATGCGCGGCGCAAGCGCCAGCGCATCCTCCGGCGAATGCGTCACCACCAGGATCGTCATGCCGGTCTCGCGATGGAGATCGGCGACCAGTTCCGACATCTCGGCGCGCAGCCCGGGCCCGAGCGAGGCGAAGGGCTCGTCCATCAAAAGCACCGGGCGCCGCCGCACCAGCGCGCGGGCGAGTGCTGCCCGCTGCCGCTCGCCGCCCGAAAGCTCGCGCGGGAGGCGCGCTTCCTTGCCGGCCAGTCCCACACGCGACAGCGCGACCAGGGTCGCCGCGCGATCCTCGGCCGAGAGGCGCAGCGCCGGGCTGCGGCCGAGCGCGACATTGGAGAACACGTCCAGATGGGCAAAGAGATTGTTCTCCTGGAAGATCATCGACACCGGGCGCTCCGACGGCGGGTCGGCCGTGACGTCGCGGTCGCCGACGAGGATCCGGCCCCTTGTCGGCGTCTCGAACCCGGCGATGAGATTGAGCATCGTCGTCTTGCCCGAACCGCTCGGCCCCATGATCGCAACGATCTCCGACGCGGTGATCGCCAGACCGAACGACATCATCGTCTCGCCATAGGCGTAGCCGACGCCGTCGAGCCGTAGCGAAAGACCGAGGCTCATGGCGTTTCCCTCCCGAGGCGTTCGGCGAGCCACATCAGCGCGAGGCACAGCAGACCGAGCAGCAAGGCAAGTCCCGCGGCATCCTGCGTGCGGTAGCTGCCCATGCGCGAATAGAGGAGATAAGGCAGCGTCTGGACGCTGTCGCTGCCGAACAGGGCGATGACGCCGAGATCGCCGAGCGAAAGAGCCATGGCAAAGGCGAAGCCGGTGGCGAGCGGCCGGCGCAGTTCCGGCCAGTCGATCAGCCGCGCTCGCGCGATGCCGGCAATGCCGAGCTGAGCGCAAAGCCGGTCGTTCCGGATGGCGGCGGCATCGTAGGCCGGGCGAATGGCACGCGTGGCGAAGGGCATCGCCATCACCGCATTGACTGTTACCACCATCATGGGCGCGACGGCGAAGACCGCGCCGGTATTGCGCAGCAGCACGAACCAGCCGGCGCCGATGACGATCGGCGGCACGACCAGCACCAGGCTCGCTCCCGTCCCGGCGAGCGTTTCGACAATTGATCGCCGCCCGCCTCTCCGTGCCGTCTCGAGTTTTTGGCGCATGGCGGTCAGCGAAAGCGAGAGCAGGACGGACAGGAGCGCCGCGGCGAGCGCGAAGAAAAGACTCTGGGCGGCCGCCTTGAGCACGGCAGGCTCGGTGGCCAGCCGTCCGAGATCGGCGCGCAGGCCAGACGCGACGATGGCGGCCATCGGAGCCAGGACGAAGGCCGCGGCGAGGGCGATCATTGTCGCGTTGAGGAGAGTCTCCCACAGGTTGCCGGCACGTGGGCGTCGACCCGCGACCGGCAGGTTGGCGTCGCCGGTCACGTCGGCGCCGAGGCGGGAGAGCGCAAAGACCGCGGCAACGGTGAGCGCGATCTGCACCACCGTCAGCGCCACTGCCCGCGCCGGCTCGAAGTCGAAGCGCAGCGACTGATAGATCGCGACTTCCAGCGTCGTGGCAGCCGGTCCGCCGCCAAGGGTCAGAACGAGCGTGAACGACGTGACGCACAGCATGAACACCAGCGCTGCCACGCCCGGGATGGCAGCGCGCAGCGTGGGCCACTCGACCAGCCGAAACACAGCGCCCGAGCGCATGCCGAGCTGGCTCGCCAGCCGCCACTGGTCGGGCGGCACGGTTTCCAGCGCGGCGAGCAGCAGCCGGGTGGCGAGCGGCAGGTTGAAGAAGACATGCGCGACGAGGATGCCGCCGAGGCCGTAGATGCCAGGCCACCGGCCGGCGTCGGCGGCAGATGCAAGGTCGGCGAGGTAGCCGGCGCGGCCGTAGAGCGCGAGCAGGCCCAGCGCCGCGACGATCGCCGGCAGGCCGAGCGGCACCGCGAACAGCCTGAGCAGCAGGCCGCGGCCCGGAAAGCTCGAATGCCGCGACAGCGCGCGCGCCACGAGGACCGCCGGCGCGACCGACAACAACGTCGAAAGCGCCGCCTGCCACAGTGTGAAGCCGGCGATGCGCAGCATTCCGCCGTCGAATGCCCCGACGGCGCCGGACCAGTCCCGGGCTGCCTCGACGGCGAGGCCCGCGAAGGCCCCGCCGATGAGGAGTGCGATGAAGCCGAGCGCGAGGGAGCCGGGGCGAGTCATGTATGAAGGCCCTCTTCTCCCCGTTCACGGGGAGAAGGAAGAATCGCGCGCAATGCCTCCTCCTACCTGCTCATCGCCGCCGTCCACTCTTCCACCCAAGCCTTGCGGTTGGTAGCAACCTCCTCGGGCGAGAACAGCAGCGACTTAGCCGGCTTCACCAGCTGGTCAAACGCCGGGTCCAGTGGCTTCGACGTCTTGGCCGCCGGGAACATCCAGTTCGTCTCAGGGATCGCATCCTGGAAGGCCGTGCCGGTCATGAAGGCGAGGAACTTCGCCGACAGCGGGTTTTCCGCCCCCTTCTTCGTCATGCCGGCGACCTCGATCTGCATGTAGTGGCCCTCGGAAAAGGCGGCCGCCTTGTAGCGGTCGGTCTTCTCGGCGATCACGTGATAGGCGGGCGAGGTCGTGTAGGACAGCACCATAGGCGCCTCGCCCTTGGTGAACAGCCCGTAGGCCTCGCTCCAGCCGGGCGTGACGGTCAGCACGCGGCCCTTAAGCTTCGCCCAGGCCTCGCCCGCCTTGTCGCCATAGACCGACTTCACCCAGAGCACGAGGCCGAGGCCGGGCGTCGAGGTGCGCGGGTCCTGGATGACGATCTTGTCCTCGGGGTTGCCCTCGACGAGGTCCTTCAGGCTTGCCGGCGGCGACTTCAGCACTTCACTGTCGTAGACGACGGCGAAATAGCCGTAGTCGAACGGCAGGAAAGTCGCGTCGCTCCAACCCCCCGGCACGGCAAGGTCGGTCGGCGAAAGTCCGTGCGGAGCGAATAGGCCAGTGTCGGAGGCTTCCTTCGTCAGGTTGGTGTCGAGTCCGAGCACGACGTCCGCCTTGCCCGACGCGCCTTCCAGCCTGACGCGGTTGAGCAGCGCCACGCCGTCCGCGACCGAAACGAAATCGACATCGCAGCCGCATTCGGCCTCGAACGCCTTTTCGACGATCAGGCCCGGGCCCCATTCGGCGGTGAAGCTCTCGTAGGTATAGACGGTAAGCTTGTCCTCGGCCGCGGCCGGCGAGACAAGGGCGAGCGTTGCGAGAAATATCGGTATCGTCGTGCGCATCTGGCGCCTCCTTCATTCGAGTGAAAGGGAAGATGCGCCGTGAGCCGAACGCGTCTAATCCCTCCGCCGGTACAAACCGGATCAGGTTCAGCGGGTTGGCTTTCGCCTCTCAGCCGTTTTGCGATCTCTCGCTTGCGGCACCCCGTTAGAGCGCGGCGAACATAGGACGGTCGCTTTGCCGGCGCAAGCGCTTCGGCCGCGGTTGACGCTGATGCCGAACGCGTGGTGAGGATGGCGATGCTCGACAAGCTCGAAGCCTTCATCGCGCTGTCCCGCGCGCAGCATTTCGGCAAGGCGGCCGAGGATCTCGGCGTGACCCAGCCGACGCTGTCGGCCGCCATCAAGCAGCTGGAGGGGGAGCTTGGCGTCATGCTGGTCAAGCGCGGCTCGCGCTACCAGGGCCTGACCGCCGAGGGCGAGCAGGTTCTCACCTGGGCGCGGCGCATCTCGGGCGATGCACGCGCGATGAAGGAAGAGATGCGCGCCGCGCGCCACGGCCTATCCGGCCGCATCCGCATCGCCGCCATCCCCACCGCGCTCGCCATGGTGGCCAAGCTCACCACGCCGTTGCGCGAAAAGCATCCCGGCATCACCTTCTCGATCCTGTCGCGGACATCGATCGAGGTTCTGTCGCTGCTCGGCAATTTCGACATCGATGCCGGCATCACCTATCTCGACAACGAGCCGCTCGGGCGCGTCCTGTCGGTGCCGCTCTATGCCGAGCGCTACCAGCTGATCACGGCTGCGGGGAACCCTTATTCCGACCGCGCCACGGTCACCTGGGCGGAGGTTTCGGAACTGCCGCTCTGCCTTCTGACGCCTGACATGCAGAACCGGCGCATCATCGACTATCACCTCGCCGAAGCGGGCGTTTCAGTGCGCCCGTCGCTCGAATCCAACTCGATGATCGTGCTCTATTCCCACATCCGCACAGGCAAATGGTCGTCGATCATGCCGCTCAATCTGGCCGAGACCTTCGGCTTCGCCGAGCCGATCCGCGCCATCCCCATCGTCGAGCCGGACGCCAGCCACACCGTTGGCCTCGTCGTCCAGCCGCGCGAGCCCCACACGCCGCTGGTCAAAGCGCTTCTCGACGAGGCGATCGCTCTGGCCGCGCTGTTCAGATCCTGACCTATGCATGCATCCTGATCGGCATCGGCGTTTCGGACATGAAGTCTCCGGACTCGAACACCATCGCCGCGCCGAGCGCTTGCGCATGCTCGATGACAAGGCCCTCGATATCCTCGCGTGCGACATTCTCTTGCTCGTTGCGCAGACGAACGGCCTCCGCCACCACCGGCACATTGACGACCCCGTTGGCAGCAGCGCGTCCGACGGCTGTAACGACGTCGAGCCTAAGCTCTTGGGAGTAGATTCGTAACATGCGCCGGGTTCCTGATTTCATCATGATGATCACTTACTCGAGATACGCCCGGAAGACAAGCGAAAAGCAAAAATACTTCAATAAAATCATATAGTTAGTAAGAACCCATATTGACTCCCTTGGCAGTCTTGACCCACTCGCCTCAATAGGTGCCGAAGACACCGGGCACGCCGCCTACTCACCCTATTGCGAACCCCCCTTATGCAACTTTATAGTCACTTACTCATTTCCAGTATTCGACGGTCCGGGGTGGCACATGTCGGAACTTGAACGAGCAGAACGTCTACAGATCATGCTGAGCGCGGAAGAGCTTCGGGCCGTGGAGGACTGGAGGTTCGAACGGCGCATGCCCAGCCGCGCGGCAGCCGTTCGCGAACTGCTCCGGCGCGGTTTGGCGGCCGACGGGTTCCTCACCGCCCAGAGCGGCGCGAGATCTCAGGATTTCGGCGTGGTCCTCCCCGAGACCCCTAACGAAGGGGCGGATTGAAGCGTCCGACATGGCGCCGGGATCCGCACGCCGCCGTCCTGTAAGGCTCCGGTGGCCGCGAGACGTTCCCTGAAGAGCCGATGGCGCTGCCAGACGCGCCGCAGCGACGCGCCGCCCGTAGTATCCGGATGATCTTCGATAGAACTTCTCTATCAAGCAACGATTCCGCTTTATTGATTTCTGGCGTTTTGTCGGGTTTCATTGATAAATGGCGCGTGACGGCGCCGATCCAGGGAGGAGTGCTGCCTTGCAGCCGTCGGGTACCCAGATTGAGGTCGCTGATGTCGCCTCGCGCACGGCCGCGGTGATCGCCGGCCATGCGCATCTCGAAGGGCCGCTGTTGCCCATTCTGCATGCCGTACAGGAGGAATTCGGCTTCGTGCCGACCGAGAGCCTGCCGGTGATCGCCGAAGCGCTCAACATCTCGAACGCTGAAGCTCACGGCGTGGTGTCCTTCTACCACGACTACCGCCGCGCGCCGGCCGGCCGCCATGTTCTCAAGCTCTGCCAGGCCGAGGCCTGCCAGTCGATGGGCTCTGAGAGGATCGCCGCGATGGTGAAGGCGGCGTTCGGCATCGGCTTCCACGAGACGACGCCGGACGGCTCGGTGACGCTGGAGCCGGTCTATTGCCTCGGCCTGTGCGCCTGCGCACCGGCGGCCATGCTCGACGGCGCGGTGATCGGACGCCTCGACGCCGAGGCGGTGGACGAGATCGTCGCGGAGGTGCGGCGATGACCCCGGTGATCTACATCCCGAAGGATTCCGGCGCCCTGGCGCTCGGTGCCGAAAAGGTGGCGAAGGCGATCGCAGCCGAACTGAAGGCGCGCGGCGAAACGGCCCGCATCGTCCGCACCGGCTCACGCGGCCTCTACTGGCTCGAGCCCATGGTCGAGGTCCTCACTGAGAAAGGCCGTGTCGCCTATGGGCCGGTCAAGCCGAAGGACGTCAGGTCGCTGTTCGATGCCGGCTTCCTGTCGGGTGACCAGCACCATCTCTGGCTCGGCAAGGCGGAGAACATTCCCTTCCTCGCCAGACAGACAAGGCTGACCTTTGCCCGCTGCGGCATCACCGACCCGCTGTCGCTCGCCGATTACGAGGCGCATGGCGGCCTCGCCGGCCTGAGGAAGGCACTGGCGATGACGCCGGCCGACATCGTCAAGTCGGTCACCGAGTCAGGCCTCCGCGGCCGCGGCGGCGCCGGATTCCCGACCGGCATCAAGTGGAAGACCGTGCTCGACCAGGTGGCGGAGCGCAAATACATCGTCTGCAACGCCGATGAAGGCGATAGCGCCACCTTCGCCGACCGCATGATCATGGAGGGCGACCCCTTCGTCCTGATCGAGGGCATGGCGATTGCCGGCATCGCCACCGGCGCCACCAAGGGTTTCGTCTACATCCGCTCGGAATATCCGCACGCTGTTGCTGCAATGCAGGCGGCCATCGACATCGCGCGCAAGGCGAACGTGCTCGGCACCGCGATCCTGGGCTCGCCCAACGCCTTCGACATCGAGGTCCGCGTCGGCGCCGGCGCCTATGTCTGCGGCGAGGAGACGTCGCTGCTGAATTCGCTCGAAGGCAAGCGCGGCATCGTCCGGGCCAAGCCGCCGCTGCCGGCTATCCAGGGCCTGTTCGGCAAGCCGACCGTCATCAACAACGTCATCTCGCTCGCTTCCGTTCCGGTCATCCTCGACAAGGGCGCACAGCACTACAAGGATTTCGGCATGGGCCGCTCGCGCGGCACGATCCCGATCCAGATCGCTGGCAACGTGAAGCATGGCGGCCTGTTCGAAGCGGCGTTCGGCATGACGCTCGGCGAGATCGTCAACGACATCGGCGGCGGCACCGCCACAGGCCGTCCCGTCAAGGCGGTGCAGGTCGGCGGCCCGCTCGGCGCCTATTTCCCGCCGTCGCTGTTCGACACGCTCTTCGACTACGAGGCCTTCGCCGCGAAGGACGGGCTGATCGGCCATGCCGGCATCACCGTCTTCGACGACAGCGCCGACATGCTCAAACAGGCGCGCTTCGCGATGGAATTCTGCGCCATCGAGAGCTGCGGCAAATGCACCCCCTGCCGCATCGGCTCGACCCGTGGAGTCGAGACGATCGACAAGATCGCGATGAACATCGAGCCAGCGAAAAACCTCGCGCTGGTCACTGATCTCTGCAACACGATGAAGTTCGGCTCGCTCTGCGCGCTCGGCGGCTTCACGCCCTATCCGGTGATGAGCGCCATCAACCACTTCCCGCAGGACTTTGCGCCGAAACCGATGGCGGAGGCGGCGGAATGACCGAGAAAGTCAAAGGCCCGGCCTCCTACTTCCCATCGATCGAAAAGACCTACGGCAAGCCGATCGCGCACTGGACGACGCTCATCCGAGGTCAGTCGGGGAAGAAGCACATGGAGATCGTGAACTGGCTGAAAGCCGAACACGGGCTCGGCCACGGCCACGCCAATGCGCTGGTTGCGCACACTCTCGCCGCGAAACAGGACCAATAGGAACACACCCATGGGTCTCGTCCACGAAATCGACTACGGCACGCCCGCCTCGAAATCCGAGCGCCAGGTCACGCTGACCGTCGACGGCTTCACTGTCTCGGTGCCTGAAGGCACCTCGATCATGCGCGCCTCGATGGACGCGGGCATCGCTATCCCGAAGCTCTGCGCCACCGACATGGTCGACGCCTTCGGCTCGTGCCGGCTGTGCCTCGTCGAGATCGAAGGCCGCGCCGGCACGCCGTCCTCCTGCACGACCCCGGTCGCCCCCGGCATGGTGGTGCATACCCAGACCGGCCGCCTCAAGGACATCCGCCGCGGCGTGATGGAGCTTTACATCTCCGACCACCCGCTCGACTGCCTCACCTGCGCGGCCAATGGCGACTGCGAGCTGCAGGACATGGCCGGCGCGGTCGGCCTGCGCGACGTGCGCTACGGCTATGACGGCGAGAACCACGTCTTCGCGAAGAACCGCGCCGACGCCTCGACCAACTTCAACTGGATGCCCAAGGACGAGTCGAACCCCTATTTCACCTACGACCCGTCGAAATGCATCGTCTGCTCGCGCTGCGTGCGCGCCTGCGAGGAGGTGCAGGGCACCTTCGCGCTGACGATCGAGGGCCGCGGCTTCGGCTCCAGAGTCTCGCCCGGCATGCACCAGGACTTCCTCTCCTCCGAATGCGTCTCCTGCGGCGCCTGCGTGCAGGCCTGCCCCACCGCGACGCTGACCGAGAAGTCGGTCATCGAGATCGGCCAGCCCGAGCATTCGGTCGTCACCACCTGCGCCTATTGCGGCGTCGGCTGTTCCTTCAAGGCCGAGATGCGTGGCGAGGAGCTGGTGCGCATGGTGCCCTGGAAGGATGGCAAGGCCAATCGCGGCCATTCCTGCGTCAAGGGCCGCTTCGCCTACGGCTACGCGACGCACAAGGAGCGCATCACCAAGCCGATGGTCCGCGCGAGCATATCGGATCCGTGGAAGGAAGTGTCGTGGGAGGAGGCCTTCTCCCACATCAGTTCCGAATTCCGCCGTCTCCAGTATCAGTACGGCCGCGGCTCGATCGGCGGCATCACCTCCTCCCGCTGCACCAACGAGGAGACCTATCTCGTCCAGAAATTGATCCGGCAGGGCTTCGGCAACAACAATGTCGACACCTGCGCCCGCGTCTGCCACTCGCCGACCGGCTATGGCCTCGGTCAGACCTACGGTACCTCCGCCGGAACGCAGGATTTCGATTCCGTCGAGGAGTCGGACGTCATCATGGTCATCGGCGCCAATCCGTCCGCCGCCCATCCCGTCTTCGCCTCGCGCATGAAGAAGCGCATCCGCCAGGGCGCTAAGCTGATCGTGCTCGATCCGCGCGAGACCGAGACCGTCACCTCCGTCCATGCCAAAGCCGACTACCACCTGCCGCTGAAGCCCGGCACCAATGTCGCCGTCATCACCGCGCTCGCCCATGTCATCGTCACCGAGGGCCTGTTCGACGAAGCCTTCATCCGCGAGCGCTGCGATTGGTCGGAGTTCGAGGACTGGGCGTCCTTCGTCGCCGAGGAGCGCAACTCGCCGGAAGTCATCGGCCCACTCGCCGGCGTCGACCCGGAGACGATCCGCGGCGCGGCGCGTCTCTACGCCACGGGCGGCAATGGCGCGATCTACTACGGCCTCGGCGTCACCGAGCACAGCCAGGGCTCGACCACGGTCATCGCGATTGCCAATCTCGCCATGGCGACCGGCAATATCGGCCGGCGCGGCGTCGGCGTGAACCCGCTGCGCGGCCAGAACAACGTCCAGGGCTCGTGCGACATGGGTTCATTCCCGCACGAGCTGCCGGGCTACCGCCACATCTCCGGCGATGCCGTGCGGGACATCTACGAGAGCCTGTGGGGCGTGAAGCTCGACAACGAGCCGGGCCTGCGCATCCCCAACATGCTCGACGCCGCGGTCGAGGGCACGTTCAAGGGCATCTACATCCAGGGCGAGGACATCCTGCAGTCCGATCCTGACACGAAGCACGTCTCGGCCGGTCTCGCCGCTATGGAATGCGTCGTCGTCCACGACCTCTTCCTCAACGAGACGGCCAACTACGCTCACGTCTTCCTGCCGGGCTCGACCTTCCTCGAGAAGGACGGCACTTTCACCAATGCGGAGCGCCGCATCAACCGCGTCCGCAAGGTGATGAGCCCGAAGAACGGCCTCGCCGACTGGGAGGTGACGCAGAAGCTCGCACAGGCCATGGGCCTGAACTGGGCCTATACGCATCCGTCCGAGATCATGGACGAGATCGCCCAGACGACACCGTCCTTCGCCAGCGTTTCCTACGACTTCCTGGAAAAGATGGGCTCCGTGCAGTGGCCCTGCAACGAGAAGGCGCCTGAAGGCACGCCGATCATGCATGTCGACGGCTTCGTGCGCGGCAAGGGCAAGTTTATTCGCACCGAATACGTGCCGACCGACGAGAAGACCGGGCCGCGCTTCCCGCTGCTGCTCACGACAGGCCGCATCCTCAGCCAGTACAATGTCGGCGCGCAGACGCGGCGCACCGCGAACGTCGTCTGGCATGCCGAAGACGTGCTGGAGATCCATCCCCACGACGCCGAGCAGCGCGGTATCCGCGACGGTGACTGGGTCCGCCTCGCCTCGCGCTCCGGCGACACGACATTGCGTGCGGATGTCACCGACAGGGTGGCGCCGGGCGTGGTCTACACCACCTTCCACCACCCCGACACACAGGCCAACGTCATTACCACCGACTATTCCGACTGGGCGACCAACTGCCCCGAATACAAGGTGACGGCTGTCCAGGTCTCACCCTCCAACGGCCCCAGCGCCTGGCAGGCGGAATACGAGGAATTGTCGAAGCGGAGCAGGCGGATCGAGGGCCACCTGGAGGCGGCGGAGTGAGCATATCCTCCCCTGCGAAGCGGGGGAGGGGGACCATGCGAAGCATGGTGGAGGGGGCAGTTTTTAGGAGTTCGGCTCGTTGCGAGCACCAGATCAAACGATAGCGAACGCCCGGCAACTTCGGCGCGATATGTCGCTACCCGAAGTACAGCTGTGGGATTGCTTGCGCGGCCACAGGCTGGAGGGTCTCAGATTCCGACGCCAGCACCCGATTGGACCCTACGTCCTCGATTTCTACTGCCCGTCGGCGCGTCTCTGCATCGAGATCGATGGCCGGCAACACGATCATCCCGGCCAGATTGCGACGGACAGCAGGCGCGGTGCGTGGCTGCAGGAGCAAGGGATACGCACTCTGAGAATTGAGGCGTCGGACGTGCTCGACAAGTATCGGATCGACGGCACGCTACGGGCAATCGTCGCTGCCGCGTCGGTCGCGCCCCCTCCACCGCCTTCGGCGGTCCCCCTCCCCCGCTTCGCAGGGGAGGATACGGTAGGTCGGCGCCCGCCGCTCGCCTCCACCACCCGTATCGCACGCCGCGCCAATGGCACGTCCGCCGCCGCGCGAATGGTGCCGGAGGAAACGCCGGTGGCGCTTTCCTTTGCGGGCACCACGCATGCGGTGATGATGGCCTCGCCCGCGGACCTTGAGGACTTCGCGCTCGGCTTCTCGCTGACCGAAGGAATCATATCGTCGCCGGACGAGATCGCGGCGATCGAGGTGATCCAGGATGCCGGCGAGGGCGTCGATATCCAGATCACGCTGAAGGATACTGCCAACACGCGTTTCGAGGCCCGGCGCAGGCGTCTCGCGGGACCCGTCGGCTGCGGCCTCTGCGGCATCGAATCGATCGACGAGGCGATGCGGTCCGTGACTCCCGTCGGTAAGTCGAAGATGACATTTGCTGCGCAGCAAATCACCGAATCTGTGCGTTTGCTGGCAAAGGCTCAGCCCATGCATGCCGAGACCGGCGCGGTCCATGCCGCCGGCTTCTACGTGCCCGGCAGAGGCATTGTCGCCGCCCGCGAGGATGTCGGCCGGCACAATGCGCTCGACAAGCTCGCCGGCGCGCTGGCCAGGTCCGGCATCGACGGCGCGGCCGGCGCGGTCGTGGTCACAAGCCGAGTCTCGGTCGAGATGGTGCAGAAGACCGCGGCAATCGGTGCCCCGGCGATCATCGCGGTCTCGGCGCCGACCGCGCTCGCCATCCGCACCGCTGACGAGGCCGGCATGACGCTTGTCGCGCTCGTGCGCGGCGAGGAATTCGATATCTTCACGCATCCCGGTCGCGTGACCGAGGGAGAGACACGCCATGTCGCCTGACCAGGATCATGCAACCGACGTCATTGCCAAGATCGTCCGCATGGCCAACCAGATCGGCACCTTCTTCGCCTCCAAGCCGCATGACGAAGGCGTTGCCGGCGTGGCCGAGCACATCAACAAGTTCTGGGAGCCGCGCATGCGCCGCCACTTCTTCGAAGTGTTCGACGCGGGCGGCGAGGGGCTCTCGCCGATCGTGAAGGAAGCCGCCGCCACGATCCGCCGGCCGGCCGAAGAGCCGCATCCGGGCGCCAATGCCGGCGCGCCGGGCGGCAAGGGCTCGGCAGCAGGTGAATCGAAGGCAGAGATCGCCGCATCTCAAGGATAGGGCGCGGTCGACTCCCGTTGCCATGCTTGTATGCTCCACCCCCTTGGGGAGGAACATGCAATGTCAGCCTATGTGATCTTCGACGTCGAGATTCGCGACCCGGCGCGGTACCAGGAATTCATGACGGGCGTAAAACCCGCGCTCGAGGCGGCCGGCGCGAAATACCTGGCACGTGGCGGCACCCACAAGGTCTATGAAGGCGACTGGCAGCCGCGCCGCATCGTGCTTCTGGAGTTCCCATCGGTACAGGCGTGGGAGGAATTCTATCTTGGCCCGGTCTACCAGGGGCTGAAGTTGATCCGCGACGAGTGCAGTTCGGCGCGTCTGGTCAGCGTCGAGAGCCTGTGACCTCTCGGCTGGCCTGCACGCTGCGTGATCCTGTGCCGCCGCGCAGCATGTAGATCGCTGTCGCGGCGCCTACCGCGACATAGATGCCGAGATAGATCCACTGCCCCGGCCGGCCGGTCAGATCGAACACGCCGATGAAGGCGAGCGCGGCCAGCGTGATGAACAGGATCAGACCCCAGCTCAGATACATGTGCGTCAGCGCGGAATCGACGCCGCGCACGACGAGCAGGGTCAGCGGCCCGAGCGCCACGGCGAGGTAGAACGCGCCGAAGGCCCGCAGGCTGAACGGGGTGAGAATGTCGGGGAAGATCCCGCCGTGCAGTCCGCGCGCGCCCTGCGGCGCGAGCAGACCATAGAGCCCGAGAAACGCGACGAGGAGGATGAACACCACGTCGATCGCGATGTCTCGGCCGCTCGTGCGCCCGCCCAGGGTCTCGATCGCAGGTCTTGTCCGCAGCGCATCAATAACCCAGACAATGGCCTGGACCAGATTGAGCGCCAGCGCCGCCAGGTAAAGCCAGGCCAGCCAATGGCCTAGCTTGAGGACCGGCCAGAATGCGATCACGACGGCGGTCTGGAACAGTCCGAACAGGGCGAGATAGACGAGGCCCGACACGACGAGCGAGAACCGCCAGCGGCTGGCCACGACATAGGCGGCCCACGCGTTGCCGAGGCACCAGCCGCCGATCGTCATCGCGACCAGCGGCGATACCTTCCAGGCAAAGTGCGGCGCGGCCCAGTGCGGCGCCAGGAAGAGCAATGTTCCGAGGACGGCATAGAGCACCGCCACCGCGAATGTCAGCGAACGCGCACTGGAAGACAGCATCCCCACCCCTCCGGCGACGATCACTGTCGATCATAACACCGGATTGGGCAAGGCTGGCACAACGAGGCGCCTATCCTCGCATCGGTTTCAGCGCAGTCGCCCAGCGGTGCAGTTCCGACAGCATCAGCTTCGCGCCATCGATCAGCGGCTCGTTGGGGACGAAGACACCGTCCTGGAGAAACTGCGCGAACATCGGGATCGCGACGGCCTCGGGGATCGGCATCACCTTGACCGTGGTCAGCAACTGCTTCTCCGACTGCGCCGCGCGCAGGCCGGCGGACACGCCGCCGTAGCTGACAAGGCCCGCCGGCTTGTAGGCCCATTCCTTCGCCAGATAGGTGACCGCATTCACGAAGGAGGGTGGCGCGAAATAGTTGTATTCCGGGGTGACGAACGCGAACGCGTCAGCCGATGCCACGCTCTCGGCCCAGCGCTTGGTGTGCGCATGCTCGTACTGCCCGAGCCGCGGATGCTTGGGCTCGTCGAAGACCGGCAGCTCGAAGGAGGCGAGATCGACCGGGACGATTTCGAAGGCTCCGTGCTCCCTGGCGACGGAGACGAACCAGTCCGCGATCTTCGGTCCCATGCGGCCGGGTCGGGTGCTGACTGTAATGACGTTGAGTTTCAGGGACATGGCTCGATCCGGTTTCCAAAGGATACCGGACCTCGCACGTCCGAGACATCACATCAACAAGGCACCTGCGCGTAACCGGGATGACGCTGGGTCACATTCCCCATCGCAGCGCCGATGTATGCACCGGCGCATCCCACAGCTTCGTCGTCTCGTCATCCAGCATCGTCACGGTGATCGAGCAGCCCGCCATGTCGAGCGACGTCACGTAGGAGCCGACGAGCGAGCGCGCGATGCGGATTCCCTTCGCTTCCAGAAGTTTCCGCGCCGAGTTGTAGACGACATAGAGCTCCATCGCCGGCGTGCCGCCGAAACCGTTGACGAAGAGCAGCGCCTCGCCCCTCGCCATGTCGCCCAGGTCCGCGACGATCGCGTGGACGATCTCTTCGGCGATGGCGTCCGCGCTCTTCAGCCTGTCGCGGCGACGGCCGGGCTCGCCATGGATGCCTACGCCGAACTCCATCTCGTCGTCGCCGATCTCGAAGGTCGGCTTGCCGGCGGCCGGCACCGTGCAGGAGGTCAGCGCCACGCCCATGGAGCGCGTTGCGCCGTTGACCTGTTCGCCCAGCGCCTTCAGCGCCGCGAGGCTGCGTCCCTCCTCGGCCGCCGCACCGACGATCTTCTCGACCACCAGCGTGCCCGCAACTCCGCGCCGGCCGGTCGTGTAGGACGAGTTTTCCACCGCCACGTCGTCATTGGTGATGACGGTGGCGACGTTGTCGGCCATCTCCGCCGCCATCTCGAAATTCATCACGTCGCCCTCGTAGTTCTTGACGATGAACAGGCATCCCGCGCCGGTGTCGACCGCCTGCGCCGCCGCCAGCATCTGGTCCGGCGTCGGCGAGGTGAACACCTGGCCGGGGCAGGCGGCGTCCAGCATGCCGAAGCCGACGAGCCCGCCGTGCAGCGGCTCATGGCCAGACCCGCCGCCGGAGATCAGCGCCACCTTGCCCGGCTTGAGTTCCTTGCGGCGCACGAACTTGTGCTCGTCGCCGAGGACGAGGATGTCGCCATGCGCGGCCACGAACCCGTCCAGGCTGTCGGTGAGAATCGTCGCGACCGAATTCATCAGCTTTTTCATATGCATCCTCCCATGTCGCGCCGGCTCATCCCTTCCCCGCGATGCTCGTTATCTTCTGGATGAAGTCCAGGATGGCGCGGTCCAGCGCCGCGTTCTGCTTCTCGTCGCCGAGATCCGGCACCGCCAGCGAGATGTGCCGGGTGCGCCGTGTCGCACTCGACGGCGCCTTGCCCGGATGCGCGATCGCGTAAGCTGTCACGAACGCTTCGCGCTCGGCCGGGCTGAAGTGGCACACGGAAAAGATCGCCTGCAGGTGCTTTGCCGGAATCGGCGTCGAGTAGGCCGGATTGGCGATCTGCGAGACGAAGGAGCGGTGCTTGCCGAGCGCATCGGCGAGACGCTGCCGCGTGCCGGACGGCCGCTGCTCGATGACCGAGGCGAGCACGCTCTTGTAGGCGCGGATCGCGCCTTCGGCATCGGGCGGCGGCACCGGCAGGTCTGGCGTCCGGCCCTTCACAGCGTCACACCGGCGATTGCCGCTTTCGCAGCAGCGAGTTGCGCAGGTGAGGCCGAGAGTTCGCGCAGTCCGGCCTTGAGCAAATGCGGGATCAGCGCCGGGTCGCCGCCGGCATCGCCGCACAGGCTCACCGGAATGCCATGCGCGGCCCCGAACGCCGCCACCTCGCCGATCAGCCGCAGCACGGCGGGGTTCGACGTGTCGTTGAGGCGCGCGACCGAAGCGTTGTCGCGGGCCGCCGCCATCACATATTGCGTCAGGTCGTTGGACCCGATCGAGAAGAAGGCGACATCGGAGAAGGCCTCCGGCGCGATGGCCACCGACGGCACCTCGACCATGATGCCCAGCGGCGGCATGCGGTGCACCGTGCCGAGCGCGGAGAGCGCCAGCGCCTCCTCCGCGAACATGGCTTTCGCCCTCTCATATTCGGATGCGACGGCGATCATCGGGAACATGACCTTGAGAGTGCCGTGGACGGCCGCCCGCAGCAAGGCGCGGATCTGCACGCGGAAGATGTCGGGACGCGACAGCGACAGCCTTATGCCGCGCAGGCCGAGGAACGGATTTCCTTCCGCCACGGTGAAGCCTGGCACCGGCTTGTCACCGCCGGCATCGACGGTACGGATCGTCACCGGCTTTCCGGCTGCCCATTCGAGTACTTTCCGGTAGGCGCGATACTGCGTCTCCTCGTCGGGCAGGCCGCGCGAGAACAGGAATTCCGTCCGCATCAGCCCGACGCCGTCGCATGTCGTGACGTCGATCGTATCGACATCCGAGGGATCGGCGACGTTGACATGGGCGAGGACGGGCGTGCCGTCCGCGGTGCGCGCAGGCTTCGACAGATAGGCAGCGGCGCTCGAGCGCTCAGCGGCGAAGGCGGCGGCCGCCGCGCGATGGCGGACGATGTCGGCTGGCGCGGCGAAGCCGGTCAGCGTTCCGGCTTTCGCGTCGAGCAGCACCTCGCCCGACAGCGCCGACAGCGCGTCGCCGAGGCCGACGACCATCGGCACGCCGCGCGAACGGGCGAGCATGGCGACGTGGGAAGCGGTAGAGCCTGCGGCGAGTGCGATCCCGCCGCCCGCCGACCAGTCGGTCTCCAGGAAACGCGTCGGCGCGATGTCCTCGCCGACGAGGATCGCGCCGGCCGGAACGGCGTCGCCGTGGGCACCGGTCAGCACGCGCAGCACGCGGTCGCGGATGTCCGTCAGGTCCGCCGACCGCGCGCGGAAATAGTCGTCCCCGGACGCCTCGTAGCCCGCGATCTCGTTGTCGAGCGCACGCGTCCATGCGGATGCGGCATCTTCCCCCTGGCCGATCGCGGCCAGGGCCGGCTCGGCCAATGAATCGTCGGCCAGCATCGCGAGCTGGAACTCGAGAATGTCGGCACTCTCGCCATCGGCACGCCCGATCAGCTCGGCGATCGCGGCCGAAGCCGCGGCGATCGCGCCGACGAGGGCTTCGATCTCCCCGGCTCTCGTCGCCTTCGGCGCGTAGCTTACAAGCGCCGTGTCGAGCCGTCCAAGCGGCCCGGCCGCGAATCCGGGAGACGCAGCGATGCCGGTCAGCACGATGGGCGAGCGGTCGTTCATGCCGGCTCACGCGCTCTTGGCATGATCGCCCTCGTCGAAATCGCGTTCGATCAGCGCCACGAGCGCCTCGACCACCGCCCTCGCCCCCTCGCCTTCGGCTCGCAGATGGATCGTCGTTCCCTTCGGCGCTTTGGTCGCCATCACCTTGACGATCGACTTCGCGTCGATCCACGGACCATTGGCGTCGAGCGCCATCTCGACTCGCGCTGCAAACGTCTTGGCAAGCTTGGTGAACTTCACCGACGGACGGGCGTGCAGACCCACCGCGTGGGTGATCAGGACCGAAGCTGCGGCTGTGGCGCTCATGCGTGTCGTTCCTCAGGCCGGAGCCAGTTCATGCGCAGTCGCCACCACCTCGCGTAGCGAGGCGCCGCCCGACGCTTCCGTGGCGGCCATCACCGCGCCCTCCACGATCGGCGCATTGCACACGACGATCTTCTTCGAGCGCGGCTCGCCAATCATCTCGACCGCCATCTCCGAATTGGTCTCCGCGCCGCCGAGATCGACGAGGATCGCGACGCCCGCATCCGACCAGGCGCGCTCGATCGCCTCCATGATGTCGCCGACCGACGTGCCAAGCCCGCCCTCGGGATTGCCGCCGCACCAGGCGAGCGGCACCTCGTCGCCGACCATCTGCCGGACCATGTCGGCGGTGCCCTCGGCGACTTTGGGCGAATGCGAGACGATGACGATGCCGACGTTCATGGCTTCAGGCTCCGAGTGTTTCTGCGACGGTCCGCACCAGGAGCGCGCTCGAGCGAGAGCCCGGATCCATGTGGCCGATCGACCGCTCGCCGAGGAAGGACGCCCGTCCGCGCAGCGCCTTCATCGGCACGGTCGCTTCCGCTGCCGCGTCCGCCGCGGCGGTCACCTCTGCGCCCGACCGGCCTTCGGCCAGCGCGTCCCGAACCGGGTACAGCACGTCGAGCATGGTCTTCTGTCCGGCCTCGGACTTGCCGCGCGCGGCGACGGCATCGACCGCCTTGGCGAAGGCCGAGGCAAGTTCCGGTCGGCCGGGCGAGGCCGGCATCTCCTTTCCGAGCGCCATCAGGAACGTCCCGAACAGCGGCCCGGAGGCGCCGCCCACCGTCATCACAAGCTTGGTGCCGGCAGCCTTCAGCGCATCCGGCAGCGGCTTGACGGCAAGCGCGTCGGCCTCGGCCAGAAGCGCGTCGAAGCCGCGCTTCATGTTGTAGCCGTGGTCGCCATCGCCGATCGCCTGATCAAGCGAGGTGAGTTCGTCGGCATGCACCGAGATCGTCGCGGCGCAGGCGGCGATCACCGCCTTGAGGTCGATATGGGCGAGAGTTTCGGTCATGCAGCCTTCTTCCAGCCCTTGCGGATATGTTCGTAACCCTCGCGATAGACGGCCTGCGGGCTCTCGGCGAAATCGCGCCAGACCTTTGTCGCCGCGGCGAGATCCTTCAGCCCGCGGCCGAACGCCTCGATGGTCAGCCAGCCGTCGTAGCCGCTGTCGCGGATCGCCTTGAACGTCTTCTTCCACGGGATGTTGCCTCGCCCCGGCACGCCGCGGTCATTCTCGGAAATGTGGACATGGACGATGTTGCGGACATTGTCGGTGAAGGCGGCGATCGGATCGGCCTCCTCGATGTTGGCGTGAAACGTGTCGTACATCGCCCTGATGTTCGGATGCCCGACTTCGTCGACCAGCCGCGACAGGTCCTTCATCGTGTTGACGAGGTAGCATTCGAAGCGGTTCAGCGCTTCGAGCCCGATCGTGACGTTGTGCTTGGCCGCATGTTCGCCGATCAGGCGCTGGGTGTCGACCGCGCGCTTCCACTCGGCCGGCGTCGGACCCGCGCCGGAGAAATGGCCGAGCGTCGAATGCAGCGGCCCGGACAGGTATCTGGCTCCCAGCGCCTCGGCACAATCGATCGTGTGCTTCATATGCGCGACACCCGCCTTGCGAGCGGCGGCGTCGCCGATCAGGTTCATGGCCGGATCGCCCATCGCCGACACGGCGGTGCGCTCGAGGCCGATCCTGTCCAGCATCTCGCCCAGCCGTTTGTAGTCGTCCGGCGCGCCCTCGAAGATCGGGATTTCCACCCCGTCATAGCCCGTCGCCTTGATGTCCTTCAGCAGCGCGCGGTGCTTGGTGGAGACGCTGGTCGTCCACAGGAACATGCAGAAGCCGATCTTCATGTGCTCACTCCTCCCCGGATGCGATTGCCTTCGCCGTCGAAGAACAGCGGGCTGCGCAACCTTATGGTCACCGGGTCGCCCTTTCTCAAGGGTGTGTCGGTGTCGGTGAGCGTGATCAGCTTGCGGTCGGCAAGCGTTACATGCAGGTGGTTCTGGTCGCCGAGATGCTCGACCCAGTCGACCCGGCCATCCGCATGGCCGTTCGTCGACCTCTCGATCGTCAGGTGTTCGGTGCGCGCGCCGACGGTTCTGGCTCCCGCCGGCGCGCCGCCGTCGGGGAGGAGCCCGACGGGGAGGAGGTTGATCGCGGGCTGGCCGAGACGCGCCGCGACATGCAGGTTTGCCGGCTCGGTGTAGATCTGGCGCGGGGTGCCCACCTGCACCAGCCGCCCCTCCGCCAGGATGCCGATCCGGTCGGCCATCGTCATCGCCTCGATCTGGTCGTGCGTGACGTAGAGCACCGTTGCGCCCAGTTCGGTCTGGATGCGTTTCAGCTCGAGCCGGAGATCCCCGCGCAGCTTGGCGTCGAGCGACGACAGCGGCTCGTCCATCAGGAAAATCGACGGCTTGCGCACCAGGGCGCGCCCGATCGCGACGCGCTGCATCTCGCCGCCCGACAGCTTCGTCGACCGGTTCTCCAGCTTGTGATGGACGCGCACCAGCTTCGCCACCTCTTCCACCCGCCGCCTGATCTGGTCCTCCGGCACCCGCCGCGCCGGCGAGCGCAGCGGGAAGGCCAGGTTCTCGAACACGGTCAGGTGCGGATAGAGCGAATATTGCTGGAAGACGAAGGCGACGTCGCGCGAGGCGGGATCGAGCCGCGTCACATCGCGCCCGCCGATATGGATCGTCCCGGCATCGGGCTTCTCCAGTCCCGCGACGAGCCTCAGCGTCGTCGTCTTGCCGGCCCCGGTCGGTCCCAGAAGCACGACGAATTCGCCGTCGCGGATCGCGAGGTCGAGCCCGGAAACGGCCCGATTGTCCTTGAACGCCTTGTCGACGCCGCGGATGAGGACCTCAGCCATGTCCGTGGCTCCTCAGCGCCTCGTCGTGCAGCGCCGTGCGCAGCGCCCGCCCGCTCGCCTTCTCGAACACCGACAGGCGTGCCCCGTTGAGCGCCAGCCCCACCTGCTCGCCGACCTTCACCACCTGGTCTGCCGGAATGCGCGCCTTGAGCATACCGTCGGCGGTTTCCACGGCGACGACCTGCGTCGTGCCGAGATATTCCGCGCCGTAGACCGCACCCCGCAGCTTCGAGCGATCGTCGAAGCGGATATGCTCCGGCCGTATGCCCAGCGCGAACTCGGCCTCGCCCGCGTCCTCCCGCAGTTCGGGGATGACGATTTCGGCCCCGCGCACGCCGACCTTGCGGTCGCCCTTCTTCAGGCTCGCGCCGAAGCGGAGAAAATTCATCGGCGGCGAGCCGATGAAGTCGGCGACGAACATGGTCGCAGGCCGGTCGTAGATCTCCTGCGGCGTGCCGAACTGCTCGATCACGCCGTGGTTCATCACGGCGATCTTGTCGGCCATCGCCATCGCCTCGTGCTGGTCATGCGTGACGTAGACGGTGGTGGCGTGGATGCGGTTGTGCAGTTCGCGCAGCTCGTGAACCATCAGATCGCGGAATTCGGCATCGAGGGTTCCGAGCGGCTCGTCCATCAGGAAGCACTTCGGCCGCCGCACGATGGCGCGGCCCAGCGCCACCCGCTGGCGGTCGCCGCCTGCAAGGCCGGACACGGGCTTGTCGAGCAAATGGTCGATGCGCAGCAGCCGCGCGACTTCTTCGACCTGCTTCCGGATCTCGGCCTTGGGCATACCCTGCGCCAGCAGCGGGAAGCCGATGTTTCTGCGCACGTTCATGTGCGGATAGAGCGCGAACAGCTGGAACACGAAGGCGATGTCGCGCTCGCGCGCCCGCCGCTGCGACACGTCCTCGCCACCGAGCAGGATGCGCCCCGACGTGGGCAGCTCCAGCCCCGCGATCATCCGTAGCGTCGTCGTCTTGCCGCAGCCCGATGGGCCGAGCATGACGAAGAACTCGCCGTCCTCGACGAGGAAATTCGAGTTCTGAACGGCGATGAAGTCGCCGAAAGCCTTCCTCAGTTGCTCCACCCGGATTTCGGCCATCGCGCTACTCCGGGAACTTCGACACGACGATGAACATCGCGGTGCCGGCCAGCATGGTGACGAACGACCAGGTGTAGAGCGAGAGCGCAATGGGCTGGAACAGCATCAGGAAGCCGATGCCGATCAGAGCCGTGGCGATGTTCTCGAGGGGGCCACGGCGCAAGAGGCGCGGCCAGGCGGAGCGGCTTTTAGCGGACGTTGTCACGAAGACACCCCCTCACCGTCTCGGGCTTCGCCCGATCCACCTCTCCCCCACTGGGCGGGGGCGAGGAGTCGCCAATCGTCGACGCTGCGGTTCCTCTCCCCCGGGCAGGGGGAGAGGTGGCACGCGAAGCGTGACGGTGAGGGGGTGCTTCGGCGCCTACTTGTCCTCATTTCCGCACCGCCCCGAACGTGATCCCGCGCAGGAGCTGCTTGCGCAGCAGGATGGTGAACACCAGGATCGGCACCAGGAAGATCGTGGTTCCGGCCGCCACCGCCGGCCAGTCCTGCCCGCCTTCGCCGATGATCGTCGGGATGAAGGGCGGCGCGGTCTGGGCGGTGCCGGAGGTGAGCAGCGCGGCAAACGCGTATTCGTTCCAGGCGAAGATCAGGCAGAAGATGGCGGTGGCCGCGATGCCGGTCGTCGCCTGCGGCAGCACCACCTTCCGGAAGGCCTGCAGGCGCGAATAGCCATCGATCATCGCGGCCTCCTCGTATTCGCGCGGGATCTCGTCGATGAAGCCTTTCAGCAGCCAGACCGCCAGCGACACGTTCACCGCCGTGTAGAGCAGGATCATGCCGAGCGCCGTGTCCGACAGGCCGAGTTCGCGGTACATCAGGTAGATGGGAATAGCGACCGCGATCGGCGGCATCATGCGCGTCGACAGGATGAAGAACAGGAGGTCGTCCGCCAGCGGCACCTTGAAGCGGGAGAAGCCATAGGCCGTCAGCGTACCGAGGAACACGGCGCAAAAGGTCGAGCCGAAGGCGATGATCAGCGAGTTGACGAAGCGCGGCAGGAAATTGGACTGGCCGGCGATCACCATGTTGCGCTTGCGCGTGGTCTCGTCGCAGAAATTCGTCGCCGGAGGCAGCGACTGGATATATTCGGCCGTCTGCCGTGTGCGGGTCGTGAACAGGTTGCAGTAGCCCTCGATCGAAGGGGTGAACACAACCTTGGGCGGATAGGCGATCGAATCAGGCGGCGTCTTGAACGAGGTCGCGATGATCCAGAACAGCGGGATCATGGTGATCACCGCGTAGAGGATCACGATCGCACCGGCGACGCGTTTCGAGGCCGGGCTCGGCTCGATGACGGAGTGGGCCGCCGCGCTCATCGGCTCTTCACCTTGTTCAGCACCTTGACGTAGATGTTGGCGAGGCCGAACACCGCGACGAACAGGATGATCGCAAACGCCGACGAGAAGCCGGTGCGCCATTTCTCGAAGGCCTCACGCTTGAGCGTGATCGAGGCGACCTCCGTCGTCGAGCCCGGGCCGCCGCCGGTCAGCAGGTTCACCATGTCGAACATCTTGAAGTTTTCGATGCCGCGGAACAGCACCGCCAGCATGATGAAGGGCAGCGCCATCGGCAGCGTGATCGACCAGAACTGCCGCCACGGCGATGCCCGGTCCACCTCGGCCGCCTCGTAGATGTAGTCGGGGATTGAGCGCAGGCCGGCGAGGCAGATCAGCATCACGTAGGGCGTCCACATCCACGTATCGACGATGATGATCGCCCAGGGCGCGAGCTTCACCGAGGAGAGCATCGCGATCTCCGAAGGCTCAATGCCGCTGAAGAACGAGACGATATAGGTGAACAGGCCGATTTGCGGCTCGTAGAGAAAGCGCCAGAAATTGCCGACCACCGCGGGCGACAGCATCATCGGCACCAGGATGACCGTCGTCCAGAACGCGTGGCCGCGGAACTTGCGGTCAATCAGATAGGCGAGCGAGAAGCCGATCAGCGTCTGCAGCACGATCGTCCAGAACACGAAATGAGCGGTGGCCTGCATCGCCAACCAGGTGTCGGAATCGGTCAGGATACGCTGGTAGTTCTGCAGGCCGACGTTTTTTACCACCTCGTTCGGCCGGTTGGCGCGGTAGTTGGTGAAGGAGAGCTGGATCGCCCAGATCAGCGGGAAGATGTTGATCGCGAGCAGCAGGAGCATCGTCGGCGCGATGAAGAGCCAGGCGACAGCGCGGTCCGACAGCGCGCGCACCCGCGTCGCGACCGGAGCGGGCGTGGCCCGTGCGGCGGTCTCGGCGGCGCGTTCGAGAAGGGTTGCGTTGGCGTCGGTCACGTTCGAGGTTCGCTTCGCATGTCGGGCAGGATGGAAAACCGTCCCGCGGCATCGCCGACGCCGCAGGACGGGCCTGGGAGGACGAGCCTACATCTTGCCGTCGTCTTCGAACACTTCGGTCCAGTCCTTGACCAGCCCGTCCAGGGCTTCCTTGGCCGTGCCCTGGCCGGCGACCACGTAGTCGTGGAAGCGCTTCTGCGACGCCTGTAGCAGCGAGGCGTAGCTCGGCTCGGCCCAGAAGTCCTTCACGATGGCCATGGAGTCGAGGAAGGTCTGCGCATAGGGCTGGCTGGCTGCAAAGCCCGGGTCTTCCACGACTGCCTTGAGACAGGAGAAGCCGCCGAGCGACCACCACTTCTTCTGGACGTCGGCGGTCGCGAACCACTTGATGTATTTCAGCGCCGCGTCCTGCTTGTCGGAATAGGCGACCACCGAAATGCCCTGGCCGCCGAGCTGGGCGAACTGCTCGCCGTCCGGGCCCTTCGGATTGGCGAAGAAGCCGACCTTGTCGCCGCCGACGGATTCGTCCTTCTGCAGGCCCGGCCAGGTGAAGGCGAAGTTCATGTGCAGGGCCACCTGCCCGGATTTGAAGGCGTCGATGCCTTCGCCCATGTAGCTGTTCGACGCGCCGGGCGGCGTGCAGCAGTCGTAGAGCGCCTTGTAGAACTCGAGCCCGGCCACCGACTTGTCGGAGTTGACGAAGCCTTCCATCTCGTAGGGCTTGTCCGGATTCTCGTATTTGAAGCTATAGGAGTAGAGCACGTCCATGACGCCCATGGTGACGCCCTCGGAGCCGCGCTCGGTGTAGATCGAGGCGCCGTAGACGGTCTTGCCGTCGATCTCGCGTTTCTGGAAGAATTCCGCGATGTCCTTCAGCTCAGCGAAGGTCGCCGGCACCGCCAGGTCGCGGCCGTACTTCTCCTTGAACGCCTTCTGGATATCCGGATTGGCGAACCAGTCCTTGCGATAGGTCCAGCCGACGACGTCGCCGAAGGCCGGCAGCGACCAGTAGTTCGGCGTATTCTTCGGCCACTGCGAATAGCCGACGACAGTCGCGTCGACGAAGTCGCTCATCTTGATCCCTTCCTTGTCGAAGAAATCGTTGAGCTTGACGTAGTGGCCGTTCTCCGCCGAGCCGCCGATCCACTGCGAATCGCCGATGATCAGGTCGCACAGCTTGCCCTTCGAGTTGAGCTCGTTGAGGAAACGGTCGGCATAGTTCGTCCACGGCACGAACTCGAATTTCATGCCGATTCCGGTTTCCTTGGTGAAGTCCTTGCTCAGCTCGACCAGAGCGTTGGCGGGGTCCCAGGCGGCCCAACACAGCGTCAGGTCCTCGGCTGCGGCGACGTTCGACAGGGCGGTCGTGGCCAGCAGGCCCGACGCCAGGCCGAACGCAGTCCTGGTGATGCGATTCATGCCTTCCTCCCATTTGCGAGGTGCCCGGATCGGCGACCTCAGAGCCCGAAACCCCTCCTCCGGGGCAGGAACATCCGCAGCGGGGCGAAGCGGCGAATGTTTAGTAATTTGTTTAGTGAAACAGCGATTACTAAACACCGCAAGTCACATTCGTTGCTGCAATGCAGCAAGAAATGCGCCCTAGACACGCTGGAAATCGTGGTGTGTAGATGAAGCGGGCGGAAAATCCGACGAGATTCAGCAAGATAGCGGCCGGCACCAGATCGTGCAGCGCACTAAACTTTTTCTCGGCTCAGCTCTCGAAACGGGCGGACAGGTTCGCGATGCGGCTGACCATGTCGGTGAACTCGGCCGCGATGCGGTCGCGGAGCGCCGCGGCGACTTCCGGATACTCTTCCAGGATGCGCCGGAACAGCGTCCGGTTGAGGCGGATCACTTCCGAATCCTCCTCGGCATAGGCGCCCGCCTTGCGGCGCGAGTGGGCGATCAGCGCCATCTCGTCGAGCGTCTCGCCGGGCTCCGCATAGCCGAACGTAACGCGCTCCCCGTCCACTGTCTGGTAGAGGGCGATCCTGCCCTTGGCGACCACATAGGCGCAGTCGGCCGCCGTATCCTCGCGGAACAGGTCGCGCCCCTTGATCAGGCGGATGTTCTCGGCGCCGAAGGCCAGCAGGCGAAGCTGTTCATGCGTCAGGCCATCGAAGAGCCGGACGCCGGACAGTATCCGGATATCGTCTTCCAGCGCCATGCGCGAATGTGGCCCTTCCAGTCCCCCTCCCGCCGGCGCGACTCACGTGCCGGCTACGGAACGAGCTTGTAACCGCCGCTTTCTGTCACAAGAATTTCGGCATTGGAAGGATCGCGCTCGATCTTCTGCCGCAAGCGGTAGACATGCGTCTCGAGCGTGTGCGTCGTGACGCCGGAATTGTAGCCCCAGACCTCCTCGAGCAGCACGTCGCGCGTGACGACCTTCTGGTCCGCCCGGTAGAGATATTTGATGATCGAGGCCTCCTTCTCGGTCAGGCGCACCTTGGCACCCCGCTGGTCGAGAAGCAGCTTCTGGCTCGGCTTGAACGTATACGGCCCGACCGTGAAGGTCGCGTCTTCGCTCTGCTCGTGCTGGCGCAGCTGCGCGCGAATCCTCGCCAGCAGGACGGCGAACCTGAACGGCTTGGTGACATAGTCGTTGGCGCCGGCCTCGAGCCCGAGGATGGTGTCCGAATCGGTGTCGTGGCCCGTCAGCATGATGACCGGCGCCTTGAAGCCGCCCTTGCGCAGCAGTTTGACCGCTTCGCGCCCGTCCATGTCCGGCAACCCGACATCCATGATCAGCAGATCGACCACGCCGCCCCGCGCCGCGGCCACGCCCTTGGCGGCCGTGCCTTCCTGGAGCACGTCGAACTCCTCGTAGAGCGAAAGCTGCTCGACGAGCGTGCTGCGCAGGTCGGTGTCGTCGTCGACGATGAGAATGGTCCGGGAGGTCATTTTTCAATCCGTGGTCTGGCAATGAATTGGGTGTTGACGCGCCGTCACTTATTAGGAACCTGCCACCGGCGGAAGGAGATCACCGTGATTTGTTCAGCCCCGCCGACTTCCTCATGAATGCGTGATGCGTTGCGATAATGACCGAATTCCGCTCTCGACGCACGATATTTGGTGTCAGGCGCCGGCCTGGCAAGGCCAGCCAGGGGATTCTCTCGCTGGGCGGCCTCGCCTTCCGCTGTTCGCTCGGCAAGGGCGGCATCTCGGCGCTGAAGCGAGAGGGCGACGGCGCGACGCCATTGGCGGACCTGCGAGTGCTCGGCGGCTACTTCCGCGCCGACGGCTGCGTGCGGCGACGCGACCGTCTGGGCCTGACGCCGATCGGACCGGACCTCGGCTGGTGCGACGCGCCCGGAGATCGCAACTACAACCGGCCGGTGCCGCTTCCCTACGCGGCGAGCCATGAGCGGATGCGCCGCAAGGACCATCTCTACGACATCTGCATCGTGCTCGACTGGAACATCCGCCCGCGGCGGCGAAATCGCGGCAGCGCGATCTTCCTGCACCTCGCCCGGCCGGGCTATCTGCCGACCGAGGGATGCATAGCGCTGGCTCCGCGCGACATGCAGCGGCTCCTGCCGCTTCTGTCGACGGATACGGTGCTCAGGGTGATGCGCTGACTACTCGATCGCCGGGCCGCCGAACCAGCCGATCACCGCGCCGATCAGCAGCAGCACGCCGAGCCAGTGGCCGCCGTCGATCAGCGTCAGCCCCCAGTCGAAGCCCTGGTAGCGGTGGTTCACGGCGAGCGTGGTGAACACGAAACCGAACCAGAAGATGAGGCCGAACATCACGCCGGCCACGACCGACGGCTCGCCGAAGGTCAGCGTTCCGAGCAGCATCGAGAAGATCACGGCCATCACGATCTCGGCGACGAAACTGATGATGAATGGTGCTAGCGAGCGTTGCATCGTCGTCGGATCGAGCTTGGCGGCTGCCTGCCACGGCTTGCTCAGCAGCATGTACCACGCGGCCCCGAACAGCCACGCGACGACCGCCGCGGCGATGACGGCGATCCAGTTGATCGAAGAAATATCCATGATGTCCCCCTCCTGCTCTCGATGGCGCATGCAACGCCGCGCGCGGCGCTGCGTCAAGAGTAGCGCCACACCCTCGTGCGTTTGACGTCTGCGTCCTCCAGCGCCCGCGTCACGGGGACCTGATATTCCGCCAGTTGCGCGATGCGCTGCTTCGGCAGGTAGGCGCGGCCGGGATCGCCCAGAAGCACGGTTGCGCCGCGATCGGCCAATGCCGAAAACCAGGGAATCAGCCGGTCGGCGAAGGCGCGGTCGTAAAATACGTCGCCGGCGAGAATCACGTCCCAGCCCCCGTCGGCTCCCACCACATCGTCGGCCGTGAAGTCGATGGCCACTCGATTCGCGGCTGCGTTCAGGGCGATCGTCGGCGCGCAGAACGGGTCGATGTCGGCACAGAGCACGCTCGCGGCGCCCGCCCGGGCCGCCGCGATCCCGACCAGCCCGGATCCGGCGGCGAAGTCGAGGACGCGCTTTCCGCTCACTGTCTCCGGGTTGTCGATGATGTAGCGCGAAAGGCCCTGTCCTCCCGCCCAGGCAAAGGCCCAGAACGGCGGCGGCAGGCCCTTTTCCTCGAGTTGCTCCTCCGTCAGGTGCCAGAGGTCGTGCGCCTCGTCGGCGAGGTGCAGGACGATCTCCGGCACGTGCGGCGGCGCGATCAGCGCGGTGTTGGTGCAGACGAAGGCCTCCGTGGCCCCGACCTGCCTGCTGTCATTCACCCTTTAGCCCGCCCATGCGGCAGACTTCCGCCCATTCCGCGTCCGCTACCGGCTGCACCGAAAGCCGCGAATTGTTGACCAGGACCATCCCGGCCAGCCTTTCGTTCGCCTTGATGTCTTCCAGCGTCACCGGCTTCGGCATGTCCTTCACCGCCCGCAGGTCGACGCATTCCCAGCGCGCATCGTCGGTCGTGGTGTCCTGGTGCGCCAGCGCGCAGACCTCGACGATGCCGACGACCTCCTTGCCTTCTTTGGAGTGATAGAAGAAGCCCCGGTCGCCGATCTGCATCGCCCGCATGTTGTTGCGCGCCTGGTAGTTGCGCACGCCGTCCCACTGCTGGCCCTTCTTGCCAGCCGCCTTCTGCATCTCCCACGACCATTTCTCGGGTTCGGATTTGAACAGCCAGTGCGCCATAGAAGCCTCTTTCCTCGTCGTCATTCGTCCTCGGCCCGGAGCGGCCGCGACAACAGTTCCTCGACCGCGCGGTCGATGGTCAGCGTCCCGGCAAGCATCCGGTCGACCGCATCAGTGATCGGCGCCCGGATGCCTCGCTGCACTGCGATGGAGGCAGCGATGCCGGCCGTCGCCACGCCTTCGGCGAGTTTCATCCCGGCCACGCTGTCGCCGCGTCCGAGTGCCAGCCCATAGGCGAAATTGCGCGACTGTGCCGAACCGCAGGTGAGCACGAGGTCGCCGAGCCCGGACAGCCCCATCAGCGTCTCCGGTCGCGCCCCGAACGACGCGCCGATGCGACGCAATTCGACAAAGCCGCGCGTCACGATGGCCGCCTGGGCGCTCGCGCCCAGCCCGGCGCCGATCGCTGCGCCGGCTGCGATCGCCAGCACGTTCTTCAGCGCGCCGCCGATTTCGACGCCGACGAGGTCGTCCGACGAATAGCAGCGGAACTGCGGGGCGGAGAGGCGCCGCGCGAGCGACGCGGCAAGCGACGCGTCCTCGGCCGCCACTGTGACCGCCGTCGGCAGCCCCCGCGCCACGTCGGTCGCGAAGCTCGGTCCCGAAAGTGTTGCCGGCGGATTGCCGGGCAGGATCTCGCGCACGATCTCCGATAGCCGCTTGCCGGAACTGCGCTCGATGCCTTTGGCGCAGATCACCACCGGCACGTCGGCCCGGACCCGCCCGACGAGATGCGTCGACAGGTCACGCAGCGCCTGCGCCGGCGCGACCGCGAGCACCAAGTCTGCGCCGTCCAGCGCCACATCGAGGTCGTTCGTCGCGCTCAATTCCGCATCGAGCGCGATGCCGGGCAGGTAGCCGGGATTCTCGTGCCGCTCGTTCACCGCGCGGACCGCCTCCGGATCGCGCATCCAGAATGTCGTCTGGTTGCCGCCCCGCAGCGACGTGAGCGCCAGCGCCGTGCCCCAGGCGCCACCGCCGAGAACAGCGACCTTCATGCCTTGGCCCCGCGTTTTCCCGCGCCGATCAGCGGCGCGGCACTCTCGTCGAGCGGCCAGCGCGAGCGCGGCGCGAAGTGCATCGCCTCCCCGGGTTCGATCCCGGCGCGCAGCCGCTCCAGCCCCGCCCAGGCGATCATCGCGGCATTGTCCGTGCACAGCTTCATCGGCGGTGCGAGGAAACGAAAGCCGTTTCGTCGGCAGACATTCTCCAGCGCATCGCGCACGACTTTGTTCGCCGCCACCCCGCCGGCAACGACGAGTGTCGGCGATCCTTCGTGCGGGAACATCGCCCGGAATCGCGTCAGGCTGCGCGAAACCCGGTCCTGCAGCGTCTCGGCCACCGCCGCCTGGAACGAGGCGCAGATGTCTGCGACGTCCCCGTCCGTCAGCGGCGAAATCGCCGTCGCCGCCTGCCGGACGGCCGTCTTCAGGCCGGAGAAGGAGAAATCGGGCCGCGCCTCGCCCTTCAGCGGGCGGGGGAAGTCGAAACGAGCCGCATCGCCAGCCAGCGCCGCCGTCTCGACATTCGGCCCGCCGGGATAGGGCAGGCCGAGCAGTTTGGCCGTCTTGTCGAAGGCTTCGCCCAGCGCATCGTCGATCGTCGAAGCCCAGCGCTCGTAGTCTCCGACGCCGCGCACGAGAATGATCTGCGTGTGCCCGCCGGAAACCAGCAGCACCAGGTAAGGGAATGCGACATCGTCGACGAGCCGCGCCGCCAGCGCATGGCCTTCAAGATGGTTGACCGGATAGAGCGGCTTGCCGCTCACGCTCGCCAGCGCCTTGCCGGTCATCAGCCCGACGATCAGCCCGCCGATCAGCCCCGGTCCGGCGGTGGCGGCGATGCCTTCCATGTCGGCAAGGCCCTTGCCCGATTCCTGCAGCGCCGCCTCGATGATCCCGTCCAGCGCCTCGACATGGGCGCGCGCTGCGATCTCCGGCACCACACCGCCGAAGGCGGCATGTTCCTCGATCTGGCTCAGCACCACATTGGAGAGTATCTCCGGGCGTCCGTCGGCGTCGAGCGCGACGACCGACGCCGCGGTCTCGTCGCAGCTCGTCTCGATGCCGAGCATGAGGCGTGTCGGTTTCACCACCTGCATTGCCGAATTGTGGACACCTGGCTAGGGAATGATACTGAGAGGGCCCGGCCGATCCGGACCGGCAGGGGTTATCACGGTCCGCACATCATGCAAACAGAACTGTTCAGGATAGGCACGCGGGGCAGCGCACTGGCGCTGGCGCAGGCGCACGAGACGCGGGCGCTTCTGATGCAGGCCCACGGCCTGCCCGAAGAGGCCTTCCCCATCGAGATCATTTCGGTCACCGGCGACCGCATCCAGGACCGGCCCCTTTCGGAGGCCGGCGGCAAGGGCCTGTTCACGAAGGAGATCGAGGAAGCGCTCCTCGACCGGCGCATCGACATCGCCGTGCATTCGTCGAAGGACATGCCGACCCGGCTGCCGCCCGGCCTCGAACTCTCGGCCTTCCTCGAGCGCGAGGATCCGCGCGACGCCTTCATCGGCCGCACCGCGCCGTCGCTGAAGGATCTGCCGCAAGGCGCCGTGGTCGGCTCTTCCTCGCTGCGCCGTCAGGCGCTCATCCGACGCATGCGCCCCGACCTTCAGGTCGTCACCTTCCGAGGCAATGTGCAGACGCGCCTGCGCAAGCTGGCGGAGGGCCAGGTCGACGGCACGCTGCTTGCCAATGCCGGGCTTCGCCGGCTCGGCCTCGCGCACGAGATCACGCAATTGCTGCCGCTCGACGAATTCCCGCCCGCGCCCGGCCAAGGCGCGATCTGCATCGAGCAGCGCTCCGGCGATCTGCGCGCTGCCGCCATGCTCGAGCCAATCAACCATCGCGAGACGGCAACGGCGCTCGCCTGCGAACGCGCCTTCCTCGGCGCGCTGGACGGCTCCTGCCGCACGCCGATCGCCGGCCACGCGCTGCTCGAGGGCGACCGGATCTCGTTTTCCGGGCTGATCCTGACGCCCGACGGCACGAAATCGCACCAGGTCGCGCTCGACGGTTACGCGTCCGAGGCTGAGGCGCTTGGCCGCGAGGCGGCCCGGATCGTCCGGGCGGAGGCGGGCGAGGAGTTCTTCGACGGCTGGGCCTGACGCCATGCGCCGCGTGCTCGTCACCCGGCCGGAGCCCGGCGCCTCGGCAACGGCGCAGGCGCTGCGTTCGGCCGGCTTCGAGCCGGTCGTCCTGCCGCTGACGGGGATTCGTCCGCTCGAAATCGCGGAAACCGCCCTTCCAGCCTTCGACGCCGTCGCGCTAACGAGCGCCAACGCCGTCCGCCACGTCCCGGAATGGCTTGGGAGGTCGACCCTGACGGTGCCGGTCCACGCCGTCGGTGCAGCCTCGGCGCAGGCGGCGCGTGAAGCGGGATTCGCAAATGTCATCGCCGGACCGGGAGACGCCGCCGGCCTGGCCTCGGCCATCAGCCAAACGCTGGCGCCTGGATCGACGGTGCTCTACCTGTGCGGCAAGGTGCGCAAGCCCGAGTTCGAACTGGAACTCCGCAGCCGCGGCATCCGCGCTGTCCCCGTCGAGACCTATGACACCGTGCCGACGGACCTTGCGGACGCCGATATGCGGAAGCTGGACGTCGGAGGCCTCTTCGCCGTCCTTGTGCATTCGGCGGAAGCGGCGAAGGCGCTCGCAAAGCTGGCGAAGCGCCCGGCCGCTGTGCAAGCTTTCGAAGGTGCACATCTCGTCGCGATCTCGCGACGTGCCGCGGCCCCTGTGGAAGCGGTTTTCGCGGGCCGGATCGTCGTTGCGCGAGAACCGACCGATGCGGCGATGATCGAGGCGCTGATCGGTTTAGGCTAGCCGCGCCATACTGCCACCCTTTTCATAGGGTCCCGTAGCCGGTAGACATCTGACCGGTTCCGGGCTTTGCCGAAACCGGCCGAATTAGTGCGCGGGGAGCTTCAAATGGTCAATTCGCCGAAGATCCGGCATTCCAAGCCGCGCCGCGATCCGGTGACGATCGATCTGGATGCGGAACCGGTGAAAGCCGAAGCCGGAACCGCCGATTCCGCGACGCCGCAGGCAACCGCAGCGGCGGAGTCGGCCGCATCGCCGAAGCCGGCTCCGGCCGAAAAGGAAGCGGACAAGCCGCTGCTCGACGAGACTCTACCGAAGACCTCGTACGAGGCCGGAGACAAGCCGTCGTTCGGCCGCGAACAGGCCTCCGCCGCGACGCGGACGCCGCCGCCGACAGCCGAAAAGACGCCACCCAAGAGCCCGCCGCCTTCACCGCCGCGCACCGAGCCTCGGCGCAGCAGCGGCGTTTCGGCTATCGCAGCCGGCCTCGTCGGCGGGGTGGTCGCGCTCGCGGGCGCGGGCGCCCTGCAATATGCGGGTGTGCTGCCCCAACTCGGCGGCAATTCGGTCGCCACCGCCGAAGTCGACGGACTGCGTGCAGAGATCGCGACGCTTCGCGACCAGGTCGCCGCCTCCCCGGCACCGGATAATCTCGCGCCGCGCCTCGACGAACTTGCCGCCGGGTTGAACGAGGCCCGCACGCAGCTCCAGGCGCTGCAGGCAGGAGGCGCACCGTCACCGGAAGCCGCGGCCGCGCTCGAAGAGCGCTTCAAGGCTTTGGAGACTGCAGTAGCCTCCACGCAGCAGGGTGGTCAGCCTGTCGACCTCGCACCGCTGAACCAGCGCCTCGACGCGCTCGACGCCGCGATTGCCGAGGCGAAACAGGCGGCCGCCGGCGCAATGGCACCGCTGGAAGAGCGTATTGCGTCGCTGGAAACGAAGGTCCAGGACCTCGGCGGCAAGGTCGCCGAACAGGCCGAGCAGCCGAGCGCGGCGCTGGCCATCGCGGCGTCGGCGCTCAAAGCCACCATCGACCGCGGCGATCCGTTCATGACTGAGCTCGAAACCTATGCTTCGATCGCACCGCAATCGCCCGAGATCGACGCGCTGCGCGGCTTGGCCGCGGCAGGAGTGCCGTCGCGCACCGCGATCGACGATGCCTTCCCTGCCGCCGCCAACGCCATGATCGCGGCGGCGAAAGCCGAGGATCCGAACGCAGGCTTTCTCGACCGGCTGATGTCGAGCGCGCAATCGCTCGTCCAGGTCCGCCCTGTCGGCACGGTCGAGGGCGAAGACGCGCCTGCCATCGTGGCGCGCATGGAAGTCGCGCTGAAGAAGGGCGACTATGCCGGCGCCGTTGCCGAATACGACAAGCTTGCGGAGCCGGCCAAGGCGGCGGGCGCCGATTTCATCGCCAAGGTCAAGGCGCGTCAGGCGGCCGACGGGCTGATCGGGACGATCCTGTCCGCCGCGCTCAAGGCCTGAGCAAGAGTCCGTATCCGAGGATCGATCGATGTTCCGTATCCTGTCCTTCCTGATCCTCGTCTTCGCGCTCGGCCTCGGCTTCGCCTGGCTCGCGGAACGGCCCGGCACCATGCTGATCACCTTCAGCGGCTATCAGTACGAGGTGACGCTCATGGTCGCCGCGGTGCTCGCGACGGCGGCCATCGCAGCCGTCATGATCCTGTGGTGGCTGGTCAAGAGCATCTGGAACAGCCCCTACACGATCTCCCGCTACTTCCGCGTCCGCCGCCGCGACCGCGGCTATCAGGCGCTCTCGACCGGCCTGATCGCCGCCGGCGCGGGCGACGCGGACGCGGCTCGCCGCAAGCACCGCGAGTCCGCCAAGCTGCTGAGCGCCGACAGCGAGCCGCTGCTGCATCTTCTCGAAGCGCAGGCCTCTCTCCTCGACGGCGACCACGCCAGCGCGCGGAAGAAGTTCGAGGCGATGCTCGACGATCCCGAGATGCGGCTGATCGGCCTGCGCGGCCTCTATCTGGAAGCCGAGCGGCTGGGCGATCATGGTGTCGCGCGTCATTACGCCGAACAGGCCAGCGCGGCCGCGCCGCAACTCGCCTGGGCGGCGACCGCGACGCTCGAATCGCGCATGCGCGACGGCGACTGGGACGGTGCGTTGCGCCTGCTCGACGCCAGGAAGCCCACGACGGCTGCCGAGCGGGAAATGGCCGCCAAGAATCGCGCGGTTCTGCTCGCCGCCAAGGCCATCAACCTGTCGCATGTCGATCCCCTGGCGGCGAAGAACGCCGCCGTCGAGGCGAACAGGCTCGATCCGGGCCTTGTGCCGGCCGCTGTCATCGCCGCCAAGTCGCTGTTCAGGCAGGACGATGTCCGCAAGGGCGCGAAGATCCTCGAAGCAGCCTGGAAGCTGCAGCCGCATCCCGAAATCGCCGACGTCTACATCCACGCGCGGCACGGCGATTCGGCGCTCGACCGGCTCAAGCGCGCCCGCAAGCTGGCGGAATTGCGCACCAACAACGTGGATTCCTCGCTCGCGGTCGCCCGGGCGGCTCTCGAGGCCGGCGAATACAAGGCTGCCCGCGAGGCCGCGGAGACGGCGATGCGGCTTGCACCCCGCGAATCCGTGTTCCTGCTGCTCGCCGACATCGAGGAGGCAGACGGAGGCGAGCAGGGCAAGGTGCGCCAATACCTCGCGCGCGCCGTGAAGGCGCAGCCCGATCCGGCCTGGACCGCCGACGGCGTGGTGTCGGAGAAATGGGCGCCTTTCTCCCCCGTGACCGGCCGTATCGGTGCCTTCGAATGGCGCGTGCCCGTCGAGCGGGTCGGCCACGTGATCGAGCAGGCGCCGCAGGTCATCGACGGGCCTGCCTCCGAACCCGAGCGGATCGCTCCCCCGGCCCCCGTCCAGCGGGCCGAACCGGCGCCCGTCCGCGAGGACGTGGTCGAGGCCGAGATCGTCCCGGTGCCGGCCAATGATCGCTACCCGCCCGGTCCGACTGCCGAGCCCGCTGCCGCGGCGGCCTCCGCGCCGGAAGTGTTGGAAACCGCCAAAGCCACCGTGACGGCCGAGCCGCAACCGGAGAAGGCGCCGCCGCCCTCGCCGGCACCGGTCGTGCTGGCCGCGGCCGGCGACGAAACGCCGGTGCCTCCGATCCCCGACGATCCGGGGGTCGACCCCGATTCCGCCGGAGAAAAGGAAGCTCGTCGCTTCCGGCTGTTCTGACGGTTGCCGATTGCCGGGAACACGGTAGATTTTCCCAAACGCCGATTCGGGCGTCGAAACTCCCTGGTGGTCGATCGCAGCCCATGTTCGAGCGTTTTCTTGCGTTCATAAGAGAGCTCACCGGCGAGGAAACTGCCGGCCCCGGACTGGAGTCCGACCACCCGGCCGTGGCCGCCGCTGCGCTGTTGTTCTTCGTGATGGACGCCGACGGCGAGCGCGCCGAATCCGAGCGTAAGATCCTCGAGCAGGAGATCGCCGCGAACTACGACGTCCACGGCGAGACGCTGGCTCAGGTGATCGCCGCTGGCGAAAAGGCCGAGCAGGAATCCGTCGACCTCTACGCCTTCACCAGCGTCCTCGGCGAGCATCTCGATCGGGAGGACCGCATCGAGTTCATCGGCATGATGTGGGAGATCGTCTACGCCGACGGCGTGCGCACCGAAGTCGAGGACAACATCGTCTGGCGAGTCGCGGAATTGCTTCACGTCGAAAGGGCCGACAGGATCAGGCTGCGGCGTGAGGTCGAACAGCGACGTCCCCATACCGTCGGAAAGGGAAATGAAGTCGAGACAGACTGAACCGTCCGCACGGCCCAGGATCCTGACGGTCCTGCATCAGGAGGCGTCGAGCCCCGGCCGCGTCGGCCAGATCCTCGTCGCGAGCGGCTTCGACCTCGACATCCGCAGGCCGCCCCTGGGCGATCCTCTTCCCGAGACGCTGGAGGGTCACGCCGGCGCTGTGATCTTCGGCGGCCCCATGAGCGCCAACGATCCCGACGAATTCGTCAGGCGCGAGACGGACTGGCTGGCGGTTCCGCTCAGCGAGAACAAGCCGTTTCTGGGGATCTGCCTTGGTGCCCAGATGCTGGTGAACCATCTCGGCGGCAAGGTCGGAGGCCGCGACGACGGCAAGGTCGAGATCGGCTGGTATCCGCTTCGCGCGACCGAGGCGGGCAGGCAGGCCTTCGACTGGCCGGACATGGTCTACCATTTTCACCGCGAAGGCTTTTCGCTGCCGTCCGGCGCAACGCTGCTTGCCACCGGCGAGCACTACGAGAACCAGGCGATCCGCTACGGCGACAATGCCTGGGGTATCCAGTTCCACGCCGAACTGACCCGCGCGATGATGCACCGCTGGGTGGTACGGGGCGCCCATCGCTTCGATCTTCCCGGAGCACAGCTCGGCCGCGACCATCTCGAGGGCCGTATGCTCTGGGATATCCGTCTTCGCGCCTGGCTGGGCGAGTTCCTGGGGCGCGTCTTCGGCGCAGGGAGCCCCGAGCAGGCGATCACCCGGGCAAGGAAGGCCTAGACCCGCCCGTCCAGCCGTCGCACCTTGCGCAGCGCCGGGAAGAGATATGCCCACAGGCCCGCCACCCCTATCGCGCCGACACCGCCGAACACCACCGCCGGCACCGTTCCGATCAGCGCCGCCATCGTGCCGGCGCGGAACTCGCCGAGTTCGTTCGACGCACCGACGAAGACCATGTTCACCGCATTGACCCGGCCGCGCACCCGGTCGGGCGTCCACAGCTGGATCAGCGTCTCGCGCACATAGACCGAGATCATGTCCGTCGCGCCGATCATGGCGAGCGCCGCGATTGACAGCCACGGGATCGTGGACACTCCGAAGGCGATGGTGAAGACGCCGAACATCGCGACGAAGAACAGCATCACCAGGCCGGCATGGTCGCGGATCGGATGGCTGGTCAGCCAGACCGCCACCATGATCGCGCCGATGCCGGGCGCGGCGCGCAGCAGGCCGAGCCCCCAGGGGCCGAGTTCGAGGATGTCGCGCGCATAGACGGGCAGCAGGGCGACCGCGCCCGACAGAAGCACCGCAAAGAGGTCGAGCGAGATCGCGCCGAGCACGATCTTCTCCGACCAGATATAGCGGAAGCCGGCGAAGATGGTCGAGAGAGAGGCCCTCTCGGTCTCGGAATGCTGCGCCGGCTTGGGGATCGACAGGATAAGCCCGCCCGCGGCAAGCATGAAGACCGTCGCGACCGTGTAGGCCGCCTGCGCCGACAGGCCGTAAAGCAGGCCGCCGGCCACCGGTCCGACGATCGTGGCCGTCTGCCAGGCCGACGAGTTCCAGGCAACGGCATTGGCGAAATGCTCCGCCGGCACGAGATTGGCGACGAGCGATGCTGACGCCGGCGCGAAGAAGGCGCGGGCGATTCCGAACACGAACAGGATCGCGAACACTTCGCCGACGCCCGTGAGGCCGCGCACGGTCAGCATCAGGATCGCCAGCGCGCAAAGCGCTTCCAGGAACGCCGCCAGCGCCATGATCAGCCTGCGCCCGAACCGGTCGGCCACCGAGCCGGTGACGAGGACGAGAAGCAGAGACGGCGCGAACTGGATGATGCCGACGAGGCCGAGATCGAACGGATCGCGCGTCAGGTCGTAGATCTGCCACCCGACGGCGACGGAAACCACCTGCGTCGCGAACGTGATGAGAAACCGCGCCGCCCAATAGCGCGCGAACGCCGAATGGCGGAAAGCGGCGAACCGATGAACGGATGCGGAAGGATCAGGTGACATGAAGCGGAAGGAAGGACACCGGCATATCTTCCTCCACTAGACCAGTTAGACGCGATGTGCGCGTGAAAAACCCGGACTGGACCAATCTTTTCGCCGACCCTTGCCGCTGGCCAACAACAAGCCATGATGGCGTTGCAGTCTTTGCAGGAGCCGCTGGAGACAGGAAATGCCGCGTCTGATTCTGTTGGTCGTCTGCGCCATCGCCGGTGCGATAGCGCTCTACAAGCTCTACCAGTTCCTGCGCACGCGCCAATGGGACTGGACCGGCGTCGGCGTCGCCATCCTGTTCATCCTGCTCGCGATCTGGCTGCGCCAGGAGACGGGGACGGGCGGGCTATTCGGCTAAGGTTCAGCGCGAAGACGAGCGGCCCGCGAAAAGTGCGGCCGCCAGGCCAAGCACGATCAGTCCGACCGCGACCGAAGCAGCGGGATGGCTCTTCACGCTCTCGCCTGCGTACCGCGCCTGCCGACGCATCTGCGCCATCGTCGGGGCAAGCGAATCGCGGATATCTTCCACGAGGTCGGCAGCGCTTTCCCGCGCATCGGTATAGGACTGCGCGCCGCGCTTCCCCGCCTGGCGCCGCAGGGATTTCAGTTCTTCCTGCAGGGATTGAATCTGGTCGGCCAGGCGGCCTTCGACATCCTTGCGCGCATTCAGGAAATTCATGGACATGATTGTACCTCGTTCGTCGTGACGATCGTCTCGACAGGAACGTGGCTGAGCGGCTTGGGTTCCGCTCAGATTGCCAGCAAAAGCGCTGCGAGCGCCAGAATCGCGGGCACCGCCTGGACGTAAAGGATCTTGATCCCGACCGTCGCCGCGCCGAACAGTCCGGCGACGAGCACGCAGCCGAGGAAGAACACCTTCACCGCGAAGCCGGCGTCGCCCAGCCACAGGCCCCATACCAGGCCGGCGACGAGGAAGCCGTTATAGAGGCCCTGGTTCATGGCGAGCGCCTTCGACGCCGCAGAGAACTCCGGCGTCGTGCCGAATGCCTTGCGGCCCGCGGGCGTGTCCCAGGCGACCATCTCCAGATACATGAAGTAGAGATGGAGAGCCGCGACGACGGCGATCAGGATGTTGGCGATCATGGTAGGTTCCCCCGTGATCTCCTCATTGAGCACGACGCGGGCGTGACGCGCAACTTTCCGCTTGATCGCCGAGCGATGCCCGGCCCATCCTTCCGAACCCGGGAGAGGAACAGGGGGAGGAAGACGTGGCGGAACAGGCGGATGCCATAGTCGTGGGCGGCGGACTGGCGGGCCTCGTCGCCGCGGCCGAACTCGCCGACGCAGGTCGGCGCGTCATCATCCTCGAACAGGAGGGAGAAAACTCGCTCGGCGGGCAGGCCTTCTGGTCGCTCGGCGGCCTGTTCTTCGTCGACAGCCCCGAACAGCGCCGGCTCCGCATCCGCGACAGCCGCGAGCTGGCGATGCAGGACTGGCTGGGCTCGGCGCAGTTCGACCGGCCCGAGGACGCCTGGCCGCGCAGGGTGGCCGAGGCCTTCGTCGACTTCGCCGCCGGCGAGATGCGGTCCTGGCTGCACGCCATGGGCATGCGCTGGTTTCCGGTCGTCGGCTGGGCCGAACGCGGCGGCGGCCTGGCGCATGGCCACGGCAATTCCGTGCCACGCTTCCACATCACCTGGGGCACAGGCCCCGGCGCGATCGAGCCCTTTGAGCGGCGCGTGCGCGAACATGTCGCCAAAGGCCGCATCGCGCTGAAATTCCGCCACCAGGCGAGCCGCCTGGTCACCACGAACGGGGCGGTCACCGGCGTCGCGGGCGAGATCCTCGAACCCTCGACCGTCGAACGCGGCCAGCAGTCCGGCCGCGCCGTCGTCGGCTCGTTCGAGGTTTCGGCCGGCGCGATCCTCGTCACCTCGGGCGGCATCGGCGGCAACCACGAGCTGGTGCGGAAAGTCTGGCCCGTCGCGCGCCTCGGACCGGCGCCGAAACGCATGGTTTCCGGAGTGCCGCACCATGTCGACGGCCGCATGATCGCCATTACGCAGGAGGCGGGAGCCGCGGTCATCAACGCCGACCGCATGTGGCACTACACCGAAGGCGTCGCCAACTGGGCTCCGATCTGGCCGAACCACGGCATCCGCATCTTGCCCGGCCCGTCGTCGCTGTGGTTCGACGCGCGCGGCAACCGCCTGCCGGCGCCCTGCCTGCCCGGCTTCGACACCTTGTCGACGCTGAAGCACATCCTGTCGACCGGCTACGAATATTCCTGGTTCGTGCTGACCCAGTCGATCATCAAGAAGGAATTCGCTCTCTCCGGCTCCGAGCAGAACCCGGACTTCACGTCGAAGAGCTGGCGCGCGGTGCTGAAGAGCCGGCGTGGCAAGGGCGCGCCGCCGCCGGTGGAAGCGTTCAAGGAGAAGGGCGAGGACTTCGTCGTCCGCAATTCGCTCGCAGAACTCGTGGAGGGCATGAACGCGCTGACCGGCGAGGGGCTGATCGACCACGACCATCTGAAGATGCAGATCGAAGCGCGCGACCGCGAGATCGACAATCCCTTCTGCAAGGACGCGCAGGTCACCGCGATCAACGGCGCCCGCACCTATCTCGGCGACAAGCTGATCCGCACCGCCAGGCCGCACCGCATCCTCGATCCGGCGCACGGCCCGTTGATCGCTGTGCGTCTCAACGTGCTCACCCGCAAGACGCTGGGCGGCCTGCACACCAACCTCGATTCGCAGGTACTCGACGCCGCGGGCAATCCGATCCCCGGCCTATACGCCGCGGGCGAGGTATCCGGCTTCGGCGGCGGCGGCTACCACGGCTACAACGCGCTCGAAGGCACCTTCCTCGGCGGCTGCATCTTTTCCGGCCGCAACGCGGGCCGGCATGCCGCGCGCTCAGTCTAGCGCCCCGGCATGCTGATCCGCCCGGACGCCCGCATCGTCGTCGCCGGCGCCGGCTCGATCGGCTGCTATGTCGGCGCCTGCCTGGCGCTTGCCGACCGGAACGTCGTGTTTCTCGCCCGGCCGCGGCTGGTCGACGCCTTGTGCGATCAAGGCATGCGGATCAGTGATCTCGACGGTCGCGACCGCGCGCTTGTGCCGGGTATCGCAGAGGCGACGACCGACCCCTCCGCTGCGCTGTCCGGCGCCGAGCTGGTTCTCGTCACCGTGAAGAGCGGCGACACCGCCGGCATGGCCGATCTGATCCGCCGTTTCGCCCCGCCGGCCGCCGTCGTGGTCAGCCTCCAGAACGGCGTGGACAATGTCCCGCTACTGCGTGACCTGCTCGGCAAGGAACGCGTCGTGGCCGGCATGGTCCCCTTCAACGTCGCCCAGACATGGCCCGACGGCAAGGCGCACTTCCATCGCGGCACCAGCGGTCGCATCGTCATCGACGCCGGACGCCCAGACCTGCGCTCCCTGCTCGATGTCGATGGCGTCGGCTGCGCGGACCATCCCGACATGGCGGGCCTCGCCTGGTCGAAGCTTGCGCTCAACATGAACAACGCCCTCAACGCGCTCTCCGGCCTGCCGCTGAAGCGGCAACTGTCCGACTGCGCCTGGCGCCGCATCCTCGCCGATCAGATCGACGAACTCCTCCGCATCACCAGGGCCGCGGGGCTGGCCTTGCCGCCGATCGAAGGCGTGCGGCCCCGCACGATCCCCTTCATCCTTCGCCTTCCCGACTGGCTGTTCGGCCTCGTCGCGCGGCGGATGCTTGCCATCGATCCCGTTGCCACGTCCTCGATGGCCGAGGATCTGGCCGCCGGACGTCCAACCGAGATCGACTATCTGCAAGGCGCCGTCGTCAGGCTCGCGGCGGCACATGGAATGGGCGCACCGATATCGGAAGCGGTCATCTCGCTCGTCCGGGAACGCGAACGCTCCCGAAAGCAACTCCATCCCGCAGACATATCCTCAAGGATCAAATCTCTCGCAAGTCAAAACCAGATCGACCGGAATCGGCCGTTGTGAGCGGCGATACTGGAGGCTAGGCTGCAAATCATCTCTGGAGGAAGGGCGCGCACGTATATGAAGCGGATGCAAGCAGCAATCGCATTTGCCTCCGGGTTGATCGCGGTATTTGTTCTACTGGGACCGGCGGCGGCCGATCCCGCTGTCTCGCGCGCTCCCGCCGGCGACTGGGTCGAGATCTTGGAGATTCCCCAGACCGAAAGCCGCTATGCCGACCGCGTGCGCGGCGGCAAGGCGTATCTCATGTCCGAGTTCCAGATCAGGCCGGCGGAAAGAGGCTGGGAGACCTACGACCGGGTGGCCTACGAAGTGGTGGACCGGACCGGACTCGAGAGCGCCGCCTCCCTGGAGACCGAGTTCGATCCCGAAGCCGAGACGGTCACGTTGAACCGCCTCCATATCGTCCGCGACGGCGAGATCATCGATCTGACGCAGAAGGTGAAGATCGATATCGCCCGGCGCGAGCGCGACGCGGAGAAAGGCATCTTCGATGGCCGTCTGACCGCCTACATGAACATTGAGGACGTCCGGGTGGGCGACATCATCGACTGGGCGACAACCATCGTCCGGCGGCCGGCGGTGGCGGCCGACCAGATCTTCCAGGCGTTCAAGGTCGAATGGAACGTTCCGGTCTCGCGCTTCCGCATCAAGGTAATGGTTCCGCAGGGCAGGCCGCTTTTCCACCGGAACCGCGAGACCGACCTTAAGGCCGAGATCCGGTCGGCAGGCGGCTCGACGGCCTATGTGTGGGAACTCTTTGACCCGGAACCGATCGCCGACCAGCCGAATGCACCGCCCGACTACCCGTTGCAGGGCGTCGTCGAAATCTCCTCGACCCGTGACTGGGCGGATATCGTGGCAGTGACGAAGCCGCACTACGACCTGACGCAGGAATTGCCGGAACAGTTCAGGGCGAGGCTCGCCGCCATCGCCGAGCGCACTTCCGAACCCCAGGATCGCCTCGTCGAGGCGCTCCGGCTCGTCCAGGACGACCTGCGCTACGTCAGCCTTGCCATGGGCACCGGGACCTACATTCCCCGCTCGCCGATCGAGGTCGTTCGAAGCGGTTTCGGCGATTGCAAGGACAAGTCCATGCTGCTCGCCATCGCCCTGCGCACGCTCGGAATCGATGCGGATGTGGCGCTGACCCACTCGCGGGAAGGTCTCGCGCTTCCTCAGCGCCTTCCCGGCATTCCGGTCTTCGACCATGTCATCGTTCGGGCGAAGATAGCGGACCGCATCTATTGGCTCGACCCGACCAATTATCTCCAGGGCGGACGGGCGGATACGCTGGTCCCGCCGGCCTTCGGCTACGCGTTGCCGCTGGCCGAAGGCACGGCGGCGCTGGAAGCAATCCCGAGGCCGCAGCCGATGGATCCAGCCACAGCCATTCACGAGACGTTCGATTTTCCCAAGACGGACGGCGATCCGCTCAAACTTACCGTACGGTCGACCTACAGGGCCGAGTCGGCCGATTGGATGCGATACCGGTTGAAGAACGAATCTACGTCCAAGCTCTCGAATGACTACGTCGCGTATTACAATGGTCAGTATCCCGGCATACACAGCATTGCCCCATTGGAGGTCGCCGACGATCGCGAACTGAACATCGTCCAGGTGACCGAACGCTACGAGCTCGACGCCGCCGACCTGACCGGCGACGGCCTGACAAAGGACTTCCCGTTGAAGGCGGATTTCGCGCTCGGGGATTTTCCGAATCCCAGCCGTGTCGGCCGCACCGCGCCGATCTGGTTGGGCCGGCCGGTGTTCAAGCAGCACACGGCGCTGGTCCGCAATCTCAAGGCGAGATTCGCGCCGCCCGATGACACGAAGCCCACCTTCGCGGCCTTCGGCGCCCTGACTGCTCTGACGGAAGCGACGGACACGAGCTTTCAGGTGGTCTGGACGTTCATGACCCATACCGACCGGATCCCGCCGGGCTACCTGAAAAGCTACTCAAAGACTCTTGACGAGTTCTGGCGCAACACGAAGTGGAACTACGACTTCTCCTACGTCGCGAAGCCCGGCCAGTAATCTACTCCGCCGCGTTCTTGAACGCGTTCGCGCCGGTCTCGAATTGCAGTCGCGCAAGGCGCGCGTAGATGCCACCCTTGGCCACCAGCGAAGCATGCGTGCCTTCCTCGATGATCTCGCCGCCGTCGAGCACGAGGATGCGGTCGGCCTTGAGCACTGTCGCCAGCCGGTGCGCGATGACCAGCGTCGTGCGCCCCTTCATCAGCCGCTCGAGTGCGGTCTGCACCAGCGTCTCGCTTTCGGCGTCCAGCGCCGAGGTTGCCTCGTCGAGCAGCAGGATCGGCGCGTCGCGCAGGATGGCCCGCGCGATCGCCATGCGCTGGCGCTGTCCGCCCGAGAGCGTGACGCCGCGCTCGCCGACGGTCGCGTCGTAGCCGCCGGGCAGCCTGTCGATGAATTCGGATGCCAGCGCGTCGTGGGCGGCCCTTTCGATTTCGGTCTGGCTGGCGTCGGGACGGCCGAAGGCGATGTTGTCGCGGACGGAGGCTGCGAAGATGGTAGTGTCCTGGGGAACGATGGCAATGCGCTTGCGCAGCCCCTCCGGATCGGTGTCGCGGATGTCTACCCCGTCCACGCGGATGCGGCCCGACTGGGGATCGTAGAAGCGCAGGATCAGCGAAAAGACCGTGCTCTTTCCCGCGCCCGACGGTCCGACGATCGCGACGGTTTCCCCGGGCTCTACGGTGAAGGACACCGAGCGCAGCGACGGCATGTCCGTGCGCGCCGGGTAGGCGAAGGAGACGTTCTCGAAAGAGACGCGGCCAAGCGCCGGCGACGGCAGCGCGACGGGATTGGCCGGCGCGGCGATCTCGGGCGTTTCGGCGAGGATCTCGGTCAGCCGCTCGGCCGCGCCCGCCGCCTGGCTGAGTTCGCCCCAGACTTCGGACAAGGCACCGAGCGCACCGGCCGCGAACACCGAATAGAGGAGGAACTGGCCGAGGGTTCCCGCCGACATCGTGCCCGCCAGCACGTCGCGCGAGCCGAACCAGAGCACAGCCACCACCGACGAGAAGATGGTGAAGATGGCGAAGAAGGTCAGGATCGAACGCGCGAACACCGACGAGCGGGCGGCCTCGAATGCGGTGTTCACCGCCTTCTCGAAACGGCGGACGACCATCTGTTCGGCGGTGAAGGCCTGCATGGTGCGCGGCGCACCGATCTGCTCGCTGGCATAGGCGGTGGCTTCGGCGAGCGTGTCCTGCGCCAGCCGCGACTTGCGCCTGACCGAGCGGCCGAAAGCCACCAGCGGCAGGACGATGAGCGGGATCGCCGCGATGACCAGTCCCGAAAGCTTCGGGCTGGTGACGACCATCATCGCCACCGCGCCGAGCCCCATGATCGCGTTGCGCAGGGCAACGGAAGAGGTCGCGCCGACGGCGGACTTGATCTGGGTCGTGTCGGCGGTCAGCCGCGAGACGATCTCGCCGGACTGCGAGCGGTCGAAGAAGGCGGGTGAGAGCTTCGTCACATGAGCGAAGACGTCGCGCCTTATGTCCGAGACCACCCGCTCGCCCAGCGTGATGACGAAATAGTAGCGGCAGGCCGAGGCAAGCGCGAGAACGGCCGCGATCACCACCAGCATGCTGAAATAGTTGGCGATGAACGTGGGATCGCTCTCGCTGAATCCGTTGTCGACCATCCGTCGAACCGCCAGCGGCAGCGTCAGCGTCATCGCGGCGGCGAGAAGCAGGAAGAAGAGCGAGGCCGCGACCATTCCCCTGTAGCGGCCGAGATAGGGAAAAAGCCGCCCGAGCGGGCGGAGGGAGCGGCGCTTGCGCTCGTCGTCGGATATCGTCTCGCCAGCCATCGCTTCGCGTTCCTCGTCCCGTTTGGTCGGGAGCATGTTCTCATCGTCCATCTTGGTGCCGCGAAGCCTTGAGGGAGATCAATTCCGACAAAAGCCCCGCGTCCGGAGACAGGACGACCTCCGCCTCATCCGTTGCCCGCTCCACGAAGGAGCGCGGAACGTAATGTCGGCAGGCGGACTTGTGCTTCGCAGGGTCGTGCTGTATAGGGCACGCCGACCGTTTCCGAAGCCGTAGCCTTCCATGGCCGCGGCTTCAAGCTTTAGTGACCGGGCGCATCGCCGCACCGCCGTTCAGGACGAGACCCATGCAGCAGAAGATCCATCCCGACTACCACATGATCAAGATCGTCATGACCGACGGCACCGAATACATGACGCGCTCCACCTGGGGCAAGGAAGGGGACACGATGAACCTCGACATCGACCCGACCACGCACCCGGCCTGGACCGGCGGCAACCAGAACCTGCTCGACCGCGGCGGCCGCATCACCAAGTTCAAGAACAAGTTCGCCAATCTCGGCATCTGAGCCAGACGGTAGCGACGGATTCAAAGAGCCCCGCTTCGGCGGGGCTTTTTGTTGGCCGGTTGAGAGAGAGATCCGACTTTTATGAAGCCGTCATCCTCGGGCTTGTCCCGAGGATCTATAAACATCCGCGGAATGACAGGTCGGCTTTCGTGTCCTTCTGAAGCGACAGTAGATCCTCGGGACAAGCCCGAGGATGACGAACGCTCAAGGCGCGAGCTTCGACGTCTTCTCGACGTGTCCCAGCTCTCTCTCCGGCCACACCTTGTCGCGGACGCGGCGCTTCAGTTCGGCCGCATCGGGGAAGCCGCCGTCGCGCTTGCGCTCCCAGATCAACTCGCCGTCGCAATGGATCTCGAATATGCCGCCCGTGCCCGGCATGAGCGCGACTTCGCCGAGGTCCGCGCCGAAGCTCGACAGCAGCTCCTGCGCCATCCACGCGGCACGCAGCATCCAGTTGCACTGGGTGCAGTAGCTGATGCGGATGGAGGGCTTCTTCACGCCGCGCTGAGCTTGGCAAGCGTGGCGTCGTCGATCTCGAAGTTGGCGTAGACGTTCTGCACGTCGTCGTCGTCCTCGAGCGCAGCGACGAGCTTCATCAGCGACTGGGCGCGCTCCTCGTCGACCGGGATGTTGTTCTGCGGCTTCCAGATCGTCTTCACCGACTGGGCTTCGCCGAGCGAGGCTTCGAGCGCGGAGGACACCTCGCCGATGCTCTCGAAGGCGCAGATGATGACGTGGCTCTCCTCGTCGGACTGCACGTCGTCCGCGCCCGCCTCGATCGCGGCATCCATCGCTTTGTCCGCGCTCGCCGCCGAGGCCGGATAGACGATCTCGCCGACGCGGTCCCACATGAACGACACAGATCCGGTTTCGCCGAGCGCTCCGCCGGATTTGGTGAAGGCGGCGCGAACGTTGGACGCGGTGCGGTTGCGGTTGTCCGTCAGTGCCTCGACGATGACAGCCACGCCGCCCGGGCCATAGCCCTCGTAGCGCACTTCGTCATAGTTCTCCGCGTCGCCGCCGATCGCCTTGTTGATGGCGCGCTGGATGTTGTCCTTCGGCATCGACTCGGCCTTGGCGTTCTGGATCGCCAGCCGCAGGCGCGGATTGAAGTTCGGGTCGGGCGCGCCCATCTTGGCCGCCACGGTGATTTCGCGCGCGAGCTTCGAGAAGGCCTTTGAACGCATCGCGTCCTGGCGGCCCTTGCGATGCATGATGTTCTTGAACTGGGAATGACCGGCCATGACGCCCTTCAGGTCTGCGATGGTTGGATTTGGTGCGGTGCCTTACACCAGAAGCGCCGCTTTCGTCCAGAACCGGCACTACGGTAGGTATTAGCAATCTCGCGCAATCGTGATGACGCCATCCCGGCCGGCTTGGCGATACTCTCCCCACCGAACGAACCGGGAGACCCGACATGCGCCGCTTCCGCCTGGCATTCGTGGCCGCAGTCCTGGCCCTCCTCTCCGTCGCCGCCCGCGCCCAGCAGGAAGACCCCGTACCCTCGTCCTGCATCGCCATGGCGCAGTCGCTGCCGAACGTCGTCTACGCCAACTTCACGCCGCACCTCGCGCAGGCCGACGCGGCGAAGGGAGAGGTGACCATTACCTATGTCGGCCATTCGACCTACCTGATCGACACGCCGGGTGGCGTACGCGTCGCAACCGACTATTCCGGCCGCTATCCCGTGGACCCGGTGCCGCGCGTCGTCACCATGAACAAGGCGCACTCCGGCCACTTCACTCCGAGTCCTGACCCGTCCATCGAATTTCCCCTGCCCGGCTGGGGCGAGGGTGGCGAACCGGCCAGGCACCGTGTCGTGGTCGGCGACCTCTACGTGCGCAACGTGCCGACCGACATCCGCACCTGGGAAGGGGGCATGGAGATCAACGGCAATTCGATCTTCATCTTCGAGGTGGCCGGCCTGTGCATCGGCCATCTCGGCCACCTGCACCACAACCTGACCGACGCTCATTATGCCGCGATCGGCCGGCTCGACGTGCTGATGGTGCCGGTGGACGGCGGCATGACCCAGTCTCTGACCAACATGAGCCGGATCGCGGAGCGGCTCTATTCCTCGGTCATCCTGCCGATGCACCGCCATTCGACCCCGATGGGCGAGTTCCTGTCGCTTATGGGCGAGGGCTTTGCGGTCGACTACCGGTCGGAGCGCTCGATCACGCTGTCGCTGTCGTCCCTGCCGCGTCAGCCGACGATCGTCATCCTCGACGGGGTCTGAGTCCTATTTCAGGCATTTCACGTAGTCGCCCGCCCTTTGCGCCCGCCGTTCGATGATGTTGGCGATGCGGCGCATGCCGGCTGAAGGCTTGGCCGGATTGCGCAGGATGGGATTGGGCAGGGCGGCTGTGAGCAGCGCCGCCTCGCGCCGCGACAGGTTCTTCGCCGACTTGCCGAAATGGTGCTTCGCCGCCGCCTCGGCGCCGTAGACGTTCGGGCCGAGCTCGGCGATGTTGATGTAGATCTCCATGATCCGCCGCTTCGGTACGACGAGGTCGAAATAGACCGCCAGCGGCAGCTCGATCACCTTGCGCACGGTGCCGAGCGGACGGTGCCAGAGGTAGAGGTTCTTCACCGTCTGCATGGTGATGGTGGAGGCGCCGCGCGTCGCCTCGCCGGCCATCGCGTCGTCGATGACCGCGCCGAGTTCCCGCAGATCCACCCCGTAGTGCGAGCAGAACTGGCCGTCCTCGGACATCACGATCGAATGCAGGAGCGACGGAGCGACCTCTTCCAGCGACACCCATTGCCGGTCGTAGCCCTGCAGGGTCGCGAGGTCCTTCAGCATCAACGTCGAGACCGGATGCATGAACGGCAGGATATAGAGAAAGGTCAGAACGAAGGGCAGTGCGGCCAGGACGACGAAACCCGCGGCGGCCCGCCTTGCCCAGACGCGTCCGCCTCGTTTCGTCCTCATCCTGCCCGCGGCCATGTCCGGCTCCGGTTCGACGACGGGCATGCTCTCGTTTGGAGTGCGTTTGGCCATCCGGACCGGCATAAAGGCGCGTTCCGCGGCTGGCAATCGCCCGGACGCCTTTTCCCGGCCGATCCGCATGCTTGACCGCGCCGCGGAATGGCGGCAAGCGTCCCGGCATGGAAACCACGGTCCAGGATGGCTTCGAGGAACGGCTCGCCGCACATGCGGCCAGGGTCGAGGATGAGCTGCGCCGCCTGCTGGACGGCCGCGAGCGCACGGGCGAGATCGCCCGCCCTGCCCGGCTCCTCGCCGCCATGCGTCACGGCGTGCTGAACGGCGGCAAGCGTCTGCGGCCTTTCCTGGTGATCGAAAGCGCGGCCCTGTTCGGCCGTTCCGGCGACGACGTGCTGGCGGCAGCCGCCGCGCTCGAATGCGTCCACTGCTATTCGCTGGTCCACGACGACCTGCCGGCGATGGACGACGACGACCTGCGCCGCGGCCAGCCGACCGTCCACAGGGCCTATGACGAGGCGACCGCGATTCTCGCCGGCGACAGCCTGCTGACGCTCGCCTTCGACATCCTCGCGACCGAGCACTCCGATGTACCCCGCAATGCGATCACCCCGCGCCAGCGCATCGACCTGATCAAGGGCCTCGCCATCGCCTCCGGCATCGGCGGGATGGCGGGCGGCCAGGCGCTCGACCTCGCGGCGGAGACGGCGAAACCCGACGAGCAGGGCATCATCACGCTGCAGGCGATGAAGACGGGCGCGCTGATCCGTTATGCCTGCGAGGCCGGCGCGATCCTCGGCGGTGCGACCTTCGCCGAGCGCGAACGGCTGGCCGAGTTCGGCTCGGCGATCGGGCTGGCCTTCCAGCTCGCCGACGACCTGCTCGACCTCACGGCTGACAGCTCGTCCATGGGCAAGGCGACCGGCAAGGACGCCGCCGCCGGCAAGGCGACCCTGCCCTCCCTGCACGGCACCGACTGGACTCGCGCGCAGCTGCGCGGCCTCGTCGGCCAAGCCCACGACCTGTTGGAGCCGTTTGGGGCCAAGGCTGCCATTCTCAAGCAGGCCGCCACCTTCATCGCCGAGCGGAAGAGCTGAGCTACCTGTTCCTCAGCACGATGCACGAGCCGCCCGCGCCGCGCAGTCTCCGGCAGATGGCATCGGCGCCGGCGCGGTCGTCGACGCCGATCCGCACCGCGTAGATGCCGCGCCGGCCGATAGGCGAGCGCACGCGGCTGACGACGGGCTCCTCGTCGTCGAGTAGTGGCGAGAGCCGCGCCTTGACCCTCTGATACTGCCTGATCGCCGCGTCGCGCCGGAAATTGCCGGCGATCTGGATGCCCCAGGGCTTGGTGTGGATGCTGGCCATCGGGATCACGGCACTCATCGTCGCCGGCATCGCCCGGCAGGCGGCGTCGAAGCCCTTGTCCGCGTCCAGCGGCGGGATCTTGCCCGCATAGACCGGATCGGCGAACACATCCGCCGGCTCACCCATGATGTCGAGCACGTAGTTCTCGGTCTCCAGCGGCAGGAAACCGCCGGAGGATAGCCAGCGCGCCACCCTGTTCTCGCCCGAATTGTAGGCGGCCGCGGCAAGTCCCAGATTGCCGAACCGTGCCTTCAGCTCACCGAGATATTTCGCGCTCGCCGGGATCGCCAAGTCGGGATCGAAGGAATCCGCGAGGCCGCGCATCGCCGCCGTGCCCGGCATGAACTGGGCGATGCCCTCCGCGCCCGCCGGACTGATCGCCCCCGGATCGAACCGGCTCTCCTTCCATATCAGCCGGGCGAAGAAATCTTCCGGCAGGCGGTTCACCCGCGCATGAACCCAGATCAGGTCGCAGATGCGATCGATTGTGATGGGCTTTTCGGGTTCTGCGCGGGCGTGAAGGGCGAACACACAGCTAACGATCGCGGCTGCGTACCCCCACCCCTTACCCCTCCCCACAAGGGGGAGGGGGATCCCGAAAAGTCGCCGTCCATCGCGCGGCCCGGAGAGGTGAAGACGGAAACGGCGGCGGCCCCCTCCCCCTTGTGGGGAGGGGTAAGGGGTGGGGGTAACGGCTGCCACCGAACGATTCAGCCGCGACTCACTCCGCCGCCTCGCTCGGAGCCTGGCCAAACCGCTTCTCGATATAGTCGACCACCATCGCCTCGAAATCCGCCGCGATATTCGCCCCACGGAGCGTCGCCGCCTTCTTGCCGTCGATGAAGATCGGCGCGGCCGGCGTCTCGCCCGTGCCCGGCAGCGAGATGCCGATGTCGGCATGCTTGGATTCGCCCGGACCGTTGACGATGCAGCCCATGACCGCGACCTTGAGTTCCTCGACGCCGGGATACTTGGTCTTCCACACCGGCATGTTCTTGCGCAGGTCGGCCTGAATCTTCTCGGCCAGTTCCTGGAACACGGTCGATGTCGTGCGGCCGCAGCCCGGGCAGGCGGCGACGATCGGCACGAACTGGCGGAAGCCCATCGTCTGCAGGAGTTCCTGCGCCACCTGCACCTCGCGGGTGCGGTCGCCGCCGGGCTCGGGCGTCAGCGAGATGCGGATCGTGTCACCGATGCCCTGCTGCAACAGGATGCCCATCGCAGCCGACGAGGCGACGATGCCTTTGGTGCCCATTCCGGCCTCGGTGAGGCCGAGATGCAGCGCGTGGTCGGAGCGGCGCGCGAGCTCGCCATAGACGGCGATCAGGTCCTGCACGCGGCTGACCTTGGCCGAGAGGATGATCTTCGAGCGCGGCAGGCCGATCTCCTCCGCCAGTTCCGCCGACAGCAGTGCCGACTGCACGATCGCCTCGCGCGTCACCGCGTCCGCCGTCATCGGAAATCCCTTCGCCTGGTTGTCGTCCATCAGGCGGGTCAAAAGCTCCTGGTCGAGCGACCCCCAGTTGACGCCGATGCGCACCGGCTTGTCGTGGCGGATGGCCGTCTCGACGATCGCGGCGAACTGCCGGTCCTTCTTTTCCTTGAAGCCGACATTGCCCGGATTGATGCGATATTTGGCCAGCGCCTCGGCGCAGGCCGGGTGGTCGGCCAGAAGCTTGTGGCCGATATAGTGAAAATCGCCGATCAGCGGCACGAAGACGCCGACCCGCTCCAGCCGCTCGCGGATGCGCGGCACGGCGGCGGCGCTCTCGTCGCGGTCGACGGTGATGCGGACGAGTTCGGAGCCGGCACGGTGCAGGGCTGCCACCTGCGCCACGGTCGCATCGACATCGGCCGTGTCCGTATTGGTCATAGACTGGACGACGACGGCGGCCCCGCCGCCGACCGTCACGCCGCCGACCTCCACGCCGACGGTCACGCGGCGCGGCGCGGGTCCGGCCTCGCCGGCGGCAATCGGTGTGGCGATGGTCATCTTTGGTCTCCGCGACCGGGTTCGACGGCCTTCAGGTGGCGGACGTGCTCCGCCGTGTCAAGATTGCGGGTCGAAGACGACGCTTCTGTGTCAGGCTCCGCGTCCGGCGGCGATCTGCGACAGCCGTTCCACCAGCATCGTCCGCTCATCCGCACTCAGGATGGTCGTGCCGAAGAGTTTCATGCTCAGCAGACCCTCCATCGCGAAGAAAACGACCAGAAGGTCGGTGACATTGGAGGTCTCGGCCTTCAGGCGGTCGAGCAGTCGCCGGCGATGCTGATCTACAGGTTCCAGGAAGTCCGGGTCTTCCGCCATGGCGGAGAAGATCCAGGCTGCCGGTTCGTCCCTCTCGCAGGCTTCCGCCGTCAGCCTCAGATAGGCCGACACCAGCGGCTCTCCGCCGGCCACGGCATCGTCTAGCAGCTGCTCGAACTCCTCGACATGGCTCGCCACGAGGCCTTGCATAAGCTTGGCCTTGCTCGGAAAGTTGTAGAGCAGCCCGCCCTTCGACACCCCGGCGCGGTGGGCGACCGCGTCGAGTGACAGGCTTCCCGGACCGGTTTCACGCGCCACTTCGGCTGCCGCGGCCAGTATCCGTTCACGCGAATTTGCTCTCGGAGTCGTCATCGAATTTGCTGCACCGCACACGCCAGGAATTGACAATACCGTCCAGACGGTACAGTTACCATAGGTGAATCTATCTCCGAAATCCAGCCCTTCGGCTGTATAGTCTCTCGTCCGCCCTTGCCGGAGTGTCCTCGTGATCAAGCGTTTCCTCATCGCCCTCGTACTGCTCGTGCTGGTGGTCGGCGGCATCGTCGGCTTCAACATGTTCCGCGACAACGCCATCCAGCAGTTCTTCGCCAACATGCCAGTGGCGGCGTCGCCCGTCTCGACGGTCAAGGTCGAGCCGGTCAAGTGGACGCCGGGCATCCAGGCCATCGGCACGGTCAGCGCGTCGCGCGGCGTCGATCTCACGGTTGAAACGAGCGGCATCGTCAAGGAGATCAGGTTCGACTCGAACCAGCGTGTCGAGGAAGGCGCGCTGCTCGTGCAGCTCGACGACACGCAGCAGCGGGCCGATCTCTCGGCCCAGAGCGCGCAGGCGGCGCTCGACAGGCAGAACCTCGACCGCGCTCTCGAACTGCAGAAGCGCGGCGTGGGTTCCGAGACGACCGTCGAACAGGCGCAGGCGGCTGCCACCGCGTCCGCCGCCCAGGTCACCAAGCTCGAAGCCGTGCTGGAGCAGAAGCAGCTCACCGCGCCGTTCGCCGGCACGATGGGCATTCCGAGGATCGACCTCGGCCAGTATCTTACGCCCGGAACGACCGTCGCCACCTTGCAGAATCTCGACGTCATGCGGGCCGATTTCTCGGTTCCCGAGCAGAGCCTCGACCTCGTCAGGATCGGTCAGCCCGTGCGCTTCGGCGTGACCGAGGCCGACATGCCCTTCACCGGCTCGATCACCGGCATCGAGCCGAAGGTCGATCCTTCGACACGGCTCGTGCTGATCCGCGCCGAGATCTCCAATCCGGACGCCAAGCTGGCGCCCGGCCAATTCGTGCAGGTGCGCGTCGATCTGCCCGAGGAAGACAACGTCATCGCCGTGCCGCAGACGGCCGTCGTGACCAGCCTTTACGGCGACTTCGTCTATGCGGTCCGCCCGGCGAAACCGGCCGCCGCGACAGCGACGACCGCGGCCGAAGGTGAAACCAAGCCTGCGACCGGAACGCCGGCCGCGACGGAGGCCGCGCCCGGTCTCGTGGCGCAGCAGATCTTCGTGAAGCTCGGTCGCCGCTCCGACGGCCGCGTGGAGATCCTAGACGGCCTGAAGCAAGGCGACGAGATCGTCACGGCGGGCCAGAACCGTCTCTCCAACGGCGGGTCGGTCGTGATCGACAATACCGTCCAGCCGCAGCCGTCCGGCGACGATAAGGCGGCCGCGAAATGAGCTTCTCCGACATCTTCATCCGCCGGCCTGTCCTGTCGACGGTGCTTGCCTTCATGATCCTGCTGCTAGGCGTGCAGGGCATCTTCAACCTGTCGATCCGCCAGTATCCGGAGGTCGAGGAAACGGTCATCACCGTCACCACCACCTATCCCGGCGCCAGCGCCGACCTGATCCAGGGTTTCATCACCGCGCCGATCTCGGCCGCCGTCTCGACGACGGAGAACATCGACTACGTCACCTCGCAGAGCCGGCCGTCGGCATCGGTCGTCACCGTCCAGATGCGGCTCGGCGCCAATCCCGATGCCGCGCTCACGGAAGTCATCGCCAAGGTCAACCAGGTGCGCGGCCAGCTTCCGTCCGACGCCGACGACCCGGTCATCGTCAAGGGCACCGGCCAGCAGTTCGCGATCATGTACCTGGCCATGCAGAACCCGAACATGACGGGCGAGCAGCTTACCGAATATATCGAGCGCGTCATCCGTCCGCGCATGTCGACCATCGAGGGCGTCGCGGAGGTTCAGGTTCTCGGCGCGAAGGAATATTCGATGCGGGTCTGGATCGACCCGATCAAGCTCGCTTCGCGCGGCATCACCGCGGCGGAAGTACTCTCGGCGATCAACTCGTCGAACTTCCTCTCCGCCCCCGGCAAGACGCAGAACCAGTTCGTCTCCAGCGCCATCACCGTCCGGTCGACGCTGCAGAACCCCGAAGCCTTCGGCCAATTGCCGCTGAAGTCCGATGCGGACGGTATCGTTCGGCTGAACGAAGTCGCGAAGGTCGAACTCGCCGCCGAGAGCGAGGATACAGTCGTCAACTTCAACGGCCAGGAAGGCACCTTCATCGGCATCTTCCCGACACCGTCCGCCAACCCGCTCGATACTTCGGCCGGCGTGATCGAGCAGTTGCCGATCATCCAGCAGACGCTGCCCGCCGGAATGGAAATCACGCTCGTTTACGATTCGACCGAGACGATCAGCGCTTCCATCGAGGAGGTCTACAAGACCATCGGCGAGGCGGTCCTGATCGTCGTCGTTGTCATCCTTCTCTTCCTCGGTTCCTTCCGCTCCGTGCTGATGCCCGTGGTGACTATCCCGCTGTCGCTCGTCGGCGTCTGCTTCTTCCTCTTCCTGATGGGCTATTCGATCAACCTGCTCTCGCTGCTGGCGATGGTGCTGGCGATCGGCCTCGTCGTCGACGACGCCATCGTGGTGGTCGAGAACATCCACCGCCACATGGAGGAAGGCATGTCGCCGATGCAGGCGGCCTTCAAGGGTATGGCCGAGATCACGACGTCGGTCGTCGCGATGACGATCACGCTCGCCGCCGTCTTCGCGCCGCTGATGTTCACCGGCGGCCTGACCGGCTCGCTCTTCCGGGAATTCGCCTTCACCCTCGCCGGCGCGGTGGTCATCTCCGGCCTGGTCGCCTTGACGATCACGCCGATGATGTCGGCCCGCATCCTGAAATCGGGCGTCCACAGCCGTTTCCAGGCCGCGGTCGACCATTTCTTCGACCGCTTCGCCAACGGTTACGAGCGCTGGGTCTCCGGCTCGCTGAACTACCGCCCCGTGACCTTGCTCGTGGTCATCGCGCTGGTCGGGGCGACCGGCTTCATGTTCTTCAAGACGTCCAGCGAACTTGCGCCGGAGGAGGATTCCGGCGCGCTCTTCGCCATCGTCAACGCGCCGCGCTACGCGACGTCGGAATATACCCAGCTCTATGTCGACCAGATCCGCGAGCTGACGAAGGACATTCCGGAGGTCAAGGCGAACTTCTCGATCGTCGGCATCGGTGGCCAGACCAATTCCGGCTTCTCGGTCTGGGCGCTGAAGGACTGGACGGATCGCACCCGCTCGCAGAAGGAGATCCAGGCCGATATCCAGGCCCGGCTTTCCAAGGTCGCGGGCGTGCAGGCACTGGTCTTCGCTCCTCCGTCGCTGCCCGGTGCCGGCGGCGGCCTGCCCATTTCGGTCGTCATCCGTTCGACCGGCGAACCGTCCCGCGTCTACGAGATAGCCGAGCAGATCAGGCTGGAGGCCCAGAAATCGGGCCGCTTCATCGTCGTCCAGAACTCGCTCGCCTTCGACGCGCCTCAGGTCACGGTCACGATCGACCGCGACCGCGCGGCCGCGCTCAACCTGCCGATCCGCGAGGTCGGCACGACGCTCGGCCTGCTCGTCGGCGGCGGCGCGGTCGCCCAGTTCGACCGCGATTCGAACAGCTACGACATCATCATGCAGGTGCCGCGCGAGTTCCGCGACAACCCCGAGCGTCTCGGCGAGTTCTTCATCCGCTCGGTCTCCGGCGAGATGGTGCCGCTGTCGGCGGTCGTGTCGATCTCGACCGGCGCCTCTCCCGCTTCGATCGAGCAGTTCAACCAGCTGAACTCCGCGACGATCTCGGCCCTGCCGATCCCGACCGTGTCGACCGGCGACGGGCTCGCGGCCATCGAGGAGATCGCCCGGCCGCTGCTGCCGGACGGCTTCTTCATCGACTATTCCGGCCAGTCGCGCCTGGAGAGCCAGCAGGGCAACACGATCCTCATTGCCTTCGCTCTCGCCGTCGTCGTGATCTACCTCGTGCTTGCCGCGCAGTTCGAGAGCTTCCGCGACCCGCTCATCATCATGATGTCGGTGCCGCTCTCCATCTTCGGCGCCATCCTGCCGCTCAACCTTGGGTTAGGGACTCTGAACATCTACACGCAGGTCGGCCTGATCACGCTTGTGGGCCTCATCACCAAGCACGGCATCCTGCTCGTCGAGTTCGCCAACCAGCAGCGGCACAACAATGGGCTGAGCCGCCGCGACGCGATCATCGCCTCGGCCAAGACCCGCCTGCGGCCGATCCTGATGACGACCGCGGCGATGGCGCTCGGCGTCGTGCCGCTCATCCTCGCCTCCGGAGCCGGTGCTGCCGCGCGTTCGGCCATGGGAACGGTAATATTCTCCGGCATCCTCGTCGGCACGATGTTCACCCTCTTCGTCGTGCCGATGTTCTACACGTTCATTTCCAGGAAGGACCTGCCCGCCGAAGCCGAGCGGCCTCAGGTCGACGCGCATCCTGCGCCAGCGGAGTGAGTCCGTAGAACCACGGCATTGGCTAGGATTGTGCCTCGCACTATGTCTGCTGCGGTGCACAAGAAACTCCAGGAGCCTCGCATGACTAAGGTTGCCGTCGTCACAGGATCGACCTCGGGCATAGGACTGGCCATCGCCGAAGCGTTCGCCGGGCTCGGGCATACGGTCGTGGTCAACTCCTTCTCCGACACCGAGGCGGACCACGCTGTTGCCAAGGCGATCGCAGAAAAGTCCGGGGCGAAGGCCGTCTACCGCAAGGCCGACATGTCAAAGCCCGACGAATGCCGCGATCTGATTGCATGGACCGCGAAGGAATTCGGCGCTGTCGACATCCTCGTCAACAACGCCGGTATCCAGCATGTCGCACCCGTCGACGAGTTCCCCGTTCAGCAGTGGGACAGGATCATCGCCATCAACCTCACCTCGGCCTTCCACACCACAGCCGCCGCCTTGCCACACATGAAGGCCGCCGGCTGGGGCCGTATTGTCAACATCGCCTCGGCGCACGGCCTGCGCGCATCGCCGAACAAATCGGCCTATGTCGCGGCTAAGCACGGCGTCGTCGGCCTGACCAAGACGGTGGCACTGGAAACGGCGCGGCTCGGCATCACCTGCAATGCAGTGTGCCCCGGCTTCGTGCTCACCCCGCTGGTCGAGACCCAGATCGGCGACCGCGCCAGGGAACTCGGGCTCGACCGTGAGACGACGATCCGCGACGTGATCCTCGAGAAACAGCCGAGCAAGAAGTTCGCCACGGTGGACGAAATCGCCGCCGCCACGCTCTACCTCGTATCCGATGGTGCCGCGTCGGTCACCGGCACGACCATCTCCGTCGACGGCGGGTGGACCGCGCAGTGAGCCGCAAGCCGGTCAATCTGGCGCTCCAGGGCGGCGGCTCGCACGGCGCCTTCACCTGGGGCGTGCTGGATCGCCTGCTCGAGGACGGCCGGCTCGACTTCGCCGCGGTCTCCGGCACCAGCGCGGGCGCGATGAACGCGGCAGCGCTTGCCGACGGCTGGATGCGCGACGGACGCGACGGCGCCCGCGAGCGCCTCTCCGCCTTCTGGAAAAGCGTGGCGCGCAAGGGGCGGTTTTCCCCCGTGCAGCGCCTGCCCTGGGACATCCTGTGGGGCAACTGGTCGGTCGAAAACTCGCCCGGCTACATGATGTACGACGCCATGTCGCGCATCTTCTCGCCCTACCTCGCCAACCCGTTGAACGTGAACCCGCTGCGCGAAGTGGTCGAGGAGGAGATCGATTTCGGCAATGTTCGCAGCTGCCGGGGACTCTCCGTCTTCGTCTCCGCCACAAACGTGCAGACCGGCCGCCTGCGCGTCTTTTCCGGCGACGAGTTGAGCGCCGACGTTGTGATGGCATCCGCCTGCCTGCCTCAGGTCTTCCGCGCCGTCGAGATCGACGGCGAGCCTTATTGGGACGGCGGCTATGGCGGCAATCCGGCCATCTATCCCTTCTTCTACACCAACCATGTCGAGGATGTGCTTCTGGTACAGATCAACCCGGTCATCCGGGAAGGCGCGCCGAAGACGGCCCAGGAGATCCAGAACCGCGTCGACGAGATAACGTTCAACTCCGGCCTGCTGCACGAAATGCGAGCCATCGCCTTCGTCAACAGACTGGTCCAGGAAGGGCGCATCTCGCGCGACGAATACCGCGCCATGCGCATGCATCGCATCGATGCCGACGAGGCATTCAAGGATCTCTCGGCGTCGTCCAAGGTGAACGCCGAGTGGGCCTTCCTCGAATATCTGCGTGATCTCGGGCGAAGTGCCGCGGAAGACTGGCTCGTCGCGAACTACGATGCGGTCGGCGAGCGGCCGACGCTGGACGTTTCCGGCGAGATTTCGGCGACCCCGGGGCTCAAGCCGCGCAGTCTGGGGGCACGGACGCTCGAATTCCTGGCCACGCGCCGGAAGCCCGCCGCCTGACGTTCAGCCCGGCGTGACGGCGCGGGCTACCACCGAAACGAGGCCGCGCGTCGCCGCGCGCAGCTCGTCGAGATTCTTCAGACGCGCCTTCATGCCCTCGATCGCATCCCAGAACAGGCTTGCGAGCGTTTCGGCGGAGTATCCGCGCGCCGCCAAGTCGACGCCGCTGTCGCGGGCAGCTCGATCGAGCGCCTCCGCCACGAGGGACGTTATCTCCGTCTTCCAGTCCGCAAGCACGTCGCCGGCAAGCTGATTCTTCATGTCCAGGATTTCGTGTCCATGCGGCGAGCGCATGAACTCTTCCATCATCGCGAACATGGATGTCTCGAGCAGAAGGTTCAGCCGCTCGCCGATCGGGCCGTCGCCCGCCAGGACCCGTCTCGCGCTGGCAGCGGACGCATCGAAATAGCTGAGTGCGATGGCCTGGTAGATGTCGATCTTGTTGCGGAACAGCAGGTACAGCGCCGGCCGTGACATCTCCGCCGCCTTGGCGATGTCGTCCATCGTCGTGCGCTGAATGCCGTAGGCGAGGAAGACCCTCGCCGCGCGCTCCAGGATGCGCTGGCGCTTCAGATCGTCGGGGCTGGCACTGATGTCGTTCAATTCATTTCCCACTCGCCACAGGTCTATTGACATATTGACGAATTTTGTCAATCTGTTTCGGCAAGGCAGGGAGCCGAGTGGCTCGCAACCCCGCTGAGGAGGTGCATATGCATCTGACTGTCGACGGACAAGAGATCGAGTTCGACGCCGAGCCCGACATGCCGCTTCTCTGGGCGCTGCGCGACCTCGCCGGCAAGACGGGTCCGAAATTCGGCTGCGGCGTCGCCGCCTGCGGTGCCTGCACGGTGGTCATCGACGGCCAGGCGGTCCGTTCCTGCTCCCTTCCCGTCGGCGATGTCACCGGGGCGGTGACCACGATCGAGGGACTCTCGACCGACGGCAAGCTCCATCCCGTCCAGCAGGCCTGGCTCGACGAGCAGGTCGCCCAGTGCGGCTACTGCCAGGCCGGCCAGATCATGAGCGCCTACGCGCTGCTCGAGGAAATCGCCGACCCGACAGACGAAGACATCGACAATGCCATGGGCGGCAACCTCTGCCGCTGCGGCACCTATCCGCGTATCCGGACGGCCATCAAGAAGGCGGCGAGCCTCAAGCTGGCGAGGGCATGACGATGGCAAGCATCGGCAAGATCGCACGACGCACCTTCCTGTTCGGCATGGCCGCGGTCGCGGGCGGCGTCGCCGTCGGCTACTACTACTATCGCAAGCCCTACCCGAACCCGCTGGAGAACGAACTCGCCGAGGGCGAGGTGACCTTCAATCCCTATCTCAAGATCGGTTCCGACAATTCGATCACGGTGATCGCGCCGCGCGCCGAGATGGGGCAGGGCATTTCGACCACGCTCGCGGCCTTCGTCGCCGAGGAACTCGACGTGACGCTCGACAAGCTGAAGGTCGAGCACGGCCCGCCGTCCTACGCCTACTACAACGCCACGATGCTCGAAGAGGCTGGCGGCTTCAACTTCTGGGACGACAGCTTCACCGCCGAGACCGTGCGCGGCATGATGGGCGTCGCCGGCAAGATGCTGGGCCTCCAGGCCACCGGCGGCTCAACCGCCGCGCGCGACGGCTTCGAGCGCATGCGCCAGGCAGGTGCTGCGGCGCGGATCATGCTCATCGACGCGGCGGCGGCGCATCTCGGCGTCCCCGCCCGCGAACTTTCGACCGACAACGGCATGATCGTCCACAAGTCCTCGAACCGTAGCCTCACCTATGGCGACGTCGCGCTCGACGCCGCGAAGCTGTCGCCCCCATCGACCGTCACTCTCAAGGAAAAGGCCGACTGGAAGCTCCTCGGCAAGCCGCAGAAGCGCGTCGACATGCTCGCCAAGATCACCGGCGCGCCGATCTTCGGCATCGACGTCCGCCAGCCCGATATGCTCTTCGGCACCGTCCGCATGAGCCCGGTCTTCGGCGCGAAGCCGGTCCGTTCCGACACGTCCGCGGCGGCGAAGATGCCCGGCGTCGTCAAGATCGTGCCGATCGAATCGAGCTACGGTAGCGGCTTCGGCGTCATCGCCGAAAACACATGGGCCGCCTTCAAGGCGGCCGAGGCCATCGACGTCGAATGGGGCAAGCCCGACTACCCGCTTTCTAACGACGAGATCATGGGCCGCATCGTCGAAGCGGCCCGCACCGGCGAGGCGAGCGCGATGCGCGACGATGGCGACGTCGATGTCGCCTTCGCCGACGCCCCGCAGGAGCGCGTCATCGAGGCCGAATACACCGTCCCCTACCTGTCGCACGCGCCGATGGAGCCGATGAACTGCACCGCCCGCCTCAAGGATGGCGTGCTCGACGTCTGGGCGCCGAACCAGATGCCCGTGCTGGTGCGCTGGTTCTGCTCCGACATCGCCGGCGTGCCGGGCGACAAGACCAACGTCCACACCACCTCGATGGGCGGCGCCTTCGGCCGCCGCGGCGAGCTCGACTACGCGCTATATGCCACCATCCTCGCCAAGGAGACGGACGGGCGTCCCGTCCAGGTCACCTGGACGCGGGAGGAGGATATGCGGCGCGGGCCGTTCCGTCCCGCCTCCGCCGGCAAGTTCAGGGCCCGCATCGGCGAGGACGGCCTGCCGGTTGCCGTCGACATGCGGGTGGCGGCGCAGAACATGATGGCCTCGCTGATGAGCCGGACATTCACGTCCCTGCCGGCCGGCGGCTCCGATCCCTCGATCACCGACGGATCACGCAACCAGCCCTACACCATCCCCAACTACCGGGTTTCCGAGATCCAGGTGCCGCTGCCCATCCCGGTCACCTTCTGGCGTTCGGTCGGCAATTCGGTGAACGGCTTCTTCCATGAGTGCTTCATGGACGAGATCGCTGAGGCTGGCGGCATCGACCCGGTCGAGATGCGCCGCAAGCTGATGGCCAACCACCCGGCCGCGCTCGCCGTCGTGAACAAGGTCGCCGAGATGTCTGGTTGGGGCGAGTCCCTGCCCGAAGGCAAGGCAAAGGGTTTCGCCTTCACGCTCTCCTTCGGCAGCTGGTGCGGTCAGGTCATCCAGATCGCCGATACGCCCGCCGGCATCAGGCTCGAGAAGATGTGGATCGCCGTCGACGTCGGCACGGCCCTCGACCCCGGCATCATCGAGGCACAGATGACGTCCGGCGCAATCTATGGCCTGTCGGCCGCGATGGGACAGGCCATCACCTTCGCCGACGGTCGGGCCGTCGAATCCAACTTCCACGACTTCGACGCCATGCGCATCTTCCAGGCGCCCGAGTTCGAGGTCGCGATCCTGGAAAACTTCCACCGCATGGGCGGCGTCGGCGAGGTCGGCGTTCCGCCCGCCGCTCCCGCGCTGGCCAATGCGCTTGCCGCGCTCAAGGGCAAGCGCTTCCGCTCCCTGCCGTTGTCGAAAGAGGTGGCCTTCGCATGAGGTTCGCCCCAAGTTTGCTGACAGCTGCCGCCATCGCCCTGCTGCCGGTCGCGGCAAGCGCGCAGGAGACGGCACCCGCCACCCCGCCCGTGGTGGTCGACGCCGCCGCGGGCCTCTCCGAATGGGCCAAGGTCTACGAGGTCTTCTCGCACCCCCGCTGCGCCAACTGCCACGTCGAAGACAACCGCCCGCGCTGGTCCGGCGCGCATTACGGCGTCACCCGCGTCCACGCCTTCAACGTGCAGGGAGGCAGCGACGGATCGGGGTTCGGCAATCCCGGCCTGCATTGCACGACATGTCATTTCGACAGCAATTCCAGTGTCCTGCACGGACCGCCCGGTGTCGCCGGCTGGCATCTGGCGCCACCCGAGATGGTCTGGTTCGGCAAGTCCTCGGCTGAGATCTGCGCCCAGATCAAGGATCCGGCCCGCAATGGCAATCGAAGCCTAGACGAGGTCGCGATCCATGTCCGCGACGACGCTATCGTCGGCTGGGGATGGGACCCGGGCCCGGGCCGCGAACCCGCTCCCGGATCGGCGCAGGCCACCTACGAAGCGCTGGTCAAATGGACAGCCGCAGGAGCACCATGCCCATGACGATTGTCGCGCTCCCGCCTTTGCTTCACATTTCTTCACATATTCCTGCAATTGCAGAAACATCGAACGGTCATCATCGACCACAACTGGGATAGCTATCCTGACAGCAGCATGTCAGCAGGGGCAGAGTCATAAATTTTTCTGACTTTTTTGCACTGCAACTTTGAAGTATTGAACGCCCTCCGCCGCACCTGTGGGCGCGCGGCATTGAAGCTCGTCCTCCGCATGGCCATATCCGGCCCTGCGTGCCGGCCAGGGGGCCGGCCGAGCGCACGCACCGGATAAACGTCATGGCCAAACTGAGGTTCCACAAGATCGCAGCCGTTGTCGTGCTGGTCGGGTTCGCCGCCTGGATGGGAACGGGTAAATTCTCCTCCGTCGGCAGCGCATCCACCGAGGCCGAGCAGACTTCAGACGGAGAGGCAAAGCCGGCCGCGCCTGCGGAAGCCGCGCCCAAGGCGCCTCGCACGGTCGCTGTAGTCGTGCCGCCGCGCGTCCAGCACGAGCGCGCCATACACCTTTCGGGTCAGACCCAGGCCGACAAGCGTGCCGTTCTGGCGACACGCGCCGCCGGCATCATCGAGCAGCTGCCCGTCAAGCAGGGCGACAAGGTCGACGCCGGCCAGGTCATCCTGACGCTCAGCGCCGAGGACAAGCCGGCGATGATCGACACGGCCAAGCAGCTCGTGAAGCAGCGCCAGGCCGAACTCGAAGCCGCGCAGCGTCTCGCCAAGACCGGCACGCTGGCGAAGCTCAGCCTCGACACCGCCGTCTCCGCGCTGGCGCAGGCGGAATCCCAGCTCAAGGCAGCCGAGTCCGATCTCGAACGGCTGACGATCGTGTCGCCATTCGCCGGAATCATCGACAGCGTCGACGTCGAGGTCGGCAGCGCCGTGTCGCAGGGCGCGCAGATCGCCACCTTGCTGAGCCTCGATCCGGTTGTCGTGAAGGGCGAAGTGAGCGAGCGCGATCTCGTCTACATCAAGGCCGGCGACAAGGCCGAGGCGCAGTTGGTCGACGGCGAGAAGGTGACCGGCACGGTCCGCTACATCAGCCGCGAGGCGACGGCCGCGACCCGCACCTTCCGCGTCGAGGTGGCGATCCCGAACCCCGACGACCGCATCCCCGCCGGCATGACCGCCGAGATCACCGTGCGCGCGGCACCCGCCGACGCCGTGATCCTGCCGCGCTCGGTGGTGACGCTCAGCGCCAATGGCGACCTCGGCATCCGCGTGGCCGACAAGGACAACAAGATCGTCTTCTATCCGATCGACCTGATGGACGACCTGACCAACGGGCTCGTGCTCGGCGGCGTGCCGAGGGATGCTCGGGTGGTCGTCGCGGGCCAGGACCTCGTCACCGAAGGCGATGTCGTCAACCCGGTGGCGGCCGACGAACAGCTGATCAAGAAGCTCGTCGGCGAAGTAGCCGGCACCAACTAGCGGCACCCGATCATGGATATCGTCAAGCTCGCGATCCGCAATGCGCGGTTGACCCTGTCGGTCCTCGTCTTCCTCATCCTTGCCGGCACCGTCGCCTACATGTCGGTGCCGAAGGAAGCCGAGCCGGACGTCGCCTTCCCGGTCATCTATGTCAGCCTTGCCTATCAGGGTATCTCGCCGGAGGATTCCGAGCGTCTTCTGCTGCGCCCGGTCGAGACGCAGCTGAAGAGCCTGAAGGGGCTGAAGGAGATGCGCTCGGCCGCATTCCAGGGCGGCGGCTACGTACTGGTCGAGTTCGATCCCTCGACGAACCTGTCCGACGCGCTGATCGACGTCCGCAACAAGGTTCAGGACGCCAAGCGCGATCTTCCGGCGGGTACCGAGGAGCCGACGGTCAACGAGGTCAACGTCTCGGAATTCCCGGTCCTCGTGGTGACATTGTCGGGCGACGTGCCCGAGCGCGCTCTGACCGTCGCCGCCAAGGCGCTGCGCGATAAGATCGAGGAAGTTCCCGGCGTGCTCGAAGGCACGATCCAGGGATCGCGTGAGGAGCTCGTCGAGGCGATCATCGACCCAGTCAAGCTGTCGTCCTATGGATTGCGGCTCGACCAGATCGTGCAGGGCATCGGTGCATCCAACAGCCTGGTCGCCGCGGGCGCGCTCGAAGGCAGCGAAGGCAAATATGCGATCAAGGTGCCGGCGCTGATCGAGACGCCGGAGGATGTCGCCAACCTGCCGGTTGTCGCCAACAACAATGCCGTGGTGCGCGTGCAGGATCTCGCGACCGTGCGTTCGACCTTCAAGGACGCCGAGACCATCACTCGTCTCGACGGCAAGCCGGCCATTGCGATCGAGGTCAAGAAGCGTACCGGCGCCAACATCGTCGAGACGATCGCGGGCGCGAAGAAGGTCGCCGACGAGTTCGTCAAGGTGGCGCCTCCCGGCATGGAGGTGACCTACACGCAGGACAAGTCGGTCTTCGTCAACCAGCTGCTCAACGACCTGCAGAACCACGTGCTGATCGCCGTGATCCTGGTCTTCATCGTCGTCCTCTACGCGCTGTCGGGCCGCGCCTCGCTGCTGATCGGCCTGGCCATCCCGTCCTCCTTTCTGATGGGCATCCTGCTCCTCGCGCTGATGGGCTTCACCATCAACATGGTCGTGTTGTTCTCGCTGATCCTGGCCGTCGGCATGCTGGTCGACGACGCGATCATCGTCACCGAATATGCCGAGCGGCGGATGTCGGAGGGCGCCCACAAGGCGCTCGCCTTCGAGGAAGCCGCCAAACGCATGGCCGGCCCGGTCATCGCCGCGACCATGACCCGCATCGCCGCCTTCTCCCCGCTGCTGTTCTGGCCCGGCGTCATCGGCGACTTTATGAAATACCTGCCGATCACCCTGATCGTCACGCTCGCCGCTTCGATGGCCTACGCGCTGATCTTCGCGCCAGCGCTCGGCTCGCTGGTCGCCAAGGCACCGCTGCACGACGAGGAGGACCGCCGCGACGGACTCTACATGGCCGTCGTGAAGAAGGCCGTGCGTTTCCCGATCACCGCGCTGGTCCTGACCCTTGGATTGCTGACGGGCGGCATGTACGCCTATGTCAACTACGGCAACGGCGTCGAGTTCTTCCCCTCGGTCGAGCCCGACTACGGCCTGCTCTACGTACATGCCCGCGGCAACCTTTCCCTGGCCGAAATGGATGCGGCCACGCGGGAGGCCGAGAACCGCCTGCTCGGCTGGCCGGGCGTCAAGTCGGTCTATACCCGTTCCGGCAAGACGCGCGGCGGCGCCCAGGACATTCCCGAAGACGTCGTCGGCGTCATCCAGTACGAGTTCGTCGACTGGCGCGAGCGCAAGTCGGCGCACAACATCCTGGACGATCTGCGCGTGGTGATGGCCGGTATTCCCGGCGTCGACGTCGAAGTGCGCGTTCCCGATGCCGGTCCGCCGACCGGCAAGCCGGTCCAGGTTCGCCTGGCCGCGGTCGATCCGACTGGTCTCAACGACTATGCCAGGAAGGTTGCCGCTACCGTCGCCAAGGTCCCCGGCGTCATCGACGTGTCGGACGGCCTGCCGCCGCCCGGTATCGACTGGGCGCTCGAGGTCGACCGCTCCAAGGCGGCGCAATACGGCATCAGCCCGATGGCGGTGGGCACGGTCGTGCAGCTCGTCACCACCGGTCTCAAGCTCACCGACTACCGCCCCGCCGGCGCCGACGACGCGGTCGACATCCGGCTGCGCCTGCCGGAGGACCGCAGGACGCTTGCCTCGCTCGACCAGTTGCGGATCGAGACGGCGCAAGGGTCCGTGCCGATCTCCAACTTCGTTTCCCGCAAGCCGGAGCGCACTGTCGGCATCCTCAACCGCATCGACGCCAAGCGCACGATCACCGTCCAGGGCAACGTCGCCTCAGGTTTCCAGGTGGCCGCGGTGCAGGCCGAGGTGGCGAAGGTCGTGGGCGAGATGGCTCAGCCGGGCATCGAATGGAAGCTCGCCGGCTCGAACGAGGACAGCGCGGAAGCCCAGGCCTTCCTCGGCAATGCCTTCGGCGCGGCCATGTTCCTGATCTTCATCGTGCTGTTGGCGCAGTTCAACAAGTTCACCAGCGTGATGTTGGTGCTGGTCACCGTCATCATGGCGGTCATTGGCGCGCTGCTCGGCATGCTGTTGACCGGCCAGGCCTTCGTCATCGTCATGTCCGGCATCGGCATGATCGCGCTCGCAGGCGTGGTCGTGAACAACAACATCGTTCTGATCGACACCTACGACCGGCTGCGCCATGAGGGCTGGAACAAGATGGAAGCGGTGCTGCAGACTTGTCGCGAACGCGCGCGCCCTGTCGTGCTGACGGCTCTTTCGGCCATCCTGGGCGTCCTGCCGATCGCCTTCGGCCTCGGACTGGAGATCTTCCACCACGAGACGACGATCAACGCGCCGTCGACGCAATGGTGGATCGCCCTGTCCTCGGCGATCGTCTTCGGCCTCGCCTTCGCGACGGTGCTGACGCTGGTGGTGACGCCGGCCATGCTGATGGTGTTCACCCGCTCCAACGACAGCAAGGTCTACGCCTTCTTCCGCCGCCTGTTCCGCATGAAGCCGAAGCAGGCGAAGGAACCCTCGGCCGAAGCTGCGGACCTGCCGGCGATGCCCTATCCGAAGGCGGCCGAATAGCATTCGAAGTCGCGGAAATCCCGGGCGCCGGAACAAATTCCGGCGTCCGCGCATTGTGAGCCCATTGCAAGACCGTTCTTGGAAGGGGAAGTCACATGACTGTCAGCACTATTCTTATCATTATCTTGATCCTGATCCTGCTCGGCGCCATTCCGGCATGGCCGCATTCGCGCGGCTGGGGCTATGGCCCGTCCGGCATCGTCGGCGTCATCCTCATTATCCTGCTCATTCTCGTCCTGATGGGACGAATCTGATCCGACATCGAAAAAAACTGATCCGAAATGAAAACGCCGCCCGGAACATCCGGGCGGCGTTTTTCTTGGGCGAAGCCTTGATGATTGGCGTCATCCTCGGGCTTGTCCCGAGGATCTGCCAACCGTTGCGGGTGAGCGTGGACGGCGGGAAAAACTTGCGAGCGGCGATGGATCCTCGGGACAAGCCCGAGGATGACGGTGTGGGACTTTGGCCGACTCTGTGCCCTTGTCAGGCCGGTACGAACTCCAGCGCCACCCCATTGATGCAGTAGCGCTGGTAGGTCGGCGGCGGACCGTCCGGAAAGACATGGCCGAGATGGCTGCCGCAGGTGGCGCAGTGGCATTCCGTGCGAACCATGCCATGGCTGCGGTCCACGGTCGTCTCCACCGAGCCCGGCACAGGGTCGTTGAAGCTTGGCCAGCCGGTGCCGCTCTCGAATTTCAGCGTCGATTCGAACAGCGGGCTGTCGCAGCCGACGCATTTGAACGTGCCCGGCCGCTTCTCGTAGAGCAGCGCGCAGCTTCCCGGCCGCTCGGTGCCGTGCTGGCGCATGATGTAGTACTGTTCCGGCGTCAGCCGCGCCTTCCACTCGGCGTCGGTGCGGGTGACGGGATAGGTGTGGGTGTCCATGGATATCTCCCGTTTGGTCCGCTCAATATAGGGTGCCGGGCCGCTCGCGAAAATGCTCAGTGCTTCCGCGACAGCTCCCGCGTCGCGCTCTCCAGCCCCTGCAGCGTCAGCGGATACATCCGGTCGGTGAACACATCGCGGATCATCTGGATCGAATGCGTGTAGCCCCAGTGCTTCTGCTGCACGGGGTTGATCCAGATCGCGTTCGGCCATTGCTGGACGACACGGTTCAGCCAGACGATCCCCGCTTCGGGATTCCAGTGTTCCACCGAGCCGCCAGCGGTGGCGATCTCGTAAGGGCTCATCGAGGCGTCGCCGACGAAGATCACCTTGTAGTCCGAACCGTATTTGTGCAGCACGTCGAAGGTCGGCGTCACCTCGTGGTGACGGCGCTTGTTGTCCTTCCACACGCCTTCGTAGAGACAGTTGTGGAAGTAGAAGAACTCCAGCTGCCTGAACTCCGTGCGCGCCGCGGAGAACAGCTCCTCCACCACCTTGATGTGGTCGTCCATCGAGCCGCCGACGTCGAAGAACATCAGAAGCTTCACCGCGTTGCGCCGCTCGGGCCGCGTCTGCACGTCGAGATAGCCGTGCTCGGCAGTCGCGTGGATCGTGCCCGGAATGTCGAGTTCCTCGTCCGCACCCTCGCGTACCCAGCGGCGCAGCCGTTTCAGCGCCACCTTGATGTTGCGGGTGCCGAGTTCGACCGTATCGTCGAAATTCCTGAACTCGCGCTTGTCCCAGACCTTGACCGCGCGGCGGTTGCGGCTCTCGTGCTGGCCGATGCGCACGCCCTCCGGATTGTAGCCATAGGCGCCGAAGGGCGACGTGCCGGCCGTGCCGATCCATTTCGATCCGCCCTGGTGCCTGCCCTTCTGCTCCTCCAGCCGCTTCTTCAGCGTTTCCATCAGCTTGTCGAAGCCGCCCAGCGCCTCGACCAGCTTTTTCTCCTCTTCGGTCAGGTGCTTTTCCGCGAGCTTGCGCAGCCACTCCTCGGGCAGGTTCGCGACATCGATCCCGCCTTCGCCCGACAGCGCTTCCAACCCCTTGAAAACATGACCGAACACCTGGTCGAACCGGTCTATGTGCCGCTCGTCCTTCACCAGCGCCGCCCGCGCCAGATAGTAGAAGCCCTCGACGTCATAGGTGACGAGCCCGGCCTCCATGCCTTCCAGCAGCGTCAGATATTCGCGCAGCGACACCGGAACTTTGGCGGCCTTGAGCTCAAGGAAGAAGGGGATGAACATGGGCGGACTTTGATGGCTCGGTTCATCAAAAGCAAGACAATCGACACTCTGCTAGCAAAATGCTATCATAAGTTAGAAAGGGAATTTCGTGATGGCCAACCTGCATGTGAGAAACGTCGACGACGAGATTGTCCAGCGGCTCAAACAGAGGGCCCAGCGGAGCGGCCGTTCGGCCGAAGCCGAGCATCGTGAGATACTCCGCGAGGCGTTAAGCGGAGAGAAAACTCTCACCTGGGACGAGATGGCGGCAGAGCTTCGGCAATTGACCAGTGGCCGCAAACATACCCCCTCGGAAGTGCTTCTGCGTGAAAGCCGCGACGAGCGGTGAGAGGCGCGATCGTCGTCGACGCGAGCGTTGCCGTCAAATGGGTCTACCGGGAGGACCTGTCGCCACAGGCAGTGCTGATACGGGCGACATTCGACCTGGTCGCTCCCGATCTGATACTTGCCGAGTGCGCTAATATTCTCTGGAAGAAGGTGGCTCGTGGAGACCTGAGCGAGGACGAGGCGGTTTTGTCGGCCGAAGTCCTTGCCCGGACGGACATCGACTGTGTACCGCATAGACATCTCATGGGGGCCGCAATGCGCATTTCGGTCGCTCTTCAGCACCCTGCCTACGATTGCTTCTATCTCGCGCTCGCCGAGAGCCGCGGGCTAAGGATGGTGACCGCGGATGAGCGTCTTCTCCGGAAGATAGGGCAAACACGAACCGCACTTCCCGACTGCCTGTCGCTTGGCGACGTCATGTAGGCCGAGGAATCACCTCTCATACTCGATGAACCCCGTCCTTCTCGCGATACGATCATACAGCTGCCGCGCCGTCGTGTTCGTCTCGTGGGTCATCCAGTAGACGTTGGTGATGCCCTGCCGGTCGGCCTCGGCATAGACCGCCTCGATCAGCTTGCGCCCGACGCCGGTGCCGCGCACGTCGGAGTCTGCGTAGAGGTCCTGCAGGTAGCAATTGTTCTTCTGCGACCAGCAGGTTCGGTGCAGGATGTAGTGGACGAGACCGATGGCGCGACCGTCCAGCCGCGCGATGAAACCGTTGGGCTCGTATTCGCCGGGGTCGAACAGACGCTTCCACGTCGTCGCGTAGATCTCGTCCGGCAGCACCGTCTTGTAGAAGGTCAGGTAGTCGGTCCACAGCCGCCGCCAGTCGGCATGATCCGATTGCTCCAGCCTGCGTATCTGCACGTCCGGCATCGGTTGCCCTCCCTTTGGCAGGATCGCGGTGGTTGTCAGCACCGTCCCGGACAGCTAAGCGAGGGACTTCCCCGCCCGCAAGGGGCGCCGGAGGATGAAGGATGGTCCAGTGTTGAAGTCGACAGGCCGGATCGAAGGCGACGGTCTCACCTATCCGTTCGCCCAGCCGCCCGCGACCGGCGAGCTGATGGAAGTCGCTCCGGGCATCCTCTGGACCCGCATCCCGCTGCCGTTCCGCCTCGACCACGTCAACATCTACCTCATAGAGGACGGCGACGGCTGGGCGGTTCTCGACACCGGCATTTCCAACCAGGCGACGCGCGACGTCTGGGACGCGCTCGTCGCCGGCCCGCTTGCCGGCCGCCGGCTGACCCGGCTCATCGTCACGCATTTCCATCCAGACCACATCGGTTTGGCCGGCTGGCTCTGCGAGCGGCATTCGATGCCTCTCCTGACCAGCCAGACCTGCTATCTCGGCTGCATCAATATCTCACTCAGCCCGAACGCGATGGGCGACAAGCCTTACCAGGATTTCTACCGCAGCCACGGCATGTCGGCGGAGACGGCGCAGCTCGTTGCCACCCAGGGCAACGGCTATCTGCACATGGTCTCGCCGCTGCCGCCGACCTTTCGCAGGCTCGTCGCCGGAGATACGCTGGATATCGGCGGCCGCCGTTTCGAGGTGATGTCGGCCGACGGCCATGCGGCCGAGCAGCTGATGTTCTATCTCGCCGAGGAGAACGTCTTCCTCGCCTCGGATCAGGTGCTGGCGAAGATCACCCCCAACGTCAGCGTCTGGGCAGTCGAACCGGACGGCGATCCGCTTGGGCTTTACATCCGTTCCCTCGGCGCGATCGAGAAGGCTATCCCCGCCAACGCCCTCGTCCTGCCCGGACATCAACTGCCCTTCTACGGCCTGCACGAGCGTGCCCGCGAGCTCGCAGGCCATCATGCCGACCGCTGCGAGCGGATTGCTCATGCGTGTCAGCAGGGCCCGAAATCAGTCGCCGAACTCGTGCCCGTGCTGTTCCCGCGCCCGCTCGACCCGCACCAGCTTTCCTTCGCCTTCTCCGAGACCCACGCGCATGTGAACTACATGGTGGGTCGGGGCGAACTCGCCTGGGAAGCGCCATCGGCCGATCTGATGCGGGTGCGTCGGCGCGGCTGACGTCTCAGCCGTTGCGCCGCGCCATGAACGCCAGCCGCTCGAACAGGTGTACGTCCTGTTCGTTCTTCAGAAGCGCGCCGTGCAGTTTCGGCAGGGCGTTCTTCGGGTCCGCGCGAAGGTCTTCGGGCTCCACATCGTCGGTTACGAGCAAGCGGATCCAGTCCAGCGCCTCGGAGGTCGACGGCTTCTTCTTCAGCCCCGGCATCTCGCGCACTTCGTAGAACTGCGTCAGCGCGGCCCGCACCAGGTTCTGCTTGATGCCCGGATAGTGCACGTCGACGATCTTCTGCAGCGTCTCGACGTCGGGGAAGCGGATGTAGTGGAAGAAACAGCGGCGCAGGAATGCATCCGGCAGCTCTTTCTCGTTGTTCGAGGTGATGATGACGATCGGCCGGTTCGCCGCGCGGATCGTCTCGCCGGTCTCGTAGACGAAGAACTCCATCCGGTCGAGTTCCTGCAGGAGGTCGTTCGGAAACTCGATATCGGCCTTGTCGATCTCGTCGATCAGCAGCACCACCTTCCTGTCGGTGGCGAAGGCCTCCCAGAGCTTGCCCTTCTTGATGTAGTTGCGGATGTCGTTGAACCGCTCGTCGCCCAGCTGGCTGTCGCGCAGGCGCGACACCGCGTCATATTCGTAGAGACCCTGTTGCGCCTTGGTCGTCGACTTTACGTGCCACTCGATGAGATCGAGCCCGAGCGCCGCCGCCACCTGGCGGGCCAGTTCCGTCTTGCCGGTACCCGGCTCGCCTTTCACCAGCAGCGGCCTCTCGAGCGCGATCGAGGCGTTGACCGCGACCATGAGGTCCTTGTCCGCGACATATGCCGCCGTTCCTTCAAATCGCATGCGTCAGAGTCCATTCCGTTAAGCCGCGGCGACAGTAGGGACAGCGCACGGCAAGGGCAAGCGCCAGCTTTCGAACACGGATAAGAAAGCCGGCTGTGCGGAATCCCAGGCTCCGAAACGCGAAACGCCCGCGCTCCAGTGTGGAAGCGCGGGCGTTTTCGGAAGTGGAGGCGGGATTCGCCCGCCGGGCTCAGAGGCCGGAGTAGTTCTGATCCAGGTTGATCTGGAAGCCGTCGACGCCCGTGACGCTGGCGTTCTGCTGCGAGGAGACGGTGAAGGCGCCGCCTGCGGGAGCGGTTCCGGCATTCTCGACGTTCTGCGCCGAAGATGGCGAATAGATCAGCGCCGGCGCTTCCTGGGCCGCGGCGATGCCGGAGAGGCCGAGGACGGCGACGGAGGCGAGGAGGAACTTGTTCATGGGAGGATACCTTTCGATTCTTGAGAGACCGAGGCCGGCGGATCCGGCCGTTCCGCCGCTTAGCGGCCGGAGTAGTTCTCGTTGTTGCGGATGTCGTCGACGGTCTGCCCGCCGCTCTTGACCGGCACGCTCGCATTGCGCTGCGAGGAAACGGTCAGGCCGCGGTCGGCGGAGGGTACGTCGGCGTTCTGGACATTCCGTGCATACGCGTCGCTGTAGATCAGGGCCGGGGCTTCCTGCGCAGCAGCGAGGCCGGTGAGGCTCAGCACGGCGGCCGAGGCGATGAGGAACTTGCGCATTTTCTATCCCTTTGATGTGCGGCCACCCGGCTTTCCGGCATGGCCTTCGTCTTTCTGAAATCGGGGCGGCGATATGTGCGTCGTCCGATGACGCTGAGATGGGCCTGTCCGGCCGCACATACAAAACAACAGAAAGGGAGAGAAAGTTGACGCCCGGGTCGCGAACTCGTGACCGGATTTCCCTTGAAAAACAGATCGTTCACCAGCGTCGAAACGCTGAAGCCGCATCATTCGGAACGATGCCGGCGAACATGCTGGCGGGGCGCTGGCGAAAGCCCTATATTGGCTATGACGGTCTGCGCTTCGCGGCAGGAGTAACACTTCCCCGGGGCCTTATTGATCCCAAGGGAGCTGTCCCTGGAGAGACCCGTGGGTCTTTTCACACGGCGCCCACCTACGTTGTAGGCACCCGGGATCAACCTCTCCACCGGTCTGCGTGGATCGTCACCTCCCCTTCGCTTATCCACCCATCCGTGTCGCATGCCGGCTGTCGCAAACATCTGGCGCGCGCGTAATGTCGCTCGCGGAGGTGCTGTCATGGACAATCGTGCGATCAAGAAGAGGCTCCGGCAGGAGGCGCTGGCGCGACGCGACGCGCTCAACCCGGAATGGCGCATCGAAGCGTCGCTGCGGATGGCCGACGAGGCGCACCGCATCGGCATGGAGCCGGGCGCGACCGTCTCCGGCTTCTGGCCGATGCGTTCGGAAGTCGACGTCCGCCCGCTGATGTTCGCGCTGCGCGAACTGGGTGGCCGTCTCTGTCTTCCGGCCATCCTCGACAAGGAGACGATCGTCTTTCGCGAACTCGTGCGCGGCGCGCCGCTGATCGACATGGGCTTCGGCACGGCCGGGCCGGGACCGGAGGCCGAGATTCTCCAGCCGACGCTGATGCTCGTGCCGCTCGCCGCCTTCGACCGCCGCGGCCACAGGATCGGCTACGGCGCCGGCTACTACGATCGCGCCATCGCGAAACTGCAGGCGGGACCGCGACCTCCTCGCCTCATTGGCATCGCCTTCGACTGCCAGGAGGTCGAGAGGGTGCCGGACGAGGCACACGATGTCGTCATTCCCGAATTCCTGACGGAATCCGGCTTGCGCAGCTTTGCGCCGGCTCTATAGAAGCCGAATGCGTCTTCTCTTCCTGGGCGATATGGTGGGCAAAACCGGCCGCACGGCGGTGTGGGAACGCCTTCCAGGCCTCATCTCCGATTTTCGGCTCGATTTCGTGATCGTCAACGGCGAGAACGCCGCTGGCGGCTTCGGCATCACCGAAGAGATTTTCCAGGAGACCTTGCGTGCCGGCGCCGACGTCGTCACCACCGGCAATCATGTCTGGGACCAGCGCGAAGCGCTCAGTTTCGCGCCGCGTGAGGACCGCTTCCTGCGGCCCGCCAATTTCCCCAAGGGCACGCCGGGCCGCGGCTCCGGGCTCTACATGGCCAGAAACGGCGCGCGCGTCATGGTGGCCAACATCATGGGCCGCGTCTTCATGCATCCCGAACTCGACGACCCCTTCGTCGCCGGCGAAGAGGTGCTGGAAGCCTGCCCATTGGGCGAACAGGCCGACGCGGTGGTGATCGATTTCCACGCCGAGGCGACGTCCGAGAAAATGTGCTTCGCGCATTTCGTCGACGGACGCGCGAGCTTCGTCGTCGGCACCCACACTCATTGTCCCACCGCCGACCATCAGATCCTGAACGGCGGCACGGCCTACCTGTCCGACGCCGGCATGTGCGGCGACTATGATTCCTCCCTCGGCATGGACAAGGAAGAGCCGCTGAACCGCTTCCTGTCGAAGGTTCCGAAAGGCCGCTTCGAAGCGGCGACCGGTCCGGCGACCATCTGCGGCGTTGGCGTCGAGATCTCCGACAGTACGGGATTGGCCGACAGCATCGGGCTGCTGCGTCTCGGCCCGCGGCTCGAGGAAACGGTTCCGTCGTTCTGGCTGTGAAGCGCGGATGCGCGCCGCGTATGTGAATCTCTGACATTGACGGGGCGCGACGCGCCCCCTACTTCTCTCGGCATACATAACCCGCGCGCCGGAGCCCCGGCCAACACGGAACATCCCCATGGAATGGCTGACCGGCTTCTTCGACTGGACGAGCGATCCGACGGCATGGGTGGCGCTCGCCACGCTCGTCATCCTCGAAATCGTCCTTGGCATCGACAACCTGATCTTCATTTCGATCCTGACGAACAAGCTGCCGGCCGAACAGCAGGCACGGGCCCGCAGGCTCGGCATCGGCGCCGCGCTGATTATGCGGCTGCTCCTCCTGGCCACGATCTCGTTCATCGTCCAGCTCACGACCCCACTGTTCACCGCCTTCGACCATCCCTTCTCCTGGCGCGACCTGATCCTGATTGCCGGCGGACTCTTCCTGGTCTGGAAGGCGACCCGCGAAATCCACCACTCCGTCGATCCGCAGGATCACAAGGAGGACATGGTCGGCGGCGCGGTGTCGATGACCATCGGTGCGGCGATCTTCCAGATCCTGCTGCTCGATCTCGTCTTCTCGATCGACTCGATCATCACCGCCGTCGGCATGACCGATCACATCGCGATCATGTATATCGCGGTGATCTGCGCAGTGACCGTCATGCTGCTCGCGGCCGAGCCCTTGTCGAAGTTCATCGCCAAGAACCCGACGATCGTCATGCTGGCGCTGGGCTTCCTCCTGATGATCGGCATGACGCTGATCGCAGACGGCTTCGGCTTCCACGTGCCGAAGGGCTATATCTACGCCGCCATGGGCTTCTCGGCGCTGGTCGAGTCGCTCAACATGCTCGCCCGCCGCGCCAAGGCTCGCAACAAGGCGGGCCACTGACGAGGCATCGCCGCGGGAGCATCCTGCGGCGTATTGCTTTTTTGCCGGCCGGGACTGGCCAAATCCCGGTCGGGCGTGTATAGGCACGCGACTTTCTGATGACCCGCCGCGCGCGACGCCCGATTTTCGGGATTCCCCGGCATTGCAAGACGCCCGGAGCAGGACCATGGCAGTACCGAAACGAAAGACCTCCCCGTCGAAGCGCGGCATGCGCCGCTCCGCCGACGCGCTCAAGGCCCCGACCTATGTCGAGGACCGCAATTCGGGCGAGATGCGCCGTCCGCATCACATCGACCTGAAGACCGGCATGTATCGCGGCCGTCAGGTCCTGGAACCCAAGGAAAGCTGATCCGCGCCCTCCGGGGCGTGACGATCTATGAAAAGGCCGGCGCCCGCGCCGGCCTTTTCGCATGCCTGCTTGACGCCGCCTTGCCGGACCGCTCTACAAGCTCCTAACCCAGTTCGGAGGTTCGCATGATCGGCAGCATTCCCCTCCTCGTCGTCCCGTTCGTTCTTTACAATATGGGCCTCATCGGCCTGTTCGGCGGCAGCGCCGATCCGTGGGCGCAGGTCCTCTTCTCCATGCCGATGATGTCGGGCGGCACATGGTCGATGACGCTCGGCGACCTAATGGTGCTGATCGGCCTGATCTTCCTGTTCGTCGAGATCATGAAGTCGACGCGGACCTCGAGCGCGTCGGTGATCGATCACCTGCTCTCGACCTTCGTCTTCGTCGCGTTCCTTGTCGAATTCCTGCTGGTGCCCGGGGCCGCGCATTCCGTCTTCTTCACGCTGATGCTGATCGCGCTGGTCGACGTTCTCGCCGGCTTCTCGGTTTCCATCCGCTCCGCCGGGCGCGACGTCAACTTCCGCTGATGCGCGACTTCCAGCTTCCGGGCCGCTCGCCCGTCATCGCCGAGAACGGCATGGCGGCGACGTCGCATCCGCTCGCTACCGCCACGGCCCTCGACGTCCTGAAATCCGGCGGCAATGCCGTGGATGCCGCCATCGCGGCCTCCGCCGTGCTGACGGTGGTCGAACCGCACATGACCGGCATCGGCGGCGACTGCTTCGTCATCCTGGCTGAGCCCGACGGCTCCGTGCATGGGCTCAACGGATCCGGCCGGGCGCCTGCGGGCGCGACAGCCGAAGCCTACCGTGCCCGCGGCCTGACCGGGATCCCGGAATTCGGGCCCCTGTCGATCACCGTCCCCGGCGCCATCAAGGCATGGGAAACGCTACTCTCCCGCTTCGGGACGCGCGGGTTCGGCTCCCTTTTCTCCGACGCGATCCGCTATGCCGAGCACGGCTACCCGGTCCATGCCCGCGTTGCCTGGGACTGGGCGAGGCAGGTCGAGGCGCTTGCGGCCGACGAGGGCGGAGCCAGGCACTATCTCGTGAATGGCGCTGCGCCCGCCGCCGGCACGCGCCATCGCCAGCCGGCGCTTGCAAACACCCTGCGCGCCATTGCCTCGCAAGGCGCGCGGGCGTTCTACGAGGGGCCGATCGCGGCGGAGATGGCCGCTGTCGTGCAGGCCAAGGGCGGCTACCTCGCCGAGGAAGATCTGGCTGCGATCTCGGCCGATTGGGTGACGCCGATCTCGACCCGCTACCGCGGCTGCGACGTGTTGGAGATTCCGCCGAACGGCCAGGGCATCACCGCGCTGATCATGCTCAACCTGATGCGCGAGCTCGGCGTCGAGCGCCTGCCGCCAGACAGTGCCGAACGCTATCATCTCGAGATCGAGGCGGGCCGCATCGCCTATTCGGTGCTGCACCGCGAAGTGTCGGATCCCGCCACCATGAAGGTCGCGGTCGAAACCGTGCTTGCCGGCGATTTCACCCACGACATCGCTCGCCAGTTCGATCCCGCCCGGCGCAATCCGGCGATCGCCTTCCCGAAGAACCCGTCGTCCGACACGGTCTACCTCACCGTCGTCGACCGCGACCGCCGCGCGATCTCCTTCATCAACTCGACCTACGACGCCTTCGGCTCCGGAGTCGTCACGCCGCAATCGGGCATCGCGCTGCAGAACCGCGGGGCCTGTTTCAACCTGATCGAAGGTCACCCCAACGAGATCGGCCCGCGCAAGCGCCCGCTGCACACCATCATCCCTGCGATGGCGATGAAAGACGGCCGCGCCTTCGCCTCGTTCGGCGTGATGGGCGGCGACTTCCAGCCGATGGGCCACGCCCATGTCTTCTCGAACCTTGTCGACTTCGGCATGGACCCGCAGGCCGCGATCGACCACCCCCGTCTGTTCTGGGGCGAGGACGGCGTGCTCGATGCCGAAACCGGCATCTCGTCCGCGACACGCGACGGCATGCTTGCGCGCGGCCACCTGGTGCGCGATGCCGCCCGGCCCCATGGCGGCGGCCAGGTGATCGTCATCGACCGGGCGAACGGCTTCCTGGTCGGCGGCTCCGACCCGCGCAAGGACGGCTGCGCGCTGGGGTGGTGAGGCCTCGGTTCTGTTCCGCGAATGAGCTCAAACCAAAAACGCCGTCATCCCGCAGGCCGAAGGCCATGCGGGATCCATTCTTCTCTCCGGCTACACGCCGAAAACGGCCCCGCGGAATGACCGCAGGCGCCTCGCACCCGACGGCCAATGGATCCCGGATGGCCTCCGGCCTCCGGGTTGACGAACCCAGGTGTTCCCCAGTCTCACCGCGCCGCAGCATCGTGCGGAACTACTTCCCCAGCTGCTCCAGCTTGCGCTGCATCGCGGCGATCTGCTCCTTGAGATCGGCGAGTTCGTCGGTCTTCTTCGCCTTCGGCGCTTCCTCCGGCTCGGGCGCAGTGGTGCCGGCCGCGGGGAAGGCGGTGAACATGCGCATGGCGTTCTGGAAGATCTCCATGTTCCGCCGCGTCTGTTCTTCGATCGCCTTCATCGACGTCGGCATGTTGATGAGATCGATCGGCGCCTTGCCGAAGGTCGCCTTCATCTGCTCGCGGAAGCGTTCCTGTTCCTTGGTGAAGGCCTGCATCGACTGCTCGAGGAAGCTCGGCACGATCATCTGCATCTGGTCGCCGTAGAAGGCGATGAGCTGGCGCAGGAACGAGATCGGCAGCATGTTCTGCCCATCCTTGTTCTCGAGCTCGAAGATGATCTGGGTCAGGACCGGGTGGGTGATGTCTTCGCCGGTCTTGGCGTCCTGGACGTTGAAGTCCTCGCCCCGCTTGACCATCTCGGCGAGGTCTTCCAGCGTCACGTAGGTGCTGGTGCCCGTATTGTACAGGCGGCGGTTGGCGTATTTCTTGATGACGATCGGATCGTCCTTTACGGCCATCGAGGCCCTCCCAATATGACCGTTCCGTTGAAAGGGCGGCCCGCTGCGCTCAATTGCTGCACAGAGGATATGCGCAAAACCAGACCAATTGAAAGCGCTTTGTGCACTGCGTGAAACCGTCATGCGCTGCGGCAAGTGCCGGACAGGAAAGGAGAACTCCGCCTGGCCGCATCGCCGGGACTAAACCCTACCATTTTCCGGTTTGACTCGGATGCTGGAACGGGCAAGAAAGTCGCGATCCTGCGGCGTCCGTCCGAGGCGCCGGTTCTTCGGAGATGCCCAATGTCCTCTTCCCCTTCCATCGTTGTCGCTTCAGCCGCCCGCACCGCGGTCGGTTCCTTCAACGGCGCCTTTGCCGCGACGCCGGCCCATGAGCTCGGCGCGGTCGTGATCAAGGAAGTGCTCGCGCGGGCGGGCGTCGACGCACGCGAGGTCGACGAAGTCATCCTTGGCCAGGTCCTGACGGCGGGCGCCGGGCAGAATCCGGCCCGTCAGGCCTCCATCGCCGCGGGCCTGCCGATCGAGACGACGGCCTGGGGCCTCAACCAGGTCTGCGGTTCGGGCCTGCGCACCATCGCCATCGGCATGCAGCAGATTGCTAATGGCGACGCCAGGGTCATCGTCGCCGGTGGCCAGGAATCCATGTCTCTTTCGCCCCACTGCCAGCACCTGCGCGCCGGCACCAAGATGGGCGACATCAAGCTGATCGACACCATGATCAAGGACGGGCTGTGGGATGCCTTCAACGGCTACCACATGGGCAATACGGCCGAGAACGTCGCCCGCCAGTTCCAGATCACCCGCGAGGCCCAGGACGAATTCGCAGTCGGCTCGCAGAACAAGGCCGAGGCCGCGCAAAAGGCCGGAAAGTTCAAGGACGAGATCGTCGCCGTGACGCTCAAGGGCCGCAAGGGCGACACGATCGTCGACAGCGACGAATACATCCGCCATGGCGCGACGATCGATGCCATGCAGAAGCTGAAGCCCGCCTTCGACAAGGAAGGTTCGGTCACCGCCGCCAATGCGTCCGGCCTGAACGACGGCGCCGCCGCGGTGCTGCTGATGACCGAGGAAGAGGCCAGGAAGCGCGGCATCACCCCGCTCGCCCGTATCGCCTCCTGGGCGACGGCCGGCGTCGACCCCTCCATCATGGGCACCGGCCCGATCCCGGCCTCGAAGAAGGCGCTGGAAAAGGCCGGCTGGTCGGTCGGCGATCTCGACCTCGTCGAGGCGAACGAGGCCTTCGCGGCGCAGGCCTGCGCGGTCAACAAGGGGCTCGGCTGGGATCCGTCGATCGTCAACGTCAACGGCGGCGCCATCGCCATCGGCCACCCGATCGGTGCGTCGGGCGCCCGCATCTTCAACACGCTGGTCTACGAAATGCGCCGCCGCGGTGCGAAGAAGGGCCTCGCCACGCTCTGCATCGGCGGCGGCATGGGCGTCGCGATGTGCGTGGAAACACTTTGAAGGCAATAGGGGAATAGGGCAGTACGGCAGTAGGGACCAAAAAGGGCGGATCGGCAGCCGAACATACTGCCCTACTGCCCTACTGCCCTACTCCCATAATTCGGGAGGAGAAACACATGGCACGCGTAGCACTGGTTACGGGCGGTTCCCGCGGCATCGGGGCGGCGATTTCGATCGCGTTGAGAGACGCCGGCTACAAGGTTGCGGCCAACTATGCCGGCAATGACGAGGCCGCGGCGGCTTTCAGCAAGGAGACCGGCATCAAGACCTACAAGTGGTCGGTGGCCGACTACGATGCCTGCGTCGCCGGCATCGCCAAGGTGGAAGCCGACCTCGGCCCGGTCGAGGTGCTGGTTAACAATGCCGGCATCACGCGCGACGCGATGTTCCACCGCATGACGCGCGAACAGTGGAGCGAGGTGATCAACACCAACCTCAACGGCGCCTTCAACATGACGCATCCGATTTGGACCGGCATGCGCGACCGCAAGTTCGGCCGCGTCATCACCATCTCGTCGATCAACGGCCAGAAGGGCCAGATGGGCCAGGCGAACTATTCGGCGGCCAAGGCCGGCGACATCGGCTTCACCAAGGCACTCGCCCAGGAAGGCGCCAAGGCCGGCATCACCGTCAACGTCATCTGTCCCGGCTATATCGGCACCGACATGGTCATGGCCGTGCCGGAAAAGGTGCGCGAATCCATCATCGCCCAGATCCCGGTCGGCCGGCTGGGCGAACCCTCGGAAATCGCGCGCTGCGTGGTGTTCCTGGCGTCCGACGATGCCGGATTCATCACCGGCTCGACGCTCTCCGCCAATGGCGGGCAGTATATCGTCTGAGGCATCGGTCCAACGCCGTCATCCTCGGGCTTGTCCCGAGGATCTACTGACGTCGCCGATTGGCCGGCAAAGCTTCTGGAGTGGAGAGGCGCGCAGATCCTCGGGGTGAGATGGCGGTTTGCCCATCGGGCGAATTGCAAGGTCCAGTGGACCTTGCAAAGCCAATCGAACGCCCGAAGGGCCGGCCCGAGGATGACGACCCGCCGCGAGTTACAGCCTCAGCCCAGGATTTCCTTCCGCGCCCAGTAGAGCAGTTCGGAGCGGTCGGCGCGCATGTCGGACAGGTCGCGGTTCGACAGCGAATTGATCTCGGCCACGGTGCGATTGTAGCGGCGCTGCTTCTCGATGCGGTGCTGCGCGCGGGAAATGAGATCGTTGAGGATCATGATACGGTTCCTTGCATGAAGGGCCTCTCGGCCCGTGCGTGGTTCCTCCCGTATGCGTTCAGCCTCTCATATGGGTGCGGCGAATGGAATGCGGAAATGCTGCAGTGCAGCAATGCGCGATGTGCATGGCTCGGTTAACCGGCTGCTAACCCTTCGCTGCGGGTGCAGCCTCACCACATCGATTTCGCATAGGCGTCGTCCAGCCAGGTGTCCATCGCCTCGGCCGACTGGTCGAGCGCCAGCTGGTCCTTGAGCATCTGGCCCAGCGTCGGCATCGATGTGCGCTCGGGCCAGGTCTCCGGATGCCAGAGCTGCGAGCGCATGAACGCCTTGGCGCAATGCATGTAGGCGGCCTCGACCTCGACCAGGATCACCGCCTGCGGCAGCTTGCCGTCGACCTCGAACCGGGAGCGCAGCGCATCGTCGGCCGTGATCCTCGCCTTGCCGTTGATCCGCAGCGTCTCGTCCATGCCAGGGATCAGGAAGAGCAGTCCGATCGACGGCTCGACAAGGAGATTTTCCAGCGTGTCGAGCCGGTTGTTGCCTGGCCGGTCGGGGATCGCGACGGTGCGGTTGTCGAGCACGGCGACGAAGCCCGGCCGGTCTCCCTTGGGCGTCACGTCCGCGTGGCCCTTGCCGTCCGACGTGCCGATCAGCACGAAGGAGCTGCGGCCGATGAAGGAGACACAGTGGCCGTCGAGCGCCTTCAGTTCCTTGCGGAGCGAATTCTCGCTTGCCGGCTTGTAGACGCGGCGCAGTTCGTCGCGGGTGGTGATGAAATGCATCGTCGGTCTCCCATTGGAGGCCCGATAATGCCAATCGGCGGTGCGGCGCGCCAGCCTTTGCAGGCCCGCGCGCCGACGCTCCTGTCAGTCGTCGCCGAGGATCGCCTTGTGCACGACGCCGGCAATCGCGGCGCCCACGATCGGCGCCACCCAGAACAGCCAGAGCTGCGACAGCGCCGGGCCGTCGGCGAACAGCGCGACGCCGGTGGAGCGGGCGGGATTGACCGACGTGTTGGTCACCGGGATCGACACCAGATGGATCAGCGTCAGGGCAAGCCCGATCGCGATCGGCGCGAAGCCTGCCGGCACGCGTCCGGTCGTGGCGCCGAGGATGATCATCAGGAACATGAAGGTCATGACGACTTCCATGACCAGCGCTGCACCCATGGAGAACTTGCCGGGCGACGCATCGCCATAGCCGTTGGACGCGAAACCGCCGACACCGGCGAAGTCGGCCTTGCCGCTGACGATGAAGTAGAGCACCGCCGCCGCCACGACCGCGCCGACAAGCTGGGCGATCACATAGGGGATCAGATCCTTGGCCGGGAAACGGCCCGCGGCCAGCAGGCCCACGGACACCGCCGGATTGAAATGGCCGCCCGAAATGCCGCCGACGGCATAGGCCATCGTCAGCACGGTGAGGCCGAAGGCGAGCGACACGCCAAGCAGGCCGATGCCGACATCGGGAAACGCAGCCGCCAGCACGGCGCTGCCGCAGCCGCCGAAGACGAGCCAGAACGTGCCGAGGAACTCGGCGAAGAGACGCTTTTGCATGGACCCCTCCATAGGAACAAATCGCGATATGGACCGGCGCCGGCCGGCCGGCCGCACGAGGGCCGGGCGGCTGACGCCAGCAGAGTCACGGTTTTGACCCTGCGGCAAGTTCGATCCGGCAGGCTTCGCCTTGTTCGGCGAAGAAGGTTGTGGAAGATCGGGAGAGCAACCTGCATGTGCCGTTTCGGCGCAGGAAGGTTAACGGACCAGGGAATCGGATAGGTTGCATCGCATCCGTCAAGACCCGCCTAGTCCGGTTTCGGCGCGACAGCCACCAGATGTTGCGGTGAACGGACCGGAAACCTGGCGCGGAAGCTGATTCGTCGCCGATTCGTTCCGGCTTTGGCCGCATCGTTAACGAAAGCCGCTTCGGCGCCCTCAGCCCGCTTAAGACCCGGTTCACCTTTGCTAATGATTTCATAAGTTTGACCGGAAATGCCCGCCGCTTTCCGGACCGGATCAGGGCCGGCACGGCCAAGTGTTAACGCCAGGTCGTTCGAGCCCCGGCCGAGCGCCCGGGCGATTCTGCATGTGGTGAGAAATCCTGATTCAAATCAACATCTTGCGGTGAACAGAACATGAATCTGGTCGAGTCAGTGATTCGTCGCTGATTCGTTCCAGACTCGTTCCGGTTGTTAACGTGCGGCACCGATCGGGGCCCATCCTGATCGCCCCGCCGTTGTGCCGGCCCTATGCCTGCCTATATTGGGGTGAAAGTCGGTTCCTCCGCCGGCTGTGCCGCGCAGGCTCCAACGGTGCGCCCAAGGCCTCCCTGACCGATGAATGTCCAGCCCCGACCGAAAGATGCGATGATCCTGTCCGGCCGCGGCGTCACGGCCGTGCTCGGGCCGACCAATACCGGCAAGACCCATCTCGCCATCGAGCGCATGGTGGCGCATTCGTCCGGTATCATCGGCCTGCCGCTGCGCCTGCTCGCGCGCGAGGTCTATGGCAGGGTCGGCGAGAAGGTCGGCTTCGCCAACGTGTCGCTGATCACCGGCGAGGAGAAGATCCAGCCGCCCGGCGCCCGCTATTCCGTCTGCACGGTGGAAGCGCTTCCGCGCCAGACCAGCGCCGCCTTCGTCGCCATCGACGAGGTGCAGCTCGCCGGCGATCTTGAGCGCGGCCACATCTTCACCGACCGCATCCTTCACCTGCGCGGCCGCGACGAGACGCTGCTGCTCGGCGCCGGCACCATGCGCGGCATCCTCGAGCGCATCCTGCGCGGCATCTCGGTCGTCGGCCGGCCCCGCATGTCGCAGCTCGCCTATGCCGGCCAGAAGAAGATCACCCGCCTGCCCCGCCGTTCGGCGATCGTCGCCTTCTCGGCCGAGGAGGTCTACGCCATCGGCGAACTGATCCGCCGCCAGCGCGGCGGTGTCGCCGTGGTGCTCGGCGCGCTCAGCCCACGCACCCGCAACAAGCAGGTCGAGCTCTACCAGTCAGGCGACGTCGACTTCCTCGTCGCCACCGATGCGATCGGCATGGGCCTCAATCTCGACGTCGACCACGTCGCCTTCGCCCAGAACCGCAAGTTCGACGGCTACCAGTACCGCGATCTCTCCGCCGCCGAGATCGGCCAGATCGCCGGGCGCGCCGGCCGCCACGTCCGCGACGGCACCTTCGGCGTCACCGGCCAGGTGATCCCTTTCGACGAAGAGCTGATCGAGAAGATCGAGGGCCATGAGTTCGAGCCGGTTCGCGTCCTGCAGTGGCGCACGCCCGACTTCGATTTCTCCAGTCTGGAGGCGCTGCGCCATTCCATCGAGACGCCGCCGCTGGTCGAAGGCCTGACGAAGGCGCTGCCGGCGGTCGACCAGAAGGCGCTCGACTATCTCGCTCGCGATCCGATGATCCGCGACCTCGCCACCAATCGCGAGCGGGTCGCGCTTCTGTGGGATGCCTGCGCTCTCCCGGACTATCGCCGCATCGCGCCGGCCCAGCACGCCGACCTGATCGGCTCGATCTACCAGGACCTCGCCGAACGCGGCCATGTCGACGAAGCCTACATGGCCGAGCAGGTCCGCCGGGCCGATTCCAGCGATGGCGACATCGACACGCTTTCCCACCGCATCGCGCAGATCCGCACCTGGACCTTCGTGTCGCACCGGCCCGGCTGGCTTGCCGATCCGGCACACTGGCAGGAAAAAACGCGCGAGATCGAAGACAGACTGTCGGACGCGCTGCATGAGCGGTTGACGAAACGCTTCGTAGACCGCAGGACATCCGTGCTCATGAGGCGCCTTAGAGAAAACACGATGCTCGAAGCCGAAATCAGTCAAACGGGCGAGGTCTCCGTCGAGGGTCACCACGTCGGGGAATTGCAGGGCTTCCGCTTCACCGCCGACGCGTCGGCGGGCGGCGAGGATGCGAAGGCCGTTCGCTCCGCCGCGCAGAAGGCACTGGCGACCGAGTTCGAAACCCGCGCCGAGCGTTTTTCGGTCTGCGCCAACGGCGATCTGGCGCTTGCCAATGATGGCACGGTGCGCTGGCTCGGCCAGCCCATCGGCACGCTTGTCGAAGGCGAGGATCCGCTCAAGCCCCGCGTCATCCTGCTGGCCGACGAACAGCTGACCGGCCCGGCGCGCGACAAGGTCGCCGCGCGCGCCGATCGCTTCGTCGCCTGGCAGATCGAACTGCTGCTCAAGCCGCTCGTCGATCTGAAGAATGCCGAACAGCTCACCGGCATCGCCCGGGGCCTTGCCTATCGCCTGGTCGAGAGCTTCGGGCTGCTCAACCGCCGCGACGTCGCCGACGAGATGAAGTCGCTCGAGCAGGATTCGCGCGCGGCACTCCGCCGGCTCGGCGTGCGCTTCGGCGCCTATCACATCTTCCTGCCCGCGCTGTTGAAGCCCGCCCCGGCCGGCCTCTTGACTCTGCTCTGGGCGCTGAAGAACGACGGCAAGGACAAGCCCGGCTTCGGCGATCCGGTCAACGCGCTCGCAACCGGCCGCACCTCGGTCGTGGTCGATCCGCAGTTCGACCGCGAGTTCTACAAGCTCGCCGGTTTCCGCATCCTCGGCCGCCGCGCGGTGCGCGTCGACATCCTCGAACGCGTCGCCGACCTCATCCGTCCGGCGCTCGCCTGGAAGCCCGGCTCCACCTCGCGTCCGGACGGCGCCTATGACGGCAGCTCCTTCCTCGTCACGCCGCCGATGATGTCGATCCTCGGCGCCACCGCGACCGACATGGAGGAGATCCTGAAGGCGCTCGGCTACCGCGCCGAGCCGAAGCCCCAGGCCGAGGTCGCGGGGCGTCTCGCAAAGCTCGATGCCGACGCGGCGGAAGCCGCCCGCCTCAGGGCCGAGGCGCATGCAGCCGCGGAGGCGGCGAGGGCCGCCGAAGCCGCCGCGGCGACGACAGAACCGGTTTCGACGGACGCCGAAACCGCGTCCGTTTCGGCCGATGCGGCCGACCTTCCGGAGGTCGTGGTCGCAGGTATGGACGATGCCCCTCTCTCCGGCGCCGACCTTGCCGCCGAGGCGATCGCCCCCGTGGCCGTCGAGGAAGCGCCCGAGGCCGAGGTGGCTGCCACCGAGGATGTCTCCGCTGGTGAGCCGTCCGAGATCGCGGCGGAGGCTATCGCTCCAGTCGTCGTCGAGGCGTTGGCCGAAGCCGACGCCGACGCTCCCGCATCGTCCGATCTGCCTGTTGCGCAAGATGCACCCGCTGCCAACACCGCCCCGGCAGAGTCCGAAGAACCCAAGGTCGTGCTGCTGTGGCGGCCTGCCCGCAACGAGAACCGCTTCCGCAACCAGCGGCAGGGTGCGCGCGACGGCGCGCCGCAGGGCCGCCGCGACCGTGGCCGTGGCAACAAGGGCCGCGACGCCGCCAAGCCCGAGGACGCGACGCCGAAGGAACCGAAGATATTGTGGCGGGCCGACGACCCGCAGTTCCAGCGCAAGCCGCGCCCCGAGGGCGACCGCGACAACCGCCAACGCCGCGACGGAAAGCCCCACGAGGGCAAGCGTCGTGACGACCGGCCCGAGCGCAAGTTCGAGAACCAGGGCCGTCCGCGCGAGGAGAAGCCGCGGCCGATCGACCCGGATTCCCCCTTCGCCAAGCTCGCCGCGCTGCGCGATCAGCTGCGCAAGTAGGGCATGGCGGCGGCCGGCAGCCAGCGCATCGACAAGTGGCTGTTCTTCGCGCGCGTCGTGAAATCCCGTTCGCTTGCCGCGAAGCTGGTGCAGTCGGGCGGCGTGCGCATCAACTCGGTCAAGGTCGACCAGCCGTCCGCGGCCGTGAAGCCGGGAGACGGCGTCACCGTGACCCTGGAACGGCGGGTGCTCGTCTACCGCGTCGTTTCGGGCGGAACGCGCCGCGGCCCCGCCGAGGAGGCGCGAACCCTCTACGAAGACCTCACTCCGCCGCCGCTGCCGCGCGAGGAGCGTGTCGTGGCGGCCGAGCGCGAACCGGGCTCGGGGCGCCCGACCAAGCGCGACCGCAGGCTGACCGACCGGTTGCGGGACGACGACTAGACATTTTTATCCTCGAATAGTGATTTCGATCGACTCCGGCGGTACGCCAAAAGACCGGGCCAGACGCAACTTGGCCTCTGCAATCGTCCAACTCTCCGCCGTCTCTGCCGCTGGGATCTCTTCCCTCGCGGAAGTGATGGAAGGGTTCAGCGGAGACAGTTCAGACCACAATGCTTTCTTGCCGAAACCAGACCCCTTGAGCCGCCAGCCTTCCTCGAATTCAGGGTTTACCCAACTCGGGATGTGACTCATTCCACGCGCTTCAAGGGATTCGTGATTCTCTTCGAAAGCCGCCACCACATCAGTCGCATTGAACATGGTGATCGCAACAACATTCGGATCGTTGGACACGCGCTGCACGTGAAGGACATAATCTGCATCCCGAAGGACGCGGTAGGTCCCGTCATCGTCGCGCGTAAACGAGATACGACCGCCCGTGGTGCACTTCACGAGACAGGTCCGCTTCCTACCCTCTTTCGCAATTTCCAACCTGGAGAACCTAGGCACGCCTTGACCGCTCGATATGTCCCTAACCCGAAACCCTTTCGCCTCAAGCACGCGCACCGCAGCTTCTCTCGCAGTTTTTTCATCCATCTCAGATCTCCTTATTTCTACTATAAGAGAAAAGGTAGGCAGAAGGAGCCTTATATTCAAGGGAGATTCGAAACATTTTAGGGGGAAAAAGGCTTGTCCGATGCCCCCCCATGTCGAGTTGTAGGCTTAGTCGGAAGACGGCAACCTCACTCGATGGAGAAGCGTGAAGCGCACTCCGATCTCAGAAGCGTTGGAATTCCATTCCCCGATGGGTGCCACGCGCGGCAAACCGCCCCTTGCACGGCCATCCCAAACTCGCTACCCACCGCGCTAGAAGACCGCCGGAGCCACGTCCGATGACCTATATCGTCACCGACAACTGCATCAAGTGCAAGTACATGGACTGCATCGAGGTCTGTCCGGTCGACTGTTTCTACGAAGGCGAGAACATGCTCGTCATCCATCCCGACGAGTGTATCGACTGCGGCGTGTGCGAGCCGGAATGTCCTGCCGACGCGATCAAGCCCGACACCGAGCCCGGACTCGACAAGTGGCTGAAGATCAACACGGAATACGCCTCGGTCTGGCCCAACATCACGCAGAAGGGCGAACCGCCGGCGGATGCCAAGGAATTCGACGGCGTGCCGGGCAAGTTCGAGAAGTTCTTCTCGCCGGAGCCCGGCAAGGGCGACTGACAACGGCCGGGTGCCATCGACCGGATTAACCTTCACCGCGCCGAATCCGGCCGCGGCGCCTTCGCGCATGCGGCAAATTGTTGATTTCGACGCGAAATTATGTTACCCAACCTTCTACATGCTGGTGACACGACGTCTCTTAATGGCGCTGAGCCTGACTCATCGAAAGGTTTGAACTGATTTCGGACCAGGGCGATCCGGGCGTCGCGCTTCGTTTGCGCGCGTACGCCGCCTTCCCCGAAATCGTTCTGTCGTATCCCGCATAGCGCATGGCCCGCGACCGGGCCGCAGCACGAGGTCTCCCGGCACGTTTCGGGCGACACGAACAGGAGTTTGAAGCGTAATGGCAATTCCGCAGAAGAAGAGTTCGGCAGCGCGCAACGGTTTCAAGACCGGCGAGTTCATCGTCTATCCCGCGCACGGCGTCGGCCAGATCGTCTCGATCGACGAGCAGGAGGTCGCGGGCCACAAGCTTGAACTCTTCGTCATCGACTTCCAGAAGGACAAGATGCGCCTCAAGGTCCCCGTCGCCAAGGCCGCGACGATCGGCATGCGCAAGCTGTCCGAGACCGATTATGTCGAGCGTGCGCTGAAGGTCGTGCAGGGCCGCGCCCGCGTGAAGCGCACCATGTGGTCGCGCCGCGCCCAGGAATACGATGCGAAGATCAACTCGGGCGATCTCATCTCGATCTCCGAAGTCGTGCGCGACCTCTACCGCGCCGAGAACCAGCCGGAACAGTCCTATTCCGAGCGGCAGCTCTACGAAGCCGCGCTCGATCGCATGGCGCGCGAGATCGCCGCGGTCAACAAGATGTCCGAGACCGAGGCCGTCCGCCTGATCGAGGTCAACCTGAACAAGGGCCCCAAGCGCGGCGCCAAGGCCGCCAACGAAGAGGCTGAAGCTGAAGGCGACGCCGATGTCGAAGCCGAGCAGGAAGAGGCAGCCTGAGCCGTTCTCGACCTGACGCGAGATCAAGAAACCCGGCCTCGCGGCCGGGTTTTCCGTTTGGATGCGCACCTTCCCGAGGTCGGCCTCCTCCCAAGGTCGTCATTCTCGGGCTTGTCCCGAGAATCTAGCGACGTAGGCAGGTCTGCGGGGCATTTGCGACGGCTCTCCGACGGCAGCAGATCCTCGGGACAAGCCTGAGGATGACGCCCGAGGAGGAAAGCCGACTTCGAGTAGACCTTCTCCAGCTCCGGGCGAACTCACTTGTTCGGCCGAAGTTCTCGCTTCAGGTCATCTCGTCCATGATCGCCCGGAACAACGAGATCGTCTCGTGCTCGCGAAAGGACGTCTCGTCGTTCGTCGTACCGTAGTCGCGGCTGGCCGAAAGCTTCACGATCGTCACGTCGCGCGCCGGATTGACGTAGACGAACTGGTTGTAGACGCCGATCGCGGCATATTCGCCCTCCGCGCCGTCGATCACCCACCATTGATAGCCGTAGCCGAACATCGGATCCGACACGCCCGGCAACAGGTGCGGTGCGTCCGGCGTCACGCTCGCCCTGACCCAGGCTTCCGGCACGATCTGCCGGCCGTTCCACCGTCCGCCCAGGCGGTAGAGTTCGCCGATCTTGGCATAGTCCCGCGCGGTGGCGTTGAGGCAGGCATAGGCCATTTCCATGCCGGTGTCGTCGAGCAGCCAGTGGCCCGGCGATTCCATGCCGAGCGGATGCCACAGCTTCTCCTGCATGTAGTCCGCGATTTTCCGCCCCGTCGCGGCCTTCAGCAGCATCCCGAGCACCTGGGTGTCCATGCTGTTGTAATGGCAGTCAGTCCCCGGCTCCGTCGCCCGCTTCAGCGTCGGCACGAAGTCGGCCATCGCGCCGCCCTCCGCTGATACTCTCGCGAAACGGTTGATGTCGGAATCGGGGACGGAATAGTCCTCGTCCCAGCCTGCCCCGGACGACATCTGCAGGATGTCCTTGATCCGCACCTGGTCATAGGCGGAGCCTGCGAGGGACGGAACGTAAGCCGTGACCGGCTCCTCGATCGAGCGGATCGCACCCTCGGCGACGGCGATCCCGAGAGCCGCCGAGATGAAGCTCTTGGCCACCGACATCGACACCCAGCACGTCCCGCGCCCGCCGAAGGCCGCGTAGTGCTCGAAGCGCACCGCACCGTCCTTGAGCACCAGCAGCGCCATCGTGTCCGTCCCGGCGAGGAAATCCTCCGCCGAGCGGCGCTCGCCGAGATAGACATAGGTCGACGGCAGCAAGATCGGCGAACCGTAACGGAAGTCGTATCGCTCGGGCGACGCGCTCATCTCCGCAGCCGGGATGAACTCGCGCAAACGCGCGAAATTCTCGTGCTGGGGAGCGCCTGTAAACAGGCTGGCGATGTAGTCGGCGCGCTTCATCCTGTGATCCCGGGACATGACGACGGGATCGTCTGATAGACCGGATCGCCATGAAGGAGAACCGGAGGCGATGCTCGAACGCATCGCCTCCGGGGTCTGCTCAGCCGAGCTTCGCGTCGAGCGTGACCTTGATCGCGCCGAGCGCTTGCGACACGGGGCAGCCGGCCTTTGCCTTCTCCGCCAGTTCCTTGAACTTCGCCGCATCGATGCCCGGCACCTTGCCGACGAGCGTCAGCGCGCTGCCGGTGATACCGGTTCCCGGAACCAGCGTCACGACGGCCTTGGCCTCGAGGCTCGCGGCTGGCGTGCCGTTCTCGGCGAGGAAATGCGAAAGCTGCATCGCAAAGCAGCCTGCATGCGCAGCAGCGATCAGCTCCTCCGGATTGGTGCCGGATTTGCCGCTCTCGTCCTCGAAGCGCGCCTTGAACGAATAGGGCAGCGCCTTCAGCGCGCCGCTCTGCGTGTCGAGCGTGCCTGTGCCTTCCTTCAGATTGCCCTTCCATACGGCTGTGGCGTGACGGTCCATCGCGTTTCTCCTCTGCTTGCGGACTGGTTGCCGTCCGCATATGGGGCAGGAGGAGCGTACCGGCCACACGCTGGGACCGCAAGTCACGACTGCAAGTTGATCTGGCGCGCCCGTGCCGATATCGTCCGGACGCATAGAGCGGACTTGGCGATGCATATTCTCATAGCGATATTCGGCGTGTTGGCCGCGGGTGCTTTCTGGTGGTATCGGCTCAAGGTGATGAACGACGCTGCCGGCGAAATTGTCGACACGGTTGGCAGGGTGCGAGGTTCGATCCGCCGAAAGAAGATCCGTCGGCAGAATGAACTCTCCCCTCTCACGGCGATCGACGATCCGGTCGTCGCCGCGGCGACGCTGATCACCGCGATTGTGGCCGACGATGTCGCGCTCAGTCCGGGCCGCGAATCGGCAATCCGCAAGGACATCGCGACGATTGCCGATCCGGCGAAGGTGGACGAGACGCTGATCTATGCAAACTGGGCGGCGATGCAGATCGACGATGCCGCGGTGGTCATCGACAATCTCGCGCCTTTCCTGTCACGCCGGCTGAGCAGCGACGAGAAGGAAGACCTGGTGTCGATGATACGCCGCGCAGCCCTTTCCGAAGGACCGCCGTTGGCGGCCCTGGAGCAGCGGATGCGCCGTGTGCGTCAGAAACTCGGCCTGCAGACGAACTGATTGGGTTCAGATCGCCTCGCCGCGCAGCAGCCTTGGCGCGGCGGGACTGATGCCCGATGCCTGGCCGATGAAGTAGTTCTTCATCCGCGGCATCCGGTCGACCAGGCCGAGGCCGAAGTCGCGCAGCGCTCTCAGCGGCCCGATATCGTTGGAGAACAGCCGGTTCAGCACGTCCGTCGTGACCCCCATCTGAACCGTGTCGAAGCGCCGCCAGCGCTCGTATTGCTGGAGGACGTCGAGCGCGCCGATGTCCTGTCCGAGCCGGTCGGCCTCGACGATCACTTCGGCCAGGGCGGCGGCATCCCTGAAGCCCATGTTCAGTCCCTGCCCGGCGATCGGATGCATGCCATGCGCGGCATCTCCGGCCAACGCGAAGCGCGGCGCGACGAAGGCACGTGCCAGCGTCAGCCCCAGCGGCCAGGCCTTGCGGCCGCCCTCGACCCGGATCTCGCCGAGCTTGAGGCCGAAGCGCTGCTCGAGTTCCGTCTCGAACACGAGATCGTCCTCCGCCACGATGCGGTTCGCATCTTCTGTCCGCTCCGTCCAGACGATCGACGAGCGGTTGCCCTTCAGCGGCAGGATCGCGAACGGTCCGGCAGGGAGGAAATGTTCCTCGGCCCGGCCGTGATGCGGGCGCTCATGCGCCACGGTGCAGACGATGCCCGACTGGCCGTAGTCCCAGTGCACGGTCTTGATGCCGGCCATGTCGCGCAGCTTCGAGCGCACGCCGTCCGCGGCGACCAGAAGCCTGGCGTCGATGGTGATGCCGTCGGCCAGCGCAACCGAGACATGCGACGCGCCGGTGACGAAATGGTCGACGGCGACCCCCTCGATAATATCGATCCCGAGTTCCGCCGCGCGCCTTCGCAAAGCACCGTTGAGCACCTTGTTGTCGACCATATGGGCGAAGGGCTCGCCGGGAGCGACCTCGCCGCCGAAGGTCAGGAAGACGGGACGCACCGGGTCGGCGGTGCGCGAATCCGTGACGATCATTTCGGTCATCGCTTGCGCTTGCGGTTCGATCTCGGCCCAGCAGCCTAGCCGTTCCAGCATCCGGCAGGCGGCGGCCGCGATGGCCGAGGAGCGGCCGTCCTTGCGCCACACCTCCGGCGGCGCCGCATCGACGACCGCGACCTTGAGCGACGGGCGCGCCTGGACGATGGCCACGGCGGTCGCAAGGCCGACATAGCCGGCTCCGGCGACCAGCACATCGAATCGCGCGCCGGGCGCGGCTTCAGGATTCTTGACTTGCGGCATGTCCATTCCTCCTCGGACGGTCGGGCGGCCTTGACATACCGCCGCCACCTGTCCGAAAGCCTGTTTTCCGGCCCTTGTCGGGGCACTTGCCCACGGAAGCATCAGCCATGCCGGCCGAACCGCAGACGATCCAATCCATTCTCGAACTCGAGCAGCTTGAACACAACCTGTTTCGTGGTCGCAGCCCCGAGACGTCCTGGCAGCGCGTGTTCGGCGGCCAGGTCATCGCCCAGGCCCTGGTCGCGGCCCAGCGCTGCGTCGAGGACGAGCGCTTCGTGCACTCCCTGCATTGCTACTTCATGCTTCCGGGCGATCCGTCGATCCCGATCATCTACCAGGTCGAGCGCCTCAGGGACGGGAGTTCCTTCACCACCCGCCGCGTCACCGCCATCCAGCACGGCAAGGCGATCTTCTCCCTCGAAGCCTCGTTCCAGCTCGACGAGGAGGGGCTGGACTTCCAGGTCCCCATGCCGCTCGACGTTCCCGGTCCCGACGCGCTGCTCAGCCAGCGCGAGATCATCGAACGCTACGGCGACAGAATCCCGGCCGGCATCGCCCGCTTCTGGCGGCGCGAGCGCCCGATCGAGTTCAAGCCGGTCGACCTGGAGCATTACACCAGCCGGGAGAAGCTCGAGCCGCGCCAGAACAATTGGGTACGCGTCAAGGAGAAGGTGGCCGACGACCGCCGGATCCAGGCGGCGGTGCTCGCCTATGTCTCCGACATGACCCTGCTCGACACCTCCACCTTCGCCCACGGGCGGATTCTGGCAGATCCCGACATCCAGGCGGCCAGCCTCGACCACGCGATGTGGTTCCACCGTCCCGACAGGCTCGACGACTGGCTGCTCTACACGCAGGACAGCCCCTCCACCTCCGGCTCGCGCGGCTTCACGCGCGGTGCCCTCTATGCGCGCGACGGCACGCTCGTGGCCTCCGTTGCACAGGAGGGACTCATCCGCCTGCGAACGAAGCAGAAGTCGTAAGCATTCATTAATGTATGCCTATTTTTTAGGCATCTCTTGAATGCACAAAAAGCAGGCAGCCTCTCCGGCTCTGCCTATCGACAAGGATTCCATTGATTTAGTGGCTTCCGCGCCAGTTGGCACGGACCTTGAATCTACGTGCGTCAGTCTCCGCCGTCTTCGGGCGCCGGCGATGGACGAAACGCGGGGGACCCGCACTAGTAAAGGGTGAAGCCTAATGAAAATCGTGATGGCAATCATCAAGCCGTTCAAGCTCGACGAGGTGCGCGAAGCGCTGACCGCCGTCGGGATCCAGGGCCTGACCGTCACCGAAGTCAAAGGTTATGGGCGTCAGAAGGGGCACACGGAAATCTATCGCGGCGCGGAATACGCCGTGAGCTTCCTCCCCAAGCTCAAGATCGAGATCGCGGTGAGCTCGGACATGGCGGAGAAGGCCGTCGAGGCCATTTCTGCCGCGGCCAAGACCGGCCAGATCGGCGACGGCAAAATCTTCGTCTACCCGATCGAACAGGCCGTGCGCATCCGCACGGGCGAAACCGACAACGACGCGCTCTAAGCCGCCATTCCCGATTTCATGGAGAGAAGCATGACCATAATTAAACGACTTGCGCCAATGGCGCGCACGGCGGCGCTTGGCGCGCTCGCCCTGGGAGCGATGGGGACCCTCGCCGCTTTCGCCCAGGAAGCCGCTCCCGCCGCGACCGACGCGGCCGCTGCCGCTGCTCCCGCTCCGACGATGGACAAGGGCGACACCGCCTGGATGATGATCTCGACCATCCTTGTCCTGTTCATGATCCTGCCCGGCCTCGCGCTGTTCTACGGCGGCCTCGTCCGCTCCAAGAACATGCTGTCCGTGCTCATGCAGTGCACCATGATCACCGCCACCGTGATCATCGTCTGGGTGTTCTGGGGCTACTCGATGGCCTTCGGCGATGCGCCGAGCGCATACTGGGGCGGCCTCGGCAAGGCGTTCCTCTCGGGCGTTACCGCGGACAGCCAGGCTGCGACCTTCACCGCCGGCGTCGTCATCCCGGAATATGTCTTCATCTGCTTCCAGATGACCTTCGCCTGCATCACGCCTGCCCTGATCATCGGCGCGTTCGCCGAGCGCATCAAGTTCCGCGCCGTGCTGCTCTTCGTCGTCCTCTGGGTCACCGTCGTCTACTTCCCGATCGCTCACATGGTGTGGGATTCGGACGGCCTGCTCTACGGCTGGGGCGCGCTTGACTTCGCCGGCGGCACCGTCGTCCATATCAATGCCGGTATCGCTGCTCTGATGGGCTCGATCCTGGTCGGCAAGCGTCTCGGCTACGGCAAGGACAACATGGCGCCGCACTCGATGACGCTGACCATGGTCGGCGCCTCGATGCTGTGGGTCGGCTGGTTCGGCTTCAACGCCGGTTCCAACCTCGAAGCGACCGGCGGTGCTGCGCTTGCCATGATCAACACCTTCACCGCCACGGCCGGCGCCATCGTCGCCTGGGTGGTCATCGAAGGGCTGATCCGCGGCAAGGCCTCCATGCTGGGCGCGGCCTCCGGCCTCGTCGCCGGCCTCGTCGCCGTCACTCCGGCCGCCGGCTTCGTCGGACCGGTCGGCGCGATCGTTCTCGGCGCAGTGGCCAGCGCGGTCTGCTACTTCTTCGTCTCGGTGGTGAAGATCAAGTTCGGCTACGACGACTCGCTCGACGTGTTCGGCATCCATGGCATCGGCGGCATCATCGGCGCCGTCGGCACCGGCATCCTGAACTCCGAATCGTTCGGCGGCATCGGCTACGGCGACCTGTCCGCCGCGGCTCAGACCTGGGTCCAGATCCAGGCCGTGCTGGTCACGATCGTCTGGTGCGGCATCGGTTCGGCGATCCTCTACAAGGTCGTCGACCTGATCTTCGGCCTGCGTCCGGCCGTCGAAGCCGAACAGCAGGGCCTCGACCTCACGTCGCACGGCGAAGTGGCCTACCACTCGTAAGACGAGACATTCCGGCGCGGACATTGTTCGCGCCGGCGTCCTCCCGGACGATGGCCTCGGCCATCGCAACTTCAGCCCGGCTTCGGCCGGGCTTTTTCTCGTCCGGCGTCGCATGGTTAATGCGACCTTAACCATCCCCCCGATACCGTCGTCCACATTGCGCGCCGTGCGATCCGGCGCCTTTTGCGCGATCAAGACGGGGTTCTCCATGCGCTCCACAAGCCCGACCGGTTCCGCCCTGATGGACAGCGGCGCAGGCCTTGCGGCCTTTGCCCGCAGGCAGGCGGAGCGATTGGGCGGTCTCGGACTGATTCTCCTCTCCGTTGCCGGCGTCGGCAGCCTTGCGACCTGGAACGTCCAGGACCCGAGCTTCAGCCACGCCACCGACAATCCCGTCACCAACGCGCTCGGCTATCCGGGCGCGGTCTATTCCGACATCGCGATGCAGTTCTTCGGGCTGGCGGCGCTCATCACCCTGCTGCCGCTTTTGGCCTGGGGCATCCTCTTCGTCTCGGCTCGCGGCATCGACCGCATGCCGCGGCGCGCGCTCGCCTGGTTCGGCGCCTCGGTCCTGACGGCCGGCGTGGTGGGCTGCGTCGAGCCTCCGGCCAGCTGGCCGCTGCCGTCGGGCCTCGGCGGCGTCTTCGGCGATGTCGTGCTGAAACTGCCGTCTCTCGCGCTTGGCGGCTACCCGACGGGCATCGCGGCGATGCTGATCGCGATCGTCCTCGCCGGCCCCACGCTCTGGCTTCTCGCCTTCGCCTCGGGCGTCATCGGCAGGCAGGCAGTCGCGCATGACCGTCCGGCATCGCGCAAGGCGGCTGGCGAGGACGACGCGCTCTATGCGGAAGACGACGAGGACGAGGAGAACGGCGGGGTGCTGGCGCTCGGCGCGATCGTCCACATGTGGCTGTCCGGCCGCGCCTGGATCCGCCGCCATTTCGGCCGGGCGCAGGAACGGCGCCTGCCGGAACCGGCGGTCGCGGTCCGCCGCGAGGCCGCGCCTGCCCGCTCGTCGCAGCGCATCGAGCCAGGCTTCGACACGCAGCCGTCGATGCCGTCGCCCGCGCGGTTCGAAGACGAGAGCGACACGGATGACTATGACGAGGCGGATTTCGCCGAGGCCGAGGAGCCGGCGGCGCCCGCCCGCCAGATGCCCGTCGCGGGCGCGGCCCGGGTCGCCGCTCCTGCGCCGCGTCCCGTCCAGGGTTCCCGCGTGAAGCGCGAGGCGCAGGCTTCGATGCTGTCGAGCGACGTCTTCGAGATGCCGCCGATCCATTTCCTGTCCGAGCCGAAGAACGTCTCCAAGGACCCGTCGCTCTCCAAGGATGCGCTGGAGCAGAACGCGCGCCTGCTCGAAGGCGTGCTCGAGGATTTCGGCGTCAAGGGCGAGATCATCCATGTCCGCCCGGGTCCGGTCGTCACCCTCTACGAACTGGAGCCCGCGCCCGGCATCAAGTCCTCCCGCGTCATCGGCCTTGCCGACGACATCGCCCGCTCGATGAGCGCGATCGCCTGCCGTGTCGCCGTCGTCCCCGGCCGCAACGCCATCGGCATCGAACTGCCCAACGCCCGTCGCGAGACCGTCTATCTGCGCGAGATCCTCGCCAGCCGCGATTTCGAGCAGACCAAGGCGCGGCTCGCGCTGGCACTCGGCAAGACGATCAACGGCGAGGCCGTCATCGTCGACATCGCCAAGATGCCGCACGTTCTGGTCGCCGGCACCACCGGCTCGGGCAAGTCGGTGGCGATCAACACCATGATCCTGTCCCTGCTCTACCGCATGACGCCGGACCAGTGCCGGCTGATCATGATCGATCCGAAGATGCTGGAACTCTCCGTCTATGACGGCATCCCGCATCTGCTGACCCCTGTCGTCACTGATCCGAAGAAGGCCGTCGTCGCGCTCAAATGGACCGTGCGCGAGATGGAGGAACGCTACCGCAAGATGTCCAAGGTGGGCGTGCGCAACATCGACGGCTTCAACGCCCGCGTCGCCGAGGCATCGAAGAAGGGCGAGCGCATCTCGCGCACCGTCCAGACCGGTTTCGACCGCGACACCGGCGAGGCGATCTACGAAACCGAGCATCTCGACCTCGATCCGATGCCGTTCATCGTCGTCGTCATCGACGAGATGGCCGACCTGATGATGGTCGCCGGCAAGGATATTGAAGGCGCCGTCCAGCGCCTGGCGCAGATGGCCCGCGCCGCCGGCATCCACGTCATCATGGCGACTCAGCGTCCGTCGGTCGACGTCATCACCGGCACGATCAAGGCGAACTTCCCGACGCGCATCTCCTTCCAGGTGACGTCGAAGATCGACAGCCGCACGATCCTCGGCGAGCAGGGCGCGGAGCAGCTGCTCGGCATGGGCGACATGCTCTACATGGCCGGCGGCGGGCGCATCCAGCGCGTCCACGGTCCCTTCGTCGCCGACGACGAGGTCGAGAAGGTCGTCAGCCACCTCAAGCTGCAGGGCGTGCCGCAATATCTCGACGCCATCACCGAGGACGACGGTGAAGGCGACGAGGATGGCGGCGGACGGAACGGATCGGGCGGGGGCGGCGTTTCGGGTGTCTTCGAGGAGTCCGAGGATCCCTATGACCAGGCGGTGGCCGTGGTGCTGCAGGACGGCAAGGCGTCGACCAGCTACATCCAGCGCCGGCTCGGCATCGGCTACAACCGCGCCGCCTCGATCATCGAGAAGATGGAGAAGGAAGGCATCGTCGGCCCAGCCAATCACGCCGGCAAGCGCGAAATCCTGGTTCCGACCGAGAAGGACAAGATGTGAGCGCGGCTGCCGCCGCAGTCGCGCCCAACTAAAGCCCAACTGGAAGCCTATCCGCACCAACGAACCTACAGGAGACCGGCGCAGATGACCACCGCAATCTCACAGCCCCAGAGCCTCGCGCGCAGCTTCGCCAGGCGCGCCCTTCGGCTTGGCGCGGCGCTCTCTGTCGCGGGCCTCGTTGCCGGCCTTGCCGGTACGGCGCATCAGCCCCTGGCCCCGGTCGCGGCCGCTTTCGCCGCTTCCGATGCGGCGCAGAAGATCGCCGACCACTTCTCCAGCATCCAGACAATGGCCGGCGAATTCGTCCAGTTCGGCCCGCGCGGGGAGAAGACCGGCGGCAAGTTCTACATCCAGCGCCCCGGCAAGATCCGCTTCAACTATGAGGCTCCCTCCGCCTACCGCGTCGTCGCCGACGGCAATTCGGTGGTGATCAGCAACACCAAGCTGAGGACCGCGGATCTCTATCCCCTGTCCAAGACCCCGCTGAAACTGCTGCTCGACGATCGCATCGACCTCTCCGGCAAGAAGGTGGTCAAGGTGACCGAGGATCCCGACCTCACCACCATCGTGCTGGCCGACAAGTCGGTGTTCGGCAATTCGCGCATCACCATGATGTTCGACCCGAAATCCAACGACCTGCGCCAGTGGACGATTACCGACGCCCAGGGCAAGGACACCACGGTGATGATCTTCAACGTCCAGTCCGGGGTGAAACTCGACCCGAAATTCTTCGAGATCGACTATCGCAAGGTCGACGAGATGAATCAGAAGATGGGCGGCAATCGCTGAACGCGCCCTTTCCGTTGGAAAGCGGCGCCGCTTCCTTGTCTTGAAACGCTCCGGCTGGCAGGTTCCGCGCGATTCCGCCGGAACCCGCCATGACGCTTTCCCTTGCCACCTGGAATATCAATTCCGTCCGCCTGCGCCTGCCGCTGGTGACGGAGTTCCTGCGCCGCTACGCGCCCGACATCCTGTGCCTGCAGGAGATCAAGTGTCCGGAGGAGTTCTTCCCCTACCAGGCCTTCCATGACGCGGGCTACGCCCATGTCACGATCAGCGGCCAGAAGGGCTATCACGGCGTGGCCACCATCTCGCGCCTGCCGATCGAGCTGGTCGAGCGCCGCGACTTCTGCGCCAAGGGCGATTGCCGGCATCTGTCGACCACCTTCGAAGCCGGCGGACTGAAGGTGATGCTGCACAATTTCTACGTTCCCGCCGGCGGCGACGAGCCTGATCCGGAGATCAATCCCAAGTTCCGCCACAAGCTCGACTTCATCGAGGAGATGCGGCTGGTCATGGCCGGCGGCGACGCCACCACCGCCTCGATCCTCGTCGGCGACCTCAACATCGCGCCGCTCGAAGCCGACGTCTGGTCGCACAAGCAGCTGCTCAAGGTGGTCAGCCACACGCCCGTCGAGACGGCTGGACTGGAATCGATGCGCACCGGCGGCGGCTGGGTCGACCTGATGCGCCAGGCGATCCCGGAGCCGGAGAAGATCTACACCTGGTGGAGCTACCGCGCCGCCGACTGGGCCGCGGCCGACAAGGGCCGCCGGCTCGACCACATCTGGGGCTCGGCCAACCTTGCGCCCAAGCTCAGGGGCATCGAGATCCTGCGCCACGCCCGCGGCTGGGACCGCCCCTCCGACCACGTGCCGGTGATCGCGACGTTCGATCTCTGAACGTCGCGCGGCGCCGCGCGAACCGGGCGCTTACCCATGCGCGATCATGACGTGGCGGACGGCCGTATAGTCCTCCAGCGCGTAGAGCGACATGTCCTTGCCGTAGCCGGACTGCTTCAGCCCGCCATGCGGCATCTCGTTGACCAGCGCGAAGTGCGTGTTCACCCAGGTGCAGCCATACTGCAGCCGCGACGCGGTCGACACCGCACGCCCCACATCCTTCGTCCACACCGAGGAGGCGAGGCCGTAGTCGCTGTCGTTCGCCCAGGTAACCGCCTCGTCGACGTCCGAGAAGCGCGTGACCGAGACGACCGGCCCGAACACCTCGCGGCGCACGATCTCGTCCTCCTGGAGCGCGCCCGCGACGACCGTCGGCTGGTAGAAATAGCCGCCGCCCTCGCCCGGCTTGCCGCCGGTGGTGATCTCGATGTGCTTCTGTTCCGAGGCGCGCTCGACGAAGGAGGCGACCCGGTCGCGCTGGCGCTTCGAGATCAGCGGCCCGATCTCGTTTTCGGTATCGTCCGCCTGGTTGAACTTGATCGTCGAGACCGCCGAGGAGAGGTCGGCGACCAGCTTCTCGTAGACCTTCTTGCCGGCATAGATGCGGCAGGCGGCCGTGCAGTCCTGGCCGGCATTGTAATAGCCGAAGGCGCGCAGGCCGCTGACGACCGCATCGATATCGGCATCGTCAAAAACGATCACCGGCGCCTTGCCGCCCAGTTCCAGATGCGTCCGCTTCACGGTCTTCGACGCCGCCTGCAAGATCTTCTTGCCGGTCGCCACGTCGCCCGTGATCGAGATCATGTTGACCTTGGGATGGTTGATCAGCGCGTTGCCCACCGTCTCGCCGCGGCCGAGAACGACATTGACCACGCCCTCCGGCAGGATCTCGGCGAGGATCTTCGCCAGGCGCAGCGCCGTCAGCGGCGTCTGCTCGGACGGCTTGAACACCACCGTATTGCCGCCCGCGATCGCCGGCGCCAGCTTCCACGCCATCATCATCAGCGGGTAGTTCCACGGCGCGATGGACGCGACGATGCCGATCGGGTCGCGGCGGATCATCGACGTCATGCCGGGCAGGTATTCGCCGGCGGCCACGGCGGGCATCGAGCGCACGGCGCCCGCGAAGAAGCGGTAGCAGTCGACGATCGCCGGCAGCTCATCATTGAGTACCGCGTTGATCGGCTTGCCGCAGTTCAGCGCCTCGAGCGCGGCGAATTCCTTTGCTTCGGCCTCGATCCGGTCGGCGATCTTGAGCAGATAGGCCGAGCGCTGGCCGGGCGTGGTGCGGGACCATGTCGCAAAGGCCTTCTCGGCGGCGGCGACCGCGGCTTCGATCTGGCCCTGCGAGGCTTCCGGCAGATCGAGGATCGTCTCGCCCGTCTTCGGATTGAAGATCTTCTCGTCCGCTTCGGTGCCCTTCTGGAAGGCCGATCCGATCAGCATCTGGGTGTCCATGGGTATCTCCCTTTGTTCGGAGGCGAATGGCGAGATGGCGAGTGGCGAATGGGGAATTTCAGTCTGTTATTCCCCATTCGCCATTCGCCACTCCCCATTCGCCTGTTTCATTTTTCGCTGCCGGCGATCTCGTCGCCGTCGCGGGTGAGGTAATAGGCCGCCAGGATCGGCAGGAAGGTCACGATGACCACCACCATGGCGACGACGTTGGTGACCGGCCTTTGCCTCGGACGCACGAGTTCCTCGAGCATCCAGATCGGCAGCGTCTGCTGCTGGCCGGCGGTGAAGGTGGTGACGATGACCTCGTCGAAGGACAGCGCGAAGGCGAGCATGCCGCCCGCGACGAGCGCCGTGCCGATATTGGGCAGGATCACGTGCCGGAACGTCTGGAACGCATCCGCGCCGAGGTCCATCGACGCCTCGATCATCGATCCCGACGTGCGCCGGAAGCGCGCGACGGCATTGTTGTAGACCACGACCACGCAGAAGGTCGCGTGGCCGAGCACGATCGTCCAGAACGAGAACGGTATCTCAGCCAGGCTGAAGGCCGAGCGCAGCGCGATGCCGGTGATGATGCCGGGCAGCGCGATCGGCAGGATGACCAGCAGCGAGATCGTCTCGCGGCCGAAGAAGGACGTGCCCGAGATGGCCGCCGCACACAGCGTGCCGAGCAGCAGCGCGATCACGGTGGAAATCGCGGCGACCTGCACCGACAGCGTCAGCGCCTCCCAGACGTCCGGCCGGTTCCAGGTCACCGCAAACCACTGCGTGGTGAAGCCCGGCGGCGGCCAGACATAGCTCTTCTCTTCCGTCGTGAAGGCGTAGACGAAGATGATCAGGATCGGCAGGTGCAGGAACAAAAGCCCCGCCGCCGCTGCGATCTTGAGGCCTAGAGGCGAGCGTTGGGAGCGGTCAGACGCCATGGGCACCTCCCTGTCCCCACGCGGTCGTCATCCTCGGGCTTGACCCGAGGATCTGCCGGCGGTTGCGGTTACGCGAAGACGTGAGCCGAAGAGCTGTTCCGACGCTGGCGTCCCTTGCTGGTCGGGCGGTAGATCCTCGGGTCAAGCCCGAGGATGACGGCGCGAAGGGGGATGACGGTACGAAAAGAGGAAGGGTTTCACAGCGCATCGAACGCCCCCTGCCGCTTGGCGAACCAGAGGTAGAATCCCATCACAACGATCGGCACCACCGTGAAGGCCGCCGCCAGCGGGATGTTGCCGGCCGTGCCCTGGTGCGCATAGACCGCCTGGCCGATGAACAGCCGCGACGTGCCGATGATCTGCGGGATGATGTAGTCGCCCATCGTCAGCGAGAAGGTGAAGATCGAGCCGGCGATCACCCCCGGCATCGCCAGCGGCAGGATCACGTTCCGGAACGTCTGGCGCGGCGCCGCTCCGAGGTCGGCCGACGCTTCGATCAGGTTGCCCGGCACGCGCTCGAGCGCCGCCTGCATCGGCAGGATCATGAACGGCATCCAGACATAGACGAAGACGAGGAACGTGCCGGTGTACGACACCGACAGCGAATTGCCGCCGACGATCGGCAGCGCCAGCCAGGCGTCGAGTAACCACGTGAGATGGATCTTGGCGAAGATCCAGTTGAGGATGCCTTCCTTCGCGAGGATCAGTTTCCAGGCGTAGACCTTGACCAGGTAGCTCGACCACAGCGGCAGCATGACGCCGAGGTAGAACGCTGCCTTCCATTTCCCCTTCGCATAGCGCGCCGCGTAGTAGGCGATCGGGAAGGCGACGATCGCCGAGGCGATGGTCACCAGAGCCGCCATCAGCACGGTGCGCACGACGATGTCGACGTTCTGCGGCAGGAACAGCTCGCCATAGGTCTTGAGGGTGAAATCGCGATTGATGAGCCCCGAGAACTCGTCGATGGCGAAAAAGCTCTGCAGAAGGAGCGCGAAGAGCGAGCCGATATAGATGATGCCGAGCCACAGCACCGGCGGCGTCAGCATCAGGAAGAGGAACATCCGCGGGTGCCGCCACACCCAGTCGGACATCGCGCCGAACACGCCGCCGCGGCCGGCGAGGATGGCCGGAGCGCCACTCCTGTCGGCGGCGAGCGCGCTCATGCCGGCTCGTCCATCACATGCACATGGTCGCGGTTGAAGGTCAGCACGACCGCATCGCCGGGCGCAGGCAGCGCGCCGCCGGAATCGACGACGGCGTGCAGGCGGAGACCCTCCGCGTCGAGCGTCACGCGAGTGCCCGCTCCAAGATAGCTGAGCGCCGCGACCCGCGCCGGTACGCCGTCGCCGCTGGTCTGCGCGAGGATACGGATATGCTCGGGCCGCAGGCTGCCCCAGCGCCGCTGGCCGGCATAGCGCTGCATGAAATCCGGCGGCAGGATGTTCGACGAACCGACGAAATCGGCCACGAAACGCGTGGCCGGCCGGCGATAGATGTCCTGCGGGCTGCCGATCTGCATGATCCCGCCATTGTTGAAGACGGCGACGCGGTCGGCCATGGACAGCGCCTCACCCTGGTCGTGCGTGACGAAGACGAAGGTGATGCCGAGCTGCTTCTGCAGCGACTTCAGCTCCTCCTGCATCTGCTCTCGCAGCTTGAGGTCGAGCGCGCCGAGCGGCTCGTCCAGCAGCAGAACGCGCGGCTTGTTCACCAGCGCACGAGCCAGCGCCACCCGCTGCCGCTGGCCGCCGGAGAGCTGACCCGGCTTGCGCGCGCCGTAGCCCGGCAGCTTGACCAGCGCCAGCGCCTCTTCCGCCGCGCGGCTTCGCTCGTCGCGACCTACGCCCTTCACCATCAATCCGTATGCGACATTGTCGGCGACGTTGAGATGCGGGAAGAGCGCATAGTCCTGGAACACCGTGTTGACGTTGCGCCGGTAGGGCGGCACGCCGACCGCGTTCTCGCCGAAGATCTCGATGCGGCCGGATGTCGGCTGCTCGAAGCCGGCGATCAGCCTCAGGCACGTCGTCTTGCCCGAGCCGGAGGGCCCCAGCATGGCGAAGAACTCGCCCTCGGCGATCTCGAGATCGACCGCGTCGACGGCGCGCACGGCGCCGAAATGACGGGACACCTTCTGGAAGGAGACGGCTGGAGTCATGGTGATCGAACAATCCTGCTGCGGCTGCGAAGCACCCCCTCGCCGACCCTTCGTGCCACCTCTCCCCATGCCCGGGGGAGAGGAGGTGCCAATCGCCGGAACTGCGTCTCCTCGCCCCCACGCAGTGGGGGAGAGGTGGATCGGGCGAAGCCCGAGACGGTGAGGGGGCTGGCGCGACCCAGCCGTGCCGACGGCCCCGATATCACCGTCCGCCGATCACGCCGATATAGTCCGACACCCAGCGGTAGTACGGCACGCACTTGTCGCCCTGCGACGCGCATTTCGAGGTCGGCGTGGTCCAGAAGTGAACCTTCTCGAAATCGTCGAAGCCGTTCGTCGTGCAGGTTTCCTTGGTCATCATGCCGCGCCCGTCGGTGCAGGCGGCCGGCACGGAGGGGTTGGCGCCGAACCAGACACCCAGATCGCTCTGCAGGTTGGACGAGAGCGAGTGCTCCATCCACATGTAGGAGCAGTTCGGGTTCGCCGCGTCTACATGCATCATCGTCGTGTCGGCCCAGCCGGTCACGCCTTCCTCGGGGAAGACCGAGGCGACGGGCTGCTTCTCACCCTTCAGCAGGTTGACCTGGAACGGCCAAGAGCCGGAGGCGACCACGCCCTCGTTCTTGAAGTCGTCGATCTGGATGAAGGCGTCGTGCCAGTAGCGGCCGACCAGCGTGCGCTGCTGGCGCAGGAGGTCGAGCGCGGCCTTGTACTGGTCCTCGGTCAGCTCGTAAGGGCTCTTGATGCCGAGGTCCGGCTTGTGGGTCATGAGGTAGAGTGCCGCGTCGGCGACGTGGATCGGGCCGTCATAGGCCTGTACGCGACCCTTGTTCGACTTGCCGTCGTCCAGCGTCATCTCCTCGAACACGACCTTCCACGAGGTCGGCGGGGTCTTGATGACGTTGGTGTTGTACATCAGCACGTTCGGCCCCCACATGTAGGGCACGCCGTAGTGAACGCCGTCGACCGTATGCCAGGGCGCATCCTTCAGGCGGTCGTCCACCGTCGACCAGCTCTTGATCAGGTCGACGTTGACCGGCTGCACGCGCTTGCCGGCGATGAGCCGCAGCGATGCATCGCCCGACGCCGTGACGAGATCGAAGCCGCCCTCGTTCATCAGCGCCACCATCTCGTCCGACGTGTTGGCGGTCTTGACGTTGACCTTGCAGCCCGTCGCCGCCTCGAACTTGGTCACCCAGTCGAACGCCTTGTCGGTCTCGCCCCGCTCGATATAGCCGGCCCAGGCGACGATGTTGACCTGGCCTTCGCCCGCGCCGATCTCCTTCACCTGCGCGAAGGCCGGAGCCGCGAAGGCGACGGCCATCGTCATGGCGGTGCATGTCTTCAGAAACGACTTCATGCCGAAATCTCCCATTGATCAGGGGCCGCGCTTCATCGGCGGCTTGGACCCTGATGGAAGAGTGCCACAACCGTGTCCGTTCGCAAATTCATTAAACAGAACGCCGATATCGGTTTTGCCGATATTAAAACCGGACCCGCTCCCGCACTTCTCAACTCAGAAGGTTTCGAGCTCCGACAGGGTCAAGACGATGCCGGGCACGGAGACGGAATCGATGCGATCAATTTCGGTATACGTGCGGATATCGCGATATCCCTCAAGGCGAGGCTCGCGATGGACGTGGATGGTCCTCGACACCGCATCGATCACCCAGAGCTCCGGAATGCCGAAATCGGCATAGATGCGCGCCTTGCGGCCGAGGTCCCAGCGCAGGCTGGAATCGGCGACTTCGATCGCGAGAAGCGCGGTCCGAGGATTGAGGTTGGCGAGGCCGTCGGATTTGCGGAAAAAGACGAAATCAGGCTCGACAAACGTATCCTCGTTCAGTCGGAACGTGGTTTCCTGGGCGAATACGATCTCTCGTGGGCGGATTTCAGCGAAGTAGAGGGTAAGAGCGGTCTTGATGACCTCATGCTGGAAGCCCTTGGCGTTCATGGGCACGATCTCCCCGCCGATCAGCTCGAAGCGCTCGTCCTCGTCGAACAGGCCCAGCCGTGTCGCTTCCTCGATTTCGGCAACGCTCCAGCGCCGGCGCGGAAGCCCTTCGGCGGCCTGCGTCGTCGGCGAGAGGTCCGGAGATCGGAACGCCTGGTTCATCGGGCCAATGTAGCATCGAACCTCGGTCGGGCCAATTGCGGGAAACAGGCGCTACCGCTGCCTCACCGCCCTCTGCCCCTGCGCGATGCCGATGAAATCGCGCGCCGACTGCTGCAGGCCCGATCCCCTGCGCCACACCATGCCCACCTGCACGACCGGCAGGCTGCCGGAAATGTCGCGGCTTTCGATCCGGTCGCCTTCCAGCGACCACGGCCGGTAGACGAGGTCCGGCAGGAGCGCCACGCCCGCCCCGGTCGCCACCAGACTGCGCACCGCTTCCACCGACCGTGTCCGGAACGCGACGTGCGGGCGCGCCCCGAATGCCATCAGCAGCTTGCCCGTGTTCTCCTCGATCTCGTCGATGGTGAGCATGATGATCGGCTCGGCCGCGACATCCGAGAGCGAGATCGTCTCCGCGGTCGCCAGCGGATGGCCGAGCGGCAGCCACAGCCGGTAGGGCGAACTCTCCAGGATCTCCGCCTGCAGCGCCATCCGGTCGCGCAGGTTGGAGATCACCATCACCGCGATGTCGAGTTCGCCTCCCACCAGCAGATGCTCGAGATAGTCGCCGTTGTCCTCGATCGCCGTAACCTCGACGCCGGGAAAAGCGCGGCGGTAGCGGGCCAGCAGGTCGGACAGCACATAACCCGCGACGAGCGACGTCACGCCCAGTTGCAGCCGCCCCGACGCCGCCTCCGCCTCGCCCGAGAACGTCCGGCGCGCATCCGAGACGTCGGCGAGGATCTTCGTCGCATGGCGCAGGAACTGATGCCCCTTGTGGGTGATGTTCAGGCCGCGCGGATGCCGCTCGAACAGTTCGACTCCCAGATCGCTCTCCAGTTCCTTGATCGCCTCGGTCACCGCGGATTGCGAGATCGACAGGCTCTGCGCCGCGCGCGACACGCCGCCCTGTTCGGCGACGGCGACGAAATACTGCAACTGGCGAAGGGTGAAGGCCATCGCCGACTATGACCACGCCCATCGACGATTGGGAAGCTTGACTCCGCGATCATTCGTAACTATTAAAGTTACATGAAACGCAACTCACGCCTCTCCGCCTCCCTCCATGCGCTGGTCCACATGGCGCAGGTGCCGGAACATCCGATGACGTCGGAAGAGATCGCCGGCTGGCTGCACACCAACCCTGTCGTCGTGCGGCGCATGGTGGCCGGCTTGCGCGAGGCAGGCATCCTTTCCGCGGTGCGCGGCCACGGCGGCGGCTGGACGCTGACGCGCCCGGCCGCCTCAATCTCGCTGGCCGACGTGGCTGCGGCGCTGGAAGAAGACTTCCTGTCGATCAACACCAAACCCGAAAACCCGCGCTGCCTGGTCGAGCGGTCCGTCACCCGCCACCTCGACGGCTTCCGGCTGGAGGTCGAGCGACTGCTGGCCGAGCGGCTGGCAACCGTGACGCTCGCCGACATCGCCGCCGAATGCGGCGAAGGCATCGCAGCCTACAAGGAGAACAGACATGCACTATGACGTCGCAATCGTTGGAGGGAGCTTCGCCGGCCTCTCCGCCGCCCTCCAGATCGCCCGCGGCAAGCGCAAGGTGGTGGTCATCGACGCCGGCCTGCCGCGCAATCGCTTCGCCTCGCATTCGCACGGGTTCCTGACCCGCGACGGTTCCGTCCCGGGCGATATGCTGGACGAGGCGCGGCGCCAGCTCTTGGCCTACCCCACGGCGCGATTCCGCCAGGGTCTGGTGGAAAGCGTCGAGGGCAGTGCTGACGACTTCTCTTTGCGCCTGCGCGATGGCGATACGGTCTCGGCGCGCCGGCTCGTGCTTGCCGGTGGCGTCAGCGACACCTTGCCGGACATCCCTGGTCTTGCCGAGGAGTGGGGCCACCGCGTCATCCACTGCCCCTACTGCCACGGCTACGAATTCGGCGACGGTCCGTTCGGCGTGCTGGCCACCGAACCCGAAGCGATCATGAAGGCGCAGCTGGTAGCGGACTGGGGCCCGGTGCACCTGTTCCTCAACGATGCGTTCGTGCCTGACGCCGATCAGGCGGCCAGGCTCGAGGCACGCGGCGTGACAATCTTCGCAGGCAAGGTCGAGCGCGTCGCTTCGAGCGACAACGGCCTCACGATCGGCATCACCGGCGCAGCCGACACCACCGTGGCTGCGCTTTTCGTGGCGCCGAGGACGACGCTCTCGAGCGAACTGCCGCATCAGCTCGGCTGCTCGCTGTCGCAGGGTCCGATGGGCGCCTTCATCGCGGTGGACGAGCGCAAGGTCACCAGCGTTCCCGGCGTGTTCGCCGCCGGCGACATCGCCCGGCCGATGCCCACCGTCGCGCTCGCCGTCGCGGACGGCGCGATGGCGGGTGCCGCAGCTCACCAATCGCTGGTCTTCGCCTGACGGCGCGTTGACAACCGGCATCCGCATGCGCGAGATGCCGGCGACCACCGACCACGCAGCCGGGACAGATGATCGACCCGATCACCCGCATAACGGTACTCCCGATCTGGACCAGCGAGGTCCGCCCGACCCTTCTGCCGGGCGGGCTCGGCAACCAGAGCTATATCGTCGACGACGAGGGCCGGAAGTTCGTCGTGCGCTTCGGCCGCGATCACCCGCAGCAGCATGTCTATCGCGCCTGGGAGCTGATGGTCTCGCAGGCGGCGCACCGGGCAGGGTTCGCCTCGGAGATCGTCTACACCGGACCTGGCGTGTTCGTCGGCGTCTTTATCGACGGCAAGAACTGTACGCCGCAGGACGTGCGGGACAAGGCCGACGACATCGTCCGTCTCCTGAAGCGATTCCATGTCGAGATGCCGCCTTATGTCTCCGGGGCGGCGCACATGTTCTGGCCGTTCCATACGGTGCGCGACTATGCCCGCACGCTACGCCACGAGCGGCACCGCAATGCAGGCATGCTCGGCGACTGGTTCGACGTCTCGGAGGAATTGGAACGCGCCCAGGCGGCCCTTCCGATCATCTTCGGCCACAACGATCTCGTCCACCGCAACATCGTCGACGACGGCGAGCGGATCTGGTTCGTCGACTACGAACATGCCGGCTTCACCACCTCGGTTGTCGATCTGGCCGGACTTGCCTCGCACTCGTCCTTCGACGACGCGCAGCTCGACCACGTGCTGGACCTCTATTTCGGCCCGGATCTCTCCGACGACGTCCGCCGTTCCTTCGACGCAGCCTTCGCCATCATGCCGCTGCGCGAAGCCCTGTGGGGCATGCTCGCCGAAACGCATCTCGACATTCCCCAGGTCGACTACTTCGCCTACGGCGCGCAGAAACTCGAGGCTCACCGCGAAGCGTTGGAGAGGTTCCGCAGGAGGTGGTAGTCACACGAGACGTGCTGAAACTCCGCACGTTTCACCTGCTTGCGACAGCCGGACGTCGAGCGTGCAGAGTTCGGCACCTATGCGCCGAGCGATAGCCATGTGGAGAGCGTCGCCGGCCCTTAGTCCGCTCTGATGCATGTCGGCCAGTTGGGCGGCAGCCCGGAAATCCTCTCCCACCACCGCGATCTTCCCAACCGAGCGCTGCTGCAAACTGGCGAATCCCGTCAACGCCGCTGTCCGGGCAGCAGAGGCGATCTGGCCCGTACGAAGCTTCAGGGACAACGCAGCCGAAAATTCGGTCACAACCCAGTCGCTGATATAGAGCGTCCTGGAATGTTGCCGGCCGAGCCAGTCCTGGACGCGCTGCGTCGATGGCTCCGTGACCATCGACGCAACCACCAGGGACGTGTCGAGATACAGGATCAATATCGAGCGTCGTCCCGCATTCTGCGAATGAAGTCGGCAGTGGATTCCGGTTGCATCGGGATCGTGGCGCTGATGGCGCGCAACGCCTCCACATCGACCGGCTGCCGCTCCGTCGTGATCGCCTTGAGCTGCGCCACGGGACGGCCCCGGCGCATGATGCTGACGGTTTCACCCGCCTCCGCCAGGGCGACAAGCTCGCTCAATTGCGCCTTCGCTTCGGCAAGATTGACCGATTTCATCTGCCTTCTCCTGACCAACATGTTGGTCAGATATAATACAGGCGGGGCAATTCCACAATCTCACCGGGCGACGCGGAACACGAACGCCTTGACCGTCACCTCCGGCTCAGCGACGGCGAAGGCGCGAAAGGACGGGCTTTCCTCGACCGGCGCCCAGCGCCCGTCTTTCTCGAGTTCCGCGAACCTAGCCCGAAATCCGCCTGTTTGCAGAACGCTGTCCCTCACCGTGAAGATGACGAAGCCGCCCGGCTGCACGATCCGCACCAGATCGTCCAGGCTCGAGGCCGGCGCGTGGCCTTCGGTAAAGACACCGGTCGAGAAGACGGCGGCATAGGCGGCGTCTTCGATCGGCAGCCTGCCGCCCAGCGCGGCCTCGACCAGGTTCCGGTAGACGCCCCGCCCGCGCGCCAGCGCGAGCATGTCCGCCGACATGTCGAGCCCGTCGATATCGCGATAGCCGAGTGCCGCCAGATAGGGCCCCGAAAGCCCTGTGCCGCACCCGGCGTCGAGCAGCGGCCCGGTATCCGGCGGCACATGCCGCGCCACCCACGCCGCGATCATGAAGGGCAGGCAGTAGCCGAGCGCGGCGGTCTCGCGATCGTAACCGTTCGACCACGCGGCATAGGCGGCGGCGAGTTCGGTCTCGTTGCGCGCGGCATAGACCTGGTTCAGTGCATCGCTGGCCTGGTCCGCACTCATTGCTCATCCACCTTGCGCATGCGCCGCTCCAATCCCCTGAGTGCCAGCGACAGCGAGATCGTCAGCAGCAGGTAGATATAGGCAACGATCGAATAGGTCTCGAAGAAGCGGAAGGACCCGGCGGCATAGATCTTGCCCATCTGGGTGATGTCGGCCACGCCCAGCACCGACACGAGCGAGGAATCCTTCACCATGGCGATGAAGTCGTTCGAGTAGGGCGGCAGGATGGTGCGGAAGGCCTGCGGCCAGACGATATGGCGGAAGCGCTGGAACCGGCTGAGCCCGAGCGTCTTGGCCGCATCGATCTGGCCTTCCGGCACCGACTGGATGCCCGCCCGGAAAATCTCGGCGATGAACGAGGAATAGGCGATCATCAGCGCGATGATCGCGCGCCACAGCAGCGACACGTCGCGCACCTGCATCTCGCCGAAAATGCCCCCCAGCACGGCGTTCCACGCGACCACGAAGGCAGGCGCGCCGGCAAACGCGATCCAGAACAGCAACACCAGGATCGGCACGCCGCGGATGATCTCGATGTAGAAGCGCGCGATCTGGCTCAGCACTCTCGATCCGGACAGTCCCATCAGCGCGACGCAAAGGCCGAGCGCGGAAGCAAGCGCAAAGGCGACGATCGTGACGAAGATGGTGATCCAGATGCCCTTGGCGATCGTCACGAAGATCTGCGCGTAGAGTTCGCTCGCCGCGATCGCCAGCGCCGCCGCGATCCCGACAAGAACGGCCGCGACGAGCCAATAGGGGAATTCGCTTGCCGCGGGCCGCGCCACGTCAGCCCTTCCGTTGCCGGACGAAGAGCTGCTCGCGCACGCCGCCGCGCCACTGGTCCTCGCTGCTTTCGGACACCAGCCTGAACCCGTGCCTTTCGTAGAGGCCGCGCGCCGCATCCAGCCCGGCAAACGTCGTGAGCCAGATCTGCGGCACCGCGCGCCTGTCGCAATGTCCGATCGCCCGCTCCATCAGCTCCTTGCCCAGCCCCTTTCCACGGGTTTCGCCGGAGACGATGAACCACCTCAAATGGGCGCCCTGCGGTCCGCCGCCGGAGATATCGATCGTCACCGAACCGGCGAGCCGCCCTTGCCTGTCCCAGGCAGTCAGGAAAAGGTCGCGGCCCGGCTCCATCCGGCGCAGGAATTCCGCCATCTCCAGCGCCACCTTGGTTTCGAATTCGAGGCCGAAGCCCCAGGCGTCGCGGTAATAGTCCATGTGCAGGCCGACGACGCCGGCGAGGCTCCCCGGCCGGTAGCCGTCGAACGCGTAATCCATCACCGCAACCCGCTCAGGGCTTGTAGTCCACGAACCATTTCTGGGTGATGGCGTCGAACGTGCCGTCGGCCTTCAGCGCGGCGATGCCCGCATTGATCGGCGCGACGAGATCGGACCCTTTGGGGAAGATGAAGCCGAACTCCTCCGCCTGCAGCGGCTCTCCGACCATCTTCAATTTGCCGCCCGACGCTGTAACCAGCGCCTTGCCGCCGGCGCTGTCGGTGAGCACCAGATCGACGTCTCCCGATTGCAGGGCCGCGACCGAAGCCGCGAAGGTCTCGAACAGCTTGATGCGCGGATTGGCTTCGTTGCCGTCGAGCACGTTGTAGACGGCGACGTAGAACGGCGAGGTGCCCGCCTGCGCGCCCACCAGCAGCTTCTCGTCCGCCGCGAAGGCTTTCGGGTCGGAGAAGCGTGTCTCGTCCGCCCGCACCAGCATGAAGATCTCGGAGAGCATGTAGGGGTCGGAGAAGTCGACCTTCTCCTTGCGCTCGTCCTTGATGGTGATGCCGGTCATGCCCATGTCGTACTGCTTGTCAGACACGGCCTGGATCATCGCGTCCCACGACGTGTTCTGGTACTCGACCGTGAAATTGAGCTTCTTCGCCAGGGCGGCCATGGCGTCATATTCCCAGCCGACCGGCTGGCTGGTCTTGGGATCGACGAACTGCAGCGGGAAATAGGCGTTCTCGGTAACGACCACGAGCTTCTTCCCGCCGAGATCGGGAAAAGACTGCGCCATTGCGAAGGCAGGCAGCAGGACGGCCGCAAAGAGGGCGGCAAGGAATACTCTCATCTTCGTCATCTCGAACTCCGGGAAAGCTCTCTGAAGGATCGAGCAAATCTATCCGGCTGGCGCACGCATGCAAGGCATGGCGCGGCAACTCCTCCGGCCGAAACGAAAAAGGCGCGGATCGCTCCGCGCCTTTCCGGAATTCGAACGGTGGTGCCGAGCCTTATTCGCTCGCGGCTTCCGCTGCCTTGGCGGCTTCCGCGGCGGCCTTGGCCTCGGCTGCATCCTGCGCGGCCTTCTCGACGGCGAGCGCCTGCGCCGCGGCGACCTTCTCGGCCTCGATGCGGGCGCGCTCGGCGTTCAGCGCATCGCGCTCGCTGTCGTTGAGCTTGCGGGCGCGCACACCGGTGTTCTCGGTGATGCGGGCCGACTTGCCGCGGCGATCGCGCAGGTAATAGAGCTTGGCGCGGCGGACCTTGCCGCGGCGGACGATCTCGACCGCTTCGACCATCGGCGAATAGACCGGGAAGACGCGCTCGACGCCCTCGCCGTAGGAGATCTTGCGGACGGTGAAGCTCTCCTGGAAGCCGGCGCCCTTGCGCGAGATGCAGACGCCTTCATAGGCCTGCACGCGGGTGCGGGTGCCTTCGGTGACGCGCACCTGGACGCGGACCGTGTCGCCGGGCTGGAATTCGGGGAACTTGCGCTTCTCTTCGATCTTCGCGGCCTGCTCGGCCTCAAGCTGACGGATGATATCCATCGTCGGAACCTTTCTTCGTTCTTGCGCCAGCCAGAGCGCCCGTCTGTTGCCGGTCAGTTCTTTGACCGTCCGGCTATGCCATCCCGATGCGGGAAGGCAGGGGCGAATTCACTTGGGTCTTGGTTATGGCACCGGGAATTCCCGATTTCCGCGCGTGCCGATACACCATCGCGGGCGGATTGTCACCACCGGGCGGTGATTTTGCGCGATTCCGCGTGATCCGAGTCGCGTAACGATAGCGCCGGCCTACCCGGACCCGCGTGTCTCCCTTGAATGCCGGCCCAATTGACGCTATTTACCGCCTGTATTCATGGCGGAGATTTCCGATGGGTCTCGCACAATATGCCGAAGACGGGTTCTTTGCGCCGCGCAAGATCGCGGCCGCGCTCCGCACGACCAGCGACGAGGTGGCGCGCACGGCAGGTCTCGGCAAGGACGCGGTTCAGCGCAAGGATCGCCTCGGCTCGGTTCGGACCCAGCGCCGCCTGCGTGAGATGGTCGAGGTGCTGAACAAGGTCGAGCCGCGCTTCGGATCGGCGCTGATGGCTTATGCGTGGTATCGCTCCGAGCCCCTGCCGGGCTTCTCGGGCCTTTCCGCGATGCAACTCGTCAGGCAGGGCCGCGCCGACGAGGTGCTCGACTATATCGACGCGGTCGACGCTGGCATCCACGCCTAGAGCCATGTCGATTCGCTACCGGGGCACGCTCTACCGCGCGCTGAACCCGATCTACGCCCGCGAGCCGCTTTCGGGAAAGGGAGCCGAACTGTACGGGGGCCGGTTCAACGCAAAGGGCGTAGCGGCGCTCTATGCGTCGCTCACCGCGATGACAGCGCTTCGCGAGGCCAACCAGGTGGGCAGCCTCCAGCCGACGACACTCGTGTCCTACGACGCCGACATAGACGCCGTGTTCGACACCCGCGACGAACACGCGCTGGCCGCGCACGACATCGATCCGGACATCTTGTCCGACCCGGCATGGCGCGACCGGATGAGGAAGGAGGGGGAAGCGCCGACCCAGGCCTTGGCGCGGCGGCTGGCGGCCTCCGGCCACAACGGGATCCTGGTGAGAAGCTTTGCCGTCGGCTCGGGCGCTTCGGACCTGAACCTCGTGCTCTGGCGATGGGGGCCGACTGCTCCCCACCGCCTGACACTCATCGACGACGAAAACCGCCTGTCGTGATGATCACTTCGCCGGCGAGGCGAGCGGCTTGCCGCGTTCGATCACATAGATGCCCAGCACCTTGACCGGTTTCTCGCCGACGGCTTTCGCATCGTGCGGAACGCCGGCCGGGATGACATAGGAATCGCCGGCCTTCATCGTGACGTCGCCTTGCCCGTCGATCGACAGCACCGTCTCGCCCTCCAGAACATAGCCCGTCTCGATGCCGGGATGCGTATGGCGGCCCGCCGACACGCCCGGCTGGATCTCGGCGAGGCCCGTTACCGTCGTATAGCCTTCGGGGAAATCGACCTTCTGCAGGGGCGTGCGCTTGATTCCGTCCTGCGCGGCGGCGGCCGTCATCATGGCGGCAAGTGCAAGAGCGATGATCGGCAGTCTCGGCATGAAGGTCTCTCCCTATCCACGACGCGCGACTCTACCGAGAGCCGTCCCTGCCGCAAGGGGAGGACGGAGGTTCTCCACACGCTCGCCTTGCCGCCCCGGCCCGCTCTGGCTACAGCAGGGCAGCACCCACGGACGGAACGCCGCCTTGAGCCTCATCGACGCCCTCATCCTCTTCGCCTCCGGCGTGATTGCCGGCGCGGTCAATGCCGTCGCGGGCGGCGGCACGTTTCTCACCTTCGGTGCGCTGTCCGTCGCCGGCATCCCGCCGATCGTCGCCAACGCCACCTCCTCGATCACCCAGTTTCCCGGCTACATCACCTCGACGCTCGCCTACTGGAGCGACATCAGGACGTTCTGGCGCGGCGCACTTGTCCTCGCTCTGATCTCGGCGGCGGGCGCACTGGCCGGTGCGCTGATCCTGCTCGCGCTCGACAACCCGTCCTTCCGCGCGCTTGTGCCCTGGCTGCTGATCGCCGCGACCGCCATCTTCGCCGCCGGGCCCTGGCTTAAGCCCAAGCCGAAGCCGGGACAGCACGCCGCGGTCGGCGGATTCGCCGGAGCGCTCGTCCAGTTCGTCACGGCGGTCTATGGCGGCTTCTTCGGCGCCGGCATGGGCGTGATGATGCTGGCGACGCTGGGTCTCACCCAGGAAGGCGACTACCACCGCCTCAACGCGCTGAAGAATATGCTCTCGATCGTCATCGCCGCGGTGGCGATCGTGGTCTTCGTGGCGGGTGGCGTGGTCGCTTGGCCGCAGGCCTTCGTCATGATCCCCGCCGTCGCGATCGGCGGCTGGTACGGCATCTGGATCGCCAAGCGTGTGCCGCAGCTTGCGCTGCGCGTCTTCGTCATCGCGGTCGGCCTGCTGCTGGCGCTGTACTACTTCGTGACGGGCTGATTATCAACCGGCGACTTCCGAGAAACACAGACCCTGCATCCCCACACCACTTCGATCTGATGACTATCGTTTGATTTGCTGATATTAATCTCGGATTGCATCCGCACCGCCAATTTTGAATGGAATCATGCGCCTCTCCATATGAGTCTCCCCGATAAAACCTCAGGCGGAGTGAGACCTCAGTATATTGAGGACTTGCAGAGTATAGCTCGCGAGCTGCGTAGTATTATGGAAGAAAAACCGCCTATATCGGCGGAGCGTATTTATTCAGTTATATCATTCATTGGGCGCATTAGATGTACATCTGACGACGAAAGAGTCCTATTGGAACACGTTGTGGATCTATTAAGGGAAACTTACGGCTCCTTTGGGGACCGCAGGCGGCGGATGATTGAGGAGAAGCTCACAGCTTCTATAGCCAGTATTCAATCAACAATATTAACCCATGAGAATAGAGTAGAATTAAAGAGATTTCTAAATGGTTCGACAGATGGATTTAAGACTTCGACCTCTTACGTTAAGATTGATGATTTTTTGACGCCAAGTTCGAAAAAGGCCTCCGTTGAAGATAGGCCGAATGCAGAAGTTATGTCAGAATATAGTATATTAACGCCAGCACCTGATGATCCAATAATTACTATAAGGCCAACATATTTCGGAATTACGGTAGATGTTATTGCATTGATACGTTTTATATCGAAAAAAATAAAGCGTTATCCATCCTGAATCAGTTCTGCTCTATCGTTTTTCAAGAATATCTGACCGCCTCTCTCGCGTCAACCTCTCCGCCTGCTCCCTTCGCCAGGCGGCGATCCTCGCATGATTGCCCGACATCAGCACCTCCGGAATGGCCCGGCCTTCCCACTCGGGGGGCCGCGTATAGTGCGGATGCTCCAGAAGCCCGTTCTCGAAGCTCTCTTCGCCGCCGGATTCCTCGTTGCCCATCACGCCCGGCAGCAGCCGCACGACCGCGTCGAGCAGCACCAGCGCCGCAGGCTCTCCGCCCGACAGGATGTAGTCGCCGATCGACACTTCCTCGAGGTTCCGCGCCTCGATCACCCGCTGGTCCACGCCTTCGAACCGCCCGCAGACGATGATCGCGCCGGGACCGCCCGCGAGTTCTCGTACCCGCGCCTGCGTCAGCGGCTTGCCGCGCGGGCTCATCAGCAGCTTCGGACGGCCATCGTCCTCAGGTGCGGCGTGATCGATCGCGGCGCCGAGCACGTCGGCGCGCAACACCATGCCCGCCCCGCCGCCGGCCGGCGTGTCGTCCACCGCGCGGTGGCGGCCAAGCCCGAAGTCGCGGATCTGAACGATTTCCAGCGACCAGTCGCCCCGCTCCAGCGCCTTGCCGGCAAGCGACACACCCAGCGCCCCCGGAAACATCTCCGGATAGAGCGTCAGCACAGTGGCGCGGAAACTCACGTTTTGCCGCCTGCCTTGGCCTGGCGCTCCAGTTCCCTGATAGCGGCCTTGGCAAGGAAACCCGATCTCGAGTGGCCGGATTGCGACGCGAAGCTATCGATGCGCGCGAGCAAGCGTGACATTGACGCGTATCGAGCGCTCTGCTTCCGCTGGCGCGTCGATGAGAACGGCCACCGCTTCCCGATTGAGCGGATCGGACATGATCTCTTCGAGACTGGACGGCCTCGGAAGCTGTTCGCCATCTTCGATCATGCCCTCGACATGCAGAGTCAGCGCTTCGCCCCCCATCGCGCGCGCTTCGTCGAGAGTGACGCCCGCGGAAATACAGCCCGGAAAATCCGGGAACGAAACGCCGTAGTCGCTCGTCGGCTCCTTGTGGATCAGGGCGATATACTGGGTCATCTGAGTTTCAACCCGGATTGGTCCTCGATATTGCGAAGCGTCCCGAGCGGCAGGTCGCGTTTGGGATGCGGCACCGTCACCCGGCCCGGCTTCCGAGGATGCTTGAACTGGATGTGGCTACCCTTCTGACGAGCCCGGCGCCAGCCGTCGGCCTCGAGCAGTCGGATAAGCTCCCTGCTATCCATGTGTATAAATACACATCCGGATTTGGATTTGCAATGTCCTCACCTGTTACCGCCCGCCGATTTCGGCCCGCGCGGGCGCTTGTCGACCGCCTTGCGCTCTTCCGTCGGGTCGTCCTCGTCGGTCTCGACGAGGCCCGCGGAGATCGGGTCGATCTTCACCTTGCGGCCGGAAAGATCCACCGCAGGCACCGCTGCCTTGGTGAACGGCACGAGCACCGTCGGCTTTCCCCCGCGGGCGATCTCAAGGATATCCCCGCCGCCGAAATTGTGGACCGCCAGCACCGTGCCGATCGGCGCTTCCTCCGCATCCACCGCGTCCAGGCCGATCAGGTCGGTGTGGTAGAACTCCTCGTCCTCCAGATCGTCCGGCAGCATGTCGCGGTCGACGAAAAGCGCGGTGCCGGTCAGCGCCTCGGCCGCCGAACGGTCGTTGACGCCCTTGAAGCGGACGACGGCCATGTCCTTCTGCATGCGGATGTCGAGGATCGTGAAGGCGCGGCCGTCTTCCGCGTAGAGCGGTCCGTAGTCGTCCAGCGCCAGCGGATCGCCGGTATAGCTCTTGACGCGCACTTCGCCCTTGATGCCGTGCGCCGCGCCGATCACGGCCATCTGGATGGGATTTTGCGGTTTGGACATGTTCGTCTCCTCGCCAGTTTCCTAGCTCTCGGCGCAGTGCAAGACAATCTGCGGCCGGCTTCACCCTCTGGTAAGATCGTGAACTCAGCATGGCGCGTGATTCGGAAACGGGCAAACAGACGTGGGCGAGATTCTCATCACCGCCAGGGACGACCTGCATAAGGCGCGCGGCGACTGGCTGAAGATGCTCGCGCGAGAACGACGTCTCTCGCCACTCACCGTCGAGGCCTATGAGCGCGATACGCGGCAGTTCCTGCTCTTCCTCACCGAGCATGTCGGCGGGCCACCCGGCCTGAAGGACATCGCGGCGCTCCGCACCGCCGATCTGCGCGCCTTCCTTGCGCGCCGCCGCACCGATGGAGCGGGCGCGCGCACGCTCGGGCGCGGGCTCGCCGGCGTGCGCTCCTTCCTGCGCTGGCTGGAGAAGCGGGGGCTTGCCAACGCCGCGGGTGCGGCCGCCATGCGCGCGCCGAAACAGCCGAAATCGCTGCCGAAACCGCTGACGGCCGCCGATGCCAAACGCGTCGTGGCTCTCGGCGAACAATTGAACGAAGAGCCGTGGATCGCCGCCCGCAACGCCGCCGTGCTGACCTTGCTCTACGGCTGCGGCCTGCGCATTTCCGAGGCGCTCGGCCTCACCGGGGCGCAGTTCGCCCATGGCGAGACGACGCTGCGGGTCACCGGCAAAAGCAACAAGACGCGGCTGGTGCCGCTGCTGCCGATCGCCCTCCAGGCCGTCGCCGAGTATCGCCGCCTCTGCCCCTACCATCTCGACGCGCAGGGCGTGCTGTTTCGCGGCGCCAAGGGCGGGCCGCTGCAGCCGGCGATCATCCAGCGCGAGATGCAGAAGATGCGCTCGGCCCTCAACCTCCCCGACACGGCGACGCCGCATGCGCTGCGCCATTCCTTCGCCACGCATCTGCTCGGCCGCGGCGGCGACCTGCGCACCATCCAGGAACTGCTCGGCCATGCGAGCCTCTCGACCACGCAGGTCTACACCGGCGTCGACACAAAGCGCCTGCTCGACATCTACGACGCGGCACATCCGCGCGCCTGACAGGGCGCATTTGTCGACCGCCATTAACGGAAAAGCCGGAATTTCCGCCTAGGCTCGCGGCATGAAGAAAGCCGTAGTCCTCGCCGATCGCGCCGCCAGCGTCTCGCTGTGGCTGGTCGCGTTTGCCAACATGCTCTTCCTGCTCGCCTTCCTCGCCACGCTGTTCCTGCTCGCCGGCAGGGCCGAAGCGGCGACGCCGGTCTGCACCGGCAAGAACATGATCGAGGAGATGGCGGCCTCCGACCCGGCCGCGCTGGAGAAGATCCGATCCGAGGCCGCGAAGACGCCAAACGGAGCAGGGCTCCTCTGGAAGATCGAAAAAGAGGGCGCCAAGCCCTCTTTCCTTTTCGGCACCATGCACATGACTGATCCGCGCGTCGTCACGCTGCCGGCCGATGCGCAGGCCGCCTTCGACGCCTCGTCCACCGTGGTCATCGAGACCACCGACGTGCTCGACCAGGCGAAGATGATGGCGAGCTTCATGAAAGATCCGGAACTGATGATGTTCACGGACAAGACCACGCTGCCCTCTCTCCTCTCTCCCGAGGACGAGAAGATGGTCGAGGCGGCGCTGTCGAAGCGCAGCATCCCGCTCGCCAGCGTCATCAAGATGAAGCCCTGGATCCTGTCCGCGATGGTCGCGCTCCCCGCTTGCGAGATGGCGCGCAAGGCCGCGGGCGAGCCCGTGCTCGACATCAATCTCGCGAGGCAGGCCGAGACCGCGGGCAAGACGCTCGGCGGGCTGGAGACCGCGAAGAGCCAGCTCGAGGCGATGGCCTCCCTGCCGCTCGAATTCCACGTCGAAGGGTTGGTGGAGACGCTCAGGCTCGGCGATGGCATCGACGACGTCATCGAAACGATGATCGACATCTATCTCGCCGGCGACACCGGCATGTTCTGGCCCTTCTTCGAGGCGGCCCTCCCCTCCGGCGAGGACGGCAAGTCCGGCTACTCCGCCTTCGAGGAAACGATGATCACGGCGCGCAACGGCGTGATGGCCCGCGAGGCGAAGGCGTTCCTCGACGCGGGAGGCGCCTTCATCGCCGTCGGCGCCCTGCATCTTCCCGGCGAAGAGGGCGTCGTCGAGCTCCTGCGCAAGGAAGGCTACACGGTCACCCGCGCCGAGTGATCACGCAAAGCGTGATTTTGCGTCCCTGCCCGTCGGTGCTAGCGTTCCGCCATCGACCAGCACGGGAGACGACGATGAAGACCTTGTTCGCCGCAGCCGCACTGCTTGGATTGACCGCCTCGGGCGCACTTGCCGACTGCGGCCATGACATGGTCAAGGCCGAGACCACCCAGTCGGTTGCGACCCTCGACATGTCCACCACCGCCTCCACCGCCGAGACGACGGTGAAGACCGAAGAGACGAAGCCCGCCGAAGAGTAAATCCTCGGATAGCTCGAATGGATTACGGCCGGCCTTTGTGTCCGGCCGTTTTCGTTTGTGAAGAGGCCATCCTCACGGCAATTTGAACCATTCCGCGCGTTCGACGTTGTGCCAGCGTAGCAGCAATGGAGAACCAAGATGGTGGATCCCCTCAATCCTGATCCGCGGGGCACCCCTCCGCCTCATCCGGCGACCGATCCTACCCGCGCGGACTATGATCCGGCTCGCGTGGACAACCGGACGGTCGTCCAGTCGCGCAGCGGCGGGACGGGCGTCATGATCGCGGCCGTCGTCATAATCCTCGCGATCATCGCCTATTTCGTCTTCGGCAACAGCGCACCCGGCCCGGATGCTCCGCCGCCCCCGGCGGCAACTGAGCCGGCCCCGGCAACTCCGCCGGCCGCTCCGGCTCCCACGCCGACGCCGCCTGCGGCCGAACCTGCGCCCGCGCCCACGCAGCCTGCTCCGGCAGAGCCCGCGCCGGCTCCCGAGCCTGGTCCGGCTCCGGCCCCGACGCCTCCGCCGGCACAGCCCGCTCCGGCTCAGTAAAGGCCGCGCGGCTCTGAAACGACGACGGCCCGCCATCCGGCGGGCCGTTGTGCATTCGGAAGTGCCTGTCGGTTAGATGTGGATCGGCTTGAAGAACGTCGCCAGCGCCGCCTCGCGCACGGCTTCCGACATGGTCGGATGCGCATGCGTCGTGCGCGCCAGATCCTCCGACGAACCGCCGAATTCCATCAGCACCGTCAGCTCGTGGATCATCTCGCCGGCACCGAAACCGACGATATGCGCGCCGAGCACCCGGTCTGTCGCCTTGTCGGCGAGGATCTTCACCAGGCCTTCGGTGTGCAGCATCGCGCGCGCCCGGCCGTTCGCCGTGAACGGGAACTTGCCGACCTTGTAGTCGATCCCCGCCTTCTTCAGCTCTTCCTCGGTCTTGCCCACTGAGGCGACCTCCGGGCTCGTATAGACCACGCTCGGGATCGCATCGTAGTTCACATGCCCGCGCTGCCCGGCGAGGATTTCCGCGACCGCAATGCCTTCGTCTTCCGCCTTGTGCGCCAGCATCGGCCCGGCGATGACGTCGCCGATCGCGTAGATGCCCTTGACGTTGGTCTGGTAGTGGCCGTCGGTCTTCACCTTGCCGCGGTCCATCTCGACGCCGGCTTCTTCCAGCCCGAGCCCGTCGGTATAGGGCCGCCGGCCGGTGGCGATCAGCACGACGTCGGCCGCAAGCGTCTCCGCCGCGCCGCCCTTGACCGGCTCAAAAGTCACGGTCGCGCCCTTCTTGCCCTTCTCGACGGCCGTCACCTTGGCGCCGAGCTTGAAGTCGATGCCCTGCTTGGCGAGCATGCGCTGGAACTGCTTCGATATCTCGCCGTCCATGCCGCCGAGGATCGTGTCGAGATACTCGACCACCGTCACCTTGGCGCCGAGGCGGGCCCAGACCGAGCCGAGTTCGAGGCCGATCACGCCGCCGCCGACGACGACCATGTTGGCCGGCACCTTGTCGAGCGCGATGCCACCGGTGGACGACACGATCACCTTCTCGTCGATGTCGACCTTGACGCCGGGAATGCCCGCGACGTCCGATCCGGTGGCGATAACGATGTTGGCGCCCTCGACCTCCGTCATCTTGCCGTCTTCGCCGGTCACCGCCACCTTGCCGGGGGCGACGATCCTGCCCGTGCCGCGGAAGGCATCGATCTTGTTCTTCTTGAACAGGAAGGCGACGCCGCCCACGTTGGACGCCACGGTCGCGTCCTTGTGCGCCATCATCTTCGCCAGGTTGAGCTTCGGCTTCACGCCCTCGATGCCGAGCGCGTCGAACGAATGTCCGGCCTCCGCGAACATCTCGGAGGCGTGCAGCAGTGCCTTCGACGGGATGCAGCCGATATTGAGGCAGGTGCCGCCATAGGTCTCGCGCTTCTCGACCACGGCCGTCTTCAGGCCGAGCTGCGCCGCCTTGATCGCGCCGACATAGCCGCCCGGGCCGGTCCCGATAAAGATCACGTCATAGGCCATCGTCCGGTCTCCCGTCGTGCTGGTTCAGCGCCCGCCGCTCACGTCGAGCAGCGTGCCGGTGATATAGGATGCCTCGTCCGACAAAAGCCAGACGATGGCGGATGCAATTTCCTCAGGCCTGCCTTCCCTTTTCATGGGAAGTCCGGAGCGCACCTTCTCCACCCGGTCGGGCTCGCCGCCGGAGGCATGGATGTCGGTGTCGACGATCCCCGGGCGCACCCCGCAGACCCGTATTCCCTCGTCCGCGACTTCGAGCGCCAGGCCCTTGGTGAACGTGTCGATCGCCCCCTTCGAGGCAGCGTAGTCGACATACCAGCCCGGGCTGCCGAGCCTCGCCGCGGCAGACGACAGGTTGACGATCACGCCGCCCTGTCCGCCGTGTCGCGTCGACATGCGCTTCACCGCCTCACGGGCACACAGCATCGAGCCGATCACATTGATGCGCATCATCCGCTCGAGACGGGCAGCGCTCATCTCGTCGAGCCGCCCCATCCGGTCGACCACGCCGGCATTGTTGACCAGCCCGTCGAGCCGCCCCCAGCGGGAATCGATCACGTCGAACATCGACAGCACGTCCGCCTCCGCACCCACGTCGCCCTGCACCGCGAATGCTTCGCCGCCGGCGGCTTCGATATCCGCCACGACGGCGTCCGCTGCCGCCTTGTCGGAGACGTAGTTGACCGCGACGCGCCATCCCCGCGCCGCCGCGAGCCGCGCGGTCTCGGCGCCTATGCCCCGGCTGCCGCCGGTGACGAGGAGGACCTTGCCGCTCATCGGGCGTTCAATCCTTCACCTTGTAGACGCGGGCGGTCGCCAGCACCGTGCCGCACGGCCGGCGTTCCCCCTTGTCGATCACATAGATGTCGGCCGCACCGACGGAAACCGTCTTTCCGGCCATCAGCACGCGGCCTTCGGCGACAAGTTCCTCGCCCTGCGCGAGGCCGGTGTTCTTGACCGTGAAATCGAGCGTCGCGCAGGCATATCCCTGCGGTGCAGCCGCGTAACATGCCGCGATCGCCGCCACGTCGCCGATCAGGCCGACCATCGCGGTCGGGAAGAGTCCGGGCGGTGTGGCATAGGTGTCGTCGAAAGGCATCCGCACCCTGGTCACGCCGTCCTCGATCGCAACCAGCTCGACCCCGTGATTCTTCACGAAGGGCAGGGCGTTGATGATGGCGATGACATCGCGCGCTGCCGTCATTCCTGGCATCCCGACATCTTGAAGACGTCCCATGGCATTTTCGACACCCCTGCCATCCCGTAGGCGGAGGATTGCCTCAGTGCCGGCGCGAAATCCGGCAGCAGAAGCTGCGCCGCGGACTCCGCGCCTTCGGGCGGCAGCAGATCGACATTGCCCTGTCCGTCGATGGCGTAGATGACGCCCTGCCATACCGTGCAGGCCTCGAGTTCGGCGCCGGTGACGTCTCCCTCCGGGCATTTGTGCATGACGATACCGACGGGTCGCGCCACGCCTTCGGTCCACATGACGATACCGTCGAGGACCACCGAGTTCTCGGAGAACTTGACCTTGAAATTGTGCGACGTGGAGCCGTTCGGCGCAGCCGGCGTAAATTCGATCGAAGCGTTCGCCTCGGGCTCGGAGTAGACCGCGAGCTCCTGCTTGCAGGCGGCGACGGCTGATGACTCGGCCAGCATCATGGTCGTGAGCGCCAGTGCGATTGTCTCCTTCGCCTGCATCGCGTCCTGCCTAGAACATCAGTCGAGCGAACATCATCGCCAGACCGATGATGGATACAAACCAGATGAGGCTGCGAAGGGTCGAGATCCCCACTGCATATACGGGCACATAGGCGGTCCGCGCGACGATCCAGGTCAGCGCACCTGTCGCCCCGATACCGCCGGTCTTGCCCGTCAGCGCGAGCGCCACCACAAGCGCGATGAAGGCGGGATAGGTTTCGAGAAAATTGCGCAGTGCCCTGTCCAGCCTGCCGGCGACCGGATTCGTCGACGACTTCTGTTCATCCCGCGGCCCAACGAGATAATCCGTGCCCCGGTCTCGGCCGGCCGTCCCCTGGGCGATGATCTGGACGACGAGGAGCGCGACACTCCAGCCGAGCACCCAGACTTCGATCGACGACGATGTCGCTTCCATACGGACGGTCTCCGTGCCCTGAGCCGGAACGCGGCAACCCGCGTTCCCGTACGACCCCTTTTCGTCGACTAGAGGTCGAGCACCAGCCGTTCCGGATCCTCGAGGCTTTCCTTGACCCGCACCAGGAACGTCACCGCTTCCTTGCCGTCGACGATACGGTGGTCGTAGCTGAGCGCGAGATACATCATCGGGCGGATGACGATCTGGCCGCCGACCACCACCGGCCGGTCCTGGATCTTGTGCATGCCGAGGATGCCCGACTGCGGCGCGTTGAGGATCGGCGTCGACATCAGCGAACCGTAGACGCCGCCGTTGGAGATGGTGAACGTGCCGCCCTGCATGTCGGCCATGCCGAGCTTGCCGTCGCGGGCCGCGATGCCAAGCCTGCCGATTTCCTTCTCGATCTCGGCGATGCTCATGGCGTCGGCATTGCGCACCACCGGCACGACGAGGCCCTTGTCGGTGCCCACCGCGACGCCGATATGGGCGTAGTTCTTGTAGATGATGTCGGTGCCGTCGATCTCGGCATTGACCGCCGGGATCTCCGCCAGCGCATGCGTCACCGCCTTGGTGAAGAAGCCCATGAAGCCGAGCTTCACGCCGTGCTTCTTCTCGAACACGTCCTTGTATTTGGAGCGCAGCGACATCACCCCGCTCATGTCCACCTCGTTGAAGGTGGTCAGCATCGCGGCGGTCGACTGCGCGTCCTTGAGCCGGCGCGCGATGGTCTGGCGCAGGCGCGTCATCTTCACCCGTTCCTCACGCGACGCGTCGTCGGCCGACACGGGAGCGCGCGCCGCCACCGGCGCGGCGGCAACCGACGGCGTCTCGGCCGGCTGCGAGGGCGCGCCCTTGGCGATCGCGTCCAGCACGTCGCCCTTCAGCACCTGGCCGCGCTTGCCCGAGCCCGACACCTGGTCGGCCGAGAGATTGGCCTCTGCGAGCAGCTTGGCCGCGGCCGGCGCCGGCGGCATGTCGCGCTTCTCGACCGGGCCTTCGCCGGCGATCTTGGCCGTCTTCTCGGCCGCTTCTTTTGACGTAGCGGCGCCGGACGCGCCAGCCGCCTGTGCCACCGCCTCGGGCTTCGTCTCCGCCTTCGCGGCGGGCTTTGCGCCGGAGCCTTCGCCGATCGTGCCGAGCAGCGCGCCGAGGCCGACCGTCTCGCCTTCCTGCGCGGTGATCTCCGACAGGACGCCGGCGGCGGGCGCGGGCACTTCCACCGTCACCTTGTCGGTTTCGAGTTCGAGCAGAGGCTCGTCGGCGGCGATCGCGTCGCCGGCCTTCTTGAACCACTTGCCGACGGTCGCCTCGGTGACGGATTCGCCGAGTGTCGGAACACGGATTTCGGTAGCCATCGGTCTGCCTTTTTTCGCTGTGTTCGAGTTCAGTTGCCGCCCAGCGCGTCTTCGAGGAGGGCCTCGAGCTGCGCCAGGTGCTTCGACATCAGGCCGGTTGCCGGAGAGGCGGCGGCCGGACGTCCGGTGTAGCGGACGCGCTGGTGCTTGGCGTCGATATGAGCCAGCACCCATTCCAGATACGGGTCGATGAAGGCCCAGGCGCCCATGTTCTTGGGCTCCTCCTGGCACCACACCATCTCCGCGTTACGGAAGCGCGACAGTTCCGTGATCAGCGCCTTGGCCGGGAACGGATAGAGTTGCTCGACGCGCAGCAGATAGACGTCGTTGATGCCGCGCTTCTCGCGCTCCTCGTAGAGGTCGTAATAGACCTTGCCCGAGCAGAGCACGACGCGGCGGATCTTCGAGTCCTTCACCAGCTTGATCGGCTGGTCGGGCAGCATCTGCGCATCGTCCCACAGCAGCCGGTGGAACGAGCTCTCGCCCGACATTTCGGCCAGGGTCGACACCGCCCGCTTGTGGCGCAGCAGCGACTTCGGCGTCATCAGGATCAGCGGCTTGCGGAAGTCGCGCTTCAGCTGCCGGCGCAGGATGTGGAAGTAGTTCGCGGGCGTCGTGACGTTCGCCACCTGCATGTTGTCCTCGGCGCAGAGTTGCAGGAACCGCTCCAGCCGCGCCGACGAATGCTCCGGTCCTTGGCCTTCGTAGCCATGCGGCAGAAGGCAGACGAGGCCCGACATGCGCAGCCACTTGCGTTCGCCCGACGAGATGAACTGGTCGAACACCACCTGCGCCCCGTTGGCAAAGTCGCCGAACTGCGCTTCCCACAGCGTCAGCGCCTTCGGTTCGGCGAGCGAGTAGCCGTATTCGAAGCCGAGCACGGCCTCTTCCGAGAGCATCGAGTTGATGACTTCGTAGTTGGCCTGCTGGGGTCCCAGATTGTTCAGCGGGATGTAGCGGTTCTCGTCGCGCTGGTCGTAGAGCACCGAATGGCGCTGCGAGAAGGTGCCGCGCTCGGAGTCCTGGCCGGACAGGCGGATCGGATTGCCGTCGAGCAGGATCGCGCCGAAGGCGAGCGCCTCGGCCGTCGACCAGTCGAGACCCTCGCCCGTGTCGATCATCTTGCGCCGCGCGTCCAGGAAGCGCTGGATCGTCTTGTGCGCCTCGAAGTCCTTCGGCGTCTCGGTCAGCTTCTTGCCGATCTCCTTCAGCGTCTTGACCGGCACAGCGGTCTTGCCGCGGCGCAGTTCGTCCTGGCTGTCGGCGGAACGCAGTCCGGACCACGCGCCGTCCAGCCAGTCGGCCTTGTTGGGCTTGTAGGCCTGTCCGGCCTCGAACTCGGCCTCCAGGTGCGCGCGCCAGTCCGCCTTCATCTTGTCGACTTCGGCTTCGGAGACCACGCCTTCCGCGATGAGCTTCTTGGCATAGATCGCCAGCGTCGTCTGTCTTCCCCGGATGTTCTTGTACATCAGAGGCTGCGTGAAGGCCGGCTCGTCGCCCTCGTTGTGGCCGAATCGGCGATAGCAGAACATGTCGACCACGACCGGCTTGTGGAACTTCATCCGGAACTCGGTCGCGACCTTGGCGGCATAGACGACCGCTTCCGGATCGTCGCCGTTGACGTGGAAGATCGGCGCCTCGATCATCTTCGCCACGTCCGACGGATAGGGCGACGAGCGCGAGAAGCGCGGGTTGGTGGTGAAGCCGATCTGGTTGTTGATGATGAAATGCAGCGTGCCCGCGACGCGATGGCCGCGCAGGCCGCTCAGCCCGAGGATTTCCGCGATGACGCCCTGGCCGGCGAAGGCCGCGTCGCCGTGCAGCAGCAGCGGCAGCACCTTGGCGCGCTCTTCCAGCGGCACGATCTCCTCGCGCGTGCGGCCGAAGAGCTGGTCCTGCTTGGCGCGGGCCTTGCCCATCACCACCGGGTCGACGATTTCGAGATGCGAGGGGTTGGCGGTCAGCGACAGGTGCACCTTGTTGTTGTCGAACTCGCGGTCCGACGATGCGCCGAGATGATACTTGACGTCGCCCGAGCCCTCCACGTCGTCCGGCGCGAAGGAGCCGCCCTTGAACTCGTGGAAGACGGCGCGGTGCGGCTTGGCCATCACGTTGGTCAGCACATTCAGCCGGCCGCGATGGGCCATGCCGAGCACGATCTCCTCCATGCCGAGCGCGCCGCCCCGCTTGATGATCTGCTCCAGCGCCGGGATCAGCGATTCGCCGCCGTCGAGGCCGAAGCGCTTGGTCCCCTTGTACTTGACGTCGATGAACTGCTCGAAGCCTTCCGCCTCGACCAGCTTCTGCAGGATCGCCTTCTTGCCGTTGGCCGTGAACGCGACACCCTTGTCCGGTCCTTCGATGCGCTCCTGGATCCAGCCCTTTTCCTCCGGATCCGAGATATGCATGAACTCGACGCCGAGCGTCGAACAATAGGTCCGCTTCAGGAGGTCGAGCATCTGCCGGATCGTGGCGTATTCGCCGAGGCCGAGTACGCCGTCGATGAAGATCGGGCGTTCATAGTCGGCCTCCGTGAAGCCGTAGTTCGCGGGCGACAACTCGTTGTAGTCCTCCTGCGGCTTGGCGATGCCGAGCGGATCGAGGTCGGCATGCAGATGCCCGCGCATGCGGTAGGCGCGGATCATCATGATGGCCCGCACCGAATCCCGCGCCGCACGCTGCACGTCGGCCGGATCGGTTGCCGGAGCGGCAGCACCGGCCGTTGCCTTGTCGCGCAGCTTCTTCTCGACAACCTTCTCGACCTGGGCCCAGTTGCCGTCGAGCGCCGAGACCAGTTCGCCGTTCGCAGCCTGCGGCCAGCCCTTCTGCTGCCAGGAGGCGCCCTCGGCGTTCTTGACGACGATCGCCGCCTCGTCCTTCAGCCCGCCGAAGAACTCGCGCCACTCCTCGCTGACCGAGGACGCATCCTTCTGCCAGTCGGCATAGAGCTGCTCGATATAGTCCGCGTTCCCGCCATAGAGGAACGAGGTGATCGAGAACTGGTCGTTGGCCTGATCCTGCCTTGCCATTCTAATGCCGGAGCGCCTGCTCCGTCTCCTTGCTGGGCGAGTGGTGGTTGGCGAATGGCGAGTGGGGACCCCATTCGCCATTCGCCATTCCCCATTCGCCTATCCCTTGATCGCTTCCACCAGCGTCTTGCCCAGTCGCGCCGGCGAGGGCGAGACCTTGATGCCCGCGGCTTCCATCGCCGCGATCTTGTCTTCCGCGCCGCCCTTGCCGCCGGAGATCACGGCGCCCGCGTGGCCCATCGTCCGTCCGGCAGGAGCCGTGCGGCCCGCGATGAAGCCGGCCATCGGCTTCTTGCGGCCGCGCTTGGCCTCGTCGCGCAGGAACTGCGCCGCGTCTTCCTCGGCCGAACCGCCGATCTCGCCGATCATGATGATCGACTTGGTCTCGTCGTCGGCGAGGAACATCTCCAGCATGTCGATGAATTCGGTGCCCTTCACCGGGTCGCCGCCGATGCCGACCGCGGTCGACTGGCCCAGCCCCTCGTTGGACGTCTGGAAGACTGCCTCATAAGTAAGCGTTCCCGAGCGCGAGACAACGCCGACCGAGCCCTTCTTGAAGATGTTGCCGGGCATGATGCCGATCTTGCATTCGTTCGGCGTCACGATGCCCGGGCAGTTCGGCCCGATCAGGCGGGACTTCGACTTGTCGAGCCGCGCCTTGACCTTGACCATGTCCATGACCGGGATGCCCTCTGTGATGCAGACGATCAGCGGAATCTCCGCTTCGATCGCTTCGAGGATCGCCTCGGCGGCGCCTGCCGGCGGCACGTAGACGACGGAAGCGGTGGCGCCGGTGACGTCGCGCGCCTCGGCGACCGTCGCGAAGATCGGCAGCGTCTCGCCCTTCGAGCCGGTCCACTTCTCGCCGCCCTTCTTCGGGTGGATGCCGCCGACCATTTGCGTGCCGTAATAGGCGAGCGCCTGCTCGGTGTGGAACGTGCCGGTCTTGCCGGTCAGGCCCTGCACGATGACCTTGGTGTTCTTGTCGACGAGAATGGACATGCGTCGCTCAGCCTTTCGGGGACAATCTATCGGATAACGTGGTTGCCGGACGGGAGGCTCATTGGCCTGCCTCGTCCGGCGCGGAGGTTGAAAACTTCAGGACGACCCCGTCGAAGCCGGTCTGTTCGACATGCGGACTGCCGGCGGGGATGTAGGTCAGGTAGGTGTCGAGCGTGCGCGGCATCGATGGCGGCGGACCCCAGACATGGCTGGTGATCTCCGCCGTCTCCATCGACTGCGCCGGAGCCGCGATGCCGAGCATCCGCCCGACCGCAGCCGGGTCGACCGGCTCGGCGGCATCGAAGTCGTAAAGGTAGCAGCCGATCTGGTCGAGATATTCCGACCCGGTGAACGAGACGATGAGATGCAGGTCGCGGCTTTCGACGGTGCGGACCAGGGATACCTGCCGGAACGACAGCTCCAGCCCGTCGGCCTTCGCCTCTTCGAGCCCCTTGGCCGAATGCTCCATCACCTTGGCGAACTCGGGATGCGACGACGGTTCGACAGCCGCCCATCCGAGCGCCCTGGCGTGGCCGACCGTGCCCTCGTAGCTCAGCCGCTCGGGCACGCAGGTCTCCCTGAACGTCTCGACGAACGCGGCCGAAAACGGGTTCGCCGCCGCCGGGAGAACCCCGACGACGAACAAACCCGATACTCCGGCGACGAGGCCGAGACGATGCACCTGATCAGCCCTTGACCGCCGCGACGATCTTCTTGGCCGCGTCGTCGAGATCGTCGGCCGAGATGACGTTGAGGCCGCTCTCGTTGATGATCTTCTTGCCGAGCTCGACATTGGTGCCTTCGAGACGCACAACCAGCGGAACCTGCAAGCCGACTTCCTTCACCGCGGCGATCACGCCCTCGGCGATGACGTCGCACTTCATGATGCCGCCGAAGATGTTGACCAGGATGCCCTTCACGTTCGGGTCGGCGGTGATGATCTTGAACGCCGCCGTGACCTTTTCCTTGCTCGCGCCGCCGCCGACATCGAGGAAGTTCGCCGGCTCCGCGCCGTAGAGCTTGATGATGTCCATCGTCGCCATGGCAAGCCCGGCGCCGTTGACCATGCAGCCGATATTGCCGTCGAGCGCGACATAGGCGAGGTCGTATTTGGAGGCCTGGATCTCCTTTTCGTCCTCTTCCGTCGTGTCGCGCAGTTCCATGATCTCGGGGTGGCGGAACAGCGCGTTGTTGTCGAACGACACCTTGGCGTCGAGCACGCGCAGCCGGCCGTTCTTCATCACGATCAGCGGGTTGACCTCGAGCAGGCTCATGTCCTTCTCGACGAAAGCCTTGTAGAGGATCGGGAACAGGCTCTCGCCGTCCTTCGCCGCGTCGCCCGAGAGCCCGTAGGCCGCGTTGATCTTCTTCACGTCGTCGGCCGTCACGCCCTTCAGCGGGTCGATCGCGATGGTGACGATCTTCTCCGGCGTGTCGTGGGCGACGGCCTCGATGTCCATGCCGCCCTCGGTCGAGACGACGAAGGCGACCTGACCGACCGAGCGGTCCACCAGAAGCGAGAGATAGAGCTCGCGGTCGATGTCGGCGCCGTCCTCGATGTAGAGGCGGTTGACCTGCTTGCCCGCATCGCCCGTCTGCTTGGTGACGAGCGTGTTGCCCAGCATCTCCTTGACGTTGTGCACGACCTCGTCGATCGACTTGGACAGGCGCACGCCGCCCTTAGCCGTCGCCGGCAGTTCCTTGAACTTGCCCTTGCCGCGGCCGCCGGCGTGGATCTGGCTCTTCACCACATAGAGCGGGCCTGGCAGCGAGCGCGCCGCGTTCTGCGCCTCGTCGGCCTTGAGGATCGCCACGCCATCCGCGACCGGCGCGCCGTAGCTCTTGAGGATCTGCTTTGCCTGATATTCGTGGATGTTCATGGAGCGCTGGTCCTACTTGGCGAGGTTCGGGGCGATGGTCACGCAGGCCTCGCACAGGCCCTGGACGGCTGCGACCGACTTGTCGAACATCTTCTGTTCGGCCTTGTTGAAGTCGAGCTCGATGACGCGCTCGACGCCGCCGGCGCCGATCACCACCGGCACGCCGACATACATGTCCTTCAGGCCGTACTGGCCGGACAGATGCGCCGCGCAGGGCAGCACGCGCTTCTTGTCCTTGAGATAGGCTTCGGCCATCGAAACCGCCGACGCCGCTGGCGCGTAATAGGCCGAGCCGGACTTGAGCAGGCCGACGATCTCGCCGCCGCCCTTGCGGGTGCGCTCGACGATGGCGTCCAGCTTCTCCTTCGAGGTCCAGCCCATCTTGATGAGGTCGGGCAGCGGAATGCCGGCGACCGTCGAGTAGCGCACCATCGGCACCATGTCGTCGCCGTGGCCGCCGAGCGTCATCGCCGAGACGTCCTCGACCGACACCTTGAATTCCTCGGCGAGGAAGTGGCGGAAGCGGGCCGAGTCGAGCACGCCGGCCATGCCGACCACATGGCTCTTCGGCAGGCCGGAGAACTTCTGCAGCGCCCAGACCATCGCGTCGAGCGGGTTGGTGATGCAGATCACGAAAGCCTTCGGCGCATATTTCTTGATGCCCGCGCCCACCTGCTCCATCACCTTGAGATTGATGCCGAGCAGGTCGTCGCGGCTCATGCCGGGCTTGCGCGGGACGCCGGCGGTCACGATGCACACGTCGGCGTCCTTGATCGCCGAATAGTCGTTCGCGCCCTGATAGCGCGCGTCGACGCCTTCGACCGGGGTAGACTGCGCGATGTCGAGGCCCTTGCCCTGCGGGATACCCTCCGCGATGTCGAACATGACGACGTCGCCGAGTTCCTTGAGCCCGATCAGATGGGCGAGCGTGCCGCCGATCATACCCGAGCCGATGAGGGCAATCTTGTTGCGTGCCATGCGAACCGTCCCTTGCGCATCGCCGGGTCCACTCGCGGCCGGCGGGAGTTGAAACCGTTAGGGCCTATTCGCACAGACTGAAATCTGTATGACATATGCCCGCGCCGCCGGCGCTCTGCCGGCGAAACCGGCGCAGGCATTAGGACCGGACGGAAAAAAATTCAACCGATTCTTTTGGACTGAACATTTTCAATCGGTTAATACTGGTTTGACTTACGTAAACGTCAAAATTTGACCAACAAGCAGGCAGCGACAAGCAAGAGGCACGATATAAGCTGCCCATAGCTGCCCTGTCCTGCAATATCAGGCGCCCGCCCCCTCGACCCATTCCCGGCTTTGCATCTCGTTGAGGCGCGAGGCCGTGCGCGCGAATTCGAACGCCTCGGTGACGTTCTCGCGCCCGGCATAGAGCCGGTCCGGCGCCGCCTCCGCGCTCGCCACCAGGCGGATATGGCGGTCGTAGAGCGTGTCGATCAGGAGGATGAAGCGCTTGGTCGCGTTGCGCCGCGTCTGGTCGAGTATGGGAATATGGTCGATGAAGATCGTGTCGAAGCGCTCCGCGATCGCCAGGAAATCGCGCGCGGCCAGCGGCTCGTCGCACAGTTGCGCGAAGGTGAACCGCGCCGACGGGCCCGAGGCCCGCGCGACCTTCACCTCGCGGCCCATCACTGTCAGCGCCGTGTGCGTCTCGCTGTGGCCTTCGGTCGCCGCTGCCCAGGCCTCGTCCATCTGGCGGTCCGCCGCCGGACCGAGCGGAGTGACGTAAACCGGCAGGTGGCTGAGCTTCAGCATCCGGTAGTCGGTCGCAATATCGACCGCAACCACCTCGACATTGGCCTTGAGCGTCGCGATGAACGGCAGGAACAGTGACCGGTTCAGCCCGTCCCGGTAGAGGTCGTCCGGCGCGACGTTCGACGTGGCGACAAGCGTCACCCCATTGGCGAACAGAGCCGTGAACAGCCGCGACAGGATCATCGCATCGGCGATGTCGGTGACGGTGAACTCGTCGAAACACAGGAGCCGCGATTCCTTTGCGATCGAAGCCGCCACCGGCGGGATCGGATCGTCGCCTTTCGCCGTGCCCGCCTTCAGCGCCGCCCGATGCAGCCCGATCCGGTCATGCACGTCGGCCATGAACTCGTTGAAATGGGCGCGCCGCTTGCGCTTCAGCGGCGCCAGCCTGAAGAACATGTCCATCAGCATGGTCTTGCCGCGCCCGACCCCTCCATGCACGTAGAGGCCGCGCGGCGCAGGCGGCGCCTTCTTGCGCGCGAAGAACCAGCCCAGCGCATTGGACTTGGTGGCGGCGTTCGTGGCGCCGAGTTCGACGATCAGGCGGTCGAAGCGGGCGATGAGCGCTTCCTGCACGGGATCGCGCGTGATCTCGCCCTTCTCGACCAGCCGTCCGTAATCGTGCCGCAGCGAGGAATAGGCCGCCAGCCCTGCATGAGAGGTCATGGAGACCGGCCCGCGAGTTGTGAAGGACGTGTGTATAATTGGAGATCGAAGTCGTTGGAGCATACGCCGTCATTCAGGGGCCGCGCAGCGGAACCCGGAATCCAGGGAGGCAACGTCGGAATTAGGGATGTAGGCGGGCAAGGCCGGCGTTCTGGATTCCGGGTTCCGCTGCGCGGCCCCGGAATGACGCAAGAAGGCGGCCGATCCACATCATCGACTGCTTGGAAAGCCAACTGTGCACGCGACCTAACGGGAGAAGCTGATCGGCTGGCCGGTCGCCGTCTGGCCGTCATATTTCTCGGGACCCGAGGAATAGAGCCGCGCGACCACGTTGCCGGTATTGTCCTTCAGCACCACCTGCTTGCCGCCGACATTCCAGGCCGCGACATTGGCCGCGTCGCCCGGGCAGCGCAGCGAGGCGGCGCGGAAATCGGCCGCCTGCTTGGTCAGGCTCAGCATCATCTGGCAGCCGCCACCTCCGGTATTCACTTTCCAGGCGCCGACCATCGCCTCCTTGGTCACGTCGGGCGCGCCGGCCGGCGCCTGGGGCGGTACGGCGGGGCCGGCGGCGACCTGCGGATCGGTCGGGCTCGTTCCCGGCGCGGGCGGGAAGGCGGAGGGATCGGTCGGACCGGCGGCGGAGGGGGGAGGAAGCTGGTTAGAGGTGACGGTGCCCGACGGCGCTGGCGTCAGCGGCTCGGGCCTCGTGTCGACGCGGTCGAAGCGCGAGGTGCTGCACCCGGCGATCACGAGCGCCGCGCAGGCGATCAAAAGGCCGCGCGTTGCATTGGGATGGAATCGGGCCATTTCACTCGCCATGTCGTCTTCTCCGCAGGGTGCGGACGCTGTGGGGCGCCCCGTCTGTCAGTCCAGTCACTACAAACGTGGCGATGTTGCGAACGATTCGAGGCCAATAGGGTTAATATTTGGTTTTGGCGAGCCGAATCCGCCGTTCGGGACCGTATTTTGTGCCCGCGGCGACGGCGCGCCTCCCTTCAGATCGCCTTTCCGGGGACGAAGACATAGCCCGATGGTCCGACGATGTGGCACTCGCGCAGCCCGTGCGGCTTGTCGATCGAGCCGGACAGGACGACATGGCCCGCCGAGCGCGCCCGCGCCTCGATCTCGTCCGGATCGACGCCATAGACGCGGATCTCGGCCCCGATGCCGCGCGCCTCGGCCCCGTCGAACACGCCGAACATCTCGTGGTCGCGGTAGGTGTGGTCGGCGTGCAGCAGCAGGATCGAGCCGGCGAGGTCGACGACGCAGAAATCCGCGTCGGCATAAACAATCCGCCCGCCAAGCACCTCGGCACAGAACTGCCGCATCGGTTCGATCTCCGGCACCAGTAGGTTGAGGCCGAGACCGCGCGGCAGCGCCCGCCCGAACTCGTCCGCCGGCATCCAGGCATCGCCGATGCGCTTCTTGACCATGGCCCACGACCTTTTCATCCTGCCGGAACATTCAATTCACTGCCTCGCGGTTGCGTGCAAGCGCGTTGCCCCTATCTCCTGCGGATGAAGCGACCCAGATTGTTCTCGAAACAGGCAGTCGGCGGCGGCGATGCCTCCGCGACGGGCCGTGCAAAAGCCGGCAACGCCTATTACGGCGGCCCACCGTCCGATCATTTCGACGGCCGGCTGTTCTTCAATCCCGAGGGGAAAGAGCCCGCCTCCTTCCGCGACCTGCTGCGCTGGCAGTTCGGCGGCGGCAAGGCGAAATGGCCTGCGGAATGGCCGAGCCCGCATCCGCCGGCCAAGCCTGAGCCCCGGCTCGCACCCGAAGCGCTGCGCGTGACGATGGTCGGCCACGCTTCGCTTCTCATCCAGGCGGGCGGGCTGAATTTCCTCACCGATCCCGTCTGGTCGCAGCGCGTCTCGCCCTTCTCCTTCGCCGGCCCGAGGCGGGTCAATGCGCCGGGCATCGCCTTCGACGACCTGCCGCCCATCGACTACGTGCTGCTCACCCACAACCACTACGACCACATGGACGCCGCGACGCTGGCGCGGCTGAAGGCCGCCCGCGACCCGCATGTCATCACGCCGCTCGGCAACGATGCCATCGTCGGCAGGGCCGCGCCCGGCATCCGCATCTCGACGCACGACTGGCACGAGCGGATCGACCTCGGCGACGGCGTCGCCGTCCATGTCGAACCGGCGCATCACTGGTCGGCGCGCGGCGCCGGCGATCGCCGCATGGCCCTATGGTCCGCCTTCACCATCGAGACCTCCGCCGGCCATGTCTATTTCGGCGGCGACACGGGCTTCCACGAAGGCCGCAATTTCTCCCTCGCCCGGGAGAAGCACGGCGGTTTCCGCTTCGCCGTGCTGCCGATCGGCGCCTACGAACCGCGCTGGTTCATGGAGCCGCATCACCAGAATCCCGAAGAGGCCGTCGCCGCCTTCCGCCTCCTCGGCGCCGAACACGCCGCCGGCATCCATTGGGGCACCTTTCGGCTCACCGACGAGTCCGTCGACGAACCGCGCCAACGCCTGCATGTCGCCCTCGACGCCGAAGCCATCCCGCGCCACCGCTTCCGCGCCATGCAGCCGGGCGAAGTCTGGGACGTGCCGCCCGCCTGACGGAACCCGCTCCCGCCTGCCGCGTTTCCCTCGCGCAAGCGAGGGAGATCTCACATGGTCAAGTGGATCGTTATTCTTCTCATCGTCGCCGCGGTCGCGAGCCTCCTCGGCTTCAACGCCATTTCCGGCGCGGCCATGACGGGCGCCAAGCTCCTGATCGGCATATTGCTGATCCTGTTCCTGCTGGTCATCCTCGGCATCGTCGTCATCGCCTGAGCGAGCAGGCCCGGCGAGACTGGTAATTTCGGCCCGCTTCCGCCATATAGCGGCGAGATCGCAGGGAAACTGGGCCGCGATGGCTTCCGACGTGCAATTCGCCAAGATGAACGGGCTCGGCAACGAGATCATCGTCGCCGACATGCGCGGCTCGTCGGCGCGCGTCTCGCCGGCGGCCGCGATCGCGCTCAATGCCGATCCGGCGACGAAGTTCGACCAGATCATGGCCATCCACGATCCCAGGACGCCGGGCACCGACAATTATGTCGAGATCCTCAACTCCGACGGCTCGCGCGCCCAGGCCTGCGGCAACGGCATGCGCTGCGTCGTCCAGGCGCTCGCCTCGGAGACCGGCCGGAAGCTGTTCACCTTCGAGACCGTCGCCGGCATCCTCTCCGCGCAGGAACACCTGGATGGGACCATCTCGGTCGACATGGGCGTGCCGCGCTTCGAATGGGACCAGATCCCGCTCGCCGAGGAGTTCGCCGACACCCGCGCCATCGAGCTGCAGGTGGGCCCGATCGACGACCCGATTCTCCACTCGCCCTCCGTCGCCTCGATGGGCAATCCGCATGCGATCTTCTGGGTCGACCGTGACGTCTGGTCCTATGACCTCGACCGCTTCGGTCCCCTGCTCGAGAACCACCCGATCTTCCCCGAGCGGGCTAACATCTCCATCGCGCAGGTGATCTCCCGCGACGCCCTGATCATGCGCACCTGGGAGCGCGGCGCCGGACTGACGAAGGCCTGCGGCTCCGCCGCCTGCGCAGCCGCCGTCTCCGCGGCCCGCACCGGTCGCACGGAGCGCATCGTCAAGGTCACCCAGCCCGGCGGCACTCTCACTGTCGAATGGCGCGGCAACGACCACGTCGTCATGACCGGTCCTGCCGAATGGGAGTTCTCCGGCACGTTCGACCCGGCCACCGGCACCTGGGCACGCGAAACCGAAAGCGCGGCGTAATGGCTTTCAAGCCGGAGCGTTTCAACCCCCACCCCGTACCCCTCCCCACAAGGGGGAGGGGGATTCTGCTACGCCGGCGATCCCCCTCCCCCTTGTGGGGAGGGGTACAGGGTGGGGGTATAGACACATTCGCCGCCCTTCGTAGCCGGGCCGGAGGCCTTTGCTGATGGCCGGCAAGGGCATCGACATCGTCACCTTCGGCTGCCGGCTGAACACCTACGAATCCGAGGTGATGCGCCGCGAAGCCAATGCCGCCGGCCTCGGCGAGGTCGACGGCGGCGCGGTCGTCTTCAACACTTGCGCCGTCACCGCCGAAGCCGTCCGCCAGGCGCGCCAGGCGATCCGCAAGGCCCGCCGCGACAATCCGCAGGCCCGCATCATCGTCACCGGCTGTGCCGCGCAGACCGAGCCCGGCACGTTCGAGGCAATGGACGAGGTCGACCTCGTGCTCGGCAACGAGGAGAAGCTGAAGGCCAGCTCCTACCGCGCGCTGCCCGATTTCGGCGTCAACCTGTTCGAGAAGGTCCGCGTCAACGACATCATGTCGGTGAAGGAGACCGCGTCGCACATGGTCGACGCGATCGAGGGCCGGGCGCGCGCCTTCGTCCAGGTCCAGAACGGCTGCGACCACCGCTGCACCTTCTGCATCATCCCCTACGGCCGCGGCAATTCGCGCTCGGTGCCGATGGGCGCCGTGGTCGACCAGGTGAAGCGCCTCGTCGGCAACGGCTATGCCGAGATCGTGCTGTCAGGCGTCGACATGACCAGCTACGGCGCCGACCTGCCCGGCGCTCCGCGCCTCGGCAAGCTCGTCAAGGCGATCCTGCGCCAGGTGCCGGACCTGAAGCGCCTGCGCCTCTCCTCGATCGATTCCATCGAGGCGGATGCCGACCTGATGGAGGCCATCGCCGGCGAAGCGCGGCTGATGCCGCATCTGCACCTGTCGCTCCAGGCCGGCGACGACATGATCCTGAAGCGCATGAAGCGGCGGCACCTGCGCGACGATTCGATCCGCTTCTGCGCCGAAGTGCGGGCGCTGCGCCCCGACATCGTCTTCGGCGCCGACATCATCGCCGGCTTCCCGACCGAGACGGAAGGCATGTTCGAGAACTCGCTCCGAATCGTCGAGGAATGCGGGCTGACGCATCTGCACGTCTTCCCGTTCTCGCCGCGCGAGGGCACGCCCGCCGCGCGCATGCCGCCGGTCCGTCGCGACGTCGTCAAGGAGCGCGCCGCGCGCCTGCGCGCCGCCGGCGACAGGGCCTACCGGCGCCATCTCGCCTCGCTCGCCGGCACCACGCAGTCCATCCTCGTCGAGCGTAATGGCATCGGCCGCACCGAAGGCTTCACCCTTGTGGCGCTCGGTTCCGGAGAACCCGGCGAAATCCTGCCGGGCATCGTCACCGGCCATGACGGCGACAGGCTCATCGCCGCGCCCCTGAGACAGGCGGCCTGAGCGGATGGCATTCGACTTCATCAAGAAGGTGTTCACCTTCGGCCGCAAGGCCGAGGAGGAGAAGGCGCCGCCGGCCGAAGAAACGGCCCCCGCCACGCAGGAGCTGCCGGCGCTCGCACCCTATGTCGGGATCGACCAGCAGCCCGCCGCCGAGGCGCCGCCTCAGGCCTTGCCCGAGGCCGAGATCCTGCCCCCGATCCGCGAGCCGGATCCGGTCGCCGGCGACGCGCTGAGGGCCGAGGTCGCGCCGGAGCCGACCTCGATCCCCGAACCGTCGGGCGAAGCAGCCGCCGCTGTTCCGCCCTTCGCGCCGCTTGAGGCCGAGCGTTCTTCGGTTGCCGAAGCGCCGCCGTCGGCCGAAATCCTGCCTCCCATTCGCGTTGCCGAACCGATCCCGCCACTGGCGATCGAGGCGGAGGTCGCGCCGGAATTGCCGGCGCTGCCGTCCGTCGACGCTCGCACCCAGACAGCCGAATCGGAGCCTGTCGCCCAGCCGGCGGAAGAGCCGGCCCCGGAAGCGGCCGAGCCTCCCGCTCCCGTGGCGGTCGAACCGCCGCCGGTCGACGCTCCCCAGGTCGCTGCGCCGGCACCGGCAGAGCCGGTATCCGCGGCCCACGCCGTTCCGGACGTGCCGGCGGAACCGATTGCTGCGCCGGAGCCGGCGCCCATCGCCGTCGAGCCTCCGTCCCTCGAGGCGGTCCAGGCCCCGGTCGCTGCACCCGTCGCCGTGACGCCTTCGGCACCACCCGCCGGCAAGGTCACCGTCACGAAGAAGGTCGAGGCCAAGGCCGAGCCGGTCGCCCCCGCCGCCCCCGCGCCGCGTCCGACCTGGTTCCAGCGCATGCGCGAGGGCCTGGCGCGCTCGTCGCGCGAGCTGTCCTCCTCCATCGCCGGCGTCTTCACCAAGAAGAAGCTCGACGAAGACACGCTGCAGGATCTGGAAGACGTGCTGATCCGCGCCGACCTCGGCGTCGAGACGGCGCTGCGCGTCACCGACACGCTCGCCTCGACCCGCCTCGGCCGCGACGTGTCGGAGGCCGAAGTCCGCACGGTCATGGCGCAGGAGATCGAGAAGGTCCTGAAGCCGGTGGCTCTGCCGCTCGAACTCGACTTGAGCCACAAGCCGCACGTCATCCTCGTCGTCGGCGTCAACGGCACCGGCAAGACCACTACCATCGGCAAGCTCGCCGCCAAGCTCACCGCCGGGGGACTGAAGGTGATGCTCGCGGCCGGCGACACGTTCCGCGCGGCGGCGATCGAACAGCTGAAGATCTGGGGCGAACGCACCCATTCGCCCGTCATCTCCTCGAAGCTCGGCGCCGACGCCGCCGGCCTCGCCTACGACGCCTTCGAAAAGGCGAAGGAAGCCGGTTCCGACGTGCTGATCATCGACACCGCCGGCCGTCTGCAGAACAAGGCGGAACTGATGGCGGAGCTGGAGAAGATCGTCCGCGTGCTCGCCAAGCTCGATCCCGAGGCGCCGCACACCGTGCTGCAGACCGTCGATGCGACCACCGGCCAGAACGCCCTCAATCAGGTCGAAATCTTCCGCAACATTGCCGGCGTGAACGGTCTCGTCATGACCAAGCTCGACGGCACCGCGCGCGGCGGCATCCTTGTCGCCATCGCCGCGAAGCATAGATTGCCGGTCTACTTCATCGGCGTCGGCGAACAGGTCGACGACCTCGAACCCTTCTCGGCCAACGATTTCGCCCGCGCGATCGCCGGAGTGCAATGATGAGTTCCGGTCTCAACAGCGCCCCCTCCACCATGCTGCGCATGGTCCCCCTCCCCCGTAAACGGGGGAGGATCAGGCACGACCGCGCGGCTGCCATATCCTCCCCTGCGAAGCGGGGGAGGGGGACCGCCGAAGGCGGTGGAGGGGGCATCGCTTTCCGAGGACAATTTCAATGAGCGAGCCCATTCTCGAACGCGACCCCGCCGATCCGCGGCGCAAGGAAATCAACCCCTATCTCAAGTTCGCGCTGGAGCTCGGGCCGCTGCTGATCTTCTTCTTTGCCAATGCCCGCGGCGAATGGCTGGCGCACCGTTTCCCCGCACTTGCCGATCTCGGCGGCCCGATCTTCATCGCTACCGGCCTGTTCATGGCCGCCACGGCAATCGCGCTCGCCGTGTCCTGGGCACTCACCCGCACGCTGCCGATCATGCCGCTGGTCTCGGGCGTCGTCGTCTTCGTCTTCGGCGGGCTGACGCTCTGGCTGCAGGACGCGACCTTCATCAAGATGAAGCCGACCATCGTCAACACGCTGTTCGGCGCGGTCCTGCTCGGCGGCCTCTTCTTCGGCCGCTCGCTGCTCGGCTACGTCTTCGATTCCGCCTTCAAGCTCGATGCCGAAGGCTGGCGCAAGCTGACGCTGCGCTGGGGCCTGTTCTTCCTCTTCCTCGCGGTGGTCAACGAGGTCGTCTGGCGCAACTTCTCGGAAGAGACCTGGGTGGCGTTCAAGGTCTGGGGCATCATGCCCATCACCATCGCCTTCACCCTGTTCCAGATGCCGCTGATCATCCGCCACTCCACCGAGGAACTCGGCAAGAAATAACACCTGCCTGCGTGGATAATCGCGGATCGAAACCGCCGATGCTATCGCCGTCATTCCGGGGCCGCGCAGCGGAACCCGGAATCCAGAGCGCCGACCCGGGCGGGTGTGGATCGACGCTCGTGATCGAGGGTGTGGACATCCCGGCCGACGTCCGCGACCTGGATTCCGGGCTCCGCTGCGGGGGTTTGTGCCCCCCTGGGGGTGTGGTGGTTGGTTCACCCCGGCCCGGCGGGCCGCTCGTTTTTTGCGGGCGACGGGCCCGCGGCCCCGGAACGACGACGCCGTCAGCCGGCCAGCGCCTTCTCGATCTGCGGCATCAAATCGCCTTTGACCGACTCCGGCGTGAACGGGCCGACATGCTTGTAGAGGATGCGCCCGTCCTTGCCGACGAGGAAGGTTTCGGGCACGCCGTAGACGCCCCAGTCGATCGTCGTCGAACCCGTCGCGTCCACCCCGATCGCGGCAAAGGGATTGCCGAGGCTGCCGAGGAAGCGCCGCGCGTTCTCCGGCGTGTCCTTGTAGTTCAGGCCGGTGAGCACGATGCGCTTGTCGCCGGCAAGCTCCATCAAGAGCGGATGCTCCTGCCGGCACGGCGCGCACCACGACGCCCAGACATTGACCAGCGTCACCTTGCCGGCAAAGGCCGATGAGGACAGCCCGGGCAGGCCGGTCCCGTCGAGCGGCGGCAGCTCGGTCGCCGGCGCCTGCGCGCCGATCAGCGCCGACGGCACGATCGAATTGTCCTTGCCGGACATCAGCTGCGACATGAACAGCGCCGCCAGCGCCAGGAAGAAGGCGAGCGGCAGCAGCGCCAGCCAGGCGCGCCCCTTCGGTTTCGGCTCAGCCTGCGGCGTCACGACGGGCCTTCCGCTCCGAACGGCGTTTCACGCCGGCGGCCTCGAGATCGGCCATCTCCTTCTGCCGCGCCCGCTGGTCGAGCAGGATCCAGGCGCCCAGCCCCACAAGCGCCAGGGCCGACACGACATAGGCGGCGGTGACGAACAGCGCGTGGTTCATGCCGCGGCGTCCCGGTCGGCGCGCTTGGCCATCATGCGCCGCATGACCGAGACGCGGCGGCGCCAGATCTCCGCCCGCATCGCCATTATGTGGAAGGTGAAGAACATCAGCGTGAATCCGAGCGCCGAAATCAGCAGCGGCCACAACAGGCTCGAGTGGATCGTGGGCCCGTCGAGCCGCATCACCGAGGCCGGCTGGTGCAGCGTGTTCCACCACTCGACGGAGAACTTGATGATCGGGATGTTGATGACGCCAACCAGCGTCACGATCGCCGCCGCCCGGGCCGAGCGCGCGGGATCATCGAGCGCCCGCGTCAGCGCGATCAGGCCGAGATACATCAGGAACAGCACGAAGACCGAGGTCAGCCGTCCGTCCCAGACCCACCAGGTGCCCCACATCGGCCGGCCCCAGATCGAGCCGGTCGCGAGCGCCAGCGCGGTGAACACGGCGCCGATGGGCGCCGCCGCCTTCAGCGATACGTCGGCGAGAGGATGTTTCCACACCAGCGTGCCGAGCGCCGCGACCGCCATCACCATGTAGCACATCATGGAAATCCACGCGAACGGCACGTGGATATACATGATCCTGACCGTCGAGCCCTGCTGGTAGTCCTCCGGCGCCGCGAAACCCATCGCGAGGCCGATGGCCGTGACGATCAGTGCGGCGGCGCCCAGCCACGGCACTACCTTGCCCGAGAGTTCGAGGAACCGCGTCGGGCTGGCGAGGTCGGCAAATCGCATCGGCTGTGTCGCGGCGTCGCTCATCGTTTCCCAATAGACCGGCCGAATGCGGCGCGCAATTGACGCCGATCAAGCTCGCGTGAAGCAACTTGTCGCGCGCCGCCTAGTCCGCCGAGTGTTTCAGCGAGTACCCCGCCGCGAACGGCCCGATCACCGCGAAGAACAGCGTCAGCGCGCAGAGCATCAGGAAGGGCGGCAGGAACGGGTCGGGCTCGGCTGTCACCGCATAGGCCGCCGAGACACCGAAGATCAGCACCGGGATCACCAGCGGCAGCACCAGCACCGTCACCAGCAGCCCGCCGCGCGGCAGCGACACGGCCACTGCCGCACCCGCGGCGCCGATGAAGGTGATCGCCGGCGTTCCGGCCAGAAGCGTCAGCGCGGTGCCGAGTGCGGAATCGACCGTCATGTTCATGAACAGCGCCAGCAGCGGTGCGGCAACCACCAGCGGCAGCACGCTCGTCGTCCAGTGCGCCAGGCATTTGACGAAGACGACCAGCGCCATCATGTGCCGGCTGGAGCCGATGATGAGCAGGTCGAGCGAGCCGTCCTCGCGATCGGCCTGGAACAAGCGGTCGAGGCCGAGCAGGCTCGCCAGCAGCGCGCCGATCCACAGCATCGCCGGGCCGATGCGGGACAAGAGGTTCATGTCCGGCCCGATCGCGAACGGCGCCACCGTGATGACGACGAGAAAGAACAGCACGCCCACCAGCGCCCCACCCCCGGCGCGCACCCCGAGCCTCAGATCGCGGATGTAGAGGGCTAGCATGGGGGCTGCAGCGCCAGAAGCACCCCCTCACCGTCACGCTTCGCGTGCCACCTCTCCCCCTGCCCGGGGGAGAGGAGACGCCAATCTCGAAGGCCGATCCTTTCAGGACTTGGGCTCCTCTCCCCCGGGCAGGGGGAGAGGTGGACCGGCGAAGCCGGGACGGTGAGGGGGTGATTTCTGCGTCGCCTCATCCCGCGCCCCCCATCACCAGCTCCTTCGCCCCCTCGATCCCGAGCGGCACATGCGTCGCCGCGACGATGATGCCGCCCTCCTCCAGATGCGCCCGCATCAGCGCCGTAAACCGCCGCTCCGAACCGAGGTCGAGGCCGGCGGTCGGCTCGTCGAGCAGCCAGACCGGGCGGAACGACACCAGCAATCCCGCGATCGCCACCCGCCGCCTCTGTCCCGTCGACAGATAGCCGAAGGGCAGCGTGGCGACGCTCGGCAGCGCCACCTCTTCCAGCGCCTCTTCCGCCGACAGGAACGGCCGCCCGAGGAACTCCTGCCGGAACGACAGATTCTCCGCCACGGTCAGCGCCGGCTTCATCGCGTTCCTGTCGCCGAGATAGTGGCAGGCCGACATCACATCCGGCCATTCCTCGCCGCCGCCGTCGAGCCTGGCAGATCCGCCCGAAGCAGGCAGCAGACCTGCGACGATTCTGAGCAGCGTCGACTTGCCGCTGCCGTTCTCGCCGGTGACGACCAGGCATTCGCCATCGGACAACGCGAAGGAGACGCCGTCGAAAACCGGCTCGCCCCCTCGTTCGCCCGCCAGATTCTCGACGACCAGCCGCATTTTGCCCCGTTCCCCGGCCCGTTCGAGGCGCGGCTCAGCATATTCTTGCGACGCAGCAAATTTGCCCTTCGTCGCACTGGCAACCTGTTTAGAAAGCTTCTATGAAGCAGGCAACTGTGCCAGCGGTCGGCACGGGGAACCTCAGATTGCCGAGCCCGCGCAACCCGCTCTCCCAGCGGGGACGCGCAGGGGACGGGCAGCGGAAATGACCGCACCCGCAACCTTTGCGCGTCATGCCTCAGGAGTCCGTTCCCGCTTCGGCGAAACAGACCAGGATGGGATCGCACGTGCCTAAATCGCTCGACAGCTTCAACGCCCGGCGCACGCTTCGTGTCGGGGACGCAGAATATGTCTACTTCAGCCTCATCGAGGCCGAAAAGAACGGTCTCACCGGCATCTCCCAGCTTCCCTTCTCGATGAAGGTGCTACTCGAGAACCTGCTCCGCAACGAGGACGGCCGCTCCGTCACCAAGGCGTCGATCGAGGCCGTCGCTTCCTGGCTGGTCGACAAGGGCAAGGCCGGCGTCGAGATCGCCTATCGCCCGGCCCGCGTGCTGATGCAGGACTTCACCGGCGTGCCGGCGGTGGTCGACCTCGCCGCCATGCGCGACGGCATCAAGGCGCTCGGCGGCGATCCGGAAAAGATCAACCCGCTCGTCCCCGTCGATCTGGTCATCGACCATTCCGTCATCGTCGACGAGTTCGGCACGCCGATGGCGTTCGCCCGCAATGTCGAGCTCGAATACGAGCGCAACGAGGAGCGCTACAAGTTCCTGAAATGGGGCCAGCAGGCGTTCCGCAATTTCCGCGTCGTGCCGCCCGGCACCGGCATCTGCCACCAGGTCAACCTCGAATACCTCGGCCAGGTCGTCTGGACCAATGACGAGGACGGCGAACTCACCGCCTATCCCGACACCTGCGTCGGCACCGATTCCCACACCACGATGATCAACGGCCTGGGCGTTCTCGGCTGGGGCGTCGGCGGCATCGAGGCCGAGGCGGCGATGCTGGGCCAGCCCGTCTCCATGCTCCTGCCGGAGGTCATCGGCTTCCGCCTCACCGGCAAGCTCAAGGAAGGCGTCACCGCCACCGACCTCGTGCTCACCGTCACCCAGATGCTGCGCAAGAAGGGCGTCGTCGGCAAGTTCGTCGAGTTCTTCGGCCCCGGCCTCTCCTCCATGACGCTCGCCGACCGCGCCACGATCGGCAACATGGCGCCGGAATACGGCGCCACCTGCGGCTTCTTCCCGGTCGACGGCGAGACCATCAACTACCTCACCACCTCCGGCCGCACCGATGCCCGCATCGCGCTGGTCGAGGCCTATTCGCAAGCTCAAGGCATGTGGCGCCACGACGGCATCGCCGACCCGGTCTTCACCGACACGCTCGACCTCGACCTCGGCTCGGTCGTGCCGTCGATGGCCGGCCCGAAGCGTCCGGAAGGCCGCCAGGCACTGCAGGACATCGCCGCCGGCTTCGCCAAGGCGATGGAGACCGAATACAAGAAGACCGTCGAGATCTCGAAGCGCTACGCCGTCGAGGGCGCCGACTTCGACCTCGGCCACGGCGACGTGGTCATCGCCGCCATCACCTCCTGCACCAACACGTCCAACCCCTCGGTGCTGATCGGCGCCGGCCTGCTTGCCCGCAACGCCAACCGCGTAGGCCTGAAGCAGAAGCCGTGGGTCAAGACCTCGCTCGCCCCCGGCTCGCAGGTCGTCGCCGAGTATCTGGAAAAGGCCGGCCTCCAGAAGGAGCTCGACCAGATCGGCTTCAACCTCGTCGGCTTCGGCTGCACCACCTGCATCGGCAATTCCGGCCCGCTGCCCGGCCCGATCTCGAAGACCATCAACGATAAAGGCTTGATTGCTGCCGCGGTCTTGTCCGGCAACCGCAACTTCGAAGGCCGCGTCTCGCCTGACGTGCAGGCGAACTACCTCGCCTCGCCGCCGCTCGTCGTCGCCTACGCGCTCGCCGGCACGGTGACAAAGGACCTGACCACCGAGCCGCTCGGCGAGGACAGGAACGGCAACCCGGTCTACCTCAAGGACATCTGGCCGACCAATGTCGAGATCCAGGAGTTCATCGCGAAGAACGTCACGCGCGAACTGTTCGCCCGCAAATATGCCGACGTCTTCAAGGGCGACGAGAACTGGCAGAAGGTGCAGGCCCCGACCGGCCAGACCTATGCCTGGGACGACAGCTCGACCTATGTCCAGAACCCGCCCTACTTCGTCGGGATGGGAAAGGGCTTCGGCAAGATCGGCGACATCAAGGGCGCGCGCGTGCTCGGCCTGTTCGGCGACAAGATCACCACCGACCACATCTCGCCCGCCGGCTCGATCAAGGCGGCTTCGCCTGCCGGCAAATACCTCACCGACCATGGCGTCGGCGTCGCCGACTTCAACCAGTACGGCACGCGCCGCGGCAATCATGAGGTGATGATGCGCGGCACCTTCGCCAACATCCGCATCCGCAACCACATGCTGGGCGAAAACGGCCGCGAGGGCGGCTACACGATCCACTATCCCTCGAAGGAGGAGATGTCGATCTACGACGCCGCCATGCTCTACCAGCAGGAGAAGGTGCCGCTCGTCATCTTCGCCGGCGTCGAATACGGCAACGGCTCGTCGCGCGACTGGGCGGCGAAGGGCACCAACCTCCTCGGCGTCAAGGCCGTGATCGCGCAGTCCTTCGAGCGCATCCACCGCTCGAACCTGGTCGGCATGGGCGTCATCCCCTTCACCTTCGAGGAAGGCACCTCCTGGGCCTCCCTCGGCCTCAAGGGCGACGAGACGGTCGAGATCGACGGCATCGAGACCATCAAGCCGCGCCAGAAGATGACCGCGAAAGTGACCTTCGCCGACGGCACGGTAAAGAACGTGCCGATCCTCTGCCGCATCGATACGCTGGACGAGCTCGACTACTTCAGGAACGGCGGCATCCTGCAATACGTGCTGCGCGACCTCGCCGCGTAAGCGAGACAGGCGATCGACGAATAACGGCGCCGGGCGAAACCGCCTGGCGCCGTTTGCTTGTGTGCAGCGCGACCGACCCGCCCTGTCGCAATCCGGCTTCGAAATTCCACGGAACACTCACCCCAACGTGACTTCCCGTTGATTGCTTGTCTGCCTATGCTTTGGGCAGATAAGAAGAAGTAGCCGTGACACGGCTGCGGGGCATGTGAGACCGATGATACTGAAGAGCCTTGGCGCCGCCGCTCTGACGGCGCTGTCGCTGTTTGCAACCAATCCGATCTGCTGGGCAGGCGAGCGCCTGGCCGGGGTCGTCGAGCTGTTCACCAGCCAGGGCTGCAAATCCTCGCCCGCGGCGGATGCCAATCTGACCGAACTGTCGAAGCGGGGCGACGTGCTCGCTCTCGGCTACCATGTCGGCTACTGGGACTATCTCGGCTGGCGCGATACGCTCGCCAACCCGGACAGCGCGGCCCGCCAGGACGATTATCGGAAGGCCTTCGAGACCCGCTCCGTCTATACGCCCCAGGCCGTGGTCAACGGCAGGGTCCACGTCAACGGCTCCAGGCGGGGCGAGATCGAGGGATCGCTGTCGTCCCTTGGCAATACCGGGCAGGGCCTCGTCGTCGACGTCGACGTCCGCAAGCGGGGCGACAGCATCGTCATCGAGACCGGTGCGGGCAGTGTCGGGCAGAAGGCCCATGTCACGGTCGTCTATTACGACTTGCCCCATTCCGTGAACATCACGGCCGGCGAGAACGTCGGCAAGCACGTCCGCTACGTGAACCCGGTCACCGGCGTCCAGGCCGCCGGCATGTGGCACGGCAAGGCGGCGGTCTTCGAACTGCCGGCGAGCGAGATGTTGAGGCGCGGCCCGGGCGGCTTCGCCGTTCTGCTGCAGTCCGTCCGCCCCGACGGCGCACCCGGTCCCATTCTCGGTGCGGCCAATTTCCCGCAGGGCGGCGTCTGATCCGCAAAAGAAAAGACCGACATTCGATCCGAAGATCGAATGCCGGCCGCAGGTCTTTCGGGATTGTCGCTCGGGACACCCGTTATGCTCGGGAGCCCCGAAGGATCGGTCCAGCGCGAGCCCCATGGGCGGGGGGCTTGGGGTTTACAGGGCCGGCGCCGGACCGAACCGTCTCAGGCAACGAATGCATACTTCTGTCGAATGCTGGCCGCAGGTGGATTATTTCGCGGCGAGAATGTGTCAAAGCGATCACCAATGTCACATTCGCTTTCATGATGCGTGAACCCCGGAACCGCCTCCGCACGCCCCATTCCCGCATTAGGTGTTGATTTCGCTCGGCATACGAGCGACCCTGTCACTTAACTGTCACGGAGTGGAGTGGATGGTCGATCGCAGCGCCGGCGGGGAGGGCGGTGACGATTCCGGAATACTGATTCCGCTGTCGGACGCTCGCCGCCAGCGGATGGATATCCCGGTCACTTTCGACAGGCGCGAACTCGATCAGATTCTCCGGCTCTACGGCCGCATGGTCGCCGCCAACGAATGGCGCGACTACGCCATCGACCACATGAGCGACCGCGCGGTCTTCTCGGTCTTCCGCCGCACCAGCGAGACGCCGCTCTACCGGATCGTCAAGGATCCATCGCTGGCGCGCCGCCAGGGCGCCTATTCCGTCGTCTCCGCCTCGGGCCTCATCCTCAAGCGCGGCCACGAACTGGCCCGCGTGCTCACCGTCTTCGACAAGACCTTGAAGCTCGTCGACGCCTAAGTCGTTAGGACAGCTAGGCTTCCAAGCGCTCGAGGATGCCGAGCGCCGCCTTCATCCGTCATTCCGGGGCCGCGCAGCGGAACCCGGAATCCAGAGCGCCCCCTTCGAGGCTGACTGCGCGAGACGACAGGGTGCGAGGAAGCAGACGTTCGCGACCTGGATTCCGCTTCGCGGCCCCGGAATGACGGCATACGGGTCAACGACCTCGATCTCCAATCTTCCAGATGGCCTAAAGCCTTCCTGCAAGTGATTCGGGGTCTGGCGGCAGATCCTTTCCGCCGTTGATCGTCAGCTGCATGAACACCGTGTCCAACCACCGCCCGTGCTTGTAGCCGGATCCCTCCAGCGTGCCGGCATGGCGGAAACCCGCCTTCTCGTGCAGCCGCACCGAGGCGCGGTTGCGCTCGCCGTCGCCGATCACCGCCGCGATCTGGCGGAAGCCGAGCCGGGTGCATTCGGCGACGAGCCGCGCGAGCAGCAGGCCGCCGACGCCCTTTCGCTGTGATTCGGGGGCAAGATAGATCGAATCCTCCACCATGAAACGGTAGGCGCGGCGCGGCCGGAACGGCCCGGCATAGGCGTAGCCGAGGATCGCACCGCCGCTGACGGCGACGAGATAGGGATAGCCGGCGGAGACAAGGCCCTGGTAGCGGCTCCGCATCTCGTCGAGGCCCGGCGCTTCGAGCTCGTAGCTCGCCGTTCCATGCGTCACCGCATGCGCGTAGATCCCGGCGATAGCCGGCAGGTCGGAGGGCTCGGCGGGGCGGATGTCGATGCTCATGGCGCTTTCCGGAATGGTCGCGCAGGCGATACCGCATTGAAGCACCAAAAGAAAAGGGCGGCCGAAGCCGCCCTTTCCGAATTCGCGTCCGTTGTGCCTACTCGCGATTGCCGAGGAAGGACAGCAGGAACGAGAACAGGTTGATGAAGTCGAGATAGAGCGTCAGCGCGCCCATGATGGCCTTGCGGCCGGCGACCAGCACTTCGTCGCCCTCGAAGTACATCTCCTTGATCTTCTGCGTGTCGTAGGCGGTGAGGCCCGCGAAGATCAGCACGCCGATCGCCGAGATGGCGAACTGCAGCGCCGGCGAAGCCAGGAAGATGTTCACCACCATCGCGATGATCAGGCCGAACACGCCCATGATCAGGAACGAGCCCCAGCCGGTCAGGTCGCGCTTCGTGGTGTAGCCGAAGAGCGACAGCGCGCCGAACGAAGCCGCCGTGATGAAGAAGGTCTGCACGATCGAGGCCGAGGTATAGACCAGGAAGATCGACGACATCGACAGGCCCATCAGCGCGGCGAACACCCAGAACATCGTCTGGGCGGACGAGACGCTGAGCGTATGAATGCGGGCGCTCAGGAAGAAGACCATGCCCAGCGGGGCGAGCATCACGACCCACTTCAGCGGCGAGCCGTATAGCGCGAGGCCGAGCGAGGTCAGCATCTTGCCGTTGCCGAGCGTCGCCGCGGCGGCGGCCGGATCGTTGGTGGTCGCGAGCATCATCGTGCCGAGCGCGGCCAGGCCGGTGATTGCAAGGCCGAGCGCCATCAGGTTGTAAACCTTCAGCATATAGGCGCGCAGCCCTTCGTCGATGCCGGTGTCGACGCGGGTGCCCGCGCCTGCACGCATCTGGTAATTGCGAAGGTCAGCCATAGGATTCCTCTTTGCTACTGCCCCGTCCGGTGTCGGCTCGCGGCGGTCCGCGCTCCAGGCGCCGCTGGCGGGGCTCCAGCATGCCTGCGCACAATATGATCATTCTTCGTGTCGGTAACAAGGCCCGTAACGCCGCGTCACGCACTGTGATCATACAATGTAGTAAAAATCCGATCACAGGTCGCGGAGCACCGGTGCTGCCTTCTGCCCGAGGACGCGCCATGTGCCGGCCAGCCCGATGCCGACGGTGAGCAGAAGCGCGATGAGCACCGTGCCGACTGCCACATCGGGCAGGAAGCTCGACGGCAGCGTCATGATCCGCGCCACCACGAACCAGGCGGCCGCCCCGCCGGCGGCAAGCGCGAAGATCGCGGTGGCGAGCCCGATCAGCATGTACTCCAGCGAAAACGCGGTGATCAGCGTCCCGCGCGTGGCGCCCAGCATCTTCAGCACGACCGCGTCATGCACCCGCGCGCGATTTCCCGCCGCGAGCGCCCCCGCCAGCACCAGCACCGAGGCGATCAGCGCCACCGCCGCGGCCGCGCGGATCGCGACGCCCAGCTGCCCCACCAGCCGGTTGACGATATCGAGTGCGTCCTTGACGCGCACGGACGTCACGGCGGGAAAGGCGCGCGTCACCTCGTTCAGGATCTTCGCCTCCTCGACTGCCGACGCATCCCTGTCGAGCAGCGTCGCCAGCCAGGCATGCGGCGCGCCTGCGAAAGCGTTGGGCGAGAACACCATGACGAAATTGATGCCCATCGATTCCCACTCGACCTGGCGCAGATTGGCGATGCGGGCGGTCACATTGCGCCCGAGCACGTTGACCGTGACCGTATCGCCGAGCTTAAGCCCGATTTCCTTCGCCTCCTCGGCCGAAAACGACACCAGCGGTTCGCCTGAATAATCCTTCGGCCACCATTTGCCGGCGCTCAGCGTCGCGTTCTCCGGCACAGTCTCGGCATAGGTGATGCCGCGGTCGCCGCGCAGCACCCACTGGCCTTCGGGCGGCACCTGGATCTGCTGCACGTCGATGCCGTTCAGCGCGATGACGCGGCCGCGCAGCATCGGCACCTTGGTCAGCGTGCCCTTGGGCGACGCCTGCGCGACCAGGTCGCTGAACCGGCCGACTTCGCTCGGCTGGATATCGACGAAGAAGAAGTTCGGCGCCCGCTCCGGCAGGTTGCCGGCGATCTGTCGCCGCAGATTTCCGTCGATCAGGGCGAGCGTCACCAGCAGGGTCAGCCCGAGACCCAGCGACAGCACCACCGACGGCGTCAGCGCGCCCGGCCGGTGGATATTGCCGATCGCCAGCCGCAGCGGCGTCGACCGCACCGCCGGCGCCTTGCGCGCGATCCATTGCACCAGCGCCGCCACGCTGCGCAGCACGATGAAGGCAAAGACCGCCGCGCCGACGAAGATCAGCGCCACGCGCCGGTCGGACGAGAACCAGACGGCGAGGCCGGCGAGCACGACCGCGATTCCGAGCGCCGCCGCCAGATAGGGCAGGCGTGGCAGCCCGCGACCCTCGAGCCCGACTTCGCGGAACAGCGCGGTGGCCGGGATGTCGCGCGCCCGGCCGAGCGGCAGGATGGCGAAGGCGAGCGTCACCAGCACGCCGAACAGCACGCCCATCGCAAGCGCGTCCGGGTAGATGCCGCCTTCGGCCGGCACCGGAATGACCGACGACAGCGCAGCACCTGCCGCGAACGGCATGGCGAGCGCGATCGCGAGACCAATGACGATGCCGATCGCCGCGACGATCATCACCTGGAACAGATAGACCGAGAACACGAATCCGCCCGACGCGCCGACGCTCTTCAGCGTCGCGATCACTCCGCGCTTGGCGTCGAGATGCGCCCGCACGGCGTTCGCTACGCCTACGCCCCCGACGACCAGCGCGGTGAGACCGACGAGCGTCAGGAACTGCGAGAAGCGCTCGACATTGCTGGAGAGCGACGGCGCCGCATTGGAGCGCGAGCGGATGCTCCAGCCCGCTTCCGGGAAATCCGACTTGGCCTTGTCAGAGATCGCGGTGATGTCCGCATCGGTCGCACCTGCCGGCAGCCTGATCTTGTAGGCATGTTCGACGAGGCTGCCCGGCTGGATCAGTCCGGACGCGCGAAGTCCGTCCATCGACACCATCAGCCGCGGCGCGAAGCCGAACCCGTCGGACACGGAATCCGGCTCGTTGACGATGCGGGCGCGCAGCTCGAAGGTGGCGCCTCCCAGCCTGATCCGCCCGCCCTCCTTGAGGCCCAGCCTGTCGAACAAGAGATCCGGCGCCGCCGCGCCCCACACGCCGTCCCGCTCGCCGAACAGATCGCCATGCGACAGCGCCGGCCGTGTCTCCAGCACGCCGAACAGCGGGTAGACCGCATCCACCGCCTTCGCCTCGACCAGCGCCTGGTCGGACCCGTCCTCCAGCCTGGCCATCGAGCGCATGTTGGCGCTCACCGCGAGGTCGCCCTGCGCCTTCAGGAAGGCGAATTCCGTCTCCGACGCCTCGCGCTGCACCAGCTGGAACCGTATGTCGCCGCCGAGCAGCGTCTGGCCCTGGCTCGCGACCGAAGCCGTGATCGCGCGGGCGACCGAATTCACCCCGCCGATCGCACCGACCCCGAGCGCGATGCAGGTGATGAAGATGAGGAACCCTTTCAGCCCGCCGCGCATCTCGCGCAGCGCGAAGCGCAGCGCAAGGCCGGGTTTCGCCGCTTCGAACCGCGCCGCCATCAGGCGTTCACCGCGACCGGAGCGGTCTCGATCCGTCCCGAGCGGATGGCGATCTGCCGCTGGCAGCGCGCTGCGAGTGCGATGTCGTGGGTGACGAGCACCAGCGTCGTCCCGCGCTCGCGCGCAGTGGCGAAGAGCAGGTCGGCGATATGCCGGCCGGTCGCCTGGTCGAGATTGCCGGTCGGCTCGTCGGCGATGAGGATCGACGGCGACGGTGCCAGCGCTCTGGCGATCGCCACGCGCTGCTGTTCGCCGCCCGACAACTGGCCCGGATAATGCGTCGTCCGCTCGCCGAGACCGACGGCCTCGAGCTCGCGTCCCGCGATCGCGAAGGCGTCGGCGACGCCCGCAAGCTCCAGCGGCACCGCGACGTTCTCGAGCGCCGTCATGTTGGGGATCAGGTGGAACGACTGGAAGACGATGCCGATATTGCGGCCGCGGAAGCGCGCGATCTCGTCCTCGCTGCGGCCGTTGAGCGTCTCGCCGGCGATCCGCACCGTGCCGCCGTCGACGCCTTCGAGCCCGGCCAGAACCATCAGCAGCGTCGACTTGCCCGATCCCGACGGTCCGACGACGCCGACGGCCTCGCCGCGCGCTACCGAAAGGCTTATTCCGCGCAGCACATGCACGCGCGATGCGCCCTGGCCGAGCGTGAGCGTCACGTCGTCGAGTTGAATGACGGCTTCTGTCACGGCGGATCGGTCCTATATGGAAGTCGGTCGGGCAGGTCGAAGGTCATATGGGAACCAGGCGATGGCATTCAAACAGGTGAAACACGCTATTTTCACTGCACTTATTTGTGTTGTGGCGTTGACCGGCCAGGCGGCCGCCGACACGTTCAGGATCGTCGGCTTCGGCGACAGCCTGATGGCGGGCTACAATCTCGGCCCCAACGAAGGCTTTCCCCAGAAGCTCGAAGCGGCGCTGAAGGCGCGCGGCCATGACGTCGCGGTGGCGAATGCCGGCGTGTCGGGCGACACGACTTCGGGCGGCCTGTCCAGGCTCGACTGGTCCGTGCCCGACGGCACCGACCTCGTGATCCTCGAACTCGGCGCCAACGACATGCTGCGCGGTGTGGCGCCGGAGATAGCCGAACAGAACCTCGACGCGATGATGGCTGCGCTCCAGAAGCGCGGCATCGGAATCGTCCTCGCCGGCATGCTCGCCGCGCCCAATCTGGGGCCGGACTACGCCGCCGCCTTCAACGGCATCTACCCGAAACTGGCCCAGAAATACGGCGCGCCGCTCATCCCCTTCTTCCTCGACGGCGTCGCCGGGAACCCGTCACTGCAGCTCGCGGACGGCCTCCATCCGACCGCCGCCGGCGTCGACCGGATGGTCGAAGGGGCGCTGCCGGTGATCGAGCCGCTGGTCAGGTAGTATCGGTCCGGGCAGGGGCGCGCCTGAAATAATCGCTTGCCCGGCCCGCCATTCGATGATTCGCTGCGATGCGAGATCGAATCGAGGAGGTGCCCACATGCCCCGTCTGTTCACCGCCCTCGAGATCCCGCGCGACGCCGCGCTGTCGCTTTCCCTCCTCCGCGGCGGCCTGCCCGGCGCCCGCTGGATCGATGTCGAGAACTATCATCTCACCCTGCGCTTCATCGGCGATATCGAGGGACATCTCGCTGACGAGATCGCGCATGCCCTCGACCGGGTGCGCCGTCCCGCCTTCGACCTCACCCTGTCGGGCGTCGGCGCCTTCGGGTCGAAGAAGCCCCACTCCATCTATGCCGGGGTCATCCCGTCGCCCGAGCTCAATGCGCTTCAGGGCGAGATCGACCGGATCTGCACCCGCGCCGGGGCGCCGTCCGACCAGCGCAAGTTCGTGCCCCATGTCACGCTCGCCCGCCTGCGCAACGGAAATGACGGCGAAGTGGCCCGCTATCTCTCGCAGCGCGGCAATTTCCTCACCCTCCCGTTCCGCGTCGGCCGCTTCGTCCTGATGTCGTCGCGCGATTCGGTCGGCGGCGGCCCCTACATCGTCGAGGAGGCCTGGACGCTCGGCGCGCCGCAGGCCGGGCGGCATGAGAGCGTGCAGGACGGCCGCCAGGCTTTTCGCGCGATGCGATAGCGTCCTCCGGCTGTTCCGGCGCGGCGAACGCGCTATCTTCACTGCCAGTAACGGTCTGAACGGGGCATGAGATGGCAAGAGACCTGCTGGACGGGGATGAACTGAAACGGGCGATCGCCGAGCTGCCCGGCTGGTCGATCGCAGCCGACGGCCTGTCGATCGAGCGCACCTTCGAGTTCCGCAACTTCAGCGAAGCCTTCGCCTTCATGACGCGCTCGGCACTTGCCGCCGAGAAGATGGACCACCACCCCGACTGGTCGAATGTCTACAAGACGGTCAGGGTCACCCTGTCGACGCATGACCGGGGCGGCGTGACCGAACTCGACATCGAGCTCGCCCGCCGCATGAACCGCTATGCCGGCGGCTGAACCCTTGCAAAGCCTGTCCCCCCGCGCCACATCCTCTGCGCAGAGGAAGGACGAGGATGGACGACGTTAAGATTGGCGAGGTCTTGAAGCCGGTGGACGCGGACGAAACCGGCCGCCGCGAGAAGCGCGTGCGGCTCGAGTTCTGGCGCACCGCCAAGCGCGCCGCGCGCTATGTGCCCTTCATGGACGAGCTGGTCGCCGCCTATTACTGCGCGCTCGATCCGAAGACGCCGTTCCGTGTCCGCGGCACGCTGCTCGCGGCCCTTGCCTATTTCGTCCTGCCGCTGGATTTCATCCCCGATTTCCTCCTCGGCTTCGGCTTCACCGACGACGTGGCGGTGCTGACGGCGGCGATCACCGCCATCCGCACGCACATCAAGCCCGTGCACCGCACCGCGGCCAGAAAGGCGCTTGCCGAGGTCGACTAGGCCGTGTGGACCGCCGTCAGGGCCGCGCAGCAGAACCCGGAATGACGCATGAGAGCAGCAGCTTAGACTATTTGGAAACCCGACTGTCCTCACGCCCTGGGCCCAAGGTCAAACTCTTGCCGCTTTCCTACCCTCTTTCGGGGCAGGCAAAGGGCGCGGGGCTCGCTGTCGCATCTTATTAGCGCCGATCGGGCGCTCCGCACCGGGTTGGATCGGGAAACGGCAGGGTGGTAACCCTTTCGTAACCTGGATTTAATCAAATTGTATCAGATGCGTCGGCGACGGAACGTTTCCGGGGACGCGCTTCCGGCGTTCGGCACGAATTGCGGCAGGACAACATGCACAAGACACTCCCCATCCTGATTGCCGGCGCGATGCTCGCCGCGGGCGGAGCCGCCCAGGCGCAGAACATCGCCAAGATCGGCCAGAAGGGCGACTGGGCGCTCTATTCCTACAACGACGACAAGGGCAAGGTCTGCTATACGCTGACCATCCCGACCGACAAGCAGCCGCCCTCGCTCGACCACGGCAAGTCGATGTATTTCGTGGTCTCGCAGAAGCCCGGCCAGAACGTCTCCTTCGAGCCGCAGTTCAACGCCTCCTACAATTTCCAGGAAAACTCGAAGGTCGAGGTCACGGTCGGCGACAAGAAGTTCGCCATGTTCACCAAGGGCAACCGCGCCTGGATGGAGAATGCGGCCGAGGAGCCGTCGCTGATCGCGGCGATGAAGGGCGGCGCCGACATGAAGGTCGCCGCCAAGTCCGGTCGCGGCAATCCCACCAGCTACGTCTTCTCGCTCAAGGGCATCTCGGCGGCCTTGACCGAGATTTCGGCCTGCAAGTAATCGGGCGCTTTCGCGCACCTGGGGCCGCCATCGTGACGGATGGCGGCTCTTGTGCTATCTGGCGCCGGACCGCGCGAAGACCTATCTCCGCGCAAACGGCAATTCGGCAGACATGGCAATCACGATCCTGAACGATACGCGGGTCAATCCGGCCCCGGCGGCGACCGGCGTGTCAGCGCGCGCGGCGGCAGAGAAACCGTCGCTCGTCGGCATGTCGCGCGAGGAAATGGCGGATGCCCTCGTCGGCGCCGGCGTGCCCGAGCGCCAGGCCAAGATGCGGGTCAGCCAGCTCTGGCACTGGCTCTATGTGCGCGGCGTCTCCGATTTCGGCCAGATGTTCAACATCTCCAAGGACCTGCGCGCGACGCTGGCAGAGCACTTCTCCATCGCCCGGCCCGAGATCGTCGAGGAGCAGATCTCGCAGGACGGCACGCGCAAATGGCTGTTCCGGTTTCCCCCGCGCGGCGCCGGCCGCCCGGTCGAGATCGAGACCGTCTACATTCCGGAAGAAGGCCGCGGCACGCTCTGCATCTCCTCCCAGGTCGGCTGCACGCTCACCTGCTCCTTCTGCCACACCGGCACGCAGAAACTGGTGCGCAACCTGACTTCGGAGGAAATCCTTTCCCAGCTTCTCGTCGCGCGCGACCGCCTCGGCGACTTTCCCGACCGCGACACGCCGGCCGGCGCCATCGTCCCGGCGGAAGGCCGCAAGGTCTCCAACATCGTCATGATGGGCATGGGCGAGCCGCTCTACAATTTCGACAACGTCAAGAAGGCGCTGCTGATCGCCTCCGATGGCGACGGGCTGGCGCTGTCCAAGCGCCGCATCACGCTGTCCACCTCGGGCGTCGTGCCCGAAATCGTGCGCACCGGCGCCGAACTCGGCGTCATGCTGGCGATCTCGCTGCATGCGCCCAACGACGACCTGCGCGACCTGCTCGTCCCGATCAACAAGAAATATCCGCTCGCCGAGCTTATGGCCGCCTGCCGCGCCTATCCGGGCCTTTCCAACGCGCGCCGCATCACCTTCGAATATGTCATGCTGCGCGACGTCAACGATTCCATCGACGACGCCAAGGCGCTGATCAAGCTGCTGAAAGGCATCCCGGCCAAGATCAACCTGATCCCGTTCAACCCCTGGCCCGGCACCAACTACCAGTGCTCGGAGTGGGAGACGATCGAGAAGTTCGCCGACTACATCAACGACGCCGGCTACGCCTCGCCGATCCGCACCCCGCGCGGCCGCGACATCCTCGCCGCCTGCGGCCAGCTCAAGTCGGAATCCGAGCGCATGCGCCGCGTCGACCGCCTCGCGCTCGAAGCGATGATGATCGCGGGGCACGGCGAGGAGTGAACCGGCGGCGCGTCTTCCTGCGAGCTTTCGCGGCGGCGCTGCTTCGCAACCTCGTTCCCTATGCTCTGGCCTCGGTCGCGGCAGCTGTCACGGTCGTCGCGTGTGTTCACGCATTCGTGGCAGCCCAAGGCTCAAGCATGGGCCTGGACAACATCCTGATCGCCACGGTCTACGCCTGCGTCGCGACGTTTGTCTTCGCCTTCCCCGCCTCGGCGCTGTTCATCGGAATAGGCGAATGGAAGCGGCTGGGCACCTCGTATCACGTCGCGGCTGGATTCCTGGCGGCGACCCTCTCCTGGCTTGCGGTGCTGACCGAAACGTACGTCAGCACGAGACGTGGGGATGGGTCTCCATTCCTTCGGTTCGAAGATCTTGTGATGCTCCTGTCTGTCGGCATCGGCGGCGCGGTCGGGGGCCTTGTCTTCGTGCGCATCCGCAACGCCCTCGTCCGTCGCCTGGGCGACCTCGGAGTGCAGGCGGCCGATCCGGAGTGGATGCACCGATGACATTGTTTCTCAGGATTCTCGGCCAGCTCTTCCTGATCCTGCTCGGCTACGCCGCCGCCTCGGCCGTTGCGAGCGCCTTTCTCCATCTGATCTTTCTCACCTCCGCCGGCTTCGAGGCCGACGAGGCGCCGGTGATCGTGATGGGCTCGATCGTCTTCTCGATCCCCTTCGTCGCGCTGTTCGTCGCCTACTTCGCCTTCCTGCCGGCCGGGGTCGCGATCGGCATCGGCGAGATACTCGGCGCGCGCGACTGGCTCTACTACGCCGTCGCCGGCGGCGTCGTCGGCGCCTGCGTCATCGCGCTGTTCTGGTTCTATGTCCCGCCGTCGATCGATCTCGAGCCGGGCGCGGTCGCTCTCCGCGACCCTCTGGTCGAAAATCCCTATGTCCTCTTCACGCTGATCGGCGCCGGACTTGTCGGCGGCATCGCCTACTGGGCGGTGGCCGGGCGGCTGGCGGGCGGCTGGAAGACCGCCGCTACCGTGCCTGTGCGGTCAGGATCTTGAGCGCGAAGGCCGAGAACACGCCGGCGAACAGATAGTCGATCGCCCGGGTCGCGCGCGGGCTCTTCCTCAGCAGGCCCGAGAACCCGTCCGCCGCGAGCACCATCGGCACCGTCACCGGCAGCGACACCGCGATGAACATGAAGCCGAGGAAGAACAGCTTCGCCGCCGCATGCGGGTCCTCCACCGACACGAACTGCGGCAGGAAGGTCATGAAGAACAGGATGATCTTCGGATTGAGCAGGTTGATACCGATGCCGGTCGCCCAGTTCTGTACGAGCGAGTGCTGCGGCCCGGCCTTCTTCTCCGGCGAGAATGCCGAGCCCTTCCGGATCGCCTGCCAGGCCAGCCAGACGAGGTAGCCCGCGCCGAAGACCTTCAGCACCAGGAAGGCCTGCGGCGACGCGACGATCAGCGCCGACAGCCCGAAGGCCACGAGACTGGTGTGGATGAGGCAGCCGGTCAGTGCCCCCGCCATGCAGGCCAATCCCGCCGCGCGCCCCTCCGACAGTGCGCGTCCGACGAACAGTGTCATGTCGGGTCCGGGCGTGATCGCGATGATCACCGTCGCCAGGGCAAACTGGGCGAGGATGGTGGCGTCTGGGACGAGATTTAAAAACATCGGCGGTCTCGGAGATCGATCAGCGCAAGCCGTAGCCCAACTGCCGCCGCGGCGAAAGCCATCGGCCGGCATTGGCCGGCGCTGTTCTTCGGCATCCTCGTGGCGATCAACCTGCAGACGGCCTTCCTGTCGCCGCCGATGGCGATGTCGGCCTACTACCTGAAGGGCGTCTCTCCGCCGCACGTCCAGATCGCCGACATCTTCAGGGGCATGATGCCCTATATGGGCATCGTGATCCTCTGCATGGTGCTGATCTACGTCTTCCCGCAGATCGCCTATTTCCTGCCCAACCTTCTGTACGGGAACTGAGCCATGGCAACGTCACGCGCACTGGCGCTCCTCGCCTTCGCCGCGTTCCTGATCTTCTTCGGCGTGGTGCTCGTGAAAGTACCGCGCATCGACCTGAGCGTCGCCATCCTGATCGGGCTCGGCCTTGCCGGCTACGACCTGTGGACCCAGCTTGGGGCCGGCCGCCGCCTGTGACGCGGCCCTACTGCTCGTCCTGAGCGGAAGGGTCCTTCGGGCCGGTCGCCACGGCCCCGCCCTCGGAGACCGCGTAGCCGTCGCCGCCCCAGGCCCACAGCACCTCGTCCCCGCCGCCCTTCTTGGGCAGGGCGATGAGGTTCGGCCAGCCGTCGACCAGCGTGTTGTTGTCGAGATAGAGTTCCGCGCCTTCGGTGTCGTAGACCTGGGTCCATTCCGCCGCGTCGGAGAGGCGGGCGAAGGCCGCGACATTGCAGCCCGACGCGCCGTAGTACCAGGACGAGCCGCACAGTTCGACGAACAGCAGGCTGCGCCCGTCTTGCGTCACCGACTTGGCGGCCGACACGACCGGCTCGGCCGTCGTCGCCTGCCTGAACAGCCGGATCTCGTCCTTGCGAAGCTCCTTGGCCTCCAGCAGATAGGAACTGTAGGGCGTGAGCCCGATGCGCTCATAGCCGGACATGTCCCGCTTCGAGCAGAACGGTTCCGCCGCCTCGATCGCGGCCTTCGACCCGCGCAGCGGGAACACGGCCTCGAGGGCCGGCTCCCCGCCTTCGATCGTGATCTTCGCCCGCGTTCCCGTCTTCATCGGCGCGATCGCATGACCAGCGACCGGAACGGAAAGACCCCCGCCTTCGGCTTTCGCGACGGCTTCGAACACCTGGGCGCCGACGAAGAGCTTCGCGGCCATCTCCCCCGGCCGGGCGGCGGCGTCCGGGGCAAGCGTCAGCGCGAGCGACCATTTCTGCTCGGCGCAGCGAAGCGAGGCGCCGGCGATGCCCTTCGCCTGCAGCGGATCGGGAAGTGCAATCGCAGCCTCGTCGGCGACCGGCTCCCAGCGGTCCGCGGCAAGCGCCAGCGACGGCCAGCCGCAGGCAGCCGCAAGCACGGCAGCGCCCAGCCGTTTGCGCAGGAGGGAACCGGCGAACCCCGCGGCGGCGTGTCTTTGCATCGAACTCCACCCCTCTCACGGCATGCAGGTGCAATCGCGGATTGCAGCACGAATCAAAAGCGAATGTATTCGAGAGCCGGCAGCCGGCAAAAGCAAATCACGCCGGCGAGAGATACTTGGCGGCGGCACGGCTTGCCGCCCCCGGCTTTCCTGCTAAAAGGACGCGCGAAACGCGGGCTTTTCCCGCGGCGCCAGCACATCTGACAGGACCGGCAATGTCGAAGTGGAAGAACGTCAAGAAGGTCGTCCTCGCCTATTCGGGAGGGCTCGACACCTCGATCATCCTGAAATGGCTGCAGACCGAACTCGGCGCGGAGGTCGTGACCTTCACCGCCGATCTCGGCCAGGGCGACAGCGATCTGGAGCCCGCCCGCCGCAAGGCCGAGATGATGGGCGTCAGGGACATCTACATCCGCGATGTGCGCGAGGAGTTCGTCAAGGACTTCGTCTTCCCGATGTTCCGCGCCAACGCCGTCTACGAGGGCACCTACCTCCTCGGCACATCGATCGCGCGCCCGCTGATCTCCAAGCACCTCGTCGAGATCGCCCGCGAAACCGGCGCCGATGCGGTCGCCCACGGCGCCACCGGCAAGGGCAACGACCAGGTCCGCTTCGAGCTCTCCGCCTATGCGCTGAACCCCGACATCAAGGTCATCGCGCCCTGGCGCGACTGGTCGTTCAAGTCGCGCACCGACCTGATCGATTTCGCGGAAAAGTACCAGATCCCGATCGCCAAGGACAAACGCAACGAGGCGCCGTTCTCGGTCGACGCCAACCTGCTGCACTCCTCCTCCGAGGGTAAGGTCCTGGAAGACCCGTGGGTCGACCCGCCGGAATATGTCTACCAGCGCACCATATCGCCGATGGCCGCCCCCGACGCGGTCACTGAGATCGTCATCGGCTTTGCGAAAGGCGACGCCGTCTCGCTGAACGGCAAGGCGCTCTCGCCGGCCACGATGCTTTCCGCGCTGAACGACCTTGGCCGCGACAACGGCATCGGCCGGCTCGACCTGGTCGAAAACCGCTTCGTCGGCATGAAGTCGCGCGGTGTCTACGAGACGCCCGGCGGCACGATCCTGCTCGCCGCCCACCGCGCCATCGAGTCGATCACGCTCGACCGCGGCGCCGGCCACCTGAAGGACGACATCATGCCCCGCTATGCGGAGCTGATCTACAACGGCTTCTGGTATTCGCCGGAACGCGAGATGCTGCAGGCGCTGATCGACAAGAGCCAGGAGGACGTCGAGGGCGAGGTCCGGCTCAAGCTCTACAAGGGCAACGTCATCGTCTCCGGCCGCCGCTCGCCGAAATCGCTCTACCGCAACGACCTCGTCACCTTCGAGGACGACCGCGGCGCCTACGACCAGAAGGACGCCGAAGGCTTCATCCGGCTGAACGGGCTGCGGTTGAGGACGCTGGGCGCGCGGGGACGAAATTAACTTAACCAAATTTGACTGTCTAAATTTGGGTTTAGCCTTGCTAACACAAACTGCGTTGGATTATATCGCTCTCTGGTAAGGTGGAGCGAACATGCCACAAGATGTAGGCAGGACTGGGCGAAGCGGCGACTACGTCCAGTTTGGTGGTTATCGCTGCTTCGCCCCGGCCAAGCTTCCGCCTGTCCCTCCAGTTGCGTTCGACAGTGAGATGCAGTTGATTCTCTCTGCTGCGGATCGCGCTGTGGCACGCCTCGATGGCGCTGCGCTTACAATACCGAATCCCGATCTCTTCGTTTATGCATTCATGCGTCAGGAAGCAGCGCTTTCGTCCCAAATCGAGGGCACGCAGGCAAGCTTGGAAGACCTGTTCGAGTATGAGGCAATCCCTGAGGCGGCGGGGCCTCAAAGTGATGTCACTGAGATAATAAACTACATCCAGGCCATGAAATGGGGGCTGGAAGAAATCGGCCGCCTGCCGCTTTCGAAGCGACTGGTGAGAGGGCTTCATGAGAGGTTGCTTGCGACTGGTCGTGGCGCTGGTCGCAATCCAGGAACGTTTCGTCAGGGACAGAATCATATCGGTCCGCCGGGGAGCACGATTGACGAGGCCACCTTTGTGCCTCCGGCAGTACCGCTTATGGAAGCGGCATTGGACGACTGGGAGCGCTATCTTCATCAGCGCGACCTGCCTGTTCTTGTGCGATGCGCGATTCTCCACGCTCAATTTGAGACTATCCACCCATTTTGGGATGGAAACGGACGTGTCGGACGCATGCTTATAACGCTTAAATTATGTGAAGAAGAAATCTTGGAAAGGCCTCTTCTCTACCTAAGCCTGTACTTCAAGCGCTATAGACAGGAATACTATGCTGCTCTCCAAGGAGTGCGCGATGCTGGCGACTGGGAGGGCTGGATCAAGTTCTTTCTGAGAGGAGTAAACGTCACCTGTAAGGCAGCCCTGGCTTCGGCACGTCGGATCACCGCATTGAGAGAAAACCTTCTCGGGCAAGCGCAAGGTGCGAGTCGCTCGGGCAATCCCGCGCGCCTTACGGAAGAACTGTTTCGACACCCTTACATCACAATCTCTCAGGCTTCGCGCCTTCTTGATACAACGGCACAGGGCGGCGCGAATGTAATAAAGACGTTGGTCGAAATAGAAATTCTGCAAGAGATGGCTCGATCAGGGCGTACACGGGTGTTCGCCTTTAGACCCTATCTCGATCTCCTGCATGAAACCTCAGACGATCTGGGCCCAGCAATCGGGCAGGATGACCGACTGAAGGGTCCACTTGGAACTCAGAACTCGGGCGTCTGATCCACAACAAGAGTGTGCTGCCTCGGCGGGTCGAGCATTCGATGCCGGCCTTGATGGGGACGCGCTGCCTCGGCAGCTCCCGATCGTTCTACGCCATTCGCCATGCCACCGGCATGGCGAATGCGCCTTAGGCGTGCCGGCCTCACTCCGCGTCGATCGCATCCGCCATGATGACGATCGCCTGTTGGTAGACAGAGGCCGAGTTCCAGCCCGCGATCGCGCCGCGGTTGGCGCTCGCCGGACCGCCGCTATAGCCATGTCCGCGCAGGAAATTGGCCGTCGACGCGAGCGCCGTCGCCTTGTCCTTCAGGTTCATGCTGCCGACGCCGAAGTTCAGCACGTTGCCGGGCAGGAACTGCGTGTGGCCGAATTCGCCGTGCGCCGCGCCGACCGAACTGGCGCTCAGCACGCCGCGGTCGACGAGCTTGAGCGCGGCTATGGCGTGCGGGTTGAAGAAGTCCGGCCGGCGGCAGTCATAGGCGAGCGTCACGATCGCCGAAACCGTGTTCTGGTTGCCCATCGCCGCGCCGAAACCGGTCTCCATGCCCCAGATCGCCAGCAGCGGGCCGGGCGGAACGCCGTAGCGGCGCTCGATATCGGCGAACATTGCCGCGTTCGCCTTCTTCAGCGACCGTCCCTTCGAGATGATCGTCGCGCCGCCGCGCCGCTTCATGAACGAGTTGACGTCGCCGCTGAAGGCTTTCTTCACGGCGCGGTCGACCTTGATCGTCGCGGTCGCATATTTGGCGCTGGCAAGGGCCTGGAGGCCCTTGTTCTTCACGCCCGCCGCCTTGGCCTGCTGGGCAAAGGATTCCTTCCAGGCTTCGAAGCCGCTCCCGTCCTTGCCGCAGCTCGCGGCGCTCGCCGCTCCCGCGCTCAAGCCCAATGCAACCACAATGCCCGTAACAAGCTTCGCGCCCCGCGCAAGAAACGCCATGTATCTCTCCAAACCCGTGATTCCGCTGTTTTCTGCCATCATGAACCTGCTTTGTCACGGTTAAGATGAAGTTGCGGCCATTCAATGTCGCGTTATCGCGCGTCTGTTTCAGCGGTGTTACGCAGCGCGACGCAGTCGCTGCTCCTCCTGTCCGGAACATTCTCCCCCGCTCCCCGTTTGCCGCTCCGAAGGGGTAATCCAAAGGAGAGAATGATGATCCATCGCTACGCACTTCCGCTGGCGGCGTTCGCTTTCGCCGCCGCGACCGGCATCGCGTCGGCCCAGAGCGGCGTCACGGCCACGACGGACCTCAATGTTCGCGGCGGCCCCGGCCCGCAATATCCCGTCATCGGCATGATCCCGGCAGGCGGCCCTGCTGAGCTCGGCGGCTGTCTCGACAATTCCAAGTGGTGCCAGGTCAGCACCTCGGGCGGCCCCGGCTGGGTCTATTCGGACTATCTGACGATCGACCGTGGCGGCACTGCCGCGATCGTCACCGAGAGCCGCGCCGAGGTGCCGGTCGTCACCTATGAGCAGCCCCAGGGCGGCGGCGGTGCCGTGGCCGGCGGCGCGACCGGTGCGGTGGCGGGTGCCATCATCGGCGGTCCGATCGGCGCGGTCGTCGGCGGCGTCGCAGGCGCGGCGATCGGCGGCACGGCGGAAGGTCTCGCCTCGCCGCCGCCGGACAAGGTCGTCACCTATGTCCGCTCGAACCAGGTCGAGCCGGTCTATCTCGACGGCGAAGTCGTGGTCGGCGCCAGCCTGCCCGAAACGGTGACGCTCGCCGAGGTGCCGGACTACGAGTACCGCTACGTCTACGTGAACGGCCAGCCGGTGCTGGTCGAGCCGCAGAGCCGTCGCATCGTCTACGTCGTCCGCTGATCGCCAGCAACACACATGTTCCGCCGGGCCGATCGAGGCCCGGCGGAATTCGTTTGCCCGCCGCAACGTTTCGCGATTGTCTGCGTTGAAACGGCTGTCCTTCCCTCCATCCAGCGGATTCCCGCCGTGAAGCTCTTTTCCTGCCCGGCCTGCGGCCAGCGGCTCTATTTCGAGAACTCGCGCTGCCTCGCCTGCGGCGTCGAGGTTCTCTACGATCCCGACGCGGCCGACTTCGTGCTGCTGGGCGCAGACGCCTTCGCCTGCTCCAATGCCGACGAGGCGCTGTGCAACTGGCGCGCGCCAGGCCCTCAGGCCTTTTGCCGCGCCTGCGCGCTCAACAAGACGATCCCCGACCTATCGATCGAGGGCAACCGCGACCGCTGGATCCGCGTCGAGGCCGCCAAGCGGCGGCTGATCTACGCACTCCTGTCCTTCGGTCTCGAGGTGCGTCCCAAGCAGTCGCCGGACGAGGAAGCCGGCATCGCCTTCGACTTTCTCGCCGACCCGATCGGCGGCGGCCCCGGCGGCGAGAAGATCCTCACCGGCCACGACAATGGCGTCATCACACTCAACGTCGCCGAGGCCGATTCCGTCGAGCGCGAGCAGCGGCGCATCGCCATGGGCGAGACCTATCGCACGCTCCTCGGCCATTTCCGCCACGAGATCGGCCATTACTACTGGGACCGCCTGATCCGCGACGATCCCGATTGGCTGGCGCGTTTCCGCAGCCTGTTCGGCGACGACACCGCGGATTACCAGCAGGCCCTGGAGGCTCATTACGCCAACCCTCCGGTGCCCGGCTGGCAGGAGAACCACATCACCGCCTATGCGGCCAGCCACCCCTGGGAGGACTGGGCCGAGACCTGGGCGCACTACCTGCACATCGTCGACACGCTCGAGATGGCCGACGCGCTTGGCATGTCGATCTCGGCGATGGAGACGAAGGAAGAGCATCTGCACACGCCGGACGCGGCGGCCTCGCCCGATTCCTTCGACCGCACGCTGAAGCGCTGGATCGTGCTCTCCAACGCCTCCAACTCGATCAACCGCTGCATGGGCCTGCCGGATCTCTATCCCTTCGTCATCTCGCCCAACGTCGCGGCGAAACTGGCCTTCGTCGACCAGCTGTTGGCAGGTCATTCTGCCTGATCATGGACGGTAAACATAAAAGTTGACATCTAAAAATGGGGTGTCAATATATTTATTGACATTATGATGCACACTGTCAACTAATAGGTTTACTGTGTCCGTACGAAGCACCGTCCTGGAGCACTATCAGGTCGAAGTCGACATCTCGTCGGATCGGGTCGTCGTCCCGCCCGAAGGCTGGATTAGAACAGTGCGCAAGGCCCTTGGCATGTCTGGCGCACAGCTTGCGCGCCGGATGGGCGTGACGCGCGCCCGTATCGCTCAGGCGGAGAAGGCAGAGCTCGACGGCGGTGTGACCTTGAAATCGATGGAGGCTATGGCCGAGGCAATGGGCTGCCGTTTCGCCTATGCCTTCGTCCCGCCCGGCACGATCGAGAACGTCCTCATCCAGCAAGCGAAAGAGAAGGCGATCGCCATCGTCGACCGCGCCGGCGTGCACATGGCTTTGGAGGACCAGACGCTGTCGGCCGCGCGGCGCGAGGCGGAGATCGCGCGTGTCATGCAGGACTTGCTGCGCGACATGCCTGCTGATCTCTGGGACGAACGGTGACGGCCACGTTCGAATACCCACCGGGTGCGACACCGCTCGAACCCGACGAGATCGCCGGGTTGAAATTCCGCTACGTCACCACCCGTGCTCAACTGGACGAACTCGAACAGGCAAACCTGGCCCAGGGTCTTCGTTGGCTGTCTCGCATCCGGCGAAAGGACATTCTGACCGACCGCTTCGCGATCGAACTCCATCGCCGCCTGTTCGGCGATGTGTGGGATTGGGCCGGGGCATTTCGCACGACAGGGAAGAACATTGGCGTCGACCCCATCCAGATAGGCGTTCACCTGCGAGGCGTCATGGAGGACGCGCGGTACTGGGCGGAGCACGACACCTACCCCGCGGTCGAAGCTGCGGTTCGGCTGCATCACAGGCTTGTGCTCGTCCATCCCTTTGCGAACGGCAACGGGCGTCATGCCCGCATCATGGCAGACGTTGTTCTCGCCCGGGTCTACGATTCCGGTCCGATCGATTGGGCGGCCGGCTTCGACCTCCAGAAGATGAACGAAAGGCGCGCCGCCTACATCGCCGCGCTCCGATCGGCGGATAATCATGACATGAGCCCGCTTCTGAAATTTGTCGGGTTAATCCCCGCTGGCGCGCAAAGTCACGCGCCGCCTTGACTCTCCGCCCCTTTTCCTGTCTACAGCGCGCGAATTCCGCGACGAGTTGACACTCCGAGCCGCTGACCGGGACGCCTGAAACAGGACCGATCCCGGAAGCCAACACCCGGCAGCGCTGTGCGCCCCCGGGTGCTTTTCGGCTTTGGCGTTTCAAATCGCGCGGGCAGACACTACCTCTCCGGCGAAAGCCAATCGCCAGGGAATGGGAAGCGAATGTTCGAGAGCCTTCAGGAACGACTTGGTTCCATCCTCAATGGCCTGACCGGCCGCGGTGCGCTGTCGGAGGCCGATGTCTCGGCAGCACTCCGCGAGGTGCGCCGTGCCCTGCTCGAGGCCGACGTCGCGCTCGAGGTCGTCCGCTCGTTCACCGACAAGGTGCGCGAGAAGTCGGTCGGCGCCGCGGTGCTGAAGTCGATCAAGCCCGGCCAGATGGTCGTCAAGATCGTCCATGACGAGCTGGTCGCCATGCTCGGCACCGACGGCCAGGGCATCGATCTCAACGCGCCCGCGCCCGTCGTCATCATGATGGTCGGCCTCCAGGGCTCCGGCAAGACCACGACTTCGGCCAAGATCGCCAAGCGGCTGACAGAGCGCCAGGGCAGGAAGGTCCTGATGGCCTCGCTCGACACGCGCCGCCCGGCCGCGCAGGAGCAATTGCGCCAGCTCGGCGAGCAGGTGAAGGTCACGACCCTGCCGATCGTGCCGGGCCAGACGCCGGTCGAGATCGCCCGCCGCGCCGAGCAGGCCGGCCGCCTCGGCGGCTACGACGTCGTCATCCTCGACACCGCCGGCCGCACCCATATCGACGAGCCGCTGATGGTCGAGATGGCCGACATCAAGGCCGCGTCGAAGCCGCACGAGATCCTGCTCGTCGCCGATTCGCTCACCGGCCAGGACGCCGTCAACCTCGCCCGCAATTTCGACACCCGCGTCGGCGTCACCGGCCTGGTCCTCACCCGCATGGATGGCGACGGCCGTGGCGGTGCGGCACTCTCCATGCGCGCCGTCACCGGCAAGCCGGTCAAGCTGATCGGCGTCGGCGAGAAGATGGACGCGCTGGAGGAGTTCCATCCCAAGCGCATCGCCGACCGCATCCTCGGCATGGGTGACATCGTCTCGCTCGTCGAGAAGGCGGCGGAGAACATCGACGCGGAAAAGGCCGCGGCGATGGCGAAGAAGATGCAGGCCGGCAAGTTCGACCTGGACGACCTCGCCGATCAGCTGCGCCAGATGCAGAAGATGGGCGGCATGGGCGGCATCATGAACCTGATGCCGGGCATGGGCGGCATGAAGGACAAGATGGCCGCCGCCGGCATGGACGACAAGATGTTCGGCCGCCAGATCGCGATCATCCAGTCGATGACCAGGGCCGAGCGGGCCAATCCCGACCTCCTCAAGCATTCGCGCAAGCAGCGCATCGCCAAGGGCTCCGGCACCGACGCCGCCGCCATCAACAAGCTCTTGAAGATGCACCGCCAGATGGCCGACATGATGAAGGCGATGGGCGGCAAGGGCAAGGGCGGCGGCCTCATGCGCGGCATGATGGGCGGGCTGGCCAACAAGATGGGCCTCGGCGGCATGATGCCCGGCGGCGGCATGCCCGACCTCGCCAACATGGACCCGAAACAGCTCGAAGCCCTGAAGAAGCAGGCGGAAGCCGCCGGCCTCGGCGGCGGCCTGCCCAAGGGCCTTCCCGGCGGATTGCCCGGTCTTCCTGGCCCCGGCGGTCTTCCCGGCTTCGGCGCGCCGCGGTTACCCGGCTTGGGAAGCGGCTTCCCCGGATTGCCGAAGGGGCCGAAGAAGTGATCCCCACGCTTGAGACCGAGCGACTAGTGCTGCGCGCGATGAAGGCGGAGGACTTCGAGCCCTTCGCCGCCTTCTATGCGTCGGAGGCCGCGCGCTTCGTCGGCGGGCCGGAAGACCGGGTCGCGACCTGGCGCCGCATGGCCGCCTATGCCGGATCGTGGACGTTGCGCGGCTACGGCAAGTTCGTGGTCGAGGACAAGGGGACCGGGCGCCCCGCCGGCATGGCTGGACCCTGGTATCCGGAGGACTGGCCCGAGCCCGAACTCTCGTGGACCTTCCTGCCCGAATTCCAGGGCCGCGGCTACGCCACAGAGGCCGCCGCCCGCAGCCTCGCCTATGCCTATAACGACCTCGGCTGGACCACCGCGATCTCGGCCATCGCGCCCGGCAACGACCGCTCCGCGCGCCTTGCCGAACGTCTCGGCGCGCGCCTTGAAGGGACGGCCGATGTCGCCTCCTTCGGCGCGCTCGAAATCTGGCGCCACCTGCCTCCGCCCGAATTCCGCGCTCATTTCGCGAGGATGCAATGAACGACACCGACCGCGCCCGCGAGATCCTGGCCGGCTACCGCGCCTCGATCGACAATATCGACGCCGCCTTGATCCACATGCTGGCGGAGCGCTTCCGCTGCACCCAGGCGGTCGGCGTGCTCAAGGCGACCCACGGCCTGCCGCCCGCCGATCCGGCACGCGAGCAGGAGCAGATCGCCCGCCTGCGCCGGCTGGCGAAGGAGGCTCATCTCGACCCGGACTTCGCGGAAAAATTCCTCAATTTCGTGGTGAAGGAAGTCATCCGTCACCACGAGCAGATCGCCGCCAAGGGCGGTGCAGCCGAGTGAGGGGCTTATGAGTAATGAACTCAACGTTGCCCTGATAGCACTTAGCGGGGTTGTACTAAGTGTGGTCGGATCGGGACTAGTAAGTTGGTTCGTCGCAAAGAGGGCCGGGTCACAACGACTGGCGGATTACAGGCGTGAGTGGATCGAGGGGCTCAGGCAGAAATTGGCTGCCTTTGCAGTGGCGACCTTTGATTATCAAATGGAACAGGGAAAGAGGAACCCGAGCGGGACCGTATCAGAGAAAGAACATCAAGCCTCTCTAAGGCAGATGCAGCTGTATTTCGAGGTTTTGCTTAATCTGAACCCAAAGGAAGCTGCGCATGTAGAACTGGAGAGACGGCTGGCTAAGCTGGCTGGTGGAGAAGTCAATTTCTCTGAGGATTCAATTATTCCAATAGCCCGATCTGTACTAAAAGCGGAATGGGATCGACTGAAAACCGAAGTATAGAAACCAACCAAGGAAAAGAGTAACATGGCACTGAAGATCAGACTGGCCCGCGCGGGCTCCAAGAAGCGTCCCTACTACCATGTCGTCATCGCCGACGTCCGCTCGCCGCGCGACGGCCGCTTCATCGAGACGGTCGGCTCGTGGAACCCGCTGCTGCCGAAGGATTCGGCCGAGCGCGTCAAGCTCGACGCCGACCGCATCAACCACTGGCTCGGCAACGGCGCGCTGCCGACCGACCGCGTTCTGCGCTTCCTCAACGAGGCCGGCATCGCCAAGCGCGAGGCCCGCTCCAACCCCGAGAAGGCCAAGCCCGGCAAGAAGGCGCAGGAACGCGCAGCCCTCCTGGCCAAGGCTCAGGAAGAGGCCGCCGCCAAGCTCGCAGCCGCGACCGGCGAATAATCGGCACCACGTTCGGACACGATCACGGCGGGCTTCGGCCCGCCGTTTTCGTTTGAACGGTCTTGACGACAGCCGTTCTTATCCCAAAATCCTGTCCGGCTGTCCTCGAGGCCAGCCCTGCCAAAGCCGCTCCGTTGGATTGATCGCGAAAGGAGGTTGCGATGAATGGTGCCGCTTTCGAACGTCCCCTGACCCTGTTCGTCGGTCTGGGATTCCCTCGACATGTCGACAATGCCACCGACGCCCTGCAGGCGCTCGACGAACTCGCACCGCTCGAACACGGCCCCGCCCACAACGTCGCCGTCCGTGCCTGCCGCGCGGCGCTGCTGGGCGAGATCGAGCCGGAAACGGCGCGTGGCATCGTCGAAGCCTATGCCCGTGCGCGCGGCGTGCTCGTCGACGAATTGCTGGCACCCCATGCGATCGCGGCCAGGAACGACCTCCTCGGGGCCTGACCCGGAGAGAGGGTGGCGCCTTCCGCGAAGGTGGGCCGGCCATCCCGGCCGCCGCCGGAAGCTGTTGACGCGGGTCGGTCCCGGGTGAGACTAGATCGTCATGTCCAGTCTCACCACAATCGGCTTCGATGCCGACGATACGCTCTGGCAGAACGAGCAGTTCTTCCGCCTGACCGAGCGCCGCTTCGCCGAGCTTCTGGCCGGCTATGCCGAGCCCGGTCATCTGGTCGAGCGGCTGTTGGCCGCCGAACGGAAGAACCTCGCCGCCTATGGCTTCGGCATCAAGGGGTTCACGCTGTCGATGATCGAGACGGCGATCGAGGTCACGGAGGGCCGCGCCCCGGCAGGCGTCATCCAGGCGATCCTCGAGACCGGCCGCGAGATGCTGTCACACCCGGTCGAGACCCTGCCGCATGTGCGCGAGACGCTTGCAGCGCTTGCCGGCGACTACCGGCTGGTGATGATCACCAAGGGCGACCTGTTCGACCAGGAGCGCAAGCTCGCCGCCTCCGGGCTCGGCGACTTCTTCGACGCCGTCGAGATCGTCTCGGACAAGAAGCCGGATACCTACAGCCGCATATTCGCCCGCCACGGCGACGGTCCGGAGCGGGCGATGATGGTCGGCAACTCGCTGAAGTCCGACGTGCTTCCGGCCCTCGACGCCGGCGGCTGGGGCGTCTTCGTCCCGCACGAACTCACCTGGGTCCTGGAACACGCCGAGGAACCCGCCCACCACCCCCGCTTCCGCAAGATCGCGCATCTGGGCGAACTCGAGGAGCAGATCCGGCAGGCGCGCTAGGCGGGGTGGCGGTCATGGCCTCAACGCCACGCTGCCGCGCCCTCCACCACTACGTGATGCCCCATCTTCTCCCCCGTTGACCGATTTCCACCCCCTCACCCGCCAACCCCTTGCGCTGCTCGCCCCTCTTTCGTCGTCATCAACTCTGTTGGATTTGAGCGTCTCTGAGGCGTGCGTTGAGAGTTA
>JAYSFJ010000008.1:0-204789 GCA_041913465.1 Mesorhizobium sp. | reverse complement strand
AGTAGGCAGTAGGCAGTAGGCAGTAGGCAGTAGGCAGTAGGCAGTAGGCAGTAGGAGGGTTGTTCGATCGTCGCGCGGCGGCAACCCCCAATTCCCTACTGCTTACTCACCATTGGCCCCTCATGCACAGACCCTGTTCCGCCCGAGCCGCTTCGCCTCGTAGAGCATGCGGTCGGCGCGGCGATAGAACTGTTCGGCGTTCTCCTTGCCGTCCCAGATCGCAATGCCGACGCTTGTCGTCACCCTCAGCCGGACATTCCCGGTCGTCACGCTCAGTGACGCGATCGCCTTGCGGATACGCTCGGCGAGCTTGATCAGCATGTCGGTGTCCATGTTCGGAGCGACCACCGCGAATTCCTCGCCGCCGAGCCGGGCGACCACGTCGTGGTAGCGCGTGAACTCGCGCAGGCAGCCGGCCACCACCCTCAGCACCTCGTCGCCGACGTCGTGCCCATGCGTATCGTTGACCGACTTGAAATGATCGAGGTCGAGCAAGAGGAGCCCGACAGGCTTGCCGATGCGCCGGAACTCCTCGAGATACTCGCGCAGCGCATCGTCAAAATAGCGACGGTTCTGCATGCCCGTCAGGCCGTCCGTCAGCGCAGCGTGCTCCAGCGTCACCGACCGCGCGCTGAGCGATTCGGTCATGGCACGGAGCTTGCCCTCCTCGCGCACCTGCTTGCGGATCAGCGGATAGATGAAGAAGATGCCGAAGATGTTGGCCGTCGCCAGCAGCACGCCGGTGCCGAAGATGATCCGCCCAAGCAGGGCCAGGCTGCGGCCGAGCTGCGCCGGATCGCGAGACGCGTCGGCAACGCCCAGAATCGAGTAGCCGTAAGCGAGGCATCCGCCGGCGACGAGCACCAGCGCGATGAACACGAAAAACGCCGATTCCGACTTATGGAAACGCATTATCCCCTCAGGCAGCGCCGCACCTTTCTATTTCAATCCGATCGGTTCGCAACACCTAATGCCACAACCTCCGCTTGAATATATGCCTTTACGTCAACAAACCTTTATCTTGCGAGCAGAGTGAGCAACGCCGGCCTTTCGCTATCCGCCGGCAGCCTGACCCATTCTGCGCCAAGTTGGTTACGAAACCACGTAAGCTGGCGCTTGGCATACTGGCGGGTAGCCGCCTGGACCTTCGAAACCGCCTCGGAAAGCTCGCTCGTTCCGTCCAGATATGCGCCGAATTCCGGCACGCCGATCGCCTTCATGGCCGGCAGTGCCGGATCGAGACCGAGCGCGCGGATCTGCCTCACCTCCTCGATCGCGCCTTCCTCCACCATCCGCCCGACCCGCGCATCGATCCGCCGGTGCAGCAGCGCCCGGTCGATATCGGTCACCAGGCAGGTTGCCGTCGCGGGATCGACCAGCGGAACCCCAACCTGCGCCTGCCAGTGCCTGATAGAGCGGCCCGACGCGTCCAGCACCTCGAGCGCGCGCACGATCCTCTGCCCGTCGGTCGGCCGCAATGTCAGAGCCGTCTGGGGATCGCGCTCGGCGAGGATGGCATGCAGGCGCTCGGGACCGTCGCGCAGGAGACGGTCGCGCCACAAGTCCCTGATCCCGACCGGAATGTCGGGCATCTCCGCCAGACCGCCAAGCAGCGCGCGGAAGTAAAGTCCCGTCCCGCCGACGAGAATCGCGCGTCGGCCTTCGAGGCCGCCGCCGGCGACCAGCTTTTCCACGTCGCGCGCCCACTCGCCTGTCGAATAGGCCGTCGACGGATGCACGTGCCCGTAGAGATGATGCGGCGCCACGCGCAGATCCTCTGCGCCCGGCCGCGCCGTCAGCACGCGCAGCACGTCATAGACCTGCATCGAATCGGCGTTGACGATGGCGCCGCCGGTCAGCCGCGCCGCCTCGAGCGCCAGAGCCGACTTGCCGCTTGCCGTCGGCCCCGCTATCAGGACCGCGCCCTTGAGCGGCAGTCTGCCGCCTGCCGCGCCGGAATCCCGCATGACCTCTTTCGTCGCCACCCTGATCTCGCATCCCTCGCGGCCTGCACTCACCGCGGACCTCGCGAATAGCGCCTGCCGCGCCGTCGGCGCAAGCGCGCCTATCTGGTTGGCGCAGGGCATCGCCTGCGACATCGCCCTGCCGGACCGGGTAGAGCCGGATCAGGCGTCCGCCGCACTTGCCGGCACGCTTACGGGCGCCGCGGTCGATATCGCCGTGCAGGAGGTACGCAATCGTCGCAAGCAACTTCTGATTGCCGACATGGATTCGACGATGATCGACCAGGAATGCATCGACGAACTCGCCGATCTGGTCGGGGTCAAGGAGCATGTCGCCGCGATCACGGCGCGCTCGATGAATGGCGAAATCGCCTTCGAGCCGGCATTGCGCGAGCGTGTCGCGCTGCTGAAAGGCTTGCCGGCGAGCGTCGTCGGCGACGTGATCGCCAGCCGCATCACGCTCGCGTCCGGCGGTAGTACGCTGGTGCGGACAATGCGCGCGAACGGCGCCTGGACCGCGCTCGTATCAGGCGGCTTCACCGTCTTCACCGGCCCGGTCGCTGAGATGATCGGCTTCGACGAGAACATCGCCAACGTCCTGCACGAAACCGAAGGCAGGCTCGCCGGCACGGTCGCCGAGCCGATCCTCGGCCGTGCCGCGAAGGCGGAGGCCCTCACGACGATCTCGGCCCGGCTCGGCATCTCGCCGGCGCAAGCCATCGCCGTCGGCGACGGCGCGAACGACCTCGACATGCTGCGCCTCGCCGGCACCGGGGTCGCCCTCCACGCCAAGCCGGCGGTCGCCGCCCAGGCAAAGATCCGCATCGACCACGGCGACCTCACCGCCCTGCTCTACCTCCAGGGCTACCGGCGCGATGAATTCCGCCAATGACCCCGATCCGGACGCCCCGCCTCATCCTCCGCAACTGGCGCGACGGCGACCGGGACCTCTTTCACCGCATCAATTCCGACGATCGGGTGATGGAATTCTTCGATGTCCGGTACGACCGCGCCGCGTCCGACGCGCTGATGGACGAGTTGCGGGACGAGATTTCCGCGAACGGCTACGGCTTCGCCGCCGTCGAGATTGCGCAGACGGGCGAATGCGCCGGCTTCTGCGGCATCCAGGACGTTGATCTCGAACCGCATCTTCCGCGCGGCGCCACCGAGATCGGCTGGCGGTTGGCGCCGGAGTTCTGGCGCAGCGGCATCGCCACCGAGGCCGCGCGTGCATGGCTCGACCTGGCGTTCGAGACCCTCACCCTTGAGGAGGTCTTCGCCTTCGCAGTCGCGATCAACCGGCCTTCCATCGCGGTGATGGAGCGCATCGGCATGCAGCGCGTCGCAGACGGAGACTTCGACCATCCGCAGATCGCCGACACCCATCTGCATCTGAGGCGGTTCGTGCTCTACCGGATGACGCGCGACGGGTGGCTGGAACGCAAGGAGGCGGCCGAAGCCGCCTCCGCACCCGGATAGCGCAGTTCGGCTCAGTTCATCGGCACCGGTACGAAGCGAAGTTCGCCGGATTTCGACGCGAGCATCAGAAGCGCGCTCTTGCGGCCCTGCCCCTTCAGCGTGGTGATCCGGTCGAGCACGTCCTTCGGCGTCGACACCGATTCCTGTGCGATCTCGGCGATCACGTCGCCGGCCACGACGCCCTTTTCCGCCGCCGGCGAGTTCGGGTTGACCTCGGTGACGACCACGCCGCTCACGTCCTTGGAGATGCCGAACTTTGTGCGAAGCTCCTCATCCAGCTCGCCGACGGTCATACCGAGCACGTTCGCAGTCGCCACGGGCGCGTCCTCGCCCTGCTCGAGCTTTCCGGCATCCTCTTCTGCGGACGCGAGCTTCTCGCCATCCTCCAGGCGGCCGAGCGTCACCGTGACGGTCTGCTCCTTGCCCTCGCGGACGATGACCACTTCGACGCTCTTGCCGACCGGGCTCTCCGCCACCGCGCGCGGCAGGTCGTTCATCGCCTTGATGTCGCGCCCGTCGAACTTGACGATCACGTCGCCGGCCTGAATCGTGCCGTTGTCGACCGGTCCGCCCTTGATCACGCCGGACACCAGCGCGCCCTTGGCCGAGCTCATTCCCAGGCTTTCGGCGATCTCGTCCGACACTTCCTGGATCCTGACGCCGAGCCAGCCGCGCGACGTCTGGCCGAACTCGCGCAACTGGCTGACCACGCCCGACGCCATCTTGGCCGGGATCGAGAAGCCGATGCCGATCGAGCCGCCCGACGGCGAGATGATCGCGGTGTTGATGCCGATGACCTCGCCGTTCATGTTGAACAGCGGACCTCCGGAATTGCCGCGGTTGATCGCCGCGTCGGTCTGGATGAAATCGTCATAGGGCCCGGCATTGATGTCGCGGTTGCGCGCCGAGACGATGCCGACGGTCACCGTACCGCCGAGGCCGAACGGATTGCCGATCGCCATCACCCAGTCGCCGACGCGGAGCTTGTCGGAATCGCCGAACTTGACGGCCTTGAGCTTCTTCAGCTTCGGGTCGACTTCCAGCACCGCGATGTCCGTCTTGGTGTCGCGGCCCTTCAGCGTCGCTTTCAGCTTCGAGCCGTCGGAGAAATTGACCTCGATCTCGTCTGCGTCGGCGATGACGTGATTGTTGGTGACGATGATACCGGCCTCGGCGTCCAGCACGAAACCGGAGCCGAGCGACTGCACTTTCTGGCTGCCGCCGCCCTCGCCGCCGCGGTTCTTGAAATAGTCGTCGAAGAAATCCTGGAAGGGCGATCCCTCCGGCAGCTGTGGCGGTTTCACCCCCGGCTCTTCGCTTCCGGCGACGGTTTGCGAGGTCGAGATGTTCACCACCGACTCGAGCAGCCCTTCGGCCAGGTCGGCGACGGAGGCGGGGCCGTTCGGCTGAGCCAGCTGTGCAAGCGCGGGCGATAGCGCCATCGGCGCCGCGGCGAGACCCAAGGCACCGGCGATCAGCGATGCGCCGACGGCACGCCGAAACCGGGTGATATTCATGGCTGCGTTCATAAGGATGCCTCTTGTGGGGCTGCCGTTCGGGAAAAGGATAGGGCCGGCCGCCGGCCGGCATGTTTGTCCGCAAGAATTACGGCGCGTTTGCGGCCTCGTCACGCACCGACGGCGGCGACACCGCCGACACTCCGTAAATCCTGCGTTACCCGCGCGCCAGCCAGACGATGAAGACACCGGCCGCGATGGCGATGAGTCCCGCGATCCGTAGCAGATTCTCCGGCGCGTGCGTGGCTTCAGCCGCCATGCGCTTTGCAAAGGCGGGAAAGCCTCCGTAAAGGAGTCCTTCTATCACCAGCACGAGCCCGAGGGCCGCGACGAAATCCTGCACCGGCCGCCTATTGGGCGGCCGGTGCAGGGATCGCGCTGGTGGCGCCGGGTGCCGGCGCCGGAGTTGGCGTGCTCGGCGCGCCGCTCGAGTCCTGGAAATACTTGAAGAACTCGGAGTCCGGCGACAGCACCATCGTCGTGCCGGAATTCTGCAGCGCGGCCGAGTAGGCAGCCATCGAGCGATAGAACTCGAAGAAGCCCGGGTCGCGCTGGAACGCGTCGGCGAAGATGCCGTTGCGCTGGGCTTCGCCCTCGCCTCGCAGGATCTCCGATTCCTTCTTGGCCTCGGCGACGATTTCCACCACCTCGCGGTCGGCACGCGCGCGGATGCGCTGCGCCGCTTCGCGGCCGCGCGCCCTGAGACGCTCCGCTTCCGCGAGGCGCTCGGCCTTCATGCGGTCGAAGGTCTGCTGGGAGACCTCCTGGGTGAGATCGGTGCGGCGGATGCGGACGTCCTCGATCTTCAGCCCGAGCGACGTCGCATCGGGACGAAGCTGGTCGCGCACCTCACGCATCATCGATGCGCGCTCTTCCGACAGCGCGGATTCGAAGCCGCGCAAACCGTAGACCCGGCGCAGCGCCGCATCGAGACGCGTGCGCAGGCGCAGCTCGGCGGTGCTGACGTCGCCCGAAACCGCCTGCCGGAAGACCCGCGGATCGTCGATTCGGAAGGCGACGAAGGCATCGACCTCGTAGAATTTGCCGCCCGAAACCTGGACGCGGATATTGTCGAGGTCGAAGCGCAGCAGCCGGTCATCGACGATCTGGACCGTGTCGGCGTCGAGGAAACCGAACGGCGCCTTGAAGTAGATGCCGGGCTCGGTCTTGACGTCGACGATCTCGCCGAAGCGCAGAACGATCGCCTGCTCGCGCTCGTTGACGATGAAGAAGGAAGAAAACGCGACGAGCAGCACGATGACGGCTGCGACCGCAATTGCCGTGAAACGGTTGGCCATCAGTTATTTCCTCCGGTCGCGCGCTTCTGCAGTTCGGGGAGCGGGAGGTAGGGCACGACACCCGGGCCGCCCTGCTCGACGATCACCTTGTTCGAGCCCTGCAGCACCTTTTCCATCGTTTCGAGGAACAGTCGCTTGCGGGTCACATCCGGAGCCTTGGCGTATTCGTCGTAGACCGAGATGAAGCGCTGCGCCTCACCCTGGGCTTCCTGCACGACGCGGTTCTTGTAGGCCGCCGCCTCTTCCCTGACCTGCGCTGCCTCGCCTCGGGCCTGGCCGAGCTTCTGGTTGGAATACTGGTTGGACTCCTCGACGAAGCGGTCCTCGTCCTGCTCGGCGCGCTGCACCTCGTCGAACGCGTCGGCCACCTCGCGCGGCGGAGCCGCGTCCTCGATCGAAATCGCGTTGATCGCCAGTCCGGCTCCGTACTGGTCGAGCGTTCCCTGGATGATCGTGCGCACCGAATCCGCGATGCCCTGGCGGTCGTCGCGGAAGATGTCCTGCGCCGGGCGCCGGCCGACGGCCTCGCGCATCGCGCTCTCGGCGACCTGCCGGACGGTCTCTTCCGGCCCGGCGACATTGAAGAGGAACTGGCGCGGATCGGAGACCTGATAGGCGACCGAGAACTTGACGTTGACGATGTTCTGGTCGCCCGAGAGCATCAGGCCGGCCGTGTTGTTGTTTCCTTCGCTGCCGATGTTGACCAGGCGCTCGGCCGTCTTGGCGATCTCGACCGTCTCGACCGGCCACCAATGGAAATGCAGGCCGGGACGGGAGAGTTCCTCCTTCGGCTTGCCGAAGCGCAGTTCGACGCCGACTTCGTCCGGCTGCACGGTATAGACCGCCTGGAACGCCCAGAGCCCGACCAGAACGGCCAGGCCAAGGCCGACGAACGCCGGATTGAAACCGCCGCCGCCGGGCAGCGCCTGCTTCAGCCGATCCTGCCCCCTGCGAATGATCTCCTCGAGGTCGGGCGGGGTGTTCTGCGGCCCCCCCGGTCCGCGCGGTCCCTGGCCCCATGGCCCACCGCCGTTACCGCCACCGCCCCATGGGCCGCCGCCACCGCCGCTGCCACCGCTCTGATTATTCCAGGGCATGAAATTCCTCTTGTTGCGAAACCACCCACCGCGGTTGGACCCGCGGGTGTTCTTGTCGAGACGGTTATAGGGATGCGCCGACGGGCTTTCAACGCGAGCCGGTCAAATAGCGCTGAAATCGGCTGCGACTCTTCGTGATGAGCGGTCGCGGAATGAAAACGAGCGCGTTTTCACGGCCCGAAGGCCTGTCTCCGCTCTATTTCCTCTCGTAGACGCAATATCGCGTCGCGTGGCTGTCGCGCTCGCCGGCCGGCACATCCTCGCATTCCGTAGCCCGCCACAAGGCCGGATCGATCGCCGGAAACGTCGTGTCCCCGGTCGGTTCCGCGAGCACGTGGGTGATGCAGAGCCGGTCGGCGATCGGCATCGCCTGGGCATAGATTTCGCCGCCGCCGATCACCGCGATCTCTTCGACGCCGGCCATGCACCGGCCCCGGACGGTGGCGAGCGTGATTGCGTCCTGCAGCGAACCGACCGCTTCGACCCCCTCGTGCGACCATCCGCGGTCGCGGGTGACGACGATGTTGAGCCGTCCAGGCAGCGGCCTGCCGATGCCCTCGAAGGTCTTGCGACCCATAATGATCGGACGGCCCATCGTGCCCGCCTTGAAGCGCTTCAGGTCGCTCGACAGACGCCAGGGCAAGCCGCCGTCGGTGCCGATGATGCCGTTCTCGGCGACGGCTGCGTGGATGACGATGTCCATGCCTATTGCGCCGGCGCCTTTTCGAGGATCAGGATCTCGATGTCCTTCTGCGGATAGAAATCCTCCGCGGTCATTTCGAATGTGGTCGGTCCGGTCTTCTTCACGCCCTCGCCGCAGAAGCTGACGAGCGAATCCGCCTTGCCCTTGTCGATGGTCAGCTTGAACTTGCCGATATTGGCCGCCCAGTTGCCGCCGGTGGTGAGCACGTAGGAAATCCAGTTCTCGTAATACGGCGTGACGTTCTCCTCAGCCGCGTCGACCGCCTTCTGCACCGCCCGCTCGAAGCCGGCGTCCATGCAGTATTTCCGCCGGTAGAGGTCGAGCTGTTCGCCGCCGACCGCGCCGTCGGTGACGAAGGTCAGCCCCACGGTCGCGCCGACACTGGGCTTATAGCTGTGGCGGACGTCGATTTCCTTTCCCTTCGGAAAGCTCATCTTCCACCAGTAGGTCGATTTCAGCGTCCAGAACGGGATGGTGTGATCCTTCATTCCCTCGCCGACATCATAAGTGTCGATCATCACGATGCCGCGCGAGATCCAGTCGGCGCGCGTCTCGGCCGGCAGCTTCGCCAACGCCTCTTCGGCCGCTTCACCGAAGGGCAGAAGCGGAATGCCGGCCGCCTTGAGCTCGTCGGTGACATCAACCTCCGCCGCGAGGGCGCGCTGGTCGAGCGCCGGTTCGAGGGGCTTGCCATCCACCGTCACGGTGAAGTCGAGGAAATTGTCGGACGCCATGTCGGGGATCGAGACATTGGCATAGGGGTTGGCCTCGATGTCCGGCATGGGGAACGCCACCACGCTTTCCACGTCGGCCTCGGAGATGTTGCGGAATTTGTAGGCGACCCGCACCTCCTCCGGAGAAATGTAGAGATCCTCGCTCTCCATCGCCACCGTATCGGTGCGCACGAAGATCAGCCCGCCGGTGCCGAGCTGTGCCGTCGTGTCATTGGCAAGCGCTAACCCGCAAGACGTGGCGAACAGCAGTGCGGCGGCGATCTGAGTGCGCATGATGTGCTCCGGACTTTTCTCGACCCTAAACCGCAATCGGCGCCTTGATGCTGGGCTCCGCCTCGTAGCCATCCAGCCGGAAATCCTCGTAGACGAACTCGAACAGATCGGTCACCTGCGGATTGATCCACATCCTCGGCAGCGGCTTCGGCGTGCGGGTCAACTGCAGGCGCGCCTGCATGAAGTGGTTCTGGTAGAGATGCGCGTCGCCCAGCGTATGCACGAACTCGCCGGGCTTCAGCCCCGTCACCTGCGCCACCATAATGGTCAGGAGCGCATAGGAGGCGATGTTGAACGGCACGCCGAGGAAGATGTCGGCCGAACGCTGGTAGAGCTGGCACGACAGCTTGCCGTCCGAGACGTAGAACTGGAACAGGCAGTGGCAGGGCGGCAGCGCCATCTCGTCCACCTCGGCCGGGTTCCAGGCCGAGACGATCAGCCGGCGGGAATTCGGATTCTTGCGGATCTGTTCGACCACCTTGGCGATCTGGTCGATCGCGCCGCCCTTGCCGTCGGGCCACGACCGCCACTGCGCACCGTAGACCGGGCCGAGATCGCCATTCTCGTCGGCCCACTCGTCCCAGATCGTCACGCCGTGCTGGTGCAGATAGGCGATGTTCGTCTCGCCCTTCAGGAACCACAGCAATTCGTGGATGATCGACTTCAGGTGCAGCTTCTTGGTCGTCGTGACCGGAAAGCCGTCCGCCAGGTCGAAGCGCATCTGGTAGCCGAACACGCCGCGCGTGCCGGTGCCGGTCCGGTCGCCGCGGTCAAGCCCGGTGTCGAGCACATGGCTGAGAAGGTCGAGATATTGCTTCATCGAGGCCGCCGATTCTGGATGCCGCAGGATACGACGGCGCGCCGCGCATATCCACCGGGTCGGACCCGATTTCCGGGGATCGTCAGCCTATCGCTCGGGTACCGGGATCGCCCGGCCGACCTCGCGCTCCGACCAGCGTTCGCTGTCCGCCAGTCCCCGCGCGACGCAGAGGCGATCCGCCTCGCTGCGGTTCTGGCTGAGCTTGCGCTTGCCCTGGATCCGCGAAATCGGCATCCGCAGCCCGACGATGCCCTTCAACTGCGACTGGACGAAGGGCTCGGGCGCGTCGCTTACCGCCCAGCGATCGGCGCGACCCGCCTCGTGCAGGTCGGTCAGCCGCGAGACGACCTCGTGCAGCCGCTCCCGGTCGTCGAAGAACTCCACCGGCCCATAGGCATGCACGGCCGAGTAGTTCCAGGTGGGCACGACCTTTCCGGTCTCCTGCTTCGCCGCATACCAGAACGGGGTCACATACGCGTCGGGACCCATGAAGATCGCCAGCGCGTCGCCGGTCGCCGCCAGGCTCCATTGCGGATTGGCGCGGGCCACATGGCCGTAGAGGGTGCCGAGCTCGCCTTCGCCCTCGACGAGATAGAGCGGCAGCGGCGTCGCCTGCAGGCCCTGCACCGTGGCCGTGACCAGCGTCGCCAGCCTGGCGTCGCGCATCATCCGGCGCAGTTCCAGCGGATCGTCTTCTCGAAAGGCGGGCGGCGTATACATGCTCGGACCCTATCATCCGCGCGACGAGCGGCCCATGGGCCAGACTTCGGCGAAACCCCTTCCAATCGCCCTCGCCCGCACCTATATTCGCTGTGCCGGCTTGCCGGCTATGGCGATAAACTGCCGATGAAATAAGCCGTTCGGACCCGGGGGCGGTACCCGGCGCCTCCACCACAAGCCGCCGCTGCGAAAAGGCGGCTTCTGCTGGGGGCGAAATAGGATCGACGAAGGTGTAAAGATCGGACTTTTGCCCGGCATGATACCGCCGTTATCGGGTCAAACCTATAGTTGCCAACGACAACTATGCTGAGGCACGTCTCGCTGCGTAAGCAGTGCGATAGTCTCGAATAAAGCCCTGTGGGTTAGCACCTTCAGGCGGGGTTCGGAGGTACCTGGCAACAGAAACCTCCACCTTCCCCTCCAATTCCGTCGACCCCCTGGATGCCCGTCCCGCTTGCCTCCGGCGAACGTGATCGCCGATCGCGCTGCTTCGTCGCGGCAATCCGCCATATCCCGTTTACGTCCGCCGGGCGGTTCATTAAAGGTACCCGGATTGAATCGGGGAAAGACGGCTGATGGCCGAAGACCACATCCGCTACGACATCCTCGCGCAGGAGGCGCTGCGCGGCGTCATGCGCAAGGTGCTGCAGGAAGTGCAGCGGACCGGCCTGCCCGGCAACCACCACTTCTTCATCACCTTCCTGACCGGCGCGCCCGGCGTGCGCGTCTCGTCGCGGCTCAAGGAGCGCTATCCCGAGCAGATGACCATCGTCCTCCAGTACCAGTACTGGGACCTGAAGGTGACCGATGCCGGCTTCGAGGTCGGCCTCTCGTTCTCCGACGTGCCGGAAAAGCTCGAAGTGCCCTTCGCCGCGGTGCGCGGCTTCTACGATCCGTCGGTCAATTTCGAGCTCGAGTTCGACGTGCGCACGGATGAGCCCGCCGTCGGCGACGTCACCTCCCTGCCGACGCCGGAAGCGCAGAAGCCGCAGGCCGTTCCCCGTCCCGCGCCGAAGCCCGCCCCGAAAAAGCCGGTGCCGGTGGCCGAAAAGGTTTCTGCCGCCGCCGACAAGCCTGCCGAAGGCGATGGCAAGGGCGCCGACGTGGTCTCGCTCGACGCCTTCCGCAAGAAGTAGCCATCCCGATGGGCGAGGTCGTCAATCTCAGGCTCGCCCGCAAGCGCAAGGCGCGTGCCGAGCACGACGCGAAGGCCGCCGCCAGCCGCGCGCTGCATGGCCGCGCCAAATCGGAGAAGATCGCCGAGAAAACCGCCCGCCAGCGCGGCGAAGCCTTGCTCGACGGCCATCGGCTGGACAAGCCGGACGAAAACGGGCGCCAATGAGCGCGGTGCGCAAGCGCTCCGTGTCGATCCGCGGCCACCGCACCAGCTTCTCGGTCGAGCAGGAGTTCTACGACGCGCTGGAGGCAATCGCCGCCGCGCGCGGCATCAGCTTCGCCGCGCTCGTCGCCGAGGTGGACGCATCGCGCCCCCGCGACACGAACCTCTCCTCCGCACTCAGGGTTTACGCGTTGCGTCAGGCGCAGGCCGCCTCAGGCGGGACACCCGGCCCCGTCGCGCACCCTCCGGACGATACCTGCCCGGACAATTGATTCAGATCAGCGACGTCCCGCCGTATCGGGCGCCACCATTCTCCCATGGCCGGATGAACCGGCGCGGAAGGAGATTTCCATGGCACGTTTCCCGAAATCCGCGGCGCTTGCGCTCGCGCTCGCCGCAGCTTCGCTTTCACCCTCCCACGCCCAGGGCCCGAACGGCATGATGGGCATGATGGGAGGCGGTTGTCCCACTGTCGGCATGATGGGCCACGGCTGGATGGGTCCCGGCGGCTGGGGCGACCGTGGCGGCTGGTTCCGCGGCATGATGGGTCGCCAGCCGCGCATGGGCGCGCTGGTCGAGGGCCGCCTGGCCTATCTCAAGGGCGAACTGAACATCACCGCGGAACAGACAGCGGCGTGGGATTCTTATGCATCCGCGGTCAACGGCCGCATCGAGACCATGCAGGGGCTCCACCAGGGCATGGTGGAAACAATGCAGAAGGGCAGCGCGACCGAGCGCATGGACGCACGGATCGCGGCGATGGAGGCGATGCTGGAATCGATGAAAGCGCTAAAGCCCGCGACCGAAGGGCTCTACGCGGTGCTGACCGCCGAGCAGAAGGCCGTGGCCGACGATCTGATCGGCGGGGATTGCGGCGCGTTCTGACGAGACCCCGTCGAAAAAGGAGACACCCGTGACCTATCACTTCACGAAAACCATCGACCTGCCGATGGACAAGGCGATCGAGCACGTCACGGCCGCGCTTGCCGCGAAAGGGTTCGGCGTCCTGACGACCATCGATGTCAGCGCCACCCTCAAGAAGAAGCTGGATGTCGATTTCCGGCCCTACGTCATCCTCGGCGCCTGCAATCCGGGCTTTGCCTACAAGGCACTGCAGGCCGAGGACAAGATCGGCACGATGCTGCCCTGCAACGTCATCCTGCAGGAAACCGGCAAGGGTCGGGTGGAAGTCTCGGCGGTGGATCCGATCGCGTCGATGCAGGGTGTCGACAATCCCGGGCTAGCTCCGATCGCCGGCGAAGTGCGCCAGCTACTCAAGCAGGCGGTGGACGGGCTTTGACGGCAGGAGGCCGATCGCCTCAAACCGGCACTTGAACCGGACCTGATAGGGACGAGCGCGGCGGGCCGCTCTCGTCCTCCATTGCGGTCCGGGCCGCAGATATGCTCCTGTCGTCCGGCGATGTGACCGCGGAGGGTGCCGCCGTGAACGAGAAGACCCGACGCCAGCCGGGCGGAAGCCTTGGCCCCTATGTCGTGGCCGCCGCGGCGATTGCGGGCGTGGCCATCTGCGTCCTGATGGTGTGGCCGTTCCTGGGCGCGATCACGTGGGCGCTGGCGCTGGCGATTCTCTTCGTGCCGGTTCACGCCCGGATCGAGGCGCGGCTGCGCAACCCGACGGTCGCCGCGCTGGCGTCCGTCGTGGTTCTCGTGGTCGTGGTTGCCGTCCCGGCCGCGTTCGTAGTCGAACGGCTCGTCAACGAGGCGGCCAGCGGCGCGGGCGCATTGCAGGCGCGAGTCGCGGCCGGGGAACTCCAGAAGCTGCTCGATTCCTATCCCCGCCTGGCGCCGATCGGTGCCTGGATAGAACGGCAACTCGATCTGCCGGCGTTGACGGCCAGCGTCGCGGCCTGGCTCAGCAACATGGGGGCGAGCTTCGTCAAGGGATCGGTGCTGCAGATCGTCGAGATCGTGCTCACCTTCTACCTGCTCTTCTATTTCCTCCGCGACCGGCGGGCCGCGAAGAACGCGATCCACTCCTGGCTGCCGCTGACGCCGCACGAAGCGGATCGGCTTTTTCGCCGCGTCTTCGACACCGTGCACGCCACCGTCTACGGCACGCTTGCGGTCGCGGCCGTGCAGGGGATCCTGGGCGGCCTGATGTTCTGGGTGCTCGGGCTGCCGAGCCCGCTCCTGTGGGGCCTAGTGATGGGTCTGCTGTCTGTGGTTCCCGTGCTCGGCGCCTTCGTCGTCTGGATACCCGCTTCCATCCTCTTGGCGCTGGACGGCAGCTGGGCCAGGGCGATTATCCTGGCCGTGTGGGGCGCGATCGTCGTCGGCGGGATCGACAATCTGCTTCGTCCCGTCCTGGTCGGCAACACGCTGCGGCTTCACACCGTGCCCGCCTTCATCTCCATCATCGGCGGCCTTGTCCTGTTCGGCGCGCCGGGCGTCATCCTCGGTCCCCTGGCAGTGACCGTGACGATCCTCCTGATGGAAATCTGGGCCAAGCGCGTGGACGAGGAAATCCCCGGCCGAAACCGGAAACATCTCACCGGGTCCGGCGGCGACTGACGGACCGGCTGCTGGAGCGGATTGGTCGGTCTAGCCGCCGCCGCCGAGCGAGCGGAACAGGCGTTCGAGCGAAAACCCTTCCGGCTGCGGCGGCTTACGCTCGGTCGCAACGGGTGCCGGCGGACGCTTCACCTCGCCGCCCTGCGGCGGCCGGCCTGCCATGTCGACCTGCGGATCGGCATTGCCTGGCGGAGCGGCCGCTCCTCCCTGCAAAGGAGGCGCCGTCTTTTCCCGCGCCGCCGCTTCGGCGGCGGCCTGCGCGTCCTGGGCGGCCTTCAGCTTCGCGTCTTCCTCCAGCCTGATGCGGCGTTCCTCGTCGGCCTTGGCGCGAGCCGCTTCTTCCTCGGCGGCTTTTGCCTTGGCCTCGCTTTCGGCTTTGAGCCGGGCTTTCTCGGCGGCCAAGGCCTTGGCCTCCGCATCGGCCTTTGCCTTCGCCTCCTCCTCGGCCTTCTGCTTCGCCTCTTCCTCGGCCTTCAGTCTCGCGTCCTCCTCCGCCTTGGCTTTCGCCTCGGCCTCTGCCTTCACGCGAGCCTCCTCTTCCAGCCGCAGCCGCTCGGCTTCGGCGTCCGCGCGGGCCTGCTGGAGCATGGCGTAGTAGCGCACCTCACGCCGCAGCCGCTGCTTTTCCAGCAGCGCCGCCTGCATCGCCTCGACGCGCGCCTGTTCGATCTCGAGCGCGCGCTGCGTCAGGAACTGCGCCATCGGCTGCGCATCGAAGGCGAGCGCCGCTTCGCCCGGCGCGCCCTCCAGGCTGAAATTCAACGACGGCTGCGAACCGACAAGCGCCTCGTTGCCCGGATCGTAGGTGATCTCGCCGCTCGCCGCGATGCGCCATTCAGGCAGGTCCGCGCGCAGCTCGGCGGTCATTGTCGTGCCTTGCGCGGTCAATGTCAGCGGCGAACTGCGCAGCACCCCGCCGGCGATCGTGAAGGAGAGGTCGGCATTGCCGCCGGCGAACTCGCCCTCTCCCGCAATGCCCGGCGCGAACGCCGCGACCGTTTCTTCCTTGATGTCGCGGCCGATCCTGTCGGCTTCCGCGATCAAGGCGGGCATCGCGGCCGGGTTGATGCCGCGAACCTTCACGTCCGACACCGCCGCCGTGCCCGTCCCCGACAGCGAGGCAGCCATCGCCTCGACCGATTTCCCGCTCGTGGAGAAATCGGCGGAGAGATTTGCCTTGCCTGACAACGCCCCGGCACCGGGCAGTTGCGAGACATCGATGCCGCTCAGCGTCGCCTGGCCGGTCAAAACCCCGGTGCCGTCATTGTTCTTGACCTCGAACAACCCTGTGATCCGTCCGTCGTCGACGCCGGCTGAGAGGTTCGAGACGGCCAGTCCCTCGCTCGTGAGGCGTGCCTGCATCGCCGCGTCCGTCGCCACCGTCTCGACCCCCCAGCCCACCGCGCCGGCCCTGAGGCCGAGGTCGGCGGTAAACGGCGCGCTCACGCGTGGCGGAAACGCCGTGCTCGCCCACGCCGTTCCGTCGCCCTGCAGCGTCCCCTCGCCCAGAACCAGCGCCAGCGCGGAATCGAGCGGCAGGAAGTCGGTCGCGACCGTCCCCGCCAGATGCGGCACGCCGTTGGTAATCGTCGCGGTCAAGTCGCCGGACAGCGCGACCTCGCCGATCGAACCGTCGAGATTGCCGATCTTCAGGTGCTTCGGCAAAAGGGTCAGATCGGCGGCGAGTTCGGCCGGGATCCCGAGCCCCATCCCCGGCAGCGTCACGCCCGCCGCGCCGAGCCACGGCTCGAGGTCGGCCCCTTCGATCCTGGCCTTGCCGTGCGCCGTCACTGTCTCCGGCTGCACCGTCACGGTGCCGTCGAAGGCGGCGGTCGCGGTATCGCCGCTGAGCTTGCCATGCGTCTCCAGCCCCTCGTCGGGCGCGCCTTTGAGCGTCAGTTCGGTGGTGGCCGGACCGGCATCGACGAGCGGCAACGTCGGCAGTCCGTAGAGCGCCAGAAGCGCTGCCCCATCCTTGTTCTCGGCGGTGAGATCGACGTCGATCCTATCCGGCGCGAAAGGCGAGCCGGTCGCAGAATAGGCCAGCGTGAAATCGCCGCCGCCCATCGTCCCGCCGGCGCTCAACGCGTAATGCGGCTCGCCATTCGCCTGCGTTGCGGTGGCGACCAGGTTGATCCGTGCATCGCGTCCGAGTTCCGACAGGCCGGAAAGCCGGCGCGCCAGAGCGGCCGCGACCCTGTTGTCGGGATAGCGCTCGCCGAGCACGGCGGCCAGCGGCCCGAGATCGTCGGCGACGATCGCCGCGTCCAGGTTTCCCGACGGCTGGGCCGGAAAGCCGTCGATCGCGCCCGTGGCGCTCAGATTGGCGCCCGAAACGTCGGTCAGCGTCAGCCTGTCGATGTCGAGCCGGCCGTCCTTCAGCCTCAGCGCCGTCTCCAGCCTGCCGGCCGTGAGCCCACCGGCGCTGACCGGACCGGCGGAAACCTTGAGATCGAGGTCGCGGCCTTCCACCCGCGCCTGCCCGGCATCGGTCACGAACAGCGAGGCAAAGGCCGCGAGCCCCTCGACGTCGAGTTCACCCCCGTCGAGCGCAAGCAGCAGCGACGGCTTCGCGTCGTCCGGCGTCACGCTGTCCAGCCGGCCGCTGAAGCGGGCGTCGCCGAGCTGCAGCTTCAACTCGTCGAACACCTGCCTGCCGCTCGCCAGGTCGACCTTGGCGGAAAACCCGGCCCGCGGCAGCCGGCGGATCGCGTCGTCCACGTCCCTCGACAGCCACGAGGCGAAGCCCGACGGCTGGCCGACGGCCAGAAGCATGTTGCCGGAAAAGGTTGCATCCTCATCGGTCGTAGCGACGAGACCGTCCGCCTCCAGCGTCGTGCGTCCTGGCATCGACACGGCGAAATCCTTCAGCGTCCAGCCGCCCTGCGCCGGCTCGGCGGAGAGGCGCACATCGCGGAACGTCGTGTCCCCCGCCACGACCGCCGGCAGGTTCACCTCCACGGAGCCCGGGATCGCGGGCTTGGGCAGCGCCGCCACGAAGGACTTGATCGCCGCGATCCTGCGCTCCAGCGTCATGCCGCCCCTGGCGTCGTCACCGATCCGGTCATCGAAGCGGAACTGCGCGCCGGTCGCCTCGATCGAGAAGCGCGGTTCGCCGCCGAGATCGAGATCCGCCCTGCCCTCGGCCGTATACGGGTCTTCCAGCGGACCCGTCTCGAAGATGAACTCGCTTGCCGCCAGCCGCCGGTGGTCGAATTCGAGCTTGCCGCTCATCCGGTAGTCGGGCGGCCCCTTGCTGGCATCCGCAGGGTCGTTGAGCGTGAAGGTCGCGCCGTCCGTGCCGCGCAGCGCAGGCTCTTCGTCATAGGCCGAGAGCTTGAAGCTCGCCTCGTATTTCGGTGCGCCGCGGTCGAGCCGCGCCGTGCCATCGGTCTCGACCGAGAACGGGTAGCGCTGCGGCTTCGCGCGCACCCTCACCCGCATCGCACCGGTATCTTCCACCCTGCCCGTCGACAGGTCGAAATCCGTCAGCGCGCCGTCGAGCCGCATCGAGCCGATGATCCGCCACGGCCCGGCGAGCGTCGTCGCCGTCATGTCGGTATTGATCTCGGTCACGAGATGCGTGCGTCCGCTCGCGGCGTGTTCGATGCGCACCGCGCCTTCCGTCACGGTCAGCTTTTCGATCGACACATGGCTGGGATCGAACCTGGTGTCCGGGCGCACTGCCCAGTCGACCGCGCCGTCATTGCCGATGCGGATGACCGCCTTCGGCCGCACCAGCCGCATATCGAAGATCAGTAGTTCGCCGCGCAGGAAGGGCGCGAGCTCCGCATCCATGGAGAATTCTTCCGCCGTCAGCGCCGGTTCGCCGTCGGTTCCCGCAACCCGCACGTCGGTGAAGGTGAGCGACGGGAACGGCAGGATGCGGGCAGAGGCATCGCCCGCGACCTTCACCTCGCGGCCCAGGATCCGGCTCGCCTCGCGCTCGAAATCGCCGCGATAGCTCGTCCAGTCGACGAAATAGGGGCCGACGAGCGCGGCCGTCAGCACCAGGACGACGAATCCGCCGAAGATGACAAACAGTCTGGCCAGTGTGTTCTCCCGCCGTTGCAGCGTGCGACAGTCTACCAGCACCACTCTGTCGAGAAAGTGGCGCTTTGGACGCCGGTCTCACGGCAACGGAATGATCTTCCCCGGATTCATGATGTCCTGCGGGTCGAGCGCCCGCTTGATCATGCGCATGTAGTCGAGGCCGTCGCCATGCTCGAGCTTCATGAAACCCATCTTGCCCTGGCCGATGCCGTGCTCGCCGGTGCAGGTCCCTTCCATGCCGATCGCGCGCCGGTTCAGCCGCGCGACGAATTCCTCGGTCTTTTCGACTTCCGCCGGCACGTCCGGATCGAGCAGCACCAGCACATGGAAGTTCCCGTCGCCCGCATGGCCGACGATCGGCGCGATCAGGCCCATCTCGGCGATGTCGGCCTCAGTCTCGGCGATGCAATCGGCCAGCCGCGAGATCGGCACGCACACGTCGGTCGAGATCCCTTTCGCGCCGGGCCTGAGCGTCTGCGACGCCCAGTAGGCCTCGTGGCGCGCCTTCCACAGCTTGGCGCGTTCCTCCGCCACCTTGGTCCACAGGAACGGCCCGCCGCCATATTCGGCGGTGATCTCGCCGAACAGTTCGGCCTGCTCCACCACGCCCGCTTCCGAGCCGTGGAACTCGACGAAGAGGCACGGGCTCTCCGGATAGTCGAGCTTCGCGTAGTTGATCATCGCCTTCATCTGCAGCGCGTTGACGATCTCGATGCGCGCCACCGGGATGCCCATCTGGATCGTCGCGATCACGGCGCGGCAGGCCTCCTCGAGGCTCGGGAATGGGCACACCCCGCCCGAGATCGCCTGCGGTATCCCCTGCAGCTTGAGCGTCAGCGAGGTGATGACGCCGAGCGTCCCCTCCGAGCCGACGAGAAGCCGGGTCAGATCGTAGCCGGCCGAGCTCTTCTTGGCGCGGCTCGCCGTCGTGATCGATCGCCCGTCAGCCATCACCGCCGTCACCGCCAGCACGTTCTCGCGCATCGTCAAATACCGCACCGCATTGGTGCCAGACGCGCGCGTCGCCGCCATGCCGCCGAGCGTCGCGTTCGCGCCCGGATCGATCGGAAAGAACAGGCCGGTGTCGCGCAGATAGGTGTTCAATTGCTCGCGCGTCACGCCCGCCTCTACCGTGCAGTCGAGGTCGTCCGCATGGACTTCCAGAATCCGGTTCATCCGCGACGTGTCGATCGAGATGCCGCCGCCCGGCGCGTTGACATGGCCCTCGAGCGAGGAGCCGATGCCGAAGGGGATGATCGGCACCCGATGCTCGGCACAGCAGCGCACGATTTCCTCCACCTCCTCGCGGCTGTCCGGAAAGGCGACGCCGTCCGGCAGCTGCGCCGGGATATAGGTGGTCGTGTGGCTGTGCACCCTGCGCACGTCGGCATTGGTCTGGAACCGTTCGCCGAAACGCTGCTTGAGGATGCCGACTGCCGCCGCGATCCCCTCTTCGTTGCGCTTCACCGCAACGAGGTCGGCCAGTGCCATCTGTTCCTCCCGTCTGGACCGTTCTCCGGCCCTTGTGAATGCCCGGCTTGGCTGTAGATTGCCGCCTCGGCTTGTAGAACCTCGCAAGCGTCGCCTGCAACATCCTTCCGGAGCCTGCCATGATCGCCGCCCCCGTCGTCTCGAAGATCATGGACATCCAGAAGGACTGGATCGACTACAATGGCCACCTCAACATGGCCTATTACAACGTCCTGTTCGACAAGTGCGCGGACGACGCCTTCGAGCTGATGGGCATGGGGCCGAATTATGCCCGCGACCGCAAGCTCACCATCTATACCGCGGAGATCCACGTCTGCTACGTGCGCGAACTCCACCTCGGCGATCCGGTTCGCGGCACGTTCCAGCTGATCGACCATGACGACAAGCGCCTGCGCGCCTATCAGGAGCTGCACCATATCGACGGCTGGCTGGCCGCCACCTCCGAGGTTCTCACCCTCCATGTCGACATGGCGGGGCCGAAGGTGGCGCCCTTCCCGGCCGATATCCTGACCCGGGTCGAAGCCATGCAGGCTGCGCATGCGAGCCTCCCGATGCCCGAGCGCGCCGGCCGCTCTATCGGAATCAAGCGGAAGTAGGACGAAGCTTTTTTCTCTCTATTCAGATGGTCGCTGCGATTTCCTCGACTGAAGCACGAGGGATTTCGCCATCGTTTGACTTCTGAAAACCCTCTCCTCGATCGATCGCCGGATCGTCGGCATTTGAACCTTTTGCCATTTCCGGCCGTTGTCCGCGTCGACACAGACGATTGAGAGACGATTGAATGGATACGAAACCGACCAGGGAGCCGGTCGACGCTTGGCGCATGACCGACAGTCTGCATGCGGAGCACGGCAAGGGCGATCCCTTCGCCGCGGCGATCCGCGCCACGCGCATGCCGATGCTCATCACCGACCCGCGCCAGTTCGACAATCCCATTGTTTATGCCAACGATGCCTTCCTCAGGCTGACGGGCTATGAACGCGAGGACGTCTTCGGCAGGAACTGCCGTTTCCTCCAGGGCGCGGACACCGATCCTCAGGCGGTAGCTCAGATCCGCGACGCTATCGCCACGCGCAGCGACATCGCCGTCGATATCCTCAACTACAAGCGCGACGGCACGCCATTCTGGAATGCGCTGTTCGTCAGCCCTGTCTCCAACGAGGACGGCGAGCTGCAGTTCTTCTTTGCTTCGCAGCTCGACGTCACCGACCGCAAGCAGTCGGAGCACGCCCTGATTGCCGAGAAGGCCAGGTTCGAACGCGCCGTTCGCGAACGGACAGCGGAGCTCCAGGCTGCGCTCGACGCGCAGAAGATGCTCGTCCACGAGGTCGATCACCGGGTGAAGAACAACCTGCAGATGATCTCCTCGCTGATCGTGATGCAGTCGCGCTCGATCCCCGACGAGAAGATCCGCCAATCCCTGTCAGATATGCTCGAGCGTATCGAGGCGGTCAGCACGGTCCATCGGCGGCTCTACCAGTCCGACGACGTGCGCAGCTTCGACGTGGCCGAGTTTGCCCGCGACCTCGTCTCGGATCTGGTCGCATCGTCCGGACGCGAGGATATTCGCACCGAATTCGAGCTGGAGAAGCTCGTCGTTCCGGCGCAATGGGCCACGCCCGTTGCCCTGATGCTCAACGAGCTTGTCACCAACGCGATCAAGCACGCGTTTGACAGGCACGTGAATGGAGCCGAGCGGGTTATCCGCGTCGCCATGGAAGTCGGCTCAGCCCATTACACCATTGAAGTAGCCGACAACGGCAAGGGAATGACGGCGCTGGGCGGCGGAAGTTTCGGCACCCGACTGGTGCGGTCGCTCGCGCGCCAGCTCGACGCGACCATCGAATGGCTCGACGGTTCGCCGGGCACGCGCGTCATCGTCACTATCCCGACAGCGAAGGAATAGCATCCCATGAACCGGAACGAACCGTTGAAGGTGCTGATCGTCGAGGACGAGGCGCTGCTTGCCATGGAACTCGAGGCGCTCGTCGAGGATGCGGGCCATTCCGTCGTCGGTTGGGCCACCTCGTCGAAGGAGGCGCGCGCGCTGGTCGATGGCGTCGCGGCTGACATCGCGTTTGTCGACATTCATCTGACCGATGGCCCGACCGGCGTGAGCGTGGCGCAATATATCGCCGAGCAGAAGAGTTCGATGGTGGTGTTCATGACCGCCAATCCGAAGCGCATTCCGGAAAATTTCGCCGGTGCTGTCGGGGTGATCGCCAAGCCCTACACGATGCATGGCCTGATGGCCGCGTTGCGCTATCTGCACGAAGGCGTGCGCGAGCCGCCGCCCGTATCGGCGCTGCCGATCGGCTTCACGCTCTCGCCGGAATATCGACAGAGCTGGGCGGCCTGAGCTGCACTCCCCGGGGATCGCCGCGGCGCGGCGACACCCGTCTGCGGTCGCGAGTTAGCTCTGATAGACTTCCATGAACCGGATCCGGTTGTTGAACGGGTCGGTCACAGTGACCTCCAGCCGCGTCCCTTCGTCTTCGAGCCCGGGCCTCATGAACCGGTATTTCTTGTCGATCAGTTCCTTTTGAAAGGCCCGGATGCCGGTCATGTAGACGCACATGTTGCAGCCGGGCGTCGCGTCGCCGGCGTGTTCCGAAAGATGAAGCCTCAGCCCTCCGCGCGACACCTGCGTATAGAGCGGGAAATCGTCGCCGTAGCGGTGCTCCCAATCGACGGTGAAGCCGAGGAAGCCGAGATAGAACTCGTGCGCCTTCGGCACGTCGAAGATCCGCACGATCGGCACGGCCTGCTCGAAAACGATGCCCGCGGCCGCTGCCTTCTGGTTCTGGTCGATCTTCGCCGACAAAACGTTCCAGGTCGGTTCGCCGAACTGCTTCGCGACGATCTCCAGTGCCTGGCTGTGGGTGATCTCGCTGCCTTGCGCGGCGAGTATTTCGCGCATGGCCTTGGCCATCGCCTTCGCATCCATGAATGTGCGCATGTTTCCGTCCTCGATCCGGCGAATCCCGCGTCAGCGCCCGCATTGCCGATGCCTTCGCCGGTTTCGATGAAACGGAGCCAAGGACGTGGATGCATTCGCCATGCCTGTGTCAGGCGCAGGCTGCCGGTCGCATCCGGACCGTGACTCAGGCTAAGACGCCCAGACCGGGATGACAAGCCGTGGCGCGCCGACGCGGACGCCGGAAGCGGTTTATCCATCCACCCAGTCGAATTTCAGCGGCGCCTCGCGGAAGGCGAACCGGTCGAGATGGGACGACACCACGCCCTTCAGCCGCTCGACCGTCTCTGAAGCGTCCGCTTCGACCAACACTTCCAGCCCGCCTTCCCTGGCATTCATCGTCGCCACCGCCTCGGGAAACTTCACTGTGCCCTGCGTCGCATCGAACGTCACCTCGAGACGATGGCTCCAGTGCTTGCAGAGCTGCTGGAGGTATTTCGAGGCGTGTTCCGTGGGAACGAGGGCGGACGATTTGGCCATGGCCGTCTCCTTGCTTGCGCGCCCCTAAATAGTGCCGGCGCCCGCCGTCTGCACGTTCAAGGTTGCGTGAGTGTCGGCTATGTCGAAAAAGACGAGCCTCGCCTTGCCGAGAGCCATAGGAAGAGCCGTGTACGGCGTATTCCGCCTACTCACGCCGGCGCCAGCCAGTCCTCGATCTTCAAACCCGGCACACGCGAGAACTCTCGGACATTATTGGTCGCCAATGTCAGCCCGCGCGCCAGCGCCTGCCCGGCGATGAGCGTGTCGAGAGGACCGATACCGCGCCCGTCTCGTTCCAGACGTGCCCTGATTTCGGCCGCCGCGTCGGCGTCGTCTCGCGAGAATTCAAGCACGGCGACGTGTCCGAAGAGGGTCGCGAAGTGTCGGCCCGTGCGTCCGGCCTCCCGCAGCTTGTTTTCACCCGTCATGAGCTCGAAATGGACGATCGAGGATAATACGATCTCGTCCGGATCATGCATGGCCAGGCGTCGCCTGAGGACAGGGTCTCCGCGCAGGATCGATATGCAGACGTTGGTGTCGATGCTGATCGTCACGAAGAAGCTTTGCCGCCGTCCGCGACCTCTCCCGCTTCCTCTTGCGTCAATGCCTCACGTTCGAAGGCGGTCGGTTGGTTCCGATCCGGGAATTCGCCTTTGTACGCCGCGTCGATCTTGTCGAAAATCTCTTGCCACATCTGCCTGGTCGGCACCGGCCTGAGACGGATTTCGTCGCCGACGCGCCAGACCTCTACCTCCTTCGCGTTGAGACGGAATTCCTTCGGCAGCCGAACGGCCTGGCTGCCGCCATTGGCAAATAGCCTGGCGCGGGCACGTGACATGACATTCTCGCAGAAATGTATCGATGCCATGTATATACGAATCTCCGAAAGAAGCAAATGAGCGGATGAAGCGCGTGCCCTTCTATTCCAGTGGTCGTGCGATTGCGGCCCTGTAGCCGACGCGCCCTCTGTAACCGCCTTGTCACCAACTCGACACCTTCGCCCCACTCGCGCGGCAAGGTCGCGAAACATTGTTGCCGGATAAGGCGCTCCATCAGCAACAAAGTTTCGAAAGGACTTCCCCATGACCTTCTCCCTCAAGACCTCCCTGATCGCCGGCTCGATTGCGTTCGCTGCTCTCGCCGGCTCGCTCGCTCCGGCCAAGGCCGACTCCGTCGGCGTCTGGGTCGGTCCCGGCATCGGCATCGGCGGTGTTGGCGTCGGCGTCGGCTTCGGTGTCGGCGTGGGCCATGGCCACTACGGCCACGACTATGGCTACTACGGCGATTATGCCGGCTACTGCTCGAAGGGCGAGGCGCTCGGCCGCGCCGCCTCGATGGGCGTGAAGAAGCGCTACGTCTCCGGCGTGTCCGAGAACCGCATCTCGGTGCGCGGCACCCACAAGGGCCAGCCGGTGAAAGTGACGATGTATCGCCATTCCGACGCCTGCGCGGTGCGCAGCTTCAACTACCTCTGAGGCCGGCGACCATGGCGCACAAGCGACGCACGCGCTGGAAAGGCCTTGCCACCCTGGCGCTCGTCGCGGCGGGCGCCACGGTCACCGTGGCCATCGCACAGACTGCCGGCGGCATGGGCGGCGCCGGCAGTCCGGACCGTCAGGCCGAGTGGTGCACGCGCTACGTGTCCCTCGGCCTGGCGGCCTCCGAAGGCATCCGGCAAGGCCGGGCCGAGCAGGTCGCCAACGACCGGATGGTGGTGTTCGGCAGGTTGAAGGGCGCATCGGTCAAGATGACGCTCGAAAACGCCGCCGACGCCTGCCGCGTCGTCAGGATCGACATGCTCTGAGGAGGAGCCCGCGACGCGCAGGTGTCGCGGGTTTCCCCAGTTTCAGCCTCGCGCAGCCGCGCGCGGGAGATCGACGACGAAGCGCGCACCGCCGCCCGCCGCCGGCTCGACCTTGACGGAACCGCCGTGGTGCTCGGCGATCTGGCGCACCAGCGCGAGACCAAGACCCCAGCCGCCGGCGGCTTCGCTGCGGCCAGCCGGACGGTAGAACGGCTCGAACACGCGCGCCTCTTCGCCCTTGGGCACCCCGTCGCCGTGATCGCGTACGCTGAGCTTCACGCGACTGCGCTCTTCCCGCACCTCGACATCGACCGGCGGACGGCCGTGCCGCAACGCATTCACCACCAGGTTGCGCACGAGCCGGGTCAGGAGCCGCGCATCGCCAAGCACATCGGCCGGCGCGCCCGTCGCTTCCACGCCGTGACGCGCGCATTCCTCGGTGACCAGCGCGAACAGGTCGAGGCGCTCGCGCAGATCGAGGCCGTTCACATGGTCGAGTCGGCTGGCGAGCAGTATCTCGTCGACCAGTTCGTCTATCTCGCCGAGATTGCGCAACATCTCCTCGCGCGCCGGCCCGCTCTGCGGCGTCTCGTAGAGGTCCATCGCCATCCTGAGCCGCGTGACCGGTGAACGCAGTTCGTGGCTGGCGTTGGCCAGCAGCGCCCGGTGCGCGCCGACCAGCCGCTCGATCCGCTCCGCCGCCGCGTTGAAGCTCTTTGCCACGGCCGCAACCTCGTCCCTGCCCTCGACCGGCACGCGCGCGACGAGGTCGCCCTTGCCGAACGCCTCCACCCCTGCGCGCAGGCTCTCCAGCCGCCGCGTCAATTGCCGCACGAACGGATAGGCGGCGAGCGCGATCACGCCCGCGATAAGCACCAGGTAGCCGAGCGCACCGCGCTTCGGTCCATCCCACGGCGCGTCCAGCTGCGCGACCAGGGTGCGCCCGTCCCCGATGTCGATGACAAATGGCCTGCGGTGCTGGCGACCGCCGAACCAGCCGTCGCCTTCGTCGTCGTCGAAGCCGCCGGGCGGAGGCGGCGGCGGCAGAGCCTTGCCGGCCGCGGCGAGCAGCCGCCGGTCGGGCGAATAGAGCGCGATGTCGGCGTTGAAGGCTTTCGCGAAGCGCTCGACGATCGCCTGCGTCATCACGGGATCCTCGCCCGTCGGCAGCATTTCGGCAACGAACCGGTCGCGCCGCTGCGCCCAGCCGATCTCCTCCCGGTCGATCGCGGTGCTCCAGTAAATGCCGCTCGCCACCGCGACGGCGCCCAGCGTCAGGATGACCGTCAGGTAGATCTTGACGTAGAGGCGGCCGCGAAAAGTCCTGAGAAGCCGCATGTCAGGCGTCGTCCTGGTAGCGCGCGAAGACATAGCCCGCGCCGCGCACGGTGATCAGCCGGCGCGGGTTCTTCGGATCGGTCTCGATCGCGGCGCGGATGCGCGACACATGCACGTCGATCGAGCGGTCGAAGGCTTCCAGTTCCTCGCCCTTGACCATGTCCATCAGCTGCTCGCGCGACAGCGTGCGCCCGGCATTTTCGGCGAGCGCCACCAAAAGGTCGAACTGGTGGCTGGTCAACGGCCGCTCCGCGCCGTCGATACGCACCGCCCGCGAGCCAGGATCGATCTCCAGCCGCCCGAACCGCAGCACGCGGTGATTGTCCGCCGCGCCGCGCCGCCTGAGGATCGCCTTCAGTCGGGCCAAAAGCTCGCGCGGGTTGAACGGCTTGGGCAGATAGTCGTCGGCGCCGAGTTCCAGTCCGACGATGCGGTCGGTCTCCTCGCCCTTGGCGGTCAGCATCAGCACCGGCACGTCGGAAAAGGCGCGGATCTGCCGGCAGGTCTCGAACCCGTCGATGTCCGGCAGCATGACGTCGAGGATCACCGCGGCCGGAGGTCGCCGCCGCAATGCCTCGACGCCACTGCGGCCGCTGCCCGCGGTAGCGACCGTGAACCCGTTGGCGGACAGGTAGTCCGACAGCATGGCGGCGAGGCGCGCATCATCGTCGACGATCAGGACCTCATCCGCCATACTTCATCCTCTGTCCGGGGCGGCCCTACCAGCGGCCGCGGCCCTCGTGCCTGTCCTTCATCTCGGCGACCAGCTTGGCGCGCTGCTCGGGGGTCAGCACTTCCGCCGCCTCGATCACCGCGGCCACCGCCTTCTTCGACGCCTCGTCGACCTCGGCGATGCGCTTGGCGCGCAGCGCCTCGACCGCCGCCTTGTCGATGGTCGGCGCGCCGAGAAGGACTGCCACTTCCTCGTGCATGCCGCGGAATTCGCGGCCCATCGGGCGCAGCTCCGCGCGGGTCTTGTCGACGATCGCGAAGATCTTGTCCTGCTGCTCGGCGCTCGCGCCGATCTCGTCCATCACCTTCTCGAAGCGGTGCTCGGCGAAGCGCATGCCCATATGGCCGGGACCCATGCCGAAGCCCTGTGCGACAGCCGCGCCCGCGCCGATCGCAATCACCGCCGCGATGCCCACGCCGACGATGAAGGCCGTGCCGTAGCGGCCGCCATTGGGCTTCTCGTTCGCGTCGTGGTCGATCACCGGGCCCTCGAAATTGCCGTTGTCCTGATTGGTCATGACTGTGCTCCTTGGTCAGTCCGTCAGCCTTCGTGGCTGGGATGACCGCACATTAGGCGCCGGACATTTCCGCCGTTCGCGGCCAATGTAAAGAAGTGTGAAGCAGATATGGGACGGCGCCGCGCGGGCTTTCTCGCCTATGCGGTGGCCTTTGTCGCCCGAATCACTACATTCGGAACAAATGGTGGACTATCCCGACGACATCCCCTTCTTCGACGCCCCGAAAGGCGCCGCTCCGGCGAAGCCCGCCGGCGGCCTCGCCGCGCGCGCCATGGCAGCGCGGTCCGGCCACAGCGGTCAGCCGGACTATCTCGCCGGCCTGAACCCCGAGCAGCGCCTCGCCGTCGAGACCACGGAAGGCCCGGTGCTCGTGCTCGCCGGCGCCGGCACCGGCAAGACCCGCGTGCTCACCACCCGCATCGCCCACATCCTGAAGCTCGGGCTGGCCTACCCCTCGCAGATCCTCGCCGTCACCTTCACCAACAAGGCCGCGCGCGAGATGAAGACGCGCATCGCGGTGCTCATCGGCGAAGGCTCCGCCGAGGGCATGCCCTGGCTCGGCACGTTCCATTCGATCGGCGTCAAGATCCTCCGCCGCCACGCCGAGCTCGCGGGCTTGAAATCCGGCTTCACCATCCTCGACACCGACGACGTCATCCGCCTGCTGAAGCAGCTGATCCAGGCCGAAAACCTCGACGACAAGCGCTGGCCGGCGCGCCAGTTCGCGCAGATGATCGACGGCTGGAAGAACAAGGGTCTCGCGCCGAAGGACATCCCGGAAGGCGACGCCCGCGCCTTCGCCAATGGCAAGGGCCGCGAACTCTACGCCGCCTATCAGGAACGCCTTCGCACGCTCAACGCCTGCGACTTCGGCGACCTCCTTCTGCACCCCATCCGCATCTTCCGCGACCACCCCGACGTCCTCGCCGACTACCACGCCCGATTCAAATACATCCTCGTCGACGAGTACCAGGACACCAACACCGCCCAGTACATGTGGCTCCGCCTCCTGGCGCAGCGGCCGAAAGCTAGCCAGTCGGCCGAAGGCCGAGCGGCCGACCGGCCGCCCGAGCTCGTGCGAGGCCCCCGCGGAGGGCCCGCGCCGGCAGGCGCGGATCAGCCCGTGAGCGAAAGAAAACCCACACAACAGATTAATATCTGTTGTGTGGGCGACGACGACCAATCCATCTACGGCTGGCGCGGCGCCGAGGTCGACAACATCCTGCGCTTCGACAAGGATTTTCCCGGCGCCACCATCATCCGCCTCGAGCGCAACTACCGCTCCACCGCGCATATCCTGGGAGCGGCCTCGCATCTCATCGCCCACAACGAGGGCCGCCTCGGCAAGACGCTGTTCACCGACCAGTCCGACCCGGAGGACGCCAAGGTCCAGGTCCACGCCGCCTGGGATTCCGAGGAAGAAGCCCGCGCCGTCGGCGAGGAGATCGAGCAGGCGCAGCGCCGTGGCCATGCGCTCAACGACATGGCGATCCTCGTCCGCGCCTCTTTCCAGATGCGCGAGTTCGAGGACCGCTTCGTCACGCTCGGTCTCAACTACCGCGTCATCGGCGGCCCGCGCTTCTACGAGCGCCAGGAGATCCGCGACGCGATGGCCTATTTCCGCGTCGTGGCGCAGGGCGCCGACGACCTCGCCTTCGAGCGCATCGTCAACGTGCCGAAGCGCGGCCTGGGCGAAAGCGCCATCCGCCAGATCCACGACACCGCCCGCGCCTTGCGCGTGCCCATGCTGGAGGCCGCCTCGCGTCTCGCCGAATCCGACGAGATGAAGCCCAAGCCCCGCGCGGCGCTGCGCGAGATCTGCGCCAATTTCGGCCGCTGGCAGGAGGCGCTGGAGCGCATCCCCCACATCGAGCTCGCCGAGCAGATTCTTGAGGAGAGCGGCTATATCGACATGTGGAAGGCCGACAAGTCGGCCGAGGCGCCCGGCCGGCTGGAGAACCTGAAGGAACTCATCCGCTCGATGGAGGACTACGAGTCGCTCCGCTCCTTCCTGGAGCACGTCGCGCTCGTCATGGACGCCGAGCAGAACGCCGAACTGGACGCCGTCTCCATCATGACGCTGCATTCGGCCAAGGGCCTCGAATTCGAGACCGTCTTCCTGCCCGGCTGGGAGGAAGGCCTCTTCCCCCACCAGCGCGCGCTCGACGAAGGCGGCCGCACCGGCCTCGAGGAAGAGCGCCGCCTCGCCTATGTCGGCCTAACCCGCGCGAAGAAGAACCTGCACATCTGGTTCGTCTCCAACCGCCGCATCCACGGCCTGTGGCAGTCCACCATCCCGTCGCGCTTCCTCGACGAACTGCCCGAGGCCCATGTCGAGGTGGCGGACGCGGGCAATTCCTACGGCGGCTACTCCGCCCCCTACGGCGGCTCCGGCGGCTTTGCGGCGGGGAGAGGCGGCGGACGCCAGAACCCCTACGGCGCGTCGCGCTTCGACAATGTCGGCTCCCCTTCTCCCCGCGGGGGAGAAAGTGGCCCGCGCAGCGGGTCGGATGAGGGGGGCCGCGGCGCCTTCTCCAGCACCTACGCCACCCCCGGCTGGGCCCGCGCGCAGCAGAACCGCACCGAAGCCACCGACCGCAACTGGGGCTCCCGCTCCGGCCACGGCGTCGAACGCATCGGCTACGGCGAGACCGATAGCGGCTTCGGCGCCGGCCGCGGCTCGGTCAAAGGCCGTATGATCGAGGGCGAACTGGTGGCGAAGTCGGTGGCGACGGAACCGTCGAAGTTCCACGTCGGCGACCGCGTGTTCCACCAGAAGTTCGGGAATGGGAATATCGCCTCGATCGACGGCAACAAGCTGACCATCGATTTTGACAAGGCGGGGCAGAAGCGGGTGCTGGACGGGTTTGTGAGCGAGGTGTGAGAAATGAACGTCTCTGAATTCCAGCCTGAAGCGTGGATTGGTAACTTCGGCGTCAGATCCGGCCATCCTGGTTGGCTCTACGTGCTCGGCTCGGGGACCCGCCTTAAGATTGGTCGAACGACGAACTTCGACTTACGCCTGCGGGCAGCTCGAACTTGGATACCGGATATCCAGATCATCGGCGTAAAGCCTTTTTGGCATGCAGCCGCTCTGGAGAGATATCTGCACGTTGCTTTGACCGACTATTGGGTTGAAGGGGAATGGTTCGATTTCGGAGAAGACGAATTCAGGGAATATTTCATAGAGAATTTCCAAGAATTTTACGATACTGATATCAATAAGAACTCCGTAGATTTCATTTATTGGATGAATTCAACTGGAATGTCAGAGTTCACACTGGAATTTTCCAGAAGGCGAGTTTCGCTGCCGGAATGGCGTCGAAAGGATGGCGGCCGCAGCTAAGGTGAATTCGCGGCACCTCCGGGAACAGTCTACTTTCTTTCCGCAGAAAGGCACTTCTATTGCAAGGTTCGCGCAAACCGTCGCGCGCTATCTCCCCCCCTGGAGGGGGAGAATGGATTTTCACGGTCTTAGCTGGAGCAGCCCGCAGGGGTGCGGAGGCTAAGTCGTAGAAAATCCAAGAGAGGGGGCCTGCCTGGCACGGCCTTATCCAGAGGTTCCGCCTGGCACTGCCCTCTCGGACGCTTCCGCCAGAACCCCCTCTCTTGCAATTTCTAACACTTAGCCTTCGGCTAAGATGTTGAAATTGCTTTCTCCCCCTCAAGGGGGGAGATATGCGCCCAAGCGGTCCGCCCTCTATCTCCCCCTGGGAGGGGGAGAATGGATTTTCACGGTCTTAGCTGGAGCAGCCCGGAGGGATGCGGAGGCTAAGTCGTAGAAAATCCAAGAGAGGGGGCGCGACGCTGGAAGGATTGCGGTGCCAGACACCCCCTCACTTGCAATTTCTAACACTTAGCCTTCGGCTAAGATGTTGAAATTGCTTTCTCTCCCTCAAGGGGAGAGATCACGCCGCCTTGGCAGCGCTTCAGCTAAAATCGTGTAGCAAACCCCGTCGATGTTGCGCTCGACCTCGTCGTTCCAGAACCGCAGCGTGAGATAGCCGGACGCGGCGAAGCGATCATCCCGCGTCGCGTCGCGCGTCGAGCCGGAATGCTGCCCGCCGTCCACCTCGACGATCAGCCGCGCCTCGAAACAGACGAAATCGACGATGACGCCGGCAATGGTCTGCTGCCGCTTGAACTTCAGACGTTTGAGCTGGCGGTTGCGCACCGCCTGCCACAGGATGTTTTCGGCCTTGGTCGGCTCGGCGCGCATCTGCCGAGCGAACTCCAGATGCCGCCTGGGAACCCGCTGCCCCATCTCCCGCTCCCTCCAGTGCAAGCTAGCGAAGGCGGTGGAGCGCGTCTATCTCCCCCCTGGAGGGGGAGAAAGCGAAATCAGCATCTTAGCGAAGCTAAGTGCTAGATTTCGCAAGAGAGGGGGCTGCAACGTTGCGCCAAGAATTCCCCCTCTCTTGCAATTTCTAACACTTAGCTTCGCTAAGATGTTGAAATTGCTTTCTCTCCCTCGAGGGGAGAGATTGCGTGCCCTTCTCCAGCACCGCCCTCCACTTGACTTCTCCCCCACCCCGCCTACCTCCGCACCTCCCCGGCGTCACGCCGGCTCCCGGCACCCATTCATCCCGACGAACGGAGCACCGATGTCAGCCACGCCCAGCATGTTTGCCCAGACCTTCTTCCACGGAACCAAGGCCGATCTCGAGCCGGGAGGGCTGGTCGCCGTCGGCTACGGGTCGAACTTCACCGAGGCCGGGCCCCTGTCATGGGTGTATTTCTCCGCCACGCTCGACGCCGCCGTGTGGGGCGCCGAGCTCGCGGCGGGAGACCGGCCGGAGCGGATTTATGTCGTGGAGCCGACCGGGCCGGTCGAGGACGATCCCAACCTGACGGACAAGAAATTCCCCGGCAACCCGACCCTACCTTACCGCTCGCGCGACCCGCTGCGGATCGTCGGCGAAGTGACGAAATGGCAGGGCCGCCCGCCGGAGAGGCTTCGTCAGATGAAGGAAGGCCTCGCCCGCATGAAGGCCGAGGGCGGCGGCGAGATCATCGACTGACAGGCCGCCATCCCCCCGGGAGACTGTGAGCGCCCGGTTAGTCGGCGGCAGACTGGAAGGTCCGACGGACCTTCCAGAGGGCGCGAACGCCCGGAGCCATAGCGGAGGGCGGCGCTTGGCGCCGCCCTCTCAGGAGCTTCGCCAGACTGGACCCCGGTCTTGTCGCCGCATCCCGCCGCGGCGTATCATCCCCACATGACCTTGCGGCACCTCCTCCTGACCGCCCTCCTCCTCGCCTCCGCCGCGACGCCTGCCCCCGCGCTCGAGTTGCCGCTCTGGGAGGAATTGACCAAGACCCAAAAGATGCTCGACGCCGACCGCACCTTCGTTGAGGCCATGCGCAAGATCCACAAGGGCGATCTGAAGGAAGGCGCCAGGTATTCCGTTCTGCAGGGATGGGATGCGTTCGAGAAGGGCAACATGGACGTCGCCATCCGCCGCTTCAACCAGGCCTGGCTGCTCGACCCGCGGAACGCCGAGATCTACTGGGGTTTCGCGGTTGCCACTCATGTGCGCGGCGACGGGCTGGCGCAGACCGAACGCTGGTTCGCGCGGGCCGAAGAGCTGCTGTCCACCGACCCGGAACTGTTCAACGATCACGCGGTGGCGCTGGAGGACAACGGCGAGCACGCGCGCGCCCGCACGAACTACGAAAAGGCGCTGGCGATCGACCCCGACAACGTGCTCGCGCATGACGGCATGGCGCGGGTGCTGGCCCAGCTCGGCGACGCGGCCGGCGCGGATCGGCATGCCACCGAAGCAAAGCGGCTGAAACCGGAGTAAGGATGCACGGACCGTCCAACATCGCCCCACGCCCGCTCCATCACCATGCTCTGCCCGATCTCCTCCTTCTTCGCCCTCGCCTCGGCCGCCAGTTCCCACGCCGTGTGAAAGTTCATCCAGAATCCCGACGTCTATTCGCAACTCCCCGCCATTTCACCGATTTCATCCGAAACTGCGGCGAAGAGCTTGCCTTTCGACATGATGATTCCGGATACCGTGAAAGCAGCACCCTCAGCGGCGGACAGTTCGAAGGCTATATAGCCGGCATCGTCCCATTGCCCCTTCAGGTGGAGGACCGACAGTTTCCCTTCGACGCAGCCGCTGCCGCGGCAGAAGCTGCCTGTCCCGCCCTTCAGGTCGAGCGACAGGTCCGCCGGCATGGTGTTGTCCTCGCAGCCTGCGCGGCAGTTGAAGACAACCTGCGCGCGGCAGGAAAGCCCATCGGGAAGATCGCGCGCGGCCGCGGCCCCACTGGCGGCCGCGGCAATGGCGGCCATGACGATCCCGTGCCTCACGGCCCGACCGTATAGCTGATGGCGGCGTAATAGGCCTTGGCGTAGGAGGCGACGAGATCGGCGCGCTCGAGGCCATTGATGATCTGGCGCGCCTCCCGCCACTTCTCGACGGTCTTGGAAAAGCGGTCCGGCAGGCCAATTTTCGTGAAAAGGCCGTCGCGCATGCCCACGAACATGATCTTCAGCGCGACGTCCATGTCCATCGCCAGCGTCGGATCCTGGACGAGGTTCACGCCGATGGCTTTGCCGAGCTTCTCGTAGTTTGCCTTGTGCGTCAGCTGGACAAGCCCGCGCCCGAGCCACGACTTTCCATCCGCGTCCGGCCCCCAATAGGGTTTCTTCACCCATGTGAGTTTCCCCGCGCCGAAGGCCTTGTTGAGGATCGAGATCGCCTTTGCGTCGGAATTCGCGAAGGTCTCGCGCACCGGCTGCATCGTCCGCCCCGTCTCGTGGTGCGCCGTGCCCAGCATGTAGGCCAGCCAGCGATCGTCCGCATTGGGGCTTTCTTTCTCCCATTTGTCGAGGATCGCGGTCAGGCCGTCGACCTGGGCCTGCTTGAACGCCCCGTCGAACAAGGTCGCCCGTGTCTGATCGAAGAAGAACTGCCGGTTGATAGCCATTCGCCCGCCCTCCGCAACTTCCGCGCGTAACGAATGCTGATACTCTTATTACGTGTATCTTGCAACTGAATTAACTTAAGATTGCATGCGGGCGCGCGAGTCCGTCTCACTTGATGATGAAGAAGATCGATGTCGTCGGAAGGAGCCGGCCGCTGCGGCGCTGCCGTTGCGCGGTCTGCCGCCCGGACCAGAAGCGCCAGTAGAAAAATCTATCCACCCCCTCCCCGGCCTCATGCACCATGGTGTCGGTGCAGCGGAAAGGGCACGGCGATGCGCAGGCAGGCGAAAGGAGGGACGGACGTTTTGGAGAGCATCGTTGCGACGCTGCTGGCGCTCGCCGTCCTTGCCGAAGAGGCCGCTGGCGATACGCCGTGGGTCCGCTGGCGCGTGCTGTGGGCCGCCCGGTACGCCGACCTGATCGCGAGAGAGTTCGTCGCCGGCTCCGCCTGGAATCCGGCGGGCCGGCTCTGGTCGCCCGTCCTGCCGGCGGTTCGCTACGGCACCCAGCGTGCCGATGCGCTGGACCTCGCCGCCTCGTTGCGCGCGCTGGCGCTGGTCGTCCTGAACATCGCCGCCCAGCGCCGCCTGTCACGGGTGCGCCAACCGGAAGAACCGACCGGCCACGAGGGTGGGCCCCCACACGATATCATCGAAAAACTGCTTGTTGCGGCGATCTCGCCGGTCGAACTGCGCGACACGTCATAACGCGCCCCAGTCCTTCTCCCCTTGTGGGAGAAGGTGGATCGGCCGGAGGCCGAGACGGATGAGGGGTGTTGGACGAAATGAGACGGGTCAGAGAAAGGCGCTGTCGGCGCCTGCTTGCCGACGGCACACTCCGTCCAGCACCCCTCATCCGCCCCTTCGGGGCACCTTCTCCCACAAGGGGAGAAGGAGAGGCGCCCTACAATTCCTCCGCGCCTTCCGGCACGCCTGAATCGATCGCCTCGGTCGTGGGTTTCGACGAATCCGCGTTGCCGGCGTTCGCGCCGAGATACATCGAATGCCGCACATGCACCGTCGTCGGCCCGCTGACGCGGGCGTGCAGGTCGATCACGTCCTGGTTCAGCATGCGCACGCAGCCCGACGAGGCGTTCTTGCCGATCGAGCTCCATTCCGGCGTGCCGTGCAGGCGGTACATCGTGTCCTTGCCGTTCTTGAACAGATAGAGCGCGCGCGCGCCGAGCGGGCTTTGCGGCCCGGGCGGCATGCCGTCGGCATATTTCGCCAGCTCCGGCTTGCGGTTGATCATCTCGGGCGGCGGCGTCCACACCGGCCAGGCCTTCTTGAACTGGATCGTGGCGCTGCCTGTCCATTCGAAGCCCGACTTGCCGAGCGAGACGCCGTAGCGGAGCGCCTTGCGCCCCTCGAGGACGAAGTAGAGGTAGTGCGTCGAGGTGTCGACCACGATCGTGCCGGGCTTCTCGAAGGTCGGGTCGATGACGACCTGGCGCACCAGGCGCTTGTTGAGCTTGTCGACCGGGATGGCCGGCAGCTGATGGCCGCCGTCGTCCAGCGCGGCATACATGATGGAGGGACTGGCGAGAGTGGGCACCGTGGTGTTCGGCTTGCGCTCCATCTGCGCCGCCGCCTCGCGCGAAACAAGAGCCGCACCCGCCGCGCCCAGGAAAACGCGACGGCTCATCCGCCATGCAGGAAAATCGGACATCAAACCCCCTCTATGCAAAGTGCCTATCCGGCTTCGCGCCGGTCGCCTTACGTTGCGATAACAGATTCCGAAATCGGCAGGAACAAGGCGGAGCGCCCGGCATCTTCGCCGGAGCGATCGACCCAAAAGATATCGCCCTCAGCCGGAGTCTCTAGTTCGCCGTCCGCAGCGGAGCGGTCGAGCGCGAGCGCCTCGCCTCGCCGGCCGGATAGCGGAAGACGCTGAGCTTGCCGTTGTTCTCGAAATAGGCCATCTCGACTTCTCCGACGTCCCGCACGCCTTCGACCCTCAGCAGCGCCAGCAGTTCGCGCAGGCTGAGCGAGCCGGAGCCGAGGGCCTCCTCGCGGATCTTGCCCTTCTCCACCACCAGCACCGGATCGCCTTCGACCATGCTTTCGACACGGGCGGACCGCGCAAGCAGCGCGCCGGTCGCCCGGTGCAGCAGGACGACGACGGTGATCACGAGGATGCCCTGGAACAGCCCAACCTCTGGATAGAACATCGGGTCGCCCGCGGCCGAGCCAACCGCGATGACCAGCACGAACTCGAACGGGCCGATCTGCCCGATGGCGTCGTGGCCGACCATGCGGGCGAGGAAGATCGTGTAGAGATACATGACCAGCGTGCGGAAAACGATCTCGGCGTAGAACCACGGATCGGCCGTCTCCGCCTCGCCGAACAGGATGCGGATGATCTCGTCCTGCATGAACCCCTCCTGCGCTGGACCGTGCGCAGGAACGCGGCCGCACGCCGGCGGTTCCGCCGGTCAGCTGAACGTGTCGGGGTTCGGCCCGGTGCGCAGGCCCGCGTCGAGCAATGCGATCGCGGCCATGTCCGCCGCGTCGAGCTCGAAGTCGAAGACGGCGATGTTCTCGCGGATCCTCGACGGGGTAACCGATTTCGGGATGGCGATATTGCCGAGCTGCACGTGCCAGCGCAGGATCACCTGCGCCGGCGTGCGGCCATGTTTGTTCGCGATCGCCACGATCTCCGGCCTGTTCACTGCGCCGCGCTGCAGCGGGCTCCAGGCTTCGGTCGCGATACCGTACTCGGCGTGAAAGGCGCGCAGCTCCGCCTGCTGCAGGGACGGATGCAGCTCGATCTGGTTCACCGCCGGGCGGATGTCCGAATGGTCGAACAGCCGCCGCAGGTGCGGGACGTGGAAGTTCGACACGCCGATCGAACGCGCGCGGCCCTCGGCGTGCAGCTCCTCCAGCGCCTTCCAGGTTTCGAGGTACAAGTCCTGGCGAGGTGCCGGCCAGTGGATCAGGTAGAGGTCGACATGGTCGACGCCGAGCCGCGAGAGGCTCTTGTCGAACGCCTTTAGCGTCGCGTCATAGCCCTGCCGGTCGTTCCACACCTTGGTGGTGATGAACAGGCTGTCCCGCGCCGCTCCCGAGCGGCGGATTCCGTCTCCGACGCCGCGCTCGTTGCCATAGATCGCCGCGGTGTCGATGCTCGTGCAGCCGGCCTCGATCGCCGTCGCCACGGCGTCGGAGGCCTCCTCGTCTGCCACCTGCCAGACGCCAAGCCCGATGACCGGCATCTCGGCGCCGGAGTTCAGCCTTCTGGTCGGAACATTGGTCATGACGAATCTCCTGTCTGCGGGAACGGCCGGTGCTTTCGCCTCAGGCTTCCCATTTCTCCAAGAAGTCCTCGACGGCGAGCCGTTGCATGTCCGGCACCGCCTCGAACAGCTTCTCGCGCGAAAAATCCCACCAGGCGAGCTTTTCGAGGCGCGCGGCGATCTCGTCGGAGAAGCGCTGGCGGATCATCCTCGCCGGCGAACCGGCGACGATCGCGTAGGCCGCGACGTCGCCCGTGACCACCGCGTTGGCGCCGACCACCGCGCCGTTGCCGATCGAGACGCCGGGCATGATCACCGCGCCGTGGCCGATCCAGACGTCGTGGCCGATCGCGACCCGCTTGCCGGCCCGGCGGGCGCGAAACTCCTGGTCGACGCCGAGGAAGCGGAAATACTCGTTCGGCCGGTAGCTGATCTTGTGCTGCGTCACCCGCTCGATCGGATGTTCCAGCGCGTTGATGCGGGTGTTCGCCGCGATCGAGCAGAACTTGCCGATCTCGGCGTAGATCGCTTCGGCGTGCCGCTCGAAATAGGAATAGTCGCCCACGACGACGTCGCGCAGGATCACCCGCTCGCCCACCACGGCGTGCCGCCCCAGCCGACAGCCCTTGAGTTCGGCGGTCGGATGGATGCGCGGCTCGTCGGAGAGGAAGCGCTCGTCGGACATAAGCCGCCAATACGCGCCCGTTCCGCCGCCGGCAAGCTTACTGCGGCTTGCCGTTCGTCCAGGTCACTGTCTGGCCGTAAAGCGGAACGCTGGAAAGCGCCATCTTGGCCGAACCGTCCTGCACCTGGCGCGAGTGCGATAGGTAGATGAGCGTGTCGTTGGCCTTGTCGTAGATGCGGTTGACGACCCGCTGCTTCCAGATCAGCGAGATGCCCTGGTTGAAGACCTCCTCGCCGCCCTTGCCGAGGTCGATGTCGCGAATGGTGATCGGTCCCGTCTGGCGGCAGGCGATGGAGGAGTCCGAAGGGTCTTCGAACCAGTTGCCCTTCTGCAGCCGGTCGATCACCCCGCGCTCGAAGTAGGAGACGTGGCAGGTGACGCCGTCGACCTGCGGGTCCTTGAACGCCTCGACGATGATGTCGTTGCCGAGCCAGTCGACGCCGACCTCGCCCACCTCCTGCGCTATCACTGGCGATGCGGCGAGGCCGAGGAAAAGGGCTGCGGCGGCGAGACGGTTCATGGGAAATCTCCTTGGACGACCGCGCAACAGGTGGGGAGGCGGGCCCCCATAAGCAATGTCGCGACTGCGGAAGGACCTATTTCTCCGGGATTGCCATTCGCGTCATCACGTCGGTCCTCAACACGAAGCGCTGGTACAGTGCGCCGGCGATGTGAATGAGAACGAGAACGAACAGGAGATTGGCCGCCAGCCCGTGGATCGGCGCCGCCTGTTTCACGCCGGCTGCCCACGCGGCGAGCCCGCCGAGCGGAATGGCGATCATGAGCGCCTAGAGCAGGAGGTGGGTGGCATTGGCGACGAACTTCAGCGGCGCCGGCTCAGTTTCCGGAACGCGGGGCGCGCCGCGGCTGATACGCACGGCAAGCCGAAGCAGTGCGAGCAGGAGGACAGAGACGCCGACCACGGTATGGACGGTGACGCCCAGGTTCAGATCGGCGGGGATGGCAAGCCCGTCGCGCACCGCCTCCCACGCGCCGACCATTGGCTCATGGTACAGGATCTGGACCGCGATCAGGAGCGCGATCACCCAGTGCAGCCCGATCTGCAGCGTGGAATAGCCTTTGCGAACTGGGACTGCCATGACGATCTCCGAGGTTTCGTTTGGAGAAGCTACGCCGATCCCTACCCCGGTGCCAACGCGGCATCATGCCGTTTGCGCGGACATCCGCGGGTCGCTATATGTCGCGGATGGCTAGGTTTTCACGATCCGGAAAGGCGTTTCTCGTGCGCGCGGCGATTGCCGCGGTCGCGATCGGCGCGTTGTCCGGCGTCGCGTTCGCGGCGTGGATCGAGAACGGCTCAGTCATGCTGATGTCGCTTGCCGCATCCGGCCTCTCCTGGTGTTTCTGACACCGCACATCCTCCCCAGACTCAGGTGAATTCCATGCGCGCGATCCTCTACGGCCTCCTCTTCCTGGTCGCCGTGGGAATCGGCTACGTCGCCTTCGGCTGGTATGCGAAGATGGGCTCGGGCGCGGCCTACGGCGATGCCTTCGCGCTCGTCGACCAGAAGGGTCAGACGATCACCGAAAAGGACTTCCGGGCGCAGCCGTCGGCGGTGTTCTTCGGCTTCACGCACTGCCCCGAAATCTGCCCGACGACGCTCTTCGAACTCGACGGCTGGCTGACCCAACTCGGCCCCGACGGCGCGAACTTGCGTGTCTTCTTCGTCTCGGTCGACCCGGAGCGCGACACGCCGGAGATCATGGACCAGTATGTCAGCAACGTCTCCAAGCGCATCACCGGCGTGACCGGCGATCCCGCCAAGGTCGCGGCGATGGCCAAGTCCTTCAACATCTATTCGCGCAAGGTCGAGACCGGCGACGGCGAATACACGATGGACCACACAGCCTCGGTTCTTCTGCTCGACAAGGGCGGAGCCTTTGCCGGGACGATCGCCTATGGCGAGAACGCCCAGACGGCCATTGCCAAGCTGAAGCGGCTCGCGACCGGGTCCTGACCGTGGCTCAGCTTCGCTATCATCTGCGCGCCCCGAAGGCCGAGGCGGAGCACACGTTCGCTGTCCTCGAAGCCGCCCTCGAGGACGAGGCCTGGCCTCTTTCCATCTTCGAGGTCGATGAGAAAGCGGCGATCTTCGAAATTTCCGCCTATGTCGACGAGACCGAGGATGGCGTCGCCGAGCGCCTGTCCGCATTGGTTTCGAATGGTGCCTCAGTGCGGACTTTCGATGTCGAAGCCGTGCCCGACATCGACTGGGTGACCAAGTCGCTCGAAGGCCTGAAGCCGGTGCGCGCCGGGCGTTTCCTGGTCCACGGTTCGCATGACCGCGACAAGCGGCGGATCGGCGACATCGCCGTCGAGATCGAGGCCGGGCTCGCCTTCGGCACCGGCCATCACGGCACGACGGCGGGCTGCCTGCAGGTCCTGTCGGAAGTCGTGCGGCGCGAGCATCCGCGCAACGCATTGGACCTCGGCACGGGCAGCGCGGTGCTTGCCATCGCCCTGGCGAAGATGGCGCACATTCCGGTGCTTGCGACCGACATCGATCCGGTCGCGACGGAAGTCGCCAGCGAAAACGCGCGCATCAATGGCGTGGCCTCGTACCTGGCCTGCGTGACCGCGGTCGGCTTCCATCACCCGGCATTTGCCGCGGCCGGCCCGTTCGATCTCATCGTGGCAAACATCCTCGCCCGCCCGCTGATGCGGCTGGCGCCGGACATGGCGCGACACCTCGCCCCCGGTGGGTCTCTGGTGCTGTCAGGCATCCTGGACAGCCAGCGCAACGCCGTCGTGGCCGCCTATGCCGGACAAAGGTTCCGCCATGTCCGCACGCTCCACCGGGAAGGCTGGGTCGCGATCCACCTCAAACGGTAGCCAGGCCTTCCTGACGCAGAAATGGCGGCCGTCTCCGGCCGCCTTTCGTAACTCGACCCGTCCGGCTCCTGCCGGACCGATCAGAAATCAGAACATGTACGGGGCGCGCGCACTGCGCCGCAGCGCTTCGCGGCAATAGCCGTTCTTCGCCAGCGTCTCGTCGTCGAGCATCAGCAGTGCGCCGTTGACGTAGTGGTTGGCCTGACGCGCACGCGCCTCGATCAGCGAGTTCAGCGCATTGCGGAAGAAGCCAGGCTTTGCGGTCTCGGTCATGATAATCTCCTTCGGCAGGACTCGTCGTCCTCCACGTCACTTAAGGTAAGCAGCAAAGGCCCGTTTAACCACCGACGATCTCGCATGTGCGATATGCGTTTTTTGCATGTGCGAATAAGAGTTTGTGCAACGCAATATTCACGAACGTCCAGCGCACCGTCCGCATTGCCAGTCCTGTCTCCGGCAGCTACCGTCCCGCCTCCCCGCAAACCGGTACGAAGCAGCATGTTCCAGTTATTCGACGTCTCCTCGAATCCCTCGCAAGGACCGGCGCGCGTGGCGCGCTTGCGGGAGTGGCTGCGCAGGAACAGTCTCGACGGCTTTATCGTGCCGCGGTCCGACGAGCATCAGGGGGAGTATGTGCCGGCCCGCGCGGAGAGACTGCAATGGCTCACCGGCTTCACCGGCTCGGCGGGCGCTGCGGTCATCCTCTCCGACAGTGCACAGGTTTTCGTCGACGGCCGTTACACATTGCAGGTTCGCCATCAGGTCGACCTCTCGGTCTTCACGGTCCAGAACCTCATAGACATGCCGCCGGCGAAGTGGCTGGGCGAGAACGCCTCGAATGGCTCCCGGATCGGCTTCGACCCATGGCTGCATACGATCGCCGAAGCGAAGGCGTTGAGTGCCGCGCTGGAGAAGCGCGGCGCTGAGCTGGTCGCTCTGCGGGACAATCCGGTCGATGAGATCTGGGACGATCAGCCGGGGCCGCCGCTGGAGACGGTCGATATCCAGCCGTTCGACTATGCCGGCGAACTGGCGAAGGACAAGTTGTCCCGCATGGCCGAAAGCCTGCGCAAGGAAGGCGTGACCCACACCGTGCTGACCGATCCGTCCTCGCTCGCCTGGGCTTTCAACATCCGCGGACGCGACGTGCCGCATACCCCGCTGGCGCTCGGCTTCGCGATCGTGGCGGCGGAGGGACCCAACCTCCTGTTCATGGACAAGCGCAAATTGCCCCGCCAGACGGAGGCCTATCTGACCCAGCTGGCCGATCTCTTCGCGCCATCCGCACTCGAGGACCAGTTGAGGGCGCTGGCCGAGACCGGAGCCAGGATAGGCCTCGACTTCAGCCTGGCCGCGGAAAAGCTGAGGCTGATCATCGAGGAGAGCGGCGGGACGGTCCTGTCGTTCGCCGATCCGGCCCGCCTGCCCCGCGCCACCAAGAACGCGGCCGAACTCGCCGGCACCCGCAACGCGCACCGCCGTGACGGGGCCGCAGTATCCCGTTTCGTTCACTGGCTCGAAGAGCAGCCGGCGGGGTCCGTGGACGAGATCGCCGCTGTGAGCGCGCTGGAGAATTTCCGCATCCGGACAGGCGATGAATTGCAGATGCCGCTGCGCGACATCTCCTTCGACACCATCTCGGGCGCCGGCCCGAACGGCGCGATCATCCATTACCGGGTGACGACCGCGACCAACCGGACGCTCGGGCCGGCCGAGCTCTATCTCGTCGATTCCGGCGCGCAGTACCACGACGGCACGACCGACATCACCCGCACCCTGCCGATCGGCGAGCCCGACGCGGAAATGCGCGAGCGCTATACGCTGGTGCTGAAAGGCATGATCCAGATCTCGATGCTTCGCTTTCCGGTGGGCACCCGCGGCGCCGACATCGACGCCTTTGCCCGCGCCGCCCTGTGGAAGGCCGGCCTAGACTATGCGCATGGCACGGGCCACGGCGTCGGCTCGTTCCTGTCGGTCCACGAGGGGCCCCAGCGCATCGCCAAGACCGGCATGGAGAAGCTGCTGCCGGGCATGATCCTCTCCAACGAGCCCGGCTACTACAAGGAGGGCGCCTATGGCATCCGGCTGGAAAACCTGATCGTCGTCAGCGAGCCGGAGCCAATCGAAGGCGGCGATATCCCGATGCACCGGTTCGAGACGCTGACCCTGGTGCCCTTCGACAAGCGCATGATCGTCACCGCCATGCTGACGCGCGAGGAATTCGACTGGTTGAACGCCTATCACGCGCGCGTCCGTCATGAAGTCGCGCCGCTCCTGACGGGCGACGAGCGCGCCTGGTTGGAGTCCGCAACCTCACCTTTCGAGGATCGCCATCATCCGAGCAGGTAGCGCAGCGTGATCAGCACGACTGCGCCGGCGATGAACATCGGCATGAAGCTGAAGCGCAGCGCGACCAACCCCGCCACGACCATCGCCGCGATCTCCGCCGGTCCGCCACTGAACAGTGCCGGCGCAAACAAGGTGGTCAGCACAGCGGCGGGCACGGCGTTGAGCCCCGCCTCCACGCGCGGGTGAATGCGCTCGAAGCGGGAGAGGACAACGTGGCCGCCGGCGCGGGCCAGATAGGTCATCGCAGCTCCGGCCAGGATGATCCACAATGTTTCGCTCATGGCGCGGCTCCCGCCTCGTCGGGCTCCGGATCGGCGGGCGGGTGAGGCTTCGCCAGCGCGGCCGCAAGCGCCACGCCGGCCGCCGCGCCGATGGAGACGTGCCAGGGCGAGCCGACATAGCGGTAGGCGATCACCGCGACGACCCCGGAGACGGTGACCACAGGAAGCCAGAGCGGCCGCTTGCGGAAGCCCATGACGAGCCCGAGGAAGTAGATCGGCAGCAGGAAGTCGAGCCCGATCGCATGCGTATCGGGAAGCAGCGCGCCGAAACCCGCTCCGACCGCGGAGAGCAGGACCCAGGCGGCATAGACCAGCGTCCCCATGCCCATGTACCAGGCAAAGCCGATCTCCTCGCGAGCCTCGATCTTCCGTTCGCTCTCGGCATAGACGGGATCGACCAGGAAGAAGAAGCCGACCGCCTGTTGCCATGCGGGCCAGTGCGTGATCCGCCTGCCGACCGCGGCGGAATAGAGCACGTGGCGGAAATTGACGGCGAAGATCGACAGGACCACGATCCAGCCCGGCAGACGCTGCCCGAAGAGTTCCACGCCCACCATCTGCGACGCGCCGCCGAAGATCGTTACGCTCATCAGCACGATCTCGAAGAACGACAATCCCTGCTTCGCGGCGATCGCCCCATAGAGGATCGCGAACGGCCCCGCCGCGAGCGTCGCAGGAATGGCGAGCCGGACTCCGGACCAGAACTGACTGGCAATGCTGGAAGGAGAAATGGTCTCTGCGGCCATGGTGCGCCCGGTGTCGAGCGGGCCTTGTAGGGGCACCCCGCTGAGCTGTCAGTTGAATTCGCTTGAGCCAGCGTTCAGCGCAACCTATGTTTCGAAGAGATGCGGGAGATTTCGAATGAAGCTGCGCGTGGTCCTGGAACCAAGCCCCGAAGGTGGCTTCACTGCGCTGGTGCCCGTTCTTCCTGGATGCATTTCCGAGGGAGACACGAGAGAGGAAGCGTTGCGCAATATTCGCGAAGCGATCGATCTTTACCTCGAAGAGGTCGATGACGACCAGTCAGCCTCTCCAGATGCTGAGGTGAGGGAATTGACGCTTTAGCAACTATGGGACGGATCGCGCAATGTTGCATTTGTCTGCGCATGACGTGCTGCTCAACCCGATGAGCATCGGTGCACGTCATGGCTGCCGATAAAGTCCCCAGCCTCAACTACGACAGAGTCATCAACGCGCTGAAGCGGGACGGCTGGGTAGTGGTACGCCAGCGCGGAAGCCATATCAGGCTGCAGAAGAACACAAGAGACGGGACGCTGAAGCTGACGGTTCCGGCCCACCGGCCGATCAAGCGGTCGACGTTGTCTCATATCCTGAAAGATGCCCGGCTCACCCCAGAGCAGTTCAACTCGTTGCTTTAAGACCTCGGCTCACCCTTCAACGCGCCTGAACCACTCGTCCTCGTCGATCACCTCGATGCCGAGATCGGTCGCGGCCTTGAGTTTGGAGCCGGCGCCCGGGCCGGCCACGACGAGATCGGTCTTCTTCGACACCGAACCGGCAGTCTTGGCGCCAAGCCTTTCGGCCATCGCCTTGGCCTCGTCGCGCGACATGCGCTCGAGCGAGCCTGTAAACACGATCGTCTTGCCGCTGAATTGCGTCTCGACCTGGCCGACCTTTTCCTCGTCGGCGGGCTTGACCTCCCGCAGGAGCGCGTCGACCGCGTCGCGGTTGTGCGCCTCGTTGAAGAATTCGACCAGCGCCTCGGCCACGACCTCGCCGACGCCGTTGACCGCGTTCAGCTCCTGCCAGGCGGAATTGCCCTTGTCGCCCTTGCCGGCCGGGATCTCGGCCTCGGTGGCGACGGCGCGGATCGCCTCGAAGCTCGTGAAGTGCCGGGCGATCCGCTTTGCGTTGGTCTCGCCGATATGGCGTATGCCGAGTGCGAACAGGAAGCGCGACGTCTCCACCGTCCGGCGCGCGTCGATGGCGTCCAACAGCTTCTTCACCGAAACCGCGCCGAAGCCCTCGATGTTCTCGAGCTTGGTGAGGGATGCCTGCTGGCGCGCCTTCAAGGTGAAGATGTCGGCCGGCTCGCGGATCCGCAGCGCCTCATCCTCGGCGTTGAAGAAGAACTCGATCTGCTTCTCGCCGAGCCCTTCGATGTCCATCGCGTTACGCGACACGAAGTGACGTAGCCGTTCGACCGCCTGCGCCGGGCAGGTCAGGCCGCCGGTGCACCGTCGCACCGCTTCGCCTTCCTCACGCACGGCATGGCTTTTGCAGACGGGGCACAGGTGCGGGAACTCGTAGGGCATCGCTTCCGCCGGCCGCCTCTCCGGCACGATGTCGAGGATCTGCGGGATGACGTCGCCCGCCCGCTGGATCAGCACGGTGTCGCCGACGCGGATGTCGCGCCCGCCCCTGATCGGCTGGCCGTCATTGCCGATGCCTTTGATGTAGTCTTCGTTGTGCAGCGTTGCGTTGACCACGACGACGCCGCCGACCGTCACCGGCTCGAGCCGGGCCACAGGCGTCAGCGCCCCGGTTCGGCCGACCTGGATGTCGATCGCCTTGAGCACGGTGGTCGCCTTCTCCGCAGGGAACTTGTGTGCGGTAGCCCAGCGCGGCGAGCGCGAGCGGAAGCCGAGCCGCTCCTGCAGGTCGAGCCGGTCGACCTTGTAGACGACACCGTCGATGTCATAGGGCAGGCTCGCCCGGTCGGCTTCGATCGCGCGATACTGCGCCAGCATCTCCTCCAGCGAGGCGCAGCGCTTCATCCGCTCGTTGACCGGAAAGCCCCAGTCGCGGAAGCGCCGCACAGCGTCGAACTGGGTCTCGGCCAGCGGTTCGGACGTCTCTCCCCAGGCATAGGCGAAAAACTTCAGCGGCCGCGACTTCGTCACCTCCGGGTTCTTCTGGCGCAGGCTGCCAGCGGCGGAATTGCGAGGGTTGGCGAAGGTCTGGCCGCTTTCGGCCATGCGCTTCTGCAGGTCGAGGAAGTCGTCGCGGCGCATGTAGACCTCGCCGCGCACGTCGACGATATCAGGCGCGTCGGCGGACAGGCGTTCCGGGATATCGGCGATGGTGCGGATGTTGGCCGTGACGTTCTCGCCGGTCGTGCCGTCGCCGCGGGTCGCCGCGGTGACGAGGCGCCGGTTCTCGTAGCGCAGCGACATCGACAACCCGTCGATCTTGGGCTCGGCGGTGAAGACGAGTTCGGCATCCGCCGGGAGGTTGAGGAACCGCCTGACCGAGCCGACGAAATCGACCACGTCCTCTTCGGAAAACACGTTGTCGAGCGACAGCATCGGCTTGGCATGCTGGACCTGCGCAAAGGTGGAGGACGGCGCCGCGCCGACCGACTTCGACGGCGAATCCTCGCGGATCAGCTCTGGAAAACGAGCCTCGATCGCCGCATTGCGCAGCTTCAGCGCGTCGTAGTCGGCGTCGGAGATCGTCGGCGCGTCCTCGGTGTGATAGCGCCGGTCGTGCCCTGCGATCTCGGTCGCGAGACGTGCCAGTTCCTCGGCGGCCTGTTCCTCTGTGAGTTTCTCGACGGGCGTCTTGTCTAGCGTCATGGCGCATCCGTTTGGGCGATTGAAGCGGACAGATTTCGGTCAAACGGCGCAGTTTGTAAATCGCTCCGCCCCGCGCGATCCACGCTGCTGACGGTTCCTGTCAGCCTGCACTTTCCGACAGAAGGCGGTGCGCGGCCGCGCGCGCCTCCTCGGTGATGGTGGCGCCGGCGAGCATCCGCGCGATCTCCTCGCCCCGGTCCGACTGTCCGAGTTCGGCCACCGCAGTCGTGACACGCTCCTCGCCCGACTTGGAGATCAGGTAGTGCGTGGCCGCGCGCGCCGCGACCTGCGGCGCGTGCGTGACGGAGAGCACCTGCACCCGCGTCGCCAGGCGCGCGAGCCGTTTGCCGATCGCATCGGCCACCGCGCCGCCGACACCGGTGTCGATCTCGTCGAAGACCAGCGTCGGCGCCGAGCCGCGGTCGGCGAGCGCGACCTTCAGCGCAAGCAGGAAGCGGGAGAGCTCGCCCCCGGACGCCACTTTCATCATCGGGCCGGGCCGGGTGCCGGGGTTCGTCCGCACCTGAAATTCGACGTGGTCGATCCCCTCCTCCGCACGATCGGCGGCTTCGGTGGAGATCTGGACGATGAACTCGGCGCGCTCGAGCTTGAGCGCTGGCAGTTCGGCTATGACCGCAGCGGCGAGCCCCTCGGCGGCGGCCCGGCGCAGCGCCGACAGATGCTCGGCCTGGCGGTCGTAGGCGCCGCGCAGCTCGGCGGCCGTCTTCTCGAGCTGGCCGAGCCTTCCCTCCCCTGCGTCGAGATCGGCAAGGTCGGCCACCATCGAATCGCGCAGCGCTGGCAGGTTTTCCACCGTCACGGCGTATTTGCGCGCAGCACCCCGCAGCGCAAACAGGCGCTCCTCGGTCTGTTCGAGCACGCGCGGATCGAAATCGAGTGCACGCTCGGCCGCGGCCGCCGCCTCCTGCGCACCATCGAGCGCGATCAGTGCCTCGTCGAGCGTCCTGACGATTTCGCCGAGCAGTTCCGGCGCCTCCGCCTCCTTGCGCTGCAAGCGGCGCAGCAGGCTGGAAAGGGCCGGCACCGGCGAAGTCGAGCCTGACAGCGTCTCGACCGCGTCGCCGACCTCCGCCGCCGTCTTCTCGGCCCGCATCATGCGTGCACGCTTCTCCGCAAGCTCCTCTTCCTCGCCCGGCTGGGGGTCGAGCTTGGAAAGCTCGGCGACCGACGCGCGCAGGTAGTCGGCCTCGCGCGCGGCAGCTTCTACCTTGGCCCGGTGCCGCGAGAGCTCCTGTTCGGTGGAGCGCCACAGGCGGAAGGCCGCGGCGGTCGCGGCGACTTCGCCCAGATGCCCGCCGAACGCGTCCAACAGTTCGCGGTGGGCGGCGGGATCGACGAGCGCGCGCTCGTCGTGCTGGCCGTGCAGTTCGACCAGCAGCCGGCCGAGATCGCGCATCAGTCCGACGCTCGCGGGCTGGTCGTTGACGAAGACCCTGGTGCGGCCGTCGGCGGTCTGGACCCGGCGCAGGATGATGTCGCCGTCGGTTTCGAACGCATTGGCTTCGAGAAGGTCGCGCGCGGGATGATTGCCCGGCACGTCGAATACCGCCGATACCTGGCCCTGCGCCGCGCCGTGACGCACCAGCGAGGCATCGCCGCGCGCGCCGAGCGCGAGCGAAAGCGCATCGAGGAGGATAGATTTTCCCGCGCCCGTCTCGCCGGTCAGGACCGAGAGGCCTGAGCCGAAGTCCAGGTCGAGCCGCTCGATCAGGACGATATCGCGGATCGACAGGCGCGAAAGCATGAAATGCGGATCAGGTCCCGAGGATGGCGCGACTGGCCTTCGAAATCCAGGAGCCGGTGTTCTCGCGCGGCTGGAGTCCGCCGGACTGAAGCAGCGCGTAGGAATCCTTGTACCACTGGCTGTCCGGATAGTTGTGGCCGAGCACGGCCGCGGCGGTCTGAGCTTCCGAGGCAAGGCCCATCGCGTAATAGCCTTCGACCAGGCGCGCCAGCGCTTCCTCGACATGGCGCGTGTTCGAATAGTTCTCGACGACGACGCGGAACCGCTTCATCGACGCGATATATTCGCGCCGCTCGAGATAGTAGCGGCCGACCTGCATCTCCTTGCCGGCGAGCTGGTCGCGCGCGAAGCGGATCTTGGTCTTGGCGTCCTCGACATATTCTGATTCGGGCCAGCGCTGGACGAGTTCGTCCATCGCCTCGACGGTCCGGCGGGCCTCCTTCTGGTCCTGCGTCACGTCGCGGATCTGGCGATAGTAGCTCAGTCCGATGATGTACTGGGCGTATGCGGCGTCCGGCGACGTCGGATATAGGCCGATGTAGCGCTTGGCGCTGCCGATCGCTTCCTCGTAATTGCCCTGCCGATAATTGGCGAAGGCGCCCATCACCATCGATTTTCTGGCGAACTCGGAATAGGGATGCTGGCGATCGACGGACTCGAACTTCCTGATCGCCTCGTTCATCCGCCCCGCATTCATGTTGGCGAGGCCTTCGTTGTAGAGCTTGTCGGCCGGATCGGTCTCCTCGACATAGGTCGAGAGGTCGAGGTCCTTTTCGCCGAAACCCATGCAGCCCGACAGAACGAGCGGCGCGAGAACAACCGGGAGGGCCAGCATCGGCAGGCGCGAGATCAGGCTCGCTTTTTGCGGCAGCTTCGACATGGACTTGCCTCTCCGGTACACCCGAAACCTATGGGCGAAATGACTTTGGCCCGGAACGGTTCATAAATCATAACCGCCGGAATTGGGCAACGCTGTGCCCATTCAATGGCGCATTTTTGTGGCGGAAGAGGCGGATGTTCAGATCATCCAGGGCGCATAGACGGGAGCGTTGACGGCGACCATCTCGCCGACCCGTCCCCGGCCCTGCCGAACCGTCTCGACGATCTCGAAGGCGCTGCGATCCGACAGCAGCCGGCGAAGCGCGGCGGCATTGAGCTTGTGGCCACCGCGCCAGGAGCGGAAGCAGCCGATGAAACGGGCGCCCGCCAGCGCCAGGTCGCCCATCGCGTCCAGCGTCTTGTGCCGCGCGAACTCGTCGTTGAAGCGCAGCCCCTCGACATTGATGACCCGGTGGTCGTCGCCGATGACGACGGAATTCTCGAGCGAAGAGCCCAGCGCGTAGCCCGCCGCCCACAGCCGTTCCACGTCGCGCATGAACCCGAAGGTGCGCGCACGCGAAACGTCCTTGCGGAATCGCGCCGGATCGACCTCCGCGGCAAAGGCCTGACGGCCGATCGCCGGGCTGTCGAACTCGATGTCGATCTCGAATCGGGTACCGTTGTGCGGACGGAACTCCGCCCAGGACGAGCCGTTCTCGATGCGGACCGGCTTGACGATGCGGATGTAGCGACGGCGCGCATCCTGCTCCTCGATGCCCGCCTGGTCGAACGCGTCGACGAACATCGCCGCACTTCCGTCGAGAATCGGAACTTCGGGACCGTCGATCTCGATGGCCACGTTGTCGATGCCAAGCCCCAGAAGCGCGGCCATGAGATGCTCGACCGTCGCGACATGCGCGCCGGCGGGATCGCCGAGAACCGTGCTGAGATCGGTGGCGCCGATCTCCGACACGAGCGCGCGAATCTCGCGCGCATTGCCGTCGAGGTCGATTCTGCTGAAGACGACACCCGTATCCGGATCGGCCGGGTTCAAATGGATCGAAACCGCCTTGCCGCTATGCACGCCGATGCCGGACAGCGTCACGCGCGATTTCAAAGTCGTCTGATATTCTTGCAAACTAAGCCCCATACACCCGCCTCGGCTGGCATGCCTCCGTCTCGCGGAGTCCTATTCTCGCGTCGCCAGCGACGATCGGGTCACCATCCCCAAACAGGCCCGATCCAGCCAAATCCTGCGGCGAAGATAGTTGCTGCGCCGGGAGTCGCCAAATCACGGTTGATTACTCCGTGTTACGACAGTCGCATCTCAAGACGTTCAGGCAACCATCTGTTAATCATAGGTTTTTCAAACGACAAGGGAGGGGCTTGAACCCCTCCCTCATGTCGTTTGCAACAGACGCTGTCGAGCGTCAGTTCGCCTGCCTGCGCAGGAAGGCCGGAATCTCCAGCTGATCGTCCTCCTGCACTGCCCTCGGCTGGGCGACGACACGGCCGTGATCGTCGAGCTGGCCGCGGCGCGGAGCATAGAGCGAGGGGTCCTGACTCGGCAGGCGGCGGGCTTCCGGCGCCGGCTGCAGTTTGGGCTCGCGCGGCTGGGCCGGCTGAAGACGCGCAGGCTCTTCCTCCTTGCGGCCGAGGCTCGAGGTCAGGCGCTTGAGAAGCCCCATCGGCCCGCGCTCGTCGGGTTCAGCTGCGCGCGCAGCCTGCTGTGCCTCGAGGGCGGCATGCACGACCGGCGGGAAGTCCTCGACCCGCGGCATGCGCGGAGCGGCGGGAGCCTGGACGATCGGAGCGGCCTGCGCGACCGGCTGCTGGACCGGACGCAGCTGCTGTTCGGCTGCCGGCTGCTGGAAGATCGTGCTCTTGGGGCGGAAATCCTGCTCGGCGTGCGCCGGGCCGGCATGCACCTCAGCCGCGCGGATGGCCTCGGCGATCGGATCGAACGCACGTTCCTCCATCCGCGGCGCCTCGGCGACGCGGGCGACGGGCTGCTGTGCGATCGGAGCGGCTGCCGGACGGACGTCGGCCGCGGGCTGCTGCGGCTTGGCGGCCGGCTTCGGCATCTGGCGGAGCGGCGGGGCCGACATTTCCAGGCCCGACTTGTCGATGCCCGTGGCAACCACCGATACGCGGATCACGCCTTCGAGTTCCTCGTCGAAGGTGGCGCCGAGGATGATGTTGGCATCCTGGTCGACTTCCTCGCGGATGCGGGTCGCGGCTTCGTCGACCTCGAACAGGGTCAGATCGCGGCCGCCCGTGATCGAGATCAGCAGGCCCTTGGCACCCTTCATCGAGGTCTCGTCGAGCAGCGGATTGGCGATCGCGGCCTCGGCGGCGGCCATCGCGCGGCCCTCGCCGGACGCTTCGCCCGTGCCCATCATCGCCTTGCCCATCTCGCGCATGACCGAGCGGACGTCGGCGAAGTCGAGGTTGATCAGGCCTTCCTTGACCATCAGGTCGGTGATGCAGGCGACGCCCGAATAGAGCACCTGGTCGGCCATCGCGAAGGCGTCGGCGAAGGTGGTCTTGTCGTTGGCGATGCGGAACAGGTTCTGGTTCGGGATGACGATGAGCGTATCGACGCTCTTCATCAGTTCCTCGATCGCCGATTCCGCCGTCTTCATCCGGCGCTGTCCCTCGAAGTGGAACGGCTTGGTGACAACACCGACGGTCAGGATGCCCTTCTCGCGCGCGGCGCGGGCAACGACGGGAGCCGCACCGGAGCCGGTGCCGCCGCCCATGCCGGCAGTGACGAAGCACATGTGGGTGCCGGCGAGGTGGTCGACGATCTCGTCGATGCATTCTTCCGCCGCGGCGCGCCCGACCTCAGGCTGAGAACCGGCGCCGAGCCCCTCGGTGACGTTGGCGCCGAGCTGGATGATCCGCTCCGACTTGGACATGGCCAGCGCCTGGGCGTCGGTATTGGCGACGACGAACTCGACGCCGCGCAGCCCGGCGGTGATCATGTTGTTGACGGCATTGCCGCCGCCCCCGCCGACGCCGAACACGGTGATACGCGGCTTCAGCTCTGTGATGTCCGGCTTCTTGAGATTGATCGTCATTGTCCTCGTCCTTTGCCTTTCCTGCCGCCTCGCCGCGCGGCTGCCAATTTACGGGCCGCAGCCCCACCCAAACTAGAAACTGTCCCTGATCCACTGACCGACACGATGGAGCCGTCCCCCGGTGCCGTTACTCTTCATACGCATCCCGCCGACGCGCCTCGTCTCGAAGCCGGCGACCTGCGGATAGATCATCAGGCCGACGACCGCCGAGAAGGCAGGTCCCTTCGCCGCCTCAGGCAGGCCCTGGATTCCAAGCGGCCGGCCGATGCGCACATTGCGTCCGAGGATGCGCCGCGCCGCGTCCGGCAGGCCGGAGAGCTGGCTCGCCCCGCCGGTCAGTACCACGCGCTTGCCGACGGTATTGCCGAAGCCCGATTTGTTGAGCCGGTCGCGCACCAGTTCCAGCGTCTCGTCGATCCGGGCGCGCACGATGCGGGTCAGCACAGCGCGCGGCACCTGCAGCGGCACGTCGCTGTCGTCGCCGCCCATCGGCGGAACGCTGACGATGTCGCGGTCGTCCGCGCCGGTCTGCAACGCCGAACCGTGCATGACCTTCAGCCGCTCGGCATCCTCCAGCCGGGTCGACAGCCCGCGCGCCAGATCGTGCGTGACATGGCCCCCGCCGACGGGAATGGCGTCTGCGTAGACGAACTTGCCTTCCGAGAAGACCGAGAGCGTCGTCGTGCCGCCGCCCATGTCGATGCAGGCAGCGCCCATCTCCGCCTCGTCGTCGACGAGGGCTGCGAGCGCGCTCGCATAGGGCGTGGCGACCATGCGCTCGACCGACAGGTGCGCGCGGTTGATGCACAGTTCCAGATTGCGCTGCGGCGCGGCGTCGCCGGTCAGCACATGCATGTCGACGCCGAGAGTTTCGCCCACCATGCCGCGCGGATCGCGCACGCCGCGTTCGCCGTCGAGCGAGAAGCCGACCGCAAGCGAATGCACGATCTCGCGTTCCGCGCGCAGCGCCTGGCGCGAGCCGGCGGCCAGCACCTGCTTGATGTCGTTGGCGTCGACTTCGTGGCCGCCGAGATTGATGGAGGCCTGGAAGGCCTCGCTTTTCAGCCGACCGGCCGAGAGGTTGATGATGAGCGACTCGACGGTGAGCCCCGCCATCCGTTCGGCCGCGTCGACCGCCAGCCGGATTGCCTGCTCGGCCTTGTCGAGATCGACGATCACGCCGGCTTTGACGCCCTGCGACTTCTGGTGACCGATGCCGATGACCTGCATCTTGTGCGTCCGGCCAGGAAGGCGCGCGCTCTCTTCGCGGGGCTTGAGGCGCGCGATGATGCAGCACACCTTGCTCGAGCCGACGTCGAGAACGGTGACGATGCCCGACTTGGGAGCACCGGCGGATTTGTTGGAGACGAGCCAGCTCATATCTTCTTCCCCGGCTTGCCGGCTTTCTTGGCCTGCTCGGTCAGGGCCGCCTCGCGGCGGGTCGCCGCGTCGGGCGTGAGCTTCACCACGATGCGATCCTCTAGCCGCATGTCGACGGCGGCGACGTCGCGCGACAGGATGCCCTGCTCGCGGTCCATGCGGGCGATCTCGGCAATCGCCGCATCCTCGCCATGTTCCGGAAGCCGGATGGTCACGCCGTTCTCGAGCCGGAGATCCCAGCGGCGGTCAGCCACGCGGATGTAGGCCTTTACCCGAGCCGAAAGCTCCGGCGTCCTTTCGATCCGGGCCATGAACTCGCCTGCCCGCTCGTTCGCGCCGGCGCCGATGAAGACCGGCAAGGTTGCGTAGCGCTGATGATTGAACGGCACGATGATGCGACCCGCGCCATCGATCAGCGACAGCTGCTGGCCGTGCTGCCAGATCGCCAGCGGCTTCTTCTCCGCGATCTCGACCTCGATCACGTTCGGATAGATCTTCCTGACCGACGCACCAGTCACCCACGGCATCTTCGCAATCCGCTCGCGCGCGGCATCGGCATCGAAGCCGATCAGCGACGTCCAGCCGTCGAGCCCGAGTTCCTGGAGCACGTCGATCTCGGAGGTCTCGCGGTTGCCGGCCATGCGCACGTCTTCGACCGCGAAGCCGCTGCGCGCCGTCACCGCCTGCACGATCGCGGGACCGTGTCCGCCGAGGATCGCGCCATAGACGCCGGTCGCGGAGAGAAAGACAGCCGTCATGGTCGTGGCCGCATAGCGCGGCACCGCGACCTCGCCGCCGAGCAGACGGCCGAGCACCCGCGCGGGCCTGCGCAGCCAGCGCGGCAGGACGAGACCGTCCCAAACGTTAGCCGCGCGGGAGACTGCGGATCCATCCACATCCTTCCGCGCAACCTGGGCCGACTTCAACGCGAACACGACGCGTCCTCCACCATCCAACTCAAAAGCTCGCCGAAATCGTGCCCGGCATGCTGGGCGATTTCGGGCACAAGCGACGTCGGCGTCATGCCTGGCTGGGTGTTGACTTCGAGCCAGACGAGCTCGCCATTTTCGGAATGGCGGTCGTCATAGCGAAAGTCGGAACGGGAAACGCCCCGGCAGCCGATTGCTTGATGAGCCTTGAGGGTCAGTGTCTGTATTTTTTGGTAAATATTCGGTGAAATTTTTGCAGGGATTTCGTGTTTCGACCCGCCCTTCACATATTTCGAGTCGTAGTCGTAGAACGAGTGGCCGACCGGAATGATCTCGCAAACGCCGAGCGCGACGTTGCCCATGACGGCGCAGGTCAACTCGCGGCCGTGGATGTAGCGTTCGACCATGACCGTGTCGCCGTAGCGCCACTCGCTGGATCCGAGGATCTGCGGCGGATGCGACTGATCCTCCTTGACGATCACGACCCCGAAGCTCGACCCTTCGCACACCGGCTTGACGACATAAGGCGGCTTCATCGGGTGCTTGCCGCCGATGTCGTGCCGGTTCATCACCTTGGCTTCCGCCACCGGAATGCCCACCGATTTCGCGACGCGCTTCGCCTGCTCCTTGTGCATCGCCAGCGCCGAGGCCAGCACGCCGGAGTGGGTGTAGGGGATCTGCAGGTATTCGAGGATGCCCTGGATCGTGCCGTCCTCGCCGTAAGGACCATGCAGCGCGTTGAACGCAACGTCGGGAGCCAGGTCCGTCAGCACGCGCGCGATATCGCGCCCCACATCCACGCGCGTGACGCGGTAGCCCACCTTTTCCAGAGTATCCGCGCAGGAATTGCCGGAGGACAGCGACACGGGCCGCTCGGACGAAAATCCGCCCATCAGAACAGCGACGTGTTTGCCAGTCATGCCCCTCTCCGGTCGGGTTGGCGATGACGTCTCTAGGATTCAGAGTCCGAGTCTTCCGGTGGATTCCCCCGCCAGACGGAAAACGCGGCTACGCGTCGAACGACTCAAATCAGGAAACGCTTTAACCCAAGGAATCAGAACTGGGATTCGCTGGCAAGCCAAGATTGCGGGAGGCCTCGCGAAGCTTGCGTCGGGCTGGCGAAATCGGTTGGTCAAGCCGTGGAAATCACGGAGATTTCTTTGCGACGAGAAGTGTACGCGCAGCCTCGATCTGCTGGCCGTAGTCTTCCGAAGCCGAGTAGAAATCGCCGGTCTCGAGCAGGCATTGAAGATTGTTCAGCGCCCAGAATTCGGCGGGACTGACGAAGGCCGCGAGGAGGTTGGCGCCGTGGCCTTCCTCAATCTCCCGGCACAGAAATTCGAACAGGACCAGGGTATCCGCCGCGGGCATGACGACGCTCACTGTTGCAGCTTCCTCTCCGGACCGCGGGATGTCACGGGACGGAACAATGCTCTCCGCCTCACTTCCCTGAGCGTCGATACGGATTTCGGTGTCCGGCGGATCTAGAAGCGATCGCGCCCAGCCGATCCAGGCGCGAACATCATCGATACCCGCAAGCGAGGCCAGCGCCGACGTAAGCGATTCGAGCGCGAGGCGTTCGCTCGGGTGGGTCAGGGCGGTCACGAGATTCACACCCCTTCGGCCGACGATCTCGCGCTGCAACCAGGCGTCAAGCACGATCGCTTCGGCAAGGGCAGGCTCGATCGTATAGGGCGGACGGGAGGGGCGCCCCATCGGAGTCCTCGCAGGGTTCGATCGAATTAAAGCAACTGACCCAGAAACTCGTCTACTTCCTTGCCTTTCTTGAAGTTTCCGAGCCTCTTGATTTCCCATTCAAGACGGATCCCGGAATTCTCGAGCACCTTGGCGCGGACGGTCTCGCCGAGATATTCGAGGTCGTAGCCGGTCGCGGTTCCGGTGTTGATCATGAAATTGCAGTGCATCGGCGACATCTGCGCACCGCCGATGATCAGGCCGCGGCAGCCGGCCTTGTCGATCTCCTTCCACGCCGACGTGCCGGGCGGATTCTTGAAGGTCGAGCCGCCGGTCTTCTCGCGGATGGGCTGCACGGTTTCGCGATGATGCTGCACGGCGTCCATCGCGGCCTTGATCGCGTCGCGGTCGTCTGGCACGCCTTCCAAAACCGCGGAGGTGAAGATCAGATCCTTGGGCGCGGACGAATGCCGATAGGCGTAGCCCATCTGCTCGTTCGTCAGCACATGCAGGTCGCCTTTGCGGTCGAGCGCTCTCACCTCGACGACCCGTTCGCGCGTCTCGACGCCGTTGGCGCCGGCATTCATCCGCAGCGCCCCGCCGATCGCACCGGGAATGCCATGATAGAAATGGAAGCCGCCTATGCCGGCCTCCAGCGCCAGCGCGGCGACGCGCTTGTCGGGGCACGCCGCCCCCGCCCGGATACGGGTTCCCGAAATCGCCTCCGCCTCGCCGAAACCCTTTGCTGACAGCCGCACGACGAAGCCCGGAATGCCGCCATCGCGCACGAGCAGGTTGGAGCCGACGCCGACGACCATGACCGGGATATCGGCCGGCACCGCCTTGAGGAAATCGGCCAGGTCCTCTTCGTCGGCGGGCTGGAACAGAACCTCGGCCGGCCCGCCGGCCCGGAACCAGGTGATCTTGTCCATCTCGGCGTTGGGCGTGACGCGGCCGCGCAATCCGTCGAGCCGCCCTTCCAGACGCTTGAGGAGTTCGGCGCCGTTCATCCCGATGCCCCGTCGCCGCCAGCAGCCAGTTCCCTCGGCAGGGCATAGGCCCACTGCGTGATATTGCCGGCTCCCAGGAACACGACATAGTCGCCAGGCCGGGCGATGTCGCGCACGATCGGCGCAACCGCGGCCGCGCCCTCAATGTAGCGCGCGTCGCGATGGCCGCCGGAGCGGATTCGGGCGGTCAGCGCGTCGGAGCTCGCGCCCTCGATCGGATCCTCGCCCGCCGGATAGACCGGCGCCAGCAGCACCGTGTCGGCATCGTTGAAGCAGGAGGCGAACTCGTCGAACAGGTCGTGCAGGCGCGTATAGCGGTGAGGCTGGGCAATGGCGATGACCCGGCCCTTGGTCGAATCCCGAGCCGCCTTGAGCACGGCACGAATCTCGACCGGATGATGACCGTAGTCGTCGAATATCTCGACGCCGTGCCAGGAACCGGTGTGCGTGAAGCGGCGCTTGACGCCGCCGAAGGCGCTGATGCCGGCCTTGATGGCACGTTCGGAAATGCCCAGTTCGTGCGCCACCGCGATCGCGGCGGTGGCGTTGGAGACGTTGTGGCGGCCGGGCATCGGCAGGCGCAGTCCGTCGATCGAGACGATCTCGCCGGTCTTTCGGTTGCGGATGGTGACGTCGAACAGCGACGCCGCGCCGTCCATCCGGTGATTGTGGAAGCGCACGTCCGCTTGCGGGTTTTCGCCATAGGTGACGACGCGCCGGTCCTCGATGCGGCTGACCAGCGCCTGCACTTCCGGGTGATCGATGCACATCACGCCGAAGCCGTAGAACGGCACGTTCTCGACGAACTGGCTGAACGCCTCCTTCACTTTATCGAAGGTGCCATAGTGGTCGAGATGCTCGGGGTCGATGTTGGTGACGACGGCGATGTCCGCCGGCAGCTTGAGAAAGGTGCCGTCGCTCTCGTCGGCCTCGACGACCATCCAGTCGCCCTCGCCCATGCGCGCATTGGTGCCGTAGGCGTTGATGATACCGCCGTTGACCACGGTCGGGTCGAGCCCGCCGGCCTCGAGCAGCGTCGCCACCATCGAGGTCGTAGTGGTCTTGCCATGCGTGCCGCCGATGGCGATCGCCTGGCGGAAGCGCATCAGTTCGGCCAGCATCTCGGCGCGGCGCACGATCGGCAAGAGCTTCTCGCGCGCGGCAATGAGCTCGGGGTTTGATTTCTTGATCGCGGTCGACACGACGACGACCTCGGCCTTGCCGAGGTTCTCGGCCTTGTGGCCAACGAAGCAGGCGATGCCCTTGTCGCGCAGGCGCTGCACGTTGGCGCTGTCGGCCTGGTCGGATCCCTGCACCTGATAGCCGAGGTTGTGCAGCACCTCGGCGATGCCGCTCATGCCGATGCCGCCGATGCCGATGAAATGGACCAGCCCGATTGTCTGCGGCATCTTCATGCGCCGGCACCTCCCTTGAACGCCTGAACGGTCTTTCCAGAGGCAATAGCCTCTGTCAGGTCCGCGAGCAACATCGTGGCTTCCGGCTTGCCGACGGAGCGGGAGGCGGCGGCCATGGTCGAACAGAGCTCGGGCCGGGTCATGAATTCCGCAAGCTTGTCGGCGATCACCTGTGGCGTCAGCGTCGCCTGCGGGCAGACCTGCGCGCCCCCGGCGGCCGCCAGTGCCGCCGCGTTCGCAGCCTGGTCGTGGTCGAGGGCGTATGGATACGGGACCAGCATTGCCGGACGGCCGATCGCCGCCACCTCGGCCACGGTCGACGCGCCTGAGCGCGAAATGATAAGATGCGCCTTCGCCATGCGATCGGCCATGTCGGTGAAGAACGGCGAGAGCTCGGCTGCGACGCCAAGCTTCTCATACGCCGCGCGGGCGGTCACTTCGTCCTCCTGGCGCGCCTGCTGCACGAGCCGCAGCCGCTGCCGCAGGTCGGGCGGCAGGAGGCCGATCGCGGCCGGAATGGCCTCCGAGAAATACTGAGCCCCCTGGCTGCCGCCGAAGACGAGCAGGTTGAACGGCTCGCCCGCAGCCGACGGCGCATAGTCGACGCCGGACGCCGCGATCACCGCTGGTCGCACAGGGTTGCCGGTGACGACCGTCTTGCCCTCATGCGGGCCGGATGGCGACAAGAAGCCGCCGGCAATGGCGGACACCCGCGCCGCCAGCGCCTTGTTGGCGCGGCCCATCACCGCGTTCTGCTCGTGGATCAGCGTCGGCACGCCGCGCCGCGTCGCCGCGTAGAGCGGCGGCAGCGTCGGGTAGCCGCCGAAGCCGACGACGGCCTTCGGCTTGATCTGCGCGATCACGGCGGACGCCTGTCTGACACCGCCCCAGATCCGCCAGAAGGTGCGCGCCAGCGCGATCGGGTTCTTGCCGCCGATCGTCGCCGAGCGGATCGGATGGATCGCCGACGACGGGAACGTCCCGGCAAAGCGCCCTGCCCGGTCGTCGGTCGCCAGATGCACCTCCCAGCCGCGCGCGGTCAGTTCGTGCGCCAGCGCCTCGGCCGGGAACAGATGTCCGCCGGTGCCGCCGGCGCAGAGCAGAATGACGCCCTTCGCCATCGGCTACTCGGCCGGAACGACGCGCGTGTCGCCGAATGCGCCAAAGCCGGACCGACGGGTCTCCGGACGCTTGCGGGTGAGTGCCAGCACCATGCCCATCGACAGCGCCATGGCGACGAGCGAGGAGCCGCCATAGGAGATGAAGGGCAGCGTCATGCCCTTCGCCGGCATCAGGTGCAGGTTCACGCTCATGTTGATGATCGACTGCAGCCCGAACTGGATGACGAGACCGGCGACCGCGAAGCGGGTGAAGTCGTCATATTCGCGCAGCGCGATCTTCAGGCCCCTGAGCACGATGAAGGCGAACAGCCCGACCAGCAGGAAGCAGAGCGCCAACCCGAACTCTTCAGCGGCGACCGAGAAGATGAAGTCGGTGTGGCTGTCGGGCAGCACGTTCTTCACGTCGCCTTCGCCGGGGCCCCGGCCGAACCACCCGCCGCTGATCATCGCCTCGCGCGCCATGTCGGTCTGGAACGTATCGCCCTCGCCGGTCAGGAACTTGTCGATGCGGGCGGCGACGTGCGGGAATACGGTGTAGGCGGCGAAGGCCCCGCCCGCGCCGAGTGCGCCGAGCAGGATGATCCAGAACCAGGCCATGCCCGCCATGAAGAACATGACGCCCCAGGTGCCGACGACCAGCATGGTCTGGCCGAGGTCCGGCTGGGCGACGAGCAGCGTCACGACGAGGCCGAGCAGGATCATGGCAAACAGGTTGCCCGGAATGTCGGGCTGACGCGCATGCTCGGCAAACAGCCAGGCGCAGATGACGACGAAGGCGGGCTTCAGGAACTCGGACGGCTGCAGCGAGATGCCGGCGAGCGAAACCCAGCGCCGCGAGCCCTTGATCTCGACGCCGATGAACAGCGCCAGCACCATCAGCACGATCGAGACGATCAGAAGCAGGATCGCCAGCCGCCGGATCTGCCTTGGTTCGAGGAAGGAAACGCCCAGCATCACCACCAGCGCCGGCAGCATGAAAATGATCTGGCGGGTCACGAAGTGGTATTCCTCGAGCCCGATGCGCTCGGCCACAGCCGGGCTCGCGGCGAACGAGAGCACGATGCCCAGCACCATCAGCGACAGGAAGGCGGCAAGGAACCAGCGGTCCACTGTCCACCACCAGTTGGAAACAAGTCCGCGATCGGTGCGGCTGGTCATCAGCGTGTCCCTCCGATGGGCTCTATGCCGTCGAGAGCCAGCACGGCGGCGCGGAACGCGTCGCCCCTGACCTCGAAATTCTTGAACTGGTCGAAGCTGGCGCAGGCGGGCGACAACAGCACCACCACATCGCCGGCCTCGTCCTTCGCGGCATCCGCCGCCGCATGTTCCACGGCCGCCGCGAGCGTGTCCGATATCTCGTAGGGCACCGCCTCGCCGAGCGTGGCTGAGAAGCCCGGAGCGGCCTCGCCGATCAGATAGGCGCGGGCGATGCGCGGGAAGAACGAGCGCAGCGGCTCGATGCCGCCTTCCTTGGGCAGGCCTCCGGCGATCCAGTAGATGCGCGGGAAGCTCGACAGCGCAGGCGCTGCCGCGTCGGCATTGGTCGCCTTGGAATCGTTGACGAACAGCACGTTGCCCTTGCGGCCGATCTGCTCCATGCGGTGCGCGAGGCCAGGGAAACTGTCGAGACCTGGCTGGATGTCCTTGAGGTCGAGCCCCACGCGAAGGCAGGCGGCGACAGCGGCGAGCGCGTTCTGCGCATTGTGCTGGCCCCGCAGCGAGCCGATATCTTCCAGTGTCGCGACCTGGGTAATGCGCCCGCCTTCCGCTTTCAAAAGCGCGAAACCATCGGCGAAATAGCCGTCCGTCACGGCGAGCCGCTTGGAAATGCGGACCACGTCGTGGCCGGCCCGTTCCAGCCGGTCGGCGATCTGGGCGCAATGGATGTCGTCGACGCCGATGATCGCCGTCTCGCTGCCCGCGACCAGACGCTCCTTGATCGAGGCGTAGTGTTGCATCGTACCGTGCCGGTCGAGGTGGTCCGGTGTCAGATTGAGCAGCACCCCGGCGGTCGGGTTGGCCGACGGCGCGAGGTCGATCTGATAGGAGGAGCACTCGACAACATAGTGGCGGTCCGGCACCGGCGGATCGAGCGTCATCACGGCGCGGCCGATATTGCCGCCCATCTGGGTGTCCCGCCCCGCCGACGAAAGCATGTGCGCCGTCAGCGCCGTGGTGGTCGACTTGCCGTTGGTGCCGGTAATCGCGATGAACGGCGCGTCGGGCGCGGCACGCCGGCGCTCGCGCGCGAACAGCTCGATGTCGCCGATGATCTCCACCCCGGCGCCGCGCGCCAGATCCACTGTCCAGTGCGGCTTGGGATGGGTCAGCGGCACGCCGGGCGACAGCACGAACGAGGCAAAGCCCGACCAGTCGGCCTGCCGAAGGTCGAGCGTGGAAATGCCCTGCGCGCCGGCCTTCGTGACACTTTCAGGATTGTCGTCCCACGCCGTCACGTCGGCACCACCCTCGATCAGGGCGCGCGCCGTCGCGATGCCCGATCCGCCGAGCCCGAACAGCGCGACCTTCTTGCCGGAGAGGGTTTCGGCGGCGATCATCTCAGCGCAGCTTCAGGGTGGAGAGGCCGATGAGGGCCAGGATCACGGCGATGATCCAGAAGCGGATCACGATCTGGCTCTCGGTCCAGCCGAGCTTTTCGAAATGATGGTGGATCGGCGCCATCAGGAAGACGCGCCGGCCGGTCATCTTGAAATAGCCGACCTGGATGATGACCGACATCGCCTCCATCACGAAAAGTCCGCCGATGATGGCGAGCACGATCTCGTGCTTGGTGGCAACCGCGATCGAACCGATCAGTCCGCCGAGCGCCAGCGACCCCGTGTCGCCCATGAAGATCGCCGCCGGCGGCGCGTTGAACCACAGGAATCCCAGCCCCGCCCCGATGACCGCGCCGAGCACGACGGCGAGTTCGCCGGTGCCGGGCGTGAAATGGATCTGCAGGTAGTCGGCGAAGACCGCGTTGCCGGAGAGGTAGGCGATCACGCCGAACGAGGCGGCTGCGATCATCACCGGAACGATGGCGAGACCGTCGAGGCCGTCGGTCAGGTTCACGGCATTGCCCGCGCCGACCATGACCACGGCGGCGAAGGGAATGAAGAACCAGCCGAGATTGACCAGGAACCCCTTCACGAAGGGGAACGTCAGCGACGAGGAGAACGGCGCGGTTCCGGCGCGCATGATCACATAGGCCGCGATCCCGGCCACGGCGAACTCGATGCCGAGGCGCACCCGGCCCGAGACGCCCAGATGCGACTGTTTCGTCACCTTCATGTAGTCGTCGTAGAAGCCGATCGCCCCGAAGGACACCGTCACGAACAGCACGACCCAGACGTAGACGCTGCCGAGATTGGCCCACAGCACCGACGAGCCGATGATGCCGGTCATGATCATCAGGCCGCCCATGGTCGGCGTCCCCGCCTTCTTGAAATGGGTCTGGGGTCCGTCGGCGCGGATCGGTTGGCCCTTGCCCTGCCGGATGCGCAGCGAATTGATGATCGCCGGGCCGAACATGAACACGATCAGCGCCGACGTGATCAAAGCCCCCCCGACGCGGAAGGTGATGTAGCGGAAGACGTTGAACGCCGAAATCTGGTCGGCGAAATCAACGAGAAGGGTCAGCATGCGGTTCGCCCCCCACGGACGGAATTCAGGCGCGTCTCTGGCTCTCGCCTTCGACAGGAAAATTCTTGATCAGGGCATCGACCAGCTTGGAGAAGCCGATGCCCTTGGATGATTTGACGACGACGACGTCGCCGGGCCGCAGCGCGGCGAGCACGATCGGCTTGAGTTCGTCGACATCGGCGGCGTAGGCCCCGAGCCGCTCGGGCGGCAGCTTGGCGGCGAGCGCGGTCATTTCGGGACCGCCGAGATAGACGAGGTCCGTCTTCGTCGGCGCGATAAGGTCGGCAAGGCCCGCATGCAGGCGCTCGGAATGTTCGCCGAGTTCAAGCATGTCGCCCAGCACGGCGATGCGGCGTCCACCGAGTGCCGGCTCCGTGCGGTCGAGCAGGTCGACCGCGGCCTTCATCGAGGCCGGATTGGCGTTGTAGCTCTCGTCAATCAGCGTGATGCCGCCGCCGAGACGATGCCGGCGGCCGCGGCCGGCCTCCGCCTGTAGATCGCCCAGCGCTTCCGCCACCTTGTCAAGATCGGCGCCCGCGAGCTTCGCAGCCCCGATCACCGCAAGCGCGTTCTGGACCATATGACGGCCCGGCGCACCGACCCGCGCGGTGACCTTCCCGCCCTGGATACCGACGGCGATCTCCGAATGATCGCTCGAAAGCTCGCAGGCCAGCAGGCGCACCTGCGCGCGCTCGTGCTCGCCGAAGCTGACGATATGCGCGACCCCGGCAGCCTTGGCGAGTTTCTCCAGGAGCTTGAACTGCGCATCGTCGCGGTTGAGGAGCGCGTAGCCGCCCGGCTCGATTCCCTCGAAGATCTCGGCCTTGGCGCGGGCGATTTCCTCGATCTTGCGGAAATGGCCGAGATGGGCGGCGGCGATAAGCGTGATGATCGCGATGTGCGGACGGACCAGCTTCACCAGCGGACGGATCTCGTCCGGATGGTTCATGCCGATCTCGAAGACTGCGAAATCCGTCTCCTCGGGCAGCCGCGCCAGCATCAGCGGCACGCCCCAGTGGTTGTTGAACGACTTTTCCGAGGCATGCACGGAGCCCACGGCGGACAGCACATGGCGCAGCGCTTCCTTGGTCGTCGTCTTGCCGGCCGAACCGGTGACCGCGATGATCTTGCCCTTGGCACGGGCGCGCGCCGCGATGGAGAGCTTCACCAGCCCCGCCAGCACGTCGTCGACCACGATCATCGGCGTGGTGATGCGGCCAAGTCCCGCGAGCTTGCTTTCTGCGACGACAAGCAGCACCGCGCCGGCCTTGATGGCGGACGTGGCGAAATCGTGCCCGTCGAGCTCGTCGCCCTTGATAGCGAAGAAGGCTTCGCCGGGCTTCAGCGTCCGGCTGTCGATCGAAATGCCGGTGATGCCTTGCGGCAGCGTCCCGATCGGCCGGCCGCCCATCGCCTCCACCATGGCCTTGGCTGTCCAGAGCAGGCTCATGCCGCCTTCCCCGCAAGCGCCATGCGCACTTCATGATGGTCGGAGAATGGATGGGTGACGGTCCCGACCGTCTGGCCTTCCTCATGGCCCTTGCCCGCTACGATCAGCGTATCGCCTGCCGACAGGAGGCTTATCGCGTGCCGGATCGCCTCATGGCGGTCGCCGATTTCGATCGCGCCCGGCGCATTGGCGAGAATCTCGGCACGGATCGTGGCCGGCACCTCGGAGCGCGGATTATCGTCGGTCACGATGGCGATGTCGGCGAGACGGGTGGCGATGCCGCCCATGATCGGCCGCTTGCCCTTGTCGCGATCGCCGCCGCAGCCGAACACGACGACGACTTTGCCCGTGGTGAACGGCCTGACCGACAGGAGCACGTTCTCCAGCGCCTCGGGCTTGTGCGCGTAGTCGACATAGACCGGCGCCCCGGCGGCGGTCGTGCCGACGAGGTCGAGCCTGCCGGGCGCACCCTTGAGGTGTTCGAGAGCGGCGAACGCCACATCCACCTTCACGCCGGTCGCCAGCGCGAGGCCGGCGGCAACGAGCGCGTTCGACATCTGGAAGTCGCCGGCAAGCGGCAGGTCGATCTCGTAAAGCGCTCCCGAGAACTCGACCTCGGCGCGCTGGCGATAGCGCTCGAGTTCAAGCCGCTTCAGCTTGAGGAAATCGCCCTTGCGGCCGACGGTAAGCACAATACGCCCGGCCTTGTTCGCCGCCGCGATCGTGGGGGCCGACCAGGCATCGTCGGCGAAGATGATGGCCGGCGCGCCCTTGGGCAGCAGCGTGTCGAACAGGCGCATCTTGGCGCGGTGATACTCCTCGACCGTCGGATGATAGTCCATGTGGTCGCGGCCGAGATTGGTGAACCCGGCGGCCGACAGTTTCACGCCGTCGAGACGGCGCTGGTCGAGCCCGTGGCTGGATGCCTCCATGGCGGCATGGGTGACTCCCGCCTCGGCGAGTTCCTTCAGCAAAAGGTGCAGCGCCACCGGATCCGGCGTCGTCAGCGTGCCGTAATCGTCGCGGCCGGGTGCAACCACTCCGGTCGTGCCGATGCTCGCAGCCTGGAGCCCGGCATGGGCCCAGATCTGGCGCAGAAAGGAGACGACCGACGTCTTGCCGCTCGTTCCGGTCACCGCCGCCATCGTCGCGGGCTGCGCGCCGTAGAAACGCGCCGCCGCGAGCGCCAGCGCGTGCCGGGGATCGTCCACCCGCAGGATCGGGACCGGGAGATCGCCCAGGGCAGCACCCTTCGCGGCTATGATGGCCGAAGCACCCTTCGCCACGGCGTCCGCGGCATAGACGGCGCCGTCGGCCTTGGTTCCCGTGAGCGCGGCAAACAGGTAGCCGGGCCTGGCCGCGCGCGAATCCGCGGTCAGCCCAAGCACTTCGACGGGCGCGGTCGACCCGTCGCCCATCGGCAGAATTCCGGCAAAATCCTTCAGCTGCATCAAATGCCTGTTCAAGAAACGCTGCCCCCGACCCCCCGGGAATCACTGGTAGGAGACAAGCAACGCCTCATTTGTTTGGCCGAATTCTGGCTTCACGCCAAGCAGCGACGCCGAGCGGCGGATGATATTGGCCACGATTGGCGCCGCATTGAGGCCGGACGTCGCGCCCATGCCCGGTTTCTCGGGTTTTGGCTCGTCGATTATCGAGAGGACGATGTATTGCGGATCATCCATCGGGAACGAGGCCAGGAAGGCATTGAAGCGCTTGTCGCTCGAGTAGCGGCCGTTGACGACCTTTTCGGCGGTGCCTGTCTTGCCGCCGACCCGGTATCCGGGCACTTCGGCGCGCTTGCCCGAGCCTTTCTCCGCGTTCAGCCGATAGAGGTAGCGCATTTCGGCGCTGGTCTTTTCGCTGACGACCTGCTTGGCGGAGGCCAGCGCCTGTTCTTCGGTCCGCGGCAACAGAGTCGGGACCAGCAGCTTGCCGCCATTCATCAGCGCTGCCGCACCGACAGCCGTCTGCAGCGGCGTCGTGGTCATGCCGTGGCCGAAGGCGATCGTGATCGAATGGACCTTCTTCCAGACCTTCGGCTCGGACGGCGTTGCGACCTCCGGCAGTTCGATCTTCACGCGGTCGAGGAGACCCATCCGGCGCAGGAATTCGCGGTGGCCTTCGATGCCGACGACGTCGGCCTCGCGCGCCGAGCCGATGTTGGAGGAATAGATGAACACCTCCGGCACGGTCAGCACCCTGCCCTTGCCGTGGAAGTCGCGGATCGTCTGCCGGCCGATGGTGATCGGGCGCGTCGCATCGAACCTGCTCTGCAGCGTCACCTTGCCCGAATCGAGCGCCATCGCGGTGGTGAAGCTCTTGATGGTCGAGCCCATCTCGAACGTTCCCGCGGTCATGCGGTTGAATTTGTCCTTGTCGTGCGCGCCGACGGGGTTGTTCGGATTGAAGTCGGGCAGCGATGCCATTGCCACGATCTCGCCGGTCTTGGCGTTGAGCACCACGGCGCCGGCGGCGATCGCATGATAGCGCTCCATCGCGTTGGCCAGTTCGTCGTGCACGATGTGCTGGACGCGGATGTCGAGCGTCGTGCGGAACGGCGCGAGATTGCCGGCCGAGGCGAGACCCAGTTCGCGCAGGTCGGCGAGACCCTGGCTGTCGATGTATTTCTCGAGCCCCGCGATGCCCTGGTTGTCGACGTTGACGAGGCCGAGGATGTGCGCGGCCGTCGCGCCGCCCGGATAGAACCGCTTCGTTTCCGTGCGGAAGCCGATGCCCGGCAGGCCGAGAGCCATGATGTCGGCCCGCTGCTTCGGCGACAGCTGGCGCTTCAGCCAGACGAAGCCGGAGCCGCTCTTGAGCTTGTTGTAGGTTTGCTCCGGCTCGAGGTCCGGCAGGACGGTCGACAGGAGCTCCAGCGTCTCGTCCGGATCGATGATGTTCTTCGGCTCGGCGTAGAGAGAAGCCGTCTTGATGTCGGTCGCCAGCACCTCGCCGTTGCGGTCGACGATGTCCGGACGCGACGCGAGCCCGCGCACCGCCGTCGGCGCCGCTTCGCTCGGATCCTGCAGTCCGAGATAGACGAGGCGGCCAGCGATCACCCCATAGATGCCGAAGAAGATCGCCATGGTCATCACGACCCGGTTCCTCGTCCGCCCCCCTGATGCCTTGCGGCGGGAATCGACGACGATGGCACCCGAAGGAGCGGCGTCGGCTGCAGCCGGTTTCGCGGCGAGAAGGCGCTTGATCATCACTGTACGACTCCGCCCGTAGTCACCTTGTCGGTCTTGTCTTGCGCCATGCCGCCGACTCGCGGCGTGGGCAGGATCTCCATCTCGACCGGCTTCGCCGGCAATTCGTCGATGCCCACCACCTGCCGGGCGTCGAGTGGTGCGAGCTGCAGTTCTTCCTGATAGATCTCGGTCAGTTTCTGCAGCCGCGACGGCTGCGTCAGCAGGCTCCAGTCGGCCTTGAGGATGGTCAGGGAGTCCTGTTCGAAGCGGATCATCGCCTCGATCTTGCGGACCTCGGCAAGCTGCGCCTCGACCTGATGCTTGGTGTTGTAGGTGAAGGCGGCACCCGCCACCATCACGGCGATCAGAACGATGTCGGTGGTACGAAACACGACGACTACCTCCGGTCCGGCTGGCGAACGTCTGGAAGATCGGGAAGCGCGAAGATCGAAAGATCCTCCCGCCGGGCGGCATTCGCGGTGCGCACCGCGCTTCTGAGCTTGGCCGAGCGCGCGCGTGGGTTCCGCTCCGCCTCCTCGTCCGAGGCGGCGATCACCTGCGCCGGCTTTTCGAACGTGGCGGCCTGCGCCTGAACCTGCGGCAGATGGCGCGAGCCGCCGCCCTGCGAGGAGCGGTCCGTCAGGAAACGCTTGACGATCCGGTCTTCGAGCGAGTGGAAGGTCACCACGACCAGCCGCCCGCCGGGCTTCAGCGCCCGCTCCGCCGCCATGAGCGCCTTGGCGAGTTCGCCCAGTTCGTCGTTGACGTGGATGCGCAGTGCCTGGAAGACGCGGGTCGCCGGGTGGATGCGATCCTTCGGATTGCGCCCGACCAGGCCCTCGATCGCATTGGCGAGGTCCAGCGTCGTCGCGAACGGTTTCGACGTCCGCCGCTTCTCGATCATCCGCGCGATGCGACCGGCCTGCTTCTCCTCGCCGAGAAAGCCGAAGACACGGGCGAGATCGCCCGCCTTGTACGTGTTGACGACATCGGCGGCGGTGATGCCCGTCTGCGCCATGCGCATGTCGAGCGGGCCTTCCTGCCGGAAGGAGAAGCCACGATCCGCTTCGTCGATCTGCATCGACGAAACGCCGATGTCGAGGACCACGGCATCGACCGGCTCGCCTGCATGCTCGTCGAGGCGCGAGAACGGTCCGTGCACCAGCCTCAGCCGCCCGCCGGACGCCGCCTCGAGGGCACGGCCGTCGGCAATCGCATTTGGATCGCGGTCGATGGCGACGACACTCGCGCCGGTAGCCAGGATCGCCTTCGTATAGCCGCCGGCACCGAAGGTTCCGTCGACCACCAGCATCCCGGGTCCGGCATAAAGCGCCGCCAGCACTTCGTCGAGAAGCACCGGAATGTGGCGGACCGGTCCGCCACCGGCATCTGTAACGCCGGGGTCCGCCATCATTCCGAGGCTCCGGACGGGCGCGCCTGAGCGGCGGCCTGCCGAAGGGTTGTGAGCCGGGCGCGCACGTCCGCCAAATGCTGGCGCATGCGTTCCGGTTCCCAGATCTGGAAGAATTGCCCCCGCCCCAGGAATCCCACTTCCGACGTGATTCCCGTGTGCTCGCGGATGAAGTCGCTCATCGTGATGCGACCGTCCGCATCGAGCTTCAGGAAGGTCCCTTCCCCATGCACGTAGGCCGACATGTCGTCCGCGGTGCGCAGGAACGGGTTCGTCTGCTCCAACTGCCGCTCGTAGCGCTCCAGCAGATCCATCCCACCCACATCCAGCGCCGGCTCGTCGAGCGCGCGTAGCGCATAGAGTTCGTGATAGCCGCGCTTGGCCGCGAGCGCGCGGAACGCGCCAGGGACGGAGACCCGCCCCTTCGCATCGATCCGGTTCACCGCGCTCGACAGAAAACGATCCATGCGCCGGTATCGCCCCACTTCCTTTCATTGCGTCGTCCGCGCTTGCGCGCAGTCCCTCGAGAGCCCCGCCGCCGCTCGAAATCAGGGCATGCGCTCCGGTCCGCGCGGACCTGGCCACCGCGCGTTCGGGACACATGGAACCCGTCACCGAAACGAAGTCTTGATTGCGTTCATGGGATAGCATGGGACAAGATGGGCGTCAAAGGGAAAAGGCCGTTTCGACCGGGCTCCACCTGTCGGACGACAGCTTCGGCCAAGCCTCCAAACGTTTATGAGCGATTAAGGCTAACGAACCGTTAGTGCTGGGATTCCCGGCCTTGGCCCACCCTTGCGAGTATCGCGACGGGCCGATAGCGTTTCGGCTTCATGGAGACCAAGGGCCAGTCATGACCGACGACATCGGCAAGCGCGCCGCCGCGCTTTCGCATTTGCGCCGTGCGCACCTCCACAAGGGCGATGCCGTGCCGCTGCCCATCACCATGGCGTCGATGTTCCACCTGCCGGGCGACCCGGCGGGGTTTCGCCAGTACGGGCGCTACGACAACCCGACCTGGGAAGCGACCGAGGAAGCGCTCGGCCATCTCGAGGGCGCGCCATGCGTCGCCTTTCCTTCCGGAATGGGCGCGATCTCCGCGGTCTTCATGGCGACGCTCAAGGCCGGCGACCGGATCCTCGCGCCATCGGACGGCTACTATACGACACGACTGTTCGCCGACCGGTTTCTCAAGGCCTTCGGCGTCGAAATGGACACAAGGCCGACGCGGAGCTTCTCCGACGGCGGCTTCGCCGGCTATCGGTTGGTGTTCGTCGAAACGCCGTCCAACCCCGGCCTCGACATCTGCGACATCTCCGGCATCTCCGCCGCGGCTAAGGCAGCCGGCGCGCTCGTCGTCGCCGACAACACGACGATGACGCCGCTCGGCCAGCGTCCGCTCGACCTCGGCGCTGATGTAGTCGTCTCCGCCGACACCAAGGCGGTCAACGGCCATTCCGACGCGCTCTTTGGTCACGTCGCGACACGCGACGCCAGCGTGCTGGCGGCGGTGAAGGAATGGCGGAAACTGTCGGGAGCCATCCCGGGGCCGTTCGAGGCCTGGCAGGTCCATCGCGGCCTCGAAACGCTCGAGGTGCGCTTCGAGCGGATGTGCGCCTCGGCGCAGGTGGTTGCCGAGCGCCTTGCTGGGCGCGGCGTCGCCACCGTCTATCCGGGCCTTGAGGACCATCCTTCCCACAATCTCGCCAGGCGCCAGATGCGGCGCTTCGGCTTCCTGATCGGGCTCACCCTGCCGGGCGCCGAGGCCGCCGAATCCTTCATCAACTCATGTCCGCTCATCCAGCCCGCCACCTCCTTCGGCGGCACCCATAGCTCTGCGGAGCGCAGGGCACGCTGGGGCGACGCGATCGCGCCCGGCTTCGTGCGGCTGTCGGTGGGATGCGAACCGGTCGAGGAGTTGTGGAAGGCGATCGAAAACGCCCTCGACTCCGCTGCTCGCTGAGAGGTGCCAGCCGGCCTGTAAGCCGGGTTCTGTATGGCCCCGCCGCCCTTGCGGACGGCGGAACGCGGTGGCCATTCATCTTCGGCGGCCATTGCTGGACGCCTGACGCAACCCACCCGGACGACTGGGCCGGAAAAGCCTGCGGGTTTCCCCGCGCGTCGTCCCTATTCGGTCTTGCTCCCGGTGGGGTTTGCCGTGCCGCTCCCGTTGCCGGTCGCGCGGTGGGCTCTTACCCCACCCTTTCACCCTTACCCCGCCGGCGAGACTGTCCGACATCGGGCCGTCTGGCAGGCGGGGCGGTCTGCTCTCTGTGGCACTTTCCCTGGGGTCGCCCCCGCCGGCAATTAGCCGGCACCGTATTTCCGTGGAGCCCGGACTTTCCTCGACCGCAGCCTTTCGGCTGTCGCGGTCGCGGCCACCCGGCCGGCTGGCGCCCCGTATAGAGGCGTTCGCCGACCGAAACGCAAGGGCGGCCGGGGAGAATATTCGGAAGAGGCAGATCAGCTCGCGAGGTGACGCTTGACCTTGGAACAATAGGCGGCCGAAACCGGATTCATCCGCCTGGCGCCATGACCGGCATTGTATTTGAGGATCGTGCCGCAGGTCGATCCGCCGCCCAGCTTGTGCGCCATCCCCAGGTATTTCATGCCGTATTTGATGTTGGTCTCCGGATTGTAGAGCCCCTTCAGCGAGCCGGAATAGCCGAGGCCCCGCGCCGTCGACGGCTTGATCTGCATGAGGCCGACTTCTCCCGCGCTGCCGCGGGCATTGACCCGGTAATTGCTCTCGACGCGGATCACCGCATGCGCAAGCGATACCGGGACACCATAGGCCGACGCGTAGCGCGCCACGATCTCGCTATAGCTGCCGGAAGCGCGCCCTCCCGTGACGACCTCCTCCTTGCGCGCCTTGGCGACCAGATCCGGGCGCTTGCCCGGGGAAATGGACTCCGTGGTTTCCGGGTCGACGCCGGGCAACGCGCCCTGTCCCTCAAGGGAGATCTTCGTCCGGCCTTTTTCATCCTTCGCGATGGTCTTCTTGCCGTTCGCTGCGCCGGTGGGAACCGCCATCGACGCTCGGCCGCTGTGGGTGGACTTCCATCCGCCGCTCGCCGCCTTTTCGGAGGGCTTCTCGGCCTCGTCCGAGGTCACCTTTGAGGCGGACATCATGCTTGATGCATTGGCAATTCCAGGAGCTTCCTGCGCATTGACAGCAAAACTCATCATTCCGGCAGCAAAAGCCGCCGCAAACTTCACTTTCCACATGTATTGATTGTTCTTTCTACCAGTATCGAAGGATATTTCGGCTTCGACGGCGTGGGACTTGCCGATGGGTAAACTGACCTGATCGGCGGCTGAACGAGCGCCGATCTCGCAAGTCATTGTGCTGGGAGTTGGACCTGCAAAATAACGTTTGGATACAGACTGTAATATTGTCAGATGCCGGCAATGCTAACCCAACGGCAGCCCTGGCAGGTCGGAGACGAGCGCGGTCAGCAGCGCATGCGTTTCGGCATCGACCACACCGTCCACCTTCCGCCGCCGAAAATGGAGCTGGAACGCCTCCACCACCGTTTGTGTCCGCGTATCGAAACGTCCAGTAATTTCAATCCCGTAGCCATAGAGATTGAGCATCGACTGGACACATTCGACCCGCGGGCCCTCTTCGCCCGGCGTGATCGGTTCGATGGCTGCGGGTTGCACCCGCGCCGGCAGATGCCCGATCCCGCGAGCATGAAGCTGCTCCCAGGGAAATGCCGGGCCGGGATCGACCTTGCGGCCGGGCGCGACGTCGGAATGGGCGAGAATTCGCTCCTTCGGAATCTCCAGGCGAGAGGAAATATCGAGGCACAGCGCCGCGACCGCCTCGATCTGGGCTTCGGGAAACGGCGGATGGCCCGCCAGCGGCCCCGGATTGACGATCTCTATCCCGATCGAACGCGAATTGATGTCCGTCGCGCCATGCCAGGAACTGCGTCCGGCGTGCCAGGCTCTGTCTGCCTCGCGCACCATCTGGACGACCCGGCCGTCCTCGTGAACCAGATAGTGGCACGAGACTTCGCTCGTCGGGTCGCACAGCCATCGCTCGGCTGCGTCGCCGGTTTCCATCCCCGTATAGTGGAGGACGATCATGTCGGCGCGGGACACGTCGCGACGCGGGCCGAAGTTCGGAGAAACCCTGACCTCGGCGCCGGCAAAGTCAGCGGTGAACCCGCTCATACCCGCAAAAGCGTCTGTTCGATCGCCTCGAAGGCGATATTGATCGCGGCCAGCCGCCGCGTTGCGATGGCGATGAATTCTTCCGGCATTCCGCGCGCAATCAGACGGTCCGGATGATTCTGCGAGACCAGGCTACGATAGCGCCGCTTGACCTCGTCGAGGGAAGCCGACGTAGAGACGCCCAAGACCCTGTACGGATTGGCACCCGCCGAAAGCGTATGCCGCGCCAGGATCCGATCGAACTCGCGTTCTTCGAAGGCGAATATCTCCGCCGTGCGCTTCAGGAAGCCGATCTCACGTTCGTGCACGAAACCGTCGGCCTTGGCGATATGGAACAAGCCGTCGAGGATGTCCTCCAGCAGCGACGCGCGATCCGGATCCTCGTCGAAGAGCGAGGCCATTCGCCCAGCGTAGGATTCGTATCCCGCGATGTCGCCCTTGGCGAGGTCATACAGCCGCGCGACGTTGCGGACCTGTTCGGTCGGGACGGAGAAGATCTGCTGAAATGCCCTGACCTCGTCCTGCGTGACGATGCCGTCCGCTTTCGCCATCTTGGCCGACAGCGCGATGAGGGCGATGGAAAAGGCGACCTTGCGGCGCAGCGCGGGATCGCCCTCGAACACGGTGCGCAAGGCCTCGATCACCCCCGAAAAGGCAGTGCTAGAAACCCGCGTAACGAAATCGCCAAGGCGCGACCACATCGACATTGCGCTGCAATACGACGAAACCGCGCGACGTGCGAGGGGCAGGTCCAACTTTTCGGGCACCCCGGCGACGAGGTGCCGCAGCCGCAAGCGCCCAAAGAAAAAGGCCGGACAACCGGCCTTTCTCTGTCTCTCTGCCGCGATCTTACTCGCTCGGGGCGGGAGTCGCCGGCTTCATCTCTTCGGCAGCGCCTTCATCCGTGGCCGGAGCCTGCGGTGCCGGGGTCACGGCGGGATCCGTCGGAGCGGGAGTGGTCTGCGCCGGCGGCTCGACGCTCTGCGTCGTGCTCGTGTCGGTATCGCTGCAGGCAGCCACCCCGAACAGGGCGACGGCAGCGGCGGAAGCGAGGATCAGTTTCTTCATCATGCATCTCCTTAAGAAAAATCACTTTCTTTCGGCGGACACCCGTGAGGGGTCGGGGAGGAAATGCATCAGCCGCGTCAGGGTTTCGTAACGTTGTGTGACGCCTGGTAACGCACCGGCAGCCGTCACATGCTGGAGGCGGCACGTGCGGCCTGGTCGTACTGGCCGGAGAGCGCACGCATCATCGCGGCGATGTTGCTCAGTTCCTCACCGCCGAGGTTCAGCCGGCGAACGCCGTCGACGAGCAGCGCCTCTCGCACCTCGCGGTAACGCCGGCACGCCTCGGCGCCGGCCGCGGTCACCTTCGCCGTCTTTTCCTTGCCCCGCTTGCCACCGGCGGCCAGCCCAAGCCCCTGCAGCTTCTTCAGCGCGTAGGTCACGACATGCGTGTCTTCGATGTTGAACATCATGCACAGGTCCGCGAGCGTTTTTTCGCGGTCGCGGTGGTTGACCGCATGCAGGATCAGCACCTCGACCGGCGTCAGTCCCGGCAGGCCCGCCGCGCCCATGCCTCGCACCATCCATCGCTGGAAGGCGTTCGACACGATGGTCAGCGCGAACTCGACCTCGGACAGGGACGGCATTGCACCGTCGGCGAGATGCGCCGCCGAGACGACGGGACCGACCCCGGTTGCGGGTTTGCTCATCGGTCAGGCTCCTATATTGACAATATATCGATAAATTGTCGATGACGTGACGATATTCCTGTTGTAAGGGAATGACAAGCTCAGCGAGGAATATAGCCATGCAGAAGACCTGGGATTTCTGGATCGACCGCGGCGGCACGTTCACCGACGTCATCGGCCGCGCACCTGACGGGTCGCTGCATCCGCGCAAGCTCTTGTCGGAGAACCCCGAGGCCTACAGCGACGCCGCCGTGCAGGGCATCCGTGACCTGCTCGGCCTGAAGACGGGCGAGCCCATCCCGGCCGGCCTTGTCGGCGATGTGAAGATGGGCACGACGGTCGCCACCAATGCGCTCCTGGAGCGCAAGGGCGACCGCGTGCTGCTGCTTATCACGAAGGGCTTCCGCGATGCGCTGCGCATCGCCTACCAGGCCCGTCCCGACATTTTCGCCAAGCAGATCATCCTGCCCGAGCAGCTCTACGAGCGCGTCATCGAGGTGCCGGAGCGGATGCGTGTGGACGGAACGCTGGACACCGCGCTCGACCTCGACGCCGTGCGCGGCGAGATCGCCGCCGCGAAGGCCGACGGCATCGAGGCGGTGGCTATCGTCTTTATGCACGCCTGGAAATATCCGGAGCACGAGCGCCGCGCCGAGGCCCTCTGCCGCGAGATCGGCTTCAGCCAGATTTCGGTCAGCCACAAGGTCTCGCCGCTGATCAAGCTCGTCGGGCGCGGCGACACGACGGTCGTCGACGCCTACCTCTCGCCCATCCTGTCGCGCTACGTCCAGCGCGTGGCGGGGGAACTGGGCGCGGGCGCAACGCCTGTCTCCCCCCTCGTGGGAGAGATGTCGGCGAGGCCGACAGAGGGGGGCGCTGTCTCGCCGACCTTTCATTCCGTCACGCCCCCCTCTGCCCTGCCGGGCATCTCCCCTGCACGGGGGGAGATAGGCCAATCACAATCCCCCCGTCTCATGTTCATGATGTCGTCCGGCGGGCTCACCGCCGCGGACATGTTCCAGGGCAAGGACGCGCTGCTGTCGGGTCCTGCCGGCGGCGTGGTCGGCATGGTTGAGACGGCCAATCTGGCCGGCTTCCAGAAGGTCATCGGCTTCGACATGGGCGGCACCTCGACCGACGTCGCCCACTATGACGGCGAATACGAGCGCGCCTTTGACACCGAGGTGGCCGGTGTGCGCGTACGCGCGCCGATGATGCGCATCCACACCGTCGCCGCCGGCGGCGGCTCGATCCTGCATTATGCCGACGGCCGCTTCCAGGCCGGCCCGGATTCGGCGGGCGCCAACCCCGGCCCTGCCTGCTACCGCCGCGGCGGGCCGCTGGCCGTAACGGATGCCAACGTCATGCTGGGCAAGCTGCAGCCGGACTTCTTCCCGGCGATCTTCGGTCCGGGTCAAGACCAACCGCTCGACGCGGACGTGGTGCGCGCGCGCTTCGCAGAACTGGCCGGAAAGATCGGCGACGGCCGCACGCCCGAAGCCGTGGCCGAAGGCTTCGTCACCATTGCCGTCGAGAACATGGCCAACGCGATCAAGAAGATCTCGGTCCAGCGCGGCTACGACGTCACCGAATACCTGCTCAACTGCTTCGGCGGCGCCGGCGGCCAGCACGCCTGCCTGGTCGCCGATGCGCTCGGCATGGAATCCGTTCTGGTGCATCCCTTCTCCGGCCTGCTGTCGGCCTACGGCATTGGCCTGGCCTCCGTCTTCGCCTCGCGGCAGCAGGCGCTCATCAAGCCGCTGGCCGAGTCTTCGCTGGCCGACATCGACGTCCTCATCGAGACGCTGCGTGAAAAGGTGTTTGAGGAACTGGCTGCGCAGGGCGTGCCGGAGAACGCGATTCGCTGGCGTCCCATCCTGATGATCCGCTACGACGGCACCGATACGGCCCTGCCCGTAGACTTCACCGAGCGATCCCTCGACACCGCCCGTCGCGAATTCGAGAAGGCGCACAAGGCGCAGTTCGGCTTCGTCTACGACGACAAGCCGATGATCGTGGAATCGATTGACCTCCAGGGCAACGACGGCCGCGCCGCCGGCCGCGACGAGACCAACCGGCCGACCGTGGACGAGGCCGCCGCCGCATCCGAAACGCGCAGATTGTTCTGCGAAGGCGAATGGCGCGACGCTGGCATCTTCCGCCGCCTGGACCTTCGCCCCGGCAATCGCGTCCATGGCCCGGCGCTGGTGATCGAGAGCCACCAGACGATCGTCGTCGAGCCCGGCTGGCAGGCCGAGATCACAGCCCGCGACCACGTCCTCTTGCGCCGCGTCGAGAAGAAGCGCCGCATGGCCGCGCTCGGCACCGAGGCCGATCCGGTGATGCTCGAAGTCTTCAACAACCTGTTCATGGCGATCGCCGAGCAGATGGGCGTGACGCTGCAGAACACCGCCTACTCCGTCAACATCAAGGAGCGGCTGGACTTCTCCTGCGCCGTCTTCGACCGCACCGGCGCGCTCGTCGCCAACGCCCCGCACATGCCGGTGCATCTGGGCTCGATGGACCGGTCGGTCGAAACGATCATCCGGCTCAACGAGGGCGACATCCACCCGGGCGACGTCTTCGCGCTGAACGCGCCCTACAATGGCGGAACGCATCTTCCGGACATCACCGTCGTGACCCCGGTCTTCAGCGACGACCAGAATGAAATCCTGTTCTACGCCGCCTCGCGCGGCCACCACGCCGATGTCGGCGGCACGGCGCCCGGTTCGATGACGCCGCTGGCCACCACCGTCGACGAGGAGGGCGTGCTGTTCGACAATTTCCGCATCGTCGACCGCGGCCGCTTCATGGAAAAGGAGTTGCACACGCTCCTGACCGACCATCCCTACCCGGCGCGCAACCCGCACCAGAACATCGCGGACCTGAAGGCGCAGATCGCCGCCAACGAGAAGGGCGTGGCGGAGCTGCGCAAGATGGTCGAGCATTTCGGGCTCGACGTGGTCGAGGCCTATATGGGCCACGTGCAGGACAACGCGGCCGAGAGCGTGCGCCGCGTGCTGCTCTCATTGCCGGACGAGTCCGTCTATGAGTATCCGACCGACAACGGCCAGACGATCAAGGTCAGGATCACCATCGACCGCGAGAAGCGCGAGGCGACGGTCGACTTCACCGGCACCTCGCCGGTGATGAAGAACAACTTCAACGCGCCGGAACCGGTCGCCCGCGCCGCGGTGCTCTACGCCTTCCGCGTGATGGTGGAGGCCAACATCCCGATGAATGCGGGGTGCCTCAGGCCGATCAACATCATCATTCCGGAAGGCTGCATGCTGCGGCCCAGCTATCCCGCCGCCGTCGTCGCCGGCAATGTCGAGACCTCGCAGCACGTCACCAGCGCGATGTTCGGCGCGATGGGCGCGTTGGCGAATGCGCAGGGCACGATGAACAACCTGACCTACGGCAACGCGCAGTATCAGTATTACGAAACGATCTGCTCCGGCTCGCCGGCCGGCCGCTTCAACGACGGCACCGGCTTCCACGGCACGTCGGGCGTCCACACCCACATGACCAATTCGCGCCTGACCGACCCGGAAATCCTCGAACTGCGCTTCCCCGTCCTGCTGGAGGACTTCCATATCCGCACCGGCTCGGGCGGCAAGGGCAAGTGGAACGCCGGCGACGGTACCGGTCGCACCATCCGCTTCCTCGAAGAAATGGAATGCGCGATCCTCTCCTCCCACCGCGCCGCTCCGCCGCGCGGCGTGGCGGGCGGCGGCAACGGACAGGTCGGCAGGACCGAGGTCCGCCGCCTCGACGGCCGTATCGAGACCCTACGCGCCTGCGACCAGACGGTGCTGAAACCCGGCGAGGCGGTGATCGTCACCACGCCGACGCCGGGAGGATTTGGGCGGAGCTAGTTGCGTTCCAGATTTGCCAGTCGCCTGCCCACCAGATCGACAAACTGATCGAATAACTTGGATAGCCCGTCGTTCTCGATATGCCCGTGCAGATTCCTTCGGAACCAATTGATCGAGGCATTTCGGAACTCGATGAGTTCGTCCGAACTGAGCGGTTGCATATCTGCGTGATTGTATCCCAGTTCGAAACTCTCTTTCATCACAAGCAGATAGCGCTTAGGACCGACTTCCTCAATCGCGTTCGAAATAAGTGAGCGGCAATGCCAGCTATTTCCGCCCCACACCGGGAGATCGTCACCGAACGACATGACGCCCACGTCCCTACTCCAGATTGGTCTGTATCCACCTCGGCGAGTGGTGGATGTCGATCGTCTGGAGCCGCCCCGGGCCGAGATTGACAAAGCGGTGCGGTATGCCGGAAGGCCCGAGCACGGTCTCGCCCGCCTCGGCATCGATCACTGCGTCACCGACGAAAAAGCGCGCCCGACCCTGGATGACGACGAACACTTCGTCATAGGGGTGGACATGCAGGACCGGCCCCGTGCCCGGCTCGTCATTGCCATAGGCGAGCACCGTCACCTGAGCGCCGAGGGTCGCTCCGTTGACTGAGCCTCGGTGCGGCCCGCCGCTCGCACCGTCGAACAGGCGAGCCTTGGCCGGCGGACGGCCGTCGGGCGTGACGGTCGTAGGGTCGAAATCGCGTCGGGACATGGGCTTCCTCCTCCACGGGCGAACATGTCGACGCAGCGCTATACACGCAACTCGATTCCGGCTGAACGCCGCCCTCTCCTGTCATCCTCCCGTCACCGGACCTTCAAGCGCCTGTCACCCTCCGGTCATAGGCAGGTTCCACCGCTCACGGGGGATTCGCGCCATGACCGACATTTCCGCAGGTTCCGGCATCGCCACGCGCCAGCACGTCGGCCGCGCCGTCTACCAGCACAGGGCACTAAGCAAGGACGGCCTGTCGGAGCGCCTGTTCGCGCTGCTTTTCTCGGGCCTCGTCTACCCGCAGATCTGGGAAGATCCGGAGATCGACCTAGAGGCGATGCAGCTCGGCGAAGGCCACCGCGTCGTGACGATCGCCTCCGGCGGCTGCAACATGCTCGCCTACCTGACCGCCTCGCCCGCCCATATCGACGTGGTCGACCTCAACGCCGCCCATGTCGCGCTCAACCGGCTGAAGCTTGCCGCCGCGCGTCATCTGCCCGGCCAGCAGGATTTCGCCCGCTTCTTCGGCACATCCGGCGCCGGTCACAATGCGCTGGCCTACGACCGCTTCGTCGCGCCTCATCTCGACGCGGCGAGCCGCAGCTATTGGGAGAAGCGCGATCTCCTCGGCCGCCGCCGCATCTCCGTATTCGACCGCAATTTCTACCGGACCGGCCTGCTTGGTTTCTGCATCGCGCTCGGCCATCGCGTGGCGAAGCTGCACGGCGTCGATCCGGCCGAGATCATGCAGGCGAAAACCATCGGCGACCAGCGCCGCTTCTTCCGCGAGCAGCTCGCGCCGCTGTTCGACCGCCGCTTCATCCGCATGGCGACAGCGCGCAAGGCCTCGCTGTTCGGGCTCGGCATCCCGCCGGCGCAATACGACGCACTGGTCACCGCCGGAGACGACGGCATGGCCGGCGTGCTGCGCGACCGGCTGGAAAAGCTCGCCTGCCATTTTCCGCTCGGCGACAATTACTTCGCCTGGCAGGCTTTCGCCCGCCGCTATCCGTCGTCCGGCGAGGTCGCCCTGCCCCGCTACCTGGACCGCGCGCATTTCCCCTCGATCCGCGCCAATGCGAGCCGCGTCACGGTCCATCACGCCAACTACATCGAGCTACTCGCCCGCAAACCCGCCGCCAGCGTCGACCGCTACGTCCTGCTCGATGCCCAGGACTGGATGACCGACGCGCAGCTGAACGGCCTGTGGAGCGAGATCACCCGGACGGCCGCTCCCGGCGCCCGCGTCATCTTCCGCACCGCCGCCGCGCCGAGCCTTTTGCCCGGCCGCGTCTCGCCCGCACTCCTCGAACAGTGGGACTATCGCGACGAGCAGTCGCGCGACCTCTCCGCCCGCGACCGCTCCGCGATCTATGGCGGCTTCCATCTCTACGTGAAGCGCTGACCATGGCCGTGACCGAGACCGGCCGCCACGCCGAACTGATGGACGACGTCTATCGCTGGCAGCGGCACGTCTACGACCTGACCCGCAAATACTATCTCCTCGGCCGCGACCGGATGATCGATCATCTCAGCGCCCGGCCCGGCACGACAATCCTCGAACTCGGCTGCGGCACCGGTCGCAACATCGCGCTCGCCGCGCGCCGTTTTCCTGAGGCGCGGTTCTTCGGCCTCGACATTTCCGCGCAGATGCTCGCCACCGCCGAAGCCTCGCTCGCCCGCGTTGGCCTGTCGGCCAAAGTCCGGCTGGCCCAGGCCGACGCCACCGACTTCGACCCTCAGGTGCTGTTCGGACGGGATCGCTTCGACCGCGTCTACATCTCTTATTCGCTGTCGATGATCCCGGGCTGGCAGGCTTGCGTCCGGCAGGCTCTCGGCGTCCTGGCACCGGGCGGATCGCTGCACATCGTCGACTTCGGCGATCAGGAGCGCCTGCCCCGCTGGTTCAAGGCGATGCTCCGCGCCTGGCTCGCCAAATTCCACGTCGCCCCGCGCGACGATCTGCGCGACCTGCTTGAATCGGAAGCGCAGAAAGCTGGCGCAAGCCTCGAGTTCGAAGCGCTTTTCCGCGGCTACGCGGTCCACGCGATCATGCGGACGAACTGACGCCGCACCAGCCGATCACGGCAGCGCCTTGACCAGGGCCGCCACCATCGCCTGCGACTTGTAGCCGAGCTTCGACGGCGTGAGTCCGAGCCGAACGACAACCAACTGCTTCGACGGGATGACGGCCATCGACTGGCCGTCGTGTCCGAGCGCCCAGACGGCATCCGCCGGCAGATCGAAGCCCTTGTCGGGGTCTTCGCCGTCGGGCGTCCCGGCGGAAGGCCCGTTCAGCCACATGTGGCCCTGCGTGTATTCCTCGGGTGCCGCCGTCGAAGGCGCGCGCATCATCGCCGCATAGCCGGCGGGCAGGATCGCCCGCCCGTTCCAGACGCCGTCCTGCAGCAGGAACTGGCCGAACCGTGCCCAGTCCCGCGCGGACGCGTAGAGATAGGACGAGCCGACGAAAGTGCCCCGCGCATCGGCCTCGAGCACGGCGCTGCGCATGCCGAGCGGATCGAACAGCTCGCGCCGCGGCCATGCGAGCGCGTCGGCGCCGGCGGCGTTCTGCCAGATTCGCGACAGCATCACCGTCGTGCCGCTCGAATAGGAGAAGACCTTGCCGACCTCGTTCGCCAGCGGCTTGGCGGCGGCGAAGGCGGCCATGTCGGGCTCGAGATAGAGCATGCGCGTGACGTCGGTCACGTCGCCGTAATCCTCGTTGAACTCCAGCCCGCTCGACATCGAAAGCAGGTCGCGCACCCGGATCGCGCCGCGTCCGTCTGCCTTCCACGCCTCGAAAAGGTCCGTATCGTCGAGGCCCATCTTGCCGTCGCGCACCAGCGTGCCGATGATCGCCGCCGTCACCGTCTTTGTCATCGACCAGCCGAGCAAGGGTGTCGTCTCGGCAAAGCTCTCGCCGTAGCGCTCGCCAACGATGCGCCCGTTCTTGACCACGACCACGGCGCGCATGCCCGGGCCCGTCATGCCGGGATCGTCGAGGATCGCATTGACAGCCGGGTCCTGCGAAGGCTCCACCGTCTCGCCTTCCGGCCAAAGCGCCTGCGATGCGGCGCCTGCCGCGGCCGGGACCGGCGCCAGCTTCGCCGCCTCCGTGTCACCGTCCGGCACCGAAGCACAGCCCGCGCCCTCGCGCGCCACGGCAAGACCGCCGCCGAACATGCCGAGGAGCTTCGCGTAGGTGGTCTTCGCATCGCGGTCGACCGACATCGAGATCAGGCCGAGGATCGGGTGTCCGGGCGCCTGCACGTCGACCTTGAGCACCTCGTGCGAATCCCGCCCGGCGATGAACACGTTCGAGCAGACGATCTTGGCGGAGTAGCCGGCCGCCACCTGGATCAGCGCCGGCGGTGCGATATAGAGCCAGGCCGCGAAGGCCACGACGATTGCCGCTGCAAGCAGCGCGAGCCACTTGAGCACTTTGCCGATCAGTCTCATTGCCGCCCCCGCCTTGGATTCGCCGAACTTGCGCCCGATCCGTCGCAGCGAAGTCTTGGGCGCGGCGCGGGGAAAAATCAATGGCGCACCGAATGCGCAATCGACGACGCGAGTGTCCAACCGACCAGCTTCGCGCAACCGGAAACAGGCAGGCTCCGCAACACTGCGTTGATTCGGTATCGTCGTTCCCGGGAGTGTCCATGCGCCGAATTGCGGCCCTGTTGCTGATTGCCTCGCTCGCCGCCTGCACCGGCAGCGGCGGGCTGCAGGAACTCGCGCCGACATCGGCTGATGCGCCGATTGCCTCCGGACCTCGTTTCGCCGACCGCGATCCGCATGACTGGCAGACGCGCAAACCTTGGGACTACGCCATCCACGGCACCGACGTGTCGAAATACCAGACCGCGGTCGACTGGGCGGCCGCGCGCGCCAAAGGCATTTCCTTCGCCTTCGTCAAGGCGACCGAAGGCGGCGACCGTGTCGACGACAACTTTCACGAACACTGGCGCAATTCCCGCGCCGCTGGCATCCCGCGTGGCGCCTATCACTTCTTCTATTTCTGCCGGCCGGCCGCGGAACAGGCCGAATGGTTCATCCGCAACGTGCCGCGCGAGCGGGGTTCGCTGCCCCCGGTCCTCGACATGGAGTGGAATCCGCTCTCGCCGACCTGCACGCTGCGCCCGCCGCCCGAAACGGTGCGCTCCGAAATGCGCATCTTCCTCAACATGGTGCAGAAGCACTACGGCAAGCGGCCGATCATCTACACCGACCCAGCCTTCTTTGACCGCAACGGCCTGAATGCCTTTCGCGGCTATCACTTCTGGCTACGCTCGACGGCGGGGCATCCGACGGAGAAATACGGCGACCACCCCTTCGTCTTCTGGCAATACACCGGAACAGGCACAGTGCCGGGTGTGCCGGGCGACGCCGACATCAACGTCTTCAACGGCTCGGCTAGCGGCTGGCGCGCCTGGCTGAAGGCCAACGCCCATTGATTGGGTCGAACGCCGCATTTCCGCCCGGGCGGCATGCTGTCACCCGCACGACAACCGGAACATTTCGACGATGAAACTCGCCCTCGCCGCCGCCCTCGCCGCAACTCTTCTCGGCACCCCCGCCCTTGCCCAGACCTGCGGCGGCGATTTCAACGCCTGGCTGGAGGGAATGCGCGCCGAAGCCCAGGCCGCGGGCATCGGCGAGCGCGGCCTCGGGGCACTTGCGCAGGCACGGCTCGACACGAGGGTTCTCTCGCGCGACCGTGCGCAGGGCGTCTTCGCGCAGACGTTCATCGAATTCTCCAGCCGGATGGTCTCGGGCTACCGCCTCAAGCAGGGCGCTGCCAACCTGAAGAAATATGCCGACGTGTTCGCCCGCGCCGAGGCCGAATACGGCGTTCCGGGCCCGGTGATCACTGCGTTCTGGGCGCTGGAAACGGATTTCGGCGCGGTCCAGGGCGATTTCGATACGTTGAGCGCGCTGGCGACGCTCGCCTATGACTGCCGGCGCCCGGAACTCTTCCGGCCGCAGATCGTGCCGCTTCTGACGTTGATCGACCAGGGCGTGCTGCCCGCCGACGTGAAGGGCGCCTGGGCCGGCGAAATCGGCCAGACCCAGATCCTGCCGTCCGACTATCTCGAAAAAGGCCGTGACGGCGCCGGCGACGGATTGGTCGACCTTCGCAACGATCCGGCCGACGTCATCATGACCACCGCCAACTTCCTCAAGTCGATGGGCTGGCGCGCCGGCGAGCCCTGGATGCAGGAGGTCCGCGTTCCCGCCGAAATGGACTGGGCCGACAGCGGCCGCGAGAACCAGCATCCGCGTTCCCACTGGGCAGCGGCCGGCGTCACCGCGCGCGACGGGTCCGCCCTTCCCTCCGACGACCAGCCGTCGAGCCTCGTCCTGCCGATGGGGCGTAAAGGTCCCGCTTTCCTCATCTATCCGAATTTCGACGTCTATCTCGAGTGGAACCAGTCCTTCGTCTACACGCTCACCGCCGGCCACCTCGCGGCGCGCTTCGCCGGCGAGCCGGCCTACGACAAGCGCAATCCCGACCGCGGCCTCACCATCGAGGAGATGAAGCAGTTGCAGGAGAAGCTCGCCGCGCGCGGCCACGATGTTGGCAAGATCGACGGCGTGCTCGGCACCGGCACCCGCACCGCCCTGCAGAAAGTGCAGGCGGAACTCGGCCTGCCCGCCGACGGATGGCCGACGCAGCAGCTCCTCGTGATTCTCTGAGGCAGCGATGAGCGGAGCCGGCGAATCTTCCGCCCCACCGGCCGCGCCGCTCAACCTGCCGCGCGCGATCCTTGCGCTCCTGCTGTGCCAGCTGGCCGGCGAGACGGCGATCCTGGCGATCCGTTCGATCTATCCGGAGATCGCCTTCCCCGGCCCGGTCGTCGGCATGGCGCTGATGTTCGTCCTGCTGGTCTGGCGCAAGGGTCCCGATGCGGGCCTCGACGCGACCTCCGGCGCGATCCTGCGCAACCTGTCGCTTCTGTTCGTGCCAGCCGCCGTCGGCATCGTGCAATACGGCCCGGTGCTGCGCGAATTCGGCGTCACGCTCGCGCTCGCGCTGATCGCTTCGACGGTGCTGACGCTATTGGTCACGGTCGGCGTCTTCCTGCTCGTGGCGCGCCTTCAGGGAAGAGGCGGAGAATGACCCCCGACATCGTCTCGATCTGGGTCTACCTGTCGGCCTCGCCGCTCACCTGGCTGACGGCGACGCTTGCCGCCTACGTCACCGCCGACTGGGTCGCAGCGCGCCTCGGCCGTCACCCGCTTGCCAATCCGGTGGTCGTCGCAGCGGCGATACTCGCAGCCATTCTCATCGCGACCGGCACCGACTACGGCACCTATTTTGAAGGTGCGCAGTTCGTGCATTTCCTGCTCGGGCCAGCGACCGTGGCGCTGGCGGTCCCGCTGTGGCGCAACCTCGCGACCGTCCGCCGCGCGCTTCTGCCGATGGCCGCCGCCCTCCTCGCCGGATCGGTGACCGCGGCGGTCAGCGCCGTCGGCATCGCCTGGGCGCTCGGCGCTCCCGCCGACGTTCTCGCCTCGCTGGCGCCGAAGTCGACCACTGCGCCGATCGCGATGGAACTGTCGAAGAGCCTCGGCGGCATCCCGGCGCTCACGGCCGTCCTAGTGGTGATGACCGGCATAATCGGCGCCGTGGTGGTGACGCCCCTGATGAACGCGCTGAGGATACGGAATTTCGCGGCGCGCGGCTTCGCCGTCGGCGTCGCTTCGCACGGCATCGGCACCGCCCGCGCCTTTCAGGTCTCCGAGATCGCAGGCACCTTCGCCGGCATCGCCATGGGCCTCAACGGCGCGCTGACCAGCCTGCTGGTGCTGATCTGGTTGGCGCTTGCCGGCTGAGTCACTCGCTGTCGCATTCCCATTCCATGGCCGAGACGAACACGCTCTCGGCCGCGACGCCGCCGCGCGGATCGATCAGGTCGCCGAGCAGGTAGTACTCGCCGTCCTCACCCTCCTCCTCGCCGAGAAGGTCGAGCGACCAGGAAAGCCCGATGCGGCTGCCGTCGCTCCAGTCCGGATGGATGTCGTCGTAGTTCGGGGAGGAGAGGATACGCGCGTCCGTCGATACGGGCGCGCAGGTCGCGGCAAGCGCAGGCGACGCGGCGAAGGCGAGCAGGACGGCAAGAGCCAGGCGCATGGGCACTCCAGGAATTCGCGGCCGCGCTCCGGCGACCAGTCGGCCGGGTGCAGCATAGATCGCCGTGCGGCGGGATTGAGGCGTCAGGACGCCGCGGGCTGAAAGACGAACTCCGACGTCACTTCCAGTTCCCGGTCCTGGCGCGCAGGCGTGTCGTCCTGGGGCCGATGCCCCGAGATCGCCGCATCCCGTGCACGGATCAGGTCCGCGATCCGCTCCTCATGCGCGACGAACATCGCGGTTAGCCAGCGGTTGACGAGATAGGACGGCCTCGGCATCTGCACGTCGAAGCGCCGTAGCAGAGCGATCGTGGGTTCCGCGTCAAGCCAATCGTCGCCGACCACCCATTGGTTGACGGTGAAGATTCGCAACGGCCTCCCATAGGCATCTACGCCGATCGCCGCGAGATGATGGATCGGACCGCCAACGCCATCAGGGCGCATAAAGCAATGGAAATGCCCGTGTTCGGCGGCGCCCTCCTCGGCGGGATGGCAATGGTAGAACCACTGCGACCCGGTCGCGGGGTCGAACACGTCGCCCGGCGGATAGTGCTCCCACGCCGTGATGCCGTCGACGTCGCGGAACGTTTCCGACAGGATGTTCAGCCCCCCCTTGGCGAGCACGCCCTCGCAGAAGGCGATCTCCGCCAGCGCGCGGTCACGCGTCTCCGCGCTCATCCGGATGTTCCCGGCGGCTGGACGCCCGGCGGCGGCGGTGGCGGCAGTTTCTTCGCAGACGGCGGAGGCGGAGCGAGCTTCTTGGCCGGTGGCGGCGGCGGTGCGAGCTTTGCCGGCTGGGCCGCGGAACATGGCGCGCCCGCCGCACAGGGCGCAGCCGCGGGCGCGCCTACTGAGGGCGCGGCGGCCGCGCACGGCGCGGCAGCGGCGCATGGGGCCGTGCCCGAACTCGCGGCAGAGGGTGCGGCGACGCGCTGGACCGGATGGTTGTAGTGGTCGACGGCCACCGCGGCGGTCGCCACTGCGAGTGCCGCGCCGAACAGGATCGTGTTGCGCCCGCTCATTTGCGGAACCCGTCGAGACCGAAGGCGGGGCGAAGCCAGACGCCCGCCAGCGATCCGCCGAAGGCGGCCGCGAACCACACCCAACCGTGCACGCTGCCCGACGCGATGCCGCTGAACAGCGCGCCGATGTTGCAGCCGAAGGAAAGCCGCGCGCCGTAGCCCATCAGCAGCCCGCCGATGATCGCTGCCATCAACGAGCCGATGGGCAGCTTGGCTTTCGGCGCGAAGCTGCCTGCAAGGCTTGCGGCGAGTGCCGCGCCGAGGATGATGCCGAAATCCATCACCGAGGTGATGTCTTCCAGCACGCTGGAATTCAACGCCTTCTGCGGGCCGGGCCAGTTCCAGAACGCCCAGGTCTCGACCGGTATGCCGATGCCCTGCGCGATCTTGGCGCCCCACAGGCCGAAGCCGAACGTCACCGACCAGGGATGGCCGGCGAGCAGCAGCGTCGCGATGTTGAGGATAGCCAGCACAAGACCGGCGCCGACCAGCGGCCACGGGCCGTGGACCAGCCACGTCCAGCCGGGCCGCTTCGGCGCAGGCTCGCGCTCGATATCGCCATGGACGCGCCGCTCGACGAGCGCCGAGACCAGCGCGACGAGGCCGAGCCCGACAAGCGTCATCAGCACTGCAGTCGCGACGCCGAAGGTCTGGCCAAGGCTGATCGCCGGCCAGGACGGCAGTTCCAGCCACCACGGCAGGTGCGCGGTGCCGATCACGGCGCCGATGACGAAGAAGGCGAGCGTCACCAGCATCCGCGCCGAACCGCCGCCGACCGTGAACAGCGTGCCCGAGCCGCAGCCGCCGCCGAGCTGCATACCGAGGCCGAACATCGTCGCCCCCACCAGCACCGAGACGCCGACAGGCGCTAGCGCGCCGACCAGCGGCTGGCCGCCGAGGTTGCCGGCCGACAGGAGCGGGATCATCGCAACTGTGGTCACTGCGATCATCAGCATCTGCGCACGGATCGCCCTGCCTCGGGCCTCGACGACAAATCGACGCCAGCCGCCGGTGAAGCCGAACGACCCGTGATACAGCGCCATGCCCAGGCCCCCGCCGACGAGGAACAGCGCCGCCTGGCGGAGGTCCACCAGCCAGGCGATGGCGAGGAAACCGACAACGAAGGCGGCCCCCGCCACCTTGGCCGGCGCGCCGTCGATGGTGACGCGCGGAAGATACTTGGGCGCAGCGGCCGTAATGTCGGTCATGCGATACAGTCCACATCAAACGAAGGATGCCCGGATCGCCCCGGACATCCTTTCCTTATCGTTGGGAATAAAGTGCGGGCAAGTCGCTCAGGAGCCGGTCTTGTCCTCGAGCGGACGCGCCGGGTCCGAGGCCCACTCGGCCATCGAGCCGTCATACATGCGGGTGTTCCTATTGCCGAGGATTTCGCTGAGGCCGAACCACGCCACCGACGCCCAGTGGCCCGTGTTGCAGAACACGATGTTCTCCTGGTCCTTGGCCAGGCCAACCGCCTCCGACAGCGCCTTGATCGTCTCAGGCGTCGCATATTCCGCGTTCTCGGCGCTGTAGAAGTCGCTGTGCTTGATGTTCACGGCGCCTGGCAGAGTGCCTTCGGCACGCACGATCGGGCTCTTGGACTTGCCCTCGTACTGCTCGGTCGGGCGGCCGTCGATCAGCTTGGTGCCGGCCTTCAGCGCGGCCTCCACATCGGCGGTGGTGGCGCGGATCTTGTCGTTCAGCGACACGGTGAAGGTGGCGGCGTCGGGCTTGGCGGCTTCCGCCACGCGCTCGCCACCGGCGGCATCATACTGGCGCCAGCCGCCGTCGAGAATCGAGACCTCGTCATGGCCGAGATACTTGAACGTCCAGTAGACGCGCGTCGCGCCGCCGAATTCAGTCGAATCCGTGCCCCACGGCACGATCACCACATGGTCGTCATTGTCGATGCCGAGATCGCCGATCAGCTTGGCAAGATTCTCGACCGGCGGCAACATGCCGGGGATGCCCTGTACCTCGGTGCGCCAGCCAGCCGTTGCGTAGGGAGCGACGACCGCGTTCGCCAGATACGGCTTGTCGCCCAGGTCCGTCTCGGCGACCTTGTCGCGGATGTCGATGATGACGACGTTGTCCTTGCCGGAATGTTCCTTGACCCAGGCGGCATCGACGAGAGGCGTGACTACCTCCTGGGCAAGGCCGGGTCCGGCAGCGCCCTGCAGGGCAAGTGCGACGGCGGCGGATATAAAGCGCATGACGGGACTCCCAATGAAATACAGCCGGGGTTCTATCACGCGCGGGCACAGCCCTCACGACACGGGCTAGCCGCACACTACAACGAATGGGAAAAGAAATTCCCGAAATGAAGAGTTGGGCAGATTTTCATTCCGAAAGATCGGAAAGAAGACGGCCGGAACACCCGTTTTTTGCTGTCGTCAGCTCGCCGCCATCGTCTCCAGGCTGGCGAAGCCCTCCGGCTTCTCGCCTTCGTCGAACGGCGTGGTCACCTCCACGAACTTGTCCGGATAGAAGCCGTTGAAACGGGTCCTGAGCGACAGCGAATAGGCGCCGATATGGCCGATCTCGATCCAGTCGCCGGTGTCGACCGTCTCCGGCAGCCAGAACGGCCGCGACAGGATGTCGACCGAATCGCAGGTCGCTCCGCATACCTTGAACGGCACGATCGTCGAGGCGTCGCCGTTGCGGCTGCGGATCGCGGGGTCAGGGATGAACCGGGCCGGCAGCGTGATCTTTCCCGTCCACGAATCGGACAGCGACGCCCAGATGCCGTCATTGATGTAGAGACGCCTCCCCTTGCGCAGCAGCACCCGCACGATCAGCGAAAACGCGCGCGCGACAATGACGCGGCCCGGTTCGGCAACGAGCGGCAGATCGCCAAAACCCCATTCGCGCAGATCGCCGCGAAAACGCGACATCAGTTGCGACAGCGACGGCATTTCGGGAACCTTGCGGTTCGGATCGTGGCCGTATTCCGCCGGAAAGCCGCCACCGACATCGAGGCCGACGAGATCGACACCCGCCCGGTTGCGCACCCAGTCCGCGGTCTTGAGCGCCCGGTCGTAGGTGTCGGGATCCTCGATCTGGCTGCCGACATGGAAGCAGATGCCGACCTTGTAGCCGGTGCGCGCCAGCCGCTGCAGAAGTTCCACCGCCTGTGCCGGGCCCGCGCCGAACTTCTTCGACAGTTCGTAGGCGGCGTGTCCCTTGGTCTGGATGCGGACATAGACCTCGACCGAGCCCGGATCGATGTCGAGCGCGCGCACGATGCGCGTCAGCTTGACGATCTCGTCCTCGTGATCGACCGCGATGACGCGGATACCGTAGGTCTCCAGCGCCAGCCTGATGTCCGACTGCGCCTTGACCGGATGCATGTAGAGCATCTCCGCCTCGGGCGCGACGGCGCGGACCGCGGCGAACTCGCCGGGCGACGCGACGTCGAAAGCCTTCACCCCCGCCTCCGACAGGGTCTTCAGCACCATCGGCTCGCCGTTGGTCTTCACCGCATAGGCCGTCTTGCCCGGAAACATCGCCATGAAGCTCTGGGCATCGGCTTTCAGCACGTCCGGATGGAAGCAGTAGACCGGCTCGTCGGGGCGAAGCTCCAGCGCGGCGGCCTTTGCGGTCTCGAATCTCTGCATGGGCGGTCCCCGTTTCGACGCGAAACTATCAGCGGCGCATGACGGGCGAAAGCGGTGCCCGAGCCGAAGGTTCCGGAAACGGGTGGCGAAGACAGGCAAGTCATTCTATCGATGCGCCCTCAACGGATATCCCGCATGAGTCTCCCCTCCTCCGCTTCCCCCCAGAACCCGCCGATGACAGCCCGCATGTGGGCTTTGCTCCTGCTCCTGGGCGTCATCTGGGGAGGTTCCTTCTTCAGCGTCTCGATCGCGGTGAAGGAAATCCCGCCGCTCACTCTGGTGCTGATCCGCGTCGCAGTCGCAGCGACGGCGCTGCACCTCTATCTGCTGGCGCGAGGCCCGTCCTTCGCGCTGGCGCGTCCCTATGCGGGCTGGTTCCTCCTGATGGGCCTGCTCAACAATGTTGTTCCCTTCTCGTTGATGTTCATCGGCCAGACGGCGATCGGCGCCGGCCTCGCCTCGGTGCTCAACGCGACGACCCCGTTCTGGACGCTTCTCGTCGTCGGTTTCGTGTTCCGCTTCGAAACACCGACGCTGAACAAGCTGATCGGCGTCGTGATCGGTATAGCCGGCACGGCGGTGATGATCGGGCCCGGGCTGGCTGCCGATATCGGCGGCCCCGTCTGGGCAAAGTTCGCATTGATCGGCACGGCGCTGTCCTATGCCTTCGCCTTCGTCGTCTCGCGCCGCTTCACCGGCCTGCCGCCGGTCCTGGTCGCGACCGGCCAGTTGACGGCCTCGACGCTGATGATGATCCCGATTGCGCTCTATTCGGACGGGTTCGACGGCTTCCTCCACGCCGGCGCCGGCTCCTGGACGGCGGCGCTGGCGCTGGCCCTCGTCGCCACCGCCTTCGCTTATTTGATTTTCTTCGAGCTGATCCGGACGGCCGGCCAGTCGAACACCTCGCTCGTCACCATGATCACCCCGGTCAGCGCGGTGCTCCTTGGCACGATCTTCCTGGGCGAGAGGCTGGAACTGTTCGAACTTGCCGGCATGGCCCTGATCGGCCTCGGCCTGGTGACGATTGACGGCAGGCTCTTCCGTCGCCGATAGGTCTTCGACGGAGGAAAAGCATGCTGTCGGTTATCTCCATACAAGACGAGATCGCCGCGGGACGGACCACGCCCGCGGCCGAGGTCGCAAAGAGCCTCGACCGCATCGCGGACCTCGATCCATCCGTCGGCGCGTTCGAGACGCTGGCTGACCGCGATACGGCCATCGCCGAGGCAGGCGCTGCGTCCGGCCCGCTCGCGGGAATCTCCGTGGGTCTCAAGGACATCTTCGACACCGCCGACCTGCCGACGACCTATGGCACGCCGCTCTACGCCGGCTATCGTCCACGCACCGATGCGGCCGTTGTCTCGATGATCCGCCAGGCCGGCGCTTCGATCGTCGGCAAGACCGTCACCACCGAGTTCGCGTTCCTCAACCCTTCCCGCACCAAGAACCCGCTCGACACGGCGCACACGCCGGGTGGATCCTCCTCGGGCTCGGCGGCAGCGGTTGCTGCGGGCATGGTTGCGGCCGCGACCGGCACTCAGACCGGCGGCTCGGTGATCCGCCCCGCCGCCTATTGCGGCGTCAGCGGCTATAAGCCGAGCTTCCGCCTCGTCCCCACCGTCGGCGCCAAGGCCTTCTCCTGGTCGCTCGACACGGTCGGCTTCTTCGCCGCCAGTGCAGCCGACGTCGCACGCTTCGCGTCCTGCGTCACGCGGCGTCCACTTGACGTCGAGGAGCCGGCATCGCCGTTGCGTATCGGCCTCTACCGAAGCCGGATCTGGAAGGAGGCAGATGCCGGGATGCAATCCGCGCTCGGCCGGGCGGCGGAGATCGCCGCCGATGCGGGCGCCGAGATCGTCGAGCTCGACGAGCCCGACGCGCTCGCTGCGGGCCGGGACTGTCATTCGACGATCCAGAACTACGAGGTCGGCCTCGCCATGGCCGACGATTTCCTGCGCTTTGGCGATCGCATGAGCAAGATCCTGCGCGAAACCATCGCCTCCGGCCGGGCGATCCCGCCCGCCGACTATGACAAGGCGAGGGCGACGGCGCGGCGTGCCCGCAAGGCCGCGACGGCGTTGTTCCATACCGTCGACGTGCTGCTGACGCCTTCGGCGACCGGCGCGGCTCCCGCCGGGCTGGCATCCACCGGCAGCCCGATCTTCAACAAGCTGTGGACGCTCACCGGCAACCCCTGCGTGAACGTGACGGGCCTCTCCAACTCCGCCGGAATGCCGATCGCCGTGCAGGTCGTTGCCCGCTTCGGCGCGGACCGCACCGCCCTTTCCGCGGCCGACTGGCTCGAACGAGCCATCAGAGCGGCCTGAAGCGGCTCACCCATCGAAAAAATGTCGAGTTGAAGGCAATGGCGAAACCGGAAGCGATTTCCTGTGTTTGGGCCATATCGCGACACCGTTTTTACACAAGCTGTTGCGCCGCAGCAACAAAACCCCTTGTCAGCGGCTCAGATACGCATACACTTTCGACTTAGTCCGCAGAGGAGGTTTACCAATGGGACTGACACGGCCGATCAATACGATAATGATTTGTGCTGCGTTCGCCTTTATCGGCGCCATGATCCTGGGAGTGCTGCCGTAGGCAGATTAGGGGCCCGGGGCTTTCCTCCACACTGAGGCAACAAGTGCAAAAAGGCCGGGTTCAACCCGGCCTTTTTTATTGCTCGGGCGGCGCCGTCAGGCAGCCGACGCGCTGACGAACGGCGCTTCCTCGACCGCCCGGATGCCGATCATGTGGCAGATCGCAAACGCCAGGTCGGCGCGGTTCATCGTGTAGAAATGGAAATCGCCGACGCCGCGCTCGACCAGGTCGAGCACCTGTTCGGCGGCCACAGCCGCCGCCACCAGCGCATGCGTCTGCGGATCGCGGGCAAGCCCGTCGAAACGCTCGGCAAGCCATGCCGGCACATGCGCGCCGCAGCGGCCGGCGAAGTTCGCCACGGCCGAGAAGCTGTGGACCGGCAGGATTCCCGGCACGATCGGGATATAGATGCCTGCCCGGCGGGCGCGTTCGACATAGCGCTCGTAGACGTCGTTGTCGAAGAAGAACTGGGTGATCGCCCGGGTGGCGCCATTGTCCACCTTGCGCTTCAGCATTTCGATGTCGGTGGCGAAATCCGGGCTCTCCGGATGCTTTTCCGGATAGGCCGAGACGGAGATGTCATGCGCGCCCTGGGCGGCGAGCGCTCCGACCAGGTCTGCCCCATTGGAATAGCCTTGCGGATGCGGCCGGTAGCGCGAGCCGACGCCTTCGGCCGGGTCGCCGCGCAGCGCCACGAAGCGCTTCACGCCCATGGCGAGGAAATCCCCGATCACCGCATCGGACTGCTCGCGGCTGGCGTCGACGCAGGTGAGATGCGCGGCGGGCGTAAGCGTCGTCTCGCCCAGAATGCGGCGCACCGTGCGCGCCGTGCGCTCCCTGGTCGATCCCCCTGCCCCGTAGGTCACCGACACGAAGCTCGGATTCAGCGGCTCCAGCCGCTTGACCGTCTCCCAAAGCCGCGCCTCCATGTCGTCGGTCTTCGGCGGAAAGAACTCGAACGAGACGCGGATCTTGTCGCCGATGTCGGGACGTCGGGAAAGCCGGAAATGGGACATCACGCGGTCTCCGTGGCGAGGCGTCGTTCTTGCGAAGGGTGGGCGAGAAGGATGCGGCGGTCGCGTCCGGACCAGAGCTTGACCGTGAGCCCGCCGGGATCCGCGGGCTCGAAGGTCACGGTTTCCTCCTGTTCCAGGCCCGCCTCCTTCATCCAGTCCGCGATCTGCCGGTCGGTGAAGCCAAGGCGCACATGCGCCTGCTCCTCGCGCAGGAATTCGAAATCGTGGGGAGCGAAATCGACGATCACCAGCCGGCCGGCGGGCCGCAGCGCTTTCGCTGCCTCGGCGATTGCGACGCCGGGATTGTCGAGATAGTGCAGCACCTGGTGGATCGTGACGAGGTCGTAGGCGTCGCGGTCGACCGGCGGCGCATAGATGTCGCCTTGCCTCACCTGTGCATGCTGGACCCCGGCCTTGTCGAGATTGGCGCGTGCCACCGACAGCATCTCGCGCGACATGTCGAGACCGACGCCGCGCCGGTAGAGCGGTGCGAAGATTTCCAATAGCCGCCCGGTGCCCGTGCCGAGGTCGAGCATCGCCTGAAACGGCGTCTTGCCGACGAGCTTGACCAGCGCCGCCTCCACCGCATCGTCGGGCACGTGCAGCGCGCGCAGCTGGTCCCACTGCGCCGCATTGGCGCTGAAATACTCCGCCGCGCGCTCGCGATTCTTGCGCTTCACAGCCTCCAGCCGTTCCATATCGCGCAGCACGAGCGGATCGGCGGGATCGACGCGACTTACGAGACCGAGCGCGAACTCCCGCGCCACATCGTTGTCGGAGAGCCGGAAGAAAGCCCAGGATCCCTCCTGATAGCGGCCGATCAGTCCCGCTTCGAGCAGCAGCTTGAGGTGCCGCGACACCCGCGGCTGCGACTGGTTGAGGATCGAGGTCAGGTCCGACACTGTCAGATCGCCCCGCGACAGAAGCACGAGGATACGGAAACGGCTGGATTCCCCCGCCGCCTTGAGCGTATCGACCATCCGGTTCAGATTGGTTCTAGGATGCACCGCGACCGTCCTCGATAAGACATAAAGATATGTTTATGTGAGGAGAGAGCGGCATGCAAGCGGAATGTCGCACATGGGAAAGAAAATGGCGTTTTCATCCAAGGCCAAGCCGGAGTTCGAGATCCGCGAAGGAGAGAGGCGGCTCGATACCGATCCGGCATCTGCGCCGCCGGATGCCGGCGTCGTCTTCATCGGCCGCGTCTCCTCGCCCTGGACCGAGCGCGCGCAATGCCCGAAGAACATGCTTGAGGCCGGCGAGAAGGGCGGCGGAGGGCGCATTGCCCTCGACCCGCTCTACGCACCCGGCCTGCAGGGGCTCGACAAGTACAGCCACGCCGTTCTCCTGTCCTGGCTCGACCGTTCGCCGCGCGACCTGATCGTCCAGAAGCCGCGCCACGCCGAAACGGCCAAGGGCACGTTTGCGCTGCGCTCCCCCGTCCGGCCCAACCCGATCGGCCTGCACATCGTCCGCATTCTCGGCATCGACATCGCGCGCGGCGTCATCGACCTCGAGGCTATCGACGTGCTCGACGGCACCCCCGTCGTCGACATCAAGCCCTACTTCGCCTCGACAGACGCGATTCCCGATGCCGAGCGCCCTTCCCGGGGCGGCGCCTGATGGCGGGAACACACCGGCAGAAGGAAATCGCGAAGGGACTCACACTGCTGATCCCTCTCGCACCGTGGGCCGACGCCGAGGCGATCCGGCAGGCCGCCGGCCAGAAGCACCTGAAGACCCTTCCGCCCTCGGTCGCGTTGTGGCTCGCGACGATCGCGCATATCCGCCACCAGCACACGTCCTACGATTCGCTTCTGGCCGAAGGCTACGACCGCGACTCCGCCCGCTTTTTCGTCGTCGACGAGATCAACCAGGTGCTGACGACCTGGCGCGCGACACGTCTGCTGGAGCCGGGAGGCGACGAGGAGGAAGCGTCTTAATTTTCCCAGATATTCTGGTAGCTTGCGGCCATCCGCTGTGCGGCTTGGGCAATCGGGTGGAGCGAAATGGCGCGGGTCAGGCGAAAGGCGGAGGAGACGGCATTGACGCCAATACAATCCGCGTGGGCCAGGCTGCGCGAGCGGCTGTCGCTGCCGGGGCTGGAGAGCTGGTCCACCAACGTCCGCACCGTCCTTCTCAACGTTTTCTTCCTCGTCATCGTCGTCGTGCTGGTGCCGTTGCTGATCGGCCAGTTCCGCCGCGATCAGGTCATCATCGAGCCGATCGCCGTTCCCGAGGCGCTCGTGGCCCGCGGGATGACCGCCGAGGTCGTCGCCAGCCGGATCTGGGACGGTCTGTCAGACGTCAGGCGCGCCGCGAAGACATCGAAGGAGAGCATCTCCGCCCTGCCGGATTCGCGCCGCGTCGAGTTTTCGTTTCCCGATTCCGGCCTCTCCATCGAATCGCTCGTCTTCCACGTCAGGCGTCTGTTCAACGCTTATGAGACGCGCATCGCCGGCGAGTTCATCTGCGAAACCGCCGATTGCGCACCGGAAGGGCTGCGCCTTCGGCTGCGCGTCGTGCGCGACGCGGTCGAGCTCGTCGACCTGCCGCCGATCGGCGCCTCTTCCGACCGCGAATACTTTGCCGAGGCCGCGTCGGGCATCCTGGCGATTCTGGACCCGTTCGTGGCGATCTCGGCCGCGTCGGCCGAAAAGCCGCTCTCCGCGACGATCCTCGCGCGACGGATGATCCGATCGCACCACAAGGACGCGAAATGGGCGCACAATCTGATCGGCCTGATCCGCGCCGATGAGGGCGACGCCAAGGCAGCGACGGAGGAATATCGGGCGGCGCTGGCGCTCGACCCGGCGTTCATCCCGGCGCGCGTCAATCTTGGCAACGCGCTGCTGAAGGCCGGCGATCTCGCCGCCGCCCGCACCGAATATGCAGAAGTGCGCAGGCTCGATCCGAAGAATGTCTTCGCCTCGGAGGGTTTTGCCGAGATCGCGCTCGCCGAGGGCAAGACGGACGAGGCCGTCGCAATCTATCTTCAGGCCGCGGACGCGTCGCCGGTAGATCCGCGCTATCCGACGAAGGCCGGGCGCATCCTTCTCAATATCGGCAGGACCGACGAGGGCGTCGCCCAGCTGACGCGCGCGCTCGAACTCGACCCCGGCTATCTTCCGGCCTTTGCCGAGCTCGCCGCGATGCATCTCGCCAAAGGCGACAACGCGGCCGCGGAGCGCATCTACCGCAACGCCGCCGACTATGCGCCCGAAGACACCGATGCCCAGGCGTCGCACGGGCGCATGCTCGCCATCGTCGGCGACTTCGCCGGCGCCGAGCTGCGCTATGCGCGTGCGGTGAAGCTCGCTCCGGCGGACGCCGCCTACCGGCTCGAACTCGGCCGCGTCCTGCAGCGCCTCTCGCGCCATGACGAGGCCATGGCGCAATTGCTAGAGGCACGGAAACTCGCACCGGAGAATGCCGATGTCTGGATGTCCCTCGGCGACACCTATCGCGACACCGGCCACAACGCCGACGCCGTCGCCGCGTATCGCAAATACCTCGAACTCGCCAAGCCGGACGATTTCATGCGCCCGGTCGCCGAACGCTTCATCGAGCTCCTGTCGGGCTGATCAGCCCCGGTAGACCCACTGCTCGGGGACGCGTACCGACACATCCTCGCCCACCGCTATCCGTCCCGGCTTCTCGACCCAGGCGACCAGGCCTCGCAGCCGCTTGGCGGCCTTGGGGAACAGGAGCGCGCCAGCCTCGCGGTTCTCCAGGCGGGCGCGTTCCGCCACCAGCGCACCGGCGACGCGGCACGGGCCGTTCTGCGCATCCACCTTCAGCGTCACCCCGCCCCGAAAGAACAGCATGGTTCCGGCCGGGAGGAACGAAAGCGACGGCACGCCGTCGATGAGCAGGTTCGCTCCAAGCCATTCCGGCCGTATCTCGCGGATCCCCATGTTGCGGGCGATCCGCTCCAGTTCGTCGGGCGCAACGATCGAGATCTGCCGCTCGTTCCTGATCTCCGTACCGCGCGGATACCACGGCTCGCGCCCGCCGGAGCGCCGCGTTGCGCCCGCATGGAAATCGCCAGCGACGCCGTCAAAGCCGAGATCGATCGCGTCGACCGCCCTGGTCTCGAAGTGACTGCCCGCAGCGACGAAAACACCGGCCACGCGTGCGCTCAACTTGCGGGCGGGAACGATCTCGGGATCGGCATCGAGCGGTCGGTCGAACGGCAGTGTCTGCTCGCGCATGAGGGCTCTCGCGTTTCCCGCTTTTTGCGGTCCACGGGCCAGGCAGTCCAGTCAATTCGCGTGATACGAACCGAACGCAAGGCGATCGGTCACATCTTCCTCAGGATCGCCCCGCCGATCGAGTATCCGGCTCCGAAGGCGCACAGCATGCCGAATTCGCCGGGCAACATGTCCTCGTGATATTGCTTCAGCGCGACGACGGCGCCGGCGGCAGCCGTATTGCCGAGCTTTTCCAGCACCATCGGCGCCCGGTCGGCGTCCGCCTCGTGGCCGAGTGTGAGTTTCATGATCATGGCGTTCATCCGGCCATTCGCCTGATGCAGCCAGTAGCGGCGCACGTCCTCGACCGTCATGTCGTGATCGGAGAGGAAGTTCTCGATGAACTTGTGCGCGGCGACGGTGACTTCCTTGAAGACCTTGTTGCCCACCTGCTTGATCATGTTGCCTTCCATGTTCACCACGGAAGTGTCATCCTGCCCGGAGCGGATCAGGAAGCCGAAATTCGAGCGGATATTGTTCGAGAACTGCGTCCAGCTGCGCGTATCCATCACCTCAAAGCGTTCCGGGCGGACCTCGCCTTCGCCGATCGCTTCCACCACCATCGTCGTCGAAGCATCGCCGAAGATGAAATGCGTCTGCCGGTCGCGGAAATTGAGGTGCGCGGTGATGATCTCGGGCGAGACCACCAGCACGCGCTTCTGCGCGCCGCTGCGCACCAGATTGGTCGCGATATGCAGTCCGGCGGCGGCCGACGAGCAGCCGAGGCTCATGTCGAAGGCAGCGCCCGAAGCGCCCAGCGCCTTCTGGATCTCGACCGCGACGGCCGGATAGGGCCGCTGCTGGTGCGACGCCGCGCAGATCACCATGTCGACGGATGACGGATCCGACACGCCCGCATGTTCCAGCGCCCGCTTCGCCGAGGCGACACCGAATTCGGCCATGACCGAAAGCTCGTCGTCGCCGCGCGGAGGGATGCGCGGCGCCATGCGGGTCACATCGAGGATGCCGTCGCGTGTGTGGACGTGCCGGTTCTTGACGCCCGACGCGTAGACGATGAAGTCGGTGTTCGATTTCGCCAGCAGCGGCTCGCCCATGGCCGAGCGCTCCGCGTTCTGGAGATCGATCCACTCGTTGAAGCTGGCAACCAGCTCTTCGTTCGTGATCGTTGATTCCGGTATCTCGACGCCGATACCGCTGATGATGACACGCTGCATGCTCGGATTCGTCCCGTCGCGGCCCTGGCTTCACGCGCGACGACGGCATGGGAGGGATCCGTCGCGGGCCATCGCGCATTCCGCGAATACGCCAATTATTGAGGCAAAGCAAAGGCAGACGGTGGGGCGGTCCCACTCGTCCACGTCATCGAAGCCGGACAGCCCCTACCAGGCGCAGATCCGTGTCGAGGTCTCGGGATTGTTCCAGCAGGCGCCGTCGTCGCTCGACCGAACATACATGCCGGGCAGCGATACGTTGCGGCCGCCAATATTGACGAAGGCGCTGGCGAAACCGGGCTGGTCGACGATCAGGCTATAGGTCGGCTTGCCGCGCGCGCTGATTTCGAAACTTCCCTGCCGGTCGGTCGCGACGAAGTTGCAGGGAAAATAGCCGTCGTCAGTCGTGAAGCACCGCGCCCGCTTCGCCTCGGCCGAGGTGGCGAAAAGCAGAGCCGCCGCGGCCAGGCCGCAGGCCGCGATGGACTTCCTTGAACCTGACCTGATCATGCTGCCTTCCCTGCCGCCCGAATCTACCGCGTCAGCCGCTTGTGCGTCATGCGGTGCGGATTGGCCGCGTCCGGGCCGAGGCGGCGCACCTTGTCCTTCTCGTATTCCTCGAAATTGCCCTCGAACCACTCGACATGGGCGTCGCCCTCGAAGGCGAGCATATGGGTCGCCATTCGGTCGAGGAACATGCGGTCGTGGGAGATGATCACCGCGCAGCCGGCATAGGCTTCGAGTGCGTCTTCCAGCGCGCCGAGCGTCTCGGTGTCGAGATCGTTGGTCGGTTCGTCGAGCAGCAGCACGTTGCCGCCGTTCTTCAGCATCTTGGCAAGGTGCACGCGGTTGCGCTGGCCGCCGGAGAGATTGCCGACCTTCTGCTGCTGGTCGCCGCCGCGGAAGTTGAACGACGAGCAGTAGGCGCGCGAGTTCACCTCGTGCTTGCCTAGCTTGATCACCTCGGCGCCGCCGGAAATCTCCTCCCAGACGTTCTTGTTCGGGTCGAGCGCGTCGCGGCTCTGGTCGACATAGCCCATCTTCACGGTTTCGCCGATGCGGATCGTGCCGGCATCCGGCTTCTCCTGCCCGGTGAACATGCGGAACAGCGTCGTCTTGCCTGCGCCGTTGGGGCCGATCACGCCGACGATGCCGCCGGGCGGCAGCCGGAACGACAGGTTCTCGATCAGCACCTCGTCGGAGAAGCCCTTGGTCAGGCCGTCGACCTCGATCACCACATTGCCCAGGCGCTCGCCGGCCGGAATGACGATCTGCGTGTCGGTCGGCTTGCGGTTCTGCGCCTGCTCGACGAGATCCTCATAGGCCTTGATGCGCGCCTTGGACTTGGTCTGGCGGGCCTTAGGGCTCGACGCGATCCACTCGCGCTCGCGCCAGATCGCCTTCTGGCGGGCATCGTCCTCGCGGCCTTCCTGAATCAGGCGCTTGGCCTTGGCGTCGAGATACTTGGTGTAATTGCCCTCGTAGGGAATGCCGCGGCCGCGATCCAGCTCGAGGATCCAGCCGGTGACGTTGTCGAGGAAGTAGCGGTCGTGGGTGATGATCAGCACCGAGCCCGGATAGTCGCGCAGGTGCTTTTCGAGCCACGCCGTCGTCTCGGCGTCGAGATGGTTGGTCGGTTCGTCGAGCAGCAGAAGATCCGGCTGTTCGAGCAGCAGCCGGCACAGCGCCACCCGGCGGCGCTCGCCGCCGGAGAGGTTGTTGACGTCCGCATCCGCCGGAGGGCACTGCAGCGCCTCCATCGCCATCTCGACCTGCTGTTCGAGATCCCACAGGTTGAGGCGGTCCATCTCGTCCTGCAGACGCGCGCCTTCGTCGGCGGTCTCGTCCGAGTAGTTCATCATCAGCTCGTTGTAGCGCTCGATGATGGCGGTCTTCTTCGCCACGCCTTCCATGACGTTGTCGAACACGTTCTTGGCCGGGTTGAGCTGCGGCTCCTGCGCCAGGTAGCCGACGGTCGCGCCCTCGGCGAGCCACGCTTCGCCCTGGTACTCCTTGTCGAGCCCCGCCATGATGCGCAGGATCGTCGACTTGCCCGAACCGTTGGGGCCCAGGATGCCGATCTTGGCGTCCGGGTAGAAGGAGAGATGAACGTTGTCGAGCACCTTCTTGGCGCCGTAGGCCTTGGAGAGGCCCGACATATGATAGATGAATTGGCGTGCCACGCGCGCGATTCCTGATCGAGGAGTGTTGGAAGTCGCGCGCTATGTAGGCGAACAGGCGGCAAAGGGCAATGCGCGGTACGAGCGCACCCGGTCGCCTTGACCGTCATCCAACCATCGAACCAATCGCTTCTCCGCCGCGCAGGACAAACGGTATTAGTCGCCTCCGGTCGGCACCATCACGAATGCGGGCGCGTCGTCCGCCAATTCGGTCCGGATCCACTGGAAATGCTCCGCGATGTCGGCGAAGACATCGGTCAGCAGCGGATCGAAATGCTTGCCCCTCTCCGACAGGATGATCTGGACGGATTCGGCATGGCCGTAGGCCGGCTTGTAGACGCGGGCTGACACCAGGGCGTCATAGACATCGGCAATGGCCATCAGCCGACCGACCAGCGGAATCTCCTTGCCCTTGAGGCCGCGCGGATAGCCGGAGCCGTCCCATCTCTCATGGTGCGTCAGCGCGATATCCTTCGCCACCTGGAAGAATGGCGTGCAGGCACCGAGAAACTGCTCTGCCTTGGCAATCGAATCGTGGCCGATTTGCGCATGCTTTTTCATGGTCGCGAACTCGCGCGGAGTCAGCTTGCCCCGCTTGCGGAGGATCCGGTCCGGAACGCCGACTTTGCCGATGTCGTGCAACGGTGCCGATTTCGTCACAAGCTCGGCCAGTTCAAGGTCCAGTTCGTCCGGGTAGAGCCCGCGATCGCAGGCGGCCATGGCGAGCGCGCGGACGTAGCGCTGGGTTCTTTGGATGTGATTGCCTGTTTCGTTGTCGCGGGTCTCGGCAAGGGAGCCCAGCGCGAGAATGATGGCGTCCTGGGCGCGAATGGCGTCTTCCCTCGCTTTCGCCAGGCGTTCGTAGAGCGCCACATTCGTCAGCGCCACAGCCGCGCTGTTGGCGATCTGCTGCGCGGCCCTGACTTCGTGAGGCTGGGGGCGGCGCTGCTGCGCCCAATAAATCCCTATCGCCGCGACGGGATCCTCCTTGCGCACCGGAACCATGACGAGACTGCGCACGAAGGTCGGCCGATAGGCAGCGTGGGGAATGCGCGGATCGGCATAGATGTCTTCGACGATCGCGGCCTCGCGGTTGAGCATCGCCCAGCCCGAGATGCAGGCGCTCATCGGGAAGCGCTGCCCCTTCCACAGCGGCGCGATCGCGTCTTCCTCGGCATAGTGACACATGCCGTGGTCGCGCAGCACGAACGTGACGCCGTCGGCGCCGATCAGCGGCCTGACGCCGGTGCGTACGACCGCCATGATCTCGTCGATGCCGCGCGCCATCGACAGCTGGAGCACAAGGTCTTCCAGGCTGCCGGTTTCGTCATGGAGCTGGGCACGTTTCGCCAGATTGTTCATTTCACCCACCCGTGCAGGGACAATTTTAGGCTGAATTTACTAACGGAATGCAATCAAGATCGGCACAAATGCAATCAAACGTCGGGACCCGGCGTCGCCGACCCATGACGAAGCCGCCTTTGCAGGTGGCTGGGCGGTCGCGAACCTTCGAAACATGCGCTTAACGGTTGCTCCACTAAAACGGGTTTCGCAATATAGGCGGCGATGCATCCGCCGCGCAGACGGATACGCAGTGTGACCAACGCATTCCTGCTACTTGTCGAGGCTGTGGGCTATTTCGGGCTGATGGCGGCCCTGTTCGCGCTGCGTCACCGTATCGGCATCGGCGTGTTCATGACCGCGCTCGCCGGCCTGCATTTCCTCGAAACCTATCTCGCCAGCGTCTTCTATGTCGCAGCACCCCTCGGCATTCTCTCGCCCGGCTCGACGGTGCTCTTCTCCGGCAAGCTGGTCATGCTGCTTCTCCTCTACATCGAGGAAGACGCGGCCACCGTGCGCCAGCCGATCTACGGCCTGCTCGTCGGCAATCTGCTGACGCTGGCGCTTGTCGGCGTACTCCGGTTCCATAGCGTCGAGCCTCTGCCAAGCGGAGCCATGCCCGACATGTCGTTCATCGACGACATGGGCTGGCTGATGGCCTGGGGCACCGCGCTGCTGTTCGTCGACGCGATCCTCATCATCCTTCTCTACGAGGCGCTCGGCCGTGTCCTGCGCACAAGCCTGTTCCTGAGAATCCTTTTCTCGGTGGCTACAATCCTGACCTTCGACCAGATCGGCTTCTTCACGGTCGTCCACATCGTCGCCGGCGCGCCGCTCTCGGCCTTCCTGGGCGGCTGGGCGGGAAAGATGGCCGCGGCTCTCGTCTTCAGCACCATGCTCGTGGCCTATCTGCGCTGGTTCGAGCGCAGCGCATTGCCGGTGCCGCGCGGCATTTCCGACGTTTTCGAGGCGCTGACCTACCGCGAGCGCTACCATGAGCTCGTCGAACAGGCAGGCCGCGACGCGCTCACCGGCCTGATGCATCGCGGCCGCTTCAACGAGATAGGCGAGCGGGGCGTGGCCGCGAGCCTGCGCACTGGCCGGCCGCTGACGCTGCTCATCATCGACGTCGACCATTTCAAGTCGATCAACGACCGATACGGCCATGCCGAAGGCGACCGAGTACTGGTTTCGATCGCAGCGCGGCTTTTGAGTGAGGTCGGTCCGACAGATACCGTCTTCCGCATCGGCGGGGAGGAATTCGCCGTCCTCTGTTCGCATCCGCATGTTCTCGGACGGCTTCTCGGCGAGACAATCCGGCAGGTGATCGGCCTCGGCGACGGCGGGAGCGCGCCACCCTGCACGGTCAGCGTCGGCGTCGCGACGACCAGCCCCTCGGTGACCAGCCTCGAAGAACTCTTCGCGCTCGCCGACAAGCGGCTCTATCTGGCGAAGGACGGCGGCCGTAACCGTGTTGTCGGCGAAAACGCGGCCGACACTTGGCCGGCAGGCGCCGGAATTGCGGTGTGAACCGAGGCTACTGCGCCATCTGCCCGCGATGCGCCCAGCCGGTCGTGCGCCGCTCGATCCAGGCCATCAGCGCATACATCGCGATGCCCTCGACCGCGAGCATGATCAGGCCGGCAAAGACCAGCGGCACGTTGAACTGCGACTGCGCCGCCGACATCATCTGACCTAGTCCGGTATTCGACGCCACCGTCTCCGACACGACCGAGCCGACGAAGGCGAGCGTGATCGCCACCTTCAGCGAGCCGAAGAAATAGGGCATCGAGCGCGGAATGCCGACTTTCAGCATGATGTCCATCTTCTTCGCCCCCAGCGCGCGCAACACGTCCTCGGTCTCCGGCTCGATCGTGGCGAGACCCGTTGCGACGTTCACCACGATCGGGAAGAAGGAGATCAGGAAGGCGGTCAGCACCGCGGGGATGGTGCCGATGCCGAACCAGATGACGAGGATCGGCACGATCGCGACCTTCGGGATCGCGTTGAACCCGACCATGATCGGATAGAGACCCGCGTAGATCGTTTTCGACCAGCCGACGAGAAGGCCCAACGCCAGCCCGCCGATGACGGCGAGCAGGAAGCCGACGCTGGTCGTGTAGAGCGTCTGCAACGAGTTCTTCCAGATCGCCGGCCAGAACTCGATGATCGCGCTGAGGATGACGCTCGGCGCCGGCAGTATGTATTGCGCGATGCCGAAGGCGCGGACCGAAACCTCCCAGATCACGAAGAGGCCGATCGTGTAGAGCCATGGCGCCGCGTTGAGCCAGTTGAAGCCCCTTCCCGTTCCCGCGCTCATGCGGCGATCCTCGCTTCGGCGATCGCCCCGCGCAGTTCGTGCACGAGGTCGTTGAACTCGGGCTCATAGAGGATCTCGAGTTCGCGCGGCCGCTCGAACGGCACGCGCCGCTCCTGCAGGATGCGGCCGGGACGCGAGCTCATGACGAAGACCTTGTCGGCGAGGAATGCCGCTTCGCGGAGATCGTGCGTCACGAGCACGATCGTCACGCCCTGGGCGGCGTGCAGGTCGCGGATCACGCACCACAATTCCTCGCGGGTGAACGAATCGAGCGCGCCGAACGGCTCGTCCAGCATCAGCAGGTCCGGTTCGTGGATCAGCGCCCGGCAGAGATTGGCGCGCTGCTGCATGCCGCCGGACAGTTGCCAGGGGAATTTCGAGCCGAAGCCCTTGAGACCGACGGTCTCCAGCAGCTTCTCCGCCTTGGCGACATATTCGGCCTTGTTGGCGCGCAATCGCTTGCGGTGCCGCTCGACGATCTCCAGCGGCAGGAGGATGTTGTCGAGCGTGGTCCGCCACGGCAGCATCGTCGGGTTCTGAAAGGCCATGCCGACGATCGACACCGGCTTGGTCACCCGCTCGCCAGCGACCATGACCTCGCCGGACTGCGGAATGTGCAGCCCCGTCACGAGCTTCATCAGCGTGGACTTGCCGCAGCCCGACGGCCCGACCACCGCGGCGAATTCGCCCTTGGCGACAGAGAGCGTCAGGTCCTTGACGGCAAGCGTACCGTCCACGCCGCCGTAGCGCATGTCGACGTTCGAAATGTTGACCAGGGGATAGACCACTTGGAGCTCCGCGAGAGGAAAGACGGTCGTCGGTCGAAGCCTTTCGACCGACGACCGACGCATGGCGACCGCTGTTTTACGGCAGCATCCGCTCTTCCTTCGGCGGCAGGTAGGAGGCGTCGAATATCTGCTCCGCCTTGACGTTGCCGGCCAGCTTCATCGACACGGTCAGGTATTCGATCGACTTGGTGAGCTTTGCCATGTCCAGCCCGCCAAAGCCGTTCTCGACCACATAGGGCGTCTTGATGTTGAGGTCGTTGGCCATCTTCAGCCGCTCGATTTCGATGTCCTTCTTCAGCACCTCGTTGCGCGCCATGACGGCGGCGACGCCGGCTTCCGGATCCGCGACCGCGTCGGCGAAGCCCTTCGCCAGCGCCTTCAGAAAGCCCTTCACCGCGTCCGGATTGGCCGCCGCGAAGTCGGTATTGACCAGGATCGAGTTGCCGTAGAGGTCGAGCCCGTGCTCGGCCATCAGGATCATCGAGATGTCGTCCGCCGCCACCCCCTGAGCCTTCAGGTTCAGCACCGAAGAGAAAGCGAAGCCGAAAATGCCGTCGACCTGGCCCTGCGCCAGCATCGGCTCGCGCACCGGGAAGCCGACGCTCTCGATCGTCACCTTCGACGCGTCGATGCCTGCCGCCTGCACGAAGGCCGGCCACTGGGCGAAGGCGCCGTCCGGCGGCGGCGCGCCGAGCTTGTGGCCTTCGACCGATTTCGGATCCTCGGTGATGCCGAGGCTCTTGCGGCCGATGATCGAGAACGGCGGCCGCTCGTAGACGACCATCACGGCCTTGATCTTCTGTGTCGGGTCGGTGTCGAGGAACTTGATCAGCGAATTGATGTCGCCGAAGCCCATCTGATAGGCGCCCGTCGCCACGCGCGGGATCGCCTCGACCGAGCCGTTGCCGGTGTCGATGGTGACGTTCAGCCCCGCTTCCTTGAAGTAGCCCTTGTCCAGTGCGAGGAAGAAGCCGGCCGCCGGCCCCTCGAATTTCCAGTCCAGCGTGAACTTGATGTCGGTCTCGGCGCGGACCGGCGCGGCAAACGCCACGGCACCGGCCAGAGCGGCGGCTGCGAGCGAAAACGCCCTGCGTGTGATCATGCTTCAGCACTCCCCTGTGATGGTCAGGACATCATCAAACAGGCGTCCCCGGCTGTTGGCAAGGCTAAAACTGCACAGACATTCGGCAGTGCGGCAATCTGACTAAAACAACGGCACATGGCCTGCGCGGGAACCCGCCGAGCATGGCCCTTGACGAATATCGTGGCGAGGAGCGAACTCGCCACCCGAGGCCAAGGGGGAGGACAGATTGCCGTTCGACAGTCAGATCAGGATTGCCTCGCCCACGGGGGCGAGCCTCAATGCCTATGTCCGCAACGCCGAAGGCGCGCCGCGTGGCGTGGTCCAGATCAATCATGGGCTGGCCGAACACGCCGCCCGCTATGCCCGCTTCGCCGACTTCCTGTCGGCACGCGGCTTCCATGTCTACGCGCATGACCATCGCGGCCATGGCGGCACCACCGCTGCCGACGCTCCGCCTCGGATATTCGCAAGGCAGGACGGCGCGGCCAAGGTCGTCGCCGACATTGACGCCGTCCATGACCGCATCGCCGCCGATCACCCGGGCCTGCCGGTTGTCCTCTTCGGCCACTCCATGGGCGGCCTCTCGGGCTTGAACTACGTGCTGAAGCACTCCCACCGCATCCGCGCCGCCGCGATCTGGAATGCCAACTTCTCAGCCGGCCTGCTCGGTCGCGTGGCCCAGGGGATTCTTGCCTTCGAGCGCTTCCGCCTCGGCTCCGACGTGCCCTCGCGCATTCTGCCCAAGCTCACCTTCCAGGCTTGGGCGAAACAGATCAAGGACCGCCGCACCGAGTTCGACTGGCTTTCGCGCGACCCGGCCGAGGTCGACAAATATGTCGCCGACCCGCTCTGCGGCTGGGACGCGTCGGTGTCGATGTGGCGGGACGTCTTCGAGCTGATCTTCGCCGGCGCCGACGACCGCAACCTCGCCGCCATACGCCGCGACCTGCCGTTCAACCTGGTCGGCGGCGAGAAGGACCCGGCTACCGATGGCGGCAAGGCCGTCATGCACCTCGCCGAGCGCCTCCAGCGAATGGGCTTCCAGGACATCCAGGCAAGCCAGCTCACCAACACCCGCCACGAGAGCCTGAACGAGGTCAATCGCGATACGGTGATGGCGGATTTCGGGGCGTGGCTGGATAGAGTGGCTTCACATTGAATAACCCAACCAGATGGGTTATGTTTTATGATTACAATTCTGAGGGAAGCTGGCTTCCGGATCGTGATCTTTACTGATGACCACGAGCCGGCGCACGTCCACGTGTATGGCGATGGCGACGCGAAGGTGCAGATTGCCGGAGAACGCGCGGAACTCGTCTGGGTCGTCGGAATGAAGGCGTCTGACATTCGAAAGATGATGACAATTGTCGAACGGAATCGTGACCGGCTGCTCGCTGCGTGGCGGGACATCCATGGCTGACATCAGCGACCTAGAAATCGCAGCTGCGCGCCGCCGCGGCCGACATGCCGCGACGCATGAACCCCGCGCACAATCCGCCCGTTACGACGCTGCGTCCGGTCGGATTGTTGTCGAACTGACGAACGGCGCGACCTTCGCCTTTCCGGCGGCACTGGCACAGGGACTGGCAGGCGCGTCCAATTCGGAACTTTCGAAGGTCGAGGTTCTCGGTTCAGGCTACGGCCTGCATTGGGAACCGCTGGACGTCGACCTGAGCATCCCCGGCCTCCTTGCTGGCATCTTCGGGACGCGGTCCTGGATGGCCGCGAATGCCGGTCGCGCGACATCGGAGGCAAAGGCAGCTGCCGCCAGATCCAACGGGGCCAAGGGTGGCCGGCCGCGCAAGGCCGCTTCCTGACCGGCGAGTTCGCGCCTTTCGACGACCGTCGTAGTTCACGCCCCGCACGGCTGCGCAGGAGCGGTCCGGCTACTGGACCAAGGCAAGCCCGTGACATCGCTCCGCACCGCTGCTAGTCACCGGGCAACCGGAGTCCCTTCATGTCGAACCCTCCCCTTGCCGGCGTCCGCGTCATCGAATTGGCCCGCATCCTCGCCGGCCCCTGGGCGGGCCAGGTGCTGGCCGATCTCGGCGCCGACGTGATCAAGGTGGAAAATCCCGACGGCGGCGACGACACGCGCAAATGGGGCCCTCCTTTCGTCATGGCGAAGGACGGGGAGAACCTCTCGGCCGCCTATTACCACTCGACAAACCGCGGCAAGCGCTCCATCGCCATCGATTTCACCACGCCGGACGGCGCGGAGACGCTGCGTCGGCTGATCGCCGACGCCGACGTGCTGATCGAGAACTTCAAGGTCGGCGGCCTGAAGAAATACGGCTTCGACTACGACAGCGTGAAGGCGCTCAATCCGCGCCTCGTCTATTGTTCCATCACCGGTTTCGGCCAGACAGGACCCTATGCGCCCCGCGCCGGCTACGATTTCATCATCCAGGGCATGTCCGGCATGATGTCGATCACCGGCGAGCCGGGCCGCGAGCCGCAGAAGGCCGGCGTCGCCATCTCCGACATCTTCACCGGCCTCTATTCCGTGATCGCCATCCAGGCAGCACTACGCCACGCCGAGGCCACCGGCGAAGGCCAGCACATCGACATGGCCCTCTACGACACGCAGATCTCCGTGCTCGGCAACCAGAACCTCAACTACCTCGTCTCCGGCAACGCGCCGATCCAGATGGGCAACGCCCACATGAACATCGCGCCCTACGAGGTGCTGCCGGTCGCTGACGGGCACTTCATCCTCGCCGCCGGCAATGACGGTCAGTTCCAGCGCTTCTGCAAGGTCGTCGGCCTCGACGATCTGCCCGTCGATCCGGACTTTGCCACCAACCCGGCGCGCGTCGTCAACCGCGTCCGCCTGCGCGAGAGGCTCGTCGCAGCGCTCGCCTCCTGGACCCGCGCCGACCTGCTGCCGAAGCTCGACGCAGCGGCGGTGCCGGCGAGCCCGATCAACAACATCGCCGAGAGCTTCGCCGACCCGCAGACGATCGCGCGCGGCATGCGTATGGACCTCGCCGACGGCCACGGCGAGACGCTGCCCTCGGTCCGCGCGCCGATGATCTTCTCGGCAACGCCGATCGTTTACGACCACCCCTCGCCGCGGCTTGGCGAACATACGGCCGAAATCCTCGCCGAACTGGAGAAGAAGACATGAGAACCGGCGGACAATTGATCGTCGATTGCCTCGAGGCAAACGGCGTCGAGCGCATCTATTCGGTTCCGGGCGAAAGCTATCTCGCGGTGCTCGATGCGCTGCACGATTCGAAGATCGAGAACATCGTCTGCCGCCAGGAAGGCGGCGCCGCGATGATGGCGGACTGTCAGGGTCGCCTCACCGGTCGGCCAGGCATCTGTTTCGTCACGCGCGGGCCCGGCGCGACCAATGCTTCGGCCGGCATCCACATCGCCCGGCAGGACTCCAATCCCGTCATCATGTTCGTCGGCCAGGTCGCACGCGGCAATATGGAGCGCGAGGCGTTCCAGGAGGTCGACTATCGCGCCTTCTTCGGCTCGATGGCGAAGTGGGTGGTCGAGATCGACGATGCAAGCCGGATTCCCGAACTCGTCACGCGCGCCTTTGCGGTCGCGACCTCCGGCCGCCCCGGCCCGGTGATTGTCGCCCTGCCGGAGGACATGCTGACCGACGAGGTCGAGGCGCCCTCACCGCTCCCCTTCGTGCCTGTCGAAAGCTCGCCCGGAGAGGCGGAGATCGCTGCAACGGTCGCGCTCCTGGAGCAGGCCGAGCGCCCCTTCGTCATTCTCGGCGGCACGCGCTGGACCCCGGAGGCCGTCAAGGCGATGTGCGCTTCGCTCGAACGCTGGAAGCTCCCGGTCGGCTGCTCGTTCCGCCGCCAGGCGCTGTGCGATCAGCTCCATTCCTCCTATGCGGGCGACATCGGCATCGGCGTCAATCCCAAGGTCGGCGACTATATCAAGAAGTCCGACCTCATCCTGCTGGTCGGCTGCCGCTTCGGCGAGATGCCTTCGTCGGACTACACGCTCTTGAAGAGCCCCTACCCGGATCAGAAATTGGTCCACGTCTACCCCGATCCAAGCGAACTCGGCCGCGTCTACCGGCCGACCGTCGCGATCAACGCCACGCCGGCCGCCTTTGCGCACGCTTTCGCGGCGACTGGGCCCAGGGCCACGCCCGCCTGGGCGAACCGCACCGCTCAGATGCACGAGGACTACCTCGCCTGGTCGACCCCTCCCGTTGAAGGACCGGGCGCGGTGAAGATGGGGCCGATCATGGCCTGGCTGGAGGAAAACCTGCCTGAGGACGTGATCATCGCCAACGGCGCCGGCAATTTCGCCACCTGGGTCCACCGCTACCACCGCTTCCGCCGCTTCAATTCGCAGGCGGCGCCCACCTCCGGCTCGATGGGCTACGGCGTGCCCGGCGGCGTCGCCGCCAAGCTGATGAACCCGGACCGCGAGGTGATCGTCTGGGCCGGCGACGGCGATTTCCTGATGAACGGCCAGGAGTTCGCGACCGCGATCCAGTACGGCGCGGCAATCATCGTCGTGATCCTCAACAACGGCATCTACGGCACGATCCGCATGCATCAGGAGCGCGAATATCCCGGCCGCGTCTCGGGCACGACGCTGAAGAACCCCGACTTCGCGGCGCTTGCCCGCGCCTATGGCGGCCACGGCGAGACGGTGGAAACGACCGCCGACTTCGCCCCCGCCTTCGAGCGCGCAAGGGCCTCAGGCAAACCCTCGATCATCGAGGTCAAGCTCGATCCCGAAGCGATCACCCCGACCCGCACGCTGACCCAGATCCGCAACAAGGCGTGACGTTCGGTCGGGACGCCGCACCGTCTGCTCCAGGAGAGAATTTCACGCAAACCATCGACAAAGGCCGACAGACATCTTGCGGAGCCGTGCGATCTATTTAACAATAGATATCGTGGAGGCTAAAATGCAGAGATTGACAGTATATCTCATCCTTCTGTTTTGCTTGATTGCGTTGCCGGCGAAGGCAACTGATTACCGATACTGTGTCTCGTGCGACACGCATAGCGCCCAGGCTACGGTTAAGACCGAGCTCGTCGATTTTGGCAAGGAATGGTACCGGGTGAAGACCGGCATGGTGTTCCAGAAAGCCTATGGCGCACAAGGCTGCAGTGTTTCGGAGTTTTCCGAGGCGCAATGCGGATCCCTGCCGAATGAGGAACTGGTCTACCTCTCGGTGAATGGCGACCAGATCTCCGGCCTGTTGAGCGGAAATCCCGTCCTTATCGGACAAACTCTCGTTGAAGTCATCGTTGGGGTTCCAGTCTCGGTCTTCTCCTGGACTGTCGAAAAAGGCGGCGAACTCGTCGACTGGATCGGGAGTTGGTTCTAGGAGGCTCGAGATGAAAAGAACGGCTCTTGCACTGCTTCTGCTTGTTGCAAGCCTACAAGCAGCGCGAGCAGACTGTGGTTTCGTCGGTGGGCTGCTCGGTGTGTGCGAGGCCATCGATGTGGCGAATCTGCGAATTGCGGAACTTCAGAAAGCCCTGGTGGAAACGGCCGACAAGGCGATACGCGCCGTTCCTGGAGAGCGATATCTTCAACTGATCGACGACCTCAATGGAACCGATGCGGAAAAGCGGGAGAAGGCGAAAGCGTTCCTTGAAAACCTCGCCGGCGTGAAACCCGGCGTGACATATCAAATGGTGGTTTCGGCGACCTACGCCGGTGGCGACGGGTCCGTGCCATTCAGACTTGACGCTCTTCGTTCGTCCGCACCGTCCGAGATAAATGCCCGAGCCTATGTCGAGCAAGGCTCCGTGGTAATGGTCGACGTGCGATCCGCGCCCGTTTCAGTGCGCCCTATGGAACAGGTTCAGGCGGATGTGAGGGCCGCGGTCGAACGGACGATCGCGGGGATTACTGGTAGCCCAATCATACAAGGGCCGGCGCAGGGACCTACGTTTCCAATCGGGACCCTGAAACAGGTTTCTGCGGGATATCAGAACGACTCCCTGATCTCCGGTGTGATAAAGCCCGTTCCCATGGGCATGCCGTTCCAACCGACGCTGGACGAGGCTATTGCCGAGAGGGACCAGAGACGCAACGCAGTTGTCGCAAACCTCACGGAAGCGATAATGCAAACCGTGCGCGGACACGTGCTCTTGACGTCGGAGACGTCGCGTGGGTGGTCCTGGGATCCGATCGATCCACGGCCGTTTGCACTGATCTTCATCGACGAAGCGACGTATCAGGCGCACGAGGACTTCTCCATCTCCGTTTCGGTCAACGAGGTCGCGAATCCGCAAGCGACTCTCTACAACCGGGCGCCGCACACGCTCACGAAGCGCGATTTCGATCCAAGAGTAAGGCAGCCGATCGTCCACCCGACGCGCGGCAGCTATTATTGGACCTTCGTCGAGATGACAGGCCAGCTCAATCTGAGCGAGGCTCATATTGCCCAGATCGAGAGCCTTCGGAAAACGCTTGCCGAGTTGAGCAAGGGCACGCCGCCGGAAGATTGATCGTGATGGCTGCACTGATCGCATCAGCGACCGGTGCGCTCAACCCAGCCGGCCGCGTTCCCGTGAACGATAGGCTCCCGGCGCGATACCGACCTGCTTGCGGAAGAAGCGGTTGAAGTAGGCCGGGTCGGCGAAGCCGAGCGATTCGGCGATGCCGCTCACCGGCGTCGGCGTGAAGACGAGATCGCGGCAGGCGGCCTCCGTGATCCGCCGCGCGATCAGCCCTTGCAGCGTCCGGCCGGTCACCGCGCGCGCGATACGGTTCAATTGCGACACCGAGACGCCCAGCCGCTCGGCATAGAAGGCGGCTGGCAGGTTGTGGCGGTAATGGATGCCCACCAGCGCCTCGAGCGTCTGCGCGCGCGTATCCTGGCCGCCCGGCCTGACCTCGCCGCCGGCCTGGGCCGACAGCCACGCACGCGCCAAATCGATGACGGCGAGCGCCACCAGCGCCTCCAGCGCGGTGGACCGCCCGACTAACCGGTTCTGCATCTCGCGATCGATACGCAAGAGGGTCGCGTCCAGACCGTCGCGCACCGGCACCACCCTCACCGCCGCCCCGAACGCCGCGACCTGCCGGTCCGTTGCGGCCAGCGAGACGAGCCGGTCGGCCAGCGCCGTCAGCACGATTCCGTCGACGGACGCAGCGAAACGGAAGCCATGCACCTCGCCCGAGGGAATGAACAGGATCGCCGGCGCCAGGAAGCGGGTGGCGGTGCGCCCGTCCAAGATCTCGCCCTCGCCGTCGGTCACCAGGAAAATCTGGAACAGCGACGGATGGCGGTGAGCGGCGATCTCGAACCGGTGCAGCCGCGACCGATCCGGCAGCGGCTCGCAATGTATCCAGAAATCGCCCGTTTCGTCGCGTGCCTCGCGATAGAGCCGGTATTCGGGAACGTCGCCGCGGTTGGTGAGCGTGGTCATGCGCGGATAGTGCAATCGAATGCCCGGAATGTCCATTGATAAGACAGCTATGTGCGTCCAACGTCCAAGTATACAAGGGAGGATTGCTTGCGCACCCAGGTCGCCATCATTGGCTCGGGTCCGTCGGGGCTGCTGCTCGGCCAGTTGCTCACGGACGCCGGCATCGACAACATCATCCTGGAGCGCTCCTCCAAGGCCCATGTCCTCGAACGCATCCGTGCCGGCGTGCTCGAGGAAGGCGCCTGCGACCTGCTCGACCGCGCCGGCGCAGGCGAACGCATGCATCAGGAAGGCCTGCCGCATGACGGCTTCGACCTCACCTTCGACGGCAAGCGCCACAGGATCGACCTCTTCGGCCTCACCGGCGGCAAGCGGGTCATGGTTTACGGCCAGACCGAGGTGACCAAGGACCTGATGGATCGCCGCGACGCGACAGGCGGCAAGACCTTCTTCGAGGCAGCGGATGTCCAGCCGCACGATTTCGGCTCGAACAAGCCCTATGTCACGTTCCGGCACGAGGGCCGTGATCACCGCCTCGATTGCGACTTCATCGCTGGCTGCGACGGCTACCACGGTGCCTCCCGCAAGGCCGTGCCGGGCGACGCAATCAAGCTCTTCGAGCGCGTCTATCCGTTCGGCTGGCTCGGCATCATCGCCGAGGTGCCGCCGGTCAATCACGAACTGATCTACGCCAACCATCCGCGCGGCTTCGCGCTCTGCTCGATGCGCTCGCACACGCGCTCGCGCTACTACGTCCAGGTCTCGCTCGACGAAAAGGTCGAGGACTGGTCCGACGACCGCTTCTGGGACGAGATCCGCCGCCGCCTGCCCGCGTCGACGGCGGAGGCGATGATCACCGGGCCGTCGATCGAGAAGTCGATCGCGCCGTTGCGTTCTTTCGTCGCCGAGCCGATGCGCTTCGGCCGCATGTTCCTTGTCGGCGACGCCGCGCATATCGTGCCGCCCACCGGCGCCAAGGGCTTGAATCTGGCTGCGAGCGACGTCCACTATCTGTTTGAAGGGCTTCGTGAATTCTACGCCGACGGCAGCTCCGACGGTGTCGACGCCTATTCCGAACGCGCGCTCGCCCGTGTCTGGAAGGCCGAGCGCTTCTCCTGGTGGATGACGTCTCTCATGCACCTCTTCCCGGAAATCGGCGGCTACGGCGGACCATTCGGCCAGCGCATGCAGGAGGCGGAACTCGAATATCTCGTCGGCTCCCGCGCCGCCTCGACCGCCCTTGCGGAAAACTACGTCGGTCTGCCTTATTGATGCGAGGATCGATCGAGGAGGCGACACGATGAGCAAAGAGGAAGAGCGCATCGCGCGAGGCATGAAAACCCGCCGCAGCGTGCTGGGCGACGCCTGGGTGGACGCGGCCAACGCGAAACGCACGGAGTTCGACAGCGACTTCCAGGACTACATCACCGGCATGGCCTGGAACGACGTCTGGTCGCGCCCGGGGCTGACGAAACGCGAGCGCTCGATGGTCACCATCGCGCTTCTCGCCGGCCTCGGCCAGTGGGACGAGGTCGCGATGCACACCCGCGCCACGCTCAACACCGGCGCCAGCCGCGACGACCTGCGCGAGGTGATGTTTCACGTCGCCGTCTATGCCGGCGTGCCGGCCGCCAACCATGCCATCAAGGTGATGAAGCAGGTCTTCGCCGAAATCGACGCGAAAGCCTGAGGGAGGAAGCAAGATGTCAAACAACAGTCCCGAAACCGGATCGTTCTTCGCCCGTGATCGCGAGTGGCAGCCGCCGGCGTTCACCCCCTGGTACAAGACCTCCGTCCTGCGCTCGCCGCAGAAGGCGCTGATTTCGCTCGACAACACGATCTCCGAGATCACCGGCCCGGTCTTCGGCCATAATATGCTGGGCGCGCTCGACGACGATCTGATCCACAACTTCGCCAAGCCAGGCGAAAGCGCCATCGGCGAACGCACGATCGTCTACGGACGCGTGCTCGACGAGCGCGGCCGGGGCGTTCCCGGCGCCCTGCTCGAGTTCTGGCAGGCCAATGCCGGCGGCCGCTACCGCCACAAGAAGGAGGGCTACATGGCCCCTCTCGACCCGAATTTCGGCGGCTGCGGCCGCACGATCACGGACGAGAACGGCGCCTATGCCTTCCGCACCATCAAGCCCGGCCCCTATCCCTGGCCCAACGGTCCGAACGACTGGCGTCCGTCCCACATCCACTTCTCGATCTTCGGCCACGGCTTCGCCCAGCGGCTGATTACCCAGATGTATTTCGAGGGCGACCCGCTGATCTGGAAATGCCCGATCGTGCGCACCATCCCCGACAAATCCGCCATCGAGCAGCTCGTCGCCACGCTCGACATGGAAGCGACGATCCCGATGGACGCGCGCGCCTACAAGTTCGACATCGTGCTGCGCGGCCGCCGTTCGACGATGTTCGAGAACCGCCGGGAGGGAAACTGACATGACCCAATCGCTCAACCGCCTCAAGGAATCCGCCTCGCAGACCGCGGGTCCTTACGTCCACATCGGCCTCACGCCCAACTTCGCCGAAATCCCAGGCGTCTATCCCGAGGACCTCGGGTTTTCGATGGTCAACGACAAGACCAAGGGCGAGCGCATCACCATCAAAGTGCGCGTCATCGACGGCGCTGATACGGTGCTGAAGGACGCGCTCGTCGAAATCTGGCAGGCCGACGCAGACGGGCTCTACAACTCGCCGTCCGAGATGCGCGGCGCGGCCGACCCCAACTTTACCGGCTGGGGCCGCAAGGCGACCGACATGTCGACCGGCGAATGCATCTTCGAGACGATCAAGCCCGGCCGCGTCCCCTTCCGCGACGGCCGCCCGCAGGCGCCGCACATCACCTTCTGGGTCGTCGCGCGCGGCATCAATATCGGGCTGCAGACGCGCATGTATTTCGGCGACGAGGAAAAGGCCAACGCCGAGGACCCGATCCTGCAGCGCATCGAGCACAAGGTCAGGGTGCCGACACTGATCGCGCCGCGCGAGGGCAATACCTACACATTCGATATCCGGCTGCAGGGCGACAAAGAAACGATCTTCTTCGACATCTGAGGTCGTGCGATAAGGCCGCATGACCGTTTCGCCCTTCGACCACCCGATCCTCACCGGCCTGCTCGGCGACGCCGAGTTGGCCGCGTTCTTCTCCTCCGAGGCCGAGCTCGACGCGATGCTCCGCTTCGAGGCAGCGCTCGCCGAGGCCGAGGGTGCGGAGGGCGTCATTCCGGCCGATGCGGCGAACGCCATCGCAGCCGCCGTCCCGTCCGCGCCGCTCCACCATGCCGCCCTGCGCGAGGCGACGCTGCGCGACGGCGTGATCGTGCCGGAACTCGTCCGCCAGTTGCGCGCAGCCGTCGGCATGCCGCATGACGCCCATGTCCATTTCGGCGCGACCAGCCAGGACGTGATCGACACGGGCCTCGCGACCCGCCTCGCCCGCATCCTGCCTATCCTGGACGGCAGGCTCGCGTCCCTCGCCGCCGCCCTCGACGCGCTCGACGCACGCGACGGAGCCATCGAGACGATGGGCCACACCCGCATGCAGGCTGCGATCCCCGTTCCCGCGTCGCGCAAGATCCTGAGCTGGCGCGACCCGCTGCTGCGCCACCGCGCGCGCCTCGCGGCCGTCCGTGCCGATGTCGGGATCCTGCATTTCGGCGGCGCCGCCGGCACGCTGGAGAAGCTGGGTGCGAAGGGAGAGGCAGTCGGCCGCCGCCTCGCGGCCTTGCTCGGCCTCGCTCACGTTCCCCGCCCCCGCCACAGCGAGCGGGACGGCGTCGTGGCCCTTGCCTCCTGGCTCTCGCTGGTCACCGGTAGCCTCGGCAAGATGGGCGAGGACGTCGCGCTGATGGCGCAGAGCGAGATCGCCGAGGTGAAGCTCGCGTCCGGCGGGGGGTCCTCCGCCATGCCGCACAAGGTCAATCCGGTCGGCGCCGAAACCCTCGTCACGCTGGCGCGCTTCAACGCCACCCTCGTCGCCGGCATGCACCAGGCGCTGGTCCACGAGAACGAGCGTTCCGGCTCGGCCTGGACTCTCGAATGGCTGCTTCTGCCGCAGATGATCGTGGCGACGGGCGCCGCGCTGCGCAGCGCCGGCGCGCTTGTCAATTCGCTGAGTTTCGTGCGAAGGCCCTGAAGGGACCGGCGGATTGGAGCGGGCTTAAAGCCCGGCCATGCTGAGGAGGCGGCTGACCTCTTTGACGACGGCGTTCGTGATTGCCCAATTGTTGTAGAGCTGTTCGTAGATCACGAAGGCGGTCACGACGACCACGGCGATGACGATGCGCATTGCGAAACCCCGGTTCAGGCCGGGACCCTACGCCCTTGAGCCTTGCGCGAAAATGTCGGCGGCCTGACCTTGCGAAAAAGGGGCGGTCGCCCGCCCCTTTCCGACCGAATATGCAAAGGCTCTTACTTGATCGCCTCGTCGGTGATCGCAGCCGTCCAGGCGCCGGTCGGCTCCTTGGTGATGATCTTCTGCGCCAGAAGCGCGTCGGCGGTGCGCTTGTAGGCGGCCTCGATCAGCTTGCCGTCGGCATTGTCGATGAGCTTGGCCACCTCGCCCATCATGCGCTTCTGGTGGTTCTCGTCCTGGCCGCCGTTCTCGACCACGATGCCGGCCGCCTCGTCCGGGTTCTTCACCGCATAGTCCCAGCCCTTCATCGAGGCGCGGACGAACTTTACCATCTTCTCCTTGAAGGCCGGATCGGCGAGCTTGTCTTCCATCGCATAGAGGCCGTCCTCGAGCAGGTCGACGCCCATGGCGGTGTAGTTGAACACGACGAGGTCTTCCGGCTTGTAGCCGGCGTCGATCAGCTGCCAGTATTCGTTGTAGGTCATCACCGAGATGCAGTCGGCCTGCTTCTGGATCAGCGGCTGCACGTCGAAGGACTGCTTGAGCACGGTCACGCCGTCGGCGCCGCCCTCGGTCGACAGGCCGAGCTTGTTCATCCAGGCGTAGAACGGGTATTCGTTGCCGAAGAACCAGACGCCGAGCGTCTTGCCCTTGAAATCGGCCTCGGTCTTGACCGGACCGTCCTTCGGGCAGACCAGCTGCATGCCGGCCTTCTTGAACGGCTGAGCGATGTTGACGAGGCCAACGCCCTTTTCGCGGGCGGCCAGCGCGCCGCCCATCCAGTCGACGATCACGTCGGCGCCGCCGCCGGCGATCACCTGCTCGGGCGCGATGTCCGGACCGCCCGGCTTGATGGTGACGTCGAGGCCTTCTTCTTCATAGAAGCCCTTGTCCTTGGCCACGTAGTAGCCGGCGAACTGTGCCTGCGTCACCCACTTGAGCTGCAGCGTCACCGCGTCGGCCGCCAAGGCCTGGACGGCCGCCAGCGACATGCCGCCGGCAAGCATTGCGAAGATGAGTTTTTTCATTTTTTTTCCCTCTGAAGTATGTCTATCCACCACGGACAGACGGATGCCAGAACGTCACGGCCCGTTCGATAAGGGCCAGGACGCCGTAGAAGATCGAACCAGCGAGCGCGGCCACGGCGATCTCGGCCCAGACCATGTCGACATTCATCCTGCCGACCTCGGTCGAAATCCGGAACCCCATGCCCACCACCGGCGTACCGAAGAATTCCGCAACGATAGCGCCAATCAGGGCCAGTGTGGAGTTGATTTTCAAGGCGTTGAAGATGAAAGGCATGGCCGCCGGAAGGCGGAGCTTCACCAGCGTCTGCCAATAGTCCGCGGCATAGGTGCGCATCAGGTCGCGCTCCATGTGGCCCGCCGCCGAAAGCCCCGCGACCGTGTTCACCAGCATCGGGAAGAAGGTCATGATCACCACGACCGCCGCCTTCGACTGCCAGTCGAAGCCGAACCACATCACCATCACCGGCGCGACGCCGATGATCGGCAGCGCCGAGACCATGTTGCCGATCGGCATCAGCCCGCGCCGCAGGAACAGGAACCGGTCGGCGAGGATGGCGACGGCGAAGCCGCTGATGCAGCCGATCGCGTAGCCGGCGATCACCGCCTTGAAGATCGTCTGTCTGACGTCCGCCGCGAGGATCGGCAGGTTCGCCGCGAACTTGGCGCCAATGGCGGATGGCGGCGGCAGAAGGATGAACGGAATTCCCGCGCCGCGCGTCACCGCTTCCCAGATGATCAGGATCCAGACCCCGAAGATCGCCGGCACGATCAGCTTCAGCGCCCAGCCCGCTTGACGCGAGCGCGGCTTGATGGCGGACAGCACGGTCGCCAGCCGCCAGGCCAACAGCCAGGCTGCCGCGACGAGCAGGAAGAACGCGCGCGTCGCCTCTCCCTCATGGCCGGCGATTCCGCCGACGAGCAGCCAGGCCGCGCCATGTGCCGCGACGAACAGCACGATAGCTTCGACCACCGCCGTTCGGACAAGGACCGGGACGGCCACGCCGATGAGAACGAGCGCGAAAATGACCAGGCTTGTCGCAGCGCTAAATCCGGGATCCGTCGAAACGATCGGCAGGGAAATCGCTGCGACGGCCGCGAGCGCCAGCGCCAGCCAGGATTGCCAAGGCAGTTTTGCGATCATGCCGGTCGCGCTCCCATAAGGCGCTCGGTCATCCGGGCTGCCAGCCCGACGAGCAGCACCAGCATGACCGCGACGACCGACCCCGCGACGAGCGCCGCGAACATGTCGATCGTCTGGCTGTAATAGGAGCCGTTGAGCAGCTTCGCGCCGATGCCGGCCACCGCGCCGGTCGGCAGTTCGCCGACGATCGCGCCGACGAGGCTCGCGGCCACCGCGACCTTCATCGAGGTGAACAGGAACGGCACCGAGGCCGGCACGCGCAGCTTCCAGAACACCTGGGCCTTCGAGGCATTGTAGGTGTGCATCAGGTCGAGATGGGTGAACTCGGGCGAGCGCAGCCCCTTCACCATGCCGACCGCCACCGGGAAGAACGACAGATAGGTCGAGATCAGCGATTTCGGAATCAGCCCGGTGATGCCGATGGCCGCCAGCACGACGATGATCATCGGCGCCAGCGCCAGGATGGGAATCGTCTGCGAGGCGATGATCCACGGCATCAGCGAGCGGTCGAGCGTCGTCACATGCACGATCCCGACGGCGATCAGGATCCCCAGCACCGTCCCGAAGGCGAAGCCCAGCAGCGTCGCCGACAGCGTCACCCAGGCGTGGTAGACGAGGCTGCGGTTCGACGTGACCTTCCGCAAAAACGTGTTCTCGAAGAAATTCTGCGCCACCTGGTGCGGCGCCGGCAGCGTCGGCTTCGGCTGCGTCATCGTCTTGACGACGAATTCCCAAGGCGTCGATGTCACGCCCGCCCGCCGGTCGAGATCGCGCTGGAACGGCGCGTTGAGCGCGTATGAGCCGACATACCAGGCCGCAACGATCAGCGCGAGGATGACGAGGACGGGGAACGTGTTGCGAAGGGCGGTCATGGATCTAGCCCTCCGCGACTAGCGGCCTCTTCTCCCCTCGGGGAGAAGGTGGACTGCGCAAAGCGCAGGCCGGATGAGGGGGAGAGGTGCCCCTCCAACGCGGCGAGTATCGTGTCGAGCACCGCCCGGCGCTCTCTCAGCACTTCGTGATTCCAGAAGCGCAAGACCGAGTATCCATTCCGGACCAGATAGGCAGTGCGCTCCGCCTCCCTTATGTCTCCGGAGTGCTGTGCACCGTCGAGTTCCAGAATTAGGGCCTGCTCTCGACATACGAAATCAACGATGTAGGGCCCGAGCGGTATCTGCCGCGCGAATTTATGACCGTTGAGCCGACGATTGCGGAGTTCGCCCCAAAGACGATACTCGGGCTCGATATCCTGTTGCCTGAGCGAGCGCGCGCGGGCCGTCGCGCCGGAACGCCTTTTGGTCGGATCGGCTATCATGCCCCCTCACCCGTCCTGCGCTTCGCGCAGTCCACCCTCTCCCCGAGGGGAGAGGAGGTCGCCAATCCCGACCGCCGGCGCGCCACCTCAATCCTCATAGCTGTGCCCTGCCCGCAACCCGTCGCGCACCCGTGCGGCGATGGCGAGGAATTCCGGCGTTTCGCGGATGTCGAGCGGCCGCTCCTTCGGCAGCGTAGATTCGATCACGTCGGTCACGCGCCCCGGGCGCGGGCTCATCACCACGATCTTCGTCGACAGATAGACCGCCTCGGGGATCGAATGCGTGACGAAGCAGATCGTCTTGTTGGTCCGCGCCCACAGTTCCAGCAGTTGCTCGTTCAGATGGTCGCGCACGATTTCGTCCAGCGCGCCGAACGGCTCATCCATCAAGAGAAGATCGGCGTCGAAGGCGAGCGCACGCGCGATCGAGGCGCGCTGCTGCATGCCGCCCGAAAGCTGCCACGGAAACTTCTTCTCGAAGCCGGTGAGGTTCACCAGCGCCAGCGTCCGCTTGATCCGCTCCGCCTGCTCGGCCTTCGCGATCCCCATGATCTCGAGCGGCAGCGCGATGTTCTTCTCGATCGTCCGCCACGGATAGAGCGCCGCCGCCTGGAAGACATAGCCGTAGGCCCGCGCCTCGCGCGCCTTCTGCGGCGTCATCCCGTTGACGCTGATCGATCCGCCGGTCGGCTTTTCGAGATCGGCGATGACCCGCAGGAAGGTCGTCTTGCCGCAACCGGACGGCCCGATGAAGGACACGAACTCGCCCTTGCCGATGTCGAGCGTGACATTGTTCAGCGCGTGGACCGGACCGTCCGCGGTCTGGAAGACGAGATCGAGGTTGCGGGCGGAAATGATTGATTGCATTCAGGTGCCGGGCCGGATCGCTTGGTGCCGAAAGTTGGACGATACGTCGCCGCACCGCAAACACAAGAGGGCTGGAGCCGCAATTCCCATGCTCTTCCGTCGCCCCCGGCTCACCTTGCGGAACGGTCGATGGATGTGTTCAATCCGCTGACTTCGACAAGCCTGCCGCCGGGACCGGAACGCCTACTCATGACCGACGAGACCAAGCCGACCTGCCATGTGGTTCGCCCGTCCGACAGCTACGGCGGCAAGCAGGGTTTGAACTATTTCGCCGGCATCGCCGCCCAGACCGTCGGCTCGAAGGGCCTGTGCATGCATGTCGTGACCATCCCGCCTGGCGCGCGCGCCAGGGCACATCTGCACGAGGCGCATGAATCGGCCGTCTACGTTCTCTCGGGCACCGCGCGCACCTGGTTCGGCGAGCGGCTGGAAGACTATGCCGACATGGGGCCAGGCGAGATGATGTATATTCCGGCGGGTGTTCCTCATCTGCCGGCCAATCTCGGCACCGAGCCCTGCACCGCCATCATCGCCCGCACCGACCCGAACGAGCAGGAAAGCGTCGTGCTCTTGCCGGACCTCGACCAGCTGGCGCGCTGACGCCTCACGGGCATTTTCGCACCTCGCCCCAGACGTCGCCCGTCGACTGGCTGACGCGCACCAGTGTGGGATCGGCGTGGTCCTTTTCGACGATGTAGGTCTCGACGGTCTGATACCCCTCCCCTTCGTGGCCGCACAGGCCCGTCACGACCTGGGTACCGTTCGACGAGGTCGACACCTGCACCCATTCACACAGTGTGACGTAGGTTTCGATGCCGTCTGGCTTGAGCACCATCATGTCATCGTTTTCGTAGAGTCCGTCTTTGGCATACTTGCACCCCGTCGCATTGCCCCAGGTGCCTTCGAGAGTGAGCGTCGCCGCCCCGGCCGCGACCGGGACGAGTCCCATAAGAACCAGGACGACGAGGGACAGAGGCCGCAACCTCACACCCCGCTCGCCGGAATGCCCGTCCGCTCCACCTTGCGCGGCGCGACGAGTTCCTTCCAGGTCGACAGCGCGCGGTTGACCGACCCCTTGGGCTCGCGGCCGACGAACTGGCCGTGGCCCGGCTTCGCCTGCACCTTTCCGTCGTCGACCGCCAGCTCGCCGCGCGTGAAAACGTAGCGCGGCAGGCCGGTTACCTCGAAGCCCTCGAAGACGTTGTAGTCGATCACCGACTGCTGCTTGCCCGCCGTGATCGTCTTCTTCTTCTTCGGATCCCAGACGATCACGTCGGCGTCGGCGCCTTCGACGATCGCGCCCTTCTTTGGATACATGTTGAGGATCTTGGCGATGTTTGTCGACGTGACCGCGACGAACTCGTTCGGCGTCAGCCGGCCGGTGTTGACGCCCCCCGTCCACAGCACCGGCAGCCGGTCCTCCAGCCCGCCCGTGCCGTTGGGGATCTTGGTGAAGTCGCCGACGCCGAACCGCTTCTGCTTGGTTGTGAAGGCGCAATGGTCGGTCGCCACCACTTGCAGCGACCCGGCCTGCAGACCCGCCCAGAGCGAATCCTGGTGGCTCTTGTTGCGGAAGGGCGGGCTCATCACACGCCGTGCCGCATGGTCCCAGTCCTTGTTGAAATACTCGCTCTCGTCGAGCACGAGATGCTGCACCAGCGGCTCGCCATAGACCCGCATCCCCTTCTGCCGCGCCCGCCGGATCGCCTCATGGCTCTGCTCGCAGGAGGTGTGGACGACGTAGAGCGGCACACCGGCCATGTCGGCGATCATGATCGCACGGTTGGTCGCCTCGCCCTCCACCTCGGGCGGGCGCGAATAGGCGTGAGCCTCCGGTCCGTTGTTGCCGTCGGCGAGCAGCTTCTGCGACAGCGCCGCCACCACGTCGCCGTTCTCGGCATGCACCAGCGGCAGCGCACCCAGTTCGGCGCAGCGCTGGAACGAGGCATACATCTCGTCGTCGTTCACCATCAGCGCGCCCTTGTAGGCCATGAAATGCTTGAACGAGGTGATGCCCTTGTCGACGACGGTCTTCATCTCGTCGAACACCTGCTTGCCCCACCAGGTGATCGCCATGTGGAAGGAATAGTCCGCGCAGGCCCGCGACGTCTTGTTGTCCCACATCTGCAGCGCCTCGAGCAGCGACTGGTTGGGAGACGGCAGGCAGAAGTCGACCACCATCGTCGTGCCGCCCGACAGCGCGGCCCGGGTTCCGCTCTCGAAATCGTCGGCCGAATAGGTGCCCATGAACGGCATCTCGAGATGCGTGTGCGGGTCGATTCCGCCAGGCATCACGTAGCACCCGGTCGCGTCATACTCGTGGTCACCGTGCAGGTCGGGCCCGATCGCCTCGATCTTGCCGTGCCTGATCAGCACATCCGCCTTCCACGAGCGGTCGGCGGTGACGATGGTACCGTTCTTGATGACTTTTGACATTCTTGTTCCCCGTTCCAGACGCTTCAACGCCCGCCCAGCGGCGCGGCGAGTCCCAGATGCACCATCAGGCCTATCTCGATTGCCCTGAGTTGATGCGGTTCGATCACGCCGATCGGTCCCCTGACCTTATCGCGCGGAAAGGTCATGAGCTTTTCTACCTGCACTTGAGACGGCTGATGCAGGCCGTTTGTCACCAAGGGCGAGATATCCACCCGCAGGGTTCCGTGCAGCTCGGTCAGGTCCGTGGTCAGAAAACATACGGTAACGCTGTCAACGACATCTGCCATCCTGGAATCTTGAACCACGACCGCCGGCCTTGGCTTACCGTAGTCGCCCTTAGCTGCGACGAGGACCATGCTGCCGCGATCCATCAGGCGAGATCGTCCCATAAATCTTCAAGAAAGGCCTCGAGCACCTTGTCCATCTCGGACCTACGGTCTGACTCTCTGATGGCGGTGCCCTCGGCCCTCAATCGTTCCCAGAAGAGGTCGGAGTCGACATCCGGAACCCACATCTCCACGGGCCTGTAACCCTTGGCGAGCAGCTCGGCCCGCTCCGCGTCGGTCAATTCCTTCGGCCGTCCCACAATGGCCTCCTGTATCTTCATCCAAACATTATCCGCCTGACTCTGCCCGCTTTCAACACTCGTCATACCCGGCGCGCCCGGCGCTCGCGCCAGCGCCGTATCTCATCCAGCATCTCGTCGAGCGTGCCGAAGATCGGCACCAGCACCGCGAAATGCGCCGGCTTGAGGTCGCGCGAGGGCTTGCACGCCTCGGAGATCCGAAGCTGGTATTCCTGCGGCGCCCAGATGCGCGAGAATTCGAGGAACTGAACGATCACGTCGTGCCGGATCGCCGTAATCCGCTCGAAATTCGCCCGGAACAGCCCGAACGCGGTGTAGAGCGCCGTGAGGATCGACAGGCCGATGATGGCCATCAGGATGTTGAGGTCGCCGGCATACTTGCCGGACACGAGCGCCACGACTAGGATGACCACGGAGAACAGCACGAAAGTCTTGGCGATCCGGTAGGCGGTCGCCATACCCTCCGTCTCCTCGGCATATTTCTGCTCGATCGTCTCCTCGATCTCGCGCAGCTTCTTCTTGAACTGGTAGAGCCGCTGGTTCTCCTCGTCGGTATGTTCCTCGCCGCGCGCCTCGCGCAGGAGGTCGAAGGCCGTCAGCGTCACGTCGTCGTTCGCCTCCCAGCCCGACAGCGGGATGATCGCCGGCGGCAGATACGCGCCGACCCGGTCGAACAGCACGTAGATGATATGGATCGTCGTCAGGAACACGAACAGGATGAGGAGAAGCGCGAAATCCGACACGCCGAGCACGTCGAAGATGTTCTGGTAGTTCTGCACGATCTCGTTCAGCAGGTCGGCATTGGGCAGGAAGCCTTCGCTGGCCGAACCGACGTCGGTGAAACCCGACGCGACGTAGAACACGACGCCCGCCACCAAGAGGCGCGAGGTCATGAAATTCGAGAAGCGGATGACGCTCTGGAGAAGGCCTTCGACGTCCATCTAGGCCCTCAGCGTCGCGAGCTTGATCCCGAAGCCGACGAACACCGCGCCGGTCAGTCCTTTGACGATGCGCTGAACCCGGCTACTACGCGCTACTCGCGAGAGGCGATCGAACAGCAGCACCATCGGTCCGAACCAGGCCATGTTCAGTAGTGCATGCACTGCGACGAGCACGAATGCCGCCGCCGGTGTGGCGCTGTCGTGCGGGATGAACTGGGGAAAGGCCGCGATGTAGAACATCGCGACCTTGGGATTCAGCGCATTGGTGAGAAACCCCTCGGCGAATGCCTTCGCCAGGGTGCGTCTGTTCCGCGCCGGCGCGACGTCAAGCAGCCTTGAGGGCGCGCCGCGCAGCGCTTCGATCAGCGCCTTGACACCGATCCAGATCAGATAGGCCGCGCCGGCCAGTTTCACGAGCAGGAACAGGTTGGCCGATTGAAGCAGAAGCACCGACAGGCCGAAGATCGCGAAGGCCCCGTGGACGAAGAACGCAACCGCGAAACCCGCGATGTTGGCAAACCCGGCCGCCTTGCCGGATGTCGGCACGGTCTTGGCGATCAGCACCCCATTTGGGCCGGGCGACATGATCAGCAGCGCCGCCATCGCGGCGAAGGCCAGAACCGTGGCGACTGTCATGGGAGCGTAGCTCCATAGGGGTTGCTGTCTAGGAACACCTTACGATGCCGGTTGACGACCTCGACGCGCTCGTCAAATTCTTCCAGAAGCCTGTTGAGTTCAAGCCATTGCTCCGGATAGTCAACCCAGTGTTCCGGCGGGACCCTCAAGCAGTTTTGCAGCAGATCCCCTTCGTACAGGTCTCCGGACACAAAGAGGTCGTTTTCCAGCAGCTTCGTCGCGACCGGCAAAAGATGCTCGAGCGCGATATGCTGGCCGATCAACAAGCGAAGCGTTTCCGGTGTCTGCTGTTCCACGGCTCGATCGAGTGCCAGTTCACACCGCTCGACGAGCGACGTCGGAAAACTGTCCGGCTTTGATCCCCAATCGATCAGGTGTCGCAATGGCACACCCGGCCGCCCTGTCATCCCACGATCTCCGCCGTCTCGACCACCGCGTGGAACAGCACGTCCGCCCCCGCGGCCGCCCATTCCTTCGAAATCTCTTCGGCCTCGTTGTGCGACAGGCCGTCGACGCACGGGCACATCACCATCGCGGTCGGCGCCACCCGGTTGATCCAGCAGGCGTCGTGCCCCGCGCCGGAGACGATATTGCGGTGCGTGTAACCGAGGCGTGTCGCCGCGTCGCGGATCGCCTTGACGCAACCCGCGTCGAAGGTGACGGGGTCAAAGTGGCCGACCTGCTCGATCTCGTACTTGATGTCGAGCGCCTCGCAGATCAGGTCGACGCCCGCCCTGATCCGATCGTCCATCTCGTCAAGCACCGCTTTGTCCGGCGAGCGGATGTCGATGGTGAAGACGCAGCGTCCGGCGATGATGTTGCGCGAGTTCGGATAGACCTCCATGTGGCCGATCGCGCCGACGGCGTCGGGCTGGTAGTCCATCGCCACCTCGTGGACCATCTCGATCACCCGCGCCATGCCGAGCCCGGCATTGCGGCGCTTCGGCATCGGCGTCGAGCCGGTATGCGCCTCCTTGCCCGTCAGCGTCACCTGCAGCCATTTCAGCCCCTGGCCGTGGGTGACGACGCCGATGTCGATACCCTCGTCCTCGAGGATCGGCCCCTGCTCGATATGCAGCTCGAAGAACGCCTTCATCTTGCGCGCGCCGACCTGTTCGTCACCCTTCCAGCCGATGCGCTCCAGCTCGTCGCCGAAGCGCTTGCCCTTGGCGTCCTTTCGGTCGTAGGCCCAGTCCTGCTCGTGCACGCCGGCGAAGACGCCGGAGGCGAGCATGGCCGGCGCGAAGCGCGTGCCTTCCTCGTTGGTCCAGTTGGTCACGACGATCGGATGCTTGGTCTTGATGCCGAGATCGTTCAGCGTGCGGACCACTTCCAGTCCGCCGAGCACGCCCAGCACGCCGTCGAACTTTCCGCCCGTCGGCTGCGTATCGAGATGCGAGCCCACATAGACCGGCAACGCATCCGGATCCGTCCCCTCGCGCCGCGCGAACATGGTGCCCATCTGGTCGACGCCCATCGTCAGGCCGGCCGCGTCGCACCAGCGCTTGAACAGGTGCCGCCCCTCGCCGTCCTCGTCGGTCAGCGTCTGGCGGTTGTTGCCGCCGGCGACCCCGGGTCCGATCTTCGCCATCTCCATCAAGCTGTCCCACAAACGGTCTGGATTGATTCGCAGATTCTCGCCGGGGGCTGCCATGGGATGCTCCTATTTCAGTTCCACTTCGACGAAGGCCATCGGCTCCGTCCCGCCATTGACGACATTGTGCTCGACACCCTCGCCGCGCCGGTAGGACAGGCCGGCGTCCATCTCGACGCGCCGCGAGCCGCCGCCGGGCTCCTCGAGAACAAACACGCACGGCGTCAGCGTCGTCACGACATAGTCCATGCCGTGACGGTGCCACCCGGTTTCCGCTCCGGGCGCGAAGTCCCAGCGCGTCACGCGCACCCGGTCGTCGTCGACCATCACCGTGGAAGTGGCGACTTCGCGGGCGCGGAATGTCAATCCACCATCCTCAAGACTTCGCGCACATGGTCGATCAGTTCGTTGATCTGGCCCTTGGTGATGATCAGCGGCGGCGACAGCGCGATGATATCGCCGGTGGTGCGGATCAGCGCCCCGCGCTCGAAGGCCTTCACGAACGCCTGAAATGCGCGCTTGGTCGGATGCCCCGGAATGGATTCGAGTTCGATCGCGCCGACGAGGCCGATATTGCGGATGTCGATCACATGCGGCTCGCCCTTGAGCGAATGCAGCGCATCCTCCCAGTACGGCGCGAGTTCCTCGCCGCGGGTCAACAGCCCTTCTTCCTTGTAGGTGTCGAGCGTGCCGATGCCGGCGGCGCAGGCGATCGGATTGCCGGAATAGGTATAGCCGTGGAAGAACTCGATCAGGTGCTCCGGCCCGGTCATGAAGGCGTCGTGGATCTCCTTCTTGACGAACACCGCGCCCATCGGGATCACGCCGTTGGTGATGCCTTTGGCGGTGGTGATGATGTCCGGCGTGACGCCGAAATAGTCGGCCCCGAACGGCGCGCCGAGGCGGCCGAAGCCGGTGATGACTTCGTCGAAGATCAGCAGCATGCCGTGCTTGGTGCAGATGTCGCGGAGCTTCTTCAGGTAGCCCTTCGGCGGGATCAGCACGCCGGTCGAGCCCGCCACCGGCTCGACGATCACCGCGGCGATGGTCGAGGCGTCATGCAGCGTGACGATGCGCTCCAGTTCGTCGGCGAGGTTCGCGCCATGCTCGGGCTCGCCCCTGGTGAAGCTGTTCTGCGCCGGCAGGTGCGTATGCGGCATGTGGTCGACGCCGGTCAGCAGCGTGCCGAACATCTTGCGGTTGGTGACGATGCCGCCGACCGAGATGCCGCCGAAATTGACGCCGTGATAGCCGCGCTCGCGGCCGATGAGCCTGGTGCGCGCGCCGTCGCCTTTCGCGCGGTGATAGGCGATCGCCATCTTCAGCGCCGTTTCGACGGATTCGGAGCCGGAATTGGTGAAGAACACGTGGTCCATGCCCTTCGGCGCGATGTCGATCAGCCGGTTGGCAAATTCGAACGCCAGCGGATGTCCCATCTGGAAGGCCGGCGCGTAGTCCAGTTCTGCAGCCTGCTGCTGAATCGCTTCCGTGATCTTCGGGCGGCAGTGCCCGGCGTTCACACACCAGAGGCCCGCCGTGCCGTCCAGTACCTTGCGACCGTCCGTCGTGGTGAAATGCATGTCCTTCGCCGAAACGAACATGCGCGGCGCCTGCTTGAACTGCCGGTTCGCCGTGAAGGGCATCCAGAAGGCGTTGAGATCGTTCGGAACGACTCGCGTGTGATACATGACCAAGCTTCCCCTTGTTCTGTCGCCGGTGAGACTGCGCCAACGCTTGGTTATTCGGGCGAAGCTGTGCTACGCATTTTTTTGACCGAATGGACAAAGGTTAGCACCGCCAGATGGGCGGTCAAGCGATTGATAGACGAAAAGGCAGGGTCGATGCGCGCTCCACGGCGCTCCAGTAACTGGTCCAGTCTGTTGGTCCAGATTTCCCCGAGACCGGCGCAAGTCCCGTCGGTCCGCTGACATGGAAGGTTCGGCCGCCCGCCCCCGCACGCGCATCCAGACGGAGAAGCGCGACACGATTCTCGAGGCGGCTCTGGAGGTCTTCTCCACGCACGGATTCCGCGGCTCCACCATCGACCAGATCGCCGCGGCCGCCGGCATGTCGAAGCCCAACCTGCTCTATTATTTCCGGCGCAAGGAAGACATCTTCACGACGCTGATCCAGCGCCTCCTCGACACCTGGCTGGCGCCGCTGCGCGAACTCGACGACGAAGGCGATCCGCTGACGGAGCTGCGCAGCTACATCCGCCGCAAAATCGAGATGGCGCGCGACTATCCGCGCGAGAGCCGCATCTTCGCCAACGAGATCCTCCAGGGCGCGCCGCGCATCCTGCCGATGCTGGAAGGCGAGCTGAAGCAGCTCGTCGACGACAAGGCGGTGATCATCCGCGGCTGGATGCGCTCCGGCCGCATCGCCCGCACCGACCCCTACCATCTGATCTTCTCGATCTGGGCGACAACCCAGCACTACGCCGATTTCGACGTCCAGGTCCGCGCCGTCCTCGGGCCTGATCGCGGCGGCGAAGGCCGCTTCGAAGACGCCGCGCGCTTCCTCGAGCAATTGTTCGTCGAGGGGCTGCGGCCGAAGGGATGAGTGCAGCGCAAGGTTGACAAGCCGTCCCGGGGTTTCCAATCTCGCAATTCTAACCGGGAGAAAAACAAAATGAATCTAACCATCACCCGACGCGGCCTCGCCATCGGCGCGGCTCTGCTCATCGCGGGAGGAACCGCCTTTGCGCAGCAATCCTTCTTTCGGATCGGAACCGGCGGCACGTCGGGCACCTACTATCCGATCGGCGGCTTGATCGCCAACGCCATCTCGGCCACCGGCGAGAACGGCGTCCAAGGCCTGGTTGCGACCGCCGTCTCCTCGAACGGCTCGGTCGCCAACATCAACGCCATCCAGAGCGGCGCCAGCGAATCCGGCTTCTCGCAGTCCGACGTCGCCTATTGGGCGCATTCGGGCACCGGCCTCTACGACGGCAAGCCCAAGGTGGAGGATCTGCGCCTGATCGCGACCCTCTACCCGGAGACGCTGCACATCGTCGCCCGCGCCGATGCCGGCATCAAGTCGGTGGCCGACCTCAAGGGCAAGCGCGTCTCGATCGACGAGCCCGGCTCGGGAACGATCGTCGATGCCCGCCTCGTTCTCGCCGCCTACGGCCTGTCGGAGAAGGACATCTCGCCCGAATACCTGAAGCCCGGCCCGTCCGGCGAGAAGATGCGCGACGGCGCGCTCGACGCCTTCTTCTTCGTCGGCGGCTTCCCGGCCGGCGCGATCACCGAACTCGCCGCCTCGACGGCTATCACGCTTGTCCCCGTCTCCGGTCCGGAGGCCGAGAAGCTGATCGCCGACAACCAGTTCTTCGCCGTCAACACGGTGCCGGCCGAGACCTACAAGGGCGTCGGCGAAATGCAGACGATTTCGGTCGCCGCGCAGTGGGTCACCAGCGCCAAGCAGCCCGACGATCTGGTCTACAACATCACCAAGGCTCTGTGGAGCGACGGCACCCGTAAGGCGCTCGACGCCGGCCACGCCAAGGGCAAGCTGATCACGCTTGAGAACGCCGTGAGCAGCGCCGGCATTCCGTTCCACCCCGGCGCCGAGAAATTCTACAAGGAAGCAGGCGTCCTGAAGTAGGGCCGTGCTCCTCAGACCATACCGGAGGCGGGAGGCATGCTTCCCGCCTCCGTTCATTTGCAAGTAGCGGTAACGAGAGCACGGCGAGCGGACGGGACACATGACGCGACCAGACGGCACCGACGGCAAACTCGAGGACGTTCGGCTCGCGCCGATGGAGCTGAACGAGGAGGAGGCGCGCGAACTCGAGGAGAAGTTCGATTCCGAGATGCGCTTCCGCAAGCTGTCGCCGGCAACCGCCTGGCTGGTCGGCTCGGCACTGGTGACGCTGTCGCTGTTCCACTACTACACCGCTGGCTTCGGCCTGCTCCACGAGATGGTCCACCGCGGCATCCATCTGTCCTTCGTGCTCGCGCTCGTCTTCCTGGTCTTCCCTTTCTGGAAAGGCGGTTACGACCGCCCCGCGACGTCGACGCTGCTCACGCCCCTGGGGATCCCCCTCTACGACTGGATTATGGCCATCGCCGCGGTCGTCGCGGTGGCGCATGTGCCGCTCATCCCGCTGGACGAACTGGCGTTCCGCGTCGGCAACCCGACCCGGACGGACGTCGCGCTCGGCCTGACGCTGATCGTCGTGCTGCTCGAGGCGACCCGCCGGTCGGTCGGCTGGCCGCTGCCGATCATCGCGCTGCTGTTCATGGCCTACGCGCTCTTCGGCCCCTGGATGCCGAGCATCCTCGTCCACCCCGGCAACACGGTCTCTCAGCTCGTCGACCATCTCTACCTGACCACCCAGGGCATCTACGGAATCGCGCTGGGCGTCGTCGCGACCTACGTCTTCCACTTCGTCCTGTTCGGGGTGTTCGCGACCCGCATTGGGCTGGGCCAGCTCTTCCTCGACTGCGCCGCCTGGGTGGCCGGCCGATATGCCGGCGGCCCGGCGAAAGTGTCGATCTTCGGCTCGGCCCTGTTCGGCATGATTTCGGGATCCTCGGTCGCCAACACCGTCACCGTCGGCTCGCTGACCATCCCGGCGATGATCCGCCTCGGCTACAAGCGCCCCTTCGCCGCGGCGGTGGAGGCCGCATCGTCCACCGGCGGGCAGATCACGCCGCCGATCATGGGAGCGGCCGCCTTCCTGATGATCGAGTTCCTCGAACTGCCCTACACGACGATCATCCTGGCCGCGATCGTGCCGGCCTTCATGCATTTCTTCGGCGTGCTCATGCAGGTCCATTTCGAAGCCAAGCGCAGCGGCCTGCGCGGCTTGCGGCCGGAGGAAATGCCGGACGTGTCGGCGGCGCTGAAGCGCGACTGGCCGACCATCATCCCGCTCATTGCGCTGATCGGCGTCCTGCTCGCCGGCTACACACCCTATCTCGCCGCCTTCTGGGGCATCACGCTGTGCATAGCCGTCGGCCTGCTCAATCCGCGCCGCCGCATGAGTTTCCTCGAAGTGTTCGAGGGCCTGCGCGACGGGGCCAAATACGCACTCGCCGTCGGCGCCGCTGCGGCCACCGTCGGCATCGTCGTCGGCGTGGTCACGCTCACCGGCGTCGGCTTCAAGGTGTCCTACATCGTCACGTCGACTGCCGCCGAGATGGCGACGTTCATCGGCGCGATCCTGCCGGTCGACTGGTTCGCCCCGGCGACGCTGACGCTTTTCTTCACCCTGCTGATGACCGGCGTGGTCTGTATCCTGATGGGCTGCGGTATCCCGACGACCGCCAACTACATCATCATGGTGACGATCGCGGCACCCGCACTTGTTATGCTGGGCGTCGAGCCGATCGTCGCCCACTTCTTCGTCTTCTATTACGGCGTCCTGGCCGACATCACGCCTCCGGTGGCGCTCGCCGCCTACGCGGCCGCCGGCATGGCCGGCGCCGATCCGTTCAAGACCGGCAACCTCGCCTTCCGCCTGGGGCTCGGCAAGGTCCTGGTGCCCTTCGTCTTCGTCTTCTCGCCGTCTCTGCTTCTGGTGACGAAGGACTTCACCTGGTCCAGCTTCGCGCTCGCCTTCGGCGGCTGCGCCTTCGGCATCGTCTGCCTCAGCGCAGCGCTGTCGCGCTACATGCTGGTTCCGACCAGAGCCTGGGAGAACGCCTTGCTCGTCGTCGCCGCCATGCTGATGATCGCGCCCGAAGGATACTCGACGGCGATAGGCGTTGTCCTCGTCCTGCCGGTGCTTTTCCGCCAGTTCACCTTGTTCAGGGAGACGCCTGCCCTCGCCGGATAGCCGCCCCGTTGGGCCCCCGGCGCCGCTGGAGAGTGTCAGCGGCCGATCAGCATCAGCGGCTTGCCCGCCGCATCGAGGAACACGACGTCCGTTCCTCGCAGCTCGTATGCCGCAGCCTTTCCGATCGCATCGGTTAGCTTCTGTTCCGCCTCGCCGATCTCGCCCGGACAGGCCATCTCCGTCGCCATGCCCGGCGCGAAGGTCACCGTTTTGCCCTCCCCCGGCACGATCTGGGTACCGATCCGGTTGCAGCCGATGGAGAGGGAGACGTAGAGATTCCCGTCCACTTCGAAGAGCAGCTTCGCCGCTGCCGGCAGCGGCCCAAGCGCGCCGTCCTTGCCGGCCAGCTCCATCCGAGTCCAGTTGCCGGTCCAGTCGAGACCCGAAGTCGCGGCGGCGCTTGTCATGACTGGGGTCTCCGGTTCGTCGGCAAGGGCAGCGCCCACAGGAGCAATGGCGATAAACGCCGCGATCATCCAGCCTGTCCGTACCATGACGGCCTCCGTGCGTTCGACGATGAACAGCATCCACCCGGATTGCAGCGCCAGTGTGGCTAGAGGCCTAGTCCCGCGCGAACGCCATGACGGCGAGACCGAGCACGGTGATCCCCGCGCCGACCGCGACCCCGATGCTCGCCCAGCCGTGCCCGAGAAGCCCCTCGTAGAGGATGATGAAGCCGGGCGTCAGGTAAGTGTAAGCGAGCACTTTCGCGGCGGGCAGCCGCATCGAGGCGTACTGAGTGAGAAAGAACGTGCCGGCGCTCGTGAACGTGCCGAGATAGAGGATCGTCAGCCAGACGGTCGGCGGCAGGCTCGCCCAGTCGGTCGCCACGATGTCGCGCCAGCCCCAGGCGGCGATGCACAGGCCTGTCGCCGCCACCGTCCAGAGTGTGAAGACGACGCCGGTCTCGCCCCGGTTGAAGCGACGCAGCAGCGGGCCGTAGGCGGCATGGCACAGCACCCCGACGAAGAAGATGAGTTCGCCCCTGCCCACCTGGAAATTAGCCGCCGCCGAAAGGTCGCCGCGGAAGATCACCCACAAGGATCCGAGCGCAGCAAGTACCAGGCTCGCGATCACCACGCCGCGCGGCATCTGGCCAAGGACCAGCCAGCCGAAGCCGGCGCTGGCGATCGGCATCAGGGTGAAGACCGCACCCGTCGACACCGGATCGGTCAAGCGCAACGCGACGAACATGGTGATGAAGAACACCGCCATCAGCCCGCCGAGCACGCCGTAGCGCCACACGGCGCGAGGTCTTTCGATCCGGCCGCCGGCCAGCGCCAGCGCGACCCCTGCCATAACGCCCGTGCCGATGGCGAACCGCGCGGCATTGAGCGCCGCCGGCGCAAGATAAGGCGCCGCGATCGCGCCGAACGAGAACGATCCGGCGACGAAGGCGGCAAACCCGACCATCGCCAGGTGGCCATAGAGCTTGCCGCGCCCGGTGGCGAACGTCGAATGCGAAGCGGGCGCGTTCAATGGGACAACCGCACGGGAAGGTGCGCCAGGGCACGACTTCCGACGCGCTTGCGCCACGCGATATCCTGTGTCGGCACCGCCGGTCGGATATCCGGGAACCGCGCGAAAAGCCGTTCAAGCGCGATCCTGGTCTCCGCACGCGCGAGCTGGAAACCGAGACAGAAATGCACGCCCGTCCCGAACGACAGATGCGGGTTGGGATGACGGCCGATGTCGAATCGCTGCGGCTCCTCGAATTTGGCCGGGTCGGCGTTTGCGGCCGTCAGAAATGCCGCGAACATGTCGCCGCGGCGGAACCGCCTCCCCTGCCATTCCATGTCGGCCCGGGCAAAGCGCGGCTTCGTCATCTGCACGGGGCAGACCCAGCGCAGGCACTCCTCCACTGCGCCGGGCATCAACGCGGGATCGGTCGCTAGCCTGTCCCGCTCGTTGGGATGAGTGAGCAACGCCCAGATGCCGCCAGCGATGAGATGGGTCGTTGTCTCCTGCCCCGCCCCGAACAGCAGGAAGATCATCGCCACGAGTTCGTCTTCCGACAGGTCGCCATGTTCGGTCCGCGCCTCTCGCAGCGCCGTGATCAGCCCGTCGGGATGAGCCCCTCCGTCGGGCCGCGAGACAGTCCTCAGATAGTTCACCATGCGCCAGACGCCCGGCACCGCCCGCAGCACCGCCCAGATGTTGGCCGTGTCGGTCAGATTGCCGAGCCACCCCTTGAACCAGTCGTGATCCTTCTCGGGCAGGCCGAGCATCGCGCAGATGACCGACAGCGGCAGGTCGCGGCAATAGGCCTGCATCAACTCGGCCTCCGGCTTGCCCTCAAGCCGGTCCAGCAGGCGGTCCGCGACCTCCTCGATCATCGGCTTCATCGTGGCGACGCCCCGGCGCGCGAAGGCCTGGTCGACGAGCGAGCGCAGGCGGCGGTGGTCGGGATCGTCGAGGCCGAGCATGTTCTTAGCCAGCAGGCCAAGCGTCGCCGGCAGCACCTTCAGCACGCGCTCCTGGGTTCGGCTGCCGGCATTGCCCGGGTCACGGACGAAGTTCTCGCCGTCCTTCAGCAACTCGGCCGAGGCGCCATGGGTCGTCGTTAGCCATATACGGCCAAGGATCGGCAACCGCATCCCCACCACGGGCCCCGCCGCCTGCATCCGCGCGAGCGTGGGAAACGGATCCGCGTGGAACCCCGGCGAGACGATGTCGAACGTATCGGGCAAGGAGTGGCCGCTCCGGTTCGGCGAAGTCCTATCGCGCTTCGGAGCGACGGCAAAGCATCAATGATGAGGCCAGGCCTTTCACTGCCCCTGCGCGAGGATCAGCAGAAAGGCGCCGGCCAGCGCGACATTGCTTGCCAGCCCGTTGATGCGGCTGATCCGATCGGGCCCCTGGTGGTCCCAGAAATTATGGAAGATCAACGTCGCGGCCGCCAGGAAGGCAAGCAGGCCCAACGCCGCCGCGTCGGTCCACAGACCCGCGATCAGCAGCGCGCCCGCCGTGATCTGCAGCACGATCCCGGCTGCGAGCATCGGCCGCGGAAAGGCCACGCCGCGCCCCGCGAGGATGCCCGTCAGGGAACCGCGGTTGGCCACATTGCGGAGACCGGCAAACACGAAGACGCCGCCAATGAGCAGGTGGGCGATGAAGGACAAAGGCGATTGGCTGGCGAAGAACATGAACTGGCTCCGTAACTTATGCTCGAAACATGAATCGTCGTACGAGATCGCGGCGCGCGACGCCGGATGCGCCGCGCGTTGATCGCGCCTGTTCTGGACGTCCTCAGGCCGCCGCGCTTGCGCCTTCGGCGAGCGGATGGATTGCGTGGAACGACACGCACAGCCGGTTCCAGACATTGATCACGCCGACGAGGACCGACAGCTTGACGAGCTCCGCTTCGGAGAACTGCTCGAGCGCCTGCGCATAGAGCGCGTCGTCCACCGGGCCGGAGGCGAGAAGCGTCAGTTTCTCGGTCCAGGCGAGAGCTGCCCGCTCGCGCGCCGTGAACAAGGGCGATTCGCGCCATGCGGACACCAGGTAGAGCCGCTGTTCGCTCTCGCCGTCCTTGCGGGCCTCCTTCGTATGCATGTCGACACAGAAGGAACAGCCGTTGATCTGCGAAGCCCGGATTTTCACCAGATGGCCGAGACTGTGTTCGAGACCTGATTCCATAGCCGCCTTGTTCAATGCCGCAACGGCGCCGAGCAGCTTCGGGTCGGCTTTCCAGAAATCGAGACGTGGTTGCATCGGACGGTTCCTTTCGTTGAATTTTGAGTGGGTTCAGCCCCGCGGCCGCTGATGCCGGGCCGTAAAGGCGCAATTGAAAGCGACGGCGCGGGGATCGGAATCTGCCAGATATCCCTCGACCACCGACGCCAGCGTGGTTTCGCCGAGAACCGCCCGGTAGGCACGCTCGGCCTTCAGCATCGCAACGTTGATGCCGCATGGTTTGACATAGCTTGCGGGCTCGAGTGCGCCCGGCCCGCGCTGGCGGATTTCAGCGCAACGAAACGCCGGCTGGCGCCCTTCGACCGCAAGAACGATGTCCAGCAGGGTGATCTCCTCCGCCGGCCTCGCCAGGCGGTATCCCCCATTCGGGCCGGTCACGGACTCGAGCACGCCGGCGGCGGCAAGCTGCTGCAGGTGCTTGAGCAGATAGCTGGACGAAAGGGCGTGCAACTCGGCCAGAGCGCTCGCCGGCAAGGTCTTGCCCGGGCCAAGGCTGGCAAGCACCGTCGCGCAATGTATCGCGGCCTCCACGCCGTCGCCGAGTTTCATAGTAGGACTCCATATCGTGGATAAGTTTTATCCCGGATATGATCTATCCGCAATATGGAAATTGGCCGGCGGCACGGAGGCGAGAAGCGTCACTCGATCGAACGGCCATTCTCGCAGCAGGCGCTCAGCCGCGACTGGTCCGGCGCCGCACCTCACCAGGGCTCGGCGCGGCTATTCGAGCTTCCGCAGCAATTCGGCCAACGATCTCGCCTCCGGGGCCGACAACTTCGTCCCGACAGCCTCCTCGATCGCGCGCGAATACGTCTCCCACATGCGACGGCGCATCTCGCGGCCGGCATCCGTGATCTTCAGGATCTGTCCACGTGCATCGGCCTCGCACGTCTCCCTGCTGATCAGGCCGGCATCAACAAGACGCTGCGAAAGCCGTGAAAGATTGTACTGCTCAAACAGCATGGCGCGTTCGAGCTCGTAGGGCCGCAGTCCCGCTTCTCCTGCCTTGTCCAGCTCCCATAGCGCGTCGTACCAGGACAGCGGCGGCAGCTTCTTCGCCTTGAGACGAGCCTCGACGCGGTCCATCGCCACGCGCTGGGCGCGTGCCAGGCCGATCCACGCAGCAACCGTCGCTTCGTCAGGCTCTTTCTTCATGCTTCACTGATAGTTGATTTCATGCAATTGCATCAAGATTGACATGTGGACGTTCCGCCTCTATTTCGATGCAACTGCATCTAATATCCCTGAAAGGAGAGACGGCCATGTCCGAAAAGCTCACCCTCGTTTCGTTCGATCTCTGTCCCTATGTCCAGCGCGCGGCAATCGTGCTCGCCGAAAAAGGCGTGCCGTTCGAACGCATTGACATCGATCTGGACAACAAGCCCGAATGGTTCCTGGCGATCTCGCCGCGCGGCAAGGTGCCCCTGCTGAAGATTGGAGAGGACGTGCTGTTCGAAAGCGCGGCCATCGTCGAATATCTCGACGAAGTGTATCAGCCGCGGCTCCACCCGGAACATCCGGTAACACGGGCGCGTCATCGCGCTTGGATGGAATTCGGTTCGGCAATCCTCGGCGACATATGGACCATCGAAACGACGGCCGAGGAGAAGGCGTTCGACGCGGCCATGGCCGGCTTGAAGGACAAGTTCACGCGGATCGAGTCCGAACTGGGCGACGGGCCCTATTTCGCCGGCGAGGCATTCACCATTGTCGACGCCGTGTTCGCGCCGGCTTTCCGCTATTTCGATACCTTTGATCAGATCGCCGATCTCGGCACCTTCGACGCACTCCCGAAGGTGAGAAAGTGGCGCGAGGCGCTCTCCCGCCGTCCGTCGGTACGCAATGCGGTCGTGCCGGACTACGACGCCCGCCTGCGCAGGTTCCTCAACAAAAAGAACGGCCTTTTGATCCGCCAGCTTGCGGCGGCCTGACTATTATGCCTCGAAAGAAGACTGTCGCCGCGAGGGGGAGATCGCGGCGACACTAGCGGGCCGCCTACTCCGCCGCGACCTTCGCCATCGGATTGTTCGGGTGCGTCGTCCAGTTGGCGTAGGTCGGCTGGACGGTCTTGCCGGTGCGCTGGTCGAGCACGCCCGCCGCCAGCGGCACCATGTCGATGCACCCCTCCACCGGGCAGACGTTGACGCAGAGATTGCAGCCCACGCACTCGTCCTCCATCACCTCGAAGTGGCGCTTGCCGTCGACCATCGAGGTGATCGCCTGGTGCGAGGTGTCCTCGCAGGCGATGTGGCAACGGCCGCACTTGATGCACAGATCCTGATCGATCCGCGCCTTGGCGATGTAGTTCAGGTTGAGGAACTGCCAGTCGGTGACGTTGGGCGTCGCGCGGCCGATGATGTCGTCGAGCGAGCGATGGCCCTTCTCGTCCATCCAGTTCTCCAGCCCGGCGATCATCTCCTGGACGATCTTGAAGCCGTAGGTCATCGCCGCGGTGCAGACCTGCACGTTGCCGGCGCCGAGCGCCATGAACTCGGCCGCGTCACGCCAGGTGGTGATGCCGCCGATGCCCGAGATCGGCAGGCCGCGGGTTTCCGCATCGCGCGCGATCTCGGCCACCATGTTCATGGCGATCGGCTTCACCGCCGGGCCGCAATAGCCGCCATGCGTGCCCTTGCCGTCGATCATCGGCTCCGGCGAGAACGTGTCGAGATTGACGCCGGTGATCGAGTTGATCGTGTTGATCAGCGATACCGCATCGGTGCCGCCGGCGAGTGCGGCACGCGCCGGCTTGCGGATGTCGGTGATATTCGGCGTCAGCTTGGTGATCACCGGCATGCGGGTGTTCGCCTTGCACCAGCGCACCACCATTTCGATATATTCCGGCACCTGGCCGACGGCAGCACCCATGCCGCGTTCCGACATACCGTGCGGGCAGCCGAAGTTCAGCTCGATGCCGTCAGCACCCGTCTCCTCGACCACGGGCAGGATCGCCTTCCAGGCATCCTCGACACAGGGCACCATAATCGACACGACCATCGCCCGGTCTGGCCAGTTCATCTTGACCTGCTTGATCTCGCGCAGGTTGGTCTGCAGGTCGCGGTCGGTGATCAGTTCGATATTGTTCAAGCCGAGCAGGCGCCGGTCCGCGCCCCAGATGGCGCCGTAGCGCGGGCCGTTGACGTTGACGACCGGCGGCCCCTCCTCGCCCAGCGTCTTCCACACCACGCCGCCCCAGCCCGCCTTGAAGGCGCGCTCGACATTGTAGGCCTTGTCGGTCGGCGGCGCCGAGGCCAGCCAGAACGGGTTCGGGCTCTTGATGCCCACGAAGGTGTTGCGGATGTCAGCCATGCTCATGCCCTCCCGTTCGAGGTGAGTGCCCGGTGAATGCTCTCCGCGGCATCCCGTCCCGCCGCGACCGCCGCGACCGTCAGGTCTTCGCGCGCGTCGGCGACGCAGTCGCCGCCGGCCCAGACCTTCGGGTTCGAGGTCCTGCCCTCCGCGTCGACCCGGATGCGCCCCTTGTCCAATGCGATCGTCGCGCCCGAGCCGTTCAGCGGCGCCGCCTCGAAGCTCTGGCCGATCGCCTTGAACACCTGGTCGGCGGCGAGCACGATCGTCTGGCCCGTGCCGGTGAGCTTGCCGTCGGCCTCAGTCGTGTATTCGAGTTCGATGCCGGTGACCTTGCCAAACTGCGCCACGACCCGCTTCGGCTGCACCCAATGCCGGATCGTGACACCCTTGGATGCAGCCAGGTCCTGCTCGAATTCTGAGGCGTTCATCTGCTCCTTGCCGCGGCGATAGGCGATCGTCACCTCCTCGGCGCCCAGCAACTTCGACTGCACAGCCGCGTCGATCGCCGTCATGCCGCCGCCGATGACGACGACGCGCCGTCCCACAGGCACGCCCGCGAGATCCTCGGCCTGGCGCAGGTGGGCGATGAACTCCACCGCGTTGTCGACGCCCGCCGCATCCTCGCCCTCGGCCCTGAGCGCGTTGACGCCGGGCAGACCCATGCCGAGAAAGACCGCGTCATACATCGACGTCAGATCGGCGAGATGGACGTCGCGTCCGAGAGCCCGGCCGTTTTCGATGGTGATGCCGCCGATCGCCGTCACATAGTCGACCTCCGCCTGAGCGAAGCCGTCGACGCTCTTGTAGGCGGCGATGCCGTATTCGTTGAGGCCGCCTGACTTCGGCTTCGCCTCGAAGATGGTGACGTCGTGGCCCTTCGTCGCCAGCCGGTGCGCCGCCGCGAGTCCCGCCGGTCCCGCGCCGACGACGGCGACCTTCTTCCCGGTCGATGGCGCGCGCGTGTAGAACTGCTTGCCCTGCCCCATCGCCACATCGGTCGCGTAGCGCTGCAGCCTGCCGATCTGCACCGGCTTGCCCTCGGCCGTTTCGCGCACGCAGACCTCTTCGCACAGCGTCTCGGTTGGGCAGACGCGCGCGCACATACCGCCGAGGATGTTCTGGTCGAAGATCGTCTTGGCCGATCCCAAAGGATTGCCGGTCGAGATCTGGCGGATGAACAGCGGGATGTCGATCGAGGTCGGACACGCCTGCATGCAGGGCGCGTCGTAGCAGAAATAGCAGCGATCCGACTCGACCAGCGCCTCGTGGTGATCGAGCGGCGGATGCAGATCGGAGAAATTGTCGGCGTATTGCGCGGGCGCGAGCCGGCCCGCGACGATCCCGTCCTTCAACTGGCCTGTGGCCATTTCAGCAGTTCCCCATTGTTGTTTGTTGGGCAAATGCTAGCACAGGGAAAAATTTTATCAATCGGTCAAAAAATAGATGAACTCATTGATTTCATTGCATATAAACTTGACTAATCGGCTCATATTTATCAGTAGAGTCCATTAGGCTTCCGTTAAGGATGCTTGCAAACCGGCGATTCACCAGTCCGCGGCATTAATGCGTCATGGTTCGCGGGCATTTGATTAAAGTTGTCTTCGTCGCCCTCGCGGTCGGCCTCTCCGCCTGCGCCACGCAGCCGAGCAACATCAACGACGTCTGCGCGGTGCTCGAACAGCAGGACGGCTGGATCTCCAGCTGGCAGCGGTCGGCAAAGAAGGCCGAGCGCCGCCACGGCATCCCGATGGCGATCCTGCTGGCGACGATCCGCAAGGAATCCGGCTTCAAGTCGAACGCCCGTCCGCCGCGCACGCAGCTTCTGGGGTTCATCCCTTGGAAGCGCCAGTCGAGTGCCTATGGCTATGCGCAGGCTCTCGACGGCACCTGGGACCAGTACAAGCGCGAACGCGGCGGCTTCTCGTCGAGCCGCGACGATTTCAACGACGCGGTCGATTTCGTCGGCTGGTTCCACGGCAAGACGGTCGCCACCTACGGCGTCGCTCCCAACGATGCCTACAGCCTCTATCTGGCCTACTATTCCGGCTGGTCCGCCTTCGGCAAGGGCACCTGGCGCTCGAACGCCGGTCTCAAGCGCACCGCGCGCGATACGGCCGAGATGGCGATCAGATACGAGCGCCAGCTCCAGTCCTGCCGCTGAGCCTCAGTTCGGCGTGTCCTTGGCGAACGAGATCACGTTCTCCATCCCGTCGAAAATGTCCTGCGACAGATGGCACTTCACCTGGTGGCCGTTGCCGAGGTCGCGCACCGGCGGCACCTCGCGCTCGCACAGACCGTCCGGCACCAGCTTCTTGTAGTTGCAGCGCGTCTGGAACGGGCAGCCTGACGGCGGGTTCATCGCCGACGGGATGTCGCCTTCGAGCACGACGTGCTTCTTGACCACGCTCGTGTCGGCGATCGGGATCGCCGACAGCAGCGCCTCGGTATACGGGTGATAGGGCGGCTGGAATATCTGGTCCGTCGTCCCCTGCTCCACGATATGGCCGAGATACATGACCACCACGCGATCGGCGATGTAGCGCACCACCGACAGGTCGTGGCTGATGAACAGCATCGTCGTCTTGTTCTTGCGCTGAATGTCCATCAGGAGCTCGGTCACCGCCGCCTGCACGGACACGTCGAGCGCCGACACCGGCTCGTCCGCCACAACGACCTTGGCCATGCCGGCAAAGGCGCGCGCCACGCCGATGCGCTGCTTCTGCCCGCCGGAGAGCTGGCGCGGCATGCGTGTCTCAAACGCGCGCGGAAGCTTGACCAGGTCGAGAAGTTCCAGCATCCGCGACCGCCGTTCCGCCACCGTCTTGCCGACGCCGAACTTCTCCAGCGTGCGGATGATCTGCGAGCCGACCGAATGGCTGGGGTTCAGCGTGTCGAACGGGTTCTGGAACACCATCTGGATCGACGAGATCGTCTCGACGTCGCGCTTCTCGATCGACGTGTTGGCGATCTGCCGGTTGCCGAGCGTCACGCCGCCTTCCGTCGCCGTCTCCAGCCCCAGCAGGATCTTGGCAAGTGTCGACTTGCCGCAGCCGGATTCGCCGACGATCGCCACCGTCTCGCTCTCGCGCGCGACGAAGGAGATTGTCTCGTTGGCCTTGACGGTGCGGGATTCCGCGCCGCCGAAGATCTCGTTTGCCGAGACCTTGTAGTATTTCTTCAGCTCCTCGATCTTCAGCATCGGCGCGCCGGGCTTCACCGGTTCCTTCGCCGTCGTCGCATTGGGCGGCAGCGCGCTCCAGTCGATCTCGTTGAAGCGTACGCAGCGGCTGAAATGGTTCTCGTGGCCGGCGACCGCGATCATCGGGATCTCGGCGGCGTTGCACAGGCCCTCGACGAAGTGGTGGCAGCGCGGCCCGAAATTGCAGCCCTTCGGCCGCTCGTGCGGCAGCGGCAGCTGGCCGGGGATCGCCACCAGCGGCCGCGAATTCTTGTCGGCGCCCGGCAGCGGGATCGAACGGAACAGCCCTTGCGTATAAGGATGCCGCATTCGGTCGAACACGTCCTTGATCTTGCCGGTCTCGACTGCCTCACCGGAATACATCACCGTGATCCGGTCGCAGGTCTCCAGGATCAGCCCGAGATTGTGCGACACGAAGATCATCGACGTGCCGAATTCCTTGCCGAGCCCCTTTACCAGCTCGACGATGCCGGCCTCGACCGTCACGTCGAGCGCCGTGGTCGGCTCGTCGAGAAGCAGCAACGCCGGCTTCGACAGCAGCGCCATGGCGATGACAATGCGCTGCTGCTGGCCTCCGGACAACTGGTGCGGATAGGAGTTCATCATCCGCGGCGGGTCCGGCAGGCGCACCGCTTTCAGCATCGCCAGCGAGCGCTCATAGGCCTCTTCCTTCGACACTTTCTCATGGATGATCGGCACTTCCATCAACTGCTGGCCGATCTTCATCGCCGGGTTCAGCGACGCCATCGGCTCCTGATAGATCATCGCGATCTTGTTGCCGCGGATCTGGCGCAGTTCCTCGTCGGACATGTCGCCCATGTCGCGGCCCTGGAACTTGATCCGCCCGCCGACGATCTTCCCGACATTCGACAGGTCGCGCATGATGCCGAGCGAGACGGTCGACTTGCCGCAGCCGCTCTCGCCGACGATCCCCATCGCCTCCCCCGGCATCACCGTGCAGGAGAAATCCATCACGGCGGGAATCTCGCCGCGCTTGGTGAAGAAGGAGATCGACAGGTTCTCGATCTCGATGATCGGCTGGGCGCCGGCGACGCTCGTGGCTTTGACGGCTTCGTTCATCGTCTGCCTCTCAATCCTTCAGCGACTGTTCGCGCAGCGCATCCGCCAGGAGGTTCAGCCCGAGCACGAAGCTCATCAGCGCGATGGTCGGCGGCAGTGCGGGGTGGACGAAGGAACGCAAGAGCCGCGAGGCGTCCTTGATCGCCGTGCCCCAGTCGGGGCTTTCCGGCGCCAGCCCCAGCCCGAAATAGCCGAGCGTGCCGAGAAGGATAGTGGTGTAGCCGATGCGCAGGCAGGCATCGACGATCAGCGGGCCCCGCGCATTGGGCAGGATCTCCCAGATCATGATGTACCAGGGGCTCTCGCCGCGCGTCTGCGCCGCCGCCACGTAGTCGCGCGTCTTGATGTCCATGACGAGGCCCCGCACGATGCGGAACACGCCGGGCGACGAGGCGAACACCACAGCGACGAAGATGTTCAGCGTCGACGGCTCGATCGAGATCAGACCGAACGGATCGGCCGAGAAGACGAGACCGAGATAGACCCAGCCGCCGATGAGCACTGTCAGCCCAAGCTGGATCCACAGCCGGTCCGGCCGGTTCTTGAACCGTGTCCAGAACAAGGTGCACAGGAACACGATCGGAAACAGGAAGAAGAACGCCGCCAGCCCTCGCGGCACCGAAACCCCGATGCCGGTGACCTGACTGAACCTGCTGTCGAAGGAGAGCTTCTGAACCTCCGGAGTCACCAGCAGGTAGAACAGCAGGATCACCGGGAAGGCCAGCACCAGATTGGCCAGGAACGACAGGAAGGAATCGATCCGGCCGCCGTAATAGCCGGCTGGGAGACCGAGGGTGATCCCGACCATAAGCGCGAACAGCGTCGCGAACGGGGCGATGACGAGCACGATCTGGCTGCCGTAGACCATGCGGGAGAAGACGTCCCGCGCCAGCTTGTCGCCGCCGAAATAGTAGACGTCCGTCGTATCAGGCACCACCGTCCCGGGCAGCGCGTCTTTCATCACCGCGACCTGGCTGAGCGGGTCGAACGGGGCGATGATCGTGGCGAAGATCGCCGTGAACAGCCAGAACAGGCAGATCGCAACGCCTGCGACGCCGACCGAGTTGGAAAACAGCTCGCCGTAGAGCCCGAGCCTCTTGCGATAGGCGAAGCTGGCGCTCAGCACGATCGCCAGCGCCAGCCACACCGGCCAGAACCGCGCGATCACGCCGATGAGGACCTGAAACCCGCCGATGTTCTCGAACTGCATCCCTGCCCTCGCCTACTGCACGCGGATGCGCGGATTGAGATACGCGTAGCCGATGTCGGAGATCAGCTGGGTGAACAGCACGACGAACACAGATACGAGCGAACAGCCGAGCAGAAGGTCGATGTCGTTGTTGCCGGCCGCCTCCACCAGCGTGAAGCCGAAGCCCTGGTATCGGAACATCGTCTCGACGATGACGACGCCGGTGAGCAGCCACGGGAACTGCAGCATGATCACCGTAAACGGCGCGATCAGCGCGTTGCGCAGCGCGTGTTTGATGACCACGGACGAGAAGCTCAAGCCCTTCAGCCGCGCCGTGCGGATATATTGCTGCGTCATCACCTCGACCATCGAGGCGCGGGTCATGCGCGCGATATATCCGATGCCGTAGATGGCCATCGTCATCACCGGCAGCGTGAAATTGTAGAAATTGACGCCCTGCGCCGTCGCCGACGCGGCCGAGCCGTTCAGCCAGCCGAGCCAGGAGGCGAAGATGACGGTGAAGATGACGCCCGAGACATATTCAGGCGTCGCCGTCGTCGCGATCGACGCCACCGAGAGGCTGCGGTCGGTGCGCGATCCTTCGCGCATGCCGGCAAGGATGCCGATCAGCAACGAGATCGGCACCATCGTCACCATGACCCAGAACATCAGGATGCCGGTGGCGCCAAGCGCCGGCCACAGCTTCGCCTCGACGGTGGTCTTGAACTTGGTCGAGCAGCCGAAATCGCCTTGCAGGATGCCGCCATAGTAGGGCTCGCTGGGCTGCTGGCACGCCTTGTAGCGCATCTCCGATTTGCCGGTGGCCGGATTGATATCGGGATTGCGCTTCACCACCCCGAGCCACTGCCCGTAGCGGACGAAGAAGTTTTCGCGGAAGCCGTTCTTCACCAGCCACTGCTCGATGTGCTCGTCCGACGAGCGCATGTCGAGCTGGCTGATCGACAGCTTCTTCAGGTTCGGCTCGAGATTGACCATGTAGAAGACGACCATGGTCAGGCACAGCATGGTGATGACCATGGTGCCGAGCCGCCTGATGATGAATGCAAGCATGCTATCCCCTGCCGTTGAGGTTGGGGGTCACGAAGTCACCCGCTGAAACGAGAGGGGCGCGAACGCCCCTCTCGAAGTCCGGTCCGGTCAAGCGTCGAGCCAGACCTTGCCGAAATCGTGCTCGAAGGTCGGGTGCATGCCGTGGTTCTTCACCGCTGCAACCGAGCTGTTGTAGAGCTTGCGCCAGTAGGGCTGGATGATAATGCCGGAATCCTGGAGGATCTTCTCGATCTTCTCCATCACCACCTTGCGCTTCTCGGCGTCGGCGATCGAAAGCGCCTCGCCGACAGCGGCGTCGAGGTCCGGGTTCGAATAGGCGGCCTCGTTCCAGGCCTCTCCCGTGCGGTAGGCGATCGCGATCACCTGCACGCCGAGCGGACGCATGTTCCAGTTCGTCATCGAATACGGATACTTGGTCCAGTCGTTCCAGAAGGTGGAGCCCGGCAGAACCGTGCGCTTCACCTTGATGCCGGCGTCGCGCAACTGCGCCGCGATCGCGTCGCCGGTGTTCTTGTGCCAATCCTCGTCCACCGTGATCAGGTCGTGCTCGAAATCGGCCTGGCCGGCTTCGGCCATCAGGGCCTTTGCCTTGGCCGGGTCGCGGGCCACCGCCGGCAGCGCCACGTATTCCGGGTGGATCTGGCAGACATGGTGGTTTTCCGCCGGCACGCCGGCATTGCCGTAGCCGAGCTGCAGCACGACCGCGTTGTCGACGGCGAGCTGGAGCGCGTTGCGCACCTTCTGGTCGTCATAGGGCTTGTTGGCGACGTTGGTGCGCGCCACGATCGTCGACGCGGTGACGACTTCAGACGTGATCGCACCGACGCCCTCGAGGATCTTCACGTAGTCGGCGGTCGTCTCGTGGTTGGTGTGGACTTCGCCCGCCTCGAAGGCCGAGACCATCGCCGACGGATCGGTGCCGTAGTCGATGAACTCGACGCCGTCGAGCATCACGTCGCCGCCCCACCAGGCACCTTTCTCGCGGCGTTTGTAGACCACCTTCTGGCCGACGTCGTACGAGACGAGCTCGAACGGACCGGTGCCGATCGGGTCTTTCGCGAAGTTCGCGCCCGTCTCGTCGAACGAGCGGTGCACGACCAGCGCCGGATAGTCGCACAGGCTCGGGATGAGCGCGATGTCGGGCTTGGTCAGCGTGATCTTGACGGTCATGTCGTCGACCTTCGTCACCGCGCCTTCGCGCAGCTTGCCGGAAGCCTCGTCGACGATCGTGCCGAGACGGCCGGGCATCGAGTTGCCCTCGGCCTTCTTGTCCGCCCAGCGGGTCAGGTTGAAGATCACGTCGTCGGCGTTGAACGTGTCGCCGTTGGTCCAGGCGACGTTCGGACGGCAATGGAAGACATATTCCGTCGCGTCGTCGTTCACGTCCCAGCTGGCGAGCAGATAGGGCTCGAAGGTGAATTCGCGGGTGTACTTCACCAGAGGCTCCAGCGTCTGGCGCTGCGCATTCGCGATCTCGGACCAGTCGGCCGTGCGTGGGTCCTTGGGATCCTTGATCGACATCGCGACCTTGAGGACGCCGCCCTTCTTGGGCTCCTGAGCCATGGCCGGCGTCGGCGCGGCAAGGCCGATCATGCTGTAGGCCAGCGCGGTCGAAGCGCCGAAAGCGCTGGCGAGCGCCAGGAACTCGCGCCGGTCCATGCCGCCTTCACGGACCGATTTCGCCATCTTTACAATGTGATCGGGAACCCGGTCACCATTGCTCTTGTACATTGTCATCTTGACTCTCCCATTGAGCATTGAGTGGCGTTCTGCCTTTGAGCATTCCGTATCCGGCCGCCTTTGTCAAAAGGCCGGCAAGACCGGAAGTTGAATGACAGTCTGCAACGCTGCGTGAAGGAGAGAAGGCGCGATTGCGACAAACTTGGCGCAATTTTCGCAATCGCCGTGAAAATCAGACTTTTTTAACTATCGGCCGGGCGGCGCGCTTCGCTGCGCGCTCATGTCAGTATTCCCGCTCGAAGAAGATGCCGCCCTTCGTCTCGCCGCTGTCCGTCGCTTCGCCGCGCAACTTCACGCCCTTGCCCACATTCAGGTCGATCGCCGCCTTGCCAGATCCCGGTTGGGAGCCTTTTTCGATCGACAGATAGGTGCGGTCGTTGAGATATTTGCCGACCGAAACGGACGTGTCGCCGGTCTCCTCGTCCGTCTTCACGTCGATGTCGTCGACGCCGAGCTTGCCTTGCAGGTTGTCGAGCAGGGAGGTCGAACCGCCGACGCCCGCGAGCACCGCGGCGGCCTGCGCCAGCTGCGCGATCTGCACTGCCGACAGGCTGCCCATCGCCCGTCCGAACACCAGCTGCGCCAGCACCTCGTCCTCCGGCGCCGCCGGGCTGGAGGAGAAGGAGAACTTCGGGTTCGTCGCTTCTCCCGTGATGGTCACGGTCACCGTCGAACTGTTGACGCTCGACGTCGCGGCGAAATCGAGCGTCGGCACCAGCGAACCGGAGAAGCCGATCGAACCCTCGGAGAAATCCAGCCGTCGCCCGAGGATGCCCAGCCGTCCGCGCCGCAGCTTGAACAACCCCGTCGCCGACGGCGACGAGGCGGGGCCGGTGAGCCTGATGCTCCCGCCGAGCTCGGCATTGAGCCCCCGTCCCTGCACGAACAGCTGGTTCGGCGCATTGACGGTGAGGTCGAGCATCAGCCCGCCTCCGCCGCCGCCGGCGCTCGCCGGCTTCAGCGCCTCGGCCTGCGTCTTCACCGCGCCGCTCGCGTTGCGGTGCTGGACATTGAGCCGCGACAGCGCCGGCGAGAGCTTTTCGGGTATGGTGATGACGGTGCGGCCGAGATTGATCGTGCCGCCGAGCGTCGGCGCCGAGGCGAGCGGCCCCTTGACCGCGATATCGCCGCCGAAATTGGCGGTCACGACGCGTCCGTCGGTATAGCGCCCGTCCGCCACTTTGATCGTCAGATCGGCGGGAAAGCCTGAGCCCGCATCGAGGCTGACCGTGCCGCCGGCCGAAACCGTCCCGCCGGTCGAGATCGTGCCCGTGAAGCTCCGCAGCGTCGCGCGTCCCGAAGCGAGCGCGATGTCCGCATTGATGCCGTTGATGGCGATGCCCGACCCGGCATCGACGAAGCGCGCGCCGGACGCCCTGACGGTCCCCCCAAACACCGGCGAATTGGTCGAGCCGCCGACGGTGAGCGAGATCTCGGCCGCCCCGTCGAGCGCCAGCCCCTGTGCGGCGAGCCGCCGCGTCAGGAAGCTGAACGGCACGCGGCCGGCAAACTTGACGTCGAGCGCGCGCGAGCCGCCCGTCTGCACCGTGCCGCCGCCCTTCATCGACAGGCCGCCGCCCTCGCCGACATCGGCCTGGAAGCGCAGCGTTCCGCCGGCGAAGGTGCCGGTCGAGGCGATCGTCATCGCGCCGAACCCGGCCGAGCGGGTCTGGCTCGTCTCGGCGCCTGCGAGGCGCACATCGTAACCGATCGTCGGCGCCGACGGCGCGCCGCTGACCCGCACCGTGCCCGACACCGTCCCGGCCGCGCCCAGGCCGGTCGCGAAACCGTTCGCGATCGAGGCCGGAACCTTGGCGAGCTGCGCCGTCAGCGCCAGCGTATCGCCCGCCGTGCCGCTGACCGTTGCCGTCCCGCCGGACAGCCCGAGCACGAGCTTGTCGATCCGCGTCACGCCGCCGGCGTTCACGATGGTTGACGGCGCAGCGATCGTCGCCGCCACGCCCTGAACGGTGGCGCCGCCGCGCGTCAGTTCGACCGTCGCCTGCCCGCTCTCGAATTTCGCGCGTCCGGCGGCCTTGGCCGCAATGCCGTTGACGGTCGCACCGCCGTCGAAACCCGTCCACGCGCCGTCGCGCGACAGCACCACGTCGACCGCCGTGATCGCCGCCCCAGCATTGACCGCGCCAGCGCGGATGCGTCCCGACACGGCCGGGGCGGCCAGATAGTTGGCGACCTGCGCTTCGATCGAAATGTCCTTGCCGCTGACAGTGTCGCGGGAGAAGGCGGGCACCTTGGCGTCGATCCTCGCCGAGGGGCCGCCCGCGCCGCTGTCGAAGGAGATGCTGCCCGTCGCGCTGCCCGACACCTGCTGCAGGGCAAGTGCGGCCAAGGGCGCGATATCGGGCAGCTCGAAGGCGATGCTGCCCCTGGGCAGGAAGCTCTCGTCAAGGTCAAGATCGCCGCTGATGCGGTTCTGGCCGAGCGAGAGGTTCAGCCCCGACAGCACCCGCTTGCCGCCCTCAGTCGAGAGCTTGGCCTCGCCCTCCAACGCCTGCTCGCCCACCTTGCCCGTAAGGCTCACGTCCGCCGCCGGGTTCGCCGCATCGGCTTTGCCGGTCGCCTTGAGCGACAGGCCGGTGATGGCGTGGCCGCCGCTCTCGACGCGTTCGCTCGACAGGGTGACGGAGAAGTCGGGGGTAAACAGCGCGCCGCTCGCCGACAGCTCGAACGCCGCCGCGCCCGACACGTCGGCGGCAAGCCGCGACAGGTCCGCAAACGCGCCTTCGAGATCCGCCTTCACCTTGCCGTCGGCGATACGGATCGATCCGCCCGTCGTCAGCGGCCCGGACGAGACCTGCACGCCGGAGGCGTCGATGTTCCGCTCGGCATCGCGTGTCACGCGGGCGGCCAGCGCGACGCGCTCGCCCAGCACGGCATGCGTGCCGGCGGGCAGCGCCGATCGCGCCACGTCCGCCTTAACGTCGAAATTCGCCTGGCCGTCAAGGCGCGAAAGCGTGCCGGCCGCCGACGCCTTGATCGCGTCGTTCTCGATCGAGGCCGCGCGCACCTCGATGGCGCCGTCGCTGATCTCCGCGTCCGCCGAGAGCGCGATCTGTCCGACCAGGAAGGGCACCAGCGGCGCGATCAGCGTCTCGGCGGCGCCGATCCGGCCCCGCACCATGACCGGCCCGGTGCGGGTCGCCACGTCGAAGCCCGGCGACGACAGGTCGACGCCGACGTCGCGCAGCGTCGCTTGCGGATGGACGAGCGAGGCGAGCGAGACGGTAGCGTCGAGGCTCGGCTTGGCGCCGGTTCCCGCGATGCTGCCCTCGGCGCTGCGGATCGCCAGCGAGATCCGGTTCTCTCCCTCGGCAAACGACAGCGCCACCGGCTCCCCGGCCGTCCGGATGTCGAATGTCAGGTCGCTCACGCCGGCAGGATCGACGCTGCCCGAGGCCTTGCCCGTCAGCGCGTCGGAGGCGATCGACGCCGCCTCGATAGCAATCCCGCCGTCGGTCCGGATCGTGCCAGCGAAGGCGACCTGCGTCTGCCCGGCCGCGAGCGCCTGGAATTGCGGCGGAATGAACTGCGCGAACTCTCCCTCCGCGTTCAGTTCGACGCGGCTTCCGCCCTCGACGAACTGATGACGCCCGGAAAACTTCGCCGCGACCGCCTCGTTGACGGCAACCGCGCCCTGGCCGCGCCAGTCCGACGCTGGCCCGCTGCCCTCGACGGCGATCGACACCGGCGGCGCGCCGGGCAGCTTGAGCAGGTTGGCGATCACGCCGCCCTGCGGCTCATGCCCTTCGACCTTCAGGTCCAGCCGGTTCTCGTCGGGCGCGAAGACGAGCGTCAGGTCGAGGTCACCCTGGCGCTGGTCGGTGCGCGACACCTGCGCTTCGGTCTCGATCCTCAGCGGCGAGGCGGTCGCGACGAGCTTCGACGTGGCGCTGAGCGTCGCCACCTCGCCGGCGAGGTCAGCGCCGAGCGCGACCTCCGGCAGCTCGATCTTGCGGATGTCGATGTCGACCGGGAGCTGGAATCCGGCCGAAGACCCGTCGTCGGGCGCAGCGAGCGGCCGTCGCGCCACCTCGATGCGGCCGACGCGAAGCATATCGGCGCTGACCTTCATTGAGATCAGGTCGAGATAGGAAATGTCCGTGCTGACGTCGCGGAGCGCCAGCCACGGGCCTCCGCTGTCCTCGACGATCACCGATTCGACCGACAGCGGCCCGCTCCAGATGCCCCGGATGCCACTTATCTTGACCGTCCTGCCCTCGCCCGATGCCAGGCCAGACGCAATCGAGGCCAGCAGGCCGCGGCCGGGCGGCGTCAGCGTCAGGAAGCCGGCCGCGAGAGCCGCGATGGCGACGACGGTCAGAACGACATTTCGAATGATCCGCAAGCCGCGCGGCAATGGGCTTCTCCGGGAATCAGATCAGAACGCCTGACCGATGCCGGCATATATACCGAATGAGGCGTCACCGGGACGCCTGTTCAGCGGCACCGCGGCGTCCACCCTCAGCGGCCCGAACGGCGTGATGTAGCGCACGCCGACGCCCGCGCCGACGCGCACGTCGCTGAAGTCGGGGAAGAGGTCTTCGGACACCGTGCCGGCATCGATGAACGGCACGACGCCGAAGCTGTCGGTGACCTGCACGCGCAGTTCCGCCGACGCCTCGGCGTAGGAGCGGCCGCCGGTCGGGACGAACTCGCCAGGATTGAGCGGATCGGGCACCCGCGGCCCGATCGCCTGGTAGGCATAGCCGCGCACCGAGCCGCCGCCGCCGGAATAGAAGCGCCGGTCGGCGGGAATGTCGTCGAGGCCGGCCCCGACGATGCTGCCCGCCGCGACGCGCCCCGCCGCCACGATCCGGCCGTCGCCGTCGATGGCCCGGTAGACCGACCCCTCGCCCCTGAGCTTGACGAAGGTCGCGCCGGAATAGGCGTCGATGGTCGGCTCGGCAAAGGCGAGCGCGCGCCAGCCCTTCTTCGGGTTCAGCTTGTTGTCGCGCGTGTCGTAGACATATTCGATCGGCGTCGAGACGAGCAGATATTTCCTGCCAAGCGGAAAGAAGACGTCCGTCAGGTCGGTGTATTCCACCCGCAACTGGCCGGACAGCGTCTGCTGCTTGGTGATCTCGTAGGAGATGCCGGCGCCGGTGCTGAACGACAGGCGGTCATATGCATCCGGGTGTTCAGACACGAGCTTGATGTCGTAGGTGAACTTCGAGGCGGGCCCGACGAGCCCGGGCTTCTCAAACAAGAGAGCCGCCTTGTAGTCGAGATCCTTGTAGTCGCCCGTCTCGCCGATGCGGCTGACCGAGCCTTCGATCCTCAGCTTCTCGGCCCGCCCGAACAGGTTGCGGTGGCCCCAATAGCCCTCGATGCCGGCGCCGTCGGTGCTGGACAGGGTGGCGCCGACGCCGAAAAAGCGGAACTTGCGCTCGCTCACCCGAACGTCGACCGGGATCGACCCGTCGGGGTCGAGCTTGTCCCGCTCCTTGACCGTTACGGAATCGAACACGCCGAGCGCCAGAAGCCGCTCGCGCGCGTCCTCGATATCGTCCGGCGAATAGGTCTTGCCGCGCTCGATGTCGGCCATGTAGGCGGTGAAGTCGGCGTCGACCGCCTCCGTCCCCTCGACGGCCGTGTCTCCGAAGGGTGCGATCGGCCCAGAGGCGAAGGCCATCATCAGATCCAGCGTCTTGGTGGCGTGGTCGGCGATCACCTCGCGCTCCGCCACGGCCGCGAGCGGCCTGCCCTCCTGCTTCAGCGCGCGCAGGATCTGGTTCTCGGCACGCAGGATCGCCGTCGAACTGGCATCGCCCCCCGTCACCAGGCCAAACTGCTCCGGCTGGACGCCGCCCACGTCGCCGCTGACGACAACATCGCCGAGCGTGAACCGTTCGCCGGCGTCGACCGTCACCGTGATCGGCACCGGCCGCGACGTGTCGAACTGGGCGTCCGGCTCCAGTTCATCGATCGAGCGACCGTCGATCGCGATCTCGACCGTTCCGTCATAGCGCGCTTCCTCGTAGAGCGCGGCGACGAGCAATTCGCGCTCGTTGCGCGCCTTGGCGAGGATGCCGAGCGACCCGGAGACGGGCCGGTCCTCGTCGGCGACCAGCGTCGAGGCTTTCCTGAGCTTGCCGTGCAGGGAATCGTCGGTTCGGCTTAGGTCTAGACTGACCGTGTAGCGAACCGGATCGGCGATGTCGGCATCCTCATCCTTGCCGCCGAACAGGTTCATGCCGAACAGTTCGAAGGCCTGCGCCGGCACAATCGCCGTCACTGCGGCCATGCCCAGGACGCCCGCCGCCAGCGAAAGACGCAGGGACGCGCGCGCAACCGCGCCGGCCCTCCGCACATTCGCTACGCAACACAACATGGCCGGACACTAGCTCCAATCGTTAAAATTGCGGTGAACTTCGAGAGCTTTCGTTATCCATCCCCGCCACCACGGCATGGGGCGGATACAATCGGTGCTTAACACGCTGTCCGAAGCAGCGGCAAACTCAATGCGCCCGAGGAGGCTCACGCCTTGGACACGTTCATTAAGATATTGTTATCCGCAAACAGAATCCCGCCACGATTCTGGAAAAGCTTACGCAGCTGGAACTGATAGTCTAGGGATCGGCCCGGGCGCATTGGCATGCGCCGGATGCACCGACCGTATTCCACATTGGGGGAAAACCAAATGGCGAAGAGATATCTGGCGCGCGCCTTTGCGGCATTCGGTCTGATCGTCGGCCTCGCAGGCGGCGCGGCGGCCCAGATGGACACAAGGTCCATCGAGAGGAGCCAGAATTCGGATTACTTCGGCTTCGACCTGCGCACCGTCCAGAACGTTCCTCTCGTCCAGTGCGAGGCGGCCTGCCTCGGCGATTCGGCCTGCCGCGCCTTCACCTACAACACGCGGGTGAAGTGGTGCTTCCTCAAGTCCGACTACAACAAGCTCAACACCTTCGCCGGCGCCGTCGCCGGCAAGGTCGTCACCCGCTCCTCGGATCCCGACATCGGCGCGCCTGACGCTCTCTCCTTCGTCCCCGCCTATATGCTCGACGAGACGGTGCGCTATCGCCAGGGCATCGAGAACGCGGCGGCGGCGCCCGAACTCGGTCTCGCCGGCCTCGTGGAGAGCGCCACCAACATGTCCAGGCTCGGCGATCCGCGCGGTGCCGCGGGCGCCTGGTCGGCCGCGATCTCGATCTCGAAGACCGATCCGGCGCTGTGGATGGGCCTCGCCCGCGCCGCCATGGGTGTCGTCGCGCTGAACCAGAACGACTCCTGGAGCTGGCGCCAGAACGCGACCTCGGCGGCGATTGCCGCCTACCAGCTCACCCGCACGACCAGCAGCCGCGCCGAATCGCTTGCCCTGCTCGCCCAGGCGCTCGACACGCGCAGCAACCCGCGCCCTGCGCTCGAAGCTTACAAGGCGAGCCTCGCGCTCGTGCCTGATGCCGGCGTCCAGTCCGCCTTCGACAGCCTCTACGAGAAGCACGGCTTCCGCGTCGTCGACCACACCATCGATTCCGACAACCGCACGCCGCGCGTCTGCGTCCAGTTCTCCGAAGCCCTGGTAAAGTCGGGTGTCGACTACGCCAGTTTCGTCACCGTCGATGGCCAGGACAAGCCGGCCATCGTCCCCGGCGACCGCGAGATCTGTGCCGAAGGCCTGGAGCACGGCAAGAATTACACAATCAGCGTCCGCCAGGGCCTGCCCGCCGCCATCGGCGAGGTCATCGAGCGCCCGGTCACGCTCAACATCTACATCCGCGACCGTGCCGCCTCCGCCCGCTTCACCGGCGAGAACTTCATCCTGCCCTCGACCGCGCGCCGCGGCGTTCCGCTCGTCACCGTCAATGCGTCCTCCGCAAAGCTGTCGCTCTACCGCATCGGCGACCGTGGGCTGGCCGACGCCATTGCCAGCGAGCGTTTCCTGCGCCAGCTCGACGGCTACGACGCCGGTCGTATCGGCGACGAGAGCGGCGAGCCGGTCTGGTCCGGCACGATCGACATCGAGCCGAAGTTGAACGAGGAGGTCACCACGTCCTTCCCGGTCGACGAGGCCCTGCCCGAGCGCAAACCGGGCGTCTATGTGCTGGTCGCCGAGCCCGCCGACGGCAATGCCGACGAATGGGACACCAAGGCGACGCAGTGGTTCGTCGTCTCCGACATCGGGCTTGCCACCTACACCGCCGAGGACGGGCTGACCGTCTTTGCCCGCTCGCTGTCGACCGCGAAACCGCTCGCCAATGTCGAGCTGCAGCTTCTCGCCCGCAACAACGAGGTTCTCGGCAAGGCCACCACCGACGCCTCCGGCCGCGCCACTTTCACGCCCGGCCTCGTGCGCGGAGAAGGCGGCCTGACCCCTGCGCTCGTCACCGCCCAAGCCTCCGGCGATTTCGTCTTCCTCGACATGACCCGGGCCGGTTTCGACCTGTCCGACCGCGGCGTCGAGGGCCGCGAAACGCCCGGCGCCATCGACATCTACGCCTGGACCGAGCGCGGCATCTACCGCGCCGGCGAGACGGTGCACCTGCAGGCGCTCGCCCGCGACGACCGCGCCAAGGCGATTTCCGGCCTGCCGCTGACGATCGTCTTCTCGCGCCCCGACGGCGTCGAGAACACCCGCGAAGTGACGACCGGCGCCGAACTGGGCGGCCATCACGCCGAGCTCGCGCTCACCGACAACGCCATGCGCGGCACCTGGACGGCACGCGTCTACACCGATCCCAAAGCCTCGCCGCTGTCGGAAATCTCCTTCCTGGTCGAGGATTTTACGCCCGACCGGATCGAGTTCGACATGACCAGCGAGCAGGACGAGGTCGCTGTCGGCGAACCCGCGACGATCAACATCGACGGGCGCTATCTCTATGGCGCGCCCGCCGCCGGCCTGTCGATGGAAGGCGAGGTCAATGTCTCGACCACCCGCGAATGGGACGGTTTCGACGGCTATCAGTTCGGCCTCGCCGACGAGGAAGGCGGCGACGACGGACAGTCGACCCGCAGCGAGCTGGAAGAACTGCCGCTGACCGACGAGGACGGCAAGGCCTCCTTCGAGGTGACCATCGACGAGGTGCCCTCCACCACCCGCCTGCTTGTCGGCGAAGTGGTCGTGCGGATGCGCGAGGGCGGCGGCCGCGCCGTCGAGCGCTCGCTCGACCTCGGCATCAAGACGGAAGGCCCGGTCATCGGCATCAAGCCGGAATTCGAGGGCGACACCGTCCGCGAAGGCACCAGCGCCAACTTCAAGGTCATCGCGGTCGATCCCGACGGCGAGCGCCAGGACCTTGCGAACATGGACTGGTCGCTGGTGCGCGTCGAGCGCAACTACCAGTGGTACCGCTCCAACGACGCCTGGGCCTACGAGCCGGTGACCTTCACCACCAAGATCGCCGACGGCAAGCTCGACGCCAAGGCCGGCGCGGAAGCCGCGCTGTCGCTTCCCGTCACCTGGGGCCGCTACCGCCTCGAGATCACCGCGCCGGACGCATCCGGTCCCGCCACCAGCGTCGAGTTCGACGCCGGCTGGTATGTCTCGGCAACCTCGACCGAGACGCCCGACGGGCTCGAGGTCGCGCTCGACAAGCCGGCCTACGCGCCGGGCGAGACGGCCAAGCTCAACATCTCGCCGCGTTTCGCCGGCGAGGTGCTTGTCACCGTCGGTGCCGACCGCCTGCTCGCCACCTACACGGCGACTGTGCCCGAAGGCGGCGCGACGATCGACATTCCGGTCAGCGCCGACTGGGGCGCCGGCGCCTATGTCACGGCCGCGCTCTACCGGCCGGGCGAGGCGCAGGAATCGCGCATGCCCATGCGCGCCATCGGCCTGAAATGGCTACAGGTCGACCCGACCTCGCGCACCATCGGCGTCTCGCTCGAGACGCCGCAGAAGATGGAGCCCCGCGGCCCGCTCGTCGTCCCCGTGGCGCTCACCAACGTGCCGGCCGGCGAGAAGGCCTATGTCACGGTCGCGGCCGTCGATGTCGGCATCCTCAACCTGACCTCCTACACCCCGCCGAACGCCGGCAAGTGGTACTACGGCCAGCGCAAGCTCGGCATCGAGATGCGCGACATCTACGGCCGGCTGATCGACGGCTCGCTCGGCGCCATGGGCCGCCTGCGCACCGGCGGCGACGGCGGCATGCAGACCACCGGCAGCCCGCCGACGGAGAAGCTCGTCGCCTTCTTCTCCGGCATCGTCGAGGTCGGCCCCGACGGCCGCGCAACCGTCTCCTTCGACATTCCCCAGTTCAACGGCACGGCCCGCGTCATGGCCGTCGCCTGGTCTGGCACGGCTCTCGGCCGCGCCCAGGCCGACGTCATCATCCGCGATCCCGTCGTGGTCACGGCCTCGATGCCGAAGTTCCTCACCCCGGGCGACCGGGCGGAACTGAGGCTCGACATCGCCAACACTGACGGCCCCGCCGGCGACTATAAGCTGGCGCTCAAGGGCACCGGCCTGATCCTCGACGGCGGCGACGAGACGCTCAATCTCGCGGCCGGCAAGACCCAGACCGTCACCGTGCCGCTCGCGGCAGGCGACGGCGCCTTCGCCACGATCGACGTCTCGCTCACCCACGCGAGCGGCCTCGCCGTCGCGCAGACGCTCACCGCTCCGATCCGTCCGGCCGTCCTGCCCGTCACCACCCGCCAGGTGGTCACGCTCGCCGCCAACACCGGCAGCGTCACCGTCGACAGCGGGCTGCTCGCCGAAAGCGTCAGGCAGGGGGCCACCGTCTCGGTCGGCGTCTCCCGCTCGGCCGCGCTCGACATCCCGGCCATGCTGATGACGCTCGACCGCTACCCCTATGGCTGCGCCGAGCAGACCACCAGCCGGGCGCTGCCGCTGCTCTATCTGTCGGAACTGTCGGCCGAGGCCGGCATGGCCGACGATCCCGACGTGCGCAAGCGCGTCCAGGACGCGATCGTGCGGGTGCTCTCCTACCAGTCCTCGTCCGGCTCGTTCGGCCTGTGGGGCCCGGGCTACGGCGATCTTTGGCTCGACGCCTACGTCACCGACTTCCTGACCCGCGCCAGGGAGCAGAAGTACGACGTGCCTGCCGAGGGCTTCGACCAGGCGCTGCGCAACCTGCAGAACTCGCTCTCCTACGACGTCAACATCGAGGAGAAGGGCAACGAGATCGCCTATGCGCTCTATGTGCTCGCCCGCAACAAGAAGGCCTCGGTCGGCGATCTGCGCTACTATTCCGACACGCAGATCGGCGAGTTCCGCACTCCGCTGGCACGCGCCCATCTGGCGGCCGGCCTCGCCCTCTACGGCGACAATGTCCGCTCGGAAGCCGCCTTCAGCTCGGCCTTCCAGCTGGCCCGCGCCACCGAGGGCAGGACGCTCGACCGTTCCGACTACGGCTCGGCGCTGCGTGACGGCGCGGCGATGCTGGCGCTCGCGGCGGAATCCCGCCCGGCGCCCGCCCTGATCCCGTCGATGGTCCAGCTCGTCTCGCAGGAGCGCAACATGTCGCGCTGGACCTCGACGCAGGAGGAAGCCTGGATGCTGCTTGCCGCCCGCGCCATCAAGGCCGGCAGCGACGACATCAAGCTCAACGTCAACGGCCAGCCGCACACCGGCAACTTCTCGGTGCGCAAGACCGCCGACGACCTGGATGCAGCCCCCGTGGTGATCGCCAACACCTCGAACGAGCCGCTCGAAGCGGTTCTGACGACAGTCGCGGCACCGCTCGACCCGCTTCCGGCGGGCGGCGACGGCTTCGCCATCGAGCGCACCTACTACACGCTCGACGGCGAGGAGGCGAATATCACCGAGGCCGCGCAGAACGAGCGCTATGTCGTGGTGCTCAAGGTGACCGAGCGCAACGCCTGGCCGTCGCGCGTGCTGGTCAGCGACCTGCTGCCGGCCGGCTTCCAGATCGACAATCCGTCGATCGTCGGCAGCGCCAGCCTCGTCAACTTCGACTGGCTGGGCGACATCGAGCCCGTCCATGTCGAGTTCCGCGACGACCGCTTCATCGCCGCCTTCAACCGCGACGGCTCGTCCGACCGCGAGTTCAACCTCGCCTATGTCGTGCGCGCCGTCACGCCCGGCGACTACGCGCATCCGGCCGCGACCGTGGAGGACATGTACCGGCCGCAGTTCTCGGCCCGCACCGCGACCGGCCGCATGCAGGTGCTGGCCGCGCAATGAGCCGGCTGCGCCGGACGCTCCTCGCCGCTGCCGGGGTCTGCGCCCTGGCGGTGGGCGGCGTGTTCGGCCTCGACCGGCTCGATCGCGCCTATCCGCCGCCGCTCGACATGGCGATGGAGCGCTCGGGCGAAGTGGTCGACCGCGACGGCCTACTACTGCGCGCCTTTGCCACGAAGGAGGGCCGCTGGCGCCTCGAGCCCGACATGGCGGACGTCGACCGCCGCTTCGTCGACATGCTGATCGCCTTCGAGGACAAGCGTTTTCGCGACCATGCCGGCGTCGATCTGAAGGCCATTGCGCGCGCGGCAATCCAGTTCGCCGGCAATGGCCGCATCATCTCGGGCGGCTCGACGCTCTCGATGCAGCTCGCCCGCCTGATCGAGCCGCGCGAGCGCCGCTCGATCACCGCCAAGATCATGCAGATCGCCCGCGCGGTCCAGATCGAGCGGCGTCTGTCCAAGGACGAGATCCTGCGCCTCTACCTGACGCTCGCCCCCTACGGCGGCAATCTCGAAGGCATCCGCGCAGCCTCGCTCGCGTGGTTCGGCAAAGAGCCGCGCCGCCTGACACTCGCCGAATCCGCCCTCCTGGTGGCAATCCCGCAGCTTCCCGAACTGCGCCGACCCGACCGCAATCTGACAGCGGCGAAGGCGGCGCGCTCGCGTGTCCTTGCCCGCGCCGTCGAATCCGGCATCGTCGGCGAGGCCGAGGCGCGGCTGGCCGAACTCGATCCCTTGCCCACCTCCCGCGTTGCACTCCCGTCGCTCGCGCCGCATCTTGCCGAGACGGTCAGGCGCAGCGAGCCCGGCGACCTCCGCCACGTGGTGACGCTCAGCCGTCCGGTGCAGCAAGGGCTGGAAGCCGCCGCCGACGCCGCCGCGCGCTCCCTCGGCCCAAAACTCTCCGTCGCGATGGTCCTGGCCGACGCCGAAACCGGCGAGATTCTCGGCGAGGTCGGCTCCGCCTCCTATCTCGACCGCGCCCGTCAGGGCTATGTCGACATGACCCGCGCCGTGCGCTCGCCCGGTTCGACGCTGAAGCCCTTCATCTACGGCCTCGCCTTCGAGGACGGCCGCATCGCGCAGGAAACGATCATCGAGGATCGTCCGGCCAATTTCGCCGGCTACCGGCCGCGCAACTTCGACATGGACTACCAGGGCGACATCTCGATCCGGACCGCGCTTCAGATGTCGGTCAACGTGCCGGCGATCCGCCTGCTCGACGCCGTCGGCCCGCACCGCCTGTTGGCCCGCTTTCGCGAAGCCGGCGTCGACGCGAAGATGCCGAACGGCAAAGCGGCAGGGCTGGCGATCGGCCTCGGCGGCATCGGGTTCACGTTGCGCGACCTCGTCCAGCTCTACACCGGCCTCGCCAATGGCGGCCAGGCGGTCAGGCTCGTCAACCGCCCGCGCGCCGAAGGCGAAACGCCGCGCCGGGCGCAACTCCTGCCGGCCGCCTCGGCCTGGCAAATCGGCGACATTCTTACCGGCGTGACGCCGCCCAAGGGCGCCATGCGCAACGGCCTCGCCTACAAGACCGGCACCAGCTACGGCTATCGCGACGCCTGGGCGGTCGGCTTCGACGGCCGGCATGTCCTGGGCGTCTGGGTCGGCCGCGCCGACGGCAGCGCGGTCCCGGGCATTTCCGGCTTCGGCACCGCGGCCCCTCTCCTCTTCGACGCCTTCGTCAAATCCGGCCTGCCGGTCACCCCGCTGCCGCGTGCCCCGGCCGGGGCGCTGCGCCAGGCACTTTCCGAACTGCCGGTCACGCTGCGCCGTTTCGAAAGCACCGCGTCGGAAACGAAACCCCGCGGCGTAGCCGAAGCTGCACCCCAGATCGTCTTTCCGCCGCAGGGCGCCCGCATCGAACTCGCCGACGGCGCCGACGGCTTCTCGCCGCTGGTCATCAAGCTGCAGGGCGGCCGCGCGCCGTTCCGCTGGCTTGCCAACGGCAAGCCCTGGCCCGAGCCCGAGCGCCGCCGCACCGCCCGCTGGCAGCCCGACGGCGCCGGCCAGCAGACGCTCACGGTCATCGACGCCGCCGGCCGCGCCGCGAGCGTCAGGGTATTCGTGGAGTAGCGCCGAATTCAGCAAGCCGTTCCTGGACGAACCGCCTCACGTCGTCCGAACCCTTCAGATCGAGCGCCGCCGCAAAGGCGGCGCGCGCTTCTCCCCGCCTTCCCGCCCGGCGCAGCAGTTCGCCACGGGCAATCACCGCCGGCTGATATCCGGCAAGTCCCTGGTGCCCGACAAGCGTGTCGATGACCGCCAACCCTGCCTCGGGCCCGTCGCGCATGGCAATCGCCGCCGCGCGGTTGAGCGCCGCCACAGGCGACGGCTGGGCCTTGAGCAACAGGTCGTAGAGCGCCACCACCCGCCGCCAGTCGACGTCGCGATCGAACGCGGCGGCATGCTCGGCGGCGATAGCCGCCTGTATCGCGTAGGTGCCGATCTCGTCGCCGGCCAGCGCCTCGGCCGCCAGGCGGCGCCCCTCCTCGATCTTCGCGCGATCCCAGAGCCCGCGATCCTGATCCTCGAACAGGACCAGCGCCCCGTCATCGGTCAGCCGCGCCGCGCCGCGTGAATCCTGCAGCAGCATCAACGCCAGAAGCCCGGTCGCCTCCGGGTCCGGCAGCAATGCCACGAGATGCCGGCAGAGCCGGATCGCCTCGGCGGCGAGGGTCGCCCTTTTCCCCGAAGCGGCGGACGACGCTGCATAGCCCTCGTTGAAGATCAAGTAGAGTACGGCCAGGACGTGCTCCAACCGCTCGGGCAGTTCGCTGCGCTCAGGCGTCCGGTAGGGGATCTTCTCGTCCCGGATCTTCGCCTTGGCCCGCACGATGCGCTGCGCCATCGTCGGCACGGGCACGAGGAAGGCTGACGCCACGTCCTCGGTCGTGAGGCCGCCGACCTCACGCAATGTCAGCGCCACCTGCGCCTCCGGGCTCAGCGCCGGGTGGCAGCAGGTGAAAATCAGCCTCAGCTGATCGTCGGCGATTGCCTGCTCGTCCATGGCGTCGGGTCCGTCGACGTCCCACTCGGCTATCAGCGCGACTTCGTCAGCCAGCGCATCCTGCCGCGCGGATTTGCGAATCCGGTCGATTGCCTTGAAACGTCCGGCCGAGACCAGCCAGGCGAACGGATTGCGCGGCACGCCTTCGCTCGGCCATTGCTCCGCGGCGGCGGCAAAGGCGTCGGCCATCGCCTCCTCGGCGCGGTCGAAACTGCCGACGTGCCGGATCAGCGTCGCGAGCACCTTGCGCGACTGGGTCCTGTAAGCCTCTTCGACGGCGGCGCGGCTCATGCGGCGTGGCGCCGGCGGCAGATCCCCTCAGGCGCGGATATCATAGGCCGGCCTCACTTCAACACGGGTGTATCGCGCGATCGGCAGATTCTGGGCGATGTCGAGCGCTTCCTGCATCCCCGCGGCGCGCAGCAGGATCACGCCACCGAGATACTCCTTGGTTTCCGCGAATGGGCCGTCGGTACGCACCAGTTTCGAGGCGCGGATCGTGACGGTCTGTGCCATATTTGGAGCGCGTAGCGCCCGCGCAGCGATCAGCTTCCCTGCCCGCTCCAAGGCCGTATCGGCATCCCTGCATGCTTGCTGGAAGGTCTCGTTCTCAGCTTCGGTCATGCCGGCGAAGCGGCTTTCGTCGATGTAGATCAGCAACGCGAAGTCCATTCCTCTTTCCTCCGTGAAGACGTGGTCGAACTGGTCGTCCGTCGTCGCCGCATTTCGACACGGCGGAAGAAAGATTCAACGCATGTCGAATACCCCGGTTCTGCGTCGACAACGGTTCAGGAGCAGCCCGCTGCCGGAACCGGAGCCTTGCCATGCACATCGTCGAAGCCGCCTTCATCAGCAATCTGCGCCGACTGCGTCGCGCCGGCCAGCGCGATTGCGAAGCTTTCCCTCAGGGGGCCGCGACCTCCAGCGCGCCCCACACGGGCCGCACCTCGATCGTCGCGGCGCGTGCCATGGGGTGGGTCTTGGCAAGGGCGACCGCCTCATCCATGCCGCCGCAGCGCACCAGTTCGTAGGCGCACATCTGCTCCTCGGAAGTGGAGAACGGCGCGAAGTCGATCCTCTCCTTGCCGTTGCGCAGCCTCACCGTCACCGCCGCGCTTGCCGGCTCGAGCGGCTTGCCGTCGATGCGAACCCCCTTGGCCTCGGCGGTTTCGTTCCACGCCCTTATGTCGGACAGCAGCTTCGGATCGGGACGAAACGCGCTGTCGTGGCTGATGATGAACAGGAATTCCAACGCACCCTCCTGGAAACGGGGCAGGACTTCTGCCTGTTTCCGTTGATATCAACATATCATGCAATGGAAAGCCGGCCGCGCAACCTTCCTGACATATCCTGATATGCCGCGGCGCTACTCCCGGTAGGGATCGCTGATCCACTCGCCGAGCGCCGCCTGCCGCACGTCTTCCAGCAGCCGCACGAAGCCGGCCGCCTGGTGCTCGGCGGTCAGCCTGCCCTTCTCCGCGGTCGCCTTCGACGCCTCCCCCACCACGCCGTTCGGGTTCAAGTCGCTGGCGATCCAGGCAAACGCATGCGTGCCGGTGTGGCGCAGCAGGCCGAAGGTCTCTTCCGCCGCCTGCACCCGCGAGACGAAATCCTGCGCCTTGCGCATGTCGACCAGGTCGGGGCGGAAATGCAGCATCAGCGAGGTCTCGACGGCGCCGCCATGAATGCCGTAGCGGCCTTCGATATCGGAATAGAGCCCGTCCGGCTTGCCGAAGCGCATCCAGCTCGTCTTCACCGACATCATGGCGAAGCGCACGCGCAGCTCGCGCGACACGATTCCCATGATCTCCTCGTTGCCGCCATGCGAATTGACGATCACGAGCTTCTTGACGCCCGCCCGCGCCACCGAGGCGCCGAGTTCCGTCCACGCCTCGATCAGCGTCGTCGCCGGCAGCGTCAGCGTGCCCGGCGCATGCAGGTGTTCGTTCGACTTGCCGACCGCCTGCACCGGCAGGATGCGCACGTCGAGCGCCGCCGGCAGCCGGTCGATGACGGTCGAGAGCATGCCGTTCATGATCGACGTGTCCGTCGACACCGGCAGATGCGGCCCATGCTGCTCGATCGCCGCCACCGGCAGTACCGCGATCGTCGCCTCCGGATCGATCGAGGCATAGTCCGTCGTCGGGAAATCGCCCCACCAGACACGTCGCGCCATCTCGCTCTCCTTGCCTGCGGTTTCCCGCGATCGACGGTCAGCCGGCCGCGATCACTTCGATCTCGACCTTGAACTCCGGCCGCGTGAATCCGCCGACGATCATCAGCGTCGAGGCCGGCGGCGGATCGGACACGATCCGGTCGCGCACTTCCATATAGTGCTTCATGTAGGCGCGGTGTGTGACATAGGCGTTGATGCGCACGATGTCCTTGAGCGTCATGCCCGCCTCGCCCAGGATCGCCGCGATATTGGCGAAGCAGAGTTCCGCCTGCTCCGCGACGCTCTCCGGCACCGTGTCGTCGGCGTTGACGCCAAGCTGCCCCGACACCGCGACGATCCGCTTGCCGGCTTCGACCTCCAGGCCGTGGCTGTAGCGGGCGAAGGGCGGTCTGATCGAAGGGGGATTGAGCGGGCGGTGCATCGGCGAGTCCTGTGTTCGCGGCAACCTATGCCGCGCAGCCGGCGCACATTCAACATTCAATTGCTGGCAACAATCATTTGTTGGCGGATGCCGACGGTGATGGACAGCCGCTCAAAATTTGGGCACCGTGCCCGCTGTGGCACCAGCCTCGACCGGACGCCGGGGGCAATTCCCCAGTCCGCGACTGCTTTCGTCGCGACCGGATCTTGGCACGGGCTTTGCATTTTGTTCCTCTGGATTCCAGCAGCCGGCGCGTCCCGTCGATCGGCTCAACAAGGGGTGGTGTAATGAAGACGAAACTGTTGATGTCGGTTGCGGCGCTGTCGCTGCTGGGGGCTTCAAGCCTCGCCTCGGCTCAGGAGAAGGTAACCTTCCAGACCAACTGGTTCGCCCAGGCCGAGCATGGCGGCTACTACCAGTCGGTGGCCGACGGCACCTACAAGGCCTGCGGTCTCGACGTGACGATCGCCATGGGCGGACCGCAGGTGACGGGCCGTCCGCTGATGCTTGCCGGCAAGATCGATTTCTACATGGGCGGAAACATGCTGCAGGCCTTCTCGGCCGTGCAGGAGAACATTCCGGTCGTCATCGTCGCGGCCTCCTTCCAGAAGGAGCCGCAGGTGCTGATGAGCCATCCCGGTCAGGGCCTCGACACGTGGGAAGACCTGAAGAAGGCCGAGCAGTACATCCTCGGCGACGAGGGCTTCCAGTCCTACTTCCAGTGGATGATCACCGAGTTCGGCTTCGATCCGGCCAAGCGCATCCCCTACACCTTCAACCCGGCCCCCTTCATCGCCAACAAGAAGTCGGTGCAGCAGGGCTACGTCACGTCCGAACCCTACGCGGTCGAGAAGGAAGGCGGCTTCGTGCCGAACCAGTTCCTCCTCGCCGACTACGGCTTCGACACCTACGCCACGACCATCGAGACGATGCGCGACACGATCGAAAAGCGTCCCGAAGTCGTGAAGTGCTTCGTCGATGGCTCGGCCAAGGGCTGGTACAACTACCTCTACGGCGACAACAAGGCCGCCAACGAGATGATCAAGAAGGACAACCCAGAGATCACCGACGAGCAGATCGCCTTCTCGATCGAGCAGATGAAGAAGTTCGGCATCGTCGATTCGGGTGACACCGAGAAGCTCGGCATCGGCGCCATGACCGACGAGCGGATGAAGAGCTTCTACGACAAGATGGTCGCGGCCAAGGTCCTGCCCGCCGGCATCGACATCAAGAAGGCCTACACGCTCGACTTCGTCAACAAGGGCGTCGGCCTCGACCTCAAGAAGTGAACCATCTTGCCTGAAATGAAACCTGCCGGCGGCGCGCCGCTCCTCATCATGCGCGCCGTCGGGAAGACCTTTTCCAACGGCGTGACGGCTCTCGATCACGTCGACCTGACGCTGCGCGAGGGCGATTTCCTGAGCCTGCTCGGGCCGTCCGGCTGCGGCAAGTCGACGGCGCTGCGCATCATCGCCGGCCTGTCGTCGCCCACGACCGGCCTGCTCGACTGGCGCGGCCCGCCTCTCGCGCAGACCGACATCGGCTTCGTCTTCCAGGAGCCGACGCTGATGCCCTGGGCGAGCGTCTTCGACAATGTCTGGCTGCCGCTCAGGCTCAAGGGCGTGTCGCGCCGCGAAGCCACGCCGGCCATCGCCGAACTCTTGGAGCGCGTCCACCTGACGGGCTTCGAGAACGCCGTCCCGCGCGAACTCTCCGGCGGCATGAAGATGCGCGTCTCGATCGCCCGCGGCCTCGTCACCAAGCCGCGCGTGCTGTTGATGGACGAGCCCTTCGCCGCACTCGACGAGATCACCCGCTTCAAGCTCAACAACGACCTCCTGGAACTCTGGCAGGACGAGCGCTTCACCGTCGTCTTCGTCACCCACTCCGTGTTCGAAAGCGTCTTCCTGTCCAACCGCATCGTCGTCATGGCGGCGCGGCCGGGCCGCGTCTTCGACGAGGTCGAGGTCGACGCGCCCTACCCGCGCGACGAGGTCTTCCGCACCTCGGCGGACTATGCCGCGCTCTGCCGCAAGACATCCGACGTTCTCGGCCGGGCGATGGACGCGCCGGCCCTCACCAAGGCGGGAGCGTTCGATGGCGTCCATTGACCAGTCCGCCCCGGTTCCGCTCGACGCCGAGGAGATGCGCCGGCTGAGGACGGCGCGGATCGAACGCGTCGGCAAATGGGTCCTGCCGCTCGCCATCATGTGCCTGGCGATCTTCCTGTGGGACCGCATCGTCGTCTGGAACGAGATCCCGCACTACATCCTGCCGCGCCCGGTCGATGTTCTCGGCGCGCTGATCGACGATCGCGCCCTGCTGTTCTCCTCGCTTCTCACCACCTTGCGCATCACCGGTCTCAGCCTTCTGCTTGCCGTCGTCGGCGGTGTCGGTCTCTCGGTCCTCTTCGCCCAGTCGAAATGGGTCGAGATGTCGTTCTTCCCCTTCGCCATCGTGCTGCAGGTGACGCCGATCGTCGCGATCTTCCCGCTCATCAACATCTATGTAGACAATCAGACGGCAAAGCTCCTGCTCTGCGCCTGGATCGTCGCCTTCTTCCCGATCCTCTCGAATACGACGCTCGGGCTCAACTCCGTCGACCGCAACCTGCGCGACCTGTTCAAGCTCAACGGCGCGACGCGCTGGCAGGAACTCTGGCACCTGCGCCTGCCCGCCGCGATGCCCTATTTCCTCGGCGGCCTGAAGATCGCCGGCGGCCTGGCGCTGATCGGCGCGGTGGTGGCCGAGTTCGTCGCCGGCTCCGCCGGCCAGTCCTCGGGGCTGGCCTCGCGCATCATCGAAAGCGGCTACCGCCTGCGCACGGCGCGGCTCTTCGCCGCTTTGATCCTGATTTCGCTGACGGGCATCGTCATCTTCATGACGCTCACCTGGATCTCGCACATGATGCTGCGCCGCTGGCACGAAAGTGCGCTGAAGCAGGAGCGGTGAGACCGACATGACCGCCCTCTCCATTCCGACCAGCGGCTGGTACGTCCTCGCCGATGCCAGGCTTCACGCCTCCACGGCCGAGGGCCTCGCCGGCAAGCCCGACCGCGACGGCTTCGTCCGCGCCGACATCTCGATCGCCGAAGGCAGGATCAAGGCAATCGCGCCGCGCGGCGACAAGCCCCTGCCGCCGCGCTCGGTCGACCTCGCCGGCCGCATCGTCCTTCCCGCCTTCGTCGACTGCCACACCCATCTCGACAAGGGCCATATCTGGCCGCGCATGCCCAATCCGGATGGCTCCTTCATGGGCGCGCTGACCGCCGTCGGCACCGATCGCATGGCCTTCTGGAACGCGCAGGACGTCGAGCGGCGCATGGAGTTCTCGCTGCGCACCGCCTATGCGCACGGCACCAAGGCGATCCGCACCCACCTGGATTCCGTCTTCCCGCAGGAGACCATCTCCTGGGACGTGTTCACCGCGATGCGCGGGCGCTGGGCGGGGCGGATCGAGCTGCAGGCCGCCTCGCTCGCCGGTGTCGAGACGATCCGCGACGGCGCATGGTTCTCGCGTCTCGCCGACCGGGTCGCCCGTGCCCGCGGCGTGCTCGGCGCCGTCACCTACATGGTTCCTGACGTGGTCGAAATGATCGACCGCGTCTTCGAGGAGGCCATGCAGCGCGGCCTCGACCTCGACTTCCACGCCGACGAGACCGACGACGTCGAAGCCGTTTCGCTGCGCCTGATCGCCGAGGCCGCCATCCGCCACGGCTTCACCGGAAAAATCCTCGTCGGCCACTGCTGCTCGCTCGCCCGCCAGCCGGACGCGGACGTGCTGCGCACACTCGATCTCGTCGCGGAGGCCGGCCTGTCGGTCGTGTCGCTGCCGATGTGCAACATGTATCTGCAGGACCGCCGCCACGATCGCACCACCCCGCGCTGGCGCGGTATCACGCTCCTGCACGAGATGAAGGCGCGCGGCATCAACGTCGCCGTCGCCTCCGACAACACCCGCGATCCGTTCTACGCCTACGGCGACCTCGACATGCTGGAAGTCTACCGCATGGCGACCCGCATCGCCCAGTTCGACCATCCCGTCGCCGACTGGCCCAAAACCGTCGGCGCCTTCCCGGCAAAGGCGATGGGGCTGGACGACGCCGGCACGCTGAAGCCCGGCAGCGCCGCCGATCTGATGATCTTCAAAGGTCGGTCGTGGACCGAACTCCTGTCGCGTCCCGAGAGCGACCGCACGGTCATCCGCGCCGGTGCCGCGATCGAGCGTGTCATCCCGGACTATTCAGAACTCGACGAAACGGTGGGACAACCCTGATGGACATCGCGGCGCTCAAGGCGGACATCGCCGGCATCAAGATCGAGGACAATCCGGCCATCGTCCAGCAGAAGAGCCGCGATTTCTACTGGTACAGCCCCGTCCTGAAAAAGCAGCTCGAAACGGTCACCGGCGACATCGTCGTCTCGCCGAAGACGGAAGCCGAGCTGATCCGCGTGCTGAAGGCCTGCTACCGCCGCGGCATTCCCGTCACCCCGCGCGGCACCGGCACCGGCAACTACGGCCAGGCCATGCCCCTCTCCGGCGGCGTTGTCCTGTCGCTCGCCGAGATGAACGAGATCCGCCTGATCGCGCCGGGCCGCGTCGTCACCGGCCCCGGCGCGGTCATCGCCGACATCGACAAGGCGACGCGGGCGCATTCGGCGCAGGAACTGCGCATCCATCCGTCCACCTACCACACCGCCTCGATCGGCGGTTTCGTCGCCGGCGGCTCCGGCGGCGTCGGCTCGATCAAATGGGGCGGGCTGCGCGACTTCGGCAACATCATCCGGTTACGCGTGGTGACGATGGAAGAAGTGCCGCGCATTCTGGAGCTGACGGGGGAAGATCTGCACAAGGTGACGCATGCCTACGGCACCAACGGCATCATCTCGGAGGTCGAGATGCCGCTGACGGCCGCCTATGAGTGGGTCGACGTCATCGTCGGTTTCGACACGTTCATGGACGCGGCGCGCTACGGCAACGCGGTCGGCCTGCAGGACGGGTTGCTCACCAAGCTGATCTCGCCGATCGCCGCTCCCGCCCCCTTCGCCTGGTTCAAGCGCCACCAGAAATTCTTCCGCGAAGGCCAGAGCATCTGCCTCGTCACCGTGGCCGCGCAGTCGCTCGACGCCTTCCTCGCCTTTACCCGCCGCTGGGGCGCCGAGATCGTCTTCAACGCCGCGACTGAGGCCGACCTCAAGGGCCTGCCACCCAACTTCGAACTGTCCTGGAACCACACCACGCTGCGCGCGCTGCGCGTCGATCCCTCGATCACCTACCTCCAGGTCCTCTACCCCTTCCCGAACCAGCTCGAGCGCGTCGAAAAGATCCACACCCTCATCGGCGACGAGATGATCGGCCATCTCGAATTCGTCCGCTTCGACGGCAACGTCACCTGCTTCGGCCTGCCGATGATCCGCTACACGACCGAGGCGCGCCTCGACGAGATCATGCGCCTGCACGAGGAGAACGGCTGCCCGATCTTCAATGCGCACCGCTACACGCTCGAGGAAGGCGGCATGAAGCAGACCGACGAGGTCCAGCTCGCCTTCAAGCGAGAGGCCGATCCGAAGGGCCTGCTCAACCCCGGCAAGATGATCGCCTGGGAAAACCCGGACTACGACTACAAATCGGGCAAGCTGTTTCTTTTCAAAGGCTTGCAACAGGCAGGTTGAATCAAGACATGAAAGTCCTCATGGCTTCGTCCCAAAGTCTGACGCCGTCATGCAGCGTGATCATGACGCCATGCTCGGGCTTGTCCCGGGTATCTGCTGGCATCTGCGGGTTCACGCCAGCCTCGCTTCAAAATGAAGCGCCGTCATCCTCGGGCTTGTCCCGAGGATCTACCGGCGTTGGTGGGAGTGCGCCGACCTCTTCCGGCCGCTCGCGTGAGATCTCCTTCCGTCGGCAGATCCTCGGGACAAGCCCGAGGATGACGGCGCCGCAACGGCGTCCTATCGACCTGCATCCGACCGCTTGATGAGGAGCACATGAAAGTCCTCGTCCTTCACGCCCATCCTGTCGAGACGAGCTACAATGGCGCGCTGCATCGTCTGATCCTCGACCGGCTCGCCGCCCGGGGTCACGACATCGACGATTGCGACCTCTATGCCGAGGGCTTCGATCCGCGCCTGACCCGCGAGGAGCGGCTGAACTATCACGAGGTCGGGCCAAACCTCGCCCCCGTCGCCTCGTACGTGGAGCGTGTCCGGGCGGCGGAGGCGCTGGTTCTGTCCTACCCGGTCTGGAACTTCGGCTACCCGGCGATCCTCAAGGGGTTCTTCGACCGGGTCTTCCTGCCGGGCGTGTCCTTCGAGATGGTCGACGGCAGACCCCGCAGCTGCCTGCACAACATCAGGAAGGTGGCCACGGTGACCACCTATGGCGGCGCGCGCTGGCGCGCCATCCTGATGGGCGATCCGCCCCGCAAACTGGTCAAGCGGCTCCTGCGCGCCACTGTCAAACCGGGCGCGCCGTTTCCCTACATGGCCCACTACGACATGAACCGGTCGACGCCCGACAGCAGGTCCGCCTTCATGCGCAAGGTTTCGGCCGCGATGGACCGTTTCTGACCGTGAAGATTCTCGTCGTCTACTGCCACCCGGTCCCCGAGAGCTTCACCGCCGCGGTGCGGGACGAGGTTCTGGCGACGCTGGGCAGGCTCGGACACGAAACGCGGCTGATCGACCTCTACGGTGAAGGGTTCGATCCGGTGATGACCGCCGACGAACGGCGCCATTACAACGACCGCGCCCCCTCGGACCCGGCCTTGCAGCCGCACATCGAGGCCCTGCGCTGGGCCGAGGGCCTGATCTTCGTCTATCCGACCTGGTGGTACGGCCTGCCGGCGATGCTGAAAGGCTGGTTCGACCGCGTCTGGGGCCTCGAGGTCGCCTTCCGCCTCGCGCCGAAAGGCGGCATCGTGCCAACGCTGACGCACATGCGCCTCGTCGCCGTCATCACCACCTGCGGCGCGCCGTTCTGGATCTCCGTCCTCATCGGCCATCCCGGCCGCAAGACCATCCTGCGCGGCATCCGCGCCCTGTGCGGCTGGAAATGCCGGACAGTCTACTTGGCCCACTACCTGATGGACGTCTCGACGCCCCAAAGCCGCGAGCGGTTTCTCGCACGGGTGAGGAGAAAGCTGGCGAAGGTATAGCGGGCCGGCCCTTCTCCTGTTGAACTCGTCATCCCGGCGGCCGAAGGCCAGCCGGGATCTATTCTTCTCTCCGATTACACGCCAAATCGGCATCCTCTCATGTCCGCAGCGCCGTCTCCCGGCGGCCAATGGTTCCCGGCTGGCCTCCGGCCGCCGGGATGACGTCGCGCCCGTTTTTGTGCCGGTCGCAACACGCCCCTCCTGCCAACCCTTTGTCAGCAGCCACTCCCTTCGCGCCGTTTTCGGGTTGCCGCCCGCCTCCCTTTCCTGAAATCTCCGCTCGGAGGAGATTCCCTTGCGCGAAAAACTGTCACTCGCCGCCGCCCGCCGCGTCGCGCTCGCCGCGCAGGGCTTCGCCGAGCCCCGCCCTGACGGGCCGCCGACGCGGCGTCACCTGAACAAGGTCCTGTCGCGCCTTGGCCTGTTCCAGATCGATTCCGTCTCGGTCATCGTGCGCGCCCATTACATGCCGCTGTTCTCGCGGCTCGGCCCCTATCCGCAGAGCCTGCTCGAGGATAATGCCTGGTCGAAGCGCCGCGGCATGTTCGAATACTGGGCGCACGAGGCCTCGCTGCTGCCGCTGGAAGCCTGGCCGCTGTGGCAATGGCGCATGCGCCGCGCGGAACGTCACGAAAACATCTACGGGCGGCTCGCCGAATTCGGCCGCGAGCGCCGCGACTTGATCGCCGGCCTCCACCGTCGCATCGAGAGCGAAGGCGGCCTCGCCGCCTCCGACATCGAGGGCGACAAGGGCCAGGGCGGCTGGTGGGGCTGGAGCGACACCAAGCACGCGCTCGAATGGCTGTTCTGGGCCGGGCAGATCACCGCCTCGACCCGCCGGCCGAGCTTCGAGCGCGTCTACGACCTGCCGCAGCGCGTCATCCCGCCGGCCATCCGCGACCTGCCCGTGCCGGACGAGGCGGAGGCGCACCGCGAACTTACCCGCATCGCATCCCGCGCGCTCGGCGTCGCCACCGCGTCCGACCTGCGCGACTATTTCCGCCTGCCGGCCGAAGGCTACAAGGACCGCATCGCCGAACTGGCCGAGGAAGGCTCGCTCCTGCCCGTCGCTGTCGAGGGCTGGAGCCAGCAGGCGTGGCTCTCGCCCGACGCGCGCTTTCCCCGCAAGGTCGAGGCCCGCGCGCTCCTCGCCCCGTTCGATCCGCTGGTCTGGGAGCGTTCCCGTGCCGAGCGCCTGTTCGACTTCCGCTACCGGATCGAGATCTACACGCCGGCCGAGAAGCGCGCCTTCGGCTACTACGTCCTGCCATTCCTGCTCGGCGAGCGCATCGTCGCCCGCGTCGACCTCAAGGCCGACCGCGCGGCATCGGTGCTCAGGGTCCAGTCGGCCCATTCCGAGCCGCATGCGCCGGCCGAAACCGCCGAACAACTGCTGGCCGAGCTGCGCTTGATGGCCGACTGGCTTGGGCTGGAAAAGATCGAAATCGCCGGTGCCGGCGACCTCGCGCCCGCCCTGTCGCGTGCGGCGGCCGGGGCCTGACACCCCCGTCGCGAGGAATTCGGACCCGCTGCGCCTTCGACGGATCCACGCAGACGGGCCGGTGTCACAGCTCCGCGTAAAGCCGCGATGCCGTCTCTGCCGTATAGCGCAACGGCACCGCCTCCGTCGCCAGCCACACCTCGGCCTCTACGCCCGAAAGCAGCGCGACCGCCGCCTCGATCGTCGCCACGCCACCGCCATAGAGCCGGTTGGCGAGGTTGAGCACCGCGATCTCGTGCATCATCCGCGTGCCGCTGGCGCAGGCGTCCTTCACCACCAGCACCCGGAATCCCAGCGCCTGTGCGTCCTTCACCGTCTCGTAGACGCAGGCCTCGGTCCAGACGCCGCAGACGACGATCCACTCGACGCCCTTCGCCTTTAGCTCCGGTCCGAAATCCTCCCGGAACGAACTCGCCCGGTCCTTGACCGCCACCCGCTCGCCTGTCAGCGGCGCCACCTCCGGGCAGATCGCCGAATTGGGATCATCCTGGTCGGAAAAGGCGGGACGCCCGTCGGCCTTGGTCGGACGAAAGCCCCCCGAGTGTGCGGTGCCGTCGACCACATAGGCATAGTGATACAGCGCTACGCCCGACGCCCGCGCCGCCGCCTGCAGCGCCGCCGCGTTGGCAACCACCCCGTCGAACCCCTCCGCCAGAAACCCCGGATCGCGCCGGTGCTCCTCCTGCAGGTCGATGAACAGCGCCGCCGTGCGGCCGAGGGGAAGGGAAAGCCTGGATCTCACGTCGTCAGACCAGTTTGAAGCGTTTGGACCGGGCTGCCTTCTTGTCGAAGGTCAGCGTATGGTCGCAGCCTGCAGTCTCGTCCAGCGATGCGATCAGGTGATCGTTGAAGTCCCCGCCGTGCACTTCGAACTCGGCCAATGCCGCCTGGATGACGTCCCTTCGTCCAGTATCCACATTGCCCATCCCAAGCAGCGCATCTACGACACGCACGATCTGCGAACGCGTGAATCCGTAGGTGCGGTTCAGCACCCAGATTACTTCGGCCAGCGCGACAAGGCTCAAGTGCAGGCCATCTTGCCCCATGATGCGGACCGCTTTCTCGGCCTGGGACTCCGCACCACGTTCTTCGACGAGCCAGCGAATGACGATGTTGGTGTCAATCCCGATCGTCACTGGAGTCCTGCTCGGAGAGACGTTTCCACCGAGCTCCGAATGCCGAGCTGATCGCCTCTTCGAGTTCCTCGTCGGTCAACCGGATGTTCGTCTTGAGGATCCCCTTAAGGTCTGCTGCCGTCACAGTCCGGGCGATCAGCCTGACACCCTGCATGCCGTCCTCCTCGAAACTAACGCGATCACCCGGCTTGATGCCAAGCCGCTCCCGCAGCTTGGCCGGCAATGTGATTTGTCCTTTCGATGTGACCTTGGCTGAGGCGATGGCCATGCCGGTGCTCCTTACTTCTTGCGGCAAATGTAAGGCAACTCGTGCCGACCCGCAATGACTACCCCCGCATCCGCGTCTGGTCCGCATCGAACAGCGGCGCCACCTGCACGTTTGCCTTGTGGCGCTTGCCCAGCAACTCGATCTCGAACCCGCTCACCGCGTCTGCCACCTCCTTCGGCACGTAGCCGAGCGCCACCGATTTGCCAGACGCATGCGCATATCCACCCGACGTCACCCAGCCGAGCACCTTGCCATTGTGCCAGATCGCCTCGTCGCCGATCACGTCGGCGTCGGTCGCGTCCATGATGAACGTCCTGAGGCGGTATTTGCCGCCCTCGGCTTTCGCCGCCGCGGCCGCCGCCTTGCCGATGAAGTCGGCGGGCTTGTTCCACGCCACGAAGCGGTCCAGCCCCGCCTCCACCGGCGAATAGATCGGCCGGTATTCGCGCGCCCACGACCCGTAGCCCTTCTCGAGTCTGAGCGCATTCAGCGCGCGCGACCCGAACAGGCCGATGCCGAACTCCTCGCCCGCCGCCATCAGCGTCTGGAACACGTGCCGCTGATACTCCGGCGCCATCCAGATCTCGTAGCCGAGGTCGCCTGTATAGCTGACGCGCCCGACCAGGCACGGCGCCATGCCGATGTCGATCTTCCCGATCGCCATGAACGGAAACGCCTCGTTCGACAGGTCCGCGCGGGTGACCTTCTGCAGCACCTCGCGCGCCCTCGGCCCCGCGAGCCCCAGCCCGACCAGTTCCATGCCCCGCGCCGCGACCGTCACCGATCCGTCCGCTGGAAGATGCTCGGCAAACCAGCGCAGATGGTATTCTTCCGCCACGCCCGAACCGGCGATGAACCACTCGCCGCCGCCGAGGTTCGCCAGCGTGAAATCGCCGATGATCCTGCCGTCCTCCTTCAGCATCGGCGCCAGCGTCATGCGCCCTTCCTTCGGCAGGCGGCAGGCAAGCATCCTGTCCAGCCAGGCCTCGGCGCCCTCGCCCGTCACCTTGTATTTGGCGAATACCGAGATGTCCGAAAGACCGACCGCCTCGCGCACCCCTTTCGCCTCTCGCCCGACGTGCTCGAAATCGCTCGACTGCCGCCACGAGAACTCGTCCTTCACCCCCTCTGGCGCATACCAGAGCGGCACTTCGAGCCCGAAGCTCGCGCCGAACTGAGCGCCCTTGGCCGCCAGAAGGTCGTGGATCGGCACCGTCTTCAGCGGCCGACCCGCCGGCAGTTCCTCGTTCGGGAAACGGATAGAAAAGCGCCGCGAATAGTTCTCGCGCACCTTGGCATTGGTATAGGACATAGTCGCCCAGCTGCCGTAGCGCGCCACGTCCATCGCCCAGATGTCGGCGCCCGGATCGCCGTTGATCATCCACTGCGCCAGCGACAGTCCGACGCCGCCGCCCTGCGAAAAGCCCGCCATAACGCCGCACGCGACCCAGAACCCCGGCAGTCCGCGCACCGGCCCGACCAGCGGGTTGCCGTCCGGCGCGAAGGTGAACGGCCCGTTGATGATCTGCTTGATGCCCGTCTTCTGGAACGCCGGGAAATGCAGGAACCCGACCTCCAGCGACGGCGCGATGCGGTCGATGTCCGGCTCCAGCAGCTCGTGCCCGAAATTCCACGGCGTGGAAAATTCCGACCACGGCTTGTTCGCCTTCTCGTAGGTGCCCATCAGCATGCCGCCGCGCTCCTGGCGGAGATAAAGCTCGCCGTCGAAATCGACCGCGTGGATCACCTCCTTGCCGGTGGTGCGGTTCACCTCCGCCACCTCCGGCATGTCCTCGGTGATCAGATACATGTGCTCCATGGCGAGGATCGGCAGCTCCAGCCCGACCATGCGCCCGACCTCGCGTGCCCACAGCCCGCCGCAGTTGACGACATGCTCGGCCACCACCTCGCCCTTGTTGGTGATGACGCGCCACATTCCGTCCTCGCGCCGGACGATGTCCTCGACCTTGGTGAAACGCTCGATGTCTGCGCCCAGTTTCCGCGCCGCCTTGGCATAGGCATGCGTCACGCCCGACGGATCGAGATGCCCGTCCTCGGAATTGCGCACCGCGCCGACGAACTGGCTCGGATCGAGCAGCGGCATCAGATGATGCGCCTCCTCGGCCGAGATCTCCTCCAGGTCGAGCCCGAGATAGCGTCCCTTGGCCACCACGCCGCGCAGCCAGTCCATCCGCGCCTCGGTCGCGGCCAGCAGCACGCCGCCGGTGATGTGAACGCCCGTCGCCTGGCCGGATAGCTCTTCGATCTCCTTGTAGAGTTCGATCGTGTATTTCTGCAGCTTCGCGACATTCGGATCGCCGTTGATCGTGTGCATGCCGCCCGCCGCATGCCAGGTCGAGCCGCTCGTCAGTTCGTCGCGTTCCAGCAACACGACGTCGGTCCAGCCGAACCGCGCCAGATGATAGAGGACCGAAGCGCCCACCACGCCCCCGCCGATGACCACGACCCGTGCATGCGATTTCATGAAATGTCTCTTCGGTTCAGGAGCTTGCCGGCTGAAGGCGATTCAGCGCGCAAACGGATTGATTCAGATGTTGAGGTTGACGCCCGGCTGGCGTAACGCCGGGTGAGGCAGCGACCCGCCGCAGGAGAAATGAATGGCCGACCTCGTGTTCCCGCCCGCGCCGCAGGCGACGGTCCCCGTCGACGACGGCCGGCTTTTCCCGGTCCGCCGCATCTTCTGCGTCGGCCGCAACTACGCTGCGCACGCGCTCGAAATGGGCGGCGCGCCGGACCGCGAGCCGCCCTTCTTCTTCACCAAGCCGGCCGACGCCATCGTCACCGGCGGCGCCGACGTGCCCTACCCGTCCGCCACGACGAACCTGCACCACGAGATGGAACTGGTCGTGGCCATCGGCACCGCCGGCGCCGACATCGCCGAGACCGATGCGCTCAACCACGTCTTCGGCTACGCCGCCGGCATCGACCTCACCCGCCGCGACCTGCAGGACGAGGCGAAGGCTGCCCGCCGCCCCTGGGACATGTCGAAAGGCTTCGACCACTCCGCCCCCATCGGCGCCATCGCCCCCGCCTCCCGCATCGGCCATCCCGCGAAGGGCGCCATCGCACTCACCGTCGACGGCGCCCCCCGCCAGTCCTCGGATATCGCGCTGATGATCTGGTCCATCCCCGAAATCGTCGCCCACCTCTCCCGCCTCGTCCGCCTCGAAGCCGGCGACCTGATCTTCACCGGCACGCCGGAAGGCGTCGGCGCGGTGAAGGTTGGCGAGACGATGGAAGGGACGATCGAGGGCGTGGGAACGGTCACGGCGAAGATCGTCGGGCGATAATTTTCGTCGCAGTTCGAAGCCCCGACCCCCACCCCTAACCCCTCCCCACAAGGGGGAGGGAGAAGTCGCGTTCCTCCTCGGAGCTATATGGCGCTCCCCCCTATCGTCGAGCGCCATCGGCTCGTCGTCCCCCTCCCCCTTGTGGGGAGGGGTTAGGGGTGGGGGTGGCGACACGCGTGCCAAGCCGCTCCTCACGGCTCGCCTCCCCCAATCTGCTCCTTCCGCCGCGCCACATAGGCCTCCAGCCCCTCCAGCCGGTCCGGCTCCATCGCCGGCTGCTCATACTCTTCCAGTGCCTTCTTCCACACCCGCGTCGCCCGCGCCGTCGCGTCCAGCGACCCCGCCTCCTGCCACGCCTCGAAATTCTGCCAGTTCGACAGGATCGGCTGGTAGAAGGCGGTCGCGTAGCGCGCCAGCGTGTGCTCGTCGCCGAAGAAATGCCCGCCCGTCGGCACGCGCCCCAGCGCATCGAGCGCGAGTTCACCCTCGTTGACCTCGATCGGCTTCAAAAACTCCATCATGTGCTGGATCATCTCCACATCCATGATGAACTTCTCGAACGAAGCCGTCAGCCCGCCCTCCTGCCACCCGGCGGCGTGGTAGATCAGGTTGCCGTGGCCGAGCACCGCGCCCCACAGCGCCATCATCGTCTCCCACGCCCCCTGCGCGTCTGCCGCATTGGAGGCCGAGCCGGGCGTCGTGCGATAGGGCAGCCCATATTTCCGCGCCAGCTGCCCCGACGCCACATTCGCCTTGGTGTTCTCCGGCGTACCGAAGGCCGGCGCGCCCGACTTCATGTCGACGTTCGACGTGAACGCGCCATACATCACCGGCGCACCCGGCCGCACCAGCTGCGTCAGCACCACCCCGAACAGCGCCTCGGCGTTCTGCTGCGCCAGCGCACCGGCCAGCGTCACCGGGCTCATCGCGCCCATCAGCGTGAACGGCGTCACCGCCACCGACTGGCCATGCTCGGCCATCGCCATCAGCCCTTCCGCCATCTCGCCGTCGAAGCGGCGCGGCGAGTTGACCGAGATGATCGTCGTGACGCCGGGATCCTCGCGCAGCTGGTCGAGCGTCAGCCCGCGCGAAATCGCCATCATGTTCACGCCGTCCAGCGCCCTGCCCCGCCCGATCGCCGAGACGTGGAACGACTTGTCCGACAGCGTCAGATTGGCGAGATAGGTGTCGAGATGGCGGTTGTTGGCCGGCAGTTCCACCGGCGCGCAGACCTGGTTGCCCAGCATCGTGATCGCGTTGAAATGCTGCGCCAGCCGGACGAAGTCGCGGTAGTCGCCGAGGTTTCCGGCGCGCCTCCCCCGCTCCATGTCGTGCACGTTGGGCGGCCCCGCCACCAGCGTGAAGTTTAGCGCATCGCCGCCGAGATGGACCGCATTCTCCGCATTGCGGGGCGTCAGCGTATAGGAAGACGGCGCGGTCGCGATCCTCTCCGCCACCAGCCCGCGGTCGAGCCGCACGGTCTGCGTCGCATGGTCGACCTCGGCACCCGCCGCCTCGAACAGCGACAGCGCCCGCGGGCTCATCACTTCGATGCCATACTCCTCGAGGATCCGCATCGACGCATCATGGATCGCCTCGACCTGCGTCTCCGACAAAAGCTGCATCGGCGGATAAGGATTGCGCACGCGCTGGCGCGGCAGTTGGGGAATGACCGCATGTCCCTTCGCGTGATTGCGGACACGGCGGTTCTGGCGGGGTTCGGACATGGGCGCGAGCATTCGCGCTCGGGGGATCATCGGCTGTTGGAAAAACGCCACGAAAAGCTAAGGATTTAGACATCGCGGCATCCTGCGGGACGTGGATGTCGCTATAATTCCATCGAGTGTCGCTTTTGTTCTGTTCGAAAATCCCGATGCGGAAGCAAGACTCTGGCATGGATAGACAGGCTGCGCTGGCTTCGCTGCTATGTTTCGATCGCCCGTTGAACGAGATTGAAGCGTTGCTCGGCCTGCTTGGCTGGGGTGGAGAACCGCTCGTCACACCGGACAAGGAAGACATTGCGTCCGTTCTTGGACGATATCTTGCGGGCGAGATCGACGCTGCCACGGTTGAGGAATGGGCGAACCTCATCGAAGGCCGCGACGATATCGAGTTCGCCTCTGCCGACGAGGAGATCATCATCCAGGCGAACCACGATCTCGCAAACCCGATGCTTCAGGGAAGGCTCGTGGACATCGCTCCCGAGGTTCTCGCCGCTCTGACACGGAAATCCTGATTCCGAACCTTGATCGATCATAGACACCGCCTGGATGTTGCGGTTCGCCGCTGTCGCAGGTGGATCGATTTTCGCCTCGTGCGGAAATTTCGATACTCAACCCCTTGTTTCTACTCGTCAATCGCCATCCACCGCTCGCACCTTTGTCCACGCCCTCTGCGCATGGCCCACCATGAGGTGGTGAGCGGAAAGGAACGAACGGTGGACTGCAGGGCGAATACAGGGACGGACGTGCTGAGCAGCATCGTGGCGACGCTGCTTTCGCTCGCGGCCCTGGCCGAATGCCTCGGCGACATGCCCGCCCATGTCCGTCGCCGGGTGCTCGCTGTCCTGCTCCACGGCGAGATCGTCGCGTATGCGTCGTTCTTCGACATCGCGCGCCACTATGGCGCTCCTGTGCTGCCGCAAGCCGCATCGTTTGCGCCGCCTCCCGACGGCGACGCCCCCACCGACGCCGCTTGCCTCGCCCTGCGTCTCCGGGCCCTTGCGCTGCTCTGGTCCGGTCTCGTCGCATGGATCCAGAGTACCGAACGCCGCCAGGCACGCGACGACCTGAATAGGCCTTCCTCCGCGCCGCTCCGAAAGGTCGATGTCGCGGAGACGCGTCCGGTCCGGGCGTTCGCGCGGTCGCCTCCGGTCCGTGATTGCGGGCCGCGCTCCCCTGCGCGATCGTCATCCCGGCGGCCGGAAGGCCAGCCGGGACCCATTCTTCTGCGCGACTGGCCTGTTCGCCCGGCTTGACCCGCGCCAGGATATCAGCCCGCAATCGATCCCGGCTGGCCTCCGGCCGCCGGGATGACGCCGCGCGCGGGCGGAAAGTCTGCCCCGGCGCGTGCCGCCCCTAAACCCTGATCCCGAACCTGATTCCGTCATACACCGCCGCGTGGATGTTGCGGCTTGCCACCGCGTCGCCGATCCTCAGCAGCGTGAACGCCGCGCCCGCATCCGAGACCGGAAACACCTCCCCGCCCCCGACCAGCTTCTCGTAGTCCACCGCCCCGTGGTTCTCCGACAGCGGCTTCAGCGCCAGATAGAGCTCGTCCAGCGGCAGCGTTCCGTGCTCGACCACCACCTGGTCGACCCGCCGCTCCTCGCGCCAGCCGTCCGCGAAGTCCGAACCCAAGACGGCCACCAGCGTGTTGCCCTCGCGCCGCACGGATTTCAGCCGCGTGTTGATGGTGATCCGCACCCCCGTCTCGTGGAACGCCTTCATGTAGGGCACATGGTTCATGCCGCCCATTTCCGGTGCGAAGAAGCGTTCCGGCGAGACGAGTTCGACCGCCGCACCCGCCCGCGCCGCCATCTCCGCCGCGGTCATGCCCGCATGAGAGCCGTTGTCGTCGTAGAGCAGCACCCTCTCTGCCGGCTTCACCGCGCCCGACACGATGTCCCAGCTCGACACGACCAGGTCTCCGCCCGCCTCCAGCGGCGGGTTCTGCGGCAGGCCGCCGGTCGCGACGATCACCATCTCGGGACCGAGCGCCAGAACGTCTTCTGCCTCCGCCCAGGTATCGTATCTCACGTCGACGCCGAGCCGCTCCAGCTCCGCCACGCGCCAGTCGACGATGCCGATCAGCTCCTTCCGGCGCGGGTTCTGCGCCGCGAGCCGGATTTGCCCGCCCGCCTGGCCGGCTGCCTCAAGCACCGTCACCCTGTGCCCGCGCTCGGCCGTCACCCGCGCTGCCTCCAGCCCCGCAGGCCCGGCGCCGATCACCACGACATGTTTCAGCGGTCCCTCCGTCCGCGCGATCACATGCGGGATCGAAGCCTCGCGCCCCGTCGCCGCATTGTGGATGCACAGCGCCTCGCCGCCCTCGTAGATCCGGTCCAGGCAGTAGGTCGCGCCGACGCAGGGCCGGATGCGGTGCTCCTCGCCGGCCATCACCTTCCTCAGGATGTGCGGCTCGGCCAGATGCGCCCGCGTCATGCCGACCATGTCGAGCTTGCCGGTCGCGATCGCGTGCCTGGCCGTCGCCACGTCCTGGATGCGCGCGGCATGGAAGACGGGGAATTTCGTCACCGCCCGCACCTCGCCCGCGAAGTCGAGATGCGGGGCCGAGCGCATGCCGGTGATCGGAATGACGTTGGTCAGAGCAGCATCCGTCTCGATCGAGCCGCGGATGATGTTCAGGAAGTCGACCTTGCCCCCGCCCGCCAGCCGTCGCGCGATTTCGATCCCCTCGTCCCTCGTGAGACCCGCCGCAAGCTCCTCGTCCGCCACCATGCGGATGCCGACAATGAAGTCGGGCCCGACCGCCGCCCGCACGGCGTCCACGACCCGGTGGGTGAAGCGCAGCCGGTTGTCGAGCGACCCGCCATACTCGTCGTCGCGCGTGTTGGTCGCCGGCGACCAGAACTGGTCCATCAGGTGGCCGTAAGCCTCGAACTCGATCCCGTCGAGCCCGGCCGCCTGCATCCGCTGCGCAGCCGACGCATAGTCGGCGACGATCCGCTCGATGTCCCAGTCTTCGGCGGTTTTCGGGAACGCCCGGTGCGCCGGCTCGCGCACCGGCGAAGGCGCCAGAACCGGCAGCCAGTCGGCCTTGTTCCATCCGGTCCGTCGGCCGAGATGGGTGAGCTGGATCATCACCTTGCAGTCGTGCTCGTGGCACGAATCCACCAGCTCGCGCATCCAGCCCACGATCTCGTCGCGATAGGCCTGCAGATTGCCGAACGCCGCCGGGCTGTCGCGCGACACGATCGCCGAGCCCGCCGTCATCGTCATCGCCATGCCGCCCTTCGCCTTCTCGGCATGGTAGAGCCGGTAGCGCTCCTTCGGCATCCCGTCTTCCGAATAGGCCGGCTCATGGCTGGTCGACATCACGCGGTTCTTGAGCGTGAGATGCTTGAGCTGGAACGGCTGGAGAAGCGGGTCGTTGCTGGCGGTCATGGCAGATCCCTTGAGAACGGCCAGCCTCGCGCCCGCCGTCCCTGCCCGCAAGCGCCTGTAGCGCCATATCCTTGGATCACAGCGCCATCACGCCAGCGGCAGCCTGTGGAACCGCCCCGGCATCGCGGGGTCGTGAAAATGATCGATCGGCCCGTTGTCGACGAAGTGCCGGTGCCAGCGCGCGAGCTCCGCCCTGTCCAGCGTGACGCCCAGCCCCGGACCCTCGGGCACCCGAACCACGTTGTCCTTCTGCCGGAACGGTCCGCCCTCGATCACATCGCCCACCTGCCAGCGGAACAGCGATTGCGACGGTTCGGTGATCCACGGCATCGCCGCCGTCATGTGCAGATAGCCCGCCGTGGCGATCCCCGCGTCGCCCGAATAGCACCAGAACCCAACGCCCATCGCCTCGCAGGCGCCGATGAAGCGCACCGCCCGCCCGATCCCGCCCAATACCGCGAAATTGGTGACGATGTAGTCCGGCGCACCAAGCGCGACCGCGCGGCGGATGTCGGGCACATGCGTCGAGAACGGGATCGCCGAGTGCTGCCTGAGCGCCGCCATCTCCTCGAACGTCGCGACCGGATCCTCGTAGTTGCGGATGTCGTAGGGTTCGAGGTCGCGCAGTAGGCGTCGCGCGGTCGTCAGCGACCATTGCATGTTCGAATCGAGCCGGATCATCGCCGCTGGGCCGAGCGCTTCGCGCATCGCCTTCACGCTGGCGAGTTCCAGCGCCGGATCGCCCTTGATCAGCTTGCCCTCGAAAAAGGTCGAGCCGTGCTCCTCGCGCATCCTGAGGCAGTAGTTGGCGACCTCTTCTGGCGATGTCTCCCCGCCATCGCGAAAGCCGAAATACTCGGTGAACGGGATATCCTTGCGCACCGCGCCGCCGAGCAACTGGTAGAGCGGCTGGTTCCAGAGCTTGCCGCGGATGTCCCACAGCGCGATCTCGATCGCACCGAACGCCTTCACCACCGAAGAGTCGTCGGTGTTCTGGACGATCTGCCAGGGCGGCACGCAGCGGCTCTCGCAACCGGCTATGTCGATCGGATCGCAGCCTCTGAGCCGTTCTCCCATCGCGGCGATCGACGCGACCACGTCCGTCGAAGGCGCCTCACCGAGCCCGACGATCCCCTCGTCGGTCTCGACTTCCACGATCGTCTTCGACGTCCCCGGATAGTGGCCGCCGGTCCACCAGAGCGGTTTCTCCAGCGGGATGTTGACCGGTGTCGCGACGATCCGGGTGATCTTCATCCGCGTCCCTCATCCCTCCGGCAGGCATTCCAGCTCGCTCAGTTTCCAGCCGCTCGTCACGGACACGATGTCGGAGATCTTCCATTTACCGCCTTCCTTCGCCAACAGCCACTGGATCTCGCGCTTGGCTTCCTCGGAGTGGTCGGGGAAGAGGGTGAATCGCGCGGTCACGGTGGCCTGGTCGCCGCTCACCTCCTCCGTGAGCTTCAGCGTCTTCTTGATCGTCTCGTCGTCATAGTCCTGCCCGTCGATGCCGGGGCCGAAGTCGATGCAACCGATCTCGCCTTCGGGCATCTTGTCGTTGAGGTCGAACAGCTTCTTGGCCGGTCCTGTGAACCGGTCGCGGAACTCCGGATCGGCCTCCCATTGAACCGGCAGGTAGAAGAAGCGCACCGCGTCGGAAACCGGACCCGCAACCGCGGGGACGCATGCGAGCGAGAGGAAAGCGGCAAGAGCGAGATGGCGTTTCATGGGGCGTTCTCCAGATTCGTCGGCCCTCAATACCACGCGTCGTCCATCGATGCCTTCCTCCGCGTCATGAAATCCTGCAGCGCCTCGTCGATCCCTTCGTCGAGCGGCGGCGCTTCGTATTCGGCCAGCGTCTTCTTCCACTTGGCGTTGGCGCGGGTGGCTGCGTCGACGCTCCCCGCCGCCTCCCATTTCTCGAACGGCTCGTTGTCGGCCATCTCCGAATCCCAGAACGCGGTCTCGTAGTTCGCCAGCGTGTGCTGCGAGCCGAAGAAATGGCTGCCCGGCCCGACCTCGCGGAAGGCGTCGAGCGCGAGCGCGTTGTCGTCGACGGTCACCCCGTCGAGATAGGTGTGCAGCGCGCCGCAGAAATCCGCATCCATCACGAACTTCTCGTAGGACATCGACAGGAGACCGTCGAGGAATCCGGCCGAGTGCAGGATGAAGTTGGCGCCGCACTGCACCGCCGCCAGCATCGACATCGTGCCCTCGTTCATCGCCTGCGCGTCCGGCAGTTTCGACGTGGTGAAATTGCCCGAGCACCTGAGGGGCAGATTGAGCCGCCGCGCCAGCTGCCCCACCACCATCGAGCCGATCGCCGGCTCCGGCGTGCCGAAGGTCGGCGAACCGGAGCGCAGCGACATCGACGACAGGAAGTTGCCGAAGATCACCGGGCACCCCTTGCGCTCAAGCTGCGTCAGCGCGCAGCCGGCCATGGTCTCGGCGAGCGACTGCGCGATCGCGCCCGCATTCGTCACCGGCCCCATCGCCCCGCCCAGGATGAACGGCACGATCACCGCCGCCTGGTTGGCCCGGGCATAGGCGCGCAGCGCCGTGGTCATCGTCGCGTCCCAGACCAGCGGCGAGTTGACGTTCACATTGCCGAGGATGACGCAGTTCGCGTCGACGAAGTCGCGGCCGAACACGATCCGCGCCATGTCGATCGAGTCCTCGGCTCTGGCTTCCGCCGTCACCGAACCCATGAAGGCGCGGTCCGAATACCTGATATGGCTGTAGACCATGTCGAGATGACGCTTGTTCACCGGCACGTCGACCGGCTCGCAGATCGTCCCGCCCGAATGGTGCATCCAGGGCGAGGCCTGCGCCAGCTTCACGAAATTGCGGAAATCCTCGATCGTGCCGTAGCGGCGGCCCTTGTCGAGGTCCATCACGAAGGGCGAGCCGTAGGCCGGCGAGAACACGACGGATTTGCCGCCGATCACGACGGAGCGCGCCGGGTTGCGCGCATGCTGGGTGAAGCTCGACGGCGCGTCCTTGAGGATCTCGCGCAGCATGCCCGGCTCGAACCTCACCAGCGCGCCGTCGACCCTGGCGCCCGCGCTTCTCCAGTGGTCGAGGGACACGGGGTCGTCGCGGAACTCGATGCCGATCTCGGCCAGGATCCGGTCGGCCGTCTGCTCGATGCGGACGAGGCTTTCTTCGCCCAGGATATCGTAGGTCGGGATGTTGCGGATGATGTAGGGACGCCCGAGGTCGCGCGATCCGTGGCTGCGCTGCTCGCGCCGTGCCCCACGCCCGGCCCGCTCGCGTCTCGGCGCCGTCTGTTCACGCACGTCCATCGCGACCCTCCCAAGCTTTACGCCAGCCTAGCCGTCCGGACTGCCTGTCCGCCAGCGGCGGCTGCGTCACCTTCTGGCGCATCTGCGTCTCGAGGCACAGGCCGGAGCGGAACTCGCCGCCGACACGTTTTGGTGTGTTGACCTTCCACTGGCTGGAAGCCCTACGCGGTTCTCATCGACAACAGAGGAGACCGAACATGTTCACCGCCAAGACCCGGATTATCTCATCAGCGCTCATCGCCTCGTTCGCGCTGTTCCAGTCACCTGCATTCGCCCAGATGGACCATTCGAAGATGGGCGAGATGAGCGCGGCGTCGACAGCCTATATGGATGCGATGACGAAGATGGACGCCGACATGGATGCGATGAAGATGACCGGCAAGCCCGACGCCGACTTCGCGATGATGATGATCCCGCATCACCAGAGCGCCATCGACATGGCCAAGGCCTATCTCGCGAGCGACGAGAAGGATCCGGAACTGACGAAGCTCTCGGAAGACATCATCGCCGCCCAGGAGAAGGAGATCGCCTTCCTCAAGGACTGGCTGGCCAGAAAGGGAAAGTGATCAGCCCATCGCCGGTTCAGCCGAACGTTCTCCGGCGATCCGGGCGAGCCACATGCCGGCAAACATCGCCGGCACGAAGATGAGCGTGCCCGGGGCCGCAAGGCTAAGCGCCGTCAGCGCCGGCCCCGGGCAGAAGCCGGCGAGCCCCCAGCCGAAACCGAAGATCGCCGGGCCGACGAAGATGCGCGGCTCCAGCTCCGTCCGGGTGGGAATGCGGAACGTCGTTCCGACGACCGGCCTGTCGCGTTTCAGCACGAGCCGGTAGCCGAAGAAGGCGACGATCACCGCCCCGCCCATGACGAAGGCGAGCGACGGGTCCCATGTGCCGGCGAGGTCGAGGAAGTTCAGCACCTTGGCCGGGTCGGACATGCCTGAGATCACCAGTCCGATGCCGAACAGAAGGCCGAGCGCGAGATTGACGACGAAGCTCATGTCTCAGCCTCCGATCACGTGGCGGGTGACGAAGACGGTCGCGAAGGCCACCGCCATGAACACGCCCGTGGCCACGAAGGATCGCGGCGACAGCCGCGACAGGCCGCACACCCCGTGACCGCTGGTGCAGCCATAGCCCCAGATCGAGCCGAAGCCGACGATCAGGCCGGCCGCCGCCATCAGCGGCAGGTTGCCCGACACGGTCTGCATGACCGCCTGCCCGGTTACGAGTTGCATGACCAATGGTGCTGCGACCAGGCCGATCACGAAGCCGAGGCGCGACAGGAACGCGCCGTCGCGATAGGGCGGAAGCAGCCGCCCCGAAATCCCGCTGATGCCCGCGATCCGGCCTTCATAGGCCATCAGCAGCACCGACGAGAGACCGATCAGCGCACCGCCGATCAGCGACGCAAGGGGGGTGAATTCGGTCAAGCCATTCTCCTCTTCGTCCTTCCCGGATACCGGCCGATCGTCTCAGTCCCAGGGCGCGCCGGTCAGTCGGTCGAGCGGGATCTTCAGATAGCGCGTTCCGTTCGCTTCCGGCTCCGGCAGTCGGCCGCCATTGATGTTCACCTGCAGCGCGTGCAGGATCAGCTTTGGCATCGGCAGGGTCCGGTCGCGTGCATCGCGCAGCGCGCTATATTCTGCCTCGTTCGACACCTTCGAGACGTGGATGTTCTTTGCTTTTTGCTCCGCTACCGTGGATTCCCATTGCGGTTCGCGGCCGCCCGGCTGGTAATCGTGTCCGGTGAACAGCCGCGTCCCATCGGGCAGCGACAGAATCTCCTGGATCGAGCGCCACAGCCGCTTCGAACTTCCGCCTGGAAAATCAGCCCGCGCAGTGCCAGAATCGGGCATGAAGAGCGTGTCGTGCACAAAGGCTGCATCGCCGATCACATAGGTGATCGAGGCGAGCGTATGGCCGGGCGAAAACAGGATCCGCCCCCGCAGACTGCCGATGGAGAACTCCTCCCCTTCTGAGAACAGCTTGTCCCACTGCGATCCGTCGGCGGCAAAATCCGGCCAGTTGTAGATGTCCTTCCAGAGCTTCTGCACCTCGACGACATGGTCGCCGATCGCCGTCGGCGCCCCGGTCATTCGCTTCAGGTAGGGCGCAGCGGAGAAATGGTCGGCATGCGGATGCGTGTCGAGGACCCACTCCACCGACAGCCCCTTCTCGGCAATGAAGTCGAGCATCCGGTCGGCGTTCCGCGTCGCGGTCTGGCCCGACTTCTCGTCATAGTCGAGCACAGGATCGATGATCGCGGAGCGCTTCGTGGCCGGGTCGGACACGACGTACTGGATCGAGAAGGTTCGCTTGTCGAAGAACCCGGCCACGTCTGGTCTGGAGGAATCTTTCACCGGCTGCCCTCGATTTGCGGATCAGCCGCGACGGCGAACTGTCCGACCGTATTGGGTTGTTTGCATACGGGCGAAAAAGCGATCCCGCAATCAGGGTCTCAACGAAATTCCATTCCGTTTTAGTAACGGTTGCCATCCTCGCCCGTCCGCCTATTTTCGATGCGATGACGGATATCCAGGAAACCGAACTGGTACCCGGCGCGCCGGCGCAGCTTCAGGGACACGCCGGTCTCCCTGCCCTGACCGACGGCTGGGCGGTCTTTCTCGACGTCGACGGCACCTTGCTGGACATTGCCCTGCGGCCTGATGCGATCGTCGTCCCCGATGGTCTGCCCGATGATCTGCGCTTGCTTTCGTCCCGTCTCGGGGGCGCGCTGGCGCTGGTTTCCGGTCGCAGTCTGGCGCTGTTGAAGCGGCTGTTTCCGGATCTGCCCTGCAGTCTCGCCGGCCTGCATGGCGCGGAGATCGAATTTCCCTACGGAACCTCTTTCACCATGCCACGTTCGCCCGAGATGGACGACGCAGTTCGCGCGCTGGTCATCGCCGCGTCGCAGTGGCCGGGCGTGGTCGTCGAGGACAAGGGCGCCGCCTTCGCCGCGCACTACCGGCTGGCGCCGCGCTTCGCGGCGGCGGTCGAGGAAGAAATGAGTGCGATCGCGGCGAGGCTCGGGGACAAGGTGGCCGTGCAGAAGGGAAAGAGCGTCGTCGAGATCAGACCGTCCGGCCATGACAAGGGTCAGGCGCTGAAGGCCTTGATGACGGGCCCGCCCTTTGTCGGCCGGCGCCCGATCGCTGTCGGCGACGATTTGACGGATGAAGCGATGTTTGAAGCCGCAAACGGTCTGGACGGGCTGTCGGTCAGGGTCGGCAGTCCGCGTGCGACGCTTGCCCGCCTCGCGGTCTCTTCCCCCTCCGCCGTCCGCTCCTGGATCCGGAGTCTCGTCCGCTGATGCCCGACATGTCTCTCGACCTCGGCGTCATCGGGAATGCGGCCGCCGCCGCCCTCATCGACCGCGACGCCCGCCTGGTATGGATGTGCGCGCCGCGCATGGACGGCGACCCGGTCTTCTGCCGGCTGCTCGGCGGCGACAACGTCCCGTTCGCGGAAGAACGCGGCGACTGGACCTTCGCCATTGAGAACCATGCGGACAGCCGCCAGTCCTATCTCCGCAATACCGCCATCCTCGAAACCATTCTCCGCGACGAGAACGGCAACGCATTGCGGATCACCGACTTCGCGCCCCGGTTCAAATCCGGAGGCCGGCTTTTCCGGCCGCTCACCATCATCCGCATCGTCGAACCGCTGACGGGCACGCCGCGCATGTCGGTCCAGATGCGACCGCGTTGGGACTACGGCGCCCAGGCCCCCGAGACGACACGCGGCTCGAACCACATCCGCTTCATCCTCGGCGACCAGGTGCTGCGCCTGACGACGAATGCCCCCGTCGAATTCGTCCAGCGCGGCACACCCTTCCTGGTCGACCGTCCCTATGCCTTCGTCTTCGGGCCGGACGAACGCCTCTCCGCCCACCCGCTCGACACCGCCCGCTCGCTTTTTCAGGACACGCGCGACTACTGGATCGACTGGGCCCGCAGCCTGCACCTTCCGGCCGACTGGCAGGACGTCGTCATCCGCTCCGCCATCACCCTCAAGCTGTGCTCGCACGAGGAGACCGGGGGCATCGTCGCCGCGCTCACCACCTCGATCCCGGAATACGGCGCGACCGGCCGCACCTGGGACTATCGCTTCTGCTGGCTGCGCGATTCCTTCTTCACCGTGAAAGCGCTGAACGCGCTGGGCGCCACGCGGACCATGGAAGATTATCTATCCTACGTTTCCAACATCGCAGCCGCCTCGCCCGACGGCTACCTCCAGCCGCTCTTCGGCATCGGCCTGGAGCGTCGTGTCGATGAGGAAGTCGCGCCTTCCCTCGGCGGCTATCGCGGCCTCGGGCCCGTGCGACGCGGTAACGCCGCCTACACCCAGGTCCAGAACGACGGCTACGGCTCGGTCATCCTCTCCGTCATCCAGTATTTCTTCGACGAGCGCTTGCCCGGCATGGGCGAAGATTCGCTGTTCCGCCGGCTGGAGCCGCTCGGCGACCAGGCCTTCGCCCGCTGGAACGTGCCGGATGCCGGCCTGTGGGAATTCCGCACCCGCAACTCGGTCCACACCCATTCCAGCCTGATGTGCTGGGCGGCTTGCGACCGCCTCGCGCGCATCGCCCGAAAGCTCGGCCTCGCCGACCGGGAAATCTTCTGGCGCGAACGTGCCGACACGATCCGGGACGGCATTCTCATGCGCGCATGGAACGACAAGCTCGGCTCCTTCGTCTCCTCCTTCGAGGGCGCGGATCTCGACGCCAGCCTTCTCCTCATCCCCGAGATCGGCCTGCTGCCGGCAGATGACCCGCGTTTCCTGTCGACGCTGGCGGCGATCGAGAAACATCTCCGCTTCGGCCACCATCTCTACCGCTACCGCACGCCCGACGATTTCGGCGAACCGGAAACCGCCTTCACCGCCTGCACTTTCTGGCTGATCGACGCGCTCGCCCGCGTCGGCCGGGCCGACGACGCGCGCGAGATCTTCGAGGACGTGCTGAAGCATCGCAACCATCTGGGCCTGCTGTCGGAAGGTATCCACGTCGACAGCGGCGAGCTATGGGGCAACTACCCGCAGACATATTCCATGGTCGGTCTCATCAACGCGGCCATGCGTCTGTCGCGACGCTGGGAGGACGTGCTGTGAGTCGCCTCGTCGTCGTCTCCAACCGCGTTCCCGCGCCGGCCAAGGGCAAGGTGCATGCCGGCGGCCTGGCAGTGGCGCTTCAGGCCGCGCTCAACGCCCGCGGCGGGTTGTGGATGGGCTGGTCCGGAGTTTCGAGCGGCGCGCGCGAGCCGGGCGCCATGACGATTCGGCAGGAAGGTCCGATCACCTACGCGCTGACGGACCTCAGCAGGAAGGATATCGACGAATACTACGCCGGTTTCGCCAACTCGACGCTCTGGCCGCTGTGCCACTATCGGCTCGACATCACCGACTATGCCCGCAAGGACATGGCCGGCTATTTCCGGGTCAACCGATTCTTCGCCCGCCAGCTCGGGCCGCAGCTCGCCGCCGACGACGTCGTCTGGATCCACGACTATCACCTCATTCCGCTTGCCGCCGAGCTGCGCCGGATGGGTGTGAAGAACCGCATCGGCTTCTTCCTGCACATCCCATTCCCGCCGCCGGACGTGTTCTTCGCTCTCCCGGTCTACGCGACGATCCTCGAGGGGCTGGCCGACTACGACGTGGTCGGATTCCAGACGCGTCACGACGCCGACAATTTCGCCGCCTGCATCGAGCGCGAAGGCATCGGCAGCCTCAAGGAGCGAGACACGATCGAGACGCGGGGCGGCGGCCGCGTCAAGGCCGGCGTCTTCCCGATCGGGATCGACACCCGCGGCTTCGAGAAGATGGCCGCTGACGCCGTCGACAACCCGGCCGTGCGCAAGATCGCCCGTTCGCTGCGCGATCGCGAGGTGGTCGTCGGCGTCGACAGGCTCGACTATTCGAAGGGCATCCCGCAGCGCATGCAGGCGTTCGAGCGCTTCCTGCGCGACAACCCGGCCTACAAGGGTCGGGCGACGCTGCTGCAGGTGACGCCGAAATCCCGCTCGGACGTCCCGCATTACCTCGACATGCAGCGCGAGGTGGCCGAACTCGCGGGCCGCGTCAACGGGGAGCTTGCCACCCTCGACTGGACCCCGATCCGCTACGTCAACTCGTCGATCAACCACAGCATACTGGCTGGCCTCTACCGGCTGGCCAAGGTCGGCCTGGTCACGCCGATGCGCGACGGCATGAACCTCGTCGCGAAGGAATACATCGCCGCCCAGGATCCGGCCGATCCCGGCGTTCTCGTTCTCTCGCGCTTCGCCGGCGCCGCGCGCGAACTGCAGTCTGCGATTCTCGTCAATCCCTACGACACGGAGGCGGTCTCGCAGGCGATCGCGCAGGCTCTGTCCCTGCCGCTTGCCGCACGTATCGAGCGGCATGCTGCCATGCTGCGCCACCTGCGCCGCCACGACATCTCCAATTGGTGCGATGCCTTCCTGGACGCCCTGGCCACGACGGCCGCTTAGGAGCGATCCTTCCCGCCTTCCACGCTTCGACCTTGTTTCGCGATCTCCCGCACAGAATTTGTTGCAGCGCAAAGAACGCCGCCCGAAGCGCGCGTAGTTTCTCCCCGTCGCAATAGATGGATCACAAGGAGAACCGATATGTTCACGCGTCGCCAAGCCCTTCTCGGAGCTGCGGCCGCAACCATGGTGGCGGGGGCATTGCCCAAGCTGGCTTCCGCCGCTCCGGTCACCGAGGCCGAGATTGCGGCCCTCCCGCGCCAGAAGATCACCCTGGTCGCCCCGCCCTTCGTCCATGCGCACGACCAGGTTGCCACGAGCGGACCGAAGGTCGTCGAGTTCACCATGCCGATCGAGGAGAAGAAGGTCGTCATCGACGACGAAGGCACCGAGTTCCAGGCCATGACCTTCAACGGCTCTATGCCCGGCCCGATGATGGTCGTCCACGAGGGCGACTATGTCGAGCTGACGCTCATCAACCCCGACACCAACTCCATGCCGCACAACATCGACTTCCACGCGGCGACTGGCGCGCTCGGCGGTGGGGCACTCACGCTCATCAATCCCGGCGAACAGGTCAAGCTGCGCTTCAAGGCCACCCGTTCGGGGACCTTCGTCTACCACTGCGCGCCTGAAGGGGCGATGATCCCCTGGCACGTCGTGTCCGGCATGAGCGGCACGATCATGGTCCTGCCCCGCGAAGGCCTGAAGAACGAGAAGGGCGAGGCGCTGCGCTACGACAAGGTCTTCTACATCGGCGAGAACGACTTCTACGTTCCGCGCGACGAGGAGGGCAACTACAAGACCTACGAATCGCACGGCGAATCCTACGCCGACACGGTCCAGGTCATGCGCGGCCTTATCCCCACTCACGTCGTCTTCAACGGCGCCAAGGGCGCGCTGACGGGCGACAACGCCATGAAGTCGAAGGTCGGCGAGACGGTGCTCATCGTCCACTCGCAGGCCAACCGCGACACCCGCCCGCACCTGATCGGCGGCCATGGCGACTATGTCTGGGAAGAAGGCAAGTTCGCCAACCCGCCTGCCAAGGATCTGGAAACCTGGTTCATCCGTGGCGGATCGGCCGGCGCGGCGCTCTACACCTTCCTCCAGCCGGGCGTCTACGCCTACGTCAACCACAACCTGATCGAGGCGGTGGAACTCGGCGCCACGGCGCACTTCGTGGTCGAGGGCGAATGGAACGACGACCTGATGAAGCAGGTCGTGGCTCCGAGCCCGATCACCACCAACTGATCGTCCAGGGCGCGGCCGGCTCGTCCGGCCGCGCCACTCATCGGGGGCTGTCATGCACGTCAACCTGTTCGAAGTCGCAATGGGCGCGGTCGCCTCACTCGCGGTGCCGTTCGCCGCGATGGGTGTGGCGGGCAAGCCGGTCGACACTCCCCGTCTCCCCCTCGCCGAGACGGTGGAAATAGCCGCGACGGCCATCGACTATCCCCTTCCCGGCGAATTCCTCCTCGATGCGCGGCCGGCAACCGCGGCTTCCATGAAGATCGAAACCCCGGCCTTCCGCATCATGAAGCGTCAGGTCAGCCTTGCCGATTACGAGCTTTGCGTCGCCGATGGTGCCTGCCGTCCGGCCGATGCGCGGCCCAATCCCCTCGACGTCCCGGTCACCGGCGTGAACTGGCTCGACGCAGAAGCCTATGCCAGCTGGTATTCGCGCGGCACCGGCGTCACCTGGCGCCTGCCGACTGCGCTCGAGGCGGCGGTCGCCGCCGGCGAGCGGTTCGGCGGCGAGAGCTTCACGGCGCAGGCCGACGACCCCGCCAATCCGGCGGTTCGCTGGCTCAGGCGCTACCGCGAGGAGGCGGCGGCCAAGCGTCCGCCCGACCCCGAGCCGAAGCCGTTCGGCCACTACGGACCGAATTCCATGGGCATCGAGGATTTCGGCGGCAACGTCTGGGAGTGGACCTCGACCTGCTACGAGCGCGTGACGCTCGCAAGCGACCGCAAGACGGTCCTCAGCAAGACGGAAAACTGCGGCGTCCACGTGCTTGAAGGCCGCCACCGCGCCTACATGTCCAACTTCGTCCGCGACGGCAGGAGCGGCGGCTGCGCCGTCGGCACGCCTCCCGAGAACCTCGGCTTCCGGCTCGTCCGCGACAACGACTTCCCCTTGATCGCGTGGGCCGACGCGCGGCTGCGCGGCCTGTTGGGTCAGCATTCGACCCCCTTCTGAGAGATGCTTCAATGACGATAAGAGCAGAATTCGGCCGTGGTGCGGTATCGGTGGAATCATTCCCGGACGGTCGCGAGAGCGTCGTCGATCGGTTGAGACGTGGCCTCTCCGAAGCGAACCTCGACTGCGGCTGCCGCGAGGCTGCGAACGAGATGCTCGACCAGGTAGGCGCGGAGGCCGAGTTGGTTCGGTGTGCCGACGCCCTGGTCGATGCCCGCAAGATGCGCGATGCGATCGTCCTCGTGCTCGCCCTCCTGGGCGAACTGGACGATCTGATGCCGGACGAACCGGACCGGTCGGCTTTCGACGAGATCTCCGGCCTGTTCCAGGACATCGCCGATTTCGCCGCCTTCGGGGCAGCCGCCGCGCGCCGTGCCGCCGGAGGGCATGCCTGATGTCTGTTTCAGCCCCCGCCGACCGCTCCGTGCCACGGGCTGCCCGCAAGGCCGGGGACATGTCGCGCGATAGCCGTGGCCGCCTCAATGCGACGCCGCCGATCCTGCATTACGGCTTTCGCCCCTTCTTCTTTCTCGCCGCCCTCCATGCCGGGCTTGCGATTCCGCTCTGGCTTGCAGTCTATCTCGGCGGCGTCGAATTGCCCGGGCCTTTCGAAGGCCTGCACTGGCACGCGCACGAAATGCTGTTCGGCTACCTCGGCGCGGTCATTGCCGGTTTTGTCCTCACCGCCATCCCCAACTGGACCGGGCGGCTGCCGATCAGCGGCCGGCCGCTGGCTCTACTCGTCGCTCTCTGGCTCCTCGGCCGGCTGGCCAATCTCCTGTCGCCCGATCCCTATCTGGCGCTCGCCGTCGACCTCGCCTTCCCCGCGATGCTGGCACTCGCCGTCTGGCGCGAGGTCGTCGCGGGCCGCAACTGGAAGAACGCGCCGGTGGCCGTGATGATCTCGCTGTTCGGACTGGCCAACGGGACGGACCATGCGGCCAACCTTCACTTCGTGCCGCATGATCTCGGGCACCAAGTAGCACTCGCCGTGGCCGCCGTCCTGATCGCCCTTATCGGCGGACGCATCGTGCCCAGCTTCACCCGCAACTGGCTGGCACGGGAAAAGGCAGCAACCCTGCCCGCGAGCTTCGGTTCCGTCGACAAGGCAGCTCTCGTCGCAACGACCGTGGCAATGACAGCCTGGGTCCTGGCCGCCGACGCGCCGCTCACCGGCGCACTGCTTGTCGCGGCGGGGGGCCTGCTCGGCCTCCGCCTGATGCGCTGGCGGGGACTGCGCACGCTTTCGGAGCCCATCCTCTTCGTGCTGCATCTCGGCTACTTCTGGCTCGCCGCCGCGCTTCTCCTGCTCGGCCTGTCGATCCTGATGCCTGCCGTGCCGCCGAGCGCGGCGCTGCACGCGCTGACCGCAGGCGCGGTCGGAACGATGACGCTCGCCGTGATGACGCGGGCGAGCCTCGGCCACACCGGGCGGGCGATCGTCGCCGACCGGTCCGTCGTCGCGATGTATGTGCTTGTCACCGCCGGCGCGGTGTTGCGAGTCGCCGCGCCCTTCGCCGACAGCTGGTACATCGCGACCCTTGCCGCCGGTGGCAGTCTCTGGAGCGCCGGCTTCCTGCTGTTTGCCATCCGCTACGCCCCAATCCTGTGGGGCCGCCGTGTCGGCGCCTGACATGCCGCTGGGAGAAGACACGATGAGGGCTTGCCAAAGCGGCATCTGCCTATAGGCTGTGCATATGGTCCATCGTTCGGCGGATCATTCTGTCCCAGGCCAATGAGGGAGGTCATGACCCAGGACAGCCGAGAGGCAGTCGCATACCCCGACCCTTCCCCGAGGAAGGCGAGACGCCGGGAGTTCCTGGCCTTTCTCGTGCTCGCCTTCGGCATCTGGCCGATCGTCGCCGTCGGCGTGGTGGGTGGATACGGCTTCCTCGTCTGGATGTGGCAGATCGTCTTCGGTCCGCCCGGACCTCCGGGAGGCTAGGCGGATGCGACAGACACCCACCCTCACCCGCCGCGCCCTGCTGACCGGAGCCGGTAGAGAAGCCCACCACATCTCGAGCGCCGTCGTCGTCGCACTCCCCGCCCGCCGGGAAGATGTATGCGCGCGTCTTGCGCAGATGCCGGGAGTCGAAGTCCACGCCGCCGAAGGCACCCGCCTCGTCATCACCATCGAGGGTCCGACCACCGGCATGCTGGGCGAGACGCTAACCCGGATCGCCCTCCTCGACGGCGTGATCGCGGCGAACATGGTGTTCGAACATATCGAAGCGCACGAGGAGACCGGATCATGACGGAACTCACCCGCCGCGATCTCCTGAAGGCGCATGCTGCGGCGCTTGCCGCCGCGTCCGCGGGCATTTCACTCCCCGCCTCGGCGCAACCAGTACCGGGCGGCGTCGAGGCGCTGGAGATCAAGTGGTCCAAGGCGCCCTGCCGCTTCTGCGGCACAGGGTGCGGCGTGATGGTCGGGGTGAAGGAAGGCAAGGTCGTCGCCACCCATGGCGACACGCAGGCCGAGGTCAACCGTGGCCTGAACTGCGTCAAGGGCTATTTCCTCTCCAAGATCATGTACGGCCAGGACCGCCTGACGACGCCTTTGATGCGCAAGCGCGAAGGCGCCTACAGCAAGGACGGTGAATTCGAGCCTGTCTCCTGGGACGAGGCGTTCGACGTCATGGCCGACCAGTGCAAGCGGGTGCTCCGGGAAAAAGGTCCCACCGCCGTCGGCATGTTCGGCTCCGGCCAGTGGACGATCTTCGAGGGCTATGCCGCGACCAAGCTCATGCGCGCGGGCTTCCGTTCCAACAATCTCGACCCCAACGCCCGCCACTGCATGGCATCTGCCGCCGTCGCCTTCATGCGCAGCTTCGGCATGGACGAGCCGATGGGCTGCTATGACGACTTCGAGCATGCCGACGCCTTCGTGCTCTGGGGTTCCAACATGGCGGAGATGCATCCGATCCTGTGGACCAGGCTTGCCGACCGCCGGCTCGGCCACCCCAACGTCCGCTGCGCGGTGCTGTCGACCTTCACCCACCGCTCGATGGACCTCGCCGACATTCCGATCGTCTTCAAGCCCGGCACGGATCTGGCGATCCTCAACTACATCGCCAACCACATCATCCAGACAGGCCGCGTAAACGAAGCCTTCGTGCGCGACCACACCGTCTTCATGAGCGGGGCGACCGACATCGGCTACGGGCTGCGGCCCGACAATCCGGTGGAGGTGGCGGCAAAGGGCGCGGCCGACCCCGGCAAGATGGAACCGATCGATTTCGAGGCGTTCAAGGCGCTGGTATCGGAATACACGCTCGAGATGGTGTCCGAGCTCTCGGGCGTGGAACCGGGCTTCCTCGAGCAGTTGGCCGAGCTCTATGCCGATCCCGGCGTGAAGGTGATGTCGCTCTGGACCATGGGCTTCAACCAACACGTCCGCGGCGTCTGGGCCAACCAGATGGTCTACAACATCCACCTCCTCACCGGGAAAATCTCCGAGCCGGGCAACAGCCCGTTCTCGCTGACCGGCCAGCCTTCGGCCTGCGGCACCGCGCGCGAGGTCGGCACCTTC
>JAYSFJ010000007.1:0-232079 GCA_041913465.1 Mesorhizobium sp. | reverse complement strand
CACCGCCTGCCCGGTGGATCGATTCCCCGCTCTTTTCCGCCAACCCCTTCTTTCCATTCGACATTGCAAAAATGTCTATCCACACCCCTCCTGACCTAACGGACCATAGCACCAGTGCGAAAAGGAGCCGGTAATGGCGTGGAGGGCGAAGACAGGGAGGCGACAGCAGGTGCTTTACAGCATCGTCTCGACCCTGCTTGCTATTGCCGCTCTCGCCGAAAAGTCTGCCGGCGACACCCCATGGGTCCGCTTCTGCGTCCTGTGGGCCGCCCGGCAGGCCGACCTGATCGCGCGGGACTACGTCGCCGGCTCGACATGGAACACGGCCGGCCGCCTCTGGTCGCCCACCCTGCCCAACGTCCGCTACGGCACCGACCCCGCCGACGCCCTCGACATCGCCGCCTCGCTGCGCGCGGTGGCGCTGATCATCAGCGGCATGGCGGCCTATCTCCGCCAAGTCTCAGTGTGGCAGCAGGGCCAGGCATCCGACAAGGCCGGCGACGACGGCAACTTGCTCAAAGGGCTCGTCGCTTCCACGCGGGGACTTCGGGAAAGTGCCTTCCGGCTGCCCGAGTTCCGCGACACGTCCTGACGCGCGCTCGTCCTTCTCCCCTTGTGGGAGAAGGTGGATCGGCGCAAAGCGCCGAGACGGATGAGGGGTGCTGGAAGGAATGAGGCGGCGGCGAAAAGATGCTGACAGCGCCTCGTTTCCGCGCGCCCAGATCCTCGCGACACCCCTCATCCGACTCGGCCTGCGGCCGAGCCACCTTCTCCCACAAGGGGAGAAGGACGGGCACCCAGCGGCCCGGATCTACCTACGACTCAGATGGCAGCTACTCCCCAACGCCCCACTCCCCTCCTCCCGCCATTTGACCTCCAGCCCCCGTCCCTCTATACGCCGCCCACCGTGCGCCTTTAGCGGCGCCAAGCGAAAGCCTCGACATGACCGTCTCCCCCGACATCGCCCCGGCGCTGGGCGCAGCACTTTCCGCACGCGGCTACGAGACGCTCACCGCCGTCCAGTCCGCCATGCTCGAAGATCGCGCCCGCGGCCGCGACCTGCTCGTCTCCGCCCAGACGGGCTCCGGCAAGACCGTCGCCTTCGGCATTGCGATTGCCCCCGCCCTGATGGGCGAGGCGGACCGCCTTCCACCTGCCGGCCGCCCGCTCGGCCTCGTCATCGCGCCGACGCGCGAACTCGCCATCCAGGTCCGCCGCGAACTCGAATGGCTCTACGCCGAGGCCGGCGCGAAGATCGCTTCCTGCGTCGGCGGCATGGACATGCGCACCGAGCGCCGGGCGCTCGACCAGGGCGCCCACATCGTCGTCGGCACGCCCGGCCGCCTGCGCGACCACATCACCCGCCACGGCCTCGACATGTCGGACCTGCGCGCGGTGGTTCTCGACGAGGCCGACGAGATGCTCGACCTCGGCTTCCGCGAGGATCTCGAGTTCATCCTCTCCGAAGCACCGGCCGAGCGTCGCACGCTGATGTTCTCCGCCACCGTGCCGGCGCAGATAGAGCAGCTGGCGCGAAAATTCCAGAAGAAGGCCGAGCGCATCGAGGTCGTGAGCGAGGGCGCTCAGCACGACGACATCGAGTATCGCACCATCCTCGTCTCGCCCTCCGAGCGCGACGGCGCGGTGATCAATTCGCTGCTCTATTTCGACGCGACCAACACGCTGGTGTTCTGCGCCACCCGCGAGGCGGTGAAGCGGCTCACCAGCCGGCTCGCCAACCGCGGCTTCCGCGTCGTGTCGCTGTCGGGCGAGCTCTCCCAGGCCGAGCGCACCAATGCGCTGCAGGCGATGCGCGACGGGAGGGCGCGGGTCTGCGTCGCCACCGACGTCGCCGCGCGCGGCCTCGATCTGCCCAATCTCGACCTCGTCATCCATGCCGACCTGCCGTCGAACCCCGAGACGCTGCTGCATCGCTCGGGCCGCACCGGCCGGGCGGGGCGCAAGGGCGTCTGCGCCATCATCGTGCCGCACCATCGTCGCGGCAGCGCCACCCGCCTGCTCAGGCTGGCGAACCTCAAGTCGCAGCAGATGAACGCGCCTTCGGCCGCCGACATCGACCAGAAGGTCCGCGAACGCATCGTCGCTGACCCGGCGCTGTCGGAGCCGCTCACCGAGGACGAGGCGTCCTTCGCCGCCGAGCTGCTGGCGAGCCACGGGCCGGAGAAACTGGCCGCAGCCTATATCCGCCAGCAATTGTCCATGCAGCCGGCGCCCGAGGACCTGTCCGACGGACCCGTCGCGCCGCACGATCCGGCCAAGGGCGAGCGTCCGGATACCCGCTTCCAGAACGGCGACTGGTTCGTCATTTCCGTCGGCCGCAACAAGCGCGCCGAGCCGCGCTGGCTTCTGCCGCTGATCTGCAAGGCCGGCGGCGTCACCAAGTCCGCCATCGGCTCGATCCGCATCCTCGACACAGAGACCCGCTTCGAGGTTGCGCCGGGTGAGGCCGACGCCTTCGCCAAGGCCATCGCCAAGCCGGGTGCGGTCGAAAAGGGCGTGTCGATCTCCAGGCTCGCGGCGGACGCGCCCCCCGCTCCCTCGCGCCCGCCGCGCGAGTTCACCTCCGAAACCGACCGGCCCCGCCCGAAGAAGAAGCACTTCGACAAGAAGCCCCCGGCCTCCGCGCCCGGAGCCGCCCGCGCGGAAAAGCGCAAGCTTAAGAAGGCCCGCAAGAAGCTCAAGGCGGAGTGAGGTCTTGGCAGCCGAACCGCCGCCTCACCCCCTCCGGCCCTTCGGGTCACCTCCCCCGTCGAGCGGGAGGAGTGGGCGACCGCCTGCGCTCAGCCAAGTATCAACGCAAGTCGCCGCTTGTCGGAGAAGATGAGCGTCGCCAGCCTGGCGCCCTCCCTCCCCTCGACGGGGAGGGTGCCGGGCGAAGCCCGGTGGGTGGGGTGAGCCCACGCTAGAAAGCTGGTGCTGCATCGCAACAGCAACATAGCTTTACACTCCGCCGCGAGTTCGCCCCGATTGGATCGAATTTGCGCCGCCATCGACCGTCATCTCTTCGCCGCAGAGAAGGGAACAGGACCATGATCAAGGAAGGTCTGGTCGCAATGGCGCTGATCGGCTGCGATTGCGATGCCAAGATGTGCGAATATATCCGCACCGCCGACCAGCAATGGACGAGCGTCGCCGAGTGCGAGGCCGACATCCAGAAGCGGGTCGTGCGACAGCAGGACAGCTATCCGCTGGTGATCGCCGTCTGCCGCGACACGTCCGAGGCGCCCGTCATGGCGTCGGCGGGCCCGTCCACCCAGCCTTCCCCGACGCAACAGGTCCAGCTCGCCGCCAGTTCGATCGTCACCGAGGGCAAGGAGGGCGAAGTCTCGACCGACCGGCTAGGCCGCATCACAACGGTCTTCAAGACGCTCAACGGCTACGTCTCGGTGCGCGACACGGTCGGCAGCACCTGGTCGAGCGCCTCGCAGCAGGCGCTGGACACGATGTCCTGGCTGAAGACGGCCGTGACGCCGGAGTGGTTCTGACTGCGCGTCAGCGCGTGAAGCGCTGCGCGCCGTCCGGCACGACGGAGCCGCAGAGGAGCGTGGCGTCGACCGTCGGCCCGCAAGCCTCGACCATCCGGCGCGAGGCTTCATTCGACGGCGACACGAGTTCGTAGACGCGCTCGGCTCCGAACTCCTCCACCATCCGCCGGATCGCCAGCGCGTTGACGATCTTCCCGAGCCCGAGTCCCCTTGCCTTCGGATCGACCGCGACCAGTCCGACCCAGGCGCTCCTGTGATGCGGGCTGAAGCGATTGTGCGGGAAGCAGCCATTCGCGAAGGCAACCGGATTGCCGTCCCGGTCCGCGATGATCACGCTCGCCTGCCCCGGCGCTTCGATCAGCAGCGCCCCCGGAAAGGGGACGATCCCGGCGTCCGAAACGAACTGCTGGACGCGCCGGGTTGCGGCGCCTTCGGCGTCGGTCAGCGCCGGCGCGAGGACGAGGCCGTCCGGCAGCCCGTTCGCCAGGATCGCGTCGATCTTCGGGCGCATCGTCTCCCGGTCCGCGATCATCGTGTCCCAGGTGTCGAAACGAAATCCCCTTTCGACAAGGCCCGGAGAATAGGCGCTTCGCTGCGCGGGAGAAACCATCCTCAGCCCGAGCATCCCCTGCTCGCGCAGGATCGCGTCGATGCCGTCCCATCCGATGCGGTCCGGGTCATCCGTCCCGTAGAAGCGTCCCGCATTGTAGAGGCCGGGGGTCGCCTCGATCAGCGCGCGCTTCTCCAGCGTCAACCGCTGCAATGCGATCTGCGCATCCGTTCCGAAAAACCCCGACATCCGGGTACCTCGCGGCGTTGTCGCGACGACTATGCCACGTCGGCGGCCGCCTTCAATCCCCGATAGAACGTCGACGTGAACAGCTCGCGCGGATCGTATTCCCGCTTCTTCGCCAGGAAGGCCGGCAGTTCCGGATAGGCCGCCAACAGCTGCGCCCGCGTATAGTGCAGCTGGTAGGGCAGGAAGAAGCGGCCGCGATGTTTCAGCGTCAGGTCGACCAGCTCGCGTGTCAGCGCCCGCATCTTGGCGCTGCCGTCGTCGTCGGTCTTCTGGTTGATGTAGAGGACGAGCGAGAAGGCGTCTTCCTTCGCATAGGTTAGCGCCGTGTCCTCCGCATGGACGACGCGGATCGAGGCGTTGAGCAGCGGCAGGTCGCTTCTGCGCAGGATCTCGCGGGCACCGGCGATGAAGGCGTTGTATTCGCCGCGCGGGAAGAAATACTCGTGCAGGATGTCTGTCTCTTCCGGCAGGTCGTTGAAGAGATAGGGCACGGAATCGTGCATCGGGTTGTTGCGCGAGACGAGGCACGCCTCGCCCTCCCCCATCGCCGCCGTGCGCGGCACGGTGCAGCTCTCGAACTCCGGCTCGAGTTCCTTTTCCATGTACCACTTGAACGACTGGAAAATCTCGCCGCGCTTGGCGAGGTTCATGATCAGCCGCTTGACGCCCACCATGCCCGGCGCGCCGAGCGGTCCCATGTCGGCGGGAGCGGTCTCCGCCACCTTGTCGTAGCGGTAGACGATCATGTCCTCGAGGAAGTTCGACCGGGCGGTGGAAAGATGGCCGTAGAACAGGCCGAGATTCGGGTCGCCGGCCATCTCATTCTCGAACAGCGTCGGGAAATCGTCCGAACGGATGATCGCGCGCGAGGTGTGGTAGACAGCGTTCGGCACGATCTCCAGCGTCGCCTTCAGTACCACGCCGAACAGGCCGTAGCCGCCGACGACGTGCCGGAAGAGGTCGGCGTTCTCCGCGCGCGAGCAGGTGGGCTTCGTCCCGTCGGCGAGCATCACCTCTAGCGCCTTCACCGAGCCGACGATCGACCCGGCCTGGTGGTCCATGCCGTGGGCGTTGACCGAGATCGAGCCGCCGACCGAGAAGATATCTGTCGACTGCATCGCCTTCACGGCGAAGCGCGGATGCAGCTTGTTCTGGATGTCGTGCCAGGTGGCGCCGGGGCCGACCGTCACGGTCATCGCGCCTTCGTCGACCTCGATCGAATTCAGCCCCATCATGTCGAGCACGATGGCGTGGTCGTCGAACGCCTGCCCGCCCATCGAATGCCTGACGGCGGAAAGCGAGATCGACAGATTGTTGGCGCGGGCGAATGAGAGCGCGTCCGCGACGTGCTTCTCCTCGCTCACCTTGACGACGCCATAGACGGGCGTCCGCGACAATGCGCTGACATCGTTGATCGTCCCGCCCTCGGAAGCCCAGGGCAGCGAGGGATCGTAGTAGGGATTGTCGAAGTTCGGCTCCTGCGCCAACGCCACACCGTCGAGATCGGCGATGCGCCCCGCGTCCTTCGCGCCCGACGGCGCCCGCATCAGCCGCGCCGTGGTCGCGCCCGCCCAGGCCACGCCGCCGCCGACGATTGCGAGGCCGAGAAGCGCTCGCCTGGACATCCGGAAACGTTTCGCTGGCTGCGCCATGCATTCCCCCATTCAGAATCGAAGCCGGTGTCGCAGCGCGATGTAACCGGGAAATGGCGGCACGCAAAGCCGGAGCAACCGGAGGCGGCGGGCAATCCCGCCATCGCGTCGTTTGGACATGTTGCACCGGGCAGCGCGGATCGATAGGCATGGCGCGGACATTGAAGCTCACGGAGGAGAACAGCCATGAACCCATCAGGACAGGTCGCGATCGTCACCGGCGGCGGCTCGGGGCTGGGCGAGGCGACGGCGCGCGCGCTCGCGGCCAAGGGCGCGAAGGTCGCGATCTTCGACGTCGGCATGGAACGCGCCCAGAAGGTGGCGGCCGACATCGGCGGCATTGCGGTCAGGTGCGACGTGTCGAGCGCCGAGGGCGGCGAGAAGGCTTTCGCCGAGGTCGATGACAAGCTCGGCAAGCCGCGCATCCTCGTGAACTGCGCCGGCATCGGCATTGCCGCGAAGACGACCTCGAAGGATGGCGCCCATTCGCTCGACGTCTACCGCAAGGTGATCGAGGTCAACCTGATCGGCTCGTTCAACATGATCCGCCTGATGGCGGTGCGCGCCGAGACGCTCGATCCGCTGGAGGGCGGCGAGCGCGGCGTGATCATCAATACGGCATCCGTCGCCGCCTATGACGGCCAGATCGGCCAGGCAGCCTATTCCTCGTCGAAGGGCGGCATCGTCGGCATGACCCTGCCCGTCGCCCGCGACCTCGCCCGTGCCGGCATCCGCGTCATGACCATCGCGCCTGGCATCTTCAAGACGCCGATGCTCGCCGGCCTGCCGCAGGACGCGCAGGATTCGCTCGGCAAGCAGGTTCCCTTCCCGCCGCGGCTTGGCGAACCGTCCGAGTACGGCGCGCTCGCGGTCCACATCGTCGAGAACCAGATGCTCAACGGCGAAGTCATCCGCCTGGACGGCGCAATCCGCATGGCGCCGAAATAGGCTTCTTGCGAGCTTGTCCGGTTATGAAATAAGAGGAGTTTAGCAGTCAGGATTTCTTGCGAGGCGCGATGAACGACAAGCCGAAGGACGTGATCCGGCAAACGGACGCCGACGCCATCCGCCTCGCCAAGACCCTGCTGCGCGCCTCGCGCTACGGCGCGCTGGCGGCGATCGATCCGGAAACCGGCGCCCCGCTGGCGAGTCGCGTCGGCGTGGCGACCGACACGGACGGATGCCCGCTGATCCTCGTTTCCGGTCTCTCTGCCCACACCGCCGCCATCGTCGCCGATCCGCGCTGCTCGCTTCTTCTCGGTGAGGTCGGCAAGGGAGACCCGCTTGCCCACCCACGCATGTCGATCTCCTGCCGCGCACAGCGTTTCGAGCGCGATACGACCGACTGGGCGCGCGCCGAGCGGCGCTTTTTGAACAGGAACCCTAAGGCAAAGCTCTATGTCGGGTTGGGCGACTTCGCCTTCTTCCGGCTCGAGATCGACAAGGCCAGCTTGAACGGCGGCTTCGGCAAGGCCTATCTCCTGACGCGTGAGGACCTCCTATCGCCCGGCCCGATCGCCGACTTCGCCCAGTCGGAGCAGTCCGCCCTCAACCACATGAACCAGGACCACGCCGATGCGATCGGCCGCTATGCGATGCACTTCGCCGGCGCCGGGAAGGGCGACTGGCGCATGACTGGCCTCGATCCGGAAGGGATCGACCTGGCGGACGGCGACAAGGTGTTGCGCATCTTCTTCGAGCAGCCTCTCGCCGCGCCGCGCGATGCGCATCTGAAGCTGGTCGACATGGCGAAACAGGCACGCGCCGCGCTCGGCTGACGCACAGTTTCGAATTTCTTTCCAGTCGCCCTTGACCTTCCATCGACTGGAAGCCCTATCTCCATTTCAACTGGAGACAAGACCATGCAATTCACAATGAAGATCGAAGGCATGACCTGCGGCGGCTGCGTCCGCTCGGTCGAGAAGGCCCTGGCTGGGGTCACCGGGCTGAAGTCGGCGAAGGTCGACCTCGGCAAGGCCGAAGCGCTGATCGAAACGGAAGCCGGCGCGGACCCGGCCCGCTTCGTGACAGCCGTCGAAGACGCCGGCTACGACGCCCGCCTCGCGGGCTGAACCTCCCGCACCACGAGGAATTCCATGACCAAGGTAGCGCTCGATATCACGGGCATGACCTGTGCCGCGTGCTCGTCACGCGTCGAGAAGGTGCTGTCGCGCGTCGACGGCGTGACCCGCGCGGACGTCAATCTTCCGCTGGAGCGCGCCAGCCTCGAGATCGACGGTGACATCGACGCGGCGAAGCTGATCGCGGCGGTCGAGCGCGCCGGCTACGGCGCGACGCTCAGACCCGACGACCGCGCCGCGCAGCGCAAGGCGGACGAGGCGCGCGAGGCGGCGCGACGTGCCGAAGAACGCCAGACGCTCCTGCGTTTCGCCATCTCAGCGCTGCTGTCGATCCCCCTGGTCGTCGGCATGCTGCCGATGATGCTGGGGACCGGCCATGCGTGGATCGGGCCCTGGACGCAGGCAGCACTCGCTACCGGCGTGATGATCATCTCGGGCAGCCGCTTCTACCGTGAAGCCTGGGCGGCGTTGCGCGGCGGCGGCGCCAACATGGCCGTGCTCGTCTCGCTCGGCACCTCGGCCGCCTACTTCTATTCTCTGTGGATGGTCTGGTCCGGCAACGTCCACGGCCACCTCTATTTCGAAGCGGCAGCCGTCGTCCTGACGCTGATCATGCTCGGCAAATATCTGGAGGCCCGCGCCAAGCAGGGCGCATCGGCGGCTCTCGCCGCGCTCGGCAAGCTGCAGCCGCCGCAGGCAGAGCGAAAGAATGGGTCCGGAACGGAGATCGTCGCCTCGGGCGACCTTTCGCCCGGCGACGTGGTGATCGTCCGGCCGGGCACCCGCGTGCCCGCCGACGGTCTTATCGTTGCCGGTGCCTCAAGCCTCGACGAATCGCTAGTGACGGGAGAAAGCCTGCCGGTGGACAAGGCTGAAGGCGCGGCCGTGATCACCGGAACCGTCAATGGCGACGGCGTGCTGGAGGTGCGGGTCTCGGCGGTCGGCGCCGACACGCGGCTCGCCCAAATGGCGCGGCTGGTCGAGGACGCGCAGCTTTCCGAAGCTCCGGTGCAGCGCCTCGTCGACCGCATCTCGGCGGTGTTCGTTCCGGTCATCATCGCTATCGCAGTGCTGACCTTCCTCGGCTGGTGGATCGCAGGCGATCTCGCCGCCGGCTTCGACGCGGCGATCGCGGTGCTGGTCATCGCCTGTCCCTGTGCGCTTGGCCTCGCCACGCCGACAGCGCTGGTCGCCGGAACCGGCGCCGCCGCGAAGGCCGGCATTCTCATCCGCGATGTCGCGACGCTGGAAAAGGCCGAAGCGATCAAGGTCGTCGCCTTCGACAAGACCGGAACGCTGACGCAGGGCCATCCGGAAGTGGTGGAGGTAGTCGCCACGGACGGCGACGCGGCCGCGCTGCTGCGCAGGGCCGCGGCAATAGAAGCACGCAGCGAGCATCCCCTCGCCCGCGCCCTGGTCGCGCGGGCGTCGTCGGAACCCGGAGAAGACTTCGCGGCGACTGGCATCTCCGCAACGCGCGGCAAGGGCATGAGCGGCACCGTCGCCGGTACGCTGGTAGCCGTCGGCAACGCCCGGATGATGACGGACCTCGGTATCGCGCAGGAGGCCATCGCCGCCCTGATGACACGCTTCGCCAAGACGGGCACGCTGTCCTTCGTCGCTATCGACGGAGAGCTGGCAGGCGCCATCCTGTTCGCCGATCGCCCCCGTCCGGAATCGGCGGCGGCGCTGCGCGCGCTTGCCGCCGAGAACATCCGCACGGTCATGCTCACCGGCGACAACGAGGACGCCGCACGCGCCATCGCAGCCGAGATCGGCCTTGCCGATTTCGGGGCGTCGTTGCTGCCGGAGGACAAGACCGAGGCGCTGCGCGGCCTGGCCGACGATCCGAGATCTATCGCCTTTGTCGGCGACGGGCTGAACGACGCGCCGGCGCTCGCCGCGGCGGGGCTCGGCATCGCCATGTCGTCGGGCACCGACGTCGCCCGCGAGGCGGCCGCGATCACGCTGATGCGGCCTGACCTGCGACTGGTGCCCGCCGCGCTCGATATCGCGCGGCGCACGCGGCGGACGATCATGCACAACCTCGCCTGGGCTTTCCTCTACAATGTGATCGGCATCCCGCTCGCGGCACTCGGCATGCTTTCGCCGATCCTCGCGGGGGCGGCGATGGCCTTCTCATCGGTCTCCGTGGTAACGAACTCCGCGCTCCTCGCGCGCTGGAAGCCCCGCCACCTAAACTGAACCGCAGTGCAACGCCTGATCCGCATTTCCGACCCGGAAGATCCCCGCATCGCCGCCTTCCGCGACATCCGCGAACGCGACCTCGTCGGCCGCGAGGGCCGCTTCGTGGCGGAAGGGCGCGTCGTGCTCAACGTGCTGCTCACCGCCGCCCGCTACGAGACCGAGGCGGTGCTGCTGCTGGAGAACCGCGTCGGCGGGCTCGACGAGTTGCTGCCGATGATTCCCGACAACGTGCCCGTCTACGTCGCCGACGCCGCGACGATGGACGGCATCGCCGGCTTCCACATCCATCGCGGTATCCTGGCGATCGGCAGGCGGCCCGAGCCGCGGCCACTAGCCGACCTTCTCGCTGCCCTGCCCGGGAACGCGCTGGTCGTGGCGCTCGCAGGGATCGCCAATCACGACAACATGGGATCGATCTTCCGCAATGCCGCCGCCTTCGGCGCCGATGCGGTGGTCATGGATGCAGCCAGCTGCGATCCGTTCTACCGCAAGGCGATCCGCGTCTCGGTGGGCGCGATCCTCAAGACGCCCTTCGCCCGGGCCGGCAGCCTCGACCACATGATCGCCGGTCTGAACGCGGCGGGCTTCCAGATCCTGGCGCTCTCGCCGCGTGGCGAAATGGAGATCGGCGAAGTCCCTGCAACGGGGCGCACCGCCCTGCTTCTCGGCAGCGAGGGACACGGACTGCCGGAGGCGCTCATGTCACGGCTGACGACGGTGCGTATCCCGATCGCGGAAGACTTCGACAGCCTGAACGTTGCGGCCGCCTCAGCGGTTGCCCTGCACCGGCTCTGGCGCGGCTGACTTCGCCGACGCGGCCTTCTGCAAGGCCTTGACGCGGTCGGCGAGGCTGACGATCCGATCTGCGCCCTCGGCACCCGGATTCTCCTGCGCCGATGCGAGGATCTGCGTGATCGGCGAGTTGGCGCCGTCGATCATCGCGGTGAGATGGACCATTTCGGCGGCGAGGTCGTTGATCTGTTCGCGCAACAGCGCGCTGTCGCGGCGCTCGACGTTCCAGTCCTCGGCCTTCGACCTCTCGATCGCCTCGAGTTCCGAGCGCAGCTTCTTGTTCTCGCGCACCAGCGTGGCAAGCCGCTCCGCCTGGCGATCGCGTTCCTGCTGCAGGCTGGTCACCGCCTTGTCGATATCGCCGCCGGTGCCGCCGGACAGAAGCGTCGAGAGCTGAAGCTGCAGTTCGGCGACCTCCGCCTCGAGCTTCACCCGGTCGGCCTGTGCCTGCGTCAGTTTCGAATCGAGGTCGTTCGAGCCGAACGAGGCGGTCTTCATCTCGTCGCGGATGCGCGCCAGTTCCTTTTCGCGACGCGCGAGCTTTTCCTCGCGGTCGGACACGGTCGCCGTCATGCGCTCCAGCTTGCGATCGAGCTCGGCGGCTCGCTTGCGTTCGTCCTTGAGCGCCTGCTGTGCCGCCCGGCTCTCCGCCGCCATCTCGCGCAGGCGCCTCTCGGCTTCCTTGCGCTCGTTCTGCAGCGTGCCGACATTGCCGGCCAAGCGGTCGAACTCGCTTTCGCGCGCGACCAGTTCGATCTGGCGGTTGCTGGCCGACAGCGTCGCCTCGTCGTACATCTGGCCGAGCCGCTCGACTTCCCGCGCGCGGTCTTCCAGCACCTTCTCGGTCTCGGCCAGCCGGCCGCCGAGCCGCTGCAACTGTTCCTCGCGGCTCTTGAGCTCCGCCCGCAGGTCGTTCGCGCGGGCTTCGAGTTCGGTGATCGTCTTGTCGCGCTGGGCGCGCTCTTCGGCGAGCCTCCGCAGCTCTTCGCGGTTCCGATTGATCTCGATGATCTGGGCCGAAGCCTTGTCGCGAAAGCTCTTGATGCTCATCTCCAGCCGGCGCGTCGACATCGCGAACTCGGCCCGCAGGCGGTCCTTGTCGGCCTGGATCTCGTTGACCGAGAGCGGGAGGGATGCTTCCAGCCGCCGGCGCGTGAGGCCAACGGCCCGGCGCCAGATCGCCGGCGCGACCATCAACGCGAGAAAACCAGCGGTCAGAAAGCCCAGCGAAAAGAACAGGATGGACTGAATCAACTGGGTTGTTCCGGACGGTTCGGCCGTATCGCCATGCGTGCGATACGGCGAGGACGCAACATCTCACCGCCCCGCGGGAACGGCCTGCCAGATGTGCCACATCGGGACCGGATGAATCCAGCCCCGATGCAATTTACTTTCGCTTAACCCTAATGCCTGCGCCGCGGCCGCGCTCAGAAGGGGTTCCAGGTCGGACGCTCGGTGACCTTCAGGTAGCCGACATTCACGCCGATGCGGGCGCCGACGCCGGTGCGCACCGGCACGAGCAGCACGCGGCCGTTCTTCATCACGTTGAAGCCGAGCCCGGCCACCATGTAGGCCGAACCCGCGACGCCGCCGAAGCGGCCGTAGACCGCTTCGATCGTGTCGAGGTTGTAGACCAGGATCATCGTGCGCGAGCCCTGGCCGCCGAAATCCCAGCCGAGCGACGGGCCCTGCCAGAACACGCGGTGATCGCCTGCGTTCTTGGTATAGAGCGTGCCTTCGCCATAAGTCAGGCCGCCGACGATGGCGCCGGACCCTTCCTCGCCGAGGACATAGCCGTTCGGCAGCCCGTAGGAGGCGAAGATCTTTTCGACGACGGTCGCGAGGCCACCCGACGTCGCACCGAAGAACTTGTGTCCGGAATCGACGATTTCCTGCGCCGTGTACTCGTTCGCGCGCGCGCCCGAAGCGAGCACCAGCGAAAGGGCCACGAACGCGGCGACCGCCGTCAAGGCGCGGAAGCTCCGCGCAAAAACCTTGAGAAACATTGTACATTCTCCCTTCTTGGGAGCACCCTAATTCGACGCCTGACCGCTGCGGCTCTGCGGCCGCTGGCAATCATCTGGCAACCCTAGGCGCTAATTCTTTTTCAACCATTAATCCGTCAAATGATCGTGTTTCTTTGATGGCTGACGTCGCGTTGCACGCAGCCGTTTGTTGCCCGGTTTCAGGTCGGCGTATATCGCGAAGTCGCGGGTCTTGCTGTTGATTCGCAGTCCGCGGCGGGTGTCGGTTCCGGTCGATTAGTACATTTCACGAATCAGGGGATTTCACGGGAATGGCGGACCTTTTCACGCTTTCGGCTCCGGAACTGGCGGCACTTTTGTGCAGCCGCGTGTGCCACGACATCATTTCGCCGGTCGGCGCCATCAACAACGGCCTGGAACTGCTGGACGAAGGCGGCGCCGACGAAGACGCGATGAACCTGATCCGTACCAGCGCCCGCAATGCGTCGGCGCGGCTGCAGTTCGCCCGCATCGCCTTCGGCGCAGCCGGTTCGGCCGGGATGCAGATTGACACCGGTGACGCGGAAGCCGTCGCCGTTGCCTATGTCCGCAACGAAAAGCCGGATCTCGAATGGGTCGGGAAAAGGGTGCTGCTGCCCAAGAACAAGGTCAAGCTGATCCTCAATCTGATCCTCGTCGGGATCGGCGCGATTCCGCGCGGCGGCAAGATCAGGGTCAACCTCGACGATCTCGACACTTCGCCGGTGTTCACGATCACGGCCGCCGGGCCGATGGTGCGCGTGCCGCCGAAGTTCCTCGAACTGCACTCCGGCAACAAGCCCTCGGAGCCGATCGACGCTCACTCGGTGCAGCCCTACTACACGCTGCTGCTCGCCCGTGAATCGGGCATGGAGATTTCGATCCGCGCCGGCGCGGAGGAGATCGTCTTCGCCGCGCGCTGAATGCGGGCGCGATGCTGAGAGTATATCGGCGTCGAATTGAAGTTATCCCGGCCCGGCATTTAATGTGTCGATGAATACATTTTTAAGCATCGGCTTTGACGGTTTTTTACTGTCCCGCGAGTAGTGTCTGCCTCGATGGACCCGAAGCACTTTCGCCTCGGGGACGCCGAGCCAAGGGCATACCGATGAAGCGCTGCATGATCGTGGACGACTCCAGTGTGATCCGTAAGGTCGCCAAGCGCATCCTGACGGGTCCGGAGATGATGGTCGTCGAGGCTTCGACCGGGGCGCAGGCGCTGGACATGTGCACGGCGCAGATGCCCGATATCATCGTGGTCGACGGCGGCCTGACGGACATGACGACGGTCGAGTTTATCCGTCAGGCGATGGCCGTTCCGGCCGTCATCCGTCCGCGCATCATGATCTGCCTCACCCAGTTCGATCTCGGCGCGATCATGCGGGCCAAGCGGGCGGGCGCCGCCGGCTTCGTGCTGAAGCCGTTCAACAGGCCGCAGCTGCTCGAGCGCTTCCGCCAGTTCCAGGCTGCGGCCTAAGCACGGTCGGCGGTAGAGGCGAAGGCTCGATCAAACAGAAAAAGGCCCGCGGGTGATCCGCCGGGCCTTTTCTCATATCGGTAGAGAATTTCAGGCGCTGACGCGCAGGTCTTCCGGCTCGCGCAGCACATAACCGCGGCCCCAGACGGTCTCGATATAGTTCTGTCCGCCCGACGCTGCGTCGAGCTTCTTGCGCAGCTTGCAGATGAACACGTCGATGATCTTCAGCTCCGGCTCGTCCATGCCGCCGTAGAGGTGATTGAGGAACATTTCCTTGGTGAGCGTGGTGCCCTTGCGGAGCGAAAGCAGCTCCAGCATCTGATATTCCTTGCCCGTAAGATGCACCCGCTGGCCGCCGACCTCCACGGTCTTGGCGTCCAGGTTCACGATCAGGTCGCCGGTGCTGATGACGGACTGGGCGTGACCCTTCGAGCGGCGGACGATGGCGTGGATGCGCGCCACGAGCTCGTCCTTGTGGAAAGGCTTGGTCATGTAGTCGTCGGCGCCGAAGCCCAGGCCGCGAACCTTGTCCTCGATGCCGGCCATGCCCGAAAGGATCAGGATCGGGGTCTTCACCTTGGAAAGACGCAGCGTCCGAAGCACCTCGTAACCGGACATGTCCGGGAGGTTCAGGTCGAGCAGGATGATGTCGTAGTCGTAGAGCTTGCCGAGATCGACGCCTTCTTCCCCAAGGTCTGTCGTATAGACGTTGAAGCTCTCGGATTTGAGCATCAGCTCAATGCTCTGGGCCGTTGCACTGTCATCTTCAATCAGCAGGACGCGCATTTCATTCCCCTTCTCCGCCGCCGGACCGGAGCATCAATCCGGCCAAGGACAGTGATTGCCTGATTCAGAAGCTGCCACCGAATGGTTAACAAAATCTGATTCCACAACGCAAGGACAATCAGCTTTTGCCAACTCTTCGTAACACGCATTTGAATCCAAACGCGAATCACCCACCGAACTTCTTAAACCACCGAATTAGGAAACCAGCGTAAGCTGGTGTTCCGGATTCGCTGTCTCCGAATATCGGTCCCCACCGATCGATTTTTACCGGCCCTTAAGCCATGACCCGTATGATTAACAATGCGCGTAAACGAAAGGTTACCAAGTCCGTCTCGCCTTAAGATTTTATTCGGCACGATGGACGACACTCTCGGATGAAGCGCACGGCCCGCCCGACCCGGCGGATCCGATGTTTTGTCGAGTTGGGTTCGTGTTCTGGAGTTTGTCGTCATGAAGTCACGCGGGAATCTCGTCAGACTGAAGAAATTCCAGGTCAGCGAGAAGCGTCGTCAGCTTCTTCAGATCGAGATGATGGTGGCCGAGTTCGAGCGTATGGCCAACGAGCTCGACGCGCAGATCGCCTCGGAAGAGCGCAAGTCCGGCATCACCGACATCAATCACTTCGCATATCCTACCTTCGCGAAGGCGGCGCGCTTGCGCCGCGACAACCTCAAAACCTCGCAGCACGATCTCCTGCAGCAGAAGGCCGGCGCCGAAGCCGCCCTCGCCGAGGCCGAGGGTGAACTTTCCAAGGCCGAAATGCTGGAAAACCGCGATACCCGGCAACGCGAACTCGAGACCGACGCCCGTCGCGCCGTCGGCTGAACAACGCCCCCCTCGACGTATCGCGTGAACCGCTTGCGCGAAGCTTACGCCCGGGGCTTTCCTTCGCTATAGGAACCCGATGCGGTTCCTGCTCCCGGCCGTGCTGTGCGGCGCCACATTCTCCTTCGCGCTCGGCATCACCTTGCCGCTGGTCCGGATCGAACGCTTCCTGATCCTGTCGGACGAGCCCTCCCTGATCGCCATGATCTCGAGCCTATGGAACGCCGGCGACTGGCCGATCGCGGCTCTCATCCTGGTCTTCTCGATCGTCTTTCCGGCAATGAAGCTCTATCTGCTTCATGCGGCCGCCTTCGCGCAGTCGGACGGCGACCGGATGCTGCCCGCCTGGTTCCGAGCGCTGTCGAACTGGTCGATGCTGGATGTCGTGCTGGTGGCGCTGGTGATCTTCGCGGCAAAGACCAGCGGCCTTGCAACCGCTTTCACGCAGCCAGGGCTGTGGTTCTTCGCCGGATCGGTGGTGCTGACGGTGGCGGCGGCTGCGCTGGTGAAATCTCGACAGGCCGAAGCGAACTAGAAAAGCTTAATGCCTGTACTGCTGGATGCGGGTGGTGCGAAGGCCGGCCAGGCCGTATTCGTCGATCGACGCCTGCCAGGACAGGAATTCCTCGGTGGTCAGCTTGTAGCGCTGGCATGCCTCTTCGAGGCTGAGAAGCCCGCCACGAACGGCGGCGACGACCTCGGCCTTGCGGCGAATGACCCAGCGGCGCGTATTCGACGGCGGCAGGTCGGCAATGGTAAGGGGGCTGCCGTCCGGCCCGATGACATACTTGACGCGAGGTCTGATCAGATCGGTCATCATACTCTCTAAACTACGCACTCACACTCGATCCAGAACACAATACCGCCACAGGTTTAAAAATTGCCTAAGCGGAACAATCGAATTCGATGGCTTTCAACATACTGCTTTGATTGAATATTTTGTCTCGTCCCCCAGTCCGTACGCGCGACGCGTGGCACATGGAGGGGGCTTGACCTATATAGTCATCAGCCCCAAGACCCACTTTCCGCACGGCCACGCAGCGATGACGACGAACAGCCTCGACCTTCCCGGACGTCCAGAAGACACGCGCGTCGTCGTCGCGATGTCGGGCGGCGTGGATTCCTCGGTCGTTGCCGGTCTGCTCAAGCGGCAGGGCTATGATGTCGTCGGCGTCACGCTCCAGCTCTACGATCACGGCGCGGCGACCCACCGCCCCGGCTCCTGTTGCGCAGGACGCGATATCGACGACGCCCGCCGCGTCGCCGAGACGATCGGCATTCCGCACTACGTGCTCAACTACGAGCAGCGCTTCCGCGAGGCGGTGATCGACCCGTTCACGGCGAGCTACGCCGCCGGCGAAACGCCAATTCCCTGCGTCGTCTGCAACCAGACGGTCAAGTTCGCCGACCTCCTGGCCACCGCGCGCGACCTCGGCGCGGATGCGCTCGCCACCGGCCACTATATCCGTTCCCGCGCCAACGGCGCCCATCGCGCGCTTTTCCGGCCCGTCGACGCCGACCGCGACCAGAGCTACTTCCTGTTCGCAACGACGCAGGAGCAGATCGATTTCCTGCGCTTCCCGCTCGGCGACCTGCCGAAGCCGCGGGTGCGCGAACTCGCCGCGGAGATGGGCCTCTCCGTCGCCCAGAAGCAGGACAGCCAGGACATCTGCTTCGTGCCCCAGGGCAAGTATTCCGACATCATCGCCAAGCTCAGGCCCGAAGCGGCGTCACCGGGCGAGATCGTCCATCTCGACGGGCGCGTGCTCGGCCGCCACGACGGCATCCTCCACTACACGATCGGCCAGCGCCGCGGCATCGGCATCGCAACCGGAGATCCGCTCTACGTGGTCCATATAGACGCGGCTCACGCACGCGTCGTTGTCGGGCCGCGCGAGGCGCTGGAGACCCGCAAGGTCGTGCTGCGCGACATGAACTGGCTGGGCGACGTGCCGCTCGAAGCGCTCCCCGCCTCCGGCCTCGAACTTTTCGCGAGGGTGCGCTCGACCCGCCGCCCCGCTCCCGCCGTCCTGCGCTGGACGGACGGCCGGGCGGAGGTGGAACTCGCCGCCGGCGAACAGGGCGTGGCCGCGGGCCAGGCCTGCGTGCTCTATGATGGTGAGGGAGATGGCGCGCGCGTCTTCGGCGGCGGCTTCATCGCGCGTTCGGAGCGCGCTCCCGAGGCGGAAGCCATGCTGCGGAAGATGGAAGCCGAAGGAACCCGGCTGCCGGCCTGAACCTACTCGGCCGCGATCGCGGCGTTGTGCCCGACATAACCGGCGATCGCGTCGCAGATCTGATCCTGATCGGCTTCGCTCAGATAGGGATGCATCGGCAAGCAGAGGATCCGCTCCGGCAGTGCCTCCGACACCGGCAGACCGCCGGGCGTGCGCGGGAAGTGCTGGTAAGCCACCTGCTGGTGCAGCGGCTTGACGTAGTAGATCACCGATGGAATGCCCTGGCCTTGCAGGTGTGACTTCAGCCCGTCGCGCACCGGCGTCTCGATCGCATACTGCGCCCAGGCCGAGCGGTTGCCGGCCGGCATATGCGCCGGCTTGACGATGCCCGCGAGGCGCTCGGCATAGCGCTTCGCGACGACCTGCCGGGCCTCCATCTCGTCTTCGAGGATGGCAAGCTTCTCGATCAGGATCGCCGCCTGGATCGTGTCGAGGCGGGAGTTCAGCCCGACATGGACATTGTCGTACTGGGTCTCGCCCTTGCCGTGGAAGGCGAAGGAGCGCAGCCGCTCGGCCAGCGCATCGTCATTGGTGAACATCGCGCCGCCGTCGCCGTAGCAGCCGAGCGGCTTGGCCGGGTAGAAGCTGGTCGACGCCACGTCGCCGAAGGCGCCGCACTTGACGCCCTTGCGCACGCCGCCGATCGCCTGCGCCGCGTCCTCGATGACCAGCAGTCCCTCGCGGGCCGCGATCGCGCCGATGGCATCGTAGTCGGCGGCAAGGCCGAACAGGTCGACGGGGATGATCGCCCGGGGGGTGAGACGCCCTTCCGCCTTGACCATCGCGATCGCCGCCTCGAGGCTCTCGATGTCGATGTTGTAGGTGTCCGGATCGATGTCGACGAAGACCGGCTCGGCCTTGGCCAGCGCCACGACTTCGGCCGTCGCCGCGAAGGTGAAGCTCGGCACGAACACCGCGTCGCCCGGTCCGATTCCGCTGGCATAGAGCGGCAGAAGCAGCGCATCCGTCCCGTTGGCGCAGGCGACCACGTTTTTCACGCCGACATAGTCGGCAAGCTGCTTCTCGAACGTCGCGACTTCGGGGCCGAGAATGTAGCGGCCTTCGTTCACCACCTTGTCGATCGCGGCTTTCAGGCGGTCGTTGATGCGTGCGCGCTGGGCCGCGAGGTCGATGAACTGCATGGGTCGCCCTTGTCAGGTCTTTTGGCTGGGCGGCCAGGGGCCGCCGGCGGACATGCCGTCTTAATTCGATCCGCAAGCCCGCGCCAGTGCGTCGGTTTCACACACATGCCGCCCCTGTAAGGCGCGGTGATCGTCCGGATCAATCGTGCGTGACGGTTCCGGCGGTGAGGATGCGCAACACGCCGATGGCCTCCTCGCCGCTTGTGCGCGGCTCGGAGCGCGTCTCGATGCAGGAGATGAAATGCTGTAACTCGCGCGTCAACGGCATGCCTTCGGCCACAGGAACATAAGTCGGCTCGTTGGCGGTGAACGCCCAGTGGCCGCTGTCCTGCCAGACCGCATGGCGGTAGACGGCGAGCTTGCGCTCCCAGGGTTCGACATCGTCGAACACCGCCATCGACTTGGTGCCGACGACCGTCAGCCGCCGCTCGCGGTAGGGATTGAGCCGCGAGGTGAAGAGATGGCTGCGCAACCCGTTGGGAAAACGCATGTGCAGGTGGGCGAAATCCGACAGGTGATCGAGCAGGGCCGCCCCCTCCCCGCGCACCTCGATCGGTGCGGCGCCAGTGATCGCAAGGATCATAGACAGATCGTGCGGCGCGAGATCCCACAGCGCGTCGTTCTCGGTGTGGAATTTGCCGAGGCCAAGCCGGTGCGAATGAATGTATTTGATCTCGCCGAGATCGCCGCGGTCGATCAGATCCTTCAGCGTCTCGAAGGCGGGGTGGAAGCGCAGCACATGGCCGGTCATGAAGATGCGCCCGGCCGCCTTCGCAGCCGCCACCGCGCGCTCGGCGTCGGCCACCGTGAGCGCGATGGGCTTCTCCACCAGCACGTCCTTGCCGGCGCCGACCGCGCGGATCGCCATCTCGGCGTGGAACTGCGGCGGCAGAGCCATGACGATGGCGTCGATGTCGTCGCGCGAAAACAGGTCATCGGGCGCGATCGCCAACACGTCCTGCTCGACCGCGAAACCTTCGGCGCGGGCCAGGTTGGCATCGGAGACCGCGTGCAGGGCGCCGAGAGACTTCAGCGTGCGGATATGGTTGCTGCCCCAGTATCCGCAGCCGAGAACTGCAATGCGCGGCGCCATGAATGTCGTTCCAGAAGAAAAGGTGGCAGACACATAGCCAGCGAACAGGGCGAACTCAACCCCGGCGCTCCAGGGACGCAGCGTCAGCCGTTGTGCTGCGGGGAGCGCCAGCCGGTGGCGCTCAAACCATCCTGCCGGCTGCCCGGCACTGCTTGACAGGCCCCGCCGGCGCACACTATATCGCGCGCATCCTTGCGGAGGCCTCGCCTGACCAGCGTGGCCGGGTATCGGCATGTCCGGACGCCCTGTGGCGGAGTAGCTCAGTTGGTTAGAGCACGGGAATCATAATCCTGGGGTCGGTGGTTCGAGTCCACTCTCCGCTACCATCAATTCTCGGAAATCGTTGGTATTTTCGGCTTGCCGACAATGCGGACGGCGCCGCCTGCCTCGCTGGCGCAACGGCCGCGCTTGCCCTTGCCGAGAGCTCCCGCAGAGCATATCGCGTTCATAGCGCCCGTCGCTGATCGACGTGCCGTCGGTCCTGTCAGGACTCGGGGATGCCGCCGAGTTCGAGCAGGCGGTTGCGGTCGTCGAGGTCGATGTTGATGTCGAAGACGACGCCATCGGTGCGATAGACCAGTTGCGCCAGGCAGATGACCTCGCCGGCGGCGTTGAGGAAGATGCGCCGCACCCGCATGACGGGCTCATTCACCTGGATGTCGAGCTCCGCCGCCTCCTGCGGCATGGCCGACACGACGCGGAAGGTCTGGCGAACGCGCGAAAGCCCGATGTCCTTCGCGTCGTAGAGCAGGTTGCTGATGAGCTCGGTGGCCCAGAGACGCTTGGGAATCAGTTCGTATACGCGGTCGGACACGAGGTATTCCCCGACGATGAACGGCCGGCCCGCCCGTTCGAATATCCGCTTCATGTAGCGATAGGGGCCGGCCGCGGCGCCCTCCTCCGGCAGGATGCGCAGCTCGGCCTCCGCCGGGCGCGTTGCCAGCACGCGGAAGCTCAGGGACGAGCCACGGTTCAGGGGCGAACGGATCAGGCCGTATGGCACCGCGACCGCAGTCTCGGGCTTCGCGGTGACGAACGTGCCCCGCCCGCGTTCCGCACTGATCAGCCCTTCCTTCTCCAGTCCCGAGAGGGCGTGGCGGACCGTCATCGGCGATACGCCGAAGGTGGCGACGAGATGCTTCAGAGTCGGCAGGCGGTCGCCCACGCTCCAGGTTTCGTCCGCGATGCGGCGGCGGATGATTGCGGCGAGCTGGACGTAGTAGGGCGTCCCGTCTTCCCGGAGCAGCTGCTTCTCTGCGGTTTCGGTCGGCACAAGGCCCCTCCCATACGCTTTCAATGCATCGTTACGGCATCGGACCTGTGCGAAACAATCGCTCGAAAGGCGCGGACCCGACGAAAAACCGGTTGAGCCCGCTTCCAAAGTGATATAGTGCTATTCTTATATCACTTTCGAGACAAGGGCTCGATTTTGGAATCGGCGTCGCCACGGGTCGGCGCCGTACAGGCTGGGAGGGCCGAGATGAAGACGTGGATCACAAGATCAGCATTTCTCGCCGCGATGGCGCTGGGGCTTGCCGGAACGCCGGCGTGGGCTGAAGGCAGCGGCACGTTCAGATACGCCGAACAGGTCAAGCTCATCACCATGGATCCGCAGCAGCAGAGCGGCAGCGGCGTGCCCTTTCTGCGGCCCGTCTATGAATCGCTGTTCGAGAAAGGGCCGAACGGCGAGAACGTGCCTCTGCTCGCCACCGACTACAAGGTCGACGGTCTCGACGTGACGATCACGTTGCGCCAGGGCGTCAGCTTCTCCAACGGCGAACCCTTCAACGCGGAAGCGGCGGCGGCGAACATCAATCGCGGCGTCAAGCTCGAGATCATCGAGGGCCTGAAGACGGTCGAGAGTGCGAAGGCGATCGACGAGTTCACGCTGGGAATCAGGCTCAAGGAGTTCGACCCGGCGATCATCAACACTCTGTGCTACACGGGCGGCATGATGATCGCGCCGGCGGCGATGGCCGACCCGGCGCTCGACCGCAATCCGGTCGGCACGGGCCCTTATGTCTACAAGAAGGACGAATCGCGCGAGGGCGAGGTGCGCGTCTACGTGCCCAATCCGACCTACTGGGACAAGGACAAGATCGGGCTCGCCCGATACGAAGTCCTGGAAATCCCGGACGACACCGCCCGCCTCAATGCACTGAAAACCGGCCAGATCGACGCCGGCAACTGGCTGTCCAACCCGCAGGCGGCGATCATCGACCGGACGCCCGACCTGAAGCTGATCCGCAACAATGGCGGACTGAACTATCACGTCATCATCTCCGACCGGGAAGGCACCGTCGTTCCCGCTTTTGCCGATCCGCTGGTGCGCAAGGCTATGGCGTTCGCCATCGATCGGGAGGGGTTCAACCGGGCGACGCAGTTCGGCCTGGCGGTGAAGTCCTTCCAGCCCTACGGCAAGGGCGACTGGGCCTACGATCCAGCGCTCGAAGGCGTCTACGACTACAATGTCGAGAAGGCCAAGGAGTTGATGGCGCAGTCCAAGTTCCCCGGCGGATTCACCTTCGACATGCCGTCGATCCCGATCTACCAGTCGCGGCTCGAAGCGCTGGCCGGCTTCTTCAAGGAGATCGGCATCACCATGAACATCGTGCCGCAGGAGCCGGGCACGCTCGCCCGCGTCAGCCGCACGACGAGCTATCCCGCCACCAACCTCGTCTGGAACACGACCACGGATCCGAAGTTCCTGGCACTGCGCTACATCTACGAGAACGCGGCCTACAATCCCTTCAAGACCAAGCCGAGCGACACGCTTCTGGCGCTTGCCAAGGAGGGGCTGTCCTCGGTCGAGACCGACGTGCGTGCGCCTGTCTACAAGAAGATGGCCGCGCAGCTCGCCGACGAGGCCTTCCTCATCTTCGTCACCAATGCGCCCATCCTCATCGGCGTCAGCGAGAAGACCGCCAGCAATCCGACAGTGGTCTATCGTTACGGCGAGGATTCGATCAATCTGCGCGGCCTGAAGGCCAACTGAGCAGGGGATCCGTGCTCAAGCTCGTATCAAGGCGGCTGCTCGCGCTGGTGCCGCTCCTGTTAATCGTCTCGGTGCTGACGTTCTCTTTCACGTCTCTGCTGCCGAGCGACCCGGTCGACCTGATCATAGGCGACACCGGCACTCAGGAGCAGTACGAGGTCGTGCGCGAGCGGCTCGGGCTCAACCAGCCCGTCATCCTGCGCTATGTCCAGTGGCTCGGCCGGGCCGCGCAGGGCGACCTCGGCACCTCCTTCTTCAACAGCGTCAGCGTCGCCGACGCAGTCATGCAGCGACTGCCGGTAACGCTGTCGCTGACCCTGGTCTCGGCGCTGATCGCGGTCGCGGTCGGCATCGCTGCCGGCATCGCCGCGGCGCTCCGCCCCCGCTCATGGATAGACCGGCTCGCCACCGTCGGCGCCACGATCGGCCAGGCGATCCCCAATTTCTGGTTCGGCCTCCTGCTCGTCGCCGTCTTCGCCGTGAACATGCGCTGGTTTCCGGCCACCGGCTTCACGCCGATATCGGCCTCGCCCTGGGAGTGGCTGCGCAGCGTGACCCTGCCGGCAATTGCGCTCGGCCTGTCTTCGAGCGCGGCGATCGCCCGCCAGGTGCGCTCGGCAATGGTCGGCGTGCTGCAGCAGGATTACATCCGCGCCGCCCGCGCGCAGGGCCTGTCGTCGCGCCGGGTTATCCTGAAACACGCCCTGACCAACGCGATGGTGCCGGTCGTGGCGGTTCTCTCGTTCCAGATCACGGTGCTGCTCGGCGGATCGCTGATCGTCGAGCAGGTCTTCTCCATCAACGGTCTCGGCACGCTGGCGATCACGGCGGTGCGCCAGCAGGACATCCCGATGATCCAGGGCCTCGTTCTGGTCATGGTCGGGCTTGTCGTGCTGGTCCAGCTTGCCACCGACATCGTCTACGGCTTTCTCAATCCCAAGGCCCGCCCATCTTGACCGCTCTGCCAACCCACAATTCGGCGACGCGTTTGCGCCGGCCGCGATGGCTTGGGGGCGGCTCCTTCGCCATCGTCGCCTTCGCCGCGGCGGTCCTCGTGCTGCTGCTCTTCCTCGCGATCTTCGCCGACGTGGTTTCGCCCTACGACCCCTTGAGGCAGAACCTGATGGAATCCCTGCAGGGGCCGTCGGCGGCGCATTGGCTGGGCACCGACGATCTCGGCCGCGATGTGCTGTCGCGGCTGATCTACGGCTGCCGCATCGCCGTCATCGCCGCCGCCGAGGCGACGACGATCGCGCTATTCATCGGCGTGCCGATCGGCCTGTTCATCGGCTATCGCGGCGGCTGGTGGGACTGGGTCGTCATGCGCGTCGTCGAGGCGATCGTCTCGATCCCCGGCATCATGGTGGCGATCGTCATCCTCGCCCTTCTGGGCACAGGACTGCACAAAGCTATGATCGCGCTCGGCATCCTGTTCTCGACGTCGTTCCTGCGCTTGGCCCGCGGCGTGGTGCTGGCCGAGCGCGAGGAGGTCTATGTGCGTTCGGCACGCGTCATAGGCGCCTCCGACAGCCGCATCCTCCTGCGCCACATCCTCCCAAACATCGCCCCGCCGCTCATCGTCCAGACGACGTTGACGGTGGGCGCCGTGCTGCTGGCCGAAGCGGGATTGAGCTTCATCGGCCTCGGCGTGCAGCCGCCGGATGCGAGCTGGGGCACGATGCTCTCGACCGCCGCGGCCTTCATGGACCTGCACCCGTTTCTTGCCATTCCGCCCGGCATAGCCATCATCCTCACGGTGCTGTCGGTCAACCTGATCGGCGATGTGATCCGCGACGGCATCGGACGCGGCATCGCCGTCGCGGCCCGGCAGGAAGCGCCCGCCGCCCGGTTCGAGGAGGCGAGCACAGTCGCATCCTCATCTCCCGCCCTGCCCTCTCCCCGCCCGGACGAAGTGCTCCGCGTCGAGGGCCTGCAGGTGACCGTCGCCTCGCAGGACGGGCCGGGCGTGCCGCTCATCACCGATCTTTCGCTTTCAATCGGCAAGGGCGAGACGCTGGGTCTCGTCGGCGAATCCGGAAGCGGCAAGACGCTCACGGGTCTCGCCATCCTCGGTCTGACGAGCGTTGCCTTGCGCACCACGCACGGCTCTATCGTGCTCAACGGCCGCGACCTCCGCTCGCTGTCGCAGCCGCAGATCGAGGAGGTGCGCGGCAACGAGGTGGCGATAGTCTTCCAGGATCCGACGACCAGCCTCAATCCGGCCTTTACCGTGGGCAGCCAGATCGCCGAGGTGCTGCGCACCAAGAAGGGGCTGTCGAAGAAGGCTGCCTGGGCGCGGACGGTCGAACTGATCGACCGCGTCGGCATTCCCCGTCCGGAGGAACGCGCCCGCGCCTTTCCGCACGAACTGTCGGGCGGCATGGCGCAGCGCATCGCGATCGCCCGCGCGCTCAGCTGCAATCCGTCGCTCCTGATCGCCGACGAACCGACGACCGCGCTCGACGTCACCGTGCAGCAGGAGATCCTCGACCTCTTCCGCGACCTCCAGGCCGAATTCGGCATGGCGATCCTCTTCGTCACGCACGACCTCGCCGTCGCCGCCGACATCTGCGACCGGATCAGCGTCATGTATGCCGGCGAGATGGTCGAGATGGCCGAGGTCGGGCAGCTCTTCGCCCGGCCGCGCCATCCCTATACGCGCGGCCTGCTGACGGCGATGCCGCACGCCTCGGACCGCAACCCGCCGCTGCCGACGATCCGGGGCAGCGTCCCCCGGCCCGGCACCTGGCCCGCTGGCTGCCGCTTTTCCAACCGCTGCGACTTCGCGGTTCCCGCCTGCGCGACGCGCATTCCGCTCACGGGTGCGGATCGTCTCGTCCGCTGCATCCGGGCCGACGAACTCGTTCTGGAGGCCGCGCAATGAGCACCGACGCGCTGCTGGAGATCAGAAATCTCGACGTGACCTACTGGGGTCGCTCGCTGCTGGGCCTCAAGGGAAAGGGGTTCCAGGCGGTCAAGGGCGCGAACCTGTCGATCCGGCCCGGCGAGACGCTCGGGCTGGTGGGAGAATCCGGTTCCGGCAAGTCCTCGATCGCCAACACCGTGCTCGGCCTCGTGCCGGCGACGGGCGGCGAGATCCGCTTTGGCGACGTCGACCTGGCATCGATGCGGACGAACTATCCCTCGAGCGTGCGCAAGGAGATCCAGGCTGTCTTCCAGGATCCCTATTCGTCGCTCAATCCGTCGATGACGGTCGAGGACATCGTCACCGAACCGCTGCGCGTCCACACGGCAATGTCCAGGGATGAACGGCGCGCCCGCGCGCTTGAACTGCTGAAGTTGGTGTCGTTGTCGGAAGAGCACCTGGCGCGCCACCCGCACCAGTTCTCCGGCGGCCAGCGCCAGCGCATCGCCATCGCGTCGGCGCTGGCGCTGACGCCGAAGCTTATCGTCCTCGACGAGCCGGTGAGCGCCCTCGACGTCTCGACCCAGAACCAGATCATCAACCTGCTCTACGAGCGCCGCGACGCGCTCGGCATCGCCTATCTGCTGATCGCCCACGACCTCGCCCTCGTCCATCACATCTCGGACCGGATCGCGGTCATGTATCTCGGCCATATCGTCGAGGAAGGACCGTCGGACCGGGTCTACAAATCGCCAGCGCACCCCTATACGCGGGCGCTTCTCGATGCCGTGCCCCTGCTCGATCCGGAAGCCCAGCGCCAACGCCGCGCCACCCGCAAGGCCCTGCCCGCCCGGGAGACGCCGCGCGTGGCCGCGCAAGGCTGCCCGTACCGCAACCGTTGCCCTTATGTCATGCCGCGCTGCGAGGCGGAGATGCCGTCCGACTATCCGGTCGATGGCGGCGGGACCGCTGCCTGTTTCCTGTTTGACGGGTCTGCCGCGACGACGATACCTGCAGTCGGCCAGGGAGCACCGGCGTGACGGATTTTCCCTATGCGAGCGATATCGCCGCGGGCGATGTGCGAGAAGCGCACGACGTACTCGCCGGCGAACCTGGCATCGGGCCCGGCCTGACCTGTCGCTGGCCGTCCGACCGTGCGCCCGCAGGCTTCGTCCTGTTCTGTCACGGCCTAGGCTCGAACGGGCGCGAATACGCCGATCTTGCCCGCCACTGGGCGCGCCACGGCTATCTGGTGATTCAGCCGACCTTTGCCGACGCGATCGGCCGGGTGGCGAGGGACGAGCCTGAACTCGGCCTCGATCCCGACGCCGATCTTTCCGGATGGACGCAGGTGCCTGCCGTGCGGGCGCGGATGCACGAGATCCTGCATGCACCGGAACACTGGTTCGAGCGGATCGCCACCGCCAACTGCGTCATGGATCGGCTCGACAAGGTGCTGGAGGCGACGGCTGGACGGCCGGATCGGCGGCTTCCCGGCGCGGTCGCGGGGCACTCCTTCGGCGCCTATACCGCGCAACTTCTCGCCGGCGCGGAAATCGACTTGCCGGGTTCGCCGGCCCGGCGTTTCCGCGACGGCCGCTTCGGAGCGGCCATGCTGCTCAGCGCCCAGGGCCGCGACCAGCAAGGGCTGCGCGACGGCTCCTGGGACGCGATGGACGGCCCTGTGCTCACCGTCACCGGCACGCTCGACCGCGGCGCGAAAGGCGGCGACTGGCGCTGGAAGTCCGAGCCTTACGATCTCGCGCCCGCGGGCGGCAAATATCTCGCCGTGCTCGAAGAGAGCGACCACTATCTCGGCGGCTTTGCGGACAACGGGATCCAGAGGCAGATTCCCGCGCAACGCGAGGCGGTGAAGCAGATCACGCTCGCCTTCCTCGACGCGAACCTGCGGGGACGTCCCGCGGCCCGTGACTGGCTCGCAGCGATCGACGACCGCGTCGGCGATTGCCCCCTCCTGTTCAAGCGCAAGTAGCCGCCATGACGTCTTCCAGGCAACGCCGTGTCGCACAACCGGTCGAGGAGACCGGCAGGACGGAGGCCCGCGAAAGGCAGCCCGCGATGTTCATTCCTTCTGGTGGAGCAACCTGATGTTTCAGCCCCTCGCCGGCGTGCGCGTCATCGATCTGACCCAGGTGCTCGCCGGCCCGTACGCCGCCTATCAGCTCGGCCTGATGGGCGCCGAGGTCCTGAAGATCGAGGCGCCCGGCGTGGGCGACTGGTCACGCGACAAGGGGCTCCTGCCGGAGCTGAACGCGCGGGGCATGGGGCTGGCTTACCTGACCCAGAACGCAAACAAGAAATCGGTCGCGCTAAACCTCAAATCCAGCGAAGGCGTGGAGATTCTGAAGCGCCTGATCGCGGACGCGGACGTCTTCATCGAGAACTTCCGGCCGGGCACGATCGACCGGCTCGGCCTTTCGTTCGACGTCGTGCGCGAGATCAATCCCCGGATCGTCTATTGCTCGATCTCGGCCTTCGGACAGGACGGCGAGATGAGCCGCCGCCCCGCCTACGATCATGTCGTCCAGGGCATGAGCGGCATCATGAAGACCACGGGCACCGCCGAGACCGGTCCGCAGAAGGTTGGGGCGCCGTATGTCGACTACGCGACAGGGCTCAACGCCGCCTTCGCCATCGTATCCGCGCTGCACGAGACGAAGCGCACCGGCGAAGCGGTCTATCTCGATGTCGCGATGCTCGACACGTCGATGTTGCTGATGGCGTCGCTCGTCACCAGCCACCTGACCGGCGGCTGGATGCCAAAGCCGTCGGGTAACGAGGCCTGGAGCCAGAGCCCTTCGTCCGGCGCCTTCGAGACGGAGGACGGCCTGCTGATGGTCGCGGCCAACAATGACAAGCAGTTCAGGGCTCTCTGCGCGGGGCTGGGACGCCGCGATCTCCTGGACGACGATCGCTTCAGCAGCCCTACCGCCCGCCAGGCCAATGCCGCCGAACTTCGCGCCGAACTGGTGCGGATCTTTCGGGCGGGCCGCGCACTCGACTGGGAAAAGGCTCTCGATGCGGCAGGGGTTCCCGCCGCGAAAGTCCGCTCGCTCGACGAAGTGCTGGCGGAAAGCCACGCACAGACCCGCGAATTCGTCCGCGCCATGCCGTGGGATGGCGAGCCGCGGGAAGTCCACCTGCCGACATTGGGCTTCAAGGTGAACCGCGAAGTGATCGCGGCGACGGTCGCCCCGCCGGAACTCGGCGGCGATACCCACGCCGTGCTGCGGGATCTCGGCTACAGCGAGGCGGACCTTCGCCGTCTGGCCGCCGGGGCCGTCATCTGACCTAAGTGGCGGGTTGTCTCGCAGTCGCCTCTCCCGATCCGTCGACCGACGGCGAGGACAGTTGGTCGCGGCCCGGGAAGCGGTCCAGGCTGCCGACGACCTTGACGTCCGTGGGCGGATGGCGGGTATAGGCGTCCGACGCGGCGATGCCGGCGCCGCGAACGGAAACCTGGAGATCATGCAATGAGCAAGTCCGTCGACGTGAAGCAGGAAACCGCCGCCATTCTGGACAGGCTGGGCGTTCCCCGCGCGGCCTGGACTGGCGGCGGCATGGCTTCTTTCAGCCCGGTCAGCGGCGAGGAGATCGCGCGCCTGAAGGCGGTATCGGCCGCCGAGGCGGCTGCCGCGATCGAAGCGGCGCACGAGGCCTTCAAGGAGTGGCGTCTGGTGCCGGCGCCGAAGCGCGGCGAACTGGTGCGTCTGCTCGGCGAGGAACTGCGCGCCGCCAAGGCCGATCTCGGCCGCCTTGTGTCGATCGAGGCCGGCAAGATCACCTCGGAGGGCCTGGGCGAGGTCCAGGAGATGATCGACATCTGCGACTTCGCCGTCGGCCTGTCGCGCCAGCTCTACGGCTTGACGATCGCCACAGAGCGCCCCGGCCATCGCATGATGGAGACCTGGCATCCGTTGGGCGTGGTCGGCATCATCTCGGCCTTCAACTTCCCCGTCGCCGTCTGGTCGTGGAATGCCGCGCTGGCGCTCGTCTGCGGCAATTCGGTCGTCTGGAAGCCGTCGGAGAAGACGCCGCTCACCGCGCTCGCCAGCCAGGCGATCCTGGAGCGCGCGATCGCCCGCTTCGGCGCCGCGCCGAAGAACCTGTCGACCGTTCTGATCGGCGACCGCGCGGCGGGCGAAGCGCTCGTCGACCACCCGAAGGTGGCGCTGGTCTCGGCGACAGGCTCGACCCGCATGGGCAAGGAAGTCGGCCCGCGGCTTGCGAAGCGTTTCGCCCGCTCGATCCTCGAACTCGGCGGCAACAATGCCGGCATCGTCTGCCCGTCGGCCGATCTCGACATGGCGCTGCGCGCCATCGCCTTCGGCGCGATGGGCACCGCCGGCCAGCGCTGCACGACGCTGCGTCGCCTTTTCGTGCATGACAGCGTCTACGACCAGCTGGTTCCACGTCTAAAGAAGGCCTATCAGAGCGTCTCCGTCGGCAACCCGCTCGAGACCTCGGCGCTGGTCGGTCCGCTGATCGACAAGGCGGCCTATGACAGCATGCAGAAGGCGCTGGGCGCGGCGAAGGCCGAAGGCGGCGTGGTCACCGGCGGCGAGCGCGTCGCCGATGCCGGCAAGGAGACGGCCTACTACGTCAAGCCGGCGATCGTGGAAATGCCCAAGCAGGCCGGTCCTGTGCTGGAAGAAACCTTCGCCCCGATCCTCTACGTCATGAAGTATTCGGACTTCGACAAGGCGCTCGAAGACCACAATGCGGTCGCCGCCGGCCTGTCGTCCTCGATCTTCACGCTGAACATGCAGGAGGCCGAGCGCTTCCTTGCTGTCGACGGTTCGGATTGCGGCATCGCCAACGTCAACATCGGCACGTCGGGCGCCGAGATTGGCGGCGCGTTCGGCGGCGAGAAGGAGACCGGCGGTGGCCGCGAGAGCGGTTCGGACGCCTGGAAGGCCTATATGCGGCGCGCCACCAACACGGTGAACTACTCCAAGGCGCTGCCGCTGGCGCAGGGTGTTTCGTTCGACATCGACTGAGAGCGGAAACGGACCGGTATTACCGAAACGGCTTCCCGAATGACGAGGCGGGCTTCCGGCCCGCCTCGCGTATCCCGGTGCTTGGCGTCGCGAAGATCCAACGCGGCTCTCGCCCTGCCTTCCGTCACTCCTTGATGTAGGGTTTTCCGTCGGCGGCTGGAGCGCGGGCAACTCCGATCAGTCCGGCGACGACGACGATCGTGGCCAGATAGGGCGCCATCGCCAGGAACTCCGCCGGGATCGGGGTCTGCAGCAGCGCGAGCTTCTGCTGCAGCGAATCGGCGAAGCCAAAGATCAGTGCCGCCATCAGCGCGCCGACCGGGTGCCAGCGGCCGAAGATCATGGCCGCGAGCGCGATGAACCCGCGGCCGCCGGTCATATTCTCGTCGAAGCGCCCGACCAGGCCCAGCGTCAGCCAGGCGCCGCCGAAACCGGCAACCATGCCCGCGATCGTCACGTTCACGTAGCGGATCCGGTAGACGTCGATGCCCAGCGTGTCCGCCGCGCGAGGATGCTCGCCCACGGCCCGAGCCCGCAGCCCGCTGCGCGTATAGAACAGGTAGTAGGTGGCCACCGCCACCATGATCAGCGCCCCGTAGACGAAGATGTTCTGCTGGAACAGCACCGGCCCGATCACCGGGATGTCGGAGAGGAGCGGAATGCTGATCGCCCGGAACACCGGCGCGTTGTTGAGGAAGCGATATTCCTGGAACACCTGGCTGCTGACATAGGACGTGACGCCGAGGACGAAGAGGTTGATCACGACGCCGGCGATGATCTGGTCGACCCGGTAGGTGACGACCAGCGCGGCAAGCAGCAGGCCGAACAGCCCGCCGACCAGAACCGCGGCCGCGATGCCGCCCCAGCCGCCGAGCAGGGACCCTGCCAGCGCGCCGGTAAAGGCGCCGGCCAGCAGCATTCCCTCGATGGCGATGTTGGTTACCGCCACCCGTTCGGAAAGCACGCCCGCGAGCGCTCCAAGCGCGATCGGCACCGCCCGCACGACGGTCGCCTGCAGCATGCCGGTCAGCGAGAACGCCTTGCCGACAGTGGCCCAGACGAGGAACGCCGCGACCGCGAGCAGCAAGCCGAAGCCGAGCGACAGCGAGATGCGTCCCGAACCGCCACGGATCCACAGGCGGACGCCGAGGAAGGCGAGCACGGCGGCCGCGATGTAGCTAAATTCCATGGCCGGCACGGCGAGGTCCGGCAGGACGATCGCGTCGGTTGCGCGCGACAGCCGGAACACCGCGTCGCCGTCGCCGACCTGGGCAAAGACAATCGCGGTCAAGGCGGAAAGACCGATCAGCAGGATCGCCGCGATCCTGCTCTGGCGGCCGGCCTGCGTGTCGAGCTTGCGATTGGCCTGCACTGCTTCGATCGCCATGGCGGTCTACTCCTTGCTCGCCGGGGCCGCCTTGCGGAACCCCCACGGGAAGAGCGCGCGCACCACCAGCGGTGCGGCGATGAACAGGATGATGAGCGACTGGATGATGCCGATCAGGTCGATGCTGACGCCGGCGTCCACCTGCATCTGGCGTCCGCCTGCTTCCAGCGCACCGAACAGGAGCCCGGCGATCACCACGCCGAAGGGATGGGAACGGCCGAGCAGGGCGACGGCCAGGGCGTCGAAGCCGATACCGGCGGAGAAACCCGAAGACGCACGGCCGAGCACGCCGAGCACCTGGTTCGCTCCGGCAAGGCCGGCAAGCGCTCCGCCAAGCGCCATCACCAGCACGATGATGAGACCGGAGCGCATGCCCGCGAAACGCGCCGCCTCGGGGCTCTCGCCGCTGGCACGGAACTCGAAACCGATCGTGCTCTTGAACAGCAGCCAGTAGACGAACAGCACCGCGGCGAGCATCAGGAAGACGCCGGAATGCAGGCGGAGGTTCGGCCCGATCCACTCGAGCAGCCGGGGTAGTTCGGCGCTTGGCAGGACGGAACTGGAGATCGGATCGGATCGCCCCGGCCGCTGGATCGCGGGCATTCTCAGCATGTAGTCGACAAGGCGGTAGGAGATCATGTTGAGCATGATCGTCAGGATCACCTCGTGCGCGCCCGTCGCCGCCCGGATCCAGCCCGCGATCGCGGCGTAGAGAGCACCGGCGACGATACCGGCCAGTAGGGCCAGCGGCAGGTGCACGAGCATCGGCAGCCCGGTGAAGCTGAAACCGACGACGACCGCCGCCATGCCGCCCATCAGGATCTGACCTTCGGCGCCGATGTTGAACAGGCCGGCGCGGAAGCCGAGCGCCACGCCCAATCCGGCCAGTATGAGCGGCGTCGCGGCCGTAATCGTCTCCGACAGCGCATTGATCGATCCGAACGAGCCGTAGGCGAGCGCCAGGTAGGAACGCCCGATCGTTTCAAGATCGACATTGGTTGCCAGCATGGCGACGCCGCCGAGGATCAGCGCGACCACCACGGCAAACAGCGGCACGATCACCAGATCCTCGAAATCGGCCCGTTTCGGCGCGGCGCGCTCGAGAAGACGCGCGGTGAGAGTGGCCGTATCGCCCTGCTCGCTCATGCCGCTACTCCCGCCATTGCAAGGCCGATGTCGTTCTTGTTTGCCGGCCGGCCCGCCGCGCCGAACTCGGCCACGATGCGGCCCTTGAACATCACCAGGATCCGGTCGCAGAGCGACATGATCTCGTCGAGTTCCGACGAGACGATCAGGATGCCGTCGCCCTCCTCCCGCGCGTCGACGATGCGCTTGTGGATGTATTCGATAGAGCCGACATCGAGCCCGCGGGTGGGCTGGGAAGCGATGAGCAGCTTGGTATCGCGATTGAGTTCGCGGGCGACGACCAGCTTCTGCTGGTTGCCGCCGGAAAGATGCCCGGCCTTTTCGAAGATGGACGGGGTACGAACGTCGAAGGCGGCGGCGGCGGCGGCCGAGTTCTGGTTCACCGCCTGCCAGTCCATAGCCACGCCGTGCGAGAAGCGGCTGTCGTAATACGTGTCGAGAACCATGTTCTCGGCGACGGTGAAGGCGGCGATGATCCCGGTGCGCTGACGGTCCTCCGGAATATGCGCCATGCCCAGGCGATGCCGGTCGCGCGCGCTGGCGCCGGTGATATCCTTGCCCTGGAACATCACGCTTCCGCCCGCGACACGCCTGACGCCCGCCAGCGCCTCGACCAGTTCCGACTGGCCGTTGCCCTGGACGCCGGCAATGCCGACGATTTCGCCGGCGTGCACGTTGAGGCTCAGATCGTTCACCGCGACCGCATCGTTCTCGCGCAGCACCGTCAGGTGCTGGACGTCGAGCAGGACGGGGCCGGGGGAGAACGGTTTCTTGTCTACCTTGAAGCTGACCGGCCGGCCCACCATCATCTCGGCAAGCTCCAGGTCGGTCGTCTTGCCCGGAACGCCTTCGCCGACGATCCGACCCTCGCGCAGCACGCTGATGCGGTCGGCGACCTCGAGGATCTCGTGCAGCTTGTGCGTGATGAAGACAATCGCCTTGCCGGCACTGCGCAGCGACTTCACGATTGCGAAGAACTCGGTGACCTCCTGCGGCGTGAGCACCGCCGTCGGTTCGTCGAAGATGATCGCGTTGGCGGACCTGAAGAGAACCTTGATGATCTCGACGCGCTGCTGGACGCCGACCGGCAGGTTCTCGATGTATTCGTCGGGATCGACCTCGAGGCCATAGGTCTCGTTGATCTCCCGCACCTGGGCCCGCGCCTTCTTCAGATCGAGAAAATCGACCGGACCGGTGGGTTCCACGCCGAGGACGACATTCTCCGCGACGGTGAACACCGGCACGAGCATGAAGTGCTGGTGGACCATGCCGATGCCTGCTCGTATCGCATCGCCCGGTCCGCGAAACTGGACCGGCTTTCCGTCGATCAGGATCTCGCCGCCGTCCGGCCGATAGAGGCCGGAAAGGACATTCATCAAGGTCGACTTGCCGGCGCCGTTCTCGCCAAGGAGGCCCAGCACCTCACCGGCGCGGATCGTCAGGTTGACGTCGGAATTGGCGACGACCTCGCCGAAGCGTTTCGTTATGCCACGCAGCTCGATTTCCACGGGGCTCCTCCCTGTATCCGGCGGACCCCGCTGCCGCCGAAAGCGACAGCGGGATTGGCTGCGAAGCTCAGTTCCCGACCTTGATCGTGCCGTCGACGATCTGCTGGCGGATCGTGGCGATTTCCTTCTTCAGCTCGTCCGGAACCATCGTTTCCATGTCGTGAAGCGGTGCGAGATCGACACCCCCGTTGGCGAGGGAGCCGACGACCACGCCGCCCTTGAACGTGCCCTTCATGGCGGTATCGATCACTTCCATGACGGTGGCATCCATCCGCTTGGTGATCGACGTCAGGTAGACGTGCTTCCTCTCCGGGTCGGTCAGGTAGAGGTCGGCATCCACGCCGATGATCTTGAGCTTGTCGACGCCGAGCTCGTGGGCGAGCGCGGCGGAGCCAAGTCCGACCGGTCCGGCGACCGGGAGCACGATATCGGCGCCCTCGTCGTAAAGGTTCTGCGCGAAAGCGCGGCCGTCGTCGAGGGAGTCGAAGTTGTTGGTGAAGAGACCTTCACGCTTGGCCGGATCCCAGCCGAGCACCTTGACCTTCGTTCCCTTCTGCTTGTTGTAATATTCGGCGCCCTGGTGGAAGCCATCCATGAAGATGGTCACCGGCGGGATGTTGATGCCGCCGAAAACGCCGAGGCTGCCCGACTTGGTCATGCCCGCGGCAAGATACCCGGCGAGGAACGCCGCCTGGTCGGTCGCGTAGACCTGCCCCGCGACGTTGGGCAGAACGGGATCGTAGGCGTAGTCGACGATCGAGAACTTCTGGTTCGGATTGGCCTCCGCCGCCGCCTTGGTCGCGTCGCCCAGAAGGAATCCGACGGTGATGATCAGGTCGCACTGGCCGATTAGCGAATTGATGTTGGCCGTGTAATCCGTCTCTGCCTGCGATTCGAGATAGCGGCCCTTGATGCCGAGCTTGGCCTGCGCGTCCTGCACGCCTTTCCAGGCGGTCTGGTTGAAGCTGTTGTCATCAATGCCGCCGGTGTCGGTCACTTCGCAGGCGGTAAAGTCGGCGGCCGCTGCACCGAACCCGGTCAGCGTACTCGTGGCAAGCAAAGTCGCGGCCAGCCACGTCTTCAGAGAGCGTTTCATATGCATGTCTCCTGTTCCCTGGGACGAACCCACGGTCCTTTCTCTCCCAGGACCTGTGAACTCGGTTTTCTATCCTCGGCGAACGAGCTGAGGTATTGGGCAGGTTGCGCGCAAGCAGGTCGGCTCGCTTTGACGGAAATCAACTTCCGCGACCGCGCCCGCGAAAATCGCGACTGCCGAAAAGCCCGGGCAATCCGCTGCTCCCGGCGCGACGATTGCGGCACTCTACGCCGGCGCGGGCGCGCCTTTTGACTTGTGTCATTGCCCTGTCGCCCATGACCGGCAATCGTCGCCTGCCGCACGGGTGGATCACGGCGAAGCGCTGGCGCCCGGAAGCGGACAGGTTGTCGGCGCCCAGCTTTGCTCTATCGTCCGCACGATCACGCGGCAAAGGAGACACGATGGCACTGGCGGGCAGAACCCTCGAACTCATGGATCGCTATTGGCGCGCGGCAAACTACGTGTCCGTCGGCCAGATCTACCTGCTCGACAATCCGTTGCTGAAGGAACCGCTCGCCGCGGAGCACGTGAAACCGAGACTGCTCGGCCACTGGGGAACCACGCCCGGCCTGAATTTCCTTTACGTCCACCTCAACCGGATCATCAAGGACCGAGGCCAGGACGTGCTCTATGTCTGCGGCCCCGGCCACGGCGGTCCGGCAATGGTCGCCAACACCTACCTCGAAGGCACCTACAGCGAGGTCTATCCCGAAATCGGCCAGGACGAGGAAGGGCTGCGGAAGCTCTTCAAGCAGTTCTCCTTTCCCGGCGGTGTCCCCAGTCACGTTGCTCCCGAAACGCCGGGTTCGATCCATGAAGGCGGCGAACTCGGCTATGCGCTGGTTCACGCCTATGGCGCGGCCTTCGACAATCCCGACCTGATCGTCGCCTGCGTGGTCGGCGACGGCGAGGCGGAAACCGGGCCCCTTGCCGCGGCCTGGCATTCCAACAAGTTCCTCAATCCGAAGGTCGATGGAGCGGTGCTGCCGATCCTGCACCTCAACGGCTACAAGATCGCCAATCCGACGCTGCTTGCGCGGATGGACGACGCGGAACTGCGCGACCTCTTTTCCGGCTACGGCTACGAGCCGTTCTTCGTCGAGGGGCACGAGCCGTTCGCCATGCACGAGGCGATGGCGGCGACCCTCGATACGATCTTCGACCGGATCGGGGAGATCCAGCGGGCAGCGCGTGCACCTGGCGCGGCGGCGGTTCGCCCGCGCTGGCCGATGATTGTGCTGCGCAGCCCCAAGGGCTGGACCGGCCCGAAGGAGGTCGACGGCAAGAAGGTCGAGGATTTCTGGCGGTCGCACCAGGTTCCGGTGGCCAATGCGCGCGGCGACGCCGCGCACCGCAAGATCCTCGAGGATTGGATGCGAAGCTACCGCCCCGACGAGCTGTTCGACGCATCCGGCCGGCTGATGCCGGAGATTGCCGCGCTTGCGCCGGAGGGCGACAAGCGCATGGGCGCCCTGCCCCACGCCAATGGCGGGCTGCTGAAACAGGATCTCGTCCTGCCCGATTGGAAGAGCCTCGCGATCGAAGTGCCGCGGCCGGGCGGGCCGACCGCCGAGACGACCCGCTACATGGGCGCCTATCTGCGCGATGTGATCAGTCTCAACGCACAGGCGAGGAACTTCCGCCTCATGGGTCCCGACGAGACGGCCTCGAACCGGCTCGACGCCGTGTTCGAGGTCACGAACCGGGTCTGGATGGAACGCATCGAGCCCTATGACGTGCAACTCGCGCCCGAAGGCCGCGTGATGGAGGTCCTGTCGGAACATCTGTGCCAGGGCTGGCTCGAGGGCTATCTGCTCACCGGCCGCCACGGCCTGTTCTCCTGCTACGAGGCCTTCATCCACATCGTCGATTCGATGGTGAACCAGCACGCGAAATGGCTGAAGACCTCGTCGGAACTGCCCTGGCGAAAGCCGATCGCCTCGCTCAACTACCTGCTCACCTCGCATGTCTGGCGCCAGGATCACAACGGCTTCAGCCATCAGGATCCGGGCTTCGTCGACCTTGTCGCCAACAAGAAGGCCGATACGGTGCGGCTCTATTTCCCGCCCGACGCCAATACGCTTCTATGGGTGACCGACCACTGCCTGCGGACCTGGAACCGCATCAATGTCATTACCGCGGGCAAGCAGCCCCAGCCGCAATGGCTGAGCGCCGACGCGGCGCAAGCGCATTGCGAGGCGGGCGCCGGCGTCTGGGACTGGGCCTGCACCTGTCCCGCCGGCGAGCAGCCGGACGTTGTGATGGCTTGCGCCGGAGACGTTCCCACGCTGGAGACGCTGGCCGCCGTTACCCTGCTGCGCTCCGCATTACCCGAGCTGAAGATCCGCGTTGTCAACGTCGTCGATCTCATGACGCTGCAATCGCACACCGAGCACCCGCACGGGTTCACCGACGAGGAGTTCGACGCCCTGTTCACCAGGGATCGTCCGGTCATCTTCGCCTATCACGGCTATCCCTATCTCATCCACCGGCTGACCTATCGTCGGACCAACCACGACAATCTCCATGTCCATGGTTTCCGCGAGGAAGGCACCACCACCACGCCCTTCGACATGGCCGTCATCAACGAGTTGGACCGTTTTCACCTCGCCCTTGCAGTGATCCGCCGCGTGCCGGGTCTGGGGGCACGTGGGGAAAAGCTGACCGCCGAAATCCAGGGCAAGCTGGCTACCCATCGTGCCTATGTCCGCGAGCACGGCGAGGACATGCCGGAGATTCTGGACTGGCAGTGGTCTGCCGCCTGATGATGCCGGGAAAGCGCCGCGCCTCCCCCTGACTTGACGCGGACTGCCGCGTCGGTGACATCGACGTCGCCGATATCCGAATCCAGCGCGGAGCCTTCATGCACATCCTCGTCTTCAACGCCGGCAGTTCCAGCCTCAAGTTCGGCGTGTTCCGCCTGGATCCGGAGGACGGCGCGGTGGAGGTCTTCAAGGGCTCCTACGAGCGCTTTCGCGACGGCCGGAGCGAATTCCGCTTCCGTCAGGGCGACGCGGACGAACGCGGCACCGCCGACATCGGCGACATTGACCGGGCGATCGAGGCGATTCCGGGCGTCCTCGAGCGCTTCGGCCTGACTGACATCGGCGCCATCGGCCACCGCGTGGTGCATGGCGGCGCCAGGTTCTCGGCGGCCACGATCCTGGACGACGCGACGGTCGCCGAGATTGATGCGCTGACGCCACTGGCACCGCTGCACAATCCGGCCAATCTGCGGGCGGTGCGGCTATGCCGGAGGCTCTGGCCCGATCTGCCGCAGGTGGCGGTGTTCGACACCGCCTTCCATGCGACCAACCCACCCTTCGCCACCACCTACGCCGTGCCTCGCCAGTGGCGCGACGCGGGCCTGCGACGCTACGGCTTCCACGGCACGTCGCATAGATATGTGGCGCAGCGGGCGGCGCAGGAGATCGGCAGGCCGTTGTCCGACCTGCAGATCGTCTCGGTTCATCTCGGCAACGGGGCCAGCGTATGCGCCATCAATCGCGGCCAGAGCATGGACAGTTCCATGGGCATGACGCCGCTCGAGGGCCTCGTCATGGGCACCCGTTCCGGCGACGTCGATCCCGGCGCTTTCGGCTTCCTCAGCCGCCAGTTCGGCCTCTCGGTCGAGGCCATCGAGACGGCCCTCAACAATGACAGCGGCCTGAAAGGCCTGACCGGCTCCTCCGACATGCGCGATCTCGAGGACCGCGCGGCCAAGGGCGATGCCGACGCCCAGCTCGCCATCGAGATCTTCGCATACCGTGCGCGCAAATATGTCGGCGCCTATGCGGCGGCGATGGGCGGCATCGACGCGGTCGTGTTCACGGGCGGCATCGGCGAGAACTCGCCTTCCATGCGCCGGCGCATCTGCGACGGTCTGGACTTCATGGGGCTGAGGCTCGACCACGACCGCAACCAGGCAGTCGATCTGTCCGGACACGCGGCGCCGCAGATCCAGGCCTATGGCTCGCGCGTCCGCATCTTCGTCACCGAAACGGCCGAGCAGCTGATGATCGCGCGCGAGACGGCGGCGGCCCTCGCGCGACCGGAGCCGGTCGCCGAGCCTATCCCGGTTGCCGTCTCCGCCCGCCACGTCCACCTGACGGGCGACGCGGTGGAAACGCTGTTCGGTCCCGGCTATCAGCTTACCCCCGACAAGCCGCTGCGGCAGCCCGGCCAGTGGTCGGCGCGGGAGCGTGTCGCCCTCGAAGGACCGAAGGGCCGGCTTGAGAGGGTGGCGATCCTGGGCCCGCTGCGCTCGCGTACGCAGATCGAGGTCTCGCGCACCGACAGTTTCGCGCTCGGCATCAAGGCTCCCGTGCGCGACAGCGGCAAGCTCGACGGCACGCCGACGGTGACGATCGTCGGTCCGGCCGGCACCCTCGTCACCGACGGGCTGATCATCGCCGCACGCCACATCCATACAAACCCGGCGGATGCCGCGCGGCTGGGGCTCGAGGACGGCGAATATGTCGACGTCCGCATCGGCGACCACGACCGCGGCCTGACCTTCGCGCGCACGCTGATCCGGGTCGGCGCCAACTCCTTCACCGAGATGCACATCGATACCGACGAAGGCAACGCGGCCGGCATCGGCGTCGGCGACGGCGAAGAGGGTGAAATCATCCAGGGTCAGGCGGCGACTGTTCACCGCCACGCCGTGGTCTGATCCGGCGGAAAACCGCCGACCCCAAGTTGGCGCATTGCACAAATCGCGCCGCTAGTCAGAATGCCGCCATGAGCCCGGCCCCTCTCAAGATCCTGGTCATCGACGAGAACCGCATCCGCTCGGCCATCATCGAGGCCGGGCTGCGCGAGGCCGGCTATGACCAGGTGACGATCGTCCACGATGTGGGCGGGATCGCAAGGCGCATCGCCGAGATCGAGCCTGACGTCATCGTCATCGACCTCGAAAACCCCAACCGCGACATGCTGGAGAACATGTTCCAGCTCTCCCGCGCAGTGAAGCGGCCGATCGCCATGTTCGTCGACCGTTCCGACACCGCCTCGATCGAGGCGGCGGTCGATGCCGGGGTGTCCGCCTACATCATCGACGGACTGCGCAAGGAGCGCGTCAAGCCGATCCTGCAGATGGCAATCAGCCGCTTCAACGCCTTCTCGCGCATGGCGCGCGAACTGGAGGAGGCCCGCGGCGAACTCGAAGGCCGCAAGCTGATCGAGCGCGCCAAGGGCATCCTGATGAAGTCGCGCGGCATGAGCGAGGAAGACGCCTACGCCTTGCTGAGGAAGACGGCGATGAACCAGAACCGGAAGCTGGCTGACGTGGCCCAGAGCCTCGTGACGGCGGCGGACCTACTCGGACCCGGAGGCTTGTGATCATGGCGCAATTCCAGGTCAACGCCGGCTTCATGCCGCTCTTCGACAGCGCGGTTCTGGTCACCGCCCGCGAGATCGGCTTTGCCGAGCGCGAAGGCATCGATCTTCGGCTGTCGCGCGAAACCTCCTGGGCCAATATCCGCGACCGCATCGCGATCGGCCATTTCGACGTGGCGCATATGCTGGGGCCCATGCCGCTCGCCTGCAATCTCGGCCTGACGCCGCTCGCCTCCGATACGATCGTGCCCTTCTCGCTCGGTCTCGGCGGCAATTGCGTCACCGTGTCGAACGCCGTCTGGGACGGAATGGCCGCGCACGGTGCGCTCGCCGATCTCGATCCGACACGCAGCGGCGCGGCGCTCCGCCATCTGATCCGCTCCCGTGCGGCGGCCGGCGAGAGCCCGCTGCGCTTCGCCGTCACGCATCCCCACTCGGGGCACAATTACGAGCTGCGCTACTGGCTGGCCGGCTGCGGCATCGACCCTTCGAACGAGGTCGAGATCGTGATCGTGCCGCCGCCCTTCATGGCCGACGCGCTGGCGGCCGGACGCATCGACGGCTACTGCGTCGGCGAACCCTGGAACAGCGTCTCGGTCGTCGCCGGCAAGGGCCATATCGCCACAGTGAAAGCCGCAATCTGGCGCGCCAGCCCCGAAAAAGTGCTCGGCGTTCGCAAGTCTTGGGCTCGAGACCATCCGGAACCCTTGTCGGCGCTGCTGCGCGCGCTTCACCACGCGGCGCGCTGGTGCCAGGATTCGAAGAACCACGCAGAGCTGACGGATCTGATGAGCAAGCCTGCCTTTCTCGGCCAGCCGGCCGACATTCAGATGCGCGCCCTGACCGGCCGCCTCGACGTCGGCGGCGGCGTCTTGCGCAAGGTCGAGGACTTCTTCCTGCCCTTCGACAAGGCCGCGAACTTCCCGTGGAAGAGCCACGCGCTGTGGTTCTATACCCAGATGGTGCGCTGGGGCGATGTCCGCTACTCGCCGGCGAACACGTCGATCGCCCTCGACTGCTACCGGCCCGACCTCTACCGCGCGGCGTTGAAGCCGCTTGGCGTCGCACTGCCCGGCGCCAACGCCAAGGTCGAGGGTGCGCTGACCACCGCGACCCCCGTCGGCTCGGCCGGCGCCAGCCTTGTCCTTGGCCCGGACGGGTTCTTCGACGGGCGCACCTTCGACCCCGACATGCTCGACGCCTACATCGAAGCGCAGGCCACCGGCCTGCAGGCGGACGCCTGACGCATATCGCTCGAAGTGCAATGCACACAATTTGTGCAGCGCAATATGACTGATTGCCGATAAGGCAGTCACGATCCGATTGACGGTCTTGACGCCGCCAGGGCCAGACGACTGAATCTCCACGGAAAGTCGCGCCCAGCCATATTTGGCACGTTTCGTGCTTTCTTATTTGCGAGGCCGAAAGGCCACGAGATCGGCGTCCAAGGACGGGCGCCCCACAGGCAAAGCTGCCGCTCAGGAAATCGCGCTCCCGGATGGACGGACGCGAGGTTCTGGTCGGCAGCTTTTTTGTTTTGACCATCTGCAACAGACGGACCCTCCCAGCCGTCAAGCCCGGAGATCGAGATGACCGAAAGCCAGACCTCAAGAAAGACCTTCGCCCCCAACCGACGCCGGTTCCTCAAGGATGTGGCGGCGACGACCGCGCTACTGCTGGCCGGCCGCCAGTTACTGCCGTCCGGAGCCTATGCGGCCGCGGCCGGGCCGGAGGTGACCGGTACCAAGCTCGGCTTCATCGCCCTGACCGACTCCGCGCCGCTGATCATCGCCAAGGAAAAGGGCCTCTTCGACAAATACGGCCTGCCTGACATGGAGATCCTGAAGCAGGCCTCATGGGGCGCGACGCGCGACAACATGGCGCTCGGCACGGCCAATGGCGGCATCGACGGAGGCCACATCCTGCGTCCGAAGGTGCACCTCTATTCGTCCGGCGCGGTGATGCAGAACAAGCAGCCGCTGCCGATGTACACTCTGATCAACCTCAACGAGGACTGCCAGGGCATCTCGGTCGCACAGGAATATGCCGACACCGGCGTGCAGAAGGATGCGGGCGCGCTGAAGGAAGCCTTCGCGAAGAAGAAGGCCGCCGGCAAGGCGGCCAGCGTCGCCATGACATTTCCCGGCGGCACGCACGATCTGTGGATGCGCTACTGGCTCGCGGCCGGCGGCATCGATCCCGACAAGGACGTCGATCTGATCGTCGTTCCGCCGCCGCAGATGGTGGCGAACATGAAGGTCGGCAACATGGACGCCTTCTGCGTCGGCGAGCCTTGGAACGAGCAGCTCGTCCACCAGAAGATCGGCTTCACCGCGCTGACCACCGGCGAACTCTGGTTCCGCCACCCCGAAAAGGTGCTCGGCATGCGCGCCGACTTCGTCGACAAGAACCCGAAGGCCGCACTCGCCATCATGATGGCCACCATGGAAGCCCAGCAGTGGTGCGACAAGATGGAGAACAAGCAAGAGATGGCCGAGATCGTCGGCAAGCGCCAGTGGTACAACGTCCCGGTCAAGGACATCATCGGCCGCATCAAGGGCGACATCAACTACGGCAACGGCCGCACAGCGGAAGGCACGAACCTCCTGATGAAGTTCTGGGGCGAGAAGGGCGAGGCGTCCTATCCCTGGAAGAGCCTCGACACCTGGTTCATGACCGAGAACATCCGCTGGGGCAAGTTCTCCGGCACGACCGACATCAAGAAGATGGTCGACGCGACCAATCGCTCGGACCTCTGGCTCGAAGCGGCGAAGGGTCTCGGCCTCACCGACCTGCCTGCTGGCGACAGCCGCGGCGTCGAGACCTTCTTCGACGGCAAGGTCTTCGATCCGGCCAATCCGACCGCCTATCTCGAAAGCCTAGCCATCAAGGCGATGGTCTGACCGCCGCCGCCACCGGCCGGCGGCTCGTCCGCCGGCCAGTCCCCGACCCCGGACAAAGGTAAGCCCATGTCACTGCCAGCCACCAAGAGCGATGTCGTCGTCGCCGGTCCCTTCAAGTCGCGGCCCGCGACCGTCGTGCCGCTTGCCGCGCAGCCGAGGCGGTTCGATCTGCGCGGCCTCGCCGTCAAGGTCGCCCAATCCGTCCTGCCGCCGATCGTGGTGCTCGCCATCCTCCTCGGCCTCTGGCAGATCGCTTTTTCGGACCCCAACTCGTCCCTGCCGCCGCCCTCGGAAGTCTGGGCCCAGAGCCGGGACCTGATCGTCAGCCCGTTCTTCGAAAACGGCGACCAGGACATCGGACTCGGCTGGCGCGTCCTGGTATCGCTGGAGCGCGTCGCCTACGGCTTCGGGCTCGCCGCCATCGTCGGCGTCCTCGTCGGCGCGCTGATCGGCCAGTCGGTCTGGGCGATGCGCGGCCTCGACCCGATCTTCCAGGTGCTGCGCACCGTACCGCCGCTCGCCTGGCTGCCGCTGTCGCTCGCGGCATTCCTCGATTCGCGGCCCTCCGCGATCTTCGTCATCTTCATCACCTCGATCTGGCCGGTCATCATCAACACGGCGGTGGGCATCCGCAACATCCCGCAGGACTATCGCAACGTCGCGCTGGTGCTGCGGCTCAATCATGTCGAATATTTCTTCAAGATCATGGTGCCGGCCGCCGCGCCCTACATCTTCTCCGGCCTCAAGATCGGCGTCGGCCTGTCCTGGCTCGCCATCGTCGCGGCCGAGATGCTGACCGGCGGCGTCGGTATCGGCTTCTTCATCTGGGATGCGTGGAACTCGTCGCGTCTCACCGACATCATCGTCGCGCTCGTCTACATCGGCCTGGTCGGCTTCATGCTCGACAAGCTGGTGTCCTTCCTCGGCGCGCTCGTCACCCGCGGCACATCCTCGAACTGAGAAGGAAAAGACCCATGAGCGCCTATCTCAAGCTCGATCATATCGGCAAGACCTTCACCCGCGGCTCCGCCTCGACCGAAGTCCTGCGCGACATCCGCCTGACCATCGACAAGGGCGAATACGTCTCGATCATCGGTCATTCCGGCTGCGGCAAGTCCACGCTGCTCAACCTCGTCGGGGGCCTGACCCAGGTCTCCCAAGGCGCTGTGCTTTTGGAAAACCAGGAGGTCAACTCGCCGGGCCCCGACCGCGCCGTAGTGTTCCAGAACCACTCGCTGCTGCCGTGGCTCACCGTCTACGAAAACGTCAATCTCGCCGTGTCCAAGGTCTTCGCGGGCCGGAAGACGAAGGCCGAGCGCCACGACTGGATCATGGAGAACCTCACCCTCGTCCAGATGGCGCATGCGACCGACAAGCGTCCGTCTGAGATCTCGGGCGGCATGAAGCAGCGCGTCGGCATTGCGCGCGCGCTCGCCATGGAGCCGAAGATCCTGCTGCTCGACGAACCCTTCGGCGCGCTCGATGCGCTCACCCGCGCGCACTTGCAGGACCAGATGATGGAGATCCACGCGCGGCTGGGCAACACGATCATCATGATCACCCACGACGTCGATGAGGCGGTCCTCCTCTCCGACCGCATCGTGATGATGACCAACGGTCCCGCGGCCACGATCGGCGAAGTGCTCGACGTGCCGCTGGAGCGCCCGCGCAACCGCATCGCGCTCGCCTCGGACCGGACCTACCTCAAGTGCCGCGAGGCAGTGCTCAAGTTCCTCTACGAGCGCCATCGCTTCGTGGAAGCCGCGGAGTGAGCGCCATGGCCGAAAAACTCGTCATCGTCGGCAATGGCATGGCCCCCGGGCGCATGCTGGAGCACCTTTTCGAAGAGGCGCCCGGCCGTTACGACGTCACCATCTTCAACGCCGAGCCGCGCGTAAACTACGACCGCATCATGCTGTCGCCCGTCCTGTCGGGCGAGAAGCGGTTCGAGGAAATCGTCATCCACGGCGACGGCTGGTACATCCAGAACGGCGTGACGCTCTACAAGGGCCACAGAATCGTCACCGTCGATCGCGACGCGAAGACCGTGACCTCCGACCACGGCGTCACCGAAAGCTACGACAGACTGGTCATCGCCACCGGCTCCGTGCCGTTCATCATCCCGGTGCCCGGCAAGGACCTGCCGGGCGTCATCACCTATCGCGATCTCGACGACGTCAACGCCATGCTGCTGGCGGCGCAGTCACGCGACAGGGCCGTCGTCATCGGCGGCGGCCTCCTCGGGCTAGAAGCCGCGGCGGGGCTCAAGGAACGCAGCATGGACGTGACCGTGCTGCACGTCATGCCGACGCTGATGGAGCGGCAGCTCGATCCGGCGGCCGGCTACCTCCTGCAGAAGGCGGTCGAGGCGCGCGGAATAAAGGTTATCACCAAGGCCAACACCAAGGCGATCGTCGGGGACGGCAAGGTCGAAGGCGTCGAGCTCGCCGACGGCACGGTCATCCCGGCGACGCTGGTCGTCATGGCTGTCGGCATCCGTCCGAACGTAGCTCTGGCCAAGGAGGCTGGTCTGGCGGTCAACCGCGGCATCGTCACCGACGATCGCATGATCACGTCCGACCCGGACATCCTCGCCGTCGGCGAATGCGCAGAGGTCGGCGGCAATGTCTACGGCCTCGTCGCTCCGCTCTACGAGATGGCCCGGGTGGCCGCGGCAAGCCTTGCCGAAAGCGCGGACAAGCGTTTCGTCCACTCCGACACGCCGACCAAGCTGAAGGTCACCGGCATCGACCTCTATTCGCTGGGCGATTTCGCCGACGGCGACGACCGCGAGGAGATCATCCTCCGCGACGCCTCAGCCGGCGTCTACAAGCGAGTCGTTCTCAGGGAAAACCGGATCATCGGCACCGTCCTCTTCGGCGAAACCGCCGACGGCGCCTGGTTCAACGATCTGAAGAAGAAGGAGACTGACATCTCCGAGATGCGCGACACGCTCATCTTCGGACAGGCCTTCCAGGGAGGCGCTTCCGCGGACCCTCTGGCGGCCGTTGCGGCCTTGGCGGATGACGCCGAGATCTGCGGCTGCAACGGCGTCTGCAAGGGCAAGATCACCGGCACCATCACCTCGAAAGGCCTGACGGCGCTGGATGACGTCCGCGCCCACACCAAGGCGTCGGCGTCGTGCGGCACCTGCACGCCGTTGGTCGAGAAGCTGATGGTGCTGACGCTGGGCGACAGCTACAACCCGGCCGCGATCCAGCCGATGTGCTCTTGCACCACGCTCGGCCACGACGAGGTGCGCCGCCTGATCAAGGCGAAGCGGCTGAAGACGATCCCCGCTGTCATGCAGGAGCTGGAGTGGAAGACCTCCTGCGGCTGCGCCAAGTGCCGGCCCGCGCTCAACTACTATCTCGTGGCCGACTGGCCGGACGAATATGCCGACGACTACCAGTCGCGCTTCATCAACGAGCGCGTCCACGCCAACATCCAGAAGGACGGCACCTATTCGGTCGTCCCGCGCATGTGGGGCGGCGTCACGTCGGCCAAGGAACTGCGTGCCATCGCCGACGTGGTCGACAAGTTCGCCATCCCTACCGTCAAGGTCACCGGCGGTCAGCGCATCGACATGCTGGGCGTCAGGAAGGAAGACCTGCCGGCGGTGTGGTCCGATCTCGGCAAAGCCGGCTTCGTCTCGGGCCACGCCTATGCCAAGGGCCTGCGCACGGTGAAGACCTGCGTCGGCTCGGACTGGTGCCGCTTCGGCACGCAGGATTCGACCGGCCTCGGCATCCGCATCGAGAAGTTCATGTGGGGGTCCTGGACGCCGGCCAAGGTCAAGATGGGCGTCTCCGGCTGCCCGCGCAACTGCGCCGAGGCGACCTGCAAGGATGTGGGCGTGATCTGTGTGGACTCCGGCTACGAGATCCACTTCGCCGGCGCCGCCGGCCTCGACATCAAGGGCACGGAAGTGCTCGGGCAGGTCAGGACCGAGGACGAGGCCCTCGAGGTCATCGTGGCGCTGACGCAGATGTATCGCGAGCAGGCCCGCTATCTCGAGCGCATCTACAAGTGGGCCAAGCGTATCGGCTATGCCGAGATCAAGCGCCAGGTGCTGGACGACCTGCCGCGGCGCAGGGAGTTCTACGACCGCTTCGTCTTCAGCCAGAAGTTCGCGCAGATCGACCCGTGGTCGGAGCGCGTCTCTGGCAAGGACAAGCACGAGTTCCGTCCGCTCGCGGCGGTTCCCTATCAACTCGCTGCGGAGTGAGCGCATGACCTGGCTTCCCATCGGAACGATCGAGGACATCCCGCAGCGCGGCGCCCGCTGCGTCGTTACCCCGCAGGGAAAGATCGGCGTGTTCCGCACCCATGACGACCGCATCTTCGCCATCGAAGATCACTGCCCGCACAAGGGTGGGCCGCTGACGCAGGGCATCGTGCACGGCGCTTCCGTCACCTGCCCGCTGCACAACTGGGTGATCTCACTCGAGACCGGCCTGGCGCAGGGCGCCGACGAAGGCGCGGTCCGCACGATACCGCTCAAGATCGAGGAAGGTCGCATCCTGATCGCGCTCGACCGCCAACTCATGGCGGCCGAGTAACGCGATGGTCGACCGCCCGGCAGCCGAGGTGAGGACCACCTGCCCCTATTGCGGGGTGGGTTGCGGCGTGCTGGCCCAGGTCGCCGCGGACGGAGCCGTATCCGTCCGCGGCGATCCGGATCATCCCGCGAACTTCGGCAAGCTGTGCTCCAAGGGCTCGGCGCTGGGCGAGACGATGGCGCTCAACGGGCGCCTCTTGGCGCCCGAGATCGGCGGGCGGCAGACGTCCTGGGACGAAGCGCTCGATCTCGTGGCAAAACGCTTCGCCGACACGATCGCCGTACACGGCGCGGATTCGGTGGCCTTCTACGTCTCGGGCCAATTGCTGACGGAAGACTACTACGTCGCCAACAAGCTGATGAAGGGCTTCATCGGCTCCGGCAATATCGACACCAATTCGCGGCTCTGCATGGCCTCGTCCGTCGCCGGCCACCGCCGCGCCTTCGGCGAAGACATCGTGCCCGGCACCTACGCCGATCTTGAGGAAGCCGACCTCGTCGTCCTCACCGGCTCGAACACTGCCTGGTGCCACCCGATCCTCTATCAGCGCCTTCTCGCAGCCCGGCGCGAGCGCGGCACGAAGATCGTCGTCATCGACCCGCGCCGCACCGCCACCGCCGACGAATGCGATCTTCACCTCGCGATCGACCCGGGCACGGACGTGCTGCTCTTCAACGGGGTCCTGGCGCACCTCGCCCGCGCGAACGCGATCGACCAGAACTATGTCGCCGCGTCGACTTCCGGCTTCGCCGAGTCCCTGTCCGCAGCGATGGCCGACGCGCCGTCACCCGCAAGAGTCGCGGCCGGCTGCGGCCTCGCCGAGGCCGACGTGCGGTTGTTCTTCCAGCTTTTCGCCGCGACCGCGCGCACCGTCACGGTCTACAGTCAGGGCGTCAACCAGTCGTCGCACGGCACCGACAAGGTCAACGCCATCGTCAACTGCCATCTCGCCACCGGACGGATCGGCCGGCCCGGCATGGGGCCCTTCTCGGTCACCGGACAACCCAATGCCATGGGCGGACGGGAGGTCGGCGGCCTCGCCAACCAGCTCGCCGCGCACATGGGCTTCGACGCGCCGGCCGATATCGACCGCGTCGCACGCTTTTGGCGCGCACCGGAAATCGCCCGGCGCCCGGGACTGAAGGCGGTCGACATGTTCCGCGCCGTCGGCGACGGCCGCATCAAGGCGCTGTGGATCATGGGCACCAATCCGGCCGTCTCGATGCCCGACGCGATGCGGGTGCGCGCCGCGCTCAAAGCCTGCGACTTCGTCGCAGTTTCGGACGTGGCCCGCACCGACACCACCCGCTATGCCGACGTGCTGCTGCCCGCTGCCGCCTGGGGCGAGAAGAGCGGCACGGTGACCAATTCGGAACGGCGCATATCGCGCCAGCGTCCCTTCCTGCCTCTTCCCGGCATCGCGCGGCCAGACTGGGACATCGTCTGCGACGTCGCGCGGCGGATGGGTTTCGGCGAGGCATTCGCCTTCGCCGGTCCGGCCGCGATTTTTCGCGAACACGCGGCCCTCTCGGCCTTCGAGAACGACGGCGCGCGGCTGTTCGACATCGGCGGACTGGCGGCCATCGCCGACGCCGAATACGAGCGCTTCCCGCCGCGTCACTGGCCAGCGAAGCAAGACGGCTCGCAAGCCGAGCGACTGCTCGGCGACGGGCGTTTTCCCACCGGCGACGGCCGCGCGCGCTTCGTCGCCGTTCGTCACCGTGGCGTAGCCCATGCCGTCGATGCCGAGCGGCCGATCGCGCTCAACACCGGACGCCTGCGCGACCAGTGGCACACGATGACCCGGACCGGCGGCGTGCCGCGGCTGATGTCAAACGCGCCCGAGCCGGTCATCGAGGTCAACGCCGCCGATGCGGCGCGCAATGGGCTGGCCGACGGCGACCTCGCGCAGGTGTCGAGCCGATACGGCTCGTCGCGCGCCCGTGTCGCAATCAGCGACGCCCAGAAGCCGGGCGCGGCATTTCTCTCAATGCACTGGAGCGGCAGCTTCGCCGCCAATGCGGGCGCAGGCCCGCTTGCCGACCCGACGACGGACGCTCATTCGGGCCAGCCCGAACTGAAACACGTTCCGGTGAGGCTGCGGCGTGAGGCGGTCGCTTGGGCCGGTGTTCTCATCACCCGGCGGGATCTGCGGCCGACCGGCTTCGTGCACTGGAGCCGTCGTCCCGTCGAGGGCGGCTGGGTCTACGACCTCTGCGGCACGGAAACCCCCGACCAGGGCATCCTCCTGTCGCGCCAACTGCTCAGCACCTTCGCGCGCGACCAGCTGGTCGAATACACCGACAGGCGCGGCCTCAGCTACCGGGCCGCCGCGCTCGATGGCGACGGCGCGCTGGCCGAGGCCCTGCTCGTCGCGCCGCCGGGGCAACTGCCGCCGCGCGACTGGCTGGTCTCGCTGCTGGCGTCACGGCAAGCTCTCGGGCCCGCGGACCGCATGGCGCTGCTGTCGGGCCGCTCGCCGGTTCCCAGGCCGTCGATCGGCCGCGTCGTCTGCTCCTGCTTCAACGTGGGTATCAACCAGATCGCAGCGGCGGTGGCGGGCGGCTGCACCAGCGTGGACCAAGTCGGCGCGCAGCTGCGCGCCGGCACCAACTGCGGCTCCTGCCGCTCCGAGATAAGGACCATCATCGATGCAGGTCGTCTCCAGGCAGCCGAGTGACGAAGCCCCGGCGCGCATCAGGCCGCTGTCCGTCCTTCCGGTCTTCCTCGATCTCGCAGGCAAGCGCGCGGTCGTGGCCGGCGGCACCGAAGCGGCCGCGTGGAAGGCCGAGCTGCTCTGCGCGGCAGGCGCCATCGTCGAGGTCTTTGTTAGCGATGACGAGCTTTCGGACGAAATGTTGCGCGTCGCAGACCGCGAACCTGGTCTGACGATCCACCGGCGACCGTGGGATGCCTCCTGCTTGACTGGCGCGGCCGTCGCTCTGGCCGACGCCGAAGGCGACGAGGAGGCCTCCGCGTTCCGGGGCGCCGCGCGGGCCGCAGGCGCCGCCTGCAACGTCATCGACAAGCCGGCCTATTGCGACTTCCAGTTCGGCACGATCGTCAACCGCTCGCCCGTCGTGGTCGGCATCTCGACGTCCGGCGCCGCACCGATCCTCGGCCAAGCGGTGCGGCGCCGCATCGAGACGCTGCTGCCGCCGTCGCTCGCGGATTGGGCAGCCCTTGCCCGCGCGATCCGCGAGCGCGTGGTTGAGACGCTCGCGCCCGGTCCGGCCCGGCGTGCCTTCTGGGAGCGTTTCGTCGACCGCTCGTTCGGACCAGCGCCTTCGGATGCGGCCGAGACTGATCTTGCGCACATGTTGCGTGGGACAGGCCGCGACGCGAAATCCGGCAGGGTGACCTTCGTCGGAGCTGGCCCCGGCGACGCCGAACTGCTGACGCTCAAGGCCGTCCGCGCCTTGCAGTCCGCCGACGTGATCCTGTTCGACGATCTCGTCTCCGACGACGTGCTCGAACTCGCCCGCCGCGAAGCCAGGCGCATCCTGGTCGGCAAGCGCGCCGGCCGCCCGAGCTGCAAGCAGCACGAGATCAACGCGCTGATGGTGAAGCTCGCCCATGCCGGCCGCCATGTCGTGCGGCTCAAATCCGGCGATCCGATGATCTTCGGCCGCGCCGGCGAGGAGATCGCCGAACTCGAGACTGCCGGCATCGCCTACGATGTCGTGCCCGGAATCACCGCAGGACTTGCGCTCGCCGCCGCGCTCGGCGTGTCGCTGACGCACCGGGATTGCGCGAAGTCGGTGCGCTTCATCACCGGCCATTCGAAATCCGGAGGATTGCCCCAGGACGTCGACTGGCGCGCGGTCGCCGACGCGTCCACCACGACGATCTTCTACATGGGCGCCCGCACCGCCGCCCTCATCTCCGAGCAACTCATCGCCGAGGGCCTGCCGCCACAAACGCCAGCCTGCATCGCCGCCAACGTCGGCCGACCCGGCATGCGCACGGCGCGCACCTCGCTCGGCGACCTGGCCGCCGCGACGGCAGACTTCGATCACTCGGCGCCAATCCTGATCGGCATGGGTTCGGTGTTTGCCGAGAAGCGCCAGGTCGCGCAGGCAGAACCCGGTATCGCCCTCGCGATCGGCGCCTGAGACAGATCGGCTACAGCGCCAGCACCGCAGCACCGCTGAGCCGCCCCTGCCGAAGGTCGTCGAGCGCCTCGTTGGCGCGCTCCAGCGGATAGGTCGTCGTGTGCGTCCGCACCCCGGCCGCGCGCGCGACCGGGAACAACTCCTCGGCGTCCTTGCGCGTCAGGTTGGCGACGGAGACCAATTCGCGCTCCTCCCAAAGGATGGAGTAGGGCATCGTCGGGATATCGCTCATGTGGATGCCTCCGCAGACGACGCGCCCGCCCTTGCGGACGGCCCTGAGCGCGGCGGGAACGAGCGCGCCGACCGGCGCGAAGATGATGGCGGCATCCAGCGCGACGGGCGGCATCTCCTCCGATCCGCCCACCCAGACCGCACCAAGGCTCCTCGCAAAGCGCTGCGCCTCGGCGTCGCCCGTCCGCGTGAAGGCATAGACCTGACGTCCCTGCCAGGCGCAGACCTGCGCGATGATGTGGGCGGCGGCGCCAAAGCCGTAGAGGCCGATGCGCTTGCCTTCGCCAGCCCGCTTCAGCGACCGCCAGCCGATCAGACCGGCGCACAAGAGAGGCGCCGAGGCGACGGGATCAGCATCCGGGTCCAGGTCGAAGGCGAAATCGGAGTCCGCCACGATATGCGTCGCGAAGCCACCGTCGCGCGTATAGCCGGTGAACAGCGGCGCGTCGCAGAGGTTTTCCGAGCCCGAACGGCAGTAGGAGCATGTGCCGCAGATATGGCCGAGCCAGGGCACGCCGACCCGGCGTCCCATCCTCGCCGGATCGACGCCCGGCCCCACCGCATCGACGATGCCGACGATCTCGTGCCCGGGAATGAGCGGCAGCTTCGGATGTTGGAGCTCGCCGTCGACGACGTGCAGATCCGTGCGGCAGACGGCGCAGGCTTCGATCCTCAGCCTTATCTCTCCCGCGCCCGGCGTCGGATCCGGCCGCTCCATGAAGACGAGCGGCATTCCCGGCCTTTCCAGAACCATCGCTTTCATCGGCTGCCTCCAGAGGACAGAATGCGCCGTTCGATCTTTATGATGAAATCTGAGCCTCGGCTTTCGTCAGGTCCTTGATCCCGCTCAAAGGACGCACCGCTGGCCGCTGCTAGATTGAAAACTATGACCACGACAATAGCGAGTGACCTCCAATGAAGACCATCCTTACCGTCACAAGCCCCGACCTCGGCGACGCGGATCTCAAGCTCGCCGCAACCCTTTGCGAGGAGATCGAGGCGCATCTTGCCGTCCTGGTTCTCAACATGGCCGCCCCGCCCCCGATCGGCGGCTATGCGGCGATCATGTCCGACGCGTGGCTGCAGGAAAGGCAGGCCGACGTGAACCGATTGCAGGAGAGGACGGCCGCGGTTTCGGCCCTGCTCGCGGCCAGCCAGATCTCGTCCGATGTGTCGAACGAGTATCCCGAAGAGGCATGGGCGCACGAGGTTATCGGCCGGCGCGCCCGCTACGCCGACCTGACCGTCATCGGCCCGGAACTGCTGTCCCGCGGTGCCTTGAAGAACAAGGTCGTGACTGGAACGCTGTTTTCCTCCGGCAAACCACTTCTGCTGGTGCCTCAGGGATCGTTCCCGACGCTCAGGCCGAAACGAGTTCTGATCGCGTGGGATTCCCGCATCGAAGCGTCCAACGCCGTAGCACGGTCACTCGACCTGCTGCGCACCGCTGATGACGTGCGTCTCGTGCTCGTCGACCCTGTCGAAGGCGAGTTCGGACAGGGCGAGGAGCCGGGAGCCGACGCAGCAACCTACCTGGCGCGCCACGGCATCAAGGTGACGGTCGATCGCCGGCCAAGCCAGGGCCGGTCTATCGCGGCAGTCCTGCGCCAGCATGCGATCGACACGTCGGCCCAGCTCCTGATCATGGGTGCCTACGGTCATTCCCGGCTGAGCGAGCGGATTCTGGGTGGTGTCACCAAGACGATGATCGACGAACCGCCGCTGCCGATCCTGATGGCCAGGTAGCGGGATTCACCGGATCTTGAGCGACACCTGATCTGCGCCGCCCCGGCGTCGTCGGGTTGTCGGATGCTCGCGCCAGACTCAAAGGGTTGGCCAGTGCACCGCGAGAAACACTGGCCGCTCGCCCTGCCGGGCACCGGAATTGACCGAGTATCCGCACCAGGAAGGAGCCACCACCCTTGATCACCGAGAACCAGACCGACGTGATCGCGTTTCTCGCCAATCCGGCGTCGCATGGCCTGTCGGCTCCCGTCGAGACGATCGAAACGCACATCTCGCACATCTTCCTGGCGGGCGATCGCGCCTTCAAGGCGAAGCGCGCGGTGAAGCTGCCCTATGTCGACTTCTCCACGCCCGCCTTGCGGCTCAACGCCTGCCGAAAGGAAGTCGAGCTCAATTCGCCGACGGCGCCCGGCCTCTATCTTGGAGTCCGGCGCATCACGCGTGACACCGGAGGCAGGCTCGCCTTCGACGGTCCCGGCGAAATGATCGATGCTGTCGTCGAAATGCGGCGTTTCGAGCAATCGGCTTTGCTCGACCAGATGGCCGCGGCCGGAACCCTGACACCGGAGCTTATGACCGAGACCGCGAGGACGATCGTCCGCTTTCACCGCGCCGCACCCGTGGTGCATGAGGGGAAAGGAGCGGCGAACATGGCCGGCGTGCTCGACATCAATCGCGCCGGCTTCGCCACCAGCGGGGTATTCCCGGCCGACGAGGTCGAACGCTTCGACGCCGCCTTCCGTACCGCCCTCGCGCACCATGCGGCATTGCTCGACCGCCGCGAGCAGTCGGGCAAGGTCAGGCGCTGCCATGGCGACCTGCACCTGCGCAACATCTGCCTGCTCGACGGCATTCCGCGCCTGTTCGACTGCATTGAGTTCAACGACCAGATCGCGACCGTGGACGTTCTCTACGATCTCGCCTTCCTGCTGATGGACCTGTGGCATCGAAACCTCCGCGAACTCGCCAACCTGGTGATGAACCGCTATCTCGACGAGGCGGACGACGAGGATGGCTTTGCGCTCCTCTCCTTCTTCATGGCGGTCCGCGCCGCCGTTCGCGCGCATGTCCTGGCAACACAGGTCGAGGAGAGCGCCAACGCCTCCGGCTCGCTTCGCGCGGAGGCGAGATCCTATTTCGACCTCGCCATGAAACTGCTCGCGCCGTGCCCGCCTCGTCTGATTGCCATCGGCGGGTTGAGCGGTTCAGGCAAGACCACGATCGCCGAGGCGCTGGCCGCCGACATCGGTCCTCCGCCCGGCGCGCGCATCGTCGAAAGCGACCGCATCCGCAAGGCCTTGCACGGGGTCCCGGCCGAAACGCACCTGCCCGACAAGGCCTACCGCCCCGAGGTTTCCGAGCGGGTCTATCAGGAAATGGCCTGGCGCGCCGGGTTCATCCTCTCGCAAGGCGGATCGGTCGTCGCCGATGCCGTCTTCGACCGCCCAGCGGACCGGTCGCGGATCAGTCGGTCCGCGCTTGATCGCGGCATTCCGTTCCAGGGGGTATGGCTTGAGGCTGCGCCCGAAGTGCTCTGGCAAAGAGTCGAGCAGCGGTCGGGCAGCCCTTCCGACGCAACCGTGGACATCCTCTCGCGCCAGCTCCAGAGGGACGCGGGCGACATCGACTGGCTGAAGCTCGACGCGGCAGTCGATCCGGCCCGGATCGTCGGCGAGATCAGGACTCTCGTGAAGGCAGGCGAGCCTTCGACCACCTGACCGCGAGCAGTGCTGACTGGGACTCGACCGATTACCGGATCTAGACGGCCTGCCCCGGCCGGGCCCTAGGCAATCGTCTCGGCGTCCTTGCGTGCCTGCTTTGCCGCTTCGGAAGCGAGCTTCGAGCTGAGGGAAGCGAGCCGGCCGGCCTCGGCCGCATAGTCCGACGCGGCATTCTGGGCGAAGACGCTGACGAGATCGAGCGCGTCCTTCACCTCCTCGCTGGCGGCGAGTTCTTCGACCAGCTTCGCATCCTGCTCGTAGCGCCGCTTCAGGAAGGCAAGGCCCTCGATCTGGTAGCGCAACAGCGCTCCGAAGGCCTGCGCCTGTATCTGCATGCCCGCGTTGAAGGCATTCCGCCCTTCGGCGAAGAATGGGATGGAAGGCGGCTCAGCGGTGGACGTCGCTTTCTTCGTCGGCATGGCTCGATCTCCGATTGCGTTCTGGAACATGATCCGGACGCTAGCGGCATCGGTCGTCTGCGCATTGACCTCGATCAAGCAGCGGCGCGCCGCTCCTAATGCTGCAGCACATAGGTGCCTGGCGCGTCGCCGAGCGGCGCAAGGCCCCGATCCGGCGCGCCCATCGACGGCGGCGGCACCCTGACCTCCTGTGAATGGGCCGCGAGCCATTCCGCCCATGCTTCCCACCACGTCCCGGACCGACCCTCGGCGGCGGCAGTCCATTCGTCGGGGCCGATCGACACGCCATCGGCGTGCTTCGTGGCAAGGCGGTAGTGGCGGTTCGGACGTCCGGGTTCGCTGACGATGCCGGCATTGTGCCCGCCGCTGGTGAGCGCGAAAGTGACCTCGGTGTCGCTCAGATCATGGATCTTGTAGACGGACCTCCACGGCGCGACGTGGTCGCGCTCGGTTCCGATGACGAACATCGGCACCCTTATGTTCTGGATCGAAGCGGGCCGGCCGTCGACCATCAGGCGGCTCGTCGCCAGTTCGTTGTCGAGATAGAGCCGGCGCAGGTATTCGGCATGCATCCTGTAGGGCATCCGGGTCGTGTCGGCGTTCCACGCCATCAGATCGAACATCGGCTGGCGCTCGCCCATGAGATAGTCGTGGACCATGCGCGACCATATCAGGTCGTTCGTGCGCAGAAGCTGGAAGGCTCCCGCCATCTGGTCGGCGGAGAGATAGCCGCGATCCCACATCATGCTCTCCAGGAGATGCATCTGGTCGTGGTCGATGAAGAGCGCGAGTTCGCCCGGCTCCGAGAAATCGGTCTGCGCCGCGAGCAGCGTCACGGAGGCCAGCCGGTCGTCATGCGACCGCGCCATCGCGGCGGCGGCGATGGACAGCAAGGTTCCGCCGAGGCAGTAGCCGGTCGCATGGATGCGCCTGTCCGGCACGATCGCGCTGACCGCGTCGATCGCCGCCATCACGCCGAGGCGCCGATAGTCGTCCAGGCCGAGATCGCGGTCGTCGGCCGTCGGATTGCGCCACGATATGCAGAAGACCGTATGCCCCTTCTCCACGAGATAGCGGATGAGCGAGTTGGCCGGCGACAGGTCGAGGATGTAGTATTTCATGATCCACGCCGGCACGATCAGCACCGGCTCGGCGAAGACGTCCGCAGTTGCCGGCGCATACTGGATCAGTTCGATCAGATGATTTCGGTAGACGACCTTTCCGGGCGTGACGGCAACGTCCTTGCCGACGACGAAATTCTCGGCGCCCACCGGAGGCCGGCCACTCAACGTCCGTGCCTGGTCCTCCAGCCAGTTGGAGAAGCCGGTGACGAAGTTCATGCCGCCGGTCTCGAAGGTGCGCTTGAGGACCTCGGGGTTCATGAACGGCACGTTCGACGGCGAAAACACGTCGAGCATCTGGCGCGCGCCGAAGGAGACGACATCCTCGTGATGCGGCGTCATCCCAGGCACTTCATGCGTGACGTTGTGCCACCATTGCTGGTTGAGCAGGAACGCCTGCGCCCACAGGCTGAAGGGCGGCTTCTTCCATTCGTCCGCCGAGAAGCGATAGTCGCCAGGCAGCGGCTCGATCGCGGGCGGTGCATCCGGGTCGGCGGCAAGCGCGGCGATGTGTGACAGGAGGCGCGCCGACTTGCGGCCCGCCTTGTCCGCGAGTTCCAGGCGCTTGCCAGGTGCTGCGGCCAGATGCGCCCACCAGTCGTACAAGGCGAGCGACAGCGCGGTGGGCGACAGCCCCGCGCTCACGCGCGCCGTCAGCGCCTCACGCATACGGTCGATCGCGCGATATGCCTCGCTGCCGAGCTCCTCGGGCACCGGGACCGGGGGTATGGCGACGGACGCGCGGCGTATCTTCTTTGCTTCTTTCATTATTTCACCTTAGCGAATCAAACGTCAGCTTGGCTTGATCTGACTCAATTTGGAGCTCGAAGCCGCCCGGGAAAGGCCGCTGCAGCCTTCCACACACTCCCAGTTCCACGGATGCGGAGAATGCGGCCCCGTCCTCGCTCTTGGCGCGTTCTGGGTTGACCTCATCTGCGCAAGAACGAAAATGAACAATACTCATTATATGCGGAAGAGGAACGCAACGTGTCGAAACTCCAGGGCAGGACCGCTCTCGTCACCGGCGCCGGCCGCGGTATCGGTCGGGCACTTGCACTCAAGCTCGCAAGCGAAGGTGCCGCTGTCGTCATCAACGATCTCGACGCGGAACCCCTCGCGGAAACCGCCGGCGCCATCGAGGCGGCGGGAGGAAAGGTTGCGACCCTCGCTGCCAGCGTGACCGACGCCGGTTTCGCCGACGCGTTCGTCGCCCTTGCAATGGAACGGTTCGGTGGGCTGGACATCCTCGTCAACAATGCCGGCTACACCTGGTACGGCCCCGCCTCGACGACCACCGACGAGCAGATGGAGACGATGTTCAAGGTGCACATGATGGCGCCCCTTCGTCTGCTGCGTGCCGCCTATGGTCCGATCCGGTCGATGCACGAGCGCGAGAAGGCCGAAGGCCGCGAGGTGTTCCGGAAAGTGGTCAACATCTCGTCGATGGCGGGCACCGGCGGCGTGGCCGGCCAGTTCGCCTACTCGTCGGCCAAGGCCGGGCTGATCGGCATGACGCGCACGCTTTGCAAGGAATGGGGACGATTCAAGGTCAACGTGAACTGCGTCGCCTACGGCCTGATCGAGACGCGGCTCAACATGCCGCGCGACGAAGGCGGCAACCACGCCACCATCGAAGGGCGCACGATCGAGCTCGGTCTGTCACGCAAATTCCGCGAGAACACCGAGGCGCTCATTCCGCTCGGACGTATCGGAACGCCGGAGGAGGCGGCGGATGGCGCCTACCTCTTCTGCATCCCGGAATCGAACTATGTCAGCGGCCAGGTGCTGGTCGTCGGCGGCGGCCTGTCGGTCTGAGAGGAGGCATCATACATGGGCATGCCGGGTTCGAAGGATGTCGAGCGCTTCTTCCATATCAACATCAACTGCACCGACTTCGACCGGTCGCTGGCGTTCTATCGCCTGATCGGCTTCGAGGTCGTCCTGGATTTCGCGTCCGCGCCGGGGTCGCATCGCACGTTTGGACAGGTCGGGTTGGGTCCGATCCTCGGTCTGCCGGACGATTGTGACGGACGCGCGGTGCTGCTGACGCTCTCCGACGAGCGCAGCGCCATGCGCCTCGACCTCATTGAGTGGAGATCGCCGCGGGTTGCCCGCCGTAGGCGCGAGAACTTGGCTGAGCCCGGCATGGCGCGCATCTGCCTCAAGACCACCGATGCCGATGCCGTGCATGCCCGCCTGGTGGAAGCCGGGCATGCGACCTACAGCGTACCGATCCGGGTCTCGCTCGGCGGCTCGCTGATCAAGGTCTTCTGCGTCGAGGATCCCGACGGCGTGGTCATCGAGTTCATGCAGTTTCTCGGTGTCGATCGCACCATGCTTCCACATATGTGAAGCATCTTCGCTGGCAGAAGCCACTCCTGATCGCTACTTATAATGAGTAGTGCTCAATAATGAGAGACGAGATGACGAAGCCTGCGATGGCAGAGGCGCATATTTGCGGACGCGAGGAGTTGGAAGCCAGCGGCTGGTCGCCGGCCAAAGCCTCGCGCTTCATGAACCATGTCGGCCCGCTATGGAGGAAGGACGAGGACGGCCGGATGCGCTTCGGCATTCTGGTCGACCCGCAGCATGACAACACCCAGGGGCGTCCGCACGGCGGGATGATCATGACGCTCTGCGACGACGCGATGGGCAACCATGCGCAGGCGCAGAGGCCCGGCGAACGCCTCTTCACGGTGTCCTTCGACTGCCAGTTCATCGGCGCGGCGAGCGAAGGCGAATTCGTCGAGGCGCGCTGCGAGGTGGTGAAGGCCACCCGTTCGCTCATCTTCATGCGATCGACCTGTTTCGTCGGCGACCGGACGATCGCCGCCGCCTCGGGCATCTGGAAGGCAGTCGGGAAATGACCATCAACTATGAAACCCTCGCCAACTGGCGCTTCCCCGAAAAGACGCAGACCTACGGCTGGAAGGATACGGTGCTTTACGCACTCGGCATCGGCCTCGGCGCCGACCCGATGTCGCGTGACGAACTGAGGTTCGTGTACGAACCCTGGCTGGAGGCGCTGCCGACGATGGCCGCGGTCCTGGCCGGCCCCGGCTTCTGGATCCGCCACCCGGCGACCGGCATCGACTGGGCGAACTCGCTGCACGGGGAACAGGAAATCGTCTTGCACCGGCCACTGCCCCCGACGGGGACCGTGGTCGGGCGGATGTGCGTCGAAAGCCTGATCGACAAGGGGTCGGGCAAGGGCTCGCTGCTGACGACGCGCAACGATCTCCATGATGCGGCGACGGACGAACTCATCGCCTCGGTCTACGCCACGGCGTTCAACCGCAACGACGGTGGGTTCGGCGGACCGGCCGGATCGCGTCCCCCGGTGCATCCGACTCCCGCACGTGTGGCCGACCACGTCATCGAGCTGCCGACCTTGCCGCAGGCCGCCCTGCTCTATCGCCTCAACGGTGACGACAACCCACTGCATGCCGAACCCGCGGTCGCCATCGGCGCCGGCTTCCGCATGCCGATCCTGCACGGCCTGTGCACCTACGGCATCGCCGGACACGCACTCTTGAAGGCCGTATGCGGCTACGATCCGAAGCGGATGAAGTCGCTGCGGGCGCGCTTCTCGGCGCCCGTCTATCCCGGCGAAACGATCCGCACGGAGATATGGCAGGAGGACGCGACGACCTTCGCCTATCGCTGCAGCGTGGTGGAGCGCGGCATACCGGTCATCACCGGAGGCTTGATGCAGACCCGCGAATAGGCAGCTGGTGCGGACGCGACACGAGGGAGGCAGACGATGGGAGAGATATTCGTCCAGGGACTGACGATGGAGTCGGTTTCTCCAGCAGATCGGTGATCGAGCCTGTCTCTATCTGCTCACCACGCATCGATGAAAGGACGCTTCTTTCCGGACCGGGCTTTGGATTTCCGTGCCGACTTCAGGCCGTGCATGATCCACCGTCTCGTCTCGGCGGGGTCGATCACGTCGTCGAGTTCCATGAACGTCGCAGCGTTCATCGCCTTGCCCTGCTCGTAGAGATCGGCGACGTACCGCTTGTAGGCGGCGTCGCGCTCCGCCGGGTCCGCTATCGCTTCCAGTTCCTTGCGGTAGGCTAGCCGCACTGCGCCTTCCAGGCCCATCGGGCCGATCTCGCCGGTAGGCCACGACACCGAGAACATCGGCACCGAAAACGAGCCGGCCGCCATCGCGACCGCGCCGAGGCCATAGGCCTTGCGCAACACCACCGCGAACATCGGCACATCCAGATTGGCGCCGATGATGAATAGCCGCGAGAAATGCCTTACCGTCGCCGTCTTCTCGGACTCAGGCCCCACCATGAAACCGGGCGTGTCGCACAGCGACAGGATCGGGATGTCGAACGCGTCGCAGAGCTGCATGAAGCGCGCAGCCTTGTCCGCCGCCGGCGCGTCGATTGCACCGCCGAGATGCATCGGATTGTTGGCGATCACCCCGACCGGGCGCCCCTCGATCCGGATAAGCGCCGTGATCACGCCCGGCGCGAAAGCCTTGCGCAGTTCGAGCAGCGAGCCGGTGTCCGCAAGAGTGCCGAGCACCGCACGGATGTCGTAGACCCGCAGCCGGTTCTCGGGCACGAGCCGGCGCAGTTCCCGCTGGTCGGGGCAGGACCATTCCGACACCGAGCCCTGGAAGAACGAGAGGTAGTGCTTGGCCGCGCGAACCGCGTCCGCTTCGTCCTCGACGAGAATGTCGATGACGCCGTTCGGCGCCTGCACCGAGACCGGCCCTACCTCGTCGGCGCTCACCGCGCCGAGCCCGCCTGCCTCGATCATCGCCGGGCCGGCCATGCCGATCGATGAGTTCTTCGTTGCGATGATGACGTCGCAGCTACCGAGCAGGGCCGCGTTGCCGGCGAAGCAGCGGCCGGAATTGACGCCGATCAGCGGCACCTTGGCGCTCAGTCGGCCGAAATGCCAGAAGGTGCGCATGTCCAGGCCGGCCACGCCGACATAGTCCGTGTCGCCGGGGCGCCCGCCGCCGCCTTCGGTGAACATGATCAGCGGCGTTTCGAGCTGTTCCGCCAGTTCGAACATCCGGTCCTTCTTGGCGTGCGCCTGGAAACCCTGCGTGCCGGCGAAAACGGTGTAGTCGTAGGCCAGCACCGTGCAGCGTGTCTTGTCGGCGGCGAAGAGGTCTCCGTTCACGTCGCCGACGCCGGCGATCATTCCGTCGGCAGGGCTGAGCCGCTTCAGCTCGTCCATCGAGCGGCGGCCGCGCTGGAGGGCGAGGATCATCCCGCCATATTCGATGAAGCTGCCGGAATCGCACAGGTCGTCGATGTTCTCGCGCGCGGTGCGACTGCCGGCCGCGTGCCTCCTGGCCACGGCATCCGGCCGCGCCTCGTCGCTGAGCTCATGCTTGCGCTTCAGTACTTCGGCAAGATCTGGCCTGATGGCATCGAGATCGTAGGCTTCGGCAACCTCCGCTTCGGAATCGATCGAACCGGATGGCTCGATGAAGGCAATCGGGTCTCCGAGACGGAGCACGTCGCCCTGCCGAGCCGGCAGGGCGCGGACGATGCCGGCGATGTCCGCCCGGACGACCAGCTCGGATTTCATCGCCTCGATGATGACGAGTTCCGCACCCCGCTCGACGATGTCGCCGGCGGATGCAATGACGTTGACGACCAGTCCCGGCATCGGGGCCGACAGGGCTACCGTGTTTTCCGGCGCTTCCGCAACCTGCCTCCGGTCGGCCGGAGAAATCCCGCTTGCCTCGTTCGGGAAGTAGAGCCCGCCCGGGTCGGCCCGTCCAGCGGCGAGCGACCCTGCGTTCTCCTCGATGAACAGCGTGTGGACGCGATCGGCCACGACGTCGGGATGGCCGATGACGCGCCGCAGGAAGCCGAGATTGGTTTCGACACCCTCGATCCTGAACTCGGCGAGAGCCCTGTCCGCCCGCCGCAACGCGCTCGTAAAGCCGTCGGGCGAATGGACGATCACCTTGGCAAGGAGGGAATCGAAGCTCGTATTTGTCTCGTAGCCCGAATAGCCGAACGTATCGACCCGCACCCCGGGTCCGCTCGGCGCATCGAAGGCATCCAGCCGGCCGTATGCCGGCAGCGTGGCGCCGTCGGGCAGCATAGTCTCCATGTTGAGGCGCAACTGGATCGCAGTCCCCGCCGCAGGCGGCACGCAGGCCGGATCGAGGCCCGCGGCGGCAAGCGTCGACCCGCCGGCAATCGCGATCTGGGCCGTCACCAGGTCGACGCCGGTGACCATCTCGGTCACCGTATGCTCGACCTGCAGGCGTGGATTGCATTCGATGAAGATGAAATCCGCGTCGTCCCCGCCATCCGCCTCGACCAGGAACTCGAACGTGCCGAGGCTAAGGTAACGGGCCTTGCCCGCCATCGCGAGCGCAGCGTCGATGAGGCGGGCGCGCACCTTTGGCGACAGGCCGGGGCTGGGAGCGATCTCGACCAGCTTCTGGTGCCGGCGCTGGAGCGTGCACTCACGCTCCCACAGATGCGTCACCGCGCCGGTGCCGTCGCCGACGATCTGCACCTCGATGTGCCGGGCGCGCGGCATCAGCTTCTCGACATAGACGGAACCGTCGCCGAAGGCCGCCTGCGCCTCTGACCGGCAGCGCTCCAGCGCGCCGTCGAGTTCATCGACCGAGCGCACCACCCGCATCCCTCGCCCGCCGCCTCCCGCGACCGCCTTGACGAGGGCGGCCTCGCCCGGTTTCAGCGTCGAGAAGAAGTCCCGCGCTTCCTCGGGCATTGTCGAGCCGGTCGTTCCGCCAGCGACGGGAACTCCCGTTTCGCGCGCCAGCGCCTTCGCCTTCAGCTTGTCGCCGAACAGGTCGAGCAGTTCCGGCGTCGGGCCGGCAAAGGCGATGCCCGCGTCCGTCAACGCGCGCGCGAAAGCGGCGTTCTCGGACAGGAAACCGTAGCCGGGATCCACGACGTCGCATCCTTCCCGCCGCGCGACTTCGACCATCCCGGCAATGTCCAGATAGGCCGCCGCGCCGCGCCCTTTCAGCTGGACCGATCGGTCGGCCCGCCTGACATGCAGCGAACGCGCATCTTCGGGCGCGAACACGGCCACGGTCTCGATCCCGAGTTCGCTTGCGGCACGCGCGATGCGAATGGCGATCTCGCCGCGATTGGCGATCAGAAGTCTCTTGAATGTCATGCGGTCTTTCTTGCTTCCTTCACGCGCCCGCCAATCCCTTCAGCAACGTGCGGCGACCATGCTGACGTCAGTGCGCAAAGCACTCCCCTTTCATGACCTTCCTCAGTGATTCAGTCATCTCCGAAGTCTGCCGGCCTTCATCGGGCCCCGCGCATCTCGTCGCGTGCCCGGTCCCAGCGCTCGTTGTCCCAGCTGAACAGCGGCCGCGTCGCGAAGCCGTTGGTGCCGGAGAGCCAGCGCCCGCCGTCGATGACGATGCACTCGCCGGTGATGTAGCTGGAGCGGTCCGACATCATGTAGCTGGCGAGGTCCGCGAGTTCGGAATGGTCGCCCATGCGCCGGGCGGGGATCTCGTTGTGCAGCGGCTCGGCGATGGCCCCTTGCGGATACATCCGGTCCCACGCGCCGTCGGTGTGGAAATAGCCCGGCGCGATCGCGGCGGTGCGGATGCCTTTGGGACCCCATTCGACCGCGAGCGTCCGCATCAGCGCGAGAACGCCCGCCTTGGCCGCGGCGGAAGGCGCGGTGAAAGGCTGGCCGGTCCAGGCCGCCGTGGTGACGATCGACAGGATGTTGCCGGGATCGCCGGCCTCGATCCAGCGCCGCCCGGCGGCAAGCGTGCAATAGGCGGTGCCGTGCAGCACGATGCTGGCCACCGCGTCGAAGGCGCGCGCCGACAGGCGCTCGGTCTGCGCGATGAAATTGCCCGCCGCATTGTTGAGCAGCGCCGACAACGGGCCGTCCGCCCAGATCTCGTCGAAGACGCGCTCGACGGAGTCGGGATCCCTGACGTCGAGAACCTTCGTCCCGACCTTCCTGCCGGACCGTGCCGACATCTCCTTCGCGGCATCCTTAAGAACTGCTTCGCGGCGGCCGCAGATGATCACGTCGGCGCCCAGCTCGGAGAAGCGCGACGCCATGCTCTTGCCGAGCCCTGTTCCGCCTCCCGTCACTAGGATGCGCTTGCCTGCCAGAAGATCGTCCTTGAACATTGCAGTCTCCCTCAGCGGCCGGCGAAAACGGGTTCGCGCCGCTCCTTGAATGCCCGCACGCCTTCGGCGTGATCGGCGCTGGTGAAAAGCACGGACGCGCAGTCCCGCTCGAAGGCGAGAGCTCGGTCCAGCCCGTCCGCCGTAAACGATTTCAGGTAGGCGATCGGCAGCGGCGCGGCGCTTGTCACATCCGCCGCCGCCGCGAGTGCCGCTTCGAGCGCCTTGCCGGATGGGGCCAGACGGTCGACCAGCCCGTCGGCCATGGCCCTGGCGGCATCGAATCTTTCGCCCCAGATCATGATCTGGCGGGCGCGCACGACACCGACCCGCACGGGCAGCGTGTGGATGAGCGCCATGTCGGGCAGCACGCCGACCCTGTCGAAGCCGTAGGCGAAGCGCGCGTCTTCCGCCGCGACAATCAGGTCGCAGCAGCACGCAAGCGACATGCCCGCGCCGACCGCCCACCCTTCGACCGCCGCGATGATCGGCTTCGGATAGGAGATCATGCGGCGCGCGAGTCGCATGACGTGGTCGAAATGTTCGCGCCAGCCGCCGAGCCCGCGCTCCTGCATGTCGTCGAAATCGCCACCTGCGCAGAACGTGCCGTTCGCCCCGGTGATCACGACGGCGCGAATGTCCGGATCGGCCCCGACCTCGTCGAGCTGCCGAAGAATGGCCTCGCACATGGCGCGCGAGATCGCGTTCCTCTTTTTCGGCAAGTTGAGCGTGAGCACGAGCACGGGCCCGTGCCGGACGGCGTCCAGCATGTGACAACCTCTGCAGTGTGGATACGGCCCGGCGCCGTCAGCGGCGCCGGCTTCCCGGCTTCAGGCGATGATCGATTGCCGGCCCTCCCAGTAGGGCTTGCGCAGTTCGCGTTTCAGGATCTTGCCCGCGCCCGACACCGGCAGCGGCTCTGTCCGGAACTCGACCGAGCGCGGGCATTTGTAGCCGGCGATATGCTTGCGCGAGTGCTCGATGATCTCCTCGGCGGTCGCGGAATGGCCGGCGCGGAGCATCACGATCGCGTGCACCGCCTCGCCCCACTTCTCGCTCGGCACGCCGATGACGACGACCGTCGACACGGCCGGATGACGGGCGATCGCATTCTCGACCTCTGTCGAATAGACGTTCTCGCCGCCGGTCACGATCATGTCCTTGATGCGGTCGACCAGGAACACGTAGCCGCCCTCGTCCATGTGGCCCGCATCGCCGGTTCTGATCCAACCGTCGACCATTGCGGCCTTTGTCTCGTCCGGCTTGCGCCAGTAGCCGCTCATCATGTGCGGTCCGCGCACATAGACTTCGCCGATCTCGCCGCGCGGCAGCTCCTTGCCGTCTGGACTGTTGATCGTGATTTCTGAGCATAGCCCTGCATAGCCGGCCGAGCGGATCCGCTTGGCCGCCTCCCCCGTGGCACGGTGGTCGGCTGGCCTGAGGCTCGAGATGTAAGGTGCCAGCTCGGTCTGTCCGTAGCCCTGCTGGAGACCGACATGAGGCAGCTTGGCCTGTGTCTCTTCGATCTGCGCGGCGGACATGGGGGCCGCGCCGTAGACGAGCGTCTTCATCGAGGACACGTCGTAAGCGGCGAAGTCCGGCTGGTCGAGCAGCATTCGGACCATGGTCGGCACCAGCTGCGTATGCGTGATCCTCTCGTCCTGGATCGTTTTGAGCAGCTGCTGCGGGTTGAACCCCGGGAGGAAGACGTGGCTGCCGCCGGCGATGGTGGTGGCGAACAGCACCGCTGACCCGCCCGAATGGAACAGGGGCATCGCATGCAGGAAGATCGTGCCCGGATCGGACAGATGCGCATAGTCGATGCTGAGTGCGACCGAGCTCGACCACACCGCCAGATGAGAGAGCATCACGCCCTTGGCAAGGCCGGTGGTTCCGCCGGTGTAGCAGATCACGCCCAGCGCGTCGGGCGGGAGGGCCGCCACCTGCGCCGCGCCGTTTTCAGCGATCAGACGCTCGTAGGGGATCAGCTCGGCCGAGCCCTCCACCGGTGCCCCGATGAAGACGATGTGTTTCAACCCCTTCCAGCGCTCGCGAAGGCCGGGCAGGTGCGGCAGGAACGCCGCGTCGATGAAGATTACGACCGGCTCGGAATCGGTGAGCCCATAGGCCAGTTCCTCGAAGCTCCAGCGCGTGTTGAGCGGCACCACGACGCCGCCCATCCACAGGATACCGAAATAGGCCTCCATATAGCGCGCCGAATTGAGCGCCAGGATCGCGACGCGGTCGCCCTCGCCGACGCCCAGCGACTCCAGTCCGCCGGCAAGCCGCGCGACACGGTCGTTGACCTCCGCCCAGGTGCGACGCTCGCTCCCGTCGACGGTCGCGATCCGCTCTCCGCCCAATTGCCCCATGCGCCGCAGCGCCTGCGTCAACAGCATTCTCTTCCTCCCGCCGATCCGGCGCCACCCCTCAGCGGCGCCCCTGGGTTCTTGCCATTTCCGCGTATCAGTTCAATGGCTGATGTTCTCGATCAGGCCGGCCATTCCCTGGCCGCCGCCGATACACATGGTGATGACCGCGTAACGCCCGCCGGTATCCTTCAGGTGGTCGATGGCCGTCATCATCATCCGCAGGCCGGTCGCGCCCGGCGGATGCCCGAGCGAGATGCCGCCGCCGTAGAGGTTGGTCTTGTCGCGCGAGATGCCGAGTTCACGCTCGGCATGGATGTTGACCGCGGCGAAGGCCTCGTTGATTTCGAAATAGTCGATATCGTCGAAGCCGAGGCCGAACTTGGCGAGCAGCTTGCGCGTCGCCGGCACCGGGCCGATGCCCATGATCTCCGGCGGCACACCCGCGACAGCCCAGCCGACCAGCCTGGCGTCCGGCTTGATCCCGAGATCGTCGGCAGCCTCCCTCGAGGCGACCACGATCGCGGCTGCCCCGTCGGTGACGCCGCTCGAACTGCCGGGCGTAATGCGGCCGCCTTCCTTGCGAAACACGGGTCGAAGCGACGCGAGCTTCTCGGCGGTGATGCCGAAGCGCGGAAACTCGTCCTGCGCCAGCACCTTGGTACCCCGACCCTCCGGCGCCTCGATCGGCGCGATCTGCCTGGCCAGGAATCCGCTTTCGATCGCCGCCTGGGCCCGGCGCTGGCTCATCAGTCCCCAGGCGTCCATCTCTTCGCGCGAATAGCCGAACTTCTCGGCCACGTTCTCCGCGGTCGAACCCATCAGTTCGCCGGAAAACCCGCAGCGGTAGATGACGTCCGCGCCGTCCTCGAGCTGTACGTGTCCCTTGGTGTCGCCCCAGCGCATGGTGCGTGCTACATAGGGAATCCGGCTGAAGTTCTCGCCGCCCGCCGCGACGCCGACACGCGACTCGCCCGACATGATGTTCTCGGCGGCGGTGGTGATCGCTTGCAGCCCGGAGGCGCAGCCGCGATTTACGCCCATCGCGCCCGACTCGACCGGCAGGCCTGAATTGACCGCGATGACCCGGCTGACGATCGCCGCCTCGCGGTCGACCGGCGTGACATTGCCGAAGACGAGATTGTCGGCATCGGTCGCCTTGATGCCAGCCTTGTCCAGCGAAGCCTTCACGGCGTGAATGCCGAGCTTCTGCAGCGGGACATCGCGCAGGCTCTTGCCAAAATCACCGAACGGCGTGCGAACGCCCCCCGCCAGAACGATTTCCACCATCATGTTCCTCCTCAAGATCGTCTGGGCCGAAGGCCCTGCGATCCGAGCCAATGCTCATTGCTATCGTCATTAATGTGTATCGCTCACTTAATGTCTGTCAACGGGCTGAACGAGCAGTGGCCCGTGAGCGCATTCAGCCCGGCCGATTCTCCACATATCTGGACAACATCGCCGCTTGCCCGGGCAGAAACAGCTTTCAGTGGTCGCGCAGGGCCAATTCAACCATTTCCGGCCGGTCGATCTGTGCCCCTCCCTCCCCGCGTCTGCCCGGATCACGCCTGCGCAACCCCTTATGCGACCGAGAACGTGGCGCCTCGCCGCCATATCGCCGGCGGCCGCCGGTCCGGCGGCACCACCGTCCGAACCCGCCATTGACGGCCGGGCATGCTCATGTAATGAGGATTACTTATTAGTGGATCCGTCAGGGAACGGAGGAAATCCCATGGACATCAGGTTCGACGGACGGGTGGCGATCGTCACGGGCGCCGGCAATGGCCTCGGCAAGGCGCACGCGCTGGCGCTGGCCGCGCGCGGTGCGAAGGTGGTCGTCAACGATCTCGGCGGAAGCGGTAACGGCGCCGGACGCTCGTCCGCGGTGGCGGAAGCGGTAGCCGATGAGATTAGGCAGGCGGGCGGCGAGGCGATCGCCGACGGCGCCGACATCTCCGACGAAGGCCAGGTCCGCGACATGGTGGCCACCGCGATGGCGCGTTGGGGCCACGTCGACATCCTCGTCAACAATGCCGGCATCACCCGCGACAAGAGCTTCGGCAAGATGGACATGGCCGATTTCCGAAAGGTGCTGGACGTTCACCTGGTCGGCACGACGCTGTGCACCCAGGCGGTTTGGAACATCATGCGCGACCAGGGCTACGGCCGCATCGTGATGACGTCGTCGACCTCCGGTCTCTACGGCGCCTTCGCGCAAGCCGCCTATGCTTCCGCCAAGGCCGGCATGCTGGGTCTGATGAACGTCCTCCACATCGAGGGTGTCAAACATGACATCCGCGTCAATCTTCTCGCGCCCTGGGCCGCGACACGCCTCACCGCCGGCCTTCTGCCGCAGCAGGCGCTCGACCTGATGGGTCCGGACACGGTCACGCCGGGCGTGCTCTATCTGGTCAGCGAGAACGCGCCGGCCCGTATCATCCTGAGCGCCGGTTCCGGCTGCTTCGCCCGCATCCGCCTGCTTGAATCCGAGGCGGTCTTCTTCCCCCCAGGGGAACGGACGCCGGAGATGATCGCGGCGCGGTTCGACGAGATCTCATCCACGGCCGGCCAGCGCGAAGTGACCGACACGTTCGACCAGAACAGCTACCTCGTCAGGAAGGCTGCCGCCGGCCTGGGGATCGCATCGCCGCTCTAGATCGGCGCAGTCTATCAGGGAGACCACCATGACCATTCGCTTCGATGGACGCGTCGCCATCGTCACAGGTGCGGGCAACGGCATCGGCAGGGAACATGCGCTCGGGCTCGCCGCTCGCGGCGCCAAGGTTGTCGTCAACGATCTCGGCGGCGCGGTGAACGGCAGCGGATCGTCCTCGGCAATCGCCGAAGCCGTTGTCGAACAGATCCGAGCGGCGGGCGGCGAGGCGATCGCCGACGGAGCGGACGTGTCGAGCCCAGAACAGGTGGCTGCGATGGTCGCCCTTGCGAAGGACAAGTGGGGTCGCGTCGACATCCTGATCAACAATGCCGGCATCCTGCGCGACCGGACCTTCTCCAAGATGGAGTTGGACGACTACCGCAAGGTGCTCGACGTCCACCTCAACGGCACAGTCTACTGCACCAAGGCCGTATGGGAGATCATGCGCGAGCAGCAATACGGGCGCATCCTCTTCACCACCTCGACCTCCGGCCTCTACGGCAATTTCGGCCAGACCGCCTATGGCGTGGCGAAGGCCGGGATGCTCGGCCTGATGAACGTCCTGCATCTCGAGGGCGAGCGCCACAACGTCCGCGTCAACATGCTGGCGCCGTCGGCGGTGACACGCATGACCGAGGAACTCCTGCCGAAGGAAGCGGTCGCCTTGATGAAGCCGGAGTTGATCACGCCGGGCGTTCTCTATCTCGTCAGCGAGAACGGCCCTTCTCGCGTCATCCTCGGCGGGGCTGCCGGCAGTTTCGCGCGCATCGTGCTCAACGAGACGGACGCGGTTCATTTCGCCGAGGACGAACTGTCGCCGGAAGCGGTCGAAAAGGCCTTCGGCCGGATCTGCGACACCAGCATCCTTCACACGATGCAGAACGCGTTCGAGCAGAACCGCAACCTGGTCGGCAAGGCAGCCGCCGCGCACGGTCTGACGGTTCCGTTCTGAAGGAAGGCGGCGGACCCGTGCAGCGCGCTCATTTATCTGCCACGCCGAGGGTAGCCTCGATCCGCGCGAGCCTCTCGTCGATCCGCGCAAGCGACGGATCGCCGGCTGGCTGCGGTCTGTCGGCGACGAGGCCGCGATAGACCAGATGGGTGATGTAGTCGGCGGTCGAATTGACGTCGAAGGTGCCCTCGCCCCGCACATAGCTCCATGTGTGGTGGTCGATGCAGCCATAGATCATGTCGCGGATGATGGGGATAGGCACATCGGCCACGAACTCTCCGGAGCGGATCGCCTGCTCGATGATCTCGGTCGTGCGTCGGGTGTAGGCGCGATTGAGGTGGAAGACGCGCATGCCGCGATAGTCCGGATCGACCTTGATTTCGTAGGTCACCAGCTTGGCGAGTTGCGGGTCCTCCTCGATCGTCTTGAGGTGTCGCCAGATCAGATAGCGCAACCGGTTCCAGGTCCCGGTTATCCCCTGAAGCTGCACCTCGAAATCGGCGATCGTCTTCTCGTAGGCCCGCTCCACGACGCTCACGAGCAGTTCGCGCTTGGTCGAGAAATAGCGGTAGATCGTGCCCTCGACCACGCCCGCCCGTTCCGCGATCTCGGCCGTGGATGTATTGTGGTAACCGGTCTCGCGGAACATTTCCGCCGCCGCCTCGAGCAGTTCGGCCTGGCGAACCTCCTTGCGAAGCCGGCGTCTGCGGGGAGTCTTCTGGGTCATGGATATCTTCTCGGGCCGCGGCGACGCAGGGATGGCGCGCCGGCGGAATGTGTCGCACAGCTGTAGATCGATTTTGCCGAGCCTGCAAAAGGCCCGGTCAACACGAAGGATCGCGCCTTGGACGATGAAATGAACCGGTATCTGCAACCCACGCGATTTCTCGACTTCGACACTCCGGCGGTACGCGCGTTCGCGCAGCAGCATGCAGGCACTGGCAGTTCGCGCGAAAAAGCCGTCCGGCTCAACCTAGCAGTCCGGGACGGCATCCGCTACGATCCCTACAGTTTCCGCCTGGAGCCGGCGCGCTATGCCGCTTCGGATTGTCTCGCGGCCGGAAGCGGCTTTTGCGTGCCCAAGGCCATCCTTCTCGCCGCGGCAGCGCGTGCTGTCGGTATCCCGGCGAAGCTCGGCTACGCGGATGTCCGCAACCACCTTACCTCGCCGCGTCTGGCCGAACTCATGCGCAGCGACGTGTTCCGCTGGCACGGCTACACCGCGCTTTTCATCGACGGCCGGTGGCTGAAGGCCACTCCTGCCTTCGATGCGGGCCTCTGCGCCCGGTTCGGCGTCAAGCCGCTCGAGTTCGACGGCACCGCCGACTCCGTGTTCCACGCGTTCGATGTTTCCGGCCGGCGCCACATGGAATACCTGCGCGAGATCGGCGAGTTCGACGATTTCCCCTACGAGCCCTTCGCGGCCGACATGCGCGAACACTACGCCCATCTCCTGTCGGAAATCGAAGCGCGGGACCGCAGGACGGCGGCCGCCCTCGACACCGACTTCGCCCCGCGCGCGGATTGATACCGGTCGCCGATCGGGCGGCACCCTCTTCAGCGGGAAGACCCGAAGACGCAAAGGGGCTTCCCGCTCAGGAAAGCCCCCGTTGCATGCCGATGCAGGCGCTGTCAGCCCTTCAGGAGAGGACACGCGCTCTCTTCCACCGGCCGGTAGGCCTGATCGCCGGGCAGCTTCTCGACGATGGTGTAGAGATCCCAGCCGCCCTTCGACTCCTCCGGCTTCTTCGCCTGCAGCAGGTAGATGTAGGACGGGATCAGGCGGCCGTCCGCGCGCACCTTGCCGTCGATCGCGAAGAAGTCCTTCACCGGCATCTTCTTCATCTGGGCCGTCACGGTCTTGCCGTCGTCGCTGCCGGCCGCCTCGGCGGCGCGGAGGTAGTGGGTCACCGCCGAGTAGGCCACTGCCTGGCTCTGCGTCGGCATGCGGCCAAACTTCTCCTCGAAACGCTTCGCATAGGCGCGCGTATCGTCGTCGCGATCCCAATAGAAGCTCTCGGTGACGAGCAATCCCTTGGCGACGTCCAATCCGAGCGCGTAGGTGTCGGTGATGCTGGTGACGAGACCGATCAGCTTCTGTCCTCCAGCCGCGAGGCCGAACTCGTTTGCCTGCTTCAGCGAGTTCATCGTGTCGTTGCCGGCATTGGCAAACGCCACGGTGTCGGCGCCCGAGCCCTGCGCCTGAAGCAGGAAGGAGGAGAAATCCGTCGTTCCGAGCGGTGCCCGCACGGAGCCCATGACCTCCTGCCCACCAGCTCGCTTCAGCTCCGCTTCGGTGTCGCGCTGAAGCGCCTCGCCGAAGGAGTAATCCGCGGTAACGAAGAACCACTTCTTCGCACCCATCGCGATGCCGGCCTTCGCCGCTCCCTTGGCGGCCGCGTAGGTGTCCAGGCTCCAGTGCGTCGCAATCTCGCTGCAGAACTTGCTCGACAGGTCGGAACTGAGCCCGCCGGTGTTGAGCACCGCGGCGCCCTTCTCCTTGCCGACTTCCATCGCGGCGAGCGCAATCGGGCTGCCCGAGCCGGCAACCAGTACGTCAACCTTATCCTCGTCGATCCAGCGGCGCGCCGTCGTCGAGGCGATATCCGCCTTCAACTGAGTGTCCGCATTGAGCACCTCGACAGGGTGTCCCTTGACCTTGCCGCCGAAATCCTCGACCGCCCACTTCACGGTCTGGAACAGGCCTTCGCCCACCGTGTCGGAGTAGCCGCTCGCCATGTCGTTCAAGATCCCGATCTTGATGGCGTCTCCCGAGAATGAGTCCTGGGCGGAGGCGGCACCTGCCGTCGCCGCGAGCGCGACGAATGCGGTGCAGCCCATTGCCTTTGCTGCGAATGTCTTCATGTCCTGTTCTCCTCCAGCCGAAAATCTATTCATTGGCGCCGGGCTGCCGGTGCTGTCGTCAGTCAGGCTTCCCCGTCTCGTCGACAACATCGCCGCTGGCTTCAGCGCTTAAAAAAGTCTCACTCATTTTTGTCGTTGTGAAGAGCCGTAGTGCGCTTTCTCAACCTTTGCACATCCATGGATTTCTGCTAGTTTTTCGCATCCTGGCTTAGGAAGGAGCACAGCCGGACAATCATGAATGTCGCTCATTATGAATTTGTCCGTGCGAGTGTCTGGGTCGGAGGAATAAGATGGGAGAGGGAAATGTCGCAAAGTCAGCACCTTGCCGCTATGCGGGCCGGCAGCAATGACCGCTTCGAGCCGGACAACGACTCCGCGACGATAAAGTCGGCCAAACGCGTCCTGCAGATTCTGGAACTGCTCAAGGAGGTGCGCCGGCCGCTCTCGACGACCGACATCGCGATCCAGCTCAACTATCCGATCTCCAGCACGGCCGCCCTGCTCAAGAGCCTGGCGCGGCTCGGCTATCTCCACTTCGACAAGACCGCCCGCACCTACCAGGCCAGCCTCCGCGTCGGGCTGCTCGGCGGCTGGACCTACAGCGGTGGCTTCGCCCCAGACGTCCTGAACGATGTCACCGAGCGCCTTGCCGCGGAGACAAGGCAGACCGTGGTTCTCGGGTTCCGCAACGAGAATCACATCCAGTACGTGCGCGTCGTCGCGCACGAAACGCGGGTTCGCTACTATCTGCCGATCGGCAGTCGGCAGCGGCTGGTCGACACGTCGATGGGGCGCGCGCTGCTTTCCCTCGACGAGGACGGCGCCATCGACCGCCTCGTGCGCCGGGCGAACGCCGACCGGGCCGAAGGACAGGCGCGCATCGAGCCGGCCGAGTTGAAGGCCGAGATCCATGACATCCGCCGCAAAGGCCATGCCTATTCCAGCGACGGTTTCTTCATGGGTGCGGGCATCATCGCCGTGCCTCTGCCGGAGCCGCGCAAGGAGCCGCCCCTGGTGCTTGGCCTGGGCGGTCCCGCCGAGGAAGTTCGGCGCGACCTGCCGCGCCTGCTCGAACTGACGCTTGCGGCGGCGACCGAAATGTCGGCGAAAGGCGAATGTACAACCCGCGGCGACGTGATTGCCGAACCGCTCTTCGCCTGACGGCAGGCAAGAGCGGCCGCGCCGTCGGCCGCCATTTCGGCAGCCGGGCGGCCCGGCCCGCGGTTCAATCCAGCAGACGGGCGTAGGCAGCCAGGAAGTAGTCGGAATTCCCGTACTGTGCCTCAAGCACGCGGGCACGCCGGTAGAAGTGCGAGATCGGCATTTCGTCGGTCATGCCCATGCCGCCATGCAGGTGCAGTCCGTCGCCCGAGACCTTGGCGGCAACCTGCCCGGCAAGAGTCTTGAGGCCGAGCGCGGCGCGCATCCGCTCGAGGGGGCTGCCTTCATGCGCTGACATGGCGCCAAGCAGCGACGACTTCAATTGTTCGATCTCGACGAACATGTCCGCGAGCCTGTGCTGGATCACCTGGAAGTCGCTCAATGTGCGGCCGAACTGCTTGCGCACACCGACGTAGTCACTGGTGTGGCTGAGCGCACCCTCGGCGATGCCGACGGCTTCCGCGCCCAATCCGATCGACAGCCAGCAGAAGCCGTCGTCCAGCGCACGCCGCGCGGCGTCGCCTCCGACGATCAGCTCGGCCGGCGTGCCGTCAAGCTCGAGGTCCGACGCCTGACCATTGTCGATCGTGCGATAGTCGCGCCGGGCAAGACCGGACGTATCCGGGGATACGAGGAACAAACCTGCCCCGTCGGACATCGCGGCAGTGACGAGCGCGAAATCGGCCGCGGCGAGATCATGCACGAGGCGCTTGCGGCCGCTGATCCTGTAGACGTCGCCGTCCCTTCGGGCGACCGCTGCGGGGCGATCGAAGAAACCGCGCCCGCCAGGTTCGCCATGGGCCAGGGCAGCCTTCGCCCCATGCGAGGCGATCTGCGCCACCAGTTCGGATGCGCGCGGTCCTTCGGCTGACCGAAGCACCGCTGCGCAGATCGCCGTGGAGAGGAACGGCCCGACATAGAGCGAACGCCCCATCTCCTCCATCAGGATCGCGTATTCGACGACCGACCCGCCGAGGCCGCCGGCGTCCTCGGGCAAGGCGGCGCCCGCCCATCCAAGCTCCGTGATCGCCTTCCACATGCCGGGAGACGGATTGCCGGCGACATCTTTGCGTCGCGCATCGAAGTCGTATGCCTCGCCGAGAAAACGGCGCGCGCTGTCGCGCAGCATGCTCTGCTGTTCGTTCGGGCGAAGGTCCAACGCTATCTCCTGGAAAGCTGCTTGTAGATGATGCCGCGCTGGACCTCCGACGTGCCGGCATAGATCGTCCCGGCGCGCCGATAGAGGTATTGCGCCATGAGGCCCGGAGCCTCGTCCGGCGTCCAGAACGGAAGGTTGTCGCCCGGACCCTGTTCCGTGTCGGGATAGAACGGGATCATGTCCGGTCCCATCGCCGCGATGGCGAGATCGAGAATCTCATGCTGGATGGACGAACCCTTGAGCTTCAGGGCCGAAGCCGAGGCGCTCGGATCCGGAACCTCGCCCGAAAGCATGCGCAACACCGCCCATTCCAGCGCCTTGAGGTCGATCTCGACGCGCGCGGCGCGGCGGCGGAAAGCTTCGTCTTCGAGGACGCTGCCGGCATCGCCCTTGGCCGCCCGGGCGATGTCCATCATCCGCCGGAAGTCGCGTTTCGAGCGGTGGACGAAGGAGTTCGTCGTCCGCTCGTTGTCCAGCAGGAACTTGGCATAGGTCCAGCCCTTGCCGGGCTCGCCGACCAGATCGCGCCCGGAAACGCGGACACCGTCGATGAAGACCTCGTTGACCGTGTGGCCGGAATCGATCGTCGCGATCGGGCGGACGGTCATACCCGGGTCATTCATGTCGATCAGCAGGAACGAGATGCCGTCCTGCTGCCGTTCCGATTTCTCCGTGCGCGCCAGGCAGAACATCATGTCCGCGAAATGCGCCTCGGTGGTCCAGATCTTCCTGCCGTTGACGACGAAGTCGTCTCCGTCGCGTTCGCCCTTGGTCTGGAGAGACGCGAGGTCGGACCCAGAACCAGGTTCCGAGAAGCCCTGACACCAGAACGTCTCTCCCGAGAGGATCTTCGGCAGGTATTTTGCCTTCTGCTCATCCGAGCCGAAGGTGTAGATCACGGGGCCGACCAGCTTGAGGCCGAACGGGCTCGGCAGCGGCGCATCCGCAAGCGCGCATTCGTCCTCGAAGATGAACTGTTGTATCGCGCTCCAGCCGGGTCCGCCCCATTCGCGCGGCCAGCCGGGCGCCGACCACCCCTTCTCATGCAGGATCGCCTGCCATCGTTTCAGATCGGCCTTTGGCGGATGGTAGCCCCGCGCATGCCGCCGCGCGATGTCCTTCGGCAAGCGCTCGCGCAGGAAAGCACGCACCTCCTCGCGGAACGCGCGTTCGTCCGGCGACAGCGAAAAATCCATATGCAAGCACCACTCATTAAAAATGCGATCTGCGGCATACGATATCGTCGGAACATCGATGTCCAGACAGATTTCGCCGATCTCGACTGATTTTCCGGGTATGTAAAATCGCTTCGCCAAATGAGTGATTGTTACTTACCCGCTGGAATATCCATAAGCGTGGAAAGCGCCGCATAGCGCGAACCGAAGCTGGCCATGGCCCGGCCGGTTGGTCATTATCCTGACCGGGAGGATCATCGATGCAGCTAGTCAACAGGCGGGCAGGTCATGGCTGAGGGAAGGCCATTGCCGGCTTCCGACGGCCGCGACGTCATCCTGTCCAGTCGCGATCTGCGGATAGACTTCAACCGCTTCGCCGCGGTCGATGGAGTTTCCCTCGACATCGAGCGCGGCCACATCCATGCGCTCATCGGTCCCAATGGCGCGGGCAAGACGACCTGTTTCAACCTGCTGACCAAGTTCCTGACGCCGACCGCCGGCCGCATCCTGTTCGAGGGCAAGGACATCACCGCCCTGAAGCCGGCCGAGGTTGCGCGGCTCGGTATGGTGCGCTCATTTCAGATCTCCGCGGTCTTCGACCAGCTCTCCGTCCTGCAGAACGTCCGGATCGCGCTGCAGCGGAAATCCGGCGACTCCTTCGCTTTCTGGCAGTCGGAGAACAGGCTTCGTCGGTTCGACGACAAGGCGATGGCGCTCCTGAAGGGGGTCGGGCTCCACACGATGGCGCGGACCCGGGCCTCGGAACTCTCCTATGGCCGCAAGCGTGCCCTGGAACTGGCGACCACTCTGGCGATCGGGCCGAAGATGCTGCTCCTCGACGAACCCATGGCCGGGATGGCGCACGAGGACATCGACCGGATGGCCGATCTCATCCTCGCAGCAGCCGAAGGGCGCACCATCCTCATGGTCGAGCACAACCTCTCCGTCGTCTCGCGCCTTGCGCACCGGATCACCGTGCTGGCCCGGGGCAAGGTACTGGCGGCGGGTGACTACAAGACGGTCTCGGCCGACCAGCGCGTGATCGAAGCCTATCTCGGCGGAGGCACCCATGGCTGAAGCATTTGCCACGGCTACCTCCGCTGTCCAGCCGGCGGGTCCGCTGCTGGCCGTGCGCGGTCTCAACGCCTGGTACGGCGAATCGCACGTCCTCCAGGGAATGGATTTCGACGTCGCTCCCGGCGAAGTGGTGACGCTGCTTGGCCGCAACGGCGCCGGCAAGACGACCACCCTGCGCTCGATCATGGGGCTGATGCGCAAGCGCGCCGGCTCGATCGTCTTCGCCGACAGGGAGACCATTGCGCTTCCGGCCAGAACCATCGCCCGCCTCGGGATCGGCTACGTGCCCGAGGAGCGTGGCATTTTCGCCAGTCTGTCGGTGCTGGAGAACCTGCATCTGCCGCCGGTGTTCGGGCGGTCGGCGATGTCCGACCAGGAAATCTTCGACCTCTTTCCAAATCTGCGCGAACGGTTGTCCAGCCAGGGTACGCGGCTGTCCGGCGGCGAACAGCAGATGCTGGCCATTGCCCGGATCCTGCGGACCGGCGCGCGTTTCCTGCTGCTCGACGAGCCGACCGAGGGACTGGCTCCCGTCATCATCGAGCAGATCGGACGCACGATCGGGCTCCTGAAGGAGCGCGGCTACACGATCGTTCTGGTCGAGCAGAATTTCCGCTTCGCCTCCACCGTCGCGGATCGCCACTACGTCGTGGAGCAGGGCCGGGTGATCGACATGATCGAAAACCCCGACATCGCGGCCAACCTCGACAAGCTCCAGAACTATCTCGGAATCTGAGGCGGCCATGCTGACGGATCTCATCGGAATCCCCATACAGGCGCTTGCCGGGCAACTGCTCCTTGGCCTCATCAACGGTTCGTTCTATGCGATGCTGAGCCTCGGCCTCGCGATCATCTTCGGGCTCCTGCACATCATCAACTTCACCCATGGCGCGCAGTACACGATGGGCGCCTTCGCCGCCTGGATGGGCTTGACCTACGCGGGTATCGACTACTGGTGGGCGTTGCTGCTCGCGCCGCTCGCCGTCGGGCTGATCGGCGTTGCGATCGAGCGCCTGCTATTGATCCGCATCCGCAACCTGCCGGCCCTTTACGGCCTTCTTCTCACCTTCGGTCTGGCGCTCATCATCCAGGGTCTGTTCCGCAATTATTTCGGCGCATCCGGCCTGCGCTACCCGATCCCCGCCGCGCTCTCGTCGGGCACCAATCTCGGTTTCATGTTCCTGCCGCACTACCGCGCCTGGGTCCTCTTCATCTCGCTGGCGGTGTGTCTGGTCACCTGGTTCCTCATCGAACGCACCTCCATCGGCTCGACGCTGCGCGCCGCGCAGGAAAACCCCAATCTGGTCGAGGCGTTCGGCATCAACGTGCCGCGCCTCATCACGATCACCTACGGCGCCGGCGTGGCGCTCGCCGCATTCGCCGGCGTCCTCGCCGCACCGATCTATTCCGTCCAACCGCAGATGGGCGCCGACCTGCTGATCGTTGTCTTCGCAGTCGTCGTCATCGGCGGCATGGGCTCGATCCTCGGCTCGGTCGTCACCGGCCTCGGTCTCGGCCTCGTCGAGGGGCTCACCAAGGTCTTCTACCCGGAAGCATCGTCGGTCGTGATCTTCTTCATCATGATCCTGGTGCTGATGGTGAAGCCCGAAGGCCTGTTCGGCCGCGCCAGCTAGGAGAAATCGATGGCCGAGCCTCTTTCCGTCAATCCGGAATTCACTCCTGTCGTGCCCGCCGAGCGCGACGACAAGGCCCTCCACCGCGTCATCTTCATCGTGCTCGCGCTGGCGATCTGCGTGGCGCCTGCCTTCGTCTATCCGGTCTTCCTGATGAAGGTGCTGTGCTTCGCCCTCTTCGCCTCGGCCTTCAACCTGCTGTTCGGCTATGCCGGCCTGCTGTCCTTCGGCCACGCCGCCTTTTTCGGCCTTGCCAGCTATGTCTCCGCCTACACGGCGAAGTTCTGGGGCATCACGCCCGAACTGGCGATCCTGGCAGGGACAGCCGCCGGCGCCTTGCTCGGCCTGGTCTTCGGCGCCATCGCCATTCGCCGTCAGGGCATCTATTTCGCCATGATCACCCTCGCGCTCGCCCAGATGGTCTATTTCTTCTCGGTTCAGCGTCCCGATTTCACCAATGGAGAGGACGGCATCCAGGCGGTTCCGCGCGGCCATCTCTTCGGTCTGTTTGACCTCTCGAACGACATGACGCTCTACTGGACCGTCGCAGCGATCTTCATGGGCGCGATGCTCCTGATTCACCGCTTCGTTCATTCGCCCTATGGCCAGGTTCTGCAGGCGGTGCGCGACAATGAGCGCCGCGCGGTTTCGCTTGGCTACCGCGCGCAGCGCTACAAGCTGATGGCGTTCGTGATGTCCGCGGCGATCGCGGCACTCGCAGGGGCGACCAAGGCGATCGTATTCCAGGTCGCGACGCTGGTCGACGTTCATTGGTCGATGTCGGGTGAGCCGATCCTGATGGCGCTCGTCGGTGGCGTCGGCACGATTTTCGGCCCGCTGGTCGGCGCCGCGGTGATGACGACGCTGCAGAACTACCTTGTCTCCGCGGGATCGTGGATCACTGTCATCCAAGGCGTGATCTTCGTGCTCTGCGTTTTGATGTTCCGCGCCGGCATCACCGGCACGATCGCCGAGCGTCTCAAGCGCAGCCTTTGAGAGGCCGGACGAATCTCAGCCGAGAAGGCTGCGGGCCGCGCGGTAGTCGACCTCCAGGCGATCGACCAGTTCCGACGCCTTCGGCAAATCGTCGATCGCGCCTACTCCCTGCCCTGCCGCCCAAAGGTCGCGCCAGGCTTTGGCGTCGCCTTTCTGCGTGCCGAAGTTCAACGCGTCGGGCGGTGTGAGATCGTCCGGATCCTTGCCGGCGGCGGCAAGGCTCGCGCGCAGGAAGTTGCCGGGTATGCCGCTGACGGCGGGCGTGTAGACGATATCCGCGGCTTTCGCGTCGAGGATCATCTGGCGCTGCCGCTCTACCGCCATGCTTTCGGCCGTCGCCATGAAACGCGTGCCCATGTAGACCATGTCCGCGCCCATCAGACGCGCGGCGGCAATCTGCCTTCCGGTCGAGATCGCGCCGCCGAGCAGCAGCGTGCCGTCGAAGATCTGGCGGATCTCGTGCAGCGCCGCGAACGGGCTGATCAGGCCGGCATGGCCGCCGGCACCGTAGGAAACAGCGATCAGCCCGTCGACTCCGGCCTCGGCCGCCTTGGCCGCGAACTTGAGATTGGTGACGTCGTGGAAGACCATCCCGCCATAGGAATGCACGGCCGCGATCAGGTCGCGGTTGAGCCCGAGCGAGGTGATGACCAGCGGCACCTTGCGGTCGACGGTGATGGCGAGGTCGGCCTCGAGCCGCGGATTGCTCTTGTGAACGACCAGATTGACGCCGAACGGCGCGGCGTCGTGGTTCAACCGTCCGGCGATCTCGTCGAGCCAGTCGCGAAAGCCGTCGCTGGTACGCTGGTTGAGCGCAGGAAAACTGCCGACCACGCCGGCATTGGACGTCTCGACCACGAGATCGGGTCCCGAGATGAGGAACATTGGTGCTGCGACGACCGGCAGGCGCAGGCGCCCGGTCCAACTGGCGGGAAGCGGCATCGCAGGAACCCTCTGAAAAGAAAGAGGCCCGCCGCGTGTGCGACGGGCCGAGGCGGGGTGTAACTCAGTACTGGGTGAAGTCCTGCAGCGTCTTGAAGGTCTTGTCCTTCGAGTTCAGCTGGTAGATCTTCAGCGCGGTGCCGGAGAGCTGCTTTTCGTTGTCGAAGCTGATCGGAGCCGACACGCCCTGCGTGTCGAAATCCTTCAGCCCGCGCAGCTGCTCGATCGTGCAGGCGCGCGTCAGCTCCTTGCCGCAGCGCTTCATCCCCTCCGCCAGCGCATGCAGGCCGACATAGGTGAGATAGGTGTAGCGGTTGATCGCGCCGACTTCCTCGGCGGAGGCGTATTTCTTGGCCTTCTCCATGAAGGCGTCGATCGCCGGGCCGTTGAGCGCCACGTAGTCGGCGACGAGATAGTCGTAGCCGGCCGGAGCCGCGAGATTGACCGACGGCGGCATGTCTTCCGACCACACGCCGGCCACCTGCAGGTCCAGGCTCAGCTTGCGCGCCTCGCCGAGGATGTTGGCCGCACCCGCGATGATGCCGCCATTGGCGAGCACGTTGACGCCGGCCTCTTTCATCTGTGCGATCTCGGCCGCGAAGTTGGTTGTGCCCTTCTTGAAGCGGATGCGCGGGCCTTCCTTGGCTCCGAACTCCTTGATCGCCCGGTCGAAGCCATGCTCGATCGCGGCGCCGAAATCGTCGTCCTGGCGGATCAGGCCATAGACCGGGTTCTCCACCTTCATGTTCTCGTGGATGTATTTGAGCTGCCCGTAGAACGCGTCGGAATAGCTGGCGCCGACGGTGAAGACCGAGGGACGCACCGGCTTGTAGACGAGTTCGTTCGGCGCGGTGGTGACCACGGTCGGCAGGTTGTTCTCTTCGATCAGCGGCATCATGGCGAGCACGTTCGCCGTGCCCGACGTGCCGTTGAGCGCGAAGATGCCGTCGACCTCGATCAGCTTGGTCAGCGCCTGGAACGAGCGCGCCGGCACGTAGCCGTCGTCCTCGGTGATGACAGTGATCTTGCGGCCGTTGACGCCGCCGGCCTCGTTGATCTCCGCTGCCGCGATCTTGGACCCGACCGACACGGCCTTGCCGATGAACGAGGCCGGGCCGGTCATGATGTTGACGTCGCCGATCTTGATCTCGGTGTCCGACACGCCCGGATCCTGGGCGTAGGCGGCCGTCGAGGCGAGCAGTGCGGCGGCGAATGCAAACAGTGTCTTCTTCATGCTGTTTCCTCCACTTTGTCGTTGCGGTCGCGCGTCAGTAGGCGAGCGGCCAGTTGCTCCAGTATTTCCGGATGTCACGCCAAAGCCCGATCAGTCCTTCCGGCTTCAGCCGCAGGAAGGCGATGATCACGACGCCGTAGGTGATGCCGCGGATCTCGTAGACATAGGTCGTGTAGAAGCTCGAATTCGTGTCCGAGAAGGTCTCGAAGAACAGCCGGATCGCCTCGGGCAGGAGCGACAGGAAGATCGCTCCGAGGATGGCGCCTGCGATCGAGCCGAGCCCGCCGAGGATGACGATGGCGAGCGCCTCGATCGACAGGATGAGCGCGAAGACATCGATGTTGACGAAGCGGATCTGCAGCGAGATCAGGGCGCCCGCGATTCCGACGATGAAGGACGAGACCATGAAGGCGTAGAGCTTGTAACGCACCAGGTCGACGCCCATGACGCGGGCGGCGATGTCGTGGTCGCGGATCGCCATCCAGGCGCGGCCGATGCGCGAGCGCTGGATGTTGAGCGCGGCGAAGACCACGATCGCGGCGACCGCGAGCGCCGTGTAGTATAGCGGCTTGCCCTTCTGGATATCGAAGCCGAACAGCTTGGCACCCGAGACGAAGATGCCGTTCGGCCCGTGGGTCAGCCATTCGGCGTAGAGGATCACGTGGTTGATGATGAAGGCGAAGGCGAGCGTCGTGATCGCCAGATAGAGACCCTTCAGCCGCAACGAAGGCACACCGACAAGGATGCTGATCAGCGCGGCAACGACACCCGCCGCCGGCAGCGACAGCCAGACCGGCCAGCCGAAATCCATCATCAGGATCGCGTTTGTGTAGGCGCCGACGGCAAGGAACCCGGCCTGGCCGAGCGAGATCAGCCCGGTCGTGCCGGTCAGCATGTTGAGCCCGACCGCGCCGACGATTGCGATCAACGTCGAGACCAGCAAGGTGACCTGATAGTTGCCGAGCACGAAGGGCGCGACGAGCGCCAGGGCGAACAGGAGCGCGACGAAGGACCAGACCACCTTGCTGTCGCTGAGCGCGACCAGTTGGCCCGTGCGTTCCTTGAAATGACCGGTTCTCATCAGACGCGCTCGATATCCTTGGAGCCGAACAGGCCGTAGGGACGGACCATCAGCACGATGACGATGACGATGAAGCCTGAGATCTCCCGCAGTCCCTGGCCGACATAGCCCTGGAACAGGTTCTCGATCAGGCCGATGATGAGACCGGCCAGCGCCGACCCGATGACCGAATCCAGACCTCCGAGGATAACCGCCGGGAACGACTTCAGCCCCTGGAACCAGAGGTCGGGCGCAAGCTTGAAGTTCGCCGCGAAGAGAACGCCGGCCACCGAGGCGATCGCCGCCGACAGCATCCAGGCGACCGCATGGATGCGGCTGACGCTGATGCCGACGAGCAGCGCCGCCGTCTCGTTGGCCGCCACCGCCCGCATGGCGATGCCCATCCGGCTGAAGCGCAGGAAGGCCCAGCCGGCGAAGGTCATCACTGCGAGCGCGCCGATCAGGTAGAGCTGCGCCGGATAGAAGGGAACCGAACCGACATAGACCACCTCGGTCGGGATGCCGGCGTTGAAGTTGAACGGATCCGGCCCCCAGATCATGATCGTCACGCCGCGCAGGATGACGGCCAAGCCGACCGTTACCATGACGATCGCGAAGATCGGCTCGCCCAGCATCGGCCGGATGAACAGCCGCTCGAGCACCAGCCCGATCAGCATCGAGATCGGTATCGTCACCAGCATCAGCGGGAAAAAGGATAGGTCGAACGTCGTGTAGAGCGAGAACGAGATATAGGCGGTGAGCATCACCAGTTCGCCCTGGGCGAAATTCACCACCCCGGTCGACTTGAAGATGAGCGCGAAGCCCATCGCGATGAGCCCGTAGGCGGCACCGGAGACCAGGCCCGTGGCGACCAGGAGAAGGAAGAAATCCATCAGGCCGCGCTCCCGTAGATCGTCTCGATTTCGCTGCGGAACTTGTCCTCGATGATCCGCCGGCGGACTTTCATCGTCGCGGTCAGCTCGCCGTCGTCATGGTCGAGCTCCTTGGCGAGGATCAGGAACTTGCGCACGTTCTCGACGCGGGCGAAGCGGTCGTTCACCCGCTTGACCTCGCCGGAGATCAGCTCGCGGACCTTCTCGTTCTGGGCCAGCGTCCGGTAGGTCGTGTACTGGATGTTCTGCTGCTGCGCCCATTTGCCCGTCGTCTCCAGGTCGATCTGGATGAGTGCGGCGAGGAAATTGCGGCCGTCGCCGAGCAGGATCGCTTCGCGGATATAGGGCGAGTCCTTCAGCGAGTTCTCGATCAGCGAGGGCGTGATGTTCTTGCCGCCCGACGTGATCAGGATGTCCTTCTTGCGGTCGAGCACATGGACTTCGCCGCTCGCCTCGATCTCGACGATGTCGCCGGTGTGCAGCCACCCGTCGCTGAAAGCCCGGGAGGTCGCCGTGTCGTCGAAGAGATAGCCCTTGAAGATGCTGGCGCCCTTGAGCAGCAATTCGCCATCGTCATCGACCTTCTGCTCGAGGCCCGGGATCAGCGGACCGGACCGGCCGAGCGTCGTCGCGCCGGGGCGCTGGGTATGCGAGACGCCGGCGCTCTCCGTCATGCCGTAGATCTGGTAGACGGGCACGCCGAGGATCCAGAAGAACAGAAGCACTTCCGGCGAGACGGTCGCCCCGCCGCAGAAGCCGTTCTTGACACGGTTGATACCCAGGAATGTCCGCAGGCTGCGGAAGCAGATCAGCGAGAGCAGCGAAAACATCAACCGGTCACTCAGGCTCGCAAACGTGCCGCCATTGGCGAGCCGCCGCTCTGCGATCGAGCGCCCGCGCTTCATGCAGGCCTCATAGACGCGGCGCTGAAAGGGCGTCGTGTCCTTGACGCGGTAGAGCACGCTCTGCTGCATCTTTTCCCAGATGCGCGGCACGCCGAGGAACCCCTTCGGCGCGATCTCGCGCAGGTTGACGACCACCGTGTCGACCGACTCGGCGAAGGACACGGTGCACCCGGTGACGAGCTGCATCACGGTCGAGAAGCTGCGCTCCGCGACATGACAGAGTGGCAGGTAGCACAGCACCGTATAGGTCTCGCGGCTGAGCCCGTGGATCTGCACCACCTGCGAAGCCGAGTGCAGCATGTTGCGATGCGTCAGCATCGCGCCCTTCGGCATGCCGGTCGTCCCCGAGGTGTAGACGATGATGGCGACGTCGTCCGGCGTGCCGCCGGCAAGCTGCGCGTCGACCGCGGGACCGAGCTTCGCTTCGTTCGTCCGGCCAAGCTCGAGAAGGTCTTCGAACGAGATCAGTCCCGGCTCGCGATAGTGGCGCATGCCCTTCATGTCGACGCAGATGATGTGCTCCAGATCCGGCAGGCCGCCATCCTTCGAGCGCGCGTCCAGCACCTTGTCTGTCTGCTCCTGGTCGCCGCATACGACGATCCGCGCCTTCGAATGGCGCACGATATATTGGAGCTCCGGCCACGGATTGGTCGGATAGATGCCGAGGCAGGCACCGCCGGCCATCTGCACGCCGAGGTCGGAGAACAGCCATTCCGGGCTGTCGTCGCCCGCGACGGCGATCCGGTCGCCGGCCTCCAGGCCGAGCGCACGCAATCCGATCGCCACGAGGCGGGCGTGGTCGAAGTAATCCTGCCAGGTGAAGCGGCGCCAGAGCCCCTTCTCCTTTACCCGCAAGGCGAGTTCGTTCCCTTGGGTTCGCGCATGTTGCTGCAGCACCTGCGGCATCGTCACGCGCGCGAAATCGATCGCCCCGCTCATGCCGCGCTCCTCTTGGCGCCGAGATAGGCGTCGATGACGGCCGGGTTGGCAGCGACCTCGGCCGGCGTACCCTCCGCGATCTTGCGGCCGTAGTTGACCACGCAGACGTGGTCGGAGATGTCCATCACGATCCCCATGTCGTGCTCGACCATGAACACGGTCATGCCGAGCTCGTCCTTCAGGTCGAGGATGAAGCGGGCGATGTCCTCACGCTCTTCCTGGTTCATGCCTGACACCATCTCGTCCAGCAGCAGAAGCTTCGGCGAGACCGCCAGCGCGCGGCCGAGTTCCACGCGCTTCTGCTGGCCGTAGGAGAGCGTGCCCACCGGATGGTCGCGGATGTCCTCGATCTCGAGGAAATCGATGATCTCCTCGACGCGGTCGCGTGCCTGCATTTCCTCGCGCCGTGTGCGGCCCCAGAAGATCGCAGCCGAGATCGGATCGGACCTGAGATGCGTATGCATGCCGACGAGCAGGTTGTTCACCACCGTCTCGTGCTTGAACACCGCGAGGTTCTGGAAGGTCCGCGCGATGCCTAGGCGTGCCAGCGCATGGGTAGGAAGCCGGGTCAGATCCTTGCCCTCGAACAGGATGCTGCCCGAAGTCGGCCGGAACACCGCGCTGATCAGGTTGAAGACCGTCGTCTTGCCGGCGCCGTTCGGGCCGATCAGCGAATAGATCTGCCCCTGCTCGACGGTGAGTCCGACATCGTTCACCGCGACGAGGCCGCCGAACCGTTTCGTCACTCCGTCGAGTTCGAGAAAGGCGGTCACGACAGCCACCTCTTGCGCCGTTTGTAGTGCTTCACGTCGCGCATGCTCCTGCGCTCGCCTCCCGAGAAGCCGAGGTAGAATTCCTGCACATCGTCGTTCGCCCGCAGCTTCTCGGCCGGGCCGTCGAGTACGATGCGTCCGTTCTCGATGATGTAGCCGTAGGAGGCCGTCTGCAGTGCGAGCTGCGCATTCTGCTCGACCAGGAGCACGGTGAGCCCGGTGTCCCGGTTGAGCGCGATGACCGCGTCGAAGATGGTATCGACGATCTGCGGCGCCAGACCGAGCGACGGCTCGTCGAGCATCAGAAGCCGGGGCTTTCCCATCAGCGCACGGCCGATCGCAACCATCTGCTGCTCGCCGCCGGACAGGTAGCCGGAAATCTGCGTCCGCCGCTCCTTGACCCGCGGAAACATCTGGTAGACCCGCTCCAAGCCTTCCGACGTCTCGGCGCGGCTGCGCGTGAAGCCGCCCATCAGGAGGTTCTCTTCGACCGTCAGCGTCGCGAACAGCGCCCTACCCTCGGGCACCTGCAGCACGCCCTTCTCGACGATGTCGCGAGGCGTGCGTCCGGAGATCTGTTCTCCTTCGAGCTGGATCGATCCGCTCATGATCTCCCCATCCTCCTGGTAGAGGACGCCCGAGATCGCTTTCAGGATCGTCGACTTGCCCGCGCCGTTCGATCCGAGCAGCGCCACGATCTGGCCGGTCGGAACGTCCAGCGAGACATCGCGGACGGCTTCGATGGCCCGATCGTAGAGGATCTGGATGTTCTTCAGAGCCAGCATGCGTCAGAACCGCGCCACAAATGAATAACGCTTATCAATTCGACAGACAGTCGTCTTGAATGGGTCCCGGTCGAGCAAGGGAGGCGGGTGCCGACAATCACGAGCAAGCAGCTTCCGCGACGCGGCGTAGAGAATTCCAACCGGTGCAGCTCATCTTTTCCCTCCCCGGAACCGCGACCCGCGCCGACAAGTCCTCTTGCGCATGGTCACGAAATGATGAATTGTGTTCATTAAGAGGTTGATCGGCGCGGTTTGTCAACTGGCCATCGTCGGAATTGTGGAGGAACGGATGGGGCAGGCAGAAGCGGCGGAACTGACATGGCCTGTGGAGGGCATCGCTCGGATCACGCTGGCGCGGGGCGACACGCACAACACGCTCACCACGGAACTGCTCGCAGCCCTCGACCGTCTCCTGGATGAGGCGTCGGCCGGCGGGGCGCGCGTGCTGATCGTCACCGGTTCGGGCAAGACTTTCTGCGGCGGCGCCCATATCAAGCTATTCACCGACCCCGCCTCGCCGCTCTACCGCAATGCCCGCGCCATCCGCGACGACTACGTGCTCCCGATCATCCGCGTCTTCCGCCGCCTGCGCGAGGCGCCCTTCGTGACGGTCGCCGCGATCAACGGCTTTGCGCTTGGCGGTGGCTGCGAATTGGCGCTGTCCTGCGACTTCCGTCTCATGGCCGACAATGCGCGGATCGGCCTGACCGAGACCCGCCTCGGCGCGCTCGCCGCCGCCGGCGGCGTGCAGTCGCTCGCTCACGTCGTCGGCCGCGCCAAGGCCCTCGAAATAGCCCTCCTTGGCGACCAGTTGACGGCGGTCGACGCGAAAGCGGCCGGCCTCGTCACCGCGGTCCATCCCGGCTCCGAACTCGCCGATTCGGCGCTCGCCTTCGCCAAAAGGCTGTTGCTGTGCAGCCCCATTTCCGTTGCAGAGACCAAACGCGCATTGTACCGCTGCGAAACGTCGGCGCCGGACGAGGCCGACCGAATCGCACTGGACGCGGTTCTTGCCGCATCCGCCGGCGCCGAGTGGTGGGAGGGCATGGCAGCCTTCGCCGAACGGCGGCCTGCGAGCTTCCGGATGGAGGACGGATGAAGAACGGACCAGCACGCCGCCAGGTTTTCAGGCTTTCGCGCGAACGCCGCGTCGCCGACATCATGGCGGCCGCTCGCGACGTCTTCCGCGAGAAGGGCTACGAAGACGCGCCGATGTCGGACATCGCCGAACGCGCCAATGTCGTCGAAGGCTCGATCTACCGCTACTTCGAAAACAAGCGCGACCTGCTCGTCAAGGTGATCGAGGATTGGTACGAGGCGATGCTGGCCGACTACGACCAGCAGCTCTCCGGCATCCGCGGCACGCGCAACCGGCTGCGCTTCATGATCTGGCGCCACCTCATGACCATCCACGAAGAGCCGGCGCTCTGCGATCTCATGTTCCAGTTCCTGCGCACAGGCCGGGACTACAGCCACACCACGGTCTACGAGCTCAACAAGCAGTACACCCGCCGCACGCTCGACATCATCAAGGAGGGCATCGCGGCCGGGGAACTGCGCAACGACGTCACGCTGCGGCTGGTTCGCGACATGATCTACGGTTGCATCGAACATCACACCTGGGCCTATCTGCGCGGCGAAGGACAGTTCGATCCCGATACGACGGCTGACTCAATCGTCGACCTCGTCCTGAGCGGCCTTCAGATCCGCCGCTCAACCCCGGCTCCAGACCTCACCGACAGGCTGGAGAAGGCCGTCGAAAGGCTCGAAAGCCTGGCGGGCAAGCCGGCCTCATAGCGCTCCCAGACATTCCGAGTTGCACGCAGGGAGGAGACCCGATGCAATCGACCACAGGCAATTGGCGCGACGGCGTCGCGGCCGCGGGCAAGCTGACCGTCCACGGCCTTTTCCGCGCCTGCGTGCGGCGGGATCCCGATGCCGTTGCGCTGAACACCGCCTCCGCGCGCCTCACCTACCGCGAACTTGACGAGCGGGTGCTTCGCCTCGCCTCGGCGCTTGCCGCAATGGGCGTCGTCCGTGGCGAGCGGATCGCGCTTCTCTCCGAGAACCGGCAGGAATATGCCGAGATCGAGCTTGCCGCCGCCTGCCTCGGCGCCATCGTCGCCTGCCAGAACTGGCGCCTGGCGCCGGCCGAGCTGCAGCACTGCATCTCTCTCGTCGAGCCGTGCCTCGTCATCGCGTCCGAGCGCTATGCTCCGACGGCCCGAGGCCTCGATCTGCGCGGGCGCAGGCTGCTCGTCCTCGAAGCCGAGTACGAGCGGCTTCTGTCGGACGCCGATCCGCTGGCCGAGCTTCCCGATGTCGACCCGGAAGACGGGCTCGTCATCCTCTACACCTCCGGCACCACCGGCCTGCCAAAGGGAGCGCTGATCAGCCACCGCGCCGAAATGGCGCGCAACATGGTCCTGCGGATCGACATGCATGCCCGCGAGAGCGATGGATTCATCGCCTGGGCGCCCATGTTCCACATGGGCTCGACCGACCAGGTGCTGGGTGCCCTGATGTCGGGCGCGACCGTCCACATCGTCGACGGCTTCGATGCCGAGCGGATCGTCGACCTGATGGAGGGAAACGACCTCGGCTGGATGCTGCTGATGCCGGGCTCGATCGAGCCGGTCGTCGAACTGCTGCAGAAGACCGGGCGCCGGCCGAAGAGCATCCGGGCCGTCGGCGCCATGGCCGACCTTGTGCCTCATCATCTGATCGCCGAACTCTCGCGGCTGGCGGGCGCGCCCTATCTCAACTCGTTCGGCTCCACCGAGACCGGCCTTCCGCCGGCATCGTCCTGCCTGCTCGCGCCGGGCGTCGTTCCGGAAAGCCTGTCCAAGCGCAAGAGCGCGTTCTGCGACCTCAAGCTCGTCGACCCCGACGGCAACGAGGTGCCCGACGGCGAGCCGGGCGAAGCGGCCGTGCGCGGCCCAACCGTCTTCTCCGGCTACTGGAACGCGCCCGAAACCAACGCGCGCGACTTCAAGGACGGCTGGTTCCGCATGGGCGACCTTTTCCGCCGCAACGCTGACGGCAGCTACGATTTCGTCGACCGCGCCAAATACATGATCAAGTCCGGCGGCGAGAACATCTATCCGGCCGAGATCGAGCGCGTCCTCCTGTCCGATCCGCGCGTCAGCGACGCAATCGTCGTGCGCAAGAAGGACGACCGCTGGGGCGAGGTTCCCGTCGCCTTCATCTCCCGCACCGACGACAGCCTGTCGGCGGGCGACGTGGAAGCGCTCTGCCGCCAGGAACTGGCCGGCTACAAGCGCCCCAAGGCGGTCCACTTCATCCGCTTCGAGGATTTTCCGCGCTCGACGACCGGCAAGATCCTGCGTCACGAGATGGAAGACCGGCTCAAGTCCTGAGCCGGCCCGCACCGCCGCTCAGAGCGGGTAGCCGACGATCTTCCCGTCCTCGATCCGCTCGATATATTCGGTCATGCCGTAGCCGACCTGATCGCCCCAGGTGAAGCGGGTAAAGCCTTCGGCGACGCGGCTGACCAGCACGCCTTCGTCGGTCTTGCGGCGGTTGCGCAGCGGCGCCAGCTTCAGGATCTCGCCGTCGATGCGCACCTTGCGCTTCGCCGTCATGATGCCGAGGCGCACGAAGGCCGGATCCTGCTGGTCGCTCCAGTCGGTCTGGACCTCGAGGTCCATCACCTCCTCGTATTCCCCATCGACGAGCAGCACGCCCTCGCGCCGGACCTTGCCGGCCTGGTCGGTGATCTTGAGCAGCATGAAGCCGTCGCCGTTCGGGAAATTGGCGATGAACAGGCGGTAGAAGTAAATCACCTGCCAGTAGCGCGGCCCCCAAGAATGGTCGCGCCAGCCGTGGCCGTCGATCTCCCAGCTCTCGTCGCCGACCTTGATGACGCCCCTGGCGCGGCCGTGCTGGTTGAAATGGCCGAGCGAGAAATCGCGGCCGTACATGGTCTGCACGCTGTCGTCGACCGGCTCGCCGCCATGCACCGGGGACTCCGCCACATGCGTCCAGGATACGTGGCCCGGCAGCCGCGGTCCCTTGGCGAACAGTTCCTGCGGATTGCGCAGGTCATCCGGATTGTCGACGATGATAAGGTCGCCGTCGTAGCTCATGGTCACGCTCTTGAGCGGCTCGTTGACGGTGTATTTGATCCCTCCTGCCTCGTGCCTGTCGTTTGTCGTGATCGACGGGCGCTGAAACTGGCAGGCGATGCGACCATCCGGCAGGTAGAGGCAGACCGAGAGCTCGGCATAGCCCTCGTTGACGCGGTTGCCGAGCCGCATCCAGCCGCCGAACGCCGCCTTGGGATCGAAGGCATTCGTGTAGACGCTCTCGTTGAAGTTGACCGAGGAGTCCGGCTGGTGGCTGAACTCGTGCTCCGGCCGCATGATGTATTTGTCGCTCATTGTCCTGCCTCCGGTGTGTCGTCCAGCCGCACGATGACCTTCATGCGGCCGCGCTGGATCGGCTCGTCACGCTGGTTGAGGACCTCGAACAGATAGGTCGCGAGCCCGCGCCCTGGCTTCGAGGTCGGCCGAAGCTCCTCGACCGTCACGCGCGAGCGGATCGTGTCGCCGATCTTGACCACGCCGGAAAAGTCCCAGTTGAGGTTGACCATCCCGAGCACGCGCTCCCCGAACAGGCCGGTATGCGTGGCCATGCCGATCGCCGTCGACATCGTGTGGGGACCATGCGCGATGCGCGCGCCGTGCATCGAGGCCTGCGCGAACGTCTCGTCGATGTGGATCGGCGTGAAATCGCCGACGAGACCGGCGAACAGGTTGATGTCGCCCTCGCCGATCGTGCGGCCGGCGGAGACGACCGTATGGCCGATTGTCAGCGGTATCATCTCAGTTCCTCAGTTCAGCTTGCCGAGTTCGACGCGGGCGAGCGCCTCGCGGTGAACCTCGTCTGGCCCGTCGCCGATGCGCAGGAAGCGCGTCTCGGCAAACGCCTCCGCCAGGAAGAAGTCCTGCGAGAGACCGGCTCCACCATGCACCTGGATGGCGCGGTCGATGACCTTGCCGGCGGTCTCGGGCACGACGATCTTGGCGATCGCGATCTCGTTGCGGGCTGCCTTGTTGCCTAGCTTGTCCATCGTCCAGGCAGCCTTCAGCGTCACCAGACGCATCTGCTCGATGTCGCAGCGCGACTGGCCGATCGCCTGGCGCACCGCACCCATTTCGGCAAGGCTCGAGCCGAACGCGTGGCGTGACCTGGCACGCTCGCACATGATCTGGAGCGCCCGCTCGGCCAGGCCGATGAAGCGCATGCAATGGTGGATGCGGCCCGGCCCCAGCCGCCCCTGCGCGATCTCGAACCCGCGGCCCTCGCCGAGCAGGATGTTTTCCGCCGGCACCTTCACGTTGTCGAAGACGATTTCCGCATGGCCGAGCGGCGCGTGCTCGTAGCCGTAGACGCTGAGCGCCCGATCGACGCGCACGCCAGGCGCGTCCATCGGCACCAGGATCATCGACTGCTGCTTGTGCTTCGCGGCGGACTTGTCGCTCTTGCCCATCACGATCGCGACCTTGCAGCGCTCGGAATTCGCGCCCGTCGTCCACCATTTGCGGCCGCTGACGATGTAGTGGTCGCCGTCCGGCCGGATCTCGGTCTCGATATTGGTCGCGTCCGACGAGGCGACGCGCGGTTCGGTCATGGCGAAGCAGGAGCGGATCTCGCCGGTCAGAAGCGGCTTCAGCCAGCGCTCCTTCTGCGCCTCGGTGCCGTACGTGGACAGGATCTCCATATTGCCGACGTCGGGCGCATTGCAGTTGAAGATCTCCGGCGCGGCGAGCGAGCGGCCGAGAATCTCGCAGAGCTGCGAATATTCGAAGTTCGATAAGCCCTGCCCTTCCGGCCCGTGGTTGTAGAACAGGTTCCACAAGCCCTGCGCCTTGGCCTTCTCCATCAGCGCCATGGCAAGCTGCCGCGGCGCCCAGCGCTGCGCCTCGGGCGGCGGCTTCAAGAGTTCGTGCTCGTTGGGATAGATGTGCTCGTCCATGAACGCGACCAGGCGGTCGCGCAGGTCCCGGGCGTGGGGCGACAGTTCAGCGAACATCATCTTCCTCCGTCAGGCGTTCTTCACGCCGACCTTTTCGCGCTTGATCTCGATGCCGGCCTTGTCGCGATCCCAGGTGTCGGGGGTCAGGCCTTCCTCGCGCAGCTTCACCTTCTCGATCTTGGCCGTCGGCGTGCGCGGCAGTCCCTCGACCACGCGCACGTAGCGGGGGATCATGAAATGGGCCATGCGCGGCCGCAGGAACTCGATCAGCTCGGCGGGGTCGAAGGTCTCGCCCTCCTTCAGCGCCACCACAGCCATCACCTCGTCCTCCGCCACCTCGCTCTTGACGGCGACGGCCGCCGCCTCGCGGATCGCCGGGTAAGCGAGCACTTCGGACTCGACCTCGAAGGAGGAGATGTTCTCGCCGCGCCGGCGGATCGCGTCCTTCAGCCGGTCGACAAAGAAGAAATTGCCCTCCGCGTCCTGCCGGAAACCGTCGCCGGTATGGAACCAGCCGTTACGCCAGGCCGCCGCCGTCGCCTCCGCATTGCCGGCATAGCCGTGGTTCATCGCCCAGGGACAGTCGGTCCGCACCACCATCTCGCCGATCGTGCCGACAGGCACCTCGCAATCGTTCGCGTCGACAAGCCGGACCTGGACGCCGTCGCGCGGCCGGCCGGCGCTGCCGAGCGCCGTCGGGTTTGCCTGCGACACGATCGGCATCGAGATCTCGGTCATGTTGAAATGGGTGTGGATGTCGGTCCCGAAACGTTCGTGGAACTGGGGCGCGGTATCGTTCAGCGGCACGTACGTGCAGGTGCGCAGCGTGTGGTTCCTGTCGTCGTCGCTCGGCGGCCGCTTGAGCAGGAAACTCCCCATCACCCCGAGCAGGATCACGGTCGTGATCTGCGCCCGGCGAATGGTCGGCCAAAAGTTCTCGGTGCTGAACGATTCCACGATGGCGATCGAGCCGCCGTGGATCAGCATCGCCGTCACCGGCATCACGCCGCCCGAATGGAACATCGGCAGGGTGATCAGGTAGCGGTCGTCGCCGTCGAGAAAAGGCGCGGCCTTGGCCATCTCGTGCAGGTGGACGTAGGAGGACAAGACGCCCTTCGACGGACCGGTCGTGCCAGAGGTGAAGATGATGGACTGCAGGTCCCACGGCGCGATCTCGCGCTCCAGCTCCGGCGCCCGCGCGTCGTCCGACTGCAGCGCCTGGTCGGGCAGCACCTGCAGGCCCTCGACGGGCTGGCCCTCGCCGCCGAGGACGACGATCGTCTCGAGCCGGCCTCGGTCGATGTCGCCGAGCCGCTGGTGGAGGTCGGCATGCACGATGCCGAGCCGCGCCTCCGACAGTTTTAGCGCGTGCTGCAGCAGGTTCCCGCGGTAGGCGAGGTTCAGCGGCACGAAGACCGCGCCGAGATAGTTGAGCCCGAACCAGACCCGCAGGCAGTCGGCGCTGGTCGGCAGCCAGACCATGACGCGCTCGCCCTGCTTGACGCCGAGCGCCCGCAGCGCATTGGCCGTCCGGATCGTCACGTCGAGCGTCTGCGCGTAGGTCCATTCGCTGCCGTCGGCAAAGACCGCGAACACCTTGTCCGGCTGCTCCGCCGCCCAGCGCTTCAGCATCGAGCGCTGGATGCAGGCCTCGGCCGCCGGCATTCTCGGATCAAGATGATAGGCCATATCCACCTCCATCAGCTCTTGGCACCATCGCCGCCGCTCGCGATCTCGGCGAACAGGGGCTTGCGCGTCATCTTCAGCTCGGCCGCCATCTCGTCGTGCAGATGGCTCTGCACGAGCGCCGCGGCGCGGGCGAAGTCGGGTTCGTGCCGGCGCGGCCAGATCAGCGCGATGGCGTCGCCGATCGCGGCGTCGAGCCGCGCCTTGGCGGCCAGCAGGTCCTCGGCGGTCTCGGCCATCGCCGCCGGCTCCGGTGCCGCGACGACGGGCGCCAGCCCGGCGAGCTCGGCCAGCAGGTCGCGCTTGGCCTGGACCAGGCGCGCCAGCGGCGCCTGCGCCCACTCGACGCGCGGCGCGATGTTGTTGAGCAGGTCGATGACGCCGACCGCCTGTCCGCGCGCATAGGGGTCGGCGACGTGCGGGATCACGTCTGAGCGCATCGTGGCGATGATCCCCTCGATCAGCCGGTTGAGCGGAATGTTCACGACGCGCGCTCCATCGCCGATTCGAGCTGCAGCAGCATGCGCGGGATCTGCGCCCCCATGCCGGCCATGCGCAGGTCGTTGAAGCCGCGCCGCGCGAAGCAGTCGGTGGCGCCGTAATGCATGATCGCGAGCTTCAGCGTGCCGAAGGCCTCCCAGTAGGCCATGTCGGCGAGCGTTACCTCGTGTCCGGTCAGCGCGGCGTAGCGGTCGCGCAGCTCCTCGCGTTCGAAGAAATGGCACATGTAGGGCGAGCGCCCGCGCCAGGCCTGCAGGCAGACCCAGCCGAGATCCTCCACCGGGTCGCCGAGCCGCACCAGTTCCCAATCGAGGATCGCGGTGATCCTGCCATCGACCTCGAGGAAGTTGCCGATCCGGTAGTCGCCATGCGTGATCGAGATCCGGGCCGCGACCGGCGCGCGCTCGCGCAGCCATGCCGCGCCCATCTCCAGCATCGGCACGCGATCCGGCGACCAGCGCGCCAGCAGGTCCATCCAGTGGTCGACCTGGTCGATAGCCGTGCGGCGAACGTCCCGGGTGCCGTCGATCGAGGCGACGGGCGTGTCCTGCCAGGCGAAGTCGTGCAGGGCTGCGAGCGCCGCGACGAACTGGCTCCCGAGCCGCACCCGCCGCTCGTCGTCGAAGGCCGGCCCGCCGTCATGCGTCCACGGGATCGGCGCCTCGCCGGGCACGAGGTCGCAGACGAAGAACGGCGCACCGAGGATCGAGGTGTCGTCGCTGTACCAGTAGACGCGTGGCACCGGCACGGTGCTCGTCTCCAGCGCCTTGAGAGTTACGAATTCAGGATAAGCCTTGTAGGGTCCAAAAATGCCCGTCGGTGGCCCGGCGCGCAGGATGAGGTTGCGCTCGACCGCACGGCCAGCCTCCGACCAGATGGCGCGGAAGCCATAGGTCACCCAGGAAAAGCCAACCGTGAAGCGTTTCAGCGGTCCGATCTCGACGGGGCCGCCGGTCTGCGCCCGCACAAAATCGGCGAGCGTCGAGCGGATACGCTCGCTGTCGGTCGGGTCGAACGCGCCCGCGCTGCCCGGCCGGGCGCGAACAGCAGTCGCGCTCATATCGCCGCGCTCTCGTGGTGGACCTGGACCTCCTCGACGGGCCGCAACCCGAGCGCACCGCGCACGTCGCGGACCAGCAGCCGGCCCATCTCCAGGATCATCAGGACGAAGGCCACCGGCATCATCACAAGTATCGGCCAGAGTGGCAGGAAGTTGGTGCCGATCTGCATGGTCCGGTTGTCCACGATCGAGCTCCAGACGAACTTCGACACATACCAGAGGAACAGTCCGTAGACCGCGATCTCGACGACCATCACGACCGCCGCGAGCAGCGCCCGGCGGCGCGGCGCGAGCGCGTCGGAAAAGCTCTCCAGCCGAGGGAACATGCCCTCGCGATGCGCGATCGGCAGTGCCCAGAAGACGAGCAGCGGGAAGATGATGCGCTCGATGATGTTGTAGGCGCCGGGGACCAGGTCCATCTGCAGGAAATAGCGGCCGAAGACGCTGATCACCGTGATCATCATCATGATGAACAGCATCGAGCCAGCCCCGACCGCGGCGAGGCCCCATTCGAACGCCCAGAGGGCTCTCCAGAAACGCATGGTCGGGTCCTCAGTTCAGGTGGCTGGGCAGCCAGGTCGCGATGCCGGGGAAGAACATCATCGCGGTGACGACGACAAATGCGGCGATCGAAGAGAAGGTCAGGCACGGCCGGAAGACCGGCCCGACCGGCGTTCGCGCCGCCGTCGCCGCCGAGAACGCGACGAGGCCGACCGGCGGTGTGAGCAGGCCGAGCGAAATGACGAAGCAGGCCATGACGCCGAACCAGATCACGTCGACATTCGCCGCCTGGACCATCGGCAGGATGATCGGGATCGACAGCACGATCGTCGTCACCTCCTCGAGAAACATGCCGGCGGCGAACAGGCCGAACATCAGCACCAGCACCAGCACGGTCGGATTGGCGACCAGCGGCTCCGCGAAGTGCAGGAGTTCCGTCGGCAGGCGCGAAAAGGACATGAAGCGCGAGAAGATCTGCGCGGCGATCAGTAGCATCAGCAGCATCGCCGACACCTTGACGGAATCGACCAGCGCCTGGCCGATGTCGCGCGCCGTGACCCGGCGCATGGCGATCATGCCGACAAAGGCTGCGAAGGCGCCAAGAGCGCCGGCTTCGCCGACGGTGACGACGCCGCCGTAGATGCCGCCGAAGACCACCGTCATCAGGACGACCACGAAGGCGAAGGCGCTGACTGAACGGCGGGTCTTGGCGGGATCCTCGTCCTCCGTCTCGCCACGGACGCCGTCGACCGCGCCGGGCACGACGTCGCCGAGGAAGTAGAGGCAGGCGATGTAGACGAAGATGCAGAGCACACCAGGGCCGATCGAGCCGATGAAGAGGTGTCCGATCGGCGTCTCCGTCAGCGAGCCGTAGATCATGATGAGCAGGCTCGGCGGAATGATGACGGACAGAGAGCCGGAGATGGCTGCAAGCGCAACGGAAAAGGATTTGGTGTAGCCGACGCGCTGCAGCTCGGGTCCGGCCAGCGTCGCCAGCGCGGCGGCGCTCGCGGTGCCGGAGCCGGAGACGGCACCGAGCAGGCCGCCGGTGATGATCGTGGCGATGCCGAGCGGAAAGCGGCGGTAGCCGGCGATACGGTGACCGACGCGAAAGAGGTCGACGATGACGCCGCCCTTGAGCAGGAGCTGCGCCATCAGCAGGTAGAGGGGGATGATCGACAGCGTATAGGTCGACGCGGTGTAGAACGTGTCGGTGCCGATGATGCCATTCAGCACGCCAGGACCGATCCAGAGCACGATGCCGAGGATGCCCGCGCCGAGCAGGCAGGTGGCCACCGCCTGGCCCGCCATCATGAAGACGACGATCCACAGCGTGACGGCCCAGATGATCCAGTCCTTTGACATGACGGTTCCGTTGCCCCGGTGTAGGAAACGGCGCCGCGACGAGCGCGGCGCCGTGTCTGTTGCCTTATTTGGCGAGGTAGTCGGCGACGCCGGCCGGCAGCGAGCCACCCTCGGCCTGGATCAATTCGGCATAGAGCTTGGCCGCGGCCTTGGCCGGATGGCCATTGGCCTCGGTCTTCTCGATCCACGCCATCCAGGTATCGGCGGCGGCCTTTTCTATGTGCTGCTTCATCGCGTCCGACAGCGTGTTGATCGAGGTGAACTCGCCGCCGTCCTTGGCAATGGACTCGTCCTTGACCTTGGTCAGGCGCGCCTGCCACTCGGCCGCGTTCGATGCAGCAACGTCGCGCGCGGTCTTGTCGAAGAGCGCCTTCTGTTCGTCGCTGAGGCCGTTCCAGGCGGCGTCGCTGATCGCCAGGTAGCTCTCCCAATGGCCGATCGACACGTCGACGATCGAATGGCGCAGCAACTGCTGCAGCGAGTAGGACGGCCAGTCGGAGATCGCGATCACGAGACCCTCGATCGTGCCGCGCGAGGCGGCCTCGAAGGCCTGCGAGCCGGGCAGCGTCACCGGCGTGGCGCCGAGCTTCTCCAGCATGATCGTGTGCAGGGCCGACCCGGCGCGCAGCGGCGTGCCGGAGAAGTCAGCCGGCTCCTTGAGCACCTTTTTGACGGTCGAGATCGAGTACGGGGCGGTGGCGCCGAGCGCCCAGGCGCGGATGCCCTTATCCGCGATCTCATACTGGTAGAACGTCTTGCCGTCCTTCAGCGGGACGTCTGAATCGAGCATCTTCTGGAAAGCGCGGGTGACCATCGGCGAATCCGTGCCATAGGCCGGGAGCTGGGTCACGTCCGACAGCGGGAAGCGACCCTCGTGATAGGGGGCCAGCAACGGCGCGGCGACAGCGATCGTACCGCTGGTCAGGGCGTCGAGCTCCTTGCCGACTCCGACGAGCTCGCCGGCATAGAAGCGGGTAAACTTGACGTCTGGGCTGCCCTTCTCGATCGCGTCCGCAAACGGATCCATATGGGCGCCGACCCACGGATGCGGCTTGCCGAGGCCGGTGGAGATGATGAGGTCGGCGGCCTGGGCCGATCCGGCCAGGAGCGCGCCGGCAATGGCGGTCGCGACGGTCAGTCTCTTTGCAAAGTGGAACATATGCCCTCCCTTAAGGACAGCCGGGGGCATGTCGGGGCAATGCCCCGAGCGCGCCGGCTTGACATTGGAAATGACCGGAAACCGCCGGCCCACCGAAGCTTCCAACAGCCCCTCGCGGGCCACTCCTCCGGAAACGTCGTGGCATGCATGCTACCTTCTTCCACGGGTTTGTAAACAGAAATGAATCACGAGTCATAATTCATTTCGGTTTGACACACCCGATTTGCGCATCTAGCGTTCGACCACAAACGATCGGCGATCGAATCCATGTCTCAAGCCGCAAACACCGTCGTCATTCCTGCCAGAAAACCGCGGCTGTCGCGCGCCGAGAAGGCCGAGGCGACACGGGCCAGACTGTTCGAAGCGGCAATCGAGATCGTCGGCGAGCGCGGCTATGCGGACGCATCGATCGCGCTGATCACCACCCGCGCCCACGTCGCCCAGGGCACGTTCTACAACTACTTCGAATCGCGTCAGGACCTCCTCGACCAGTTGCTTCCCTCGATCAGCCGCCGCCTCCATCACCTGATCCGGCAACGGGTCCTGGAAGCGCCGGACGATGCGATCGAACGCGAGAGGGCGCGTCTCGCCGGCTTCTTCGAGTTCCTCGAGAAGGAACCGCATTTGTTCAAGATCCTGAGCGAGGGGTCCGTGCATGCGCCGCGCGGCTTCCGCGCTCATCTCGAGATGCAGTCGGCCAGCTATCGGCGCGCGCTGGAATATGAGCGCCGGCGCGGCAACCTGCAGATCGAGGACCCCGACGAAGTGGGCATCCTCGCGCAGATGCTGATTTCGACCCGCGAATACCTCTCCGGCCGCTTCTGCTACGAAGACGGCGATTTCGTGCGGCCCGCCCCCGGCGTGGTCGACACCTATGTGAAGCTGCTGCGCGGGAAGGTTTTCAAGTGACGGGCGAGACCGACCGCGGCGACGTGACCGCTTTCTTCCACATCAACATCAATTGCAGCGATTTCGATCGGTCGATGGCGTTCTACGGGCTGATCGGCTTCGACGTCGTCAACGCCTTCGTCGGCGATGGCTCGTTCGGCGAGGTCGGGCTCGGCCCGGTGCTGCGCCTGCCGGACGATTGTCGCGGACGCGCCGCGCTGATGCTGCTGAAGGGAGATCCCCGCGGCACGCGCCTCGACCTTCTCGAATGGACCTCGCCGCGGCTGCCGAGCCCGGCACCGCGCTCCATGGCGCAGCCCGGCGTCGGCCGCATCTGCCTGCGCACGGTCGATGCGGAGGCGGTCTACCAGCGCCTCACCACTGCCGGCCACACCTGCTACACGCCGCCCACGCGCATTTCCCTCGGCGGCTCGCTGATCGATGTCTTCTGCGCCGAGGACCCCGACGGGGTCGTCATCGAGTTCATGCAGTTCTTGCGCCCGGCCTGAACCGGCTCAGACCTTGAAATAGTCCGGCTTGCCGGTCGTCCAGGTCTCGCCCCAGAGCTGCGCGCCGCCGGCGACGTTCAGCACCTCGCCTGTGACATACTCGGCTCCCGGTCCGGCGAGGTAGCCGCACGCTTCCGCGACGTCCCAGGTGCTGCCGTTGCGCATCATCGGGTTGGACTTCGGATAGGCCTCCAGTGCCTTGGGATCGTAGACCCGCCAGCCCGGCGTCTCGATGACGCCCGGCGCGATGCAGTTGAGCCGGATCTTCAACGGCGCCCATTCGACGGCGAGCGCCTGCGTCAGCCCGACCACGCCCGATCGCGCCGCGATCGTATGCGCCACGCCGTGCAGGCCCTGCCGCGTGACCACGACGATGGTGGTGATGCTGCCCGGCCGGTTCTGGTCGCGCCAGGCGCGCGCGGCGCCCTGCATCATGTACCAGGTACCGTTGAGGTTGGTGTTGACGACCGTATTCCAGCCCTTGACCGAGAAGTCGATCGCCGCCTGCGGAAACTGGCCGCCGGCGCTGTTGATGAGGATGTCGAAACCGCCCTCCTCGCCCGTCTTTCGATAGAGTTCGGCCACGCTGTCCGGTTCACGGATATCGACGGTATGGGCCGCGACGTCGAGCCCCTTTGCCCGCATCACCTCGACGGCCGAACCGAGCTTGGCTTCGCTGCGCCCGGCCAGGATGAGCTTGGCGCCGCAGCGGCCGAACAGCCAGCCCGTCGCCCTACCGATGCCGCCGGCGCCGCCGGAGATAAGCACCGTCTTGCCGGCGAACGCCGTCGGCCCGTAGACGGTCGGGTGCGCCCAGAGCGCCTCGTCGTCGAGCCCAAACTCCGGCGCCTCGCTCTCAGCCATTGCGATCCATTCCCTTGAGCAGTTCGCCCGAGATGATCATCTTGCGCACCTCGGTCGTGCCGGCGCCGATCTCCATCAGCTTGGTCGAGCGGAACAGGCGGTTGATCTCCGATTCCCAGATATAGCCCGTGCCGCCATGCACCTGCACGGCGAGATCGAGCACCTTGTGGGTCGCTTCCGCGGCATACATCACCGAGGCCGCCGTCAGCATATGGATGTCGCCGCGTCCGCCTTCGCCGATCTCGAGCGGAGCCGCCGCTGCCAGCACGCGATAGGTGAAGCTGCGGATCGTCTCGACCTGCACATACATGTCGGCCAGCATCGACTGCACCATCTGAAACGAACCGATCGCTTTGCCGAACTGCTTGCGGGTCTTGGCGTAGTCGACGGAAAGCTCGAGCGCACGCTCCGCGATGCCGAGGCACAGTGGCGAGATCATTGCGCGCTCCAGGTCGAGCCCGCTCATCACGACCGCGACGCCGCGGTTCTCCCCGCCGACGAGGTTTTCCGCCGGCACCCTGCAATCCTCGAACAACAGCTCGCCCGTCTGGCTGCCGCGATATCCCATCTTCTTCAGCTTCTGGGCGACCTTGAAGCCCTTCATGTCCTTCTCGACGATGAACGCCGAAATGCCGTGCGCGCCCTTGTCGCGATCGGTCTTGGCATAGACGAGCAGCACGTCGGCCACCGGCCCGTTGGTGATGTAGATCTTGGAGCCGTTGAGGACGTAGTGATCGCCGTCGCGCCGCGCCGTCGTGCGCATCGAGCCAAGCGCATCCGAGCCGGCGCCTGGTTCCGTCAGTCCGAGCGCGCCGATCTTGCGGCCGGAGCAGAGGTCGGGGAGGTATTTCCGCCGCTGCGCGTCATTGCCGTTGCGATAGATGTTGTTGGCGCAGAGGTTGTCGTGCGCGACCCAGGCCAGCGCCATCGCATGGTTCCAGCGCGCCAGGCCCTGCAGCACCAGGCCGGCCGCCACGAGATCGAGCCCCGCCCCGCCATACTCTTCCGGCACGGTGATGCCGAACAGGCCGTTGTCGCCGATCTTCGGGAACGCGTCCTCGGGCCACCACTCCTCGTTGTCCATCTTTTCGGACAGCGCATAGAGCTCGTTGCGGGCAAAGCGGTCCGCATTGTCGAGGATCATTTGCTGATCGGCGTCGAGATCGAACAGGTTCCGCTTCTCGTTCAGCCCCGTGAAGTTCTGCATGTCGTCTCATCCCTCCCGCACAGGCCGTGCCGCACGGCCACGGTTTCATCGTTAATGAGATCATTTCATCATTTGTGCAAGAGGCCAATGCGCAGATTTGACGCGGAAATGAAAGGGTTCCCTTCTTCGCAACGACACGGATGCGGAAAAGCACTGCATTCCGGTTGACAAGCTTGATGAACTGAAATCATTTAGGCTCATTAAGCGAGACATGTCGGGGGAGACCGTGACGGAACCAGTGTTGATCGAACGCCGCGGCGCGGTTCAATGGATCACGATCAATCGCGAGGAGCGCCGCAACGCGCTGAACGAGAAGGTTGCGCTCGGCATCCAGGCGGGTCTCGACGCCGCCGAGGCCGACAGGAGCGTCCGCGCGGTCGTGCTCACCGGAGCGGGCGACAAGGCCTTCTGCGCCGGCGGAGACCTGCAGCTCCAGGCGGACGGAACGCCGTTCACCATCGAAGCGGCCAACCCCCGGCATTATGTCGCGGCCCTGCTGCGCCGCATGGACGCCTGCCGCCTGCCGATCATCGCTCGCGTCAACGGCCCGGCTCTCGCCGGCGGCTTCGGCATCATGTGCGCCTGCGATTTGGTCGTCGCGCGTGAGGACGCCAAATTGGGCGTCACCGAAGTGAAGGTCGGTATCTTCCCGATGATGATCCTGCCGTATCTGCTGCGCATCGTCTCCTACCGCCGTCTGATGGAACTCTGCATCACCGGCGAGCTGATCACGGGCAAAGATGCGGTCGCCGAGAACATCGTCAACTACGCGGTTCCTTATGAGGAGCTCGACCAGAAGCTCGACTGGCTCTTGGCGCGCGTCACCGACAAGTCGCCAACCGGCATCAGGCTCGGCAAGCAGGCGCTCGCCAAGATTCGCGAGATGTCGACCGACGCCGCACTCGAATATGCACAGTTCATGCTGGCCAACATGACCCGCACGAAGGACGCCCGCGAAGGCATGCTCGCCTTCAACGAGAAGCGCGCGCCCAACTGGACGGCGGAATAGGCACGATGGGCAAGATCGTTCGCATCGGCTGCGGCGCGGGCTTCTGGGGCGACAGCCCGGAGGGTCCGGCCCAGCTCGTCCGCAAGGGCGACATCGACTATCTCGTCATGGACTATCTGGCCGAGATCACCATGTCGATCCTCGCCCGGATGAAGGCCAAGAAGCCGGAACTCGGCTACGCCACCGACTTCGTGACGATGGTGATGAAGCCGCTGGCGAAGGAGATCGCGCAGAAGAAGATCCGCGTCGTCACCAATGCCGGCGGCGTCAACCCGGATGCCTGCCGCGACGCGCTGCTCGCAGCCTTCAAGGAGGCCGGCGTCGATCTCAAGGTCGCAGTGGTGCGCGGCGACGATCTCTCCACGTCCGCCGATGCCTATCGCGCGGCGGACACGAAGGAAATGTTCTCGGGCGCGGCGATGCCGGAGAAACTCGCCAGCGTGAACGCCTATCTCGGCGCCTTTCCGATCGCGGCGGCGCTGGATGACGGCGCCGATGTCGTCATCACCGGCCGCGTCGTCGATTCGGCCGTGGTGCTCGGACCGCTGATCCACGAATTCGGCTGGAAGCCGGGCGACTACGATCTGCTCTCCGCCGGCAGCCTCGCCGGCCACGTCATCGAATGCGGCACCCAGGCGACGGGCGGTGTGTTCACCGACTGGCGCGAAGTCGCCGACGATTGGGACGACATGGGCTTCCCGATTGCCGAATGCACCGCCGACGGCTCGTTCGTGATCTCGAAGCCCGAGGGCACCGGCGGCCTCGTCTCAACCGCCACCATCGCCGAACAGGTCGTCTACGAGGTCGGTGATCCAAGGCGCTACATCCTCCCAGATGTGACAGCGGACTGGAGCGCGGTCCGGCTCGAACAGGTCGGGCCGGACCGCGTCAAGGTCAGCGGCGCGAGGGGCGCGGCACCCACGGACAGCTACAAGGTCAGCGCCACCTACGCCGACGGCTACCGCGCGCAGGTGACGATGATGATCGCCGGCCGCGAGGCGAAGGAACGCGCCGAGGCGACGGCGAAGGCGATCCTCGCCCGCTCCGAGCGGTTGATGCGCACCGCCGGCTTCGACGGCTTCGACGATTCGTCGGTGGAGATCCTCGGCAGCGAATCGAATTTCGGCGCGCAATCGCGGGCGGCCAAGTCGCGCGAGGTCGTGCTGAAGATCGCCGTGCGTCACGCCAGCAAGGATGCGCTCGGCATCTTCGCCAAGGAGATCTTCCCCTCGGCCACGTCGATGTCGCAGTCGATCACCGGCTTTGCCGGCGGGCGCCCCGAGCCGCAGCCGATCGTGCGGCTGTTCTCCTTCCTCGCTCCCAAGGCCGACATCCGCGTCGCCTACGAACTCGACGGCAAGACCCGCGAAATCGCGCCGCATCTGCCGAACGACGTTTCGTCCGAGCTGACATCCGAAGCCGTCGGCGAAATCCCGGCCGCAACCGGAAAGCTCGCGACCGTCCCGCTTGTGGCCCTGGCGCACGGCCGCAGCGGCGACAAGGGTGACATCGGCAATATCGGCCTCATCGCGCGGAAAGCGGACTACCTGCCCTGGATCCGCCGCAGCGCTACCCCCGACGCGGTCGGCCGCTATTTCGCGCATTTCGTCAAAGGCAAGGTCGAGCGCTTCGAGTGGCCGGGGCTGAACGGGTTGAACTTCATGCTGCATGAGGGGCTGGCCGGCGGTGGCATAGCCTCGCTGCGCCACGATCCGCAGGGCAAGGCGCTGGCGCAGATTTTCATGGACTTCCCCGTCGAGGTGCCCGCCGCATGGCTCGAAACAGGCGGACCGCTGCAGGACTGGCCGAAGGAAGACAGTGCATGACCTCTCCCCTGTTCAAGAAGGTGCTCGTCGCCAATCGCGGCGAGATCGCTTGCCGCGTCATGCGCACGCTGGTCGAGATGGGCATCGCCTCCGTCGCGATCCACCACCGCGTCGAAGCCCGCGCCAAGCATGTGCGCATGGCGGACGAAGCGGTCGAGATCGCGGGCGACACTCCCGTCGCCGCTCATCTCGACATCGACCAGATCATCCAGGCCGCCCGCTCGACCGGCGCGGATGCGATCCATCCCGGCTACGGCTTCCTGTCCGAAAATGCGCGCTTCGCACAGGCGGTGGCGGATGCCGGGCTGACCTTCATCGGCCCCGATGCCGAGACCATCTCGCTGATGGGCGACAAGATTTCCGCGCGCAACTTCGCCGAAGAACATGGCGTCCCGGTCGCTCCGTCCGTCATGCCGACCGGCGACCTCGACGCCTTCATCGCCCAGGCCGAAGGGATCGGCTTTCCGCTCCTGATCAAGGCCGCGGCCGGGGGCGGCGGCAAGGGCATGAGCATCGTTCGCTCCGCCTCCCAGCTGCGCGAGGCAGCACGTCTCGCGTCCAGCGAGGCGCAGCGCTATTTCGGCGACGGCCGCGTCTATGCCGAGACCTATGTCGAGCGGCCTCGCCACATCGAGGTGCAGGTGCTGGGCGACGGCAAGGGCGGCGCGATCCACCTGTTCGAGCGCGAATGCTCCGTGCAGCGCCGCTTCCAGAAGATCATCGAGGAAGCGCCTTCAGCCAATCTGCCCGCCAAACTTAGCGCCGAGATCTGTGCCTCGGCCGTGAAGCTCGCCTCGGCCGCCAACTATAAAAACGCGGGCACGGTGGAATACATCCTCGGCGCCGACGGTCGCTACTTCTTCCTTGAGATGAACACCCGGCTTCAGGTCGAGCACCCGGTCACCGAGATGATCACCGGACTCGACCTCGTGCGCTGCCAGATCGAGATCGCCGCCGGCAAGGGACTTCCGTTGACCCAGGCGCAGGTCACCGCCACCGGCCACGCGATCGAATGCCGTGTCTGCGCGGAGAACCCCGACAACGACTTCATGCCCGAGACCGGCGTCGTGAAATATCTCGGCGTGCCCGAGGAGCCGTGGCTGCGTTTCGAGAACGCGCTCGACCAGGGCCAGAAGGTGACGGCCGACTTCGACCCGATGCTGGCGAAGCTGGTGGTGCATGGCGCGGATCGCGCCGAGGCCGTCGACCGCTCGATCGCCGCGCTGGACGGGCTGGCCCTCCTCGGCGTCAAGACGAACATCGACTATCTGGCGCGCGTGCTCGATCACGATGCCTTCCGCGATGGCGACCTGCACACAGGCTTCGTAACCGAGCACAAGTCCGATCTTGGCCCGGTTCCGCTCGACGAGACGGAGCTCGTGCAGCTCCTGGCGGCGGCGGCGCTTGGCTTCCGCGATTTCCAGGACCTCGCGCTCGGCACGCCCGAGCCCTATTCCGCCATCGGCGGCTGGAGGAACTGAGCATGGCGATCAAGCTCACCCTCGACGGCAAGACCCACGGCGTCACCATCGCCCGACGCCATCCCCATCTCGTCCTCGTCATCGACGGCGTGGAGCACGAGGTGTCCAGCCTCCCCGGCCTCGGCGACGGCCGCAAGTCGATCACCGTCGGCGGCCACGAGGTCGCCTTCTCCCGCGCCCTGCTGCGCGACCGCCAGGTCGTGAGGATCGCCGGCCGCACCTTCGAGGTCGGCGTCGTCGATCCATTTTCGCAAGGAGGTGCCGGCGGCGGCGGCCAGGATGCGGTCAAGGCGCCGATGCCCGGCGCCGTTGTCTCGGTTCAAAAGCAGGCCGGCGATAAGGTCGCGCGCGGTGAGGCGGTCGTCACCATCGAAAGCATGAAACTGCAAACCGCCCTGCCCGCGCCGCGCGACGGCGTCATCGCGAAGATCCTGAAGGGCGAAGGCGAAACGTTCGAGAAGGACGAGATCATCGTCACGCTCGAGCCCGAGCCAATTACCGAGACTGGGAAGGCCTGACGAGAATGCGCAAGATCCAGTCCATGATCAGCACCTCGTCGGCGGACTTCCGCCGCTACGACGTGCACAACCGCCGCGTCGTCTCGGAGTTCCGGGCCAAGCAGGAGGCTGCGCGCCACCAGCGCCCTGCCCGCGACCTCGATCGACTCGCCAAGCAGGGCAAGATGCGCCCGCGCGAGCGCATCGAGAAACTGCTCGATCCCGGCACGCCGTTCCTGGAACTCTCCTCGCTCGCGGGGAACATGGCCTATGACGGCGACTCGCCGTCGGCGAGTTCCATCGTCGGCATCGGAATCGTCTCGGGCCGCGAGGTGGTTATCCGCGCCGACGATCCGACGGTGAAGGGCGGCGCCTGGTATCCGCTGACGGCGAAGAAGATCGTCCGCGCCCTCGACATCGCCATGGAGAACCGGCTGCCGGTGATCCACCTCTGCGATTCCGCTGGCGGTTTCCTCCAGCTCCAGTCGGAAGTGTTCCCGGACAAATACATGGCCGGCCGCATCTTCAGGAACCAGTCGATCCTGTCGAAGATGGGCGTCAAGCAGCTGTCGCTGGTGTTCGGCCACTGCACGGCGGGTGGCGCCTACATTCCCGGCCTGTCGGACTACAGCGTCATCGTGCGCGGCACAGGCGCGGTGTTCCTCGGCGGCCCGCCGCTGGTGAAGGCCGCGACGGGCGAGGAAGTGAGCGTCGAAGAACTCGGCGGCGCCGACATGCACACGTCCGTTTCGGGAACCGCCGACTATCCGGCCGCAACCGAGGACGAGGCGATCCACATCGGCCGCGAGATCGTCGCCCAGTGGGACCGTGCGAAGAAGTGGGACTGCCAGCAGGAAACGCCCGAGGATCCCGCCTACGACCCCGAAGAGATCTACGGCATCGTTCCCGACGACATCAAGAAGTCGTTCGACATGCGCGAGATCATCGCCCGCATGGTCGACGGCAGCCGCTTCCACGAATACCAGCCCAACTACGGCACGACGCTGATCTGCGGCTACGCCAACATCTGGGGCTACAAGGTCGGCATCCTTGCCAACAACGGCGTCCTCTTCAACGATAGCTCGCTCAAGGGCGGCCACTTCATCGAGCTCTGCAACCAGAACAACACGCCGCTGGTGTTCCTGCAGAACATCACCGGCTACATGATCGGCCGCGAATACGAGCGGCGGGGCATTACCAAGGACGGCGCCAAGATGATCATGGCGCAAAGCTGTTCGCGGGTGCCGAAGTTCACCGTCATGTGCAACGGCTCCTTCGGCGCCGGCAATTACGGCATGTGCGGGCGCGCCTTCGACGGCCGCTTCCTGTTCACTTGGCCGAACCACCAGATCGGCGTGATGGGCGGCGACCAGGCGGCGAACACGCTCGCCGAGGTCAAGCTCAACCAGATGAAGCGCGCCGGACAGGTTGACCAGTCGGAGGTCGACCGCGTCTGGGAAGACACCCGCAAGGCCTACCAGGAGCAGTTGTCGGCCTACTATTCGACCTCGGAACTGTGGGACGACGGCATCATCGATCCGGTCGACACCCGCAACGCGCTGGGCATCGCCATCTCCGCCTCGCTGAACGCACCGTTGGGCGACCCCGGCTACGGCGTGTTCCGGTTCTAGGATGGGTTACACATGGGCGGATCCTGCGGCAGCGGGCTTCCTCCCCAGCGCCGTCATCCTCGGGCTTGTCCCGAGGATCTGCAGACGGTTCGGCCCAGAAGCCGCGGCGGCTATCCGCCAACGCTGGTAGATCCTCGGGACAAGCCCGAGGATGACGACGTTGATGTAGTTGACCAGGATGAGACCGACCCTACCCATGCCCGACCCGATCCGCTTCTATTTCGATTTCGCCTCGCCCTACGCCTATTTCGCAGCCGGGCAGATCGACGGGATCGGAGCGGAGTTCGGGCGGGCGGTCGAGTGGCGGCCGATCCTGATGTGGGCTGTGCTCAAGGCGCACGGTATCGCAGCACCCATGGATGCGCCGGTCAAACGCGCCTACATGCTGAACGACATGGAGCGCTCCGCGGCGTTCTTCGGCATGCCCTACAGGAAGCCGGCCAAGCTGCCGCTCTCCTCGCACCTGGCGGGGCGTCTCTTCTATGCGGTGCACGCGCAGGATCCGGACAAGGCCCTGGCGCTCGCCCGCCGCCTGCTGCCCGCCTTCTTCGCCGAAGAGAGGGACATCTCGGACGCGACGACCCTGACGGAACTGGCGGCGGAGGTCGGGATCGAGCCCGAGGCGACTGCGGCAGCGATGCAGAGCGCTGTCGGCCGGGCCGGCCTGGAGGCCGCGGTAGCGGAAGCGGTCACATCGGGTGTCGTCGGCTCGCCGCATTTCCTGGTCGACGGCGAGGGTCTTTTCGGTGCAGACAGGCTGCCGCAATTGCGCTGGTTGCTGTCGGGAGGGAGGACATGACCGCCTACGAGGACATCACCTACTCGGTAGAGAACGGTCGAGCTCGCATCGCGGCCAACCGGCCCGACAAGCTCAACGCCTACCGCAACGAAACGGCCGATCAGCTCCGCGACGCCGTCCTGCGCGCCGGGCGCGATCCGTCCGCGCATTCGATCCTCATGACGGGCGAAGGCCGTGCCTTCGGCGCCGGCTACGACCTCGCCACGGTGAAGCCCGACGAGGTTCCCGCGCTGGACGACGTGCTGCAACGCCATTTCAATCCGCTGGTGCTGGCGATGCGCCAGTCGCGCCTGCCGATCGTCGCGGCCGTCAACGGTCCCTGCGCGGGCGCCGCCGTCGGCATCGCGCTCGCCGCCGACATCGTCATCGCAGCCCGCTCCGCCTATTTCTACGAGCCCTTCGTCGGCATCGCGCTGGTGCCGGACGCCGGCAACACGCTGTTCCTGTCGCGCATGCTGGGCCGCGTACGCGCGTCGGGCATGATGCTGCTCGGCGATCGCATCCCCGCCGAAAAGGCGCTCGCATGGGGCCTGCTGTGGGACGTCGTGGACGACGCCGATCTCACCTCTACCGCCGAATCGATCTGCGCCCGCCTGTCGAAGCTCGACGCCGATGCGCTCGCCTGCACCAAGCGCCTGATCGACCGGGCCGCCGATTTCGACGCGGACGGGCAACTCGCGCTCGAGCGCGACCTGCAGGGCGAGGCAGGGCGCACGCCGGCAATGAAGGCCCAGATCGCCGCCTTCTTCGCGAAGCGGAAGGGATGAGTACTTGACGACGAATGCGGAGCTTGAGCCGGAGTTGCTCGCCGACGGCTGGAAGCCCATCCGGCCGGGAGCGTTCATAACGCTAATTGGCCCATTCTACATTCGCGAGGTTACCGGCCGTACGCAGTTCTGCTTCCGCGTCGCGCCCAAGCACGACAACACGCAGGGCCGGCCGCATGGCGGGATGATCATGGCATTCCTCGACGAGGCGCTCGGCTGGTCGACGCACATAGCGCGCCCCCACGACAGCTTCTTCACGGTCGGATTCGACTGCCAGTTCATCGGCGGCAGCCTGGTCGGAGATCTCGTGGTCGCCGAAACCGAAGTCGTCAGCGCGACGAAATCGATGATGTTCATGCGCGGCGACTGCAAGGTCGGCGACCGGATCATCGCCTCGGCCAGCGGCATCTGGAAGAGGGTGGGATCAAGGCCACCCGAGTGAGAACGGACATGGACGATACCCTGAAGCCGACCCGCTTCGTCGATGCCGACAGTCCGGTCGTGCGCGCCTATGCCGAAGCCCACGCGGGCTCCGGCGACGATGTCTCGAAGGCCGTGAACCTCTACTATGCGCTGCGCGACGCCGTCTCCTACGACATGCGCGCCTTCGCGCTGGACGAGGACCGGTTCGTCGCCTCGAACGTCCTCCAGTCGAAATCCGCCTTCTGCGTGCCGAAGGCGGTCGCGCTGGCGGCTCTCGCCCGCGCAGTCGGCATCCCCTCGCGCATCGGCTTCGCCGACGTCCGCAACCATCTGGCTTCGCCGAAGCTGCTGGCCTTGATGGACGACGACATCTTCCACTGGCACGCCTACACGTCCCTTTTCCTCGACGGGAAATGGGTGAAGGCGACGCCCGCGTTCGACATCCGCCTGTGCGAGCGTCATGGCGTGAAACCGCTCGATTTCGACGGGCGTGAGGATTCGATCTTCCAGCCTCACGACCAGGCCGGTCGCCCGCACATGGAGTATGTCGCCTTCATCGGCGAATTCGACGACATGCCCTTTGACGGCTTCGCCCAAGCCATGCTTACCCACCACCGGCGCATGCTGGAAGGTCTGGATGAAGACCGCCGGGCCGCCGCCACCACGAATTGACCGCATCAGACACGATTGGCAGGGACATGACCGAGACCACCTACATCCTCTCCGGCGCGCGCACCGCGATCGGCACTTTCGGCGGCTCATTGTCGGGCGAGGAGCCCGCGACTCTCGGCGCGGCTGTCGCCGTCGAGGCGATGAAGCGTGCCGGCATCGAGCCGTCCGAGATCGGCCACGTCGTCTACGGCAACGTCATCCCGACCGGCCCGAAGGACGCCTATCTGGCCCGCGTCGCGGCGATCAATGCAGGCATCCCGAAAGAAACCCCGGCCATGACGCTGAACCGGCTGTGCGGTTCCGGCGCGCAGGCGATCATCTCGGCGGCGCAGAACGTCATGCTGGGCGATGCCGAGGTGGCGCTGGCCGGCGGCGCGGAAGTGATGAGCCGCGCTCCGCATTACGTCCAATCCGCCCGCTTCGGCCACAAGATGGGCGACGTGAAAATGATCGACGGTCTCACCGGCATCCTCATGGACCCGTTCGGCAACGGCATCATGGGCGTCACCGCGGAAAACGTCGCCGAAAAATACCAGATCTCCCGCGCCGACCAGGACAGCTTCGCCGTCGAAAGCCAGCGCCGCGCCGCCGCGGCCATCGCCGCCGGCCATTTCAAATCCCAGATCCTGCCGATGGAGGTTCAGGCCGGCCGCAAGACTGTGACCTTCGACACCGACGAGCATCCGAAGCCGGAAACGACGGCCGACACGCTCGCCGGCCTGAAGCCGGCCTTCAAGAAGGACGGCGTCGTCACGGCCGGCAATGCATCGGGCATCAACGACGGAGCCGGCGCGGTCGTCCTCGCCTCCGAATCCTACGTCAAGCGCACTGGCGCTGCGCCGCTCGGCCGCATCGTCGCCTATGCGCATTCGGGCGTCGAACCCGGCCTGATGGGCATCGGCCCCGTTCCTGCGGTGCGCGCGCTCCTCGACCGCGCCGGCATGACGCTCACCGATTTCGACGTGATCGAATCGAACGAGGCCTTCGCCTCGCAGGCACTCGCCGTCAATCGCGAGCTCGGCCTCGACCCGGCCAAGGTCAACCCCGACGGCGGCGCCATCGCGCTCGGCCATCCGGTCGGCGCCACCGGAGTGATCCTCACCGTCAAGGCGCTCTACTACCTGCGGCGCACCGGCGGCCGCTACGGCCTGATCACCATGTGCATCGGCGGCGGCCAGGGCATCGCGCTGGCCGTCGAGCGGGTCTGATCCAGGCCACCTCTGGAACTCCCGGCCCTCTTCATGCGAGATGAGCCGGGAGGAATCGCATGGCCAATCCACTCTATGACGCTCTGGTCCTGCCGCATCGCGGGGGGACGAAGACCTTTCTCGACCTCGACGGCAAGGGACGCCTCACCTTCGGCGACTTCGCCGACCTCGTCGCGCGCATCGCGTCGGTTCTGGTCGCCCACGGGGTGACGCCCGGAGACCGGGTCGCGGTCCAGGCACCCAAGACGCCGGAGACGCTCGCTGTCTATCTCGCCTGTCAGCAGGCGGGCGCCGTATTCCTGCCGCTCAACACGGCCTACACGCCCTCCGAAATCGAGTTCTTCCTGACCGACGCCGCCCCGCGCCTCTTCGTCTGCGACGAGGCTGCGAAGGACGGCTACTCGGGTCTCGTCGCGAAGCTCCGCGTGGGCCTGCTGACGATCTCCGCCGAGCGCGGCGGCAGCCTGCCCGCGGAGGCGACGAAGGCCTCGCCGCTGACGGAAATCGTCGAGCGCCGCCCCGACGACCTCGCCGCGATCCTCTACACCTCCGGCACCACCGGCCGCTCCAAGGGCGCGATGCTTAGCCACGACAATCTTCTGTCTAACACGCTGGCTCTGGTCGACATCTGGCGCTTCACCGGCGACGACGTGCTGGTCCACGCATTGCCGATCTACCATACGCACGGGCTCTTCGTGGCCTGCAACATCATGCTCAAGGTCGGCGGCACGATGATCTTCCACGCCGCCTTCAATCCCGACGCCGTGCTGGACGCGATCCCGCGCGCGACCGCGCTGATGGGCGTGCCGACCTTCTACACGCGGCTTCTCGCCTCTCCCCGGCTGACGAAGGACCACGTCGCCCGGATGCGTCTGTTCATCTCCGGCAGCGCGCCGCTGCTCGCCGAAACCCATGTCGAGTTCGAGGAGCGCACCGGCCATCGCATCCTCGAGCGCTACGGCATGACCGAGACCTCGATGACCACCTCCAACCCCTACGAGGGAGAGCGGCGCGCTGGTGCCGTCGGCTTCCCCCTGCCGGGCGTCGAGGTGCGGGTCGCAAGCACGGAGGGCAAGGTCCTGCCGCGGGGGGAGATCGGCATCCTCGAGGTCAGGGGACCGAACGTCTTCAAGGGCTACTGGAACCTGCCCGAGAAGACGGCCGCCGAGTTCCGCCCAGGCGGCTGGTTCATCACCGGCGACATGTCGATGATCGACGCCGACGGCTACGTCCACATCGTCGGCCGCCAGAAGGACCTGATCATCGCCGGCGGGCTCAACATCTACCCGAAGGAGATCGAGGAGGTGATCGACGCAGTGACGGGCGTGATCGAGACCGCCGTCGTCGGCGTGCCGCACCCCGACATGGGCGAGGCGGCGGTGGCGGTGATCGCGGCAAAGCCCGGCCTCGACCTCGAAGCCGTCAAGGCGACGGTCAGCGAGAAACTCGCCCGCTTCAAGCACCCTCGCCGCTACGAGATCGTGGCGGAACTGCCGCGCAACACCATGGGCAAGGTGCAGAAGGCGCAGTTGCGGGAGACGTTCAAGGACAGTTTCACGGCCTGAGCGATTCGCGGCGCGCGCGTCGCCTCAATCGTCTCCACTGCCCCTCACCCGTACCCTCTCCCCGCACGCGGGGAGAGGGGGATCGCCAAGGATTGGGCCTGTTACCAACGCCGAAAGAGCTAGCCCCGCGTCGGCGCCGGCAGCACCAATGGGTCGGGCATCGATGGCCCCATGATAAAGCTTGCCCAGCCGTTCTCCGGCGTGGTGATGTCCGATCGAGGGAGCATATATCCATGCGCGCGCAGAGCGGCACTTTTCCGGATTTCGGCCTGACAGAGGAGCAGCGGCGCGAGGCCGTTCTGGGGCACTATTACGAGTGGCCGGGCATGGACGGCGCGCGCGGCGAAATCTGGGCCTACACGAGCCACTATTCCTATTTCCCGGGCGAAGAGGTCGATCTGCGGGTGAGCTCGACCGCGCCTTCCTTCCGGCTCGACATCGTCCGCGACGGCGGCGAGGAACGGCACGTCCTGACGCGGGACAACATCCCAGCGCGCTGGCAAAATACGCCCGACCAGTGTTCGGTCGAAGGCTGCGGCTGGGAAACGACCTTTGCCTTCCGCATACCCCAGGAATGGCCGTCCGGCGCCTACCGCATCACCCTGACGGCCGAGGGCCGCGATGGCAATCCGATCACCTCGCACCACCTCTTCATCGTCAAGCCCAGGCCAAGCAAGCGGCCGGGCCGGGTCCTGCACGTGGCGGCCACCGGCACCTGGCACGCCTACAACACCTGGGGCGGCTCGAACCACTACCAGGGCATCACCGGCCCGAACCGGGACCAGTTCGCCACCACCGTGTCAAATCAGCGTCCCTGGTGCCGCGGCTTCGTCGTGCTGCCACCCGACGCGCCGCGCGTGCCGCTCGACTTCGCCACCCCGATCGCCACCGTGCCGCGCTACCCGCACATGGAATGGGCCTACGCCACCGGCCATTCGAAGAAATACGCCTCCTCCGGCTGGGCGAGTTACGACAGCCACTTCTTCCGCTGGGCCGAGCGTGCCGGCTACGAGGTCGACCTGATCGGCCAGCACGAGCTGCACTACGAGCCCGAGATCATCGCCGGCTACGACTGCGCCGCCTTCGTCGGACACGACGAGTACTGGACCTGGGAAATGCGCGATACGGTCGATGCCTGGGTCGCCAGCGGCGGCGGAGCCGCCCGCTTCGCCGGCAATTTCTTGTGGCAGACGCGGTTCGAGGACGAAGGACGCAGACAGGTCTGCTACAAATACAAGGCGCGTGCGGAAGATCCTGCCTATCTGCCCAGCGGCGACGTGACCCGCGCCACCAATGCGTGGGAGGCGCCGGAAATCGGCCGCTCCGGCACCTCGACCTTCGGGCTCAACGCCATGAAGGGAATCTATGCCGGCTGGGGCGGCTGCGCGCCGCGCGGCGTGCGAGGCTTTCCGGTCTACCGGCCCGAGCACTGGGCGTTCAGCGGCACCGGCATCTACTACGGCGATCTGCTGGGAGCGGAGGGCGGCGTCTACGGCTACGAGGTCGACGGGCTCGACCACGAGATTCGCGGCGGCCTGCCCTACCCCACAGCCGAGAGCGGCGCGCCGGAGGGGCTCTCCATCCTCGCGGTCGGCCTGGCCAGCCAGGTCGAGGAAAGCGCCGACCTGCCCGCCTCGACGCGTTTCCTCGCCGACGAGGACGGCCGCTTCACCGCCGAGACGCTGTATGGCACCGGCAGCGACGAAAACCTCGACAAGGTGAAACGCTCCAACGGCATGATCGTCAACTTCCCCAAGGGCGATGGCGAGGTCTTCCAAGCCGGCAGCTGCGAATGGGTCGCCGGCCTGCTGCGCAAGGATGCGATGGTCGAGAAGGTGACGGCCAACGTGCTCGACAGATATCTCGGAAAGACATGACCATGAACCAGACCGTTGCCGTCGGCGCAAACCGCGCGCCTTCCCACCTTTTCTATGTCACGCGCCTGCGCCGGCCGCTGGTCGACCGCGCCGAGGGCATCTACCTCTGGACGCGGGACGGCCGCCGTTTCATCGACGGCTCCTCCGGCCCGGTCGCAGTCAATCTCGGCTATTCCAACCGACATGTGCTCGACGCCATGAAGGCGCAGATGGAGAAGACCACCTTCGCCTATCGCCTCCATTTCGAGAACCAGCCGGCCGAGGACCTTGCGCGCGACATCGCCGGCCGCATGCCCAACCAGCTCGACCGAATCTTCTTCGTCTCGGGCGGCTCCGAGGCGGTGGAATCCTGCATCAAGCTCGCCCGCCAGTGGGCGGTCGCGACCGGCCAGCCGAAGCGCTGGAAGGTGATCGGCCGCATGCCCTCCTACCATGGCGGCACGCTGGGCGCCCTGACGGTCACCCATGACGCGATGCTCACCGGCCACTTCGAGGAGCAGATGAAGGCGATGCCGTCGATCCCGGCGCCGACCGCCTATCGCGACCGCGACAACCTCACGCTCGAACAGCGCGGCGTGAAATATGCCGACATGCTGGAGGAGAAGATACTCGCCGAAGGGCCGGAGAGCGTCGTCGCCTTCATCATGGAGCCGATCGGCGGCGCCGCCACCAACGCGCTGGTGGCGCCCGATAGCTACTATCCGCGCATCCGCGAGATCTGCGACAAGTATGGCATCCTGCTCATCCACGACGAGGTTATGAGCGGCGTCGCGCGCACCGGGCGCTTCCTCGGCGGCGACCACTGGAACTGCACGCCCGACATCGTCTCGCTGTCGAAGGGCATCGGCTCGGGCTACATGCCGCTCGGCGCCATGTGCGCGCCGATGCGCATCGTCAAGCCGGTGCTCGACATGGGCGGTTTCGCGCATGGCCACACCTATGCCGGCAACCCGCTCGCCTGCGCCGCGGGCCTCGCCGTCATGCAGGAGATCGACCGGCTGAAGCTGGTCGACAACGCCGCCGCGCGGGGCGACGACCTGATCGCCGGCCTGCAGTCGCTCGCCGACCGCTTCCCCTTCATCGGCGACGTGCGCGGCAAGGGCCTGATGACGGCGATCGAGTTCGTCGCCGACAAGGCGACGATGCAGAACCTGCCGCCCGAGGTGAACATCGGCCAGCGCGTCCTCGACCTCGCCTACGAGCGCGGCCTCATCGTCTATTTCCGCCGCGTCAAGGGCGGCGTTCAGGGCGATTGCATCATGGTCGCCCCGCCACTGATCGTGACGCGCGAACAGATCGGCGAGATCGTGTCGATCCTGGGCGATTCCATCGCCGCCGCCGCGCGCGAGTTCGGGCTGCCGGTCAATCCCTGATGGGCTGCGGTTTCGGAACTACCCCCACCCCGTACCCCTCCCCACAAGGGGGAGGGGAATGCGAGACGTCTGCGCCCCCCTCCCCCTTGTGGGGAGGGGTACGGGGTGGGGGTCGCGGACGCAAAGGCGGCCGCCCATGAGTCTGCTCATCCGCGACGCCACGCCCGCAGACGCCGAGGCCATCCATGCCGCGATCGTCGGCATGGGAAAGCTCCTCGGCACCGCCTACAAGATCGCCAGCACACCGGACATCCTTGCCCGCGAAGGCCTCGCGCCCGGCCGCGCCTTCGAGGGGCTCGTCGCCGAGGTCGACGGCCAGTTCGCCGGCATGTGCCTCTACCTCCCGGTCTTCTCGACCTGGCTAGGCCGCCCCGGAATCTACGTGCAGGACCTCTATGTCGACGAGCGCTTCCGCGGCATGAAGATCGGCGAGGCGCTGATCCGGCGCGTCGCACGCATCGGCCGCGCGCGCGGGGCCAGTCACCTTCGGCTTGCAGTCGACCTCGACAACACCAGGGCGCAGGCCTTCTATGAACGCCTCGGCGTGGCCCACTATGCCGACGACCGCATCCACGCCGCTTATGGCGAGGCGTTCGACAGACTGAGCGAAGGGGACGAGCGATGAAGGCCTTCTACGCCACCGAGCAGAAGAAGCACGATCCGAAGGCGTTCCTCTCCTCCGGCGCGCCGCAGCCGAACCCCGAACAGCCCGAGCGTGTTGAGCGCCTGCTCGCTGGCGCCAAAGCCGCCGGCTGCGAGATCGTCCGTCCGAAGGACCACGGTCTAGGCCCTATCGCCGCGGTCCACACGCCGGAGTATCTCGACTTTCTCGCCAACATCTATCCGCGCTGGCGGCGCATCGAAGGCGCCTCCGAGGAGGTGATCCCCAACATCCACCCGATCGCGCGTAACGGTGCCTATCCGGCCTCCGCCGCCGGCCAGGCCGGCTATCACATGGCCGATACCGCCTGCCCCATCTCGGCCGAGACCTGGGAGAGCGTTCAGTGGAGCGCCTGGAGCGCGGTCGATGCCGCGGACGCGGTGATGGCCGGCGCACCGTCCGCCTATGCGCTCTGCCGCCCGCCGGGACACCACGCCTTCGACGACGTCGCCGGTGGCTTCTGCTTCGTCAATAATTCGGCCGTCGCCGCGCAGCACCTGCGCAAGACCGCGTCTCGCGTCGCGATCCTCGATGTCGACCTGCACCACGGCAACGGCACACAAGGAATCTTCTACAATCGCGCCGACGTGCTGACCGTCTCACTGCACGCCGATCCGGTGCGCTTCTATCCGTTCTTCTGGGGCCATGCCGACGAGCGCGGCGAAGGTCCCGGCCTCGGCTACAACCTGAACCTGCCCCTCCCCCGCAAGACGGCCGACGCTGGCTTCCTCGACGCGCTCGACGCCGGGACCAAGCGCATCCGCGCCTTCGCGCCGGATGCACTGGTCGTCGCCCTCGGCCTCGATGCCTTCGAAGGCGATCCCTTCGGCGGTCTGTCGGTCTCGACGCCCGGCTTCGCCCGCATCGCGGAGAGGATCGCTGGCCTGAAGCTCCCGACCGTCATCGTCCAGGAAGGCGGCTATCTCTGCGACGAACTCGGCGACAACCTGACGTCGTTCCTGACCGGGTTCGGCGCGCGTTAAGCCGCGACGATCGTCTCAAGCACCGCCCGCAGCGCCGCGTTCAGCGGCTTCGGTCGCCGCGTCTGCCGGTCGACATAGACGTGGATGAAGAACCCTTCCGCGGCCGCGACATCCTCTTCGTTGCGGAACAGCCCGACCTCGTAGCGCACCGACGACGAGCCGATCTGCGCCACGCGGATTCCCGCCGTCACGACGTCGGGGAAGGCGAGCTCGCCGAAATAGCGGCAGCCGGTCTCGACGACGAGGCCGATCTGGTCGCCGCCATGAATGTCGAGCACCTTCTGCTCGATCAGCCAGCCGTTCACCGCGGTGTCGAACAGCGAATAATGGACCACGTTGTTCATGTGGCCGTAGATGTCGTTGTCCATCCAGCGGGTGGTGATCGTCCGGAAGGCGCGATACGCGCTGCGCTCGGAGGGAACGGGACGGCCGGCCATCACCAGGCTGCCTTGTAGATCGTCAACGCGTCGGCCTCGCGAACCTCGCGCGGGTTGTTGACCAGCAGCCGCTGCTGCTTCATCGCGTCGGACGCCATCTTGGCGAGATGGTCCTCGCCGATGCCGACCTCGCGCAGCTTCGTCTGCATGCCGAGCTTCTTCGACAGGGCGGCGAGCTCCTCGATGAAGGCCGCGCATCGGCCCTGCGCACCTTCCTCCTTCGCCAGATGCGGGAAGGCGTCGGCCGCAATCTCGGCGTAGAGATGCGCCGCGTCCGGCGCGTTGTAGCGCAGCACATGCGGCAGGACGAGCGCGTTGGACAGTCCGTGCGGCACATGGAACGTCCCGCCGATCGGATAGGCCAGCGCATGCACCGCCGCGACCGGCGAATTGGCGAAAGCCTGGCCCGCCAGCATCGAGCCCAGCAGCATCGCGCCCCGCGCCTCGACGTCCCTGCCGTTGAACACGGCCGTCTCGATGTTGGCGCCCAGCAGCCGCAACGCCTGCCTAGCCAGCATCTTCGACAGCGGGTTGTTGTTGGCATTCTTGGAGGCATAGGCCTCGATCGCGTGCACCATCGCGTCGACACCGGTCGCAGCGGTGATCGCGGCGGGCAGGCCGAGCGTCAGTTCGGCGTCCAGCACCGCCACGTCGGGCAGGATCACCGGCGACGAGACGCCGCGCTTTTCCTCTTCGCCGACCGTGATGATCGACACAGGCGTCACCTCCGAACCTGTTCCAGCCGTGGTCGGAACCAGCGCCAGCGGCAGGCGCGGCCCCTTCGCCTGCGCCACGCCCCACGCCTCGTCGAGGTCTTCGCCGGAGCCGAGAAGCAGGGCGGCAAGCTTCGCCACGTCGAGCGACGATCCCCCGCCGAAGCCGACGACACCCGTCACTCCGGCCGCCCTGCCGGCCTCGACCGCCCTCATCAGCGTCGCGCGCGACGGATCGGCCTCCACCTCATCGAACACGGTGACAATAGCGCCCGCCTGTTCGAGCGAAGCGATCGCCGGGTCGGCGAGGCCGAGCTTGCGCAGGCCCGGATCCGTGACGACCAGGACCTTGGCGCCGAGCCTCTTGCCCGCGATCGCCCCGAAACGCCGCGATGAACCCGCCTCGAACACGATCGACGGCGTTGTGTTGAAGACGAACGGGCTCATGCTGTTTTCCTCCACGGTCCCGCGATGGCAGCGGCCGCGCATGGCTCGCACATGACTGCGAAGGTTTTCAAGTCCGTCACGGTCGGATAGAAGGGCCAAGGGGACGGCCCCTTGCGAAATTCACATGGATGGGACGGCCCGTCCGGCAAGGAGTATCCCATGCATTGGACCTATCTGTTCTTCGCCGGCCTGTTCGAAATCGGCTGGGCGATCGGCCTCAAATATACCGACGGTTTCACCCGCCCGCTGCCGACGGTCCTCACCCTCGTCTCGATGGCGATCAGCCTCGGCCTGCTCGGCCTCGCCCTGAAATCGCTGCCCGTCGGCACCGCCTATGCAGTCTGGACCGGCATCGGCACGATCGGCACGGCGATCCTCGGCATCGCGCTCTTTTCCGAGCCGGCGACCTTCGCCCGCCTCGCCTGCATCGGCCTGATAGCCGCCGGAATTATCGGCTTGAAAACGGTCGCTTGAGATTGACTCTTAGACTTTTTGGAGTCCGTCGCTTGACGCGAGTCGTCAGTCGTGGAATTTCTGCAAATCAGCGAAGCAACAGACTGCTTCGCTGACCAGTTGGCGAAAGGCGGACATATGTCCGCTCTGCCGAAACAGCGTGTGTTCGCGGAGTTGAGCAACGCGCCGGGCGACCGGCGCGATCGGGAAGTCGTGCGCGGCGGGGCACGGCATCCATCTTTCTCGGTGCCTCGGGAGCATCGCGGGAGAGCAGTTTAGGCACGCGCCGGGAACGGCCGGGGGCATGACGATAGCAATTCTGGATGGCGCGATCCGCCATCCTCACGGAGCGAATCCGGAACCACTGACGGGCTGGTCGACACCATGTCTCGACCGGTTGAACGGCCCTCTCACACGAAGTGCGCTCTCGCGCTCGATGCGCGAATTGTGCGCCAGCGTCGGGGCCGAGCAGTTCTGTTTCGCCGACCTGTCGCGCAGCCACGCCGAAGAGCCGCCGAAGGTCCTTTCATCGAACTGGACCTTCGACGCGATCGAGATTATCGGCACGGCCTCCATCGAACTCCTGCATCAGAGTCCGTTCGCGGTCCCGCTCGGCGAAAGCCCGCTCGCCTTCGAGACCGCCAGTCCGGCCCGCACGCCTCGCGTCGTGGACGAGACGATCGCGCTGCGCCTGCTCGAATTCGGCCATGCCGAAATCTTCCTGCTGAAGCTGCGCTCGGGCCTGCGCCGCAGCGTCTGCATGTTCTCCGCTTCGGTGGTCGGCAGGATCAGGCGAGAGTTGCTGCCGCGCGCGCATGTCGCCACCAATTACCTGATGGCGCACTACTGTCAGAACGCCGGCGACGCCACCAGCGATCCGCTCTCGGAGCGCGAGCGCGAATGCCTGTTTTGGGTCTCGGAAGGCAAGACCACCGAGGACATCGCACTGATCCTCGGCGTGTCGGCGAACACGGTGAACAAATACATCGTCAGCTCCATCCAGAAGCTCTCCGCCGGCAACCGGACGATGGCGGTGGCGATCGCCATGCGCTGCGGGGTCATCTGATGACCATCGAGCCGATCGATATCGCAAGGCATGCGATCGGCATCGACGAGCCGCGTCCACTCTCCGAGATATCGCGCCTCGCGAGGATGGCCTCGGCGGGCGTGATTCCGGAAGCGATACGCAAGTGCCGCCGGCTAGCCCCGGCGATCGGCGCTTCCGGCTTCTCGCTGTTCTTCGCCGGAGGCGGTGTCGGTAAGGCGAGGGTGCTGCCCTGTTTCGACGAGGCCTTTCCGAGCCGGTCTCCTGTCTCCGCCGGCTTGATCGCCAACGGCGCGGACAGTCTCAGCCGGCATGCGATGGGTTCGTGCCTGCCGGGATTCTGGACCATGTCCGACTCCGCCGCGGCTCCCGATCATTCCTTCTTCGTCCGGCTTCCGGACATCCTGGACGACAGGCGCGGCATCGTGCTGCCGGTCTCCGCGGATCCCGTCTACACCGGCGTGTTCGTCTTCACCGGTCCCGACCTGCGTTTCGCGCAGGAGACGATCTACGATCTCCACCGGGACTGTTTCGAGATGTTCCTCGCCATCGCGCAGCTCAAGTCGACCAGCGCCTCCAGTGCGTCGTCGATCTCGAAGCGCGAGCTCGAATGCCTGAAACTGACGGCCGCCGGCCGCACCAGCGAGGACATCGCGCGCATCCTCGGTCTCTCGATCCACACCGCGAACCAGTATCTGACGACGGCCGCCTCGAAGCTCGATGCGGTGAACCGCACGCACGCGGTCGCCAAGGCGATCCGGCTCGGCCTGATCGAATAGCTCGTCTCAGGCGACGCGGTTCTCCGGATCCGCGGTCACGGTCTTGCGGATGCGCGCATATTCGAGCGAATCCTCGAGCCGGCGCGTGTTCACCATCGGATCGGAATCGGGCGCATCGAACGACACGTAGTTCACCTCGATCCCCGCGTGATCGTCGGTCATCGTCAGCGAGAAGTAGACCGTCGCGCCTTGCGAGCGAAGCTCGAGATCGAGCACGATCCTCGGCGGAGACGACCAGGCCACATGTGCCTCGCCGCCGTGGCCGAGCCTCAGCGTGCCCGGCATGAAATAGAGCTCGGCGGCCGAGTCCACGATGTCGGAGATGTTGCCGAAACGCTCCATGCGGATGAACGCGATGTAGTCGACCACGTCGACCATCCGCAGCTCGCTCACCACCTCCTGGATGGCGCTTGCGACCAGGGCTTCCCGCGACAAACTGTGAGGCTGACGGATCATGCTGGCCTTGGGCTGGGCGATTTCTTCGCCGCGTTTGCGTAGATGATGCGGATCAGTTCGGCCACAGCCTGGTAGAACTGCGACGGGATCACACTATCCACCGAAACTTGACTGTACATGGAGCGGGCAAGCGCCACCTCCTCGAAGACCGGAATGTTGTGCTCCTTGGCGATCTCGCGGATCTTCAGCGCCACCAGGTCCTGGCCCTTCGCCACCACCACCGGGGCGCTGTCCTTGCTGCGATCATAGCGCAGGGCGATCGAGAAGTGGGTCGGGTTGGCGATGACGAGCGTTGCCTGCGGCACGTTCGCCATCATCCGTTTGCGTGCGCGGTCGCGTTGCAGCGAACGGATGCGCGCCTTGACGATCGGGTCGCCTTCCTGCTGCTTGTGCTCGTCCTTCACCTCCTGCTTGGTCATGCGCAGGTTCGTGCGCCACTGGAAGCGGGACCAGATCAGGTCGGCCGTCGCGATCAGCGCCATGATCATCGTGATCGTCACCAGCATCTCCGACGCGATGCCGAGCATGACCGGGGCGAAAGAGGTCGGGTTCGTCGCCATCCCGTCGAGCAGCCGCGTCGGCGCGTCGCGCAGCACGAAGACGACGAAAGCGGTGGCGAACACCACCTTTGCCACCGACTTGACGAATTCCGACAGGCCCTGCGCGCCGAACATCCGCTTCCAGCCGGCCATCGGCGAGATGCGCGAGAACTTCGGCGTGATGCGGTCGACGGCGAACTGCGGCGGCGTCTGCAACATCGCCCCGGCCAGGCCGAACACCATCATCATCGCGAAGATGACGATCAGCGCGCGGGCGATCTCCATGAAGACCATCTGCGACAGGCCAATCGCGTCGGCATTGTTGCCGAGCAGCCAGTCGTCGGGCTTCTCCAGGAACGTCGCAAGGAACTCGCCCAGGCGAACGGCGGTGCCATAGGCGAAGAAGAACACGAACAGCAGGATCGCGACGAAGGACGCGAACAGCGGCGTCTCGCGTGAGAACGGCGTCTGGCCCTTGTCGAGACTGTCACGGATTTTCTTCTCCGTGGCCTCTTCTGTCTTGCTGTCCTTGTCCTCTGAATCCGCCATGGAAAAGTTGTCCGATCAGGCCGAGCCGTTCCGGGCTCAGGCGGCTTCCTGTGCCTGGGGCAGTTGCAGGGAGCCTTCGCCGGACAGCCGGATCGCGGTCGACGCGATCAGCTTGCGCGCCTTGTTGATGTCGGTCGCGGACACGTTGCCCGGATCCGCCTTCAGCTCCGCCTCGATCATGCGGCGGGCGCGCGCGCCCTGCGCCGATAGTATGGCTTCGGTCAGTTCTTCCGACGCGCCGCGCAGGGCGAGCGTCACGACGTCGGCCGCGAAACCGTCGAAGAGCGTCACGCGCGCCTTCTGGTCGAGCATGACGATGTCCTCGAAGGCGAAGAGCTGCGCGCGGATGGCGTCGAGGTTCGAAGCCCCGGCCGAGGCGAGGTCCTCCAGCACGTCGTCGAGTTGCGACTTGTCCAGCTCGTTGAGGACGCTTGCGACACGGATCTGGCTGCCGGAGGCGGATTTCCCGGAATCGTCCTCGATGAGCGCGGTGCGCAACTGCGCTTCCATGAGCGCGACCGCGGCGGGCGACGCGGGGTTGAGCGCCAGCATGCGCTTCACGATCTCGCCGCGGACGGCCTTGTCGAGGACGATCATCACCTGGGCGGCGAAGGATGGCGCGAAATTGGAAAGCGCGAAGGCGGCCGCCTGCGGATGCTCGTTCATCAGGAATGCGCCGACCCGCGCCGGCTCGATCTTCTCGAGCTGCGGCCAGACCGGCTGTTCCTCTTCGACCTCGGTCTGCGCGGGTGCATTGCCCATCAGCGCCGTCATTTCCTCCGGCGTCAGCGTTTCGCTGAAGATCGTGTCCATCGTGGCGGCGGAATCGAGCAGGCCAGCACCTTCGGCGAACTCGGTCTCGAATTCGGCGACGATCTTCTCGAGCTCCGACTGGGGAATCGTCCGCAATTCGCGCGCGCCTTCCATCAGCGCCCGCAACTCGTCCTGCTTGAAGAACTTGAGCAGGCGGCCGGCGGCCGGCTTGCCCAGCGCGACGAGAATCGCGGCGGCCTTCTGGGTTCGCGTCAGGTGGACGATTTCCGACGAGCCGGTCATTCGCCGTCCCTAGGACTTGGCCGCGGCGATGATCTCGGTCAGCTTTACGCCGAACCGGGACGGATCGCTTTCCAGCACGGTGATCTCGCCGCGCGCGATCTTTTTCCCGTTCACGACCACGTCCACCGGCTCGCCGATCCTGCGGTTCAGGCTGACGGTCGATCCCTTCTGCAGCGCCAGCAGTTCGGACACGGGCATCTCCGCTGCGCCGAGGACGATCTGGAGTTCCACCGGGATGTTCATAATGATGTTCGAGTTCGCCGGAGCCGCACCTGCCTGAGCCGCGGCGGGGGCCGATGCGCGGGCGGCCGCGGGAGCGGATGACGGCTTGTCGTCTTCCTTGAGGACGCCGCGAAGCTCCTCGATCGCCTTGCTCAGCTCGTCCTCGCCGTCCGCCAGTGTCTTGGCCGCTGCTTCGCTCATCGTCTCTCTCCGTCGCCTCCCCGCCGCTCAGTGCGGCAGGAGGTTTTTCATCAGATCCGCTTCCGGATCGAAAGGCTGCTTGATCCGCACCGTATAGTGCCCGCCGAGCCTGCCGAACTCGCAGATGAACAGCGTCTTGTCCTTCGACGAGAGCCGGGTCTCTCCCGGCGACTCGACGGGCATCTCGAGCACCTGTCCCTCGAACAGCGATGCGACCTCGCCGAGCGTCAGCGTTCCCATCGGGATGGACGCCTGCACCGCCACCTTGGACCGCATGATCTCGCCGCCGAAATGCGCCTGCCATTCCCCCGAACCCTGTTGCTGCGCATCCTCGGCGCCGCGCGGGGAAAGCACGATGCGCTGGGGCATGGTCACGCAGAGCCGGCCCGAACCGCCCTCGTTGAAGATGCGGTAGATCAGCCGGGCCGCCGGTCCGTCGCGGTGCACCTGCTTGCGCCGGTCCTCGCCGGCGATCGGGCGCGACAGCGGAAAGCGGACATTGAGCGCCCGCGTGCCCGATCCGTTGAGCGACTGCGCGATGCACTGGAACACCGTGCCGCTGATGTCGAGTTCCATCGCCGAGAGCGCGCGATCGATCGCCGCCACGGGGGCGTCGGACCCGGCGCCGAAGAAGAGCGCGGTGAACAGCGATACTGCCGCCGAGTCCATCGACATAGCCAGCGCATCGGGCGAATTCGCCGACGACGCCACGGTCAGCGGCTCATTGTTGCTTTCATTGAGAAAGACCTGCGAGATCCGCCCGAGTTCGACGCTCTCGAGCTCGATCTGCAGCAGGGACGGCACGAGTTCCGCGAGCGCCTTGGCCATGGGCGGCAGGGCACGCTCGCCCAGCGCCCTGGCCGATGCGGTCACCCGGTCGGGTTCCGCCGTTTCGCCGACGAGCCGCTCGACGAGCAGGTTGCGCAGCGCGGCGGGCGATCCTGGAGTGACGCCGGGCGAAGTCATCGGATCACGCCGCCTTCTTCTCGGCGCCGCCGTTCAGCGTGCTCTGCTCGACGGCATCGATCGACGGACGGTCGTGAGAGGAGATCGTCTTGCGGCCGAACTCGATGGCAACCTGCGGCAGCGACCCGTTCATGTAGGCGAGAAGCGTCTGTTTGACGATCACATAGAGGCGCAGGTTCTTCTCGCGGACGGTCTTGATCTTGTTCGCGATCGGACCGGCGACGCAATAGGACATGAAGATGCCGAGGAAGGTGCCGACGAGTGCGGCGCCGATGAGCCCGCCGAGGATCTCCGGCGACTGGTCCAGCGCGCCCATCGCCTTGACGACGCCCAGCACCGCCGCGCAGATGCCGATGGCCGGGAAACCGTCGCTCATCTGGTTGAGCGCCTGGTAGGCCTTCAGCTTGTCATGCTTGATGGTCTGGATTTCCTCGTCCATCAGCGCCTCGATCTCGTGGCTCTTGGCGTTGCCGATGATGATCAGGCGGCAGTAGTCGCAGATGAAATACAACAGGCCCTTGTTCTTGAGGATCGACGGATAGGCCTGGAACAGGGCCGACTCCTCCGGATTGTCGATGTGGGCTTCCACCTCGTTGCGCGACTTGGTGCGCAGCTCGCGCATCAGGCTGTGCAGCACGCCGAGGACCTCGAGATAGTCCTGCTCCTTCGGAACCGCCTGCTTGAAGGCCTCGAGAACGCCCTTGCCGGTGTCCTTGACGGTCTTCATCGGGTTGGCGACGAGGAATGTGCCGAAGGCCGCGCCGCAGATGATCACGACTTCCCAAGGCTGGATCAGCACCTCGATGTGGCCGCCCATGGCCATGAAGCCACCGAGCACGCACCCGAGCGTGACGATCAATCCGATGATGATACCCACCGCAACCTGCCTTCGCTGTTTCAGCAAGGATGCGTAGCCCTTCTGCCTTGTGTGAGGCTTGAATGGATGCGTCGAGGCGGACCGGCCCGATTCAGCTTCACGCAAGGAAGTTGCGCTATTGCTTAATGCTGGCAAGCCACGCGAAGGATCCGCGCTTGATCAACACCTATGTGAGCTATCAGCTGATCGCGAAGGACATCGGCAAGTCGCTGGACCGTGTCCAGGACCAGCCCGTCGTCGAACGCGAGACCGAATACTACCTCGAGAACATCACCAAAGTTAAGTCGATCAAGGAGTTCATGGCCGACGACCGGCTCTTCCGCTACGCCATGAAAGCGCACGGCCTGGAGGACATGGCCTACGCCAAGGCCTTCATGGTCAAGGCGCTGGAAGGCGGCATCGAGGAAAAGGACTCCTTCGCGAACACGTTGAGCGACAAGCGCTACAGGGAGTTCGTCGACACCTACAACTTCGCCGCCTATGGCGAGACCGCGACCATCTTCACCAAGGCGCAGCAAGGGGCAGTGGACAAATACCTGCGCCAGACGCTCGAACAGGACGCGGGCGACCAGAACGAAGGTGTGCGACTGGCTCTCTATTTCGATCGCAAGGCGTCCACGATCACCAATGCCTATCAGATCCTGGCCGATCCCGCCCTCAAAGAGGTCGTCTTCACCGCGCTGGCCCTGCCCGACGCGTTCGGCAATGCGGACATCGACAAACAGGCCAAGCTGATTGAGGACCGCATCGACTTCAAGGATTTCAAGGATCCGGACAAGCTGAGCGAGTTCATCAACCGCTTCACCACGCTCTGGGAGATCGACAATCCCACCACGACGGCGGCCTCGCTGGTAACCACGCTCTTCACCCAGCCCGAATACGGCATCTCGACGGACCTCCTGCTGACCATGCAGAAGATGAGGGTCTACTGACATGCAGGATTCGCTCTACGTCGCCCTGTCGTCGCAGATCGCGCTCGAGCGGCGCCTCAACACCATCGCCGACAACGTCGCCAACGCCGGCACGGTCGGCTTCCGGGCGACGCAGATCAAGTTCGAGGACGTGCTGAGCGGCACCGGCCCGGACGCGACCGCCTTCGTGTCCACCGGCGGCACCTATCTCTCGCAGGCCAAGGGTGGCTTCCGCGCCACCGAAAACCCCTTCGACTTCGCCGTGCGGGGCGACGCCTGGTTCGCGCTGGACACGCCGGCAGGCCAAGTCATGACCAGGGACGGCCGCTTCTCCATGCTCCAGACCGGCCAGATCGTCTCGGTCGAAGGCTATCCGGTGCTCGACGCTTCCGGCACCGCGCTGCAGCTCGATCCAGCCGCAGGTGCACCCGTGGTCAGCGCCGACGGTTTCATCCGCCAGGACGGCCAGCAGGTCGGTGCATTCGGGCTCTTCAGCTTCGAACCGGGGGAGAACTTCACCCGCTTCGCCAATTCCGGCGTGCTGGCGAACGGCACGCAGCAGCCGGTCGTCGACCGCGCCGACACCGGCGTTCTCCAAGGCTTCGTCGAGGATTCCAACGTCAACCCGGTCCTCGAAATGACGCGTCTCATCATGGTCCAGCGCGCCTTCGAGAGCGCGGGGTCGGCGATGAGGCAGACCGAGCAGACGTTCGCCGACGCCGTGAAGACGCTCGGCAGCCGCTGAGATCTGAACCGCGATGACCACGAATTCCGCACAAGCCGTCGCAGAGCCCAACCGGCTCCTTGGGCTCGAGCAGGCGATGGCCCGCTTCGCCGCCCCCGACGCGCTCGTGCGCGTGGGCGGCCGCGTGGTCGAGGTGTCGGCGACGCACTACCGTGTGCGCGGCCTGTCCCGCAAAGCCTGCATCGGCGATGTCGTCGAGCACGACGGGCCGAAAGGGCGCCGCGCCGGCGAAATCGTGCGCGTGACGCCCGACGACGTCCTTGTGTCGCCCTTCGAGACCACCGCCGATCTCGCCATCGACACGCCGGTGTTCAATTGCGGGCCGCTGAGCGTGCGTCCGGACAGCTCCTGGCGCGGCCGGGTGGTCAACGCGCTTGGCCGTCCGATCGATGGCGGGCCGCCGTTGGCCCAGGGCGAGAGACACGCGTCCGGCCATGCCGCCAATGCGATGACCCGCCAGCGGGTCGACGCTCCCTTCAAGACAGGCGTGCGCGTGATCGACATCTTCACCCCGCTCTGCTTCGGCCAGCGCATGGGTGTGTTCGCCGGCTCCGGCGTCGGCAAGTCGACGCTGCTGGCGATGCTGGCGGCGGCGGATGCCTTCGACACGGCGGTCGTCTCGCTGGTCGGCGAACGCGGCCGCGAGGTGCGTGAATTCCTGGAAGACACCGTCGGCCCGAAGAACATGGCAAAGACGGTTGCCGTCGTCTCGACCAGCGACGAGAGCGCGATGATGCGCCGGCGCGCGCCCGCGACCGCCATGAGCGTCGCCGAGTATTTCCGCGACCGGGGCGACCGTGTCCTGCTGATCGTCGATTCCGTCACACGCTTTGCCCACGCGCTGCGCGAGGTGGCGACATCGGCCGGGGAACCTCCGATCGCGCGCGGCTATCCTGCCTCGGTATTTACCGAGCTGCCCAAACTGCTGGAGCGGGCCGGCCCCGGCACGGCAGGCGAGACCGGCTCGATCACGGCGATCATTTCCGTCCTCGTCGACGGCGACGACCACAACGATCCGATCGCCGACAGCGTCCGCGGCATCCTCGACGGCCATGTCGTGCTCGACCGCTCGATCGCCGAACAGGGACGCTTCCCCGCCGTCAATCCCCTCGCCTCGATCTCCAGACTGTCCGGGCGCGCCTGGACCGACGACGAGAAGACGCTGGTGACCCGGCTCAAGGCGATGATCTCCCGCTTCGAGGAGACGCGGGATATCCGGCTTCTCGGCGCCTATTCGGCGGGAGCCGACATCGATCTCGACGTCGCGGTCAGACAGGTTCCGCTGATCTACGAGGCGCTCGGACAATCGCCTGCCGACCCGCGCACAAGAGACCCGTTCGGGGACCTCGCACGTCATCTGAAGGCAAGGGAGGCGCCACATGGCCAGCAAGCAGCCTGACCGGACGGAGACCCGCACGGCCGGCCTGACCGCCGCGTTTCGCCGGTTTTCCTGGAAACGCGCGCCCGCCGCAAAGGCGGCTGCCGGGCGCAGCCGCTTCGGCTTTTCCCGCAGCTATTCGCGCGGCGACCTCATCCTCTTTGCCTCCGGCATCGTCCTCAGCGGTTTCTGCGCCTTCTTCCCCTGGTACGTCTTCTTCAATCAGGACCAGTTCGGCATCCGCGCGGTGAAGCTGGAGAACATTCCCTCGAGCGGACGGACGCCGAGGGGGGCGATCCCGGCCGACCGCATTGCCTCCGAAGAGGCGACCCGGGACAACCGCGAGACAGATCTCGACACGTTCACCACCGGCACCACGCCCCCGACCGGCAGCGAAGACGACGATCCCCGGACCGTCGACCAGCCTTTCCCTGCTCCGGTGCCGGAGTATGAACTCGTCCATGTCGCCAACGGACGCGCCATGATCCAGGACGACCAGGGCCTCTACGTCGTCCAGCGCGGCTCGCTTCTGCCCGACAATAGCCGGGTCGCGAAGATCGAGAAGCGCAACGGCAGCTGGGTGCTCGTCACCACGGCCGACCGGGTGCTGGAGATCACAAACTAGCCGCGAAGCCTCCGGATACCCTCGCAAGGTCCGCGCAAGTCACGTTTCCTATCGTCGTTTTCACTCGCCAGAGAAACGTCGCAGGGAACCGTTGATGGTTCAGTCAGTGCAACTGTTCCAGCTTGCCTCCTTCCAGGCGGATTGGCTGTCTGCGCGCCAGTCGGCGCTCACGAGCAACATCGCCAACGCCAACACCCCCGGCTACCGCGCCGTCGACGTAACGCCGTTCGAGAAAGTCCTGAAGACCAGCGCCTCCGCTGTCTCGGTCACAAATCCGGGACACATTGCGATCGGGGGCACGGATGCGGGTTTCGGCACCAAGGCGCGCGCCCAGGCTTCGGCCCTGCCCTCCGGCAACAGCGTGCAGGTCGAGGATGAACTGATCAAGTCGAACGAGGTCCGGCAGGCGTTCGAACTGAATACCGCGATCGTCAAATCCTTCCATCGCATGTTCATGATGACGGCGAAGTGAGGCGGCCATGGATCCACTGACAACCTCGCTGCGCGTCGCCGCCTCCGGCCTCACCGCCCAGTCCGAGCGGCTGCACGTCGTCGCGGAAAACCTGGCCAATGCGCAGTCGACCGCGAACTCGGCGCAGGAAGACCCCTACGTCCGCAAGACCATCAGCTTCGGCTCGCTGATCGACCGCCAGAGCGGCGCGTCCTTCGTCGCCGTCGCCTCGCGCGCGACCGATCCGACCGAATTCCCGATGGAATACATGCCCGGGCACCAGGCGGCCGACGAGAAGGGCTACGTCAAGATGCCGAACGTCAACATGCTGGTCGAGATGGCCGACATGCGCGAGGCGAACCGGTCCTACGAGGCCAATCTCCAGACCATCAAGCAGGCGCGCGAGCTCATCTCGATGACCATCGACCTGTTGAGGACCCAGTCATGATCAGCGGCATATCCCCGATCGGCGGCGCCGGCGCGAGCAGCCTCTTCGAAAGCCCGGCAAAGGTCGGTGAAGCCGGGTCGACGCTCGATTTCGGAGCTTCGCTCGCCAAGGCGCTTTCCAATGCCGCCAGCAGCGCCATTGGCACCCTGCAGAATGCCGATCAGGTGTCGATGAAGGCGCTGCAGGGCGGCGACGTCACCACCCGCGAGGTCGTCGATTCCGTGATGAGCGCCGAGCGTTCGCTCCAGACCGCCATCGCCATCCGCGACAAGATCGTGACCGCCTATCTCGAAGTCAGCCGTATGGCGATCTGAGGAGTAAAGAGTATGAGAGCGCTTGCCATAGCCGCGACGGGCATGAACGCCCAGCAGACCAACCTCGAGGTCATCGCCAACAACATCGCCAACATCAACACGACGGGCTTCAAGCGCGCGCGGGCGGAATTCTCCGACCTGCTCTACCAGGTCGAGCGACTGGCGGGCGTGCCGAACCAGGCCAACGCGTCCGTCGTTCCCGAAGGCGCCCATATCGGCCTCGGCGTCAAGACGGCCGCCATCCGCAATCTGCACATCCAGGGATCGCTGACCAGCACCGGCAACAAATACGATCTCGCGCTCGTCGGCGCCGGCATGTTCCAGATCGAGGGACCGAACGGCGAGACGCTCTACACGCGCGCCGGCGCCTTCAACACCAACGCCACGGGCCAGCTCGTCACCATCGACGGCAATCCGGTCATGCCGTCGATCACAGTTCCGTCCGATGCAGTGGAAGTCATCGTCAACAAGTCGGGACAGGTCTTCGCCAGGATCGACGGTCAGGCCGCCGTCCAGGAACTCGGCCAGCTTACCCTCGCCACCTTCGCCAACGAGGCGGGTCTTGCCCCTCTCGGCGACAATCTGTTCGGCGAGACGGAGGCCTCCGGCCCGGCCATCGTCGGCGTCGCCGGAGACCCCGGCTTCGGCACGATCGAGCAGGGCTATCTCGAAAATTCCAACGTCGATCCCGTCAAGGAGATCACCGACATGATCTCGGCCCAGCGCGCCTACGAGATGAACTCGAAGGTCATCAAGGCCGCCGACGAAATGGCCTCCACGATTTCGCAGGCGAGATGATGGCAATTCGGCGGCTCGCGACATTCCTCGCAGGCGCAGCGGCGGCCATCCTCTGGCTGCCGGCGGTGGCGCATGCCGCGGATATGGCGGTCGTCGCGACCCGCATCGTATATCCCGGCGAAACCGTCAGCGCCGATACGCTCAACCAGGTGGCGCTGCGGCCCAATGCGCGCGTCACCTCGCCCTTCGTCCAGGAGATCGGGGAAGCCGACGGCAAGGTGGCGAAGCGCACCATCCTTCCCGGCAAACTCATCCCGCTCAGCTCCCTGCGTGAGCCCTATCTCGTCGAGGCAGGCCAGGCGGTGACCGTCATCTTCCAGCAGGACGGCCTGACGATCCAGGCGACCGCCGTTCCGCTCCAGCCCGGCAGTCTCGGCGACGTGCTGCGTCTGCGCAACGCCGACAGCGGCAAGGTCTTCACCGGCATCGTCATGGCCAACGGCACGATCAGGGTCGGCGGATGAGACGGTTCCTGCTCGCCCTCGCCATCGCTGCCCACCTGGCGGCGCCGGCCGCCGCCGCGGATCTCTCCGAGCCGATCGTCATCGCCCCTTCGGGCGCAGCCGCCTCGGATGGCTATATCCACGACACGCCGCCTCAGAAGTCGGTCCGCTTCGCATCGAACGGCGGACCATCGGCGCTGCCCTCGCTTGGCGCTCCCTCGCGTATCAAGGATATCGCCACCCTCCAGAGTTCGCGCGACAATCAGCTGATCGGCTACGGCCTGGTCATCGGCCTGCAGGGGTCCGGCGACAATCTGCGCAGTGCTCCCTTCACCGACCAGTCCATCCGCGCCATGCTGCAGAACCTCGGCATTTCTCTGCAGGGCGGCCAGGCCCGCGCCAAGAACGTCGCCGCCGTCATCGTCACCGCCAACATGCCCGCCTTCGTCCAGTCCGGCGCCCGCATCGACGTGACGGTATCCTCGCTCGGCGACGCGACGTCGCTGACCGGCGGCACGCTGGTCATGACGCCGCTGCGCGCGCCCGACGGCGAGATCTATGCCGTCGCCCAGGGGCCGGTGATCGTCTCGGGCTTTGCCGCGCAGGGCGAGGCCGAGACCGTCTCGAAAGGCGTGCCGACGTCCGGCCGCGTGCCCGGCGGCGCGATCGTCGAGCGCGAGGTCCCGACGCAGTTCGGCCAGGATACCGTCCTGACGCTGCAGCTCCGCAACCCCGACTTCTCGACTGCGGTGCGCATCACCGACGCCATCAACGAATACGGCACGAACCGCTTCGGCAAGCGCGTCGCCAGCGAACAGGACTCCAGGACCATCATGGTCAAGCGGCCGGAGGGCATCTCCTCCGCCCGCTTCATCGCCGAGCTCGAGAACCTTCTGGTCGAAACCGACTCCCCGGCCAAGGTCGTCATCGACGAGCGCACGGGCACCATCGTCATTGGCCAGGCGGTCAGGATCTCCAAGGTGGCGATCAGCTACGGCGCGCTGACGGTGCGCATTACAGAGATGCCGAAGGTCGTCCAGCCCGAGCCGTTCTCGAACGGCGAGACGGCGGTGGAACCCTCGACCGTCGTCGACGCGACGCAGGACGGCGGCGAGGTCGCGATGATCGACGGCCCGGACCTCGAGACCCTCGTCGCCGGCCTCAACCGTATCGGCGTGAAGCCCGACGGCATCATCGCCATCCTCCAGGGTATCAAGTCCGCCGGCGCGCTGCAGGCGGACCTGGTGCTGCAATAGGAATGCCGTAATGAAAGCGCGAACCATCGAGATCAGAATTCCGCGACTGGCCGCGACGATCCTGGCCTGCGCGACCACCGCCGTGATCGTCTCTGGCGTTCCGGGCGCGACGCAGTCGCAGCCTCCCCAGACGATCAACTCCGCCGACGAGATCGAAAAGTTCTGCGGCAACATCGCCGACGCCGCCCGCGACCGGCGCTACGCCATCCAGGCCCGTGAGCTGGAAGTGCTCAAGGGCGATATCGACCAGCGCGTCAAGCAGCTCGAAGAGAAGCGCGCCGAGTATGAGAAGTGGATGAAGCTCCGCCAGGACTTCATGGACAAGGCGACGGACAACGTCGTCCTGATCTATGCGCGCATGCGCCCCGACGCGGCCGCCGAACGCCTGTCGGAGATGGATCCGGCGCTTGCCGCCGCCATCATGCTCAAGCTGCAGGTCAAGCAGTCGGGCCTCATCATGAACGAAATGGAACGTGTGGTCGCCGCGAAGCTCACGAGCATCATGTCGAGCGCGGCGCGAAAGGAAGACCCGTCGTGAAGCGCATTCTTCTGATGACAGGCCTTTCTCTCGGTTTGGCCGGCTGCGGAACGAACCTGGCGGAAGTGAACGTTCCGCCGACGATGTCGGCCGTCGGCACCGGGCTCGATGCCAATCCGCGTTCGAACTACTACTATCCCAAGGCACCGTCGAAACCGGTCGCCGGCAATTCGCTGTGGGACGACCGGCAGAGCAGCCTGTTCACCGATGCCCGCGCGCTCTCCGTCGGCGACGTCATGACCGTGTTCATCTCGATCAACGACAAGGCCAAGTTCTCCAACGAGTCCGAGCGCAGCCGGCAGGCATCGCGCAACTTCGGCATCTCGGGCGACTACGACATCAACGGCCTCAAGACCGGAAAGGCGCAGGCCGGCTTCGACATCGGCTCGAACTCGACCAGCACCGGCAACGGTCAGACCGCGCGCTCGGAGGCCTTGAGCCTGTCCGTCGCGGCCGTGGTCACCGACGTCCTGCCCAACGGCAACCTGATCATCAGCGGCACGCAGGAAGTGCGCGTCAACGCCGAACTGCGCGTGCTGACGATCGCGGGCATCGTCAGGCCGACCGACATCGGCGCCAACAACACCATCTCCTACGAGCGGATCGCGGAGGCGCGCATCTCCTACGGCGGACGCGGTCGCCTGACCGAAGTGCAGCAACCGCCCTACGGGCACCAGATCCTCGATCAGGTTATGCCTTTCTAGGGGCGATCGATTATGGCCAAGGCCGTCGCAACCGTCGAGAAGGTGGAAGGCGCCCCGGCCAAGGGGCCGTCTTTCGTTGTCCAGATCGCGGTTCTCCTTGTCCTGACCCTGGTGGCGGCCGGCGTGGGCTATTTCTCCGGCGGCATGCTCAAGGGAGAGACGGCCGGCACCGAGACCGCGGCCGCGGCGCCGGCCGCCGGTCACGGCGAGAAGAAGGAAGGCGGCCATGGCGAGGCCAGCGAGCCGGAGGATCCCGCGGCGGCCGATCTGGCACGCGGCATCCTGAACCTGCCGGCGATCACCACCAACCTGGCCGCGCCCAGCGATACCTGGATACGCGTCGAACTGGCGGCGGTCTTCGAAGGCGAGGTCGATCCGACGATCGCCGACACGATACACCAGGACATCCTCGCCTATCTGCGCACGGTGAAGCTGCACCAGGTCGAAGGCGCGAGCGGCTTCCTGCATCTCAAGGATGATATCCGCGAGCGTTCGCGCATCCGGGGCGAGGGCAAGGTCAAGGACGTTCTCATCCGGACGATCGTCTTCGAATGAAACGCCTCGCGCTCACGCTTGCCGCTCTCGCCGCGCTGACGTTCGGCGCCGCCGCCCAGACGATCGACCTCGGCCAAATCACCCGTGGCGCCGACGGCCAGACCGTCGGCACGATCATCCAGCTCTTCGGCCTCCTGACCGTGCTCTCGGTCGCGCCCGGCATCTTGATCATGGTGACGAGCTTCACCCGCTTCGTCATCGCATTTTCGATCCTGAGGACCGGCATCGGCCTGCAGACCACGCCGGCGAATTTCATCCTGATCAGCCTGGCGCTGTTCATGACCTTCTACGTCATGGCGCCGACCTTCGACCGCGCCTGGCAGGATGGCGTGCAGCCGCTGATGAATAACCAGATCAACGAGCAGCAGGCCTTCGAGCGCATCTCCGAGCCGTTCCGCGCGTTCATGCTCGATAATGTCAGGGAGAAGGATTTCGACCTCTTCGCGGATCTCGCCCGCGAGCGCGGCCAGAACGTCGTCGAAGGCCAGGCAGTCGACCTGCGCATCCTCGTCCCGGCCTTCATGATCTCCGAGATCAGGCGCGGCTTCGAGATCGGCTTCTTGATCGTGCTGCCCTTCCTCGTCATCGACCTGATCGTGGCCACCATCACCATGTCGATGGGCATGATGATGCTGCCGCCCACGGTGATCTCGCTGCCCTTCAAGATCCTGTTCTTCGTCCTGATCGACGGATGGAATCTGCTCGTCGGCAGCCTCGTGCGGTCGTTTTCCTGATTGTTAACCACGCTCCTTACGGGTTTGGTAGAATTACAGGTTGTATGACAGTCCCACGCATGACGGACTGATCATCTCCAAGAGTGATCCCAGGCATGAAGCCGCCCCGTCATACCGGATAGCCCGGTATGTCCCTGTATCCTGTACAAAGTTAGGGGCGTTTTCCCATGTCGAGCATCAATACCAATTCGTCGGCCATGACCGCGCTGCAGTCGCTGGCGGCAACCAACAAGGCTCTCTCCACGACCCAGTCGCGCATCTCCACCGGCTTCCGCGTCGGCGAGGCCTCCGACAACGCCGCCTACTGGTCGATTGCGACCACGATGCGTTCGGACAACAAGGCTCTCTCGTCGGTTCAGGACTCTCTCGGTCTCGGCGCATCCAAGGTCGACACCGCCTACACCGGCATGAACAAGGCCATCCAGACGGTCAACGAGATCAAGACGAAAATCGTCTCGGCCGTCGGCGCCACCGCCAACGACAAGTCGAAGATCCAGACCGAAATCACCGCGCTGCAGTCGCAGTTGAAGGCCTATGCCGACGCGGCGACGTTCTCGGGTTCGAACTACCTCTCGGTCGACTCGACCTCCGCCACCGTCGCCGGCACCGCCGACAACGCAAAGGTTGTCTCGGCGTTCAACCGCTCGGCCGCTGGCGTTGCCTCGGTCTCGACGATCGACATCAGCGTCGACAGCGTCAAGCTCTATGAAGCCTACGCCACCGCGACCAACGTTCAGGACGGTATTCTGGACGGTCGCCGCCTCGGCACCTCCGGCCTGCGTGACAACACTGCCGTCGCGGCGACCGGCGGCACCGTTGCCGCAACGGACGGCTACGCCGTCTCGTCGCTGACGGTCGTCGGCTTCAACGACGCGCAGCTCGGCCAGATGCTGACCGCCGTCGAAGGCGCGCTGAAGGAAATGACCGATGCCGCGACCACGCTCGGCGCGACCAAGCAGCGCATCGACCTCCAGAAGGAGTTCACGAGCAGCCTGATCGACTCCATCGACCGCGGTGTCGGCCAGCTCGTCGATGCGGACATGACCAAGGAATCGGCCCGCCTTTCAGCCCTGCAGACCCAGCAGCAGCTCGGCATCCAGGCGCTGTCGATCGCCAATTCCAACTCGCAGAGCATTCTGTCGCTCTTCCGCTAAGCCGCGACCGACAGTTCTCAACCTGGGCCGCGCTCCGCAAGGAGCGCGGCCTTCGCGTTTACAGCCCGGCGTCCAGCTGATTCGCGGCCGCAAGCTTCGCGCAAGCCCCAGCCCCCTTTTTCCCCTCGCGGTCCACATTGAGTAGCGCGGGTTTTCGCATTTAACCGTGCGTTAACCGTATCCGACTACCAATGATTAACCGTAGCCAACAGCGTAGTGCATTCTTAAGGGGGCTGTAGAGGTGACATCGATTCTGACCAACGCGTCGGCAATGACGGCGCTCCAGTCGCTGCAGGCCACCAACAAGGCGATGCAGTCCACCCAGTCCCGCATTTCGACGGGGTTGAGGGTCGCGGAAGCCGCCGACAACGCGGCTTACTGGTCGATCGCGACCACGATGAAATCCGACAACAAGGCGCTCTCCTCCATCCAGGATTCGCTCGGTCTCGGCGCAAGCCGCATAGACACCGCCTACACCGCGATCAACAGCGTCGTCGGCATCGTCGACGACATCAAGCAGAAGCTGGTGTCCGCGATCGGAGCGTCCGAAAACGACAAGTCAAAGATCCAGTCGGAAATCGCCGAACTGCAGAAGCAGCTGAAATTCTCGGCCGACGCCGCGACCTTCAGCGGCGCCAACTGGCTCTCGGTCGATTCCAGCGTCGCAAACGGCAATCCTTCCGCCGGCGTGCACGCTGACGCCAAGATCGTCTCCGCCTTCAACCGCAGTTCCGCCGGCGATGTGACGCTCGGCACCATCGACATCGACGTCCAGAGCATCAAGCTGTTCGACGCCGCGGCCCTCACCGCCGAGAACCGGGGCATCGTCGAAGGCCTGCGCCTCGGGACGACCGGTGTCCGGGAAGACACGGCGACCGTCGCCGTGGCGGGCACGCTCGCGGCCACCGACGGCTACTCCGTCTACACGCTCACGGTCGAAGGCTTCCTCGACACGCAGATCGAGCAGATGCTGACGGTCGCGGACACGACGCTGGCCGAACTGACCGACGCCGCGACTGCCATCGGCGCGGCCAAGAAACGCATCGACATGCAGAAGAGCTTCACCACCAGCCTCATGGACTCCATCGAGCGCGGCGTCGGCCAGCTGGTCGATGCGGACATGAACAAGGAGTCGACCCGGCTGCAGGCTCTTCAGGTCCAGCAGCAGCTCGGCATCCAGGCGCTTTCGATCGCCAACAGCAGCGCGCAGAACGTTCTCGCTCTCTTCAAGTGATGATTTAGTAGCTCGAATTAGAGCGCTGATTTGAAAGGGCCGCGCTGACGTCGCGGCCCTTTCAATTTTCGCACAAGCTTCGCCCTCTAGGCTGCCTGCAAGACGGTGTTTCGAGGAGCTGACATTCCGTGCCCGAACAGATCCAGCGAATCCTAGATAACCTCCAGGCCATGGGAGCGCGCCGGCTTTCCATCATGGGCGCGGTCGCCGCCCTGGTCGTCTCGGTGGTCGTGATCGGATCGATCTGGCTCAACCGTCCTGCCTACGAAACGCTCTATGTCGGTCTCGACCGGTCCGATGTGAACCAGATCGGCATCGTGCTCGGCGACGTCGGCATCGACTTCGACGTCTCCTCCGACGGCACGTCGGTGATGGTCCCCGTCGGCAAGACCGGGCAGGCGCGCATGCTGCTCGCCGAAAAAGGCCTGCCGACCAGCACCAATGCGGGCTATGAACTGTTCGACAATGTCGGCTCGCTCGGCCTCACCTCGTTCATGCAGGAGGTCACCAAGGTCAGGGCGCTGGAAGGCGAGATCGCGCGCACCATCCAGTCGATTGCCGGCATCAAGGCCGCGCGCGTCCACATCGTCATGGGCGAACAGGGCAATTTCCGCCAGGCGCAGCGTCAGCCGTCGGCTTCGGTTGTCATCCGCACCGCCGGGCTCGACGGCGCCCGCAGCGCCGCGTCGATCCGCTACCTCGTCGCAGCCGCGGTGCCTGGCCTCGCCGCGGAAAACGTGACGATCCTCGATTCCGACGGCACCCTGCTCGCCGCCGGCGACGATCCGGCGAACAACACCGCGACGCGCTCGATCGGCGTGGAGCGCACCGTCGAGAACCAGATCCAGGACTCGATCCACCGCGCCCTTTCGCCTTATCTGGGACCGGACAATTTCCGCACCAGCGTCAACGCTGTCGTGAACACCGACACGCGGCAGACCGAGGAGACCATCTTCGACCCCGAATCGCGGGTCGAGCGGTCGATCCAGGTCGTCAAGGAAGCCAACCAGAACAACCAGAGCCAGTCGACCGCCCCGACCTCGGTTGACCAGAACCTCCCGAACGAAGGCGCTCCGGGCGCCAGCGGCCCCTCCTCCACCGAAAAGAACGACCGCAAGGAGGAGGTCACCAACTACGAGATCAATTCGAAGCGCATCGCCACCGTCAGCAACGGCTATTCCGTCACTCGCCTGTCTGTCGCCATCGTGGTCAACGAAGCGCGCCTCAAGGCCGTGCTTGGCGAAAACGCGACGCCGGAGAAGATCCAGGAGCGTCTGGCCGCGATCCGCGAGATGGTCGCGACCGCCGCCGGCTTCTCCGAGACCCGCGGCGACGCCATCAGCGTCAACGCCGTCGAGTTCATCGACGGCATCGACGGCGAGGCAATCGAGGGGCCGGGCTTCCTCGAGGCGGCGAGCCAGCACACCGGTTCGCTCATCAATTCGGCCGCCTTCGTCCTCGTCGTGTTCCTGGTGGTCTGGTTCGGCCTGCGTCCGCTCGCCGCGGCACTTCAGGCAGGCCCGGCCGCCGCGCCGTCCTTCGAAGAGATGCAGCGCGCCCTCCCCGGCGCTCCGGAAAACCTGCAGATCGCCGGCGGCGCCATGCAGGCCGAAGGCGCAGCGCTCGTCGCCTCCCCGGCCGACCGTTCCAACGTCAACCCGATCGACGAGCTCCGCAACAAGCTGAAGCCGGCCCCGCAGGACCGCCTCGCGCGGATGCTCGAGCTGAATGAGGAGCGCACGGCGCATATCCTGCGCAAATGGGCCCATCAGGAGGCGAGCTGATGGCTCTCGCGATCGCCGACTTCCTGCCCGACTTCGCTCCGCCGCCGCGCCCTGTCCCGGCGGCGGTGATCCTGCCGATGCGCAGCGAGCCGCCGGCGCCGGCTCCCCAGCCTCAGCCGGCCCCGGTCGACGTCGACGCGGTCGTGGCGGATGCGGTCGCAAAAGCGGAAGCCGATCTCGGCCGCCACCTGGAAGCGCTTTACGAGGAGCGCGCGGCGGAAGATCGGGCGCGCCACGAGGAGGAGATGGCGGCACTGCGTGCGACGCTCGCGGTCGAACTCGCGGGCAAGACCGCCGCCGCTCTGTCTTCTCTCGAGCGCAAGGCGATCGAAGAGGCGACATCCGTCTGCGCGCGCATCCTCAGCCAGATCGTCGACGAGGACGTGCGCTCGCGCGCGGTGGAGGCGCTCGCCCGCAGCGTCCGCGGCGCGATCGGCGACGCCGATACGATCCGCATCCGGGTGAGCGGTCCCCAGTCCCTGTTCATGCCCTTCGCCGCGGCGATGGGCGACCACGCGCGCCATCTCGAGTTCACCGAGTCCGAATCGTACGACCTGACGGTGTCGCTCGACGAGACGCTGTTTGAAACGCGGCTCGCCGAATGGTCGTCCGCCCTGACGGGAGCAGTCGGTTGAGCACTGCCGAGCACGCGGAAGCCAAGCACGAGATTATAATCATCCGCCATGGCGGGCATGACGACCATGACGACCATCATGGCGGCGCCTGGAAGATCGCCTTCGCCGACTTCATGACCGCGATGATGTGCTTCTTCCTGGTCATGTGGCTGATCAACGCCGCCAACGAAGAGACCAAGGCGGCGGTCGCGAGCTATTTCAACCCGATCAAACTGACCGACAAGAACGCCAGCCGGCGGGGTCTCGACGAGGAGGGACAGGGCTCGACCTCCGCCCAGACGCAGGCGCAGAGCGAGACCGATCCGGCCGCCTCGATCGCCGGCGTCGGCGCCGCCGAAACCGGCAACATGAAGCAGAACGAGGCGAGCCAGTCGGCCGATGCCGAGAAATACACCGACGAGCACCTGTTCTCGAATCCCTACGCCGTGCTCGCCGAGATCGCGGCGGAAACGGGCAATCTCCAGAATCTGAGCGAGAAGGGCGACGGCGGCGCCCAGCTCTCCGGCCCGGCGACCGGCGCCTCGGGCGGCGAGTCGTTCCGCGACCCCTTCGCGCCTGACTTCTGGTCGCAGCAGATCATCCCCGGGGTGGATTCTCCTCCGACCGACGAAGAGACAGTCCTTTCCGAACCTGGCGACGCGAAGAAGCCCGCCGGCGCAGTCGATACGGCGGGGCAGAAGGCAGCGGCTGCCGAGGCGGCCCCCTTGCCGGAGTCGGCGGCGGAGAAAGCTGAGGCCAAGGCAGAGAAGCAGCCCGAAGCGCCCGTCGATCCTGCCAAGCCCTCGAAGGCGGCCCTGGCGGAGGCGGCGAAGATCCGCGACGAGATCGCTCAGGCGCTCGGCGCGAACGCCAAGCTGGCGGAGGGCCTGACCGTCGAGGCGACGGCCGAGGGCGTGATCATTTCGGTGACGGACCAGCTCGATTTCGGCATGTTCGAGATCGGCTCGGCGGTTCCCCGGCGCGACCTTGTCGTCGCGATGGAGAAGATCGGCAACATCCTCTCGGAGAGGAAGGGGAACATCCACGTCAACGGCCATACCGACGGCCGTCCCTTCGCCGGCGGCAAATATGACAACTGGCGGCTGTCCACCGCGCGCGCCCACTCTGCCTACTACATGCTGGTGCGCTCCGGCCTCGACGAGAAGCGGCTGACCGAGGTGGCCGGCTTCGCCGACCGCAAGCTCAAGGAGCCCGCCGATCCGTTCGCCGCTTCCAACCGCCGCATCGAGATCCTGCTGGAGACCGCCGGATGAAACGGCTCTGCCGGGCCATAGCGGTCGGCGCATTGCTGTCGGCCACGCCGTTCGCGGCCGGGCAGGCGCATGCGGCGCTGGATACGTTCCAGATGGTCCGCTCGCTGCAGCTGGTCCAGGACCGGATCGCGGGCGGCGATCATGCGGCCCTGCCGATGCAGCAGAAGATCCTGCAGATGATCGACAGGAAGCTGCGCGAATCCGGGCCGGAGGACTTCGCCGAGCGCAAGAACATCGAGGCCCTTCTGATCTACGCCATGAGCGGCGGCAATCCGATAACCGTCGAGGTTGCGATCTCCCGCCTCAAGCAGGACGAGGCGACGAAGCCGCTAACTGACGGCGTCCGCGCCTACATCCGCGGCGATCTCAAGTCGGCGATGGCCGTGCTTCATTCGATCGACCCGCGCACGCTCGCCGGCGACCTCGGGTCGTTTCTCGCCCTCATCAAGGGCTCGATGGCCGGGGCGGACGAACCGAAGCTGGCGCTGACCTATCTCGACACCGCGCGTCTTCTGGCCCCGGGAACCCTCGTCGAAGAAGCAGCACTTCGGCGTTCGCTTCCGCTTGCCGCCCGCCTCGGCGATACCGATCGCTTCCTGCGCGCCTCGAACCAGTATGTGCGCCGGTTCCTTCGCTCCCCCTATGCAACCCAGTATGCCGACGAGCTCGTCGAGGGGATCGTCGCACTCTACGCCTCGCTCGATCTCCATGTCATCGAGAGCACGATCGCCGAGATGAGCCGGGAGCATCAGAGGGTGATCTATCTGCGGCTCGCCCGCACCGCCGCGATCGAGGGTCTGCGCGAACTCTCCGATTTCGCTGCGAAGAAGGCCGCCGAATTCGAGAATGTCGCCACCGGCGACACCGATCCGCGTGCCATCCTCTATTCCAATCTCTCGGAGATCACCTCTGAGAACGGCGCCGAAATCCTCGCGCGGCTGAAGGCGATCGATCGGGCGAAGCTCGCCGGACCCGACAGGCAATTGCTGGATGCGGCGATCTCGGTCGCGACCGGGATCATGTCTCCTGGCGCTGAGAAGCCGGCTCAACCCATCGAGGTGTCGGCCGCGGCGCCCCAGCGTGATGCCCCGGCCCCCGCCGCGGCGCCCCAACCTGACGCCCCGATTCCGGCCCCGGCCCCTGCGGCGGCCGAGCCTGAACCGCCCAGGGCGACCGACATCGCCGCCGCGCATCCCGCGCCGGTAACCGCCGCGACGTCGCCATCGGACGTGTCCGCTCCTGCCGGCCAGCAGGAGGTAAAGCCGACCATGGCCGCCTTGCCGGTCGAAGCGGCGGCTTCGCCGGAGGATTCCTTGCCTCTCGTCGACGAGACGCGGCGCAAGCTGGAGGAAATCGACAAGATGCTCGCAGGGGCCAAATGACCAGTACCGTGTCCGCGTCCAGGTTGCCGATCGCCGACCCGCGCCCCCAGGCCAGCAAGGATGGACCGAAGGGACAGCCCGACTTCCAGGATGCCTTCCGCACCGCCGGCGCCGAGCGGCGAAGCGGACCGGCTATCGCAATGCAGGCCATGGCCGTCCCGTCGAAGGGTCTCTCGCGCCAGTTGGAAGGTCTCGCGGAGGTCGGTCGCCGTCTCTCCGGCACCGCGGCCATCGCGGCGCAGGTACTGCGCCCAGCCGAAGCAACGGTTGCAAGGGGACGTCCAGCGGCGGAGCAGCCGGGCCTCGTCGAGGGCGACCTCGGCCGGGCATGCAGGTCCGGGGCGACGAAGCAGGTCCGGGCGGAAGCCTCCGCCCGCGCCCCGGCGGCCGGCGTACCGTCAGGCGGCATCACAGAGCCGTCAGACGAAATCGAGCCGAGGCAGCCGAAGGCCGCTCGCGGCGACGCCGGGAACGTCGAGACGGAGACCGGCCTCGCCGACGACACAACGGAATCGAAATCGTGCGCGGCGAAGACGGCCGGCGCGGATGTCGTGCCCGCCTTCGCCCTGCTGCAGGACGCGCTTCGGATTCCGCGTCCGCAGACGCGGGCAGCTGGGGAGGAAGCATCGGCATCCGCACCCTCACCGGCCCTCGACACTCCGCGGGACCATGCCGAGGCGCCAGCAAGATCCAGAGTTCCGAAAAACGCCGCCGCCCCCCTTGAGGCAGCATCGCCTCCTCCGCCCGAGGCTGCAAAGGAAGCCAAGGCAAAAACCGAGGCCGTGGCCGCCCGGAGCGCCGCCCCGCGAGAAGTGCCAGTCGTCTCCACGCCGACGCCGTCCATCGAACGAACCGTTGTCGGAACCATTGCCGTCCCGCCCGCCCAGCTAAATCCGCGCGGTCAAGCCGCAGACAAGACCGGGAGTCGCGCGAGCGACGGCACCGCCAGCGCAACATCCACGGGCCGAACTGTGACTTCGGCTATCGACGCGCAGTCGCCAATCGACAAGGCGGCGGCCGTCCCTTCGACCGAGACGGCCGACAGGACACCGCCGCCTCGCGAGCCCGTCGAGCGTGAAGCGAAGGACGATGGCGGGAACCACGGCCTATCGGACTCCCGGCCCGGCGAGACTTCCCGTCCCGCGCCCAACGGCGTGACGGCGGTATCCGCGCAGTCCGCCCAGGCCGCCCCGCCTGCGACCCCGGCCGCCGCGATCATCGCCACGGTTCGCGCGGAAGGCTCCTGGCCCGCCTATTTCCGCGACACCCAGCCGGGCGCGTCCGCGCAACTGAAGTCGCTGAAGATACAGCTCAATCCCGTGGAATTGGGAGCCGTGACCGCGCACCTGCGGATCGAGGACGACACCGTCACCGTCGAACTCTCCGCCGAGACGGCCGACGCACAACGGCAGCTCACCACCGACGCGGACACGATCGCGAAATCGCTGCGCGCGCTCGGGCTCGATGTCGATCGCGTGACCGTTCAGGTCGCCGGCAGGTCAGACGCCCAGGCTCAGCCGGAGCCCAACGGGCAGTCGCGTCAACAGGGCTTTGCCGCCGACGGCGGCGCTGGCGGGGCGCGCGAGCAGGGCAGCAGTTCGCGGCGGGAGCAGCAGCAGTCCGGCGGACAGAACACACACGCGGCCGGCCCGCCGGGTGCGGTTCCGAACGGGAGTTCATCGGCACGCTACATCTAGCCGTCAGACCCGTCCCTCCGCCTCGAAAGGCCTTTTATCCGGCCGTTCGAATCAATCGGCGATTGCTGCGGAAAATATGGTTAACGACTGGTTAACGACCGCTCCGGAAACGTCGGCGGGCGATACCCTAATTATGGTTAACAAGAATTCGCGGATGTCCGCGATTCCCACCCCCGGTTACCCCTAGTCCCAGAAGTGGGGCTTCTGATTCGTGGGGCGGGCAATGATCGTTATCGTGGACGAGCGCGAGCTTGTAAAAGGCGGATTCAGTTCGCTTTTCAGCCGCGAAGGTGTGGCCAGCGCGGGTTTCCTCCCGAATGAGTTCAACGACTGGGTCGACACCGCCGCGCAGAGCGATCTCAAGTCGGTTTCGGCGGTGCTGATCGGCGAGTGCGGGTCGCACGATATCTCGCCCCGCCGCATCCGCGACCGCACCTCGGCACCCGTCATCGCACTCAGCGAACAGCACTCGCTGGAGAACACGCTCAGGTTGTTCGAGGCCGGCGTCGACGACGTCATCCGCAAGCCGGTCCACATCCGCGAAATCCTCGCCCGCGTCTGCGCCATCCGGCGCCGCGGCGCCGAGGACGCGAACTTCGCCGAAGTCGGCCCGATGCGCATCTACATGGACGGGCGCGATCCGGAGATCGACGGCGCTCCCTTGCCCCTGCCGCGCCGCGAGCGCCGTATCCTCGAATACCTGGCGAGCAATTCCGGCCGCCGGGTGACCAAGGCCCAGGTCTTCAACGCGATCTACGGCGTGTTCGACGAGGACGTCGAGGAGAACGTGGTCGAGAGCCACATTTCGAAACTGCGCAAGAAGCTGCGCGAGAAGATGGGCTTCGACCCGATCGAGTCGAAGCGCTTCCTGGGATACCGCCTCGCCACCCAAGCCGCCTGACCGGCCCGGACAGCTTCGCGCAAGTCGCGGACTGTAGGCTCATCCTCAGCGGCACTATATCCGAGGAGTAACGGAATGAGCCTTTACGGAATGATGCGGACCGGCGTCTCGGGCATGGGTGCCCAGTCGAACCGCCTGTCGACGACAGCCGACAACATCGCCAACTCCAGCACCAATGGCTACAAGCGCGCCAAGGCGGAGTTCTCGAGCCTGGTCCTGCCCAGCACCCCCGGCAACTACAATTCCGGCGGCGTGACGACCTCGATCCGTTACGCCATCACTGACCAGGGCGCGCTTCAGTACACGACGTCGATCTCCGATCTCGCGGTCAGCGGCAACGGCATGTTCGTCGTCCAGGATGCCTCCGGCAATTCCTTCATGACCCGCGCGGGCTCGTTCGTTCCCAATGGCAACGGAGAACTCGTCAACGCGGCGGGCTTCATCCTGATGGGCTACGACGCCTCGAACGGCATCCCGACCGCCACCACGAACGGGTTCGAAGGCCTGGTGCCTGTCAGCCTGGCGCAGAACGAATTGAACGCGACGCCCTCGACCCAGGGCTCCATGTCGCTCAACCTGCCCGCCAAAGCCACCATCGTCGCCGCAGCCAACCTCCCCTCGGCCAACGCGGCGACCGCTACGTACACGGCGAAGTCCTCGATGCAGGTCTACGACGATCTGGGCGGCCAAATCGTGCTCGACGTTTACTACACCAAGACCGCCGCCGACACGTGGGAAGTGGCCGTCTACAACAAGGCGGACGCCAGCGCGACCGGCGGATTCCCCTACAGCTCCGCAGCCCTGGCAACGCAGACGCTGACCTTCGACCCGACCACGGGCGACTATACCGGCGCGAGCCCGACATCGGTCACGCTCACCGTGCCGGACGGTCAGTCCTTCACCCTCGATCTGGAGAACTTGACGCAGCTCAAGGCCGACTACACCCTCTTCGACTCCTGGGCCAACGGCAATGCGCCGAGCTCGATCGAGCAGGTCAACATCGACGGCGACGGCATCCTCTACGCGCAGTACGGCGACGGCACCACCAAGGCGCTCTTCCGCATCCCGCTCGCGACCACGCGAAGCGACGACATGCTCACGGTTCTGCCCGGCAACGTCTACCGGCCCAGCAACGAATCCGGCTCGGTGCTCGTCGGCTTCCCCGAGGACGGAACCTTCGGCTCGGTCGTATCGGGAGCTCTCGAGAACTCCAACGTCGATATCGCCGAGGAACTCACCAGCATGATCGAGGCCCAGCGCAGCTACACCGCCAATTCCAAGGTATTCCAGACGGGCGCCGACCTGATGGACATCCTTGTGAACCTCAAGCGATAGCGGAACGTCTGCCGGGGGGCAGGACTAGGGGATGTCGCTTACCACCGCACTCAATATTGCGAAGCAGTCGCTGCTGGCGACCTCGCGGCAGACTGCGGTCGTCTCGCAGAACGTCACCAACGCCGGCAATTCGGACTACGTCCGGCGCAACGCCGTCGTCTCCAGCGAAGCGCCGGGCGCCCGCGTCGTCGTCATTCAGCGGGCGGCGAACGAGGCGCTGTTCCGCGCCAATCTCTCGGCGGTCTCCTCCTACGAAGGCCAGGGCACGATCCGCTCGAGCATCGATACGCTCGCCCAGGCGGTGAACGGCGTCGACAACGCCAACTCCCCCGCCAAGGCGCTCGGGTCGCTCTACGAAGCGATCCAGCTCTACTCCAACAACCCGGCCAATGCCTCGCTCGGCGAAAGCGCGATCGAGGCTGCCCGGCAGGTGGTGCGCTCGCTCAACGACGGCACCGCCGCCGTCAACGCGCAGCGCACCAATGCCGACATGCAGATCTCGGTCGCGGTCGACGAGCTGAACGGCCTCCTCAAGGACTTCGAAGCCGCCAACGGCGCGATCGTCGCCGGCACGCAGACCGGCCGCGACGTGTCCGACCAGCTCGACCGGCGCGACTCGATCCTGAAACAGATCGCGCAATATGTGCCGGTGTCGACGATCACGCGCGAAAACAACGACATGGTGCTCACCACCGCGTCGGGCGCGATCCTGTTCGAGACATCGCCCAGGACGGTGACGTTCCAGCCGAAGCCCGGCTACGACGCGACGACCGTCGGCAATTCGGTCTACATCGACGGCGTCCCGCTTCAGGCCGGCGCCGGCGGCGACACCGATGCCGCCGGCAGGATCGCCGCCCATCTGCAGCTGCGCGACACGATCGCGCCCAACGTCCAGGCACAGCTCGACGAGGTTGCCCGCGGCCTCGTCATGGCCTTCGCGGAAACCGACCAGACCGGCGGTGCGGCCCCTGCCCTCGCTGGATTGTTCACCTGGAGCGGCGGACCGGCGCTGCCCGCCGCCGGCGTCATCTCTCCTGGCTTGGCCGGATCGCTCTCGGTCAACGCCGCGATGGACTCGCAGCAGGGCGGCAATCCGACCGTGCTGCGCGACGGCGGCGCCAACGGGGCGGTCTATGTCGGCAACACCGGCGGCAACGCCTCCTATGCCGATCTGCTGATCCGGTATTCCGCCAATCTCGACGTCTCGACGACGTTCGACCCGGCCGCCGGCGCCGGAACGAACGCCAGCGTGATGGACTATTCGTCCGACATCATCAGCTGGCTGGAAAACCTCCGCCAGCAGTCGACCAAGGCCGAGGAGAACAAGCAGGCGCTCGTCGTGCGCACCGCCGAGGCGCTGTCGAACGACACCGGCGTCAACATGGACGAAGAGCTGTCGCTCCTGCTCGAACTCGAGCACTCGTACGACGCGTCCGCCCGCCTCATCAAGGCGGTGGACGAGATGCTGGCAAACCTCATTGCGATGGTGAGGTAACCGATGAAAACCTCCTACGTCTCCTCGACCGCGATCAGCCAGGCGCTGCGCTACTCGATGATGAAGATGCAGACCGATCTCGTCACGGCGCAGAAGGAAAGCACGACCCTGCGCGTGGCCGACGTCGGCCTTGCCCTCGGCGCCCGCACCGGCGAGACCGTCTCGCTCGCCCGCGACGTCTCGCGGCTCAACGGCATCATCGATTCCAATTCGCTGGTCTCCTCGCGGCTGTCGTCGACCCAGACCATCCTGTCCCAGCTGACCGATCGCGCCGAGACGCTGCGTTCGACGCTCTCGGCCGCGGTGTCGGGCAGTTCCGACCACAGCGTCCTTCAGGCCGACGGCGCCGCCATGCTCGGGCTGCTCACCTCGACGCTCAACACCAGCATCAACGGCCAGTTCCTGTTCGCCGGCATCAACACCGACGTGAAGCCGGTCGCCGATTTCAGCGATCCGGCATCGCCGGGCAAGGTGGCGTTCGACACCGCCTTCCAGGCCTATTTCGGCTTCGCCCAGACCGACGCCGCCGCCGCGACGATCACGTCGACGCAGATGGACGATTTCCTCACCAACGTCGTCGAGCCGCAGTTCCTCGGCGCCGGTTGGAACGCCAACTGGTCGAGCGCGACGGACGAGGCCATCGTCTCGCGCATCACACTCAACGAGACTACGGAAACCTCCGTCAGCGCCAACATCTCCGGCATCCGGAAGCTCGCCATGGTGGCCGCGATCACTAGCGAACTGATGAAGGGGCCGCTCAACGCGGGCGCCGCCGCCGCGCTCAGCGAGCGCGCGCTCACCCTCGTCAACGAGGGCATCGCCGAAGTCACCGCTCAGCAGACCATGACCGGCGTCGCCCAGCAGCGCGTCAACAACGCGTCCGAACGCCTCGAGACGCAGGTCAACCTCTTCGAAAAGACGATCAGCGACATGGAAGGCGTCGATCCCTACGAGGCCGCCACCAAGGTCTCCGCGCTCGTCTCGCAGATCGAAACCGCCTACGCGCTGACTTCGCGTATCCAGCAACTGAGCCTGCTCAAGTTCATGGGCTGAAACTGAACTCGGGGATCATTTCGGGAAACGACCAAGCATGTATCAATTCTCCTACGCCGACATCCAGACCGACTCCATTGCCGAGGCGAAGGATCGCGAACGGCAAGTGCTTGATCGCTCGATCGAATTGCTCGTCGAAGCGCAGCAGGCCGGGGTCGACTCGTTCAAGTCGATCGAGGCCATCCACTTCGTCCACAAGGTCTGGACGGCGCTCCTCGACGACCTCGGCAATCCCGAGAACGAGCTGCCCAAGGAACTCAGGGCAAATCTGATCTCCATCGGACTGTGGGTCCTGCGCGAGGCCGAGAGCGTCCGCCAGGGCAGCTCCAACAATTTCGACGGGTTGATCGAGATTTCGCAGATCATAAGAGACGGACTGCAATGAAAAACACGCTGAGGATCTCCCTGAAACCGAACGAGAAGATCTACATCAACGGCGCCGTCGTCAGGGTCGATCGCAAGGTCTCGATCGAGTTCCTCAACGACGTGCAGTTCCTGCTCGAAAACCACGTCATGCAGCCCGAGGATGCCTCGACGCCGCTGCGCCAGCTCTACTTCATCGCCCAGATCATCGTCATGACGCCGGGCGCCGCCGACGAGGCGCGCGCCATGTTCCGGAAATCTCTCACGCTGCTTCTCGCCAGCTTCGAGGATGGCGGCATCCTCGCGGAACTGAAGGAGATAGACCGCCTCGTCGGCGAGGGCCAGATCTACGAAGCCTTGCGGGCGATCAGGTCGCTCTATCCGCTCGAGGCCGAGATCCTCGCAGCCGGCACCCCGCGCCGGCCAATGCGGCAGAATGAACTCGCGGCGGCAGGAGCAGGCTGATGTATGTCTCCAATACCTCGAACAATAGCTCGCAGACGGCCGCGGCCACCCCGACCGCCCAGACCGTAGACTACCAGTCGTTTCTGAAGCTCCTCGTCGCCGAGATGAAGAACCAGGATCCGACCAGCCCGATGGAATCGACCGACTACGTCGCCCAGCTCGCCACCTTCAGCCAGGTGGAACAGTCGGTGCAGGTGAATTCGAAGCTCGAACAGCTTCTCCAGTCGTCGCAGCTCTCCCAGGCAAGCTCGATCATCGGACGCACGGTCACCTCGGCCGACGGGAAAATTTCCGGCAAGGTCTCGGAAGTCCGTCTCTATACCGATGGCATCATCGCGGTTCTGGAGAACGGCAAGGAAATCCCGATGCTTCCGGGCGTCAAGATCAGCTAGCTGCGATGAACGAGGCCGACGCGCTCGATATCGTCCAGGCCGCGATCTGGACCGTGCTGGTGGCCTCCGGGCCCGCCGTCGCCGCAGCCATGCTCGTCGGCATCGGTATCGCGCTGCTTCAGGCGCTGACCCAGATCCAGGAAATCACCCTGACCTTCGTCCCGAAAATCGTGGCGATCCTGCTCGCCCTGCTCCTGACCGGCCCGTTCATCGGCGCTCAGATCTACGCCTTCTCCGAAGTCGTGTTCCAGCGGATCCAGACCGGCTTCTGAGGCAATCGGCAAAGCCACGTTCGCACAAGTTTGGATGCCTAGTCTGACTGGCGCGCCATGTGTCGGCGCGCGCGAGGACTGCCTTTGGCCCTGATCGAGACAATTCCCCGGCTCGCCAACGCCCGCAACGGCCGCGACGTGGGATTCGCGATCGGCATCGTCGCGATCCTGTGCATCCTGTTCCTGCCGATCCCGCCCTTCCTGATCGACATCGGGCTCGCCTTCTCGATCGCGCTGTCCGTGCTCATCCTGATGGTCGCGCTGTGGATCCAGCGGCCGCTCGATTTCTCGTCGTTCCCGACGATCCTGCTGATCGCGACCATGCTGCGCCTGTCGCTCAACATCGCCACGACGCGCGTGATCCTGTCCCACGGCAACGAAGGCACCAACGCCGCCGGCTACGTCATCGGCGGCTTCTCCTCGCTGGTGATGAGCGGCGACTTCGTCATCGGCATCATCGTCTTCTCGATCCTGCTGATCGTCAACTTCATCGTCATCACCAAGGGCTCGACCCGTATCGCCGAAGTCGGCGCCCGCTTCACCCTCGACGCCATCCCCGGCAAGCAGATGTCGATCGATGCCGACCTCTCCGCCGGCCTGATCAACGAGAAGGAAGCGCAATCGCGCCGGCGCGAACTCGAGGAGGAATCCTCCTTCTTCGGCTCGATGGACGGCGCGTCTAAGTTTGTGCGCGGCGACGCGATCGCGGGCCTGATCATCACCGGCGTCAACATCGTCGGCGGCATCGTCATCGGCTATGCGCGCCACGACATGGACCTCGGCGAGGCGGCCGAGGTGTTCGTCAAGCTCTCGGTCGGCGACGGTCTGGTGACGCAGATTCCCGCCCTGATCGTCTCGCTCGCCGCCGGCCTGCTCGTGTCGAAGGGCGGCACCCGCGGCTCCGCCGACCAGGCCGTGATGGGCCAGCTCTCGGCTTATCCGCGCGCGCTCTATGTCGCCGCCCTGCTCTTGACGATCCTGTCGCTGCTGCCGGGGCTGCCGATGCTGCCCTTCCTGTCACTTGCGCTTCTCCTCGGCCTCGTCGGCTACGTCATCCCGATGCGCCAGAACAGGCGCGACGCCCACGCCGCCTCGCTCGAGAAGCAGAAGCAGGCGCAGAAGGAGGAGGACGAGCGCAACTCGGTCAAGGAATCGCTCAAGACCTCCGAGATCGAGTTGCTGATCGGCAAGCAGCTCTCCACCAAGCTCGTCACCGGCCACCAGGAACTCGCGTTCCGGATGGGCAAGATGCGCAAGAAGTTCGCGCAGCAATACGGGTTCGTCGTCCCAGAGGTGAAGCTCACCGACGATTTCTCCATCCCCGGCAAAGCCTACCAGATCCGCATGCACGGCACCGTGGTCGCCGAGAACCAGATGCGCGTCGGCGAACTGATGGTCCTGCTCGGCGCCAAGGAAGCTCCCGAGATGCCGGGCGAGGAAGTGCGCGAACCCGCCTTCGGCATGCGCGCCTATTCCGTGCACGAGATGTTCGCCGACGACCTGAAGCGCGACGGCTACACCTATGCCGACAACATGTCCGTGCTGCTCACGCACCTGTCCGAAGTGATCCGTAACAACCTGCCGCAGCTTCTGTCCTACAAGGACATGAAGGCGCTGATCGACCGGCAGGATCCGGAATACAAGAAGCTCGCCGACGACATCTGCACCACCCACATCTCCTATCCCGGGCTGCAGGCGGTGCTGAAACTCCTGCTCGCCGAACGCGTCTCGATCCGCAACCTGCACCTCATCATCGAGGCGATCGCCGAGATCGCCCCGCATGTGCGCCGCACCGAGCAGATCGTCGAGCATGTCCGCATCCGCATGTCGCAGCAGATCTGCGGCGACCTCTCCGACGCCGGCGTGCTCAAGGTGCTGCGCCTCGGCAACCGCTGGGACCTCGTCCTCCACCAGAGCCTGAAGCGCGACGGCAAGGGCGAAATCCGCGAGTTCGACATCGACCCGCGCCTGCTGGAGGAATTCGGCCAGGAGGCCGGCAAGGCGATCCGCAAGCTCATCGACACCGGCGAGCGCTTCGCCATCGTCACCGCGCCGGACGCGCGGCCCTATGTGCGCATGATCATCGAGCGGCTCTATCCGACGCTCCCCGTGCTGAGCCACGTCGAGATCGCCAAGGGCGTCGAGATACGGGTGCTGGGCTCGGTCTCGTGACCGCGACGCTTCCCGACTTCGTCATCGCGGCCTTCGTCACGTTCTGCCGCGTCGGCGGCTGCTTCATGATCATGCCCGGCCTGTCGAGCGCCCGCGTGCCGCTGCAGATCAGGCTGTTCGTCGCCGTCGCCGCGACCTTCGCCCTGCTCATCAACATGTCGGACGAGGTGATCCCGCACACCCGGCAGCAGCCGGCCGGTCTCGTCCTCCTCGTCATCTCCGAAACGCTGATCGGCGGCCTCATCGGCCTGATGGCGCGGTTCTACGTGCTGGCGCTGCAGTTCACCGCCAGCTCGATCTCGATGATGATCGGCTTCAACGGCGGCATGGGCCACGCGATCGAGGAATCGGAGCCGCAGGCGACGCTCGCCTCGCTGATCTCCTTCTCGGCCCTGCTGGTCCTGTTCGTCCTCAACTTCCACCACGAGATCATCAAGGCGATCGTGCTGTCCTACCGGTTGGCCCCGCTCGACGGGTTCTACAATCCGCAATCCGGCCTGGTCGACCTGACCGACACGCTGTCTGAGGCATTCATGGTGATGCTGCGGCTCGGCAGCCCGTTCCTCGCCTATTCGCTTCTGGTCAACCTCGCCATCGGCTTCATCAACAAGCTGACGCCGCAGATCCCGGTCTACTTCATCTCGCTGCCCTTCGTGATCGCCGGCGGCACGATCCTCCTCTACCTCGGCGCGCCGGTTCTCCTGTCCCTCTTCGCCGACGGCTTCGTCAGCGTGACGGTAGGGCGCTGACCATGGCCGGCAAGAGCGACCGCCTGAAACAACTCGTCGAGCTCCAGAAGAAGGTGACGGAGATCCACGAGATGCGCCGGGCGAACTTCCTGGCCCAGGCCGCTGCCGCCGACCGCGAGGCGAAGGAGATTCTGGAAGCCCGCAGCGAGGGCTCGATGTCCGACATGTTCCCCGAAGTCTATTCGCGCTTCGTCGAGCGGGCGATCGCACGTGGCCGCGAGAACGAAGCGCTGGCCAGGGCCGAAGGCCTGAAGGTCGCGGCCGAAACCGCCCGCACCAACATCATCGAACGCTCATGGCGCGAGGCCCTGCGCGAGGAAGAGCGCAAGGCCGAGGAGCGCGCGGCGCTCGATGCGGTCGAGCAGAGACTTGCGCTGAACAGACCAGGATGAGGTTTGGCGGCACAAGCCTGCCACAAGTTTTCTGGTTCACATTCCCCCCCGACGAAACAGCAAGGAGCGGAGGCTTGACCAACGCCGTCATCGACGCCCTGGGCGCCGCAGCAGGCACGCAGCCGCAGGTATCCGTGGACGCCTCGGAGACCCGCGTCGAACGCCTGGCGCGTCTCCACGCGGCGGCCGACGCGCGCAGCGCTGCCGCGCTCGCCTCCGGCCGAACGGCCGCCAATGCGGTTCCGGAATCGTTTCGCAAGTTCGAGGGCATGGTCCTGCAGACCTTCATCCAGTCGATGCTGCCGCAGGACGCCGAGGCGGTCTACGGCAGCGGGCTGGCCGGCGACATGTGGAAGTCCTTCATGGCGACCGAGATCGCCAACCAGATGGCCAAGGCCGGCGGCATCGGCATCGCCGAGAAGGTTCTGGGTGCGCACTACATGGCCGGTGAGAAGAAGGTCCCCGTCACCGGCCTCCCCGGCGCAGGCGAGAAATCCGGCCTTGCCGAGCAGCAGCTGCTCTCCGCCGGGCTGGTGCAGGAAATGCAGCGGAGCATGATGAAGACGCTCGGCGAGGATCTGGCGGCCACCGGCCGCTCGAGTGCCGATTGACCTTGAAGACCGGGTAGGACGATGAGCGACACGACCTTCTACAGCCCCAACCTGCCCCAGCTTGCCTCGAACGGCCCCGACCGGCCCGTCCAGGCGAGCGTCGGCTCGATCTCGGCGATCATCGGGCGCATCGAGGAGGCGATCGAAACCGAGACCGCCTCGATCAAGTCGGACCCGAAATTCGACATCCGCTCGTCGAACGCCAGGAAGAGCCGCTACCTCTACGAGCTGAACCGCGCCATCAAGGGCATCTCCGTGCGCGACTTCGCCGAAATCCACCGCGACGCGATCGTCCGGCTGAAGGCCAAGCTGGTTGCCAACGAAGCCGTGATTCTCGCGCATCTGAGCGCGGTGACGGAGGTCGCCGGACTGATCCAGTCGGCGATCGAGCGCGCCGAGACCGACGGAACCTACTCGACCAACGCTTTCCAGCGGGCCTGACCGGGATGATCAAGTTCATCGTCGCCGCCGTCTGGGTCGTCGCCGTTACCGTGGGATCGATCTTCTTCGCCTTCTCCTCGACCGGCGACAAGGCTGGCGAAGCCGAGAAGCCGGCCGCCTTCTTCGGCGGGCTCGACTATGTGAAGACCGACGTGATCTCGGTTCCGATCGTCAAGGAAGGCGAGGTCGCCGGCTATTTCATCGCCAGGTTCGTCTACACCGCCGAGCCGGCGCGCATCGCCCAGTTGAGCGTGCCGATGCAGGCGATCATCACCGACGAGTTCTTCACCTACCTATATTCCAACCCGCTGATGGACTTCACCCGCGGCGACCGCATCGACATCGACGCCTTCCGCAGCGGCCTGCGCGACAGCCTCAACAAGCGGATCGGCGAGGAATTCGTGCACGAGGTCATGCTGGAACAGGTGGACTATCTGTCCAAGCAGGAAATCCGCGACAACGCCATGAAGCGGCGGGCGCCGCCCAAGGCGAAACAGCTGCCGGAGGCGCCCAAGCCCTCCAGTCACTGACCACGGCGGTCGGGAATGTCCTAGCTGAAGTTCGGCTTGCGCTTCTCGAGGAAGGCGTTCAGCCCTTCCATCGCATCCGGGCCGCTCTGCGACAGCGCAGCACTCAGGCTCTCGGCATAGAGCCCGTCGCCGCGGCTCATGTCGTCGATCCGCGCGATCGAGTGGATGACCAGATAATTGACCAGCGAGGCGTTGGAGGCGATGTCCCGCGCCAGCGCGACGGCCTTCTCGAGCCCCTCGCCCTCGCCCACCAGGTAATGCGCGAGCCCGAGCCGATAGCCGTCTTCGGCCTCGTAGACCCGCCCGGTCAGCATCATCTCCGTCATCCGGTCGGGACCGAGAATGCGGCCGATGCGCACCGTGGCGCCGCCGCCGACGAAAATGCCGCGCTTGCCCTCGGGCAGCTGGAAACGTGCGCTCGGTTCGGCCACCCGCACATGGCAGGACGCCGCGATCTCCAGCCCGCCGCCGATCACCGAGCCCGACATCGCAGCCACCACCGGCAAGCCGCCGAACTGGATCATGTCCATCAGTTGGTGCCACCGGCGCGAGTGCTTCAGCACCTCGGTCGGCTCGCGCCGGGATTGCTCGCCGAGATCGAGGCCCGCCGAGAAATGGCCGCCGGCCCCGGTGATGACCACGGCGCGCACCTGCTTTGGCGGATCCGTGAAGAAGGCGCGCAAACCGTCGGCGACGGCGTCGCTGATCGCGTTGCGCTTTTCCGCCCGGTCGAAGGTCAGCACGGCGATGTCGCCGGTCACTTCGACCTCGACGGGTCCGGCTCGGTCCGGAAGGCGGGACCGGGTGCTGGCGATTGCGGACATGGCTACCTGCGATTTGGCTCGTGACTTCGATTTTGTTCTGTATCATAACAATATCGGCTGGTTCAATCCGACGCATTGGTCCAGTGACGGAGCCACACATTGATCCTTGGCGATTTCCCAGCCTTTCTGCACTATTCTTGGGCGATGCAGGCGCGATTCGAGGCAGATCGGATGAGTTTCGGCCGTCACCGGACCGGCGGAACGCCCACCGGCCCCACGTTTAGCGCCGGGACCCTTTCGAACGAGGCGCCATGACCGCAGATCTCAAGCCGGGTTCCCGCCGCCGCGGCACGTCCGATACTCCCGCCGAACTCCCCGACAAGGAGAGCATCATCGGCTACAAGCTGCGCCGGGCGCAGCTGCTCGTCTTCCAGGATTTCATCCAGACCTTCGCCAAGATGAAGGTTCGGCCCGCCGAATTCTCCGTCCTTGCCATGATCGCCCGCACACCCGGCCTGAAGCAGACCGAGATCGCCGCGGCGCTGGGCATCAAGCGCGCCAATTTCGTCGCTCTGATGGACGGGCTGGAATCGCGCGGCCTCGCCGACCGCCGCAAGGGCGACATCGACCGCCGCTCGCACTCGCTGCACCTGACGCCCGAAGGCGAGCGCTTCGTCAGGAAAATGATCGCCACCTGGAACGAGCACGAGAACCGCATGATCGAGCGCCTCGGCGGACCGCAGGACCGTGACCACCTGATCGAACTGCTCGACCGGTTGCTGGCGGGCGGGCCTTCGCCGGAGGAGTGAGCCCTACCCCTTGAGCGCCGCAACCACCTCGTCGGGGATCGCATAGCCCTTGATCCGCTCCGGATTGTCCGGGTCGACGCCCGCCCAGACCCGAGTCTCGCGCGCCTCGATCGCCAGCGCCTCGCCCTTGTAGACGCGGTGCTGGATGTCGAAGGACGAGCGCCGGATCTCTGTCGCCTGGGTCTCGATCCGGATCACGTCGCCGTAGCGCGACGGGATGATGAACCTGGCGCCCGTGTCCACCATCGGAATGCCGACGATGCCGAAATGCTTGGTCCAGGCGATCTTCTTCATGCCGATCGCCTTCTCGAACAGATAGGCGGTCGACGCGTCGAACATGGCGAAATAGCGCGGGTAGAACACGATGCCGGCCGCATCGCAGTCCCCCCACTCGATCTCGACCTCGCGGCTGTTGACGAGCATGGCCTACTCCGCCTCCACGTTCTCGACCAGGATCGCGATCCCCTGCCCGCCGCCGATACAGGCCGACGCGATGCCGTAGCGCAGTCCCGATCGCTTCAGTTCGCGCGCCACGGTGGTCGTGATGCGCACGCCGGTGGCGCCGAGCGGATGGCCGATGGCGATCGCTCCGCCATTGACGTTGGTCTTGTCCTCGTCGAGCCCGAGTTCGCGGATGCAGGCCATGATCTGCGCGCCGAAGGCTTCGTTGATCTCGATCCGGTCGATCTCGTCGAGCGTCAGTCCCGTCTCGTCGAGCAGCGCGCGGATCGCCGGCACCGGCCCGATGCCCATGATGTGCGGCGGCACGCCGACCGTCGCCGCGGCCACGATCCGCGCCAGCGGCGCTTTGCCGTTGCGGTCCGCAGCCTGGCGCGACCCGACGATTGCAGCCGCCGCGCCGTCGACCACGGCCGACGAATTGCCGCCCGTCTGCACGCCGCCGAAGGCCGGCCTGATCTTCGCCAGCGCCTCATAGGGCGACGGGCGGACGTGGCTGTCCTTCGTCACGGCCTCCACGCCGCGCGGCAATCTTATCCCGCGCGCGTTGTAGCCGTCCTGCTCGAACGTCTCGCTCTTCACCGCGACGATCTCGCCGTCGATGAATCCGTCCGCCTGCGCCTTCAGCGCGCGATTGAACGAGCGTTCCGCGAACCGGTCCACTTCTTCGCGCGAGATCTGGTAGTCCCGCGCGAGGTTCTCCGCCGTGTCGCCCATAGTGCAGGACACCGCCGGGTCGAGCAGCGCCTCCCAGAGGAAATCCTTGAACGCCACCTGCCCCATCTTGAAGCCGTTGCGGTGCGTGTAGGCCGCGACCGGATTGCGGCTCATCGACTCGGCGCCGACGCAGAGCGCGAGATCCACCCGGTCCTGCGTCACCATGTCGGCCGCCTGCACCAGCACTTCGATGCCGGTGCCGCAGATGCGCTGCACCAGGTGCGCCGGCCGCTCCAGCGGCACGCCGGCATAGAGGCCGATATGGCGCGGCGTCATGTAGGCGTCGAACGATGCCTGCGCCATCGAGCCGGCGATCGTCGTACCGATCGCCTTGGGATCGATGCCGCTCTTCTGCAGCACCGCGCGGGCGGCCTTGATGCCGAGGTCGATCGGCGAGATGTCGGCGAAGGCGCCGGTGTAGTCGACGAAGGGCGTGCGCACGCCGTCGATCAGCCAGGCGTCCTCGAACCGGTAGCGAAGGCCTCTTTCGGCGGTGGCGGTCATTTGTTCTTCCTTGCGACGAGAACGTGGGGCGGCGGCGGATCGGTATAGAGATCTTCGACCAGGCTGGGGCGCGCGGCCATCACGGCGCGCTGGTTGATCGATCCCTTGTCGGTGATCTCGCCCTTGTCGATAGCCGGCGACGTGTCGAGGACAAGCGCACGTGCGACGAAGGAGGCGCTGCCCGTCGAGGTCTTCGCCAGCGCGTCGAGCCGTTCCTGGAACAGCGCCCGCAGCACCGGGCTATCGGCCAGATCGGGCTCGAGCGCCACGGCGAGGTCCGGGGCGAGCTTGCGCGCCGCATCGACATCGAGGAACAGCATCGCGCCGATATGGTTGCGGTTGAGCCCGGTCAGCACCGCCTCGCGCACATAGGGCGCAAACGCCCGGATGATCGCCCCCTTCACCGAGGCGAGGTTCACCCAGGTCCCGGTCGAAAGCTTGAAGTCCTCCGACACGCGCCCGTCGAACAGGAGCCCCCGGTTGACGTCATCCGGATCGACGAACTTCAGCGCGTCGCCGATCATGTAATAGCCTTCGTCGTCGAAGCATTCGGCCGTCTTGTCCGGCTGCCGCCAGTAGCCGGGCGTTACGTTCGGTCCGCGCAGGCGCACCTCCAGCTTGTCGCCGTTCGGCACCAGCTTCAGCTCCAGCCCGGGCGCCGGCAGGCCCACCTCGCCCGCGCGCTCCACCGCCCAGGTCGTGGTGAAGGCAAAAGGCGCGGTTTCCGTCGCGCCATAGCCGGTGATGATCATGATCCGTCCGCCCGTGGCCGTCCGCGCGATGCGGTCGAGCCCGTCCCAGACGTGCTGCGACAGTCCGGCACCTGCATATTGCATCAGGTTCAGCCGCGAGAAGAACGTCTTGCGCAGCCGCTCGTTCTTCTCGAAATGGTCGAGCAGCATCTCGTAGCCCTTCGGCACGTTGAAATAGAGCGTCGGCGCGATCTCCTCCAGATTGCGCACGGTCTTCAGTATGCCGCCCGGCGTCGGCGAGCCGTCGTCGATATAGAGCGTGCCGCCATTGTAGAGCGTGATGCCGAAATTGTGGTTGCCGCCCGCCGTATGGTTCCACGGCAGCCAGTCCACCATCACCGGCGGCTCGTCCTTCAGGAAGGCGAGCGCGAATGCGATCATGACCTGGTTGCAGGTCATCATCCTCTGCGTGTTGATCACCGCCTTGGGCATGCCCGTCGAGCCCGAGGTGAACAGGAATTTCGACACTGTGTCGGGAGTGACCGCCGCATCGGCCGCGTCGACTGCGGGCGTGGCGACCGTGGCCGCGGCGCATTCGAACATCACCGTTGGCAGGTCGGCCACGGGGTCACGCGCCGTCAACAGCGTCATGTCAGGCGCCAGGATCGCCCGCAGCGCCTTTTCGTAGGGCTCGCCTTCGGCGACGAAGATCATGCCCGGCGTCAGCAGGCCGACGAGGTAGCGCAGCTTCTGGTGGTCGGTCGAAATCAGCGAATAGGCGGGCGAAACCGGCGCGATCGGAATGCCGGCCATCATGGCGGCGAGCGCCAGCAGCCCGTGTTCCATTGAATTTCCTGACAGGACCATCAGCGGCCGCTCCGCCGAGAGACCGTGGTCGATGAGGAACTGCGCCAGCGACCGGGCCTTGTCCAGCGCCTGCGCATAGGTGATCCGGCGCCATTCGCCGTCCGGCCCGCGGTCGGCCAGGAATACGGTGTCCGGCCGCTCCCGCGCCCAGCGCACGAGGCTGTCGGTCATCGAACGCGGATAGTCGCCCAGCGCCGCGCGCGGCCGCACGAGAATCGACCCGTCGTCCGGCGACTCCATATCGGCGGCCAGGTCGCCCATCATCACCGGCCTCATGCCCGGCACGTCAACCAGCGGCATTCTGCTCCTCCCGGATACTGTTATTCTTCATAACAATATCGGCACGATGGTTCAAGGGCGCATGACTGTATGCCGCTGAATCCGGACAACGCGATTCTCCCCCTCTCCCCGCCTCCGCTTCGCTCGGCGGACCTCTCCCCAAGGGGAGAGGGAGCGGCAAGCATCCGCGCCCATCCTCTTCTCCCCTCGGGGTCCGAAGGACGGGCGAGACCGTCGGCTCGCCCCGGCTAAGGTGGCCGCGAAGCGGCCGGACGAGGGGGCTTCCTACGACCGCAGTCCTAGCATCGCCCGCGCCTCGGCCGGCGAGGCAACGTCGCGCCCTGCATCTCTCGCACAATCCGCCAGCGCCTCGATCAGCTGGCCGTTGCCGGTCGCGCGCCTTCCGTCGGGCAGGTAGAACGTGTCCTCCAGCCCCGTCCGCAGCATCCCGCCCAGTTCGGCCGCCCGCCTGTGCATCGGCCAGATCTCCGCGCGTCCGATCAGCGTCGCCTGCCAGCGCGCGTCCGCGATCCGGTAGTTCTGCAGGAGCGCGAGCAGCTCCCCGTCGACCGGCATGCCCGAGGCGACGCCCATGACGAAGTTGTATTGCGCCGTGTGCGCCATGCCGTTCGCCACATACATCCCGACCGAGCGCACGATGCCGGTGTCGAAGCACTCGAACTCCGGCAAGGCGCCCGCCTCCGCCATCGTGTCGAGAAAGGCCTTCACCTTCTCGACGGGATTGTCGAACAGCATCGGCGGCCAGGCCCACGACCCGTCGGCCTTGATTTTCAGATAGTTCAGGCTGCCCGCGTTACACGCCGCGATCTCCGGCCGCACTGCCCGGATGCAGGCGAGCGGGCCCGAAATGTCCTTGCCGACCGTCCCCGTCGTCTGGTTGATGATGATGCCGGGACAGGCCTGCCGGATCGCCTCGCAGACGGCCACCGCCACCTCCGGCTCCCAGCTCGGCAGATGCCCCCTGCCCGCACCCTGCTGCCGGAAATGCACATGGATGATCGCCGCCCCCGCGTCACAGGCCTCGCGTGCCGAGGCCGCGCATTCGTCCGGCGTCACCGGAATCGCATTCTGCGACGGGTCGGTCAGCACGCCGTTCAGCGCGCAGGTGAGGATCGCCTTATCCATGATCCGGCTCGATCTCCGCGATCAACTGCCCCGCCGCCACCTGCGCCCCTGCGACGACATGGATCGCAGCCACGACCCCGTCGATGGCGGCGTAGAGCGCGTTCTCCATCTTCATCGCCTCCACCATCGCCACCATGTCGCCGGCCTTGATCTGCTGTCCTGCGACAACACCCACCGCGCGCACCACGCCTGAGACCGGCGCCACGATCCGGCGCGGGTCCTTCGGCGCCAGCGGGCGCACCAGCGGATCCGGCTCGTGGAAGACGAACAGCCTCCCGTCGCGGTCGAGATGGACGTCGCGGCCGTCGAAGACCACCCCCGCCCGCCTCGATACGCCGTCGACGGTAAATTCCAGGAGATCCTCCCGCAGCGCGGTCTGAGCGACCGCGATGTCCTCTCCGCCTATGCTCACCCCGGCCAGCCGCCCGCGCTCGACATGTACGACCGTCTCGCGCCGCTCCTCGCCATGGACCAGCGTGATCGGGCAATGCGCCCTGCCGCTCGAGCGGAACCAGCCGACGCCATCTCGCAACGCCAGCGCGATCGCGGCAATCGCGAAATCGAGCGCCGCCGGCCGGGGCGCACCGAGAATACCGTCCCCTTCCGCAATCCAGCGGTCGATCAATCCGGTCGTCATCTCCCCAGCGCAAAATGCCTCGCTCGACAGCAGGTCGATCAGGAACTCCCTGTTGGTACCGATACCGACCGTAGCCGTCGCGCGCAGCGCCGCCACGAGCCGCGCAATAGCTTCCGCCCGGTCGGCGCCGTGCGCGATCACCTTGGCGATCATCGGATCGTAGAATGGCGTCACCACGCCGCCTTCCGCCAAGCCGCTGTCGATGCGGATGCCGTCTCCCTCCGCCGGCCGCCAGCGCAGGATCCGACCGCTCTGCGGCCGGAAGGCGTCATACGGGTCCTCGGCATAGAGCCGCGCCTCGATCGCGTGGCCGCTCAGGCTCACATCGTCCTGTAGAACCGGCAGCCGCTCTCCCGCCGCCACGCGCAACTGCCATTCGACCAGGTCGAAGCCGGTCACCATCTCGGTCACCGGGTGCTCGACCTGCAGCCGCGTGTTCATCTCGAGGAAATGGTAGGTCCCGTCCTGCGCGACGATGAACTCGACCGTGCCCGCGCCTTCATACCCAACCGCCCTGGCCGCGCGCACCGCGTCCGCCCCCATCGCCAGCCTCAGGGCCGGCGTGACGAAGGGCGACGGCGCCTCCTCGACGATCTTCTGATGCCGGCGCTGCGCCGAGCAGTCGCGCTCGCCGAGATGGATCGTGTTGCCATGCCGGTCGGCGAAGACCTGGATCTCGATATGCCGCGCATCCGTGATCAGCTTCTCGATCAGCACCGACGGATCGCCGAACGCATTCTCCGCCTCGCGCCGGGCGCTCTCCAGCGCGGCCGCGAAATCGCCTGCCCGCTCTACCCTGCGCATGCCGCGTCCGCCGCCGCCCGCCGCCGCCTTGATCAGCACCGGATAGCCGATCCGCTCCGCTTCCCGCGCCAGCGTCTCCGCCGACTGGTCTTCGCCCTCGTAGCCCGGCACCACTGGCACACCGGCTTGCGACATCAGCCGCTTGGCCCGCGCCTTGTCGCCCATGGCATGAATCGCCGCCGGCGGCGGACCGACGAAGACGAGCCCGGCCGCAGCGCAGGCTTCCGCAAACCCGGCGTTCTCGGAGAGGAAGCCGTAGCCCGGATGCACCGCATCCGCCCCCGCCTTGCGCGCCGCCTCGATGACGGCCTCTGCGTTCAGATAGGACTCCGCCGGCGACGCGCCGCCGATCCGCACCGCCCGGTCGGCCATCCGTACATGCGGCGCATCCGCATCGGCGTCGCTGTGGACCGCCACCGTCGCGATCCCCATGCGCTTGGCCGTGCGCATGATCCGGCACGCGATCTCGCCGCGATTGGCGATGAGGAGGGTGCGGATCATGCGGACCGCCAGCGCGAGATGGAGCGCAGAAGCACCCCCTCACCGTCTCGGGCTTCGCCCGATCCACCTCTCCCCCTGCCCGGGGGAGAGGAGTCCAAGCCTGCGGAAGTCGGCGCCCTTGGAGATTGGCGTCTCCTCTCCCCCGGGCAGGGGGAGAGGTGGCACGCGAAGCGTGACGGTGCGGGGGTGCTTTTCACGATCGCGAAATACTGCATCATCGTATCACCCACGCCGGCTTCCGCTTCTCCAGGAACGCCGCGGTCCCCTCCGCGCCCTCCGCGCTCGTCAGCGCCGCCGAAAACACCTCCGCCGCCCGGCCGATCATCGCCCCGGTCGGCGCCAGCCGCGCCTCGGCGAGCAGCGCCTTCGTTGCCGCCAGCGCTCCCGGCGCGCAGCGCAGGATCTTGCCGACGCACGTTTCCACGGCGCGGTCGATATCGTCCGTCACCTCATGCGCCAGCCCGAGCGACAGCGCCTCGTCCGCCTCGACGAACCCGCCGACCACCGCCAGACGCTTGGTCTGCCCGTATCCGATCCGCTCGATCAGGAACGGCAGAATCTGCGCCGGCACCACGCCGAGGCTCGTTTCCGGCAGGCCGAACCGCGCCCCGCGCGCCACGATCGTCACATCCGACACGCAGGCGAGCCCGAACCCTCCGCCAAGCGCCACCCCTTCCACGGCCGCGATCACCGCGAAGCCGGTGCTTGCATAGGCCGCGCACATCTCGCCGAACTCGCGGTTGACCGCCGCGAACGGATCGCGCCCCTCCGCCTTCGGTTCGGCGCGGGCCTTAGCCATGTCGGAAATGTCGCCGCCGGCGCAGAACGTCCCGCCCGCGCCGCGCAGCACGATCGCGCGCACCGTGCCGCCCGCTTCCGCCGCGGCGAGCGCTGCTCTCAGCTCCCGCGCCATGCCGATCGACATGGCGTTCTTCACCGCCGGCCGGTTCAGCGTCAGCGAGAGCACGCCGTCGCGCTCCTCGGCGAGGATGGTCTCGTAGTCCGCCATCAGTGCGACTTCGCCGCCTTGTTGCTGGTACCGGGCAGCGTGCCTTCCAGCTTGCAGATGATCGACAGCATCACCTCGTCGGCGCCGCCGCCGATCGACACCAGCCGCGTGTCGCGATAGGCCCGGCTCACCGGATTGTCGAACGTATAGCCCATGCCGCCCCAGTACTGCAGACAGGTGTCCGTCAGTTCGCGCGCCAGCCGGCCCGTCTTCAGCTTCGCCATGGAGGCCAGCTTGGTCACGTCCTTGCCCGAGACATACTGCTCGATCGCGCTCCACGTCAGCGCCCGCAGCAGCTCCACCTCGGTGCGCAGTTCCGCCAGCCGGTAGTGGACCACCTGGTTGTCGAGCACCGGCTTGCCGAAAACCTGCCGGTCGCGGGTGTAGTCGATCGTCAGGTCGATCAGCCTGTCGAACCCCTTGAGCGAGCTGGCGCAGGCATAAAGCCGCTCCTCCTGGAACTGCAGCATCTGCATGGTGAAGCCGAAGCCTTCCTGGCCGATGATGTTTTGCTGCGGCACGCGCACCTCGTCGAAGAACAGCTGCGCCGTGTCCGACGAGTTCATGCCGATCTTCCTGATCTTTTGACGCGTGATGCCCTTGGCATCCATCGGCACCGCGATCAGCGACTTGTTCTTGTGCACCGGTCCGTCCGATGTGTTGGCGAGCAGGCAGCACCAGTCGGCCTTCATGCCGTTGGTGATCCACATCTTGGTGCCGGAGATGACGTAGTCCGAGCCGTCCTTGCGCGCCGTGGTCTTCACCGCCGCGACGTCCGAGCCGCCGCCGGGCTCCGACACGCCGAGGCAGCCGACCACGTCGCCTGCGATCGCCGGCGCCAGGAAATTGCGCTTCACATGATCGGATCCGAAGCGGTTCATCGCCGGCGTGCACATGTCGGTGTGGACGCCGATCGCCATCGGCACCCCGCCGCAGGTCACAAGCCCGAGCTCTTCCGCCATCACCATCGAATAGGAGAAATCGAGCCCCAGCCCGCCATATTCAGGGTCGTATTTGATGCCCAGCAGTCCCAGATCGCCGAGCTTCTTGAACACATCGTGCGACGGAAACTCCTCCGCCGCCTCCCATGCGTCGACATGCGGATTGATCTCGTTCTCCACGAACTTCGCCACCGTGCGGCGAAGCGATTCGTGTTCGGGCGTGAAATGCATATGGTTTCTCCCTACGATCTTTCCCCCTCACCGTCTCGGGCTTCGCCCGATCCACCTCTCCCCCATTTCATGGGGGCGAGGAGTGGCAGCTTCCGCGATTGGCGTCTCCTCTCCCCCGGGCAGGGGGAGAGGTGGCACGCGAAGCGTGACGGTGAGGGGGTGCTTCACTAGTTTCGTCGTCTCTACATCCTCGCCACGCCGAACGTGTTCGGCCGCAACACCCGCCTATCCCCCTCCGCCGCCACCGCCAGGCACAGCGAAAGCACGGCCCGCGTGTCGCGCGGGTCGATGATGCCGTCGTCCCACAGCCGCGCGGTCGCAAACAGCGCGTCCGACTGCGCATCGATGCCGCCGCGGATCATCGCACTCTGCTTGGCGAGCGCGTCCTTGTCGACGGCGCCGCCCTCCCGCGCCGCTTTGCCCCGCGCCACGATCTCCATCACCCGCGCCGCCTGCTCGCCGCCCATCACCGCGGTGCGCGCCGACGGCCAGGAGAAGATGAAGCGCGGCGAGAAGCCCCGGCCGCACATGCCGTAATTGCCGGCACCGTAGGATCCGCCGATGACGAAGGTGAATTTTGGCACCCGCGCGTTCGCCACGGCCTGGATCATCTTCGACCCGTGCTTGATCGCGCCGTCGGCTTCCGCCTGCTTGCCCACCATGTAGCCGGTCGTGTTCTGCAAAAAGACCAGCGGCGTGCCGGACTGATCGCAGAGCTGGATGAACTGCGCCGCCTTGGTCGAGCCGTCAGGCATGATCGGCCCGTTGTTGCCGATGATCCCGACCCGGTGCCCGTCGACGGCGGCGTGGCCGCACACCGTCTCGGACCCGTAGGCCGCCTTGAACTCGAGGAAATCAGAGCCGTCGACGATCCGCGCGATCACCTCGCGCATGTCGAACGGCACCTTGTCGTCCGCGGGCACGATTCCCAGCAGCTCGTCCGCATCGAACAACGGCGCGCTTGCCCCCCGCGAAGCCCCGGCTTCATCCCAGTTCAGGTTGCGCAGGATCTCCCGCCCGATCGCCAGCGCCTGCACGTCGTCGTCGGCGACATATTCGCCAAGCCCCGTCACCCGCCCGTGCACGTCTGCACCGCCGAGCTCCTCGTCGCTCGCGTCCTCGCCGATCGCCGCCTTCACCAAGGGCGGCCCGGCGAGGAAGATCTTCGATCGCCCCTTCACCAGCACGACATAGTCCGACAGGCCCGGAAGATACGCCCCGCCCGCGGTCGACGAGCCGTGCACGATGGCGATCTGCGGAATGCCGGCGGCCGAGAGCCGCGCCTGGTTGGCAAAGGAGCGCCCGCCCTCGACGAACATCTCCGCCTGGTAGAGCAGGTTCGCCCCGCCGCTCTCGACCAGCGAGACGATCGGCAGCCGGTTCTCCAGCGCGATCTCCTGGAGGCGCAGCGCCTTCCTCAGCCCCATCGGCGGGATCGTCCCGCCCTTGATGCCGCTGTCGTTCGCCGTGATCATCACGCGCTTGCCCGCAACGACGCCGATGCCGGCGATCGAGCCGCCGCCCATGATGTTCTTGCCGCCGTCGTCGTCATGCATCCGGTAGCCCGCGAGCGACGAAATCTCGAGAAACGGCGCCCCGCGATCCAGCAGCCTTTCGACGCGTTCGCGCGGCAGGATCTGCCCGCGCTTCTCGAAGGTCTCGCGCCGCGCGGCCGAGTTCTGCCGCACCCGCTCCTCCAGCTCGCGCACCCTGGCGAGCTTGCCCGCCATCGCCCCGGCATTGGCCTTGAAGGTGGAGGACTGCGGATCGACGGAAGAAGACAGCACCGGCATCAGCAGGCGTTCCTTGCCTGACACCGTCGGCGCAGCACCCCACCCGTCTCGCTGCGCGAGACACCCTCCCCGTCGAGGGGAGGGAAGGCGCCAAGCTTGTCAACGCTCGGCTCCAAGGGAACGTCGGCGGCAGACTGAAGCGCCCTCCTCCCCCTCGACGGGGGAGGTGGCCCGGAGGGCCGGAGGGGGTATTGCGGCGCTTCTCCCGTCATTCTCCCTCGCCCTTCAGCACCTCGGGCACGACCGCCCGATGAAACCCGTCGAACGGCTCGGTGCCCCTGCCCTTGCCGATCGGAAACAGCGCCGAGCCGAGCGGCGACCCGCCGTCGATCGGCACAGTCACGCCGGTGACGAAGGAGGCGGCCGGCGACAGCAGGAAGCAGATGACCGACGAGACCTCCGCCTCCACCCCGATCCGTCCCAACGGCACGTGCTTCTTCAGCGTCGGGATCAGCGCCTTCGTCATCCCGTCATAGGTGTCCATGCCCGACGAGGCGACCCAGCCGGGCGCCACGCAATTGACCCGCACGCCGGCCGGTCCCCATTCATAGGCCGCCGTCTTGGTGAGGTTGACCATGCCCGCCCGCGCCGCGCCCGAATGCGCCATGCCGGGCATGCCGCGCCACATGTCGGCGGCCATGTTCACCACCGCGCCGCCATGCGCCTGCATCGACTGCACGAATACCTCGCGCATGACCAGGAAGCCGCCGGTCAGGTTGTTCGCGACGACCGCGTCGAAGCCCTTCTTCGAGATCGTCTCCATCGGTGCGGGAAACTGTCCGCCGGCATTGTTGACCAGCCCGTCGATCCGCCCCCGCGCTGCGACGATCGAGCCGACCGCCGCCTTCACCGCCTCCTCGTCGCGGATGTCGAACGCGCGCGCCTCCGCCGAGCCGCCGTCCTCGGCGATCTCGGCCAGCACCCTGTCCAGCTTCTCCTGCTTGCGTCCGGTGATGACGACATGCGCCCCGAGGCTCGCCAGCTCGTGCGCGACGCAGCGGCCGATGCCCGATCCGCCGCCCGTCACCACGATTGTCTGTCCGCTGAAACAGTCCTGTCGCAGTATGCTGCGATATCCCATTGGCCTCCTCCCGAGGTGGCCGAAACGCTAGACTACGTTGACGTAAACGTCAAACGACTGGTATGCACCAAACAGCCCCGAAACGAACCGGGCGACGGATCAACCAACCGCAGGCCGGCGCGCCGTGCGAACCCAGGAGGACGCCATGAGCGTTGAAGACATCGCCGCGAAGATGAAGGACAAGGTTGCCGCCAGCGGCTTCGACCGCTCGGTCAAGTTCGACCTGAAGGGCGCAGGCGTCATCGTCATCGACGGCACCACCGTGTCGACCACCGACGCGCCCGCCGACTGCACGATCACCATCTCGCTCGACGACTTCAAGGACCTGATCGCCGGCGAACTGAACCCCACCGCCGCCTTCATGACCGGCAAGATCAAGGTCGCCGGCGACATGTCGGTCGCCATGGCCCTCAGCCAGATCGTGTGATCAGCCGGCGGTCACCCCTCCCTGCGGATGATCGCCATGTTCATCGTCTCGCGCAGCCGGAAGCCGATCGATTCGTAGAGCCGGATCGCCGGGGCGTTCGTCGCATAGGCGTGCAGGTAGGCGGTGTCGCCCGCCTCCTGGATCTTTCGCGTACCATAGAGCGACATCAGCCGCCCGAGCCCGCGCCCCTGCGCGTCCGGATGCGTGCAGACGCCGCTCAGTTCGCGAAACCCCTCCTGCCCCATCCGCTGGCCGGCCATTGCGATCAGCCGTCCGTTCTCTCGGATCCCCCAGAACGGGCCGAAGTCCCGCGCTCGCAGCGAGAACGGCCCGGGCTTCGTCAATTGCGCCAGTTCCAGCATGTCGGCCGCGTCGTCACGCCCAAGCGGGCGGATGCGCTCGTCGTCGGCGAAGGCGACCGGGCCGTCCGCGACCATCTGCACGAGCGTTGCCTGGACCTCCGCCGCGAAGCCGGCGGGCAGGACCGGCGCCACTTTCTGCACCAGCAGCAGCGTCCCGCCCGGCTGCGCGAGTTCGCCGAGCGCCGCGATGCTCTCCGCCGTCTCGTCGCCGGTCGCGGCGAAGGCCGACATGTCGGCGGGGTAGCGCTTGGCAAGCTGCCCGCCCTCGGCCAGCGCCGCGTGGCGCGACAGGAGCGAGGTCCAGATCGGGCGGTCGAGGAGATGTGCCATCGTCATTCCTCCTCCGGACGCCGCGCCAGCGGCCGCTCGGCGAGCCGATCCTCGATCGCCGCCAGTTGCGCCAGAAGCCCGTTCGGCAGGTCGCGGCAGAGCTCCGCCACCGCCGCCTCGATGCGCGGCCAGATGACGGTCTTGGCCTGTTCCACCGCTGCGCGGCCGGCCTGCGTCAGCGTGATCACGCGCCGGCGCTGGTCGTCGGGCGGCGCCTGCGCCGCGACCAGCCCCATCTTCGCCAGTTCCGACACCGACCGCGTCGCGCCCGGCTGCGTGATCCCCAGCGCCTCGGCGATCTCGCCGATGCCCAGCGGGCCGAGACGTTCGAGCGCGGCAAGCAGCGGATGCAGCGCCGGCTGCACCGGCCCGTCATACGCGTCGATGATCCTCTGCGTATCCGCCTGCAGCCGCTCGCCGATCCGGCGAAACCGCGTGCCAAGGCACAGATATCCCAGCGCGCGCACGACATCCTCCGTCATAAACGACTCCATAGACAGTTATATAATCGGTTATATAAATGCCCGCGTCAGACCGCTGTCAAGTCACATTGAAGCGGCGTCATTCTCGGGCTTGTCCCGAGAATCTACTGCGCTTGGCGGGCGAAGCTCATCGAGGGATCACTCGCCAACGCCGGCAGATTCTCGGGACAAGCCCGAGAATGACGACTTGGAAGGGGCCATCCCACCGACACAGGTCGCTACCGTCTTCCCCCTCCCCCTTGTGGGGAGGGGTCAGGGGTGGGGGTCGTTCCGTATGCGATCCGCCAAGTCCGACGAACGCAGACTACGCCGCCAACACCGCCTTCGCCGTCTCGGCCTTCCGTCCCGCCGCCTTCAGCACGCCCTGCGCCCCGTCGAGTGCGCCGGCCTTCAGCTCCAGTGCCAGGAACCGGTGCTTCTCGTAGGGTCCGGGCATCGCCAGCAGGTCGGTCTTCTCCGCCGAGAAGCCGAAGCGCGCGTAGTACGGCGCGTCGCCGACCAGCAGGATCGCGCCATGGCCGAGCCGGGCCGCTTCCGCGATCGCATGCCGCATCAGCGCCGAGCCGACCCCGGCCGACTTCAGCGACGGATCGACCGCCAGCGGTCCGAGCAGAAGCGCGCGCCTGTCGCCCGCCTCGACATCCCACAGCCTGACCGTCCCCACCACTTGCCCGTCCCCGCCGCGCGCGACGAAGGCCAGGCCCTGCGCCGGCAGGCGCCCGCGGCGGATCTTCTCCGACGACTTGCGCTTGCGGCCCGGACCCATGGCGCGGTCGAGCAGCGCCTCGCGCGCGGGAATGTCGCGGGCGGTCTCGGAAACGATGGAAAAGGCGAAGGCGGGGGCAGGCACTGCGGTCACGGTACTATCTCCAGGTGTGCGTCAACGCACCCCCAAAGCGAGAGTTTCGAGAAAACTTGTGGATCGGTCGATTGTCCCAGGCGAGGCAGAGCGCCTCGCCTGTCGCATTTTTATGCAGCCGGGCGGCTGCCTCAGATCACGTAGGACCTGAGCGGCTCGAAGCCGTTGAACGCCACCGCCGAATAGGTGGTGGTGTAGGCCCCCGTGCCCTCGATCAGCACCTCGTCGCCGATCGTCAGCGACAGCGGCATCGGATAGGGCGTCTTCTCGTACATCACGTCGGCCGAATCGCAGGTCGGGCCGGCGAGCACGCAAGGCGCCGTCTCGTCGCCGTCATGCACGGTCGAGATCGGGTAGCGGATCGCCTCGTCCATCGTCTCGGCCAGCCCGCCGAACTTGCCGATGTCGAGATAGACCCAGCGCACATTGTCGTTGGCCGACTTCTTCGAGATCAGCACGACCTCCGACTTGATCACGCCTGCATTGCCGACCATGCCGCGGCCCGGCTCGATGATCGTCTCCGGGATCTGGTTGCCGAAATGCTTCGACAGCGCCTCGAAGATCGCCTGGCCGTAGGCCTGCGCCGCCGGCACGTCCTTCAGGTAGCGCGTCGGGAAGCCGCCGCCCATGTTGACCATCTTGAGCACGATGCCCTCGTTGGCCAGCGTCGAGAACACGCGCTTGGCGTCGCCCAGCGCCTTGTCCCAGGCGTCGAGGTTGGTCTGCTGCGAGCCGACGTGGAACGACACGCCATAGGCGTCGAGCCCGAGCGACTTCGCATGCCGAAGCACGTCGACCGCCATCTCCGGCACGCAGCCGAACTTGCGCGACAGCGGCCATTCGGCGCCCTCGCCGTCGGTGAGCACGCGGCAGAACACCTTCGCCTGCGGCGCCACGCGGGCGATCTTCTCCACCTCCTCGACGCAGTCGACCGCGAACAGCCGGATGCCGAGCTCGTAGGCGCGGGCGATGTCGCGCTCCTTCTTGATCGTGTTGCCGTAGGAGATGCGCTCCGCCGGCGCGCCGGCGTCCATCGCCATCTCGACCTCGGCGACCGACGCCGTGTCGAAGGACGAGCCCATGGAGGCGAGCAGGCGCAGTATCTCCGGCGCCGGGTTGGCCTTCACTGCGTAGTAGATCTTGCTCTCCGGCAGCGCCTTCTCGAAGGCGCGGAAATTGTCGGCCACGACGTCGAGGTCGACCACCAGGCAGGGGCCGGACGGACGTCGGGTGGCGAGGAAGTCGAGGATGCGCTGGGTGGCCATCGGGTCTCTCCGTCGCGCGGGTGCGCGCCATTGCTGCGAGCGAGCGGGCACGCAGCCTCGCTGTCGCGGTCAAACAAAGGCGGGACGCGTATCCGATGGAACCAGCCGGTGGAGACCCCGGAACCATCGAAAGCCGTCTCGCGGCGATGAACCTTGGTCAGCCCGACCCCGGTTCGCTTTGTCTGCCTTGGCTTGGAGGGGAGACCCGTCCGCACTGCCGGCAATGAGGGTGTGCCTCAGAGGAGACCGGCATGTGGACAACCGGCTTCCAACAAGGCCCGCACCGTCGTTGCTTCAAGGCGTCCTCGGATCGGCGGTTGGCCGCTGAACCGACCGGGTTCGTTACTCCCCGGTTACCTGCCCTCGCCTCGCCATTCCGAGGTTCGGGGGACGCCCACAGGCACGTGCGACTTTGGGCAAGCGCGGATGTAATGAGAGGGGGTGTCACAATCAAGGAAAAAATGGGCGCGGCGCGGATTTTTTTCGCGGCGCCGTGAAAGGTGTTAACGGATTGTTTCGGCGGGGGATTCCGGGGCCCGGAGCAAGGAGCGCGATGTGCGTCCCGAGGTACTGCCCGGATGCGACCTGTGCGCCCCAAGTCGGCGTTTCATCCAGGCTTAGCCTTCACTTGAAACCGGTCGGTTCGTCAGAGCTGCTGGTCCGCGCTACGCCACATGCTGGTCAACATGTCGGGCGCTCACTGAACAGCGACTATTACTCGAAGAGACTCCAACTTCTGAAGAGCACTGCGGTACCTCGCAGGATCACTTACTCAGGCCGATCAAGAACTCCTCCATTGTACAGTAGATCTAACTGCGAAGAGCGCCCGGTAGCGCGGGCGCTCTTCGTGCCTAGAGGCCAAAGCGGAAATCGGCCTCTGCCACCTTCTTAATGGACTCGTCTCGAATTTTGTCGGACAGTTTTGCCTTTTCTTCCTCAAGGTTCTGTCCGCACACTGCAGCGAGAGCGACTGCACCGATCGCTCCTCCGAAAGCTCCTCCCACTGCCGCGCAAACCATTTTAGCGACCACATCGCATCCGCGTTCTTCGACCTGCGAGACAATGCCAGGGACCACTTTATTGTCGTAGATGCGAACTCCGCTACCAGTATCCGCGGCGAACACATCGATCTTGCCAGTGATTTGCTGTGTCTGCGAAAGCAACATCACCTTGGGGGCACAAATGGTGCTCTTGACAACGGTGTCCTTGATAGGTGCGTACACCAGTTCTTGTTGAGCAATCGGCAGCCTGATGTCATAGGTGAGCCCTATGACCGGGTCGATTTTCCACTTCCTCCCGTTTGATCGCATACGCGTTGGTCCCAGTCGCAGGGGTTGACCCAGTGTTGGTTCGAGCCTGATGGATTTGACATCAATTTCCGCTCTCAGAGGAAATTTGGTAAAATTCCTTCTGTCTGCAGGCGTGTCGAACGTATACTTCGCTTCGGTGACAACCAATTCAAGCATACCATCGCCGACTCCTCTGTAGTAGCGAAGATCTCTGACGCCAACGAGCAGGCTGCCCCCGTTACCGCCGGTCATGCTGAAATTGATACTGCCGTCAATCCGACCATCGACAATGCCGGGATCGTCGCCTGCCTTACGCTCGACCACGATCTCAAATTTCGCACCGGCGACGAAAGCTACCTCCTTCAGATCACCACCCTCCACGCGCGCCAGTTCACCGTCGATAGTCACGCGGCCGACCGGCAACGTCTCACCCTTCCTATAAACCAACTCATGCGCGGAAACGTTTGCCGTGGCGAGACGCGCGGACGTAGCGTCGTCAAACGCTAGGTCTTGTGCGTGAAGGACGGCCTCGAAGCGGTTCACCGTGCCGGTAATCGGAGAATGAGAATCCGAGGTATCGATTAACAGGCGATCAGCCACTACCTGACCAGAGAGTAGTTTTACATCGCCAACGTTCGTGATGTTGAACTGTCCTCCGACAAGAGCGGTAGAAAAATTGGTGATCACTCCCGAAACATTGACGTCCCCGCCTGACCATTCGACCGGACGGCACTCTGCGTCCGGTGTAGTCGGCGGGCATCCGAGTGTTAGGTCGAGCGAGGTATACCCCGTGCGCAGGCTGTTGCGATCAGTTAGCCAGAGCTCCGCCTTTTCAACCCGCACGCCGAGTTGGCCACGCAAGATCGCCAGAGAGGCGCCACGATTATCCGCCCTATAGTGAATTCCGGTTAGCGTGGCGGATGCCGATTGAATTGCAAGCAAAGACGTCTTGTCAGCGTTGTTGCTAAGCGCGACGGTCGTTCGTTCTCCGAGGGCACCGGTCAGAAGCCCGCCATCAATTGTCACGACCCCATCCTGCTTTTCGATCAAGAATTCATTCGCCGTTAGCTCACTGCCGCGCGCTATGCGCAGAATCGTGGCGCCACTCGCGATCACTCCGTCGCTTAGCATGAGGTTGAGTTCTTCGAGCGACGCTTCGCCGTTGTCGGATTCGAGATCGTAGCTGAGGTTTCTGACGCTCAGTGCTGCGCGGGCGCCAATAACAAGGTAGCTGCTCCGCGGAAGGATAATCGTTGACTGCGGACGCAACGACACCGCCAGCCCCGGTCCGGAGGAAGCATTGTAGAAGTCTGCGCGACGGATTGGCAGCCCAGCAGTTGTAGAAGAACAATTGCTGTTCGTGCATTTCTCTAATCTGTCGAATGCAACAAAAGCATGTCCTCTAAAGAAGTCGGCCGCCTCAGTCGAGAGCCGAAGGTAGTCGCCAAGCCGTGACAGGGGCTCTGACTCACGACAGGGGCCCGTCGGAACGATCGTTTGGTCACTTTCCCCACTGAGAAAACCGCCCTCCTCGTATTCCAAGCGTTTGACCTCAAGGCGCACGCATTTCCCACCCGACCGCACCTCCACAAAGATCGACTCCTGGAAGGCCCAACTGGCAGAGAGCAAAACGCCGTTGTCGAAGTCGAATTTCAACGTCGAACTCATCTCCTTTGGCACTTCGAAACGAAATTCATTACTCCCTTGCTTGGTCCGGAACAGACCTTTTACCAAACCGAGCCGGGTTTGGCCCGACGCTGTATTGATTGCGGCGACAACGCTACGGATCGTCTCATTCTCCGCCGCTGATGGCTGCTGAATGAATATGACTGACGTCGCTATTACAGAAACAAGAATCGTCGAAAGGCGTACAAGCCAAATCATTATCCCCCTCCTTATCTACCGAACGAAACAGGTTTGCCACTATATTCGTAAGTTTGAAATCCGCAATACGGGCAATTGCCTATGCTAATCGGGATCTGTTATATGGGAAAAGAATTTGGATGAATGTTTCATTCGCACAGAGGCCATCGGCTTGCTGCGAGCCTTCGATGCGATATGTGAACGAAAGAATAGGCAGATCGGGCATCGCAAACGAGGCCCGTAGGACACTGCCGATATTGCTCGATGTTCGGCTCGATGACAGTTCAGTGACCGGCCACCGGGGATCGCGTCAGGCGACCATTGCTGGCGGTTGTCACAGATCACTCTCTGTTAGCTGAACAGCAGCTTTCGTCATACCAAACCGAACGGCGGGTCGGCTGCTGTCCACCCCAAGACCGTCGGCCCGGGTGCGCCGCTTCCGGGCGGTCTTGCCGGGAGCGAGCAAGCCTTTGCCTTCCACGAAAATCGCTATCGGTCCCGGCGAACCAAGCACAAGCCAAACCCCACGCCCTCACCCCGCCGCAATAAACCGCTCCAGCTTGCCCAGCGTCTGCAGCCCCAGCTCCACCGCCCCGAAGCCCTTCGCCGTCTGGAACTCGGCCGCCGTGGCGAACACCATGCCGAGCGTCACCTTGGTCGCCCCGCCCTCGTCCTCGAACGAGGCCCAGGCATCGGCATGTTTCGGGCCGTTCTCGCCCCAGAGCAGGCTATAGCCGAACCCTTCCTCGGTCCTCACCTCGCCATACTGGTGATGGTTCGGGTAGACCGTGCCGTCCGGGCCGATCATGTCGAAGACCCATTCGCCGCCGGCCCTGAGGTCGATCCGCTTGGTGCGGCAGGAATAGCCCTCCGGCCCCCACCATTGCGGCAGCGTCTCGTTGTTCATCCACGCGCCCCAGACGACCGAACGCGGCGCCTTGATCACCCGCTGCAGCACCATGGTCCGTTCGGCGACGCCTGCGAGATTGTCGAGGCCGGCGCCGAAGCCCTGGCGGTAGCCCGCCTCCATATCCTCGGAAAGCGACGACAGCTGCACCGTCACGACCAGCCGGCTGCGCTCGCCGAGGTCGGCGAAGTCCGCCGTGACAAGTGCCGCCGACTGCGTCACGCCTTCCGACGAGATCACCTCGTAGCTGACGCTGCGCACCGCGGGCTGCAGCACCAGCCAGCCGCCCTCGCAGCGGATGTCGGGCTCTCCGTCCACCTTGCACAGCGAGACCTCGCGGCCGCCGACCTTCGTGTCGGCCTCGAGGAACTCGACCGTCACCGAGGGCGACGGCGAAGCCCAGACCGCGCGCGCGGCCGGCGCCGTCCAGGCCTGCCACAGCGCCGAAACGGGCGCGGCGACGTTCCGCTCGAAGGTGAGCGTCGCAAAGCGGCCTTGTCTCGGGTGGGATTCCGTCGCGGCCGTGTTCGCTTTCGTATTCGCCGTCATGTTCCGCGTTCCTTCATTACATTCATCACAAACTTGTCCAGCCGGTCGAGCCGCGCCTCCCAGAGGGCCCGCTGCTCGTCGATCCATGTCCGCGCCGGCTCCATCGCCTCGGGCACGATGGCGCAGGTGCGCACCCGCCCGTCCTTCGACGTCGCGATCAGACCCGCCTCCTCCAGCACCGACAGATGCCGCATCACCGTCGGCAGGCGCAGTCCCGTCGGCCCGGCCAGATCCGTCACCCGGGCGGGCCCCTCGGCCAACTGGCTCAGCATCGCGCGTCGCGTTTCATCCGCCAGCGCGTGGAACAGCAGGGAGAGTTCAGGATCATGCTTAGCCATACAGCTAACTATCATCGGCGCAGCCGGCCGCGCAAGAGGAAACTTCGCCAACTTGCTAAGTATTTTCGCCTTGACGCCGGGGCAGTCCGGGTCCTACACGCGCCGCAGGTATCGGGCACCTGCCGCCTGCGGACGCAAGTCACGGTGAAGCCCGAGGAAATGACGACACTCACCCTCGAAGCATTTCGTAGGTGGGCAATGCAGGCCCCCATCCAGCGCGGAATGCCTCTTGTGAGGAGTGAGCGATGTCGTCCCGACACGCATCCGAGAACCGTTTTCTGACCGCGCCGACCGGCCGGCTCTTCCTGGCCCAGGCCCTGCCCATGATGGTCGTCATGAGCATGAGCGGCCTATTGACCGTCGTCGACGCGGCGTTCCTGGGCCATTTCGTCGGCGCCGACGCGCTGGCCGCGATCAGTCTCGTCTTCCCGGCCCTGATGGCGACGATCGCGCTGTCCACCCTGGTCAGCGGAGGCATGTCCAGCCTGTTTGCCCGCTCGCTCGGCGCCGGCCGGCGCGACGAGGCGGCCGCCGTGTTCGCCCGGGCGCACGGGCTGGCGCTCGTGATCGCGCTGCTGCTCGCCGCGGTCTTCTTCATCCGCGGAGACGCCGCCATTGGCCGCCTCTCCGGCGGCCAGCAACCGATCGCGGCCATGGCCTGGACCTTCCTCGCCATCACGGTCTGTGCCTCGCCCGTGCAGTTTCTGCTTGGGCTGCACGCCGATGCCTGGCGCAACGAGGGCCGCGCCGGCCTGATGGCGTCGATGTCCGTCGGGGTGACCATCGCCAACATCGCGCTCAACTACGCGCTGATCGTCGGGCTCGACCTCGGCGTCGCCGGCTCGGCGCTCGGCACCGCGCTGGCGCAGGCCCTCGGCCTTATCCTGCTCATCGTCCAGCGCCTGCGCGGCGACGGCTTCGTGCCGCTCGCCTCGCTGCGCAAATACGCATGGACCGGCGGCTGGCGCTCCATCCTGGTGCTCGGCGCGCCGGTCAGCCTGAGCTTCATCGGCATCGCGCTTGTCTCCGCGACCGTCATCGCAACCCTGCGGCTGACGGCCGGGCCGGCCTATGCCGACACGATCGCCGCCTACGGCATCGTCACGCGGATCTTCTCCTTCACGTTCCTGCCGCTGATGGCGCTGGCGCTCGCGATGCAGAGCATCGTCGGCAACAATGTCGGAGCGGGCCTCCACCTCCGCTCAGACCGCGTGCTGCAGCTCGCCCTCGGCTTCGCCTTCGCCTATTGCGCGGCCGTCGAGGCGGCTCTGCTCTGGGGCAGCCACCTCGTCGGAACCGCCTTTATCGGCGAACCGGCGGTCGTCGCCCAGGTCGCGACGATCCTGCAGCCGATGCTGTCGCTATACCTCTTCACCGGCCCGATCCTAGTTCTCGCGCTCTATTTCCAGGCCGTCGGCCAGCCGGCGCGAACCGCCGCGCTGACGCTCGCCAAGCCATTCCTGCTGAGCCCCGTCCTGGTCGTCGCGCTCGGATTGACCTGGGGTGTTCCGACGCTCTGGCTCGCCTATCCGGTCGCCGACGGCCTCGTCCTGGTCCTCGCCTCGGTCATCGCGATCGCCGGCCTGCGGCGGCGCACGTCTGGTGCCGGTTTCGGGCTGACCGTCCGGGAGGAGCCCGCATGACCATCCAGTCCGTCGACGAGGCGAAATCCCAGGCGAAGGCGCTTCGCGCCGCACTTGCCGGCGAGGGCACGCAGATCAGCCACGCCCAGGCGCTCGAAATCATCGCCCGGCAGAACGGCGCGCGGGACTGGAACACGCTCCATGCCCGGCTCGCCCGGGCGGAACCGCGCTTCTTCCGGATCGGCGAGCAGGTGCGCGGCCGCTATCTCGGCCAGGACTTCACCGGCAGGGTCGTCGCGCTGTCGAAGGCCGGCAGGCACTACGACATTTCCATCCAGCTCGACGAGCCGATCGACACCGTCCGGTTCGAGTCCTTCTCCAACCTGCGCCGCCGCATCGGCGGCGTCGTCGGTGCCGACGGCCGCTCCCCGCGCAAGACGTCCGACGGCCAGCCGCAGCTGGTCGTCGTCCTTCCCGCGGCTGGCGGGTGACGGGCGGCCCGGCCCGCCGCGACACCCGCGCCCCTTGCATCCGTGCGTTCGGGATGATTTAGCACGCCCTCCCCGCGCCCTTTCGAGTTCCTCGCATGATCCGTCTCGAATCCATCTCCAAGCAGAACGGCAAGCAGATCGTCTTCATCGAGGCCTCCGCCACGCTGCAGCGTGGCGAGAAGGTCGGGCTGGTCGGGCCGAACGGCGCCGGCAAGACGACGCTGTTCCGCATGATCACCGGCGAGGAACTGCCCGACGAGGGCCAGGTCTCGATCGATAAGGGCGTGCGCATCGGCTATTTCAGCCAGGACGTCGGCGACATGGCGGGCCATTCGCCCGTGGTCGAGGTCATGGACGGCGTCGGCCCGGTCTCGAAGCTCGCCGAGGAGATGGCCGTGCTCGAGGCCGCCATGGGCGATCCCGACCAGGCCGACCGGATGGACGAGATCATCGAGCGCTACGGCGAGGTGCAGGCCAAGTTCGACGAGCTCGACGGCTATGCGCTCGACGGCCGCGCCCGCGAGATCCTGGGCGGCCTCGGCTTTTCCGACGAGATGATGGCCGGCGACGTCGGCGCGCTGTCCGGCGGCTGGAAGATGCGCGTCGCGCTGGCAAAAATCCTGCTGATGCGGCCCGACGCGATGCTGCTCGACGAGCCGTCCAACCATCTCGACATCGAGAGCCTGATCTGGCTCGAGGGGTTCCTCAAGGGCTATGACGGCGCGATCCTGATGACCTCGCACGATCGCGAGTTCATGAACCGCATCGTCAACAAGATCGTCGAGATCGACGGCGGCACGCTCACCACCTATTCCGGCGACTACGAGTTCTACCGCGAGCAGCGGGCGCTGGCCGACGTCCAGCAGCAGGCGCAGTTCGACCGCCAGCAGGCGATGCTGGCGAAGGAAATCGCCTTCATCGAGCGCTTCAAGGCGCGCGCCAGCCACGCCGCCCAGGTGCAGAGCCGGGTCAAGAAGCTGGACAAGATCGACAAGGTCGAGCCGCCCCGCCGCCAGCAGACCGTCCGCTTCGAGTTCCAGCCCGCGCCCCGCTCCGGCGAGGATGTCGCCACATTGAAGAACGTCTCCAAGAGCTACGGCAGCCGCACCATCTACGACGCGTTCGACTTCCAGATCCGCCGCCGCGAGCGCTGGTGCGTCATGGGCGTCAACGGCGCCGGCAAGTCGACGCTCCTGAAGCTGGTCGCGGGTGCCGCCGAGCCCGACGACGGCACGGTCGCACGCGGTCCGAGCGTCAAGATGGGCTATTTCGCCCAGCACGCGATGGAACTGCTCGACGGCGAGCACACGGTGCTGCAGTCGCTCGAGGATTCCTTCCCACAGGCCGGCCAGGCGCCGCTCCGGGCGCTCGCCGGCTGCTTCGGCTTCCACGGCGACGACATCGAGAAGAAGTGCCGCGTGCTGTCGGGCGGCGAGAAGGCGCGGCTGGTCATGGCGAAAATGCTGTTCGACCCGCCGAATTTTCTCGTCCTCGACGAGCCAACCAACCATCTCGACATCGCCACCAAGCAGATGCTGATCGAGGCGCTGTCGCGCTACGAGGGCGCCATGCTCTTCGTCAGCCACGACCGCCATTTCCTGGCCGCGCTCTCCAACCGCGTGCTGGAACTCACCGCCGACGGCCTGCACGCCTATGGCGGCGGCTACACCGAATACGTCCAGCGCACCGGCCAGGAAGCGCCGGGGCTGCGGAGCTGAGGCTCAGCTGCAAGTCTGAGCTGACCACTGACGTCATTCTCGGGCTTGTCCCGAGAATCTGCCTGCCCCCGAATTCTGAAGCTCTTCGGAACCAAACGGAAATGCCGTAGATCCTCGGGGTGAGAAGGCGGTTCGCCCGTTGGGCGAATTGCAAGGTCCAGTGGACCTTGCAAAGCCAATCGAACGCCCGAAGGGCCGGCCCGAGGATGACGTCGCCCCGGCGGACGCCGTGTCACCAATCTGATAATCCCCAGCGGTCAACCTTCCCGCTTGCCCCTAGTCGGACGGCGCGACGTCCGTGATCTCCTCCCCCTCGACGGGGGAGGTGGCGCGTAGCGCCGGAGGGGGTGTCTCGTAGGACGCAACGCACCGGGCGGCAGCGCCTCCCCGGCGCCTCAGCCCTCCCGCTTGCCCCTTGCCACCCCGTGCGCCACCAGCCGGTCGAGCAGCTCAGGATAGCTCACCCCGCTTGCCGCCATCGCCTTGGGATACATCGAAATGTCGGTGAAGCCCGGAATGGTGTTCAACTCGTTCAGCCTTATGTCGAAATCGGCGGTGACGAAGAAGTCGACCCGAGCCATCGCATCGCAGCCGACCGCGCGGAACGCCTGCGCGGCCAGCACCTTCAGCCGCTCCTCCACCTCCGCCGGCAGCTCTGCCGGCACGCGGATCGCAGCCCCGTCCGCGTCGACATATTTTGCGTCGTAGCTGTAGAAGCCGTGGCTTTCCGCCGGCACGATCTCGCCCGGCCGCGACACGAACAGGCTGCCGCCCGGCGCTTCCAGCACGGCCAGTTCGATCTCGCGTCCCTTGACGAACTCTTCCACCAAAAGCTTCGCATCGTGGCGGAAGCCAAGGTCGAGCGCGGCGGCCCACTCCGCCCCGCTCGCCACCTTGCTCACGCCGACGGACGAGCCCTGCCGCGCCGGCTTGACGAAGACCGGCAGGCCGAGCGCCGTCGCGACCTCGGCGAAGGTTGGCGCCGTATCGGCCATAATCGTCAGCGACCGCGCCACCGGCACGCCGGCCTGGAGCAGCAGCCGCTTCGACAGGTCCTTGTCGAGCGCATTGGCCGATCCGGCGATGCCGCAACCGACCAGCGGCACCCGCGCCGCCTGCGCCAACCCCTGCACCGACCCGTCCTCGCCGTTCAGCCCATGCAGCACCGGAAAGAGCGCGTCGACCGGCGCCAGGTCCCGCGCCGCCCCGTCCTGCGGGATCGCCAGCAGCCGGCCCTGCCCGCCGGCAACAAGGCAAAGCTCGGTGCCGCCGACAGGCTTCGCCAGCGCGCCATCGGCGAAGCTGCTTTCGAGCCACCGGCCCTCGCGCGTGACATAGATCGGCACCGCGTCGTATGTCGCCGGATCGAGCGCGGCCATGACATTCGTCGCCGACATCACCGAGACATCGTGTTCGGAAGATCGCCCGCCGTAAAGCACGGCGATGCGGAGTCTGGCGGATGAGGTCATGGATGATTCCCGGTAATACTGGTCGCCACCCGCCTAGTCCCGACAGCGTATTCCCCGCAAGCAGAAAGCTGCGCGCCAGACGTCGGCGACGCACCCGACGGCCAGCCACCGACCGCACCCCTTCCACCGCCTTCCACCCCACACCTCCGTCATCCCGCAGGCCGAAGGCCATGCGGGATCCATTCTTCTCTCCAACTACACGCCGAAAACACCTGCCTCCGAAGCATGACCGACGGCGCCCTTCTCCCGGCGACCAATGGTTCCCGGCTGGCCTCCGGCCGCCGGGAAGACGGCCGCGGGGGGAGTGCGCGGCGGCAACACCGCCGCAGCCCGAAGGCTATCCGTCCGTGTCGCACACCCCACGTCGTCATACCGGCGACCGGAGGTCAGCCGGTATCCATTCTTCTCTCCGGTTACACGCCGAAACGCCTGCCCCCGAAGCCTCACCGACGGAATTCCATCTACCGGCGATCAATGGTTCCCGGCTGGCCTCCGGCCGCCGGGAAGACGGCCGCGCGGGGGAGTACGAGGCGGCTGAACACCACTCTCCCCGTCGACCGATTTCACCCCTCTTCCCGCCAACCCCTTCTTTCCATTCGACATTGCAAAAATGTCTATCCACCCCCCTTCCGACCTGGCGGACCATACCACCGGTGCGACGGAAAGGAGCCGGCAGTGAATTGGAAGGCGAAAACAGGGAGGCGATATGACGTGCTTTGCAGCATCGTCTCGACCCTGCTTGCCATTGCTACTCTCACCGAAAAGTCTGCCGGCGATGCCCCCTGGGTCCGCTTCTGCGTGCTATGGGCCGCCCGGCAGGCCGACCTGATTGTCCGCGACTATGTCGCCGGCTCGACATGGAACACGGCCGGCCGCCTCTGGTCGCCCGCCCTTCCGGATGTCCGCTACGGCACCGACCCGGCCGACGCCCTCGACATCGCCGCTTCGCTCCGGGCGCTGGCAATGGTCATCAGCGGCATGGCCGCCTACCTCCGCCGGGTTTCGGTCTGGCAGGATCAGGCATCCGAGGCCGGGGGCAGCGCCAACCCGCTCCACAGGCTCGACGCGTTCACGCGGAGGCTTCGGCAAGGTGCCTTCCGACCGGTGGAGATTCTCGACACGTCCTAGCAAGGGTGCCTCCCTCGCGAGGGTAGCCCGGCCATCTGAAACGTTTCACCTGCTTCCGCAGAAAGTGCACTGCGGTCGACGATCTCGCGCGGAAGAATACCTGCGCCGTCATCCTCGGGCTTGTCCCGAGGATCTGCCTTCGCTTGCGCGCTTCGAAGGTGACAACAACTCGCTGACGGCAGCAGATCCTTGGGACAAGCCCGAGGATGACGGTCGTTGTCCCGAACGGGCAACGCCGGCGCTGGAGTCCGGGTCCCGCTCCGCGGTCCCGGAATGACGAAGGAGCCGGAACCAACACCCTACTCCCCTACTGCCTACTCCCTACTGCCTCCTCCCCCACTCCCCTACTCCCCTCCCTTCCCCCTCCCTCCCTCTCCTGCCATAAATGCCGAACGATCCGGCTTCTGCCGTTCCTGATTCTCGAACGACGGTGTGAACATGGACACTCTCACCCGCATGCGCGCCTTCATCGACGTGGTCGAGGCGGAGGGCTTTTCCGCCGCGGCGCGCAAGATCGGCCGCTCCAAGGCGCTTCTGTCGAAATATGTGCGCGAGCTGGAGGACGAGCTCGGCGCGCTGCTCCTGAACCGCACCACGCGCCAGTTCTCGCTGACCGAAGCTGGCCACACCTATTACAGGCGCGCCTCCGAAATCCTGCGCGAGATCGACAGCCTCGCCGACACGGTGCGCGATACGTCCGGCGACGTGCGCGGCCGCATCAAGCTCACCGCGCCGCGCACCTTCGCCGACGCGCCGATCGGCCAGTCGCTGATCGACTTCGCCAAGGACCATCCCGACATCGTCCTCGACATCCATCTCGACGACCGCTTCGTCGACTTGGTCGAGGAAGGCTACGACCTCGCCATCCGCATCACCCGGCTCGAAAGCTCCTCGCTGATCGCCCGCAAGCTGTCGCCGTTCGGCATCCGGATCTGCGGCGCGCCGGAGCTGATCGAGAAAGTCGGCCGCCCGATGAAGCCGCAGGACTTGACCCGCATGCCTTGCGTCATCGACACCAATGGGCGCTGGCTGTCCAACTGGCCCTTCGTCAGCGAAGCGGGCGAGCCGATGACAGTGCCGGTGACCGGCCGGCTCGAGGTCAACAGCCCACAATCCGTGCGCGCCGCGGCCATCGCCGGTCTCGGCTTCGCCACCATGCCCGACTTCATCGCCCGGCCGGCGCTCGAGGACGGGACGCTGGTCTCCGTTCTCGACGAATTCGTCCCGGCCGGCGGCGGCATCTTCGCCGTCTATCCCCACCGCCGTTATCTGCCGGCCAAGGTCAGGGCCTTCGTCGATTACCTCGCCCAGTGGTTCCGGAAATACGATCAGGCATGACGTCCCAATTTCGCCCCCATTGGACGGCATCTGTCGCAGCGCATCGCGGACACGAGGGACGGATGGCATCTCCGAAAATCAGGCGCGCGCTTGCCGCCGCACCGGCCTTCGCCGCGGCCCTCTTCTGGGCCTCTCCCGCATGGGTCCATCCGCACGTCTTCGCCGAGGCCAACCTCGAAGTGAAGCTCGACCCTTCGAACAACATCTCGGCACTGCGCCATGTCTGGCGCTTCGACGACCTGTTCTCCTCGACCGTGCTGGTCGAGTTCGACGCCAACAAGGATCTGAAGCTCGACGATTCGGAATTGGCGGAAGTGTCGAAGACGATCTTCGAGTCGCTTGGCGAATACAATTACTTCCAGCTGGTCGAGGCTGACGGCAAGGACGTCCCGATGAACGCGCCGGATCAACTGATTGCCACACTCGAGGACAACCAGCTCATCGTCCTGTTCGAATCGAAGCCGAAGGCGGTCTTCCCGCTCGCCGGCAAGGTCGATTTCGGCGTCTACGACCCGACCTTCTACACGGCGATCGACTTCACCGAAGACGACAACATGAAGGTCGACGCGTTGCCGGCCTCCTGCAAGCGCCAGGTCATCCGCCCCGACCCGGACGAGGCGATCTCGCAGAACCAGGCAACGCTGACCGACGAGTTCTTCAACGATCCCGCCGGAACCGACATGAGCAAGATCTTCGCAACCAAGCTCGAGATCACCTGCCAGGCACAGGGCTGAACGACATGCGCCAGAGAACCGTCCGCATCGCATTCGCCACGATCGCAGCAGCCTATGTCCTGGCGCATGTCGCCGGCCACGCTCATGCCGCAAGTTCGCTTGGCATCGGCACCAACGAGGCGGTCCTGCCCTCGACCGGCTTCTTCTCCGGCATCCTCAACTGGATCAACGCCCAGCAGCAGGGCTTCTATCGCCAGCTCACCGGTGCGATGAAGTCGATGCGCGACGGCGGCGGCGGCGCCTGGCTGCTGGTGGGCTTGTCCTTCGCCTACGGCATTTTTCACGCCGCCGGGCCCGGTCACGGCAAGGCTGTCATCTCCTCCTACATGCTCGCCAACGAAGTGGCGCTGCGCCGCGGCGTGATGCTCTCATTCGTCTCCGCCTTCCTCCAGGCCGCGACCGCGATCGTTGTCATGACGCTGGTCTATTTCCTGCTGCGCGGCACCAGCGTCTCGATGACCGACGCCACCTGGTTCCTCGAAGTGTCGAGCTACGTCCTGGTCACCCTCTTCGGCGCCTGGCTCCTGTGGAAGAAAGCGGGAGTGCGGCTGGTCTCGCGCTTCTCGGGCCGTCCGGCGCACAGCCTGTCGGCAGCGGTCGCCCATTCGCACGCCCACACAGGCCACGATCATCACGATCACGGACATTCGCACGCGGCGGCTCATTCGCATGCGCACTCGCATAGCCACGACCATCACGGTCATTCGCATTCCCATGCCCACCACGACCATGCGCATCACGATCACGGCCCCGGCGAAGTCTGCGAGACCTGCGGCCACAGCCACGCACCCGACCCGGCACTCCTGTCGTCGGAGCGCTTCGACTGGCGCACCGCCTGGGCCGCCGTCGCCTCGGTCGGCATCCGCCCCTGCTCCGGCGCGCTGATCGTTTTGACCTTCGCCTTCCTCAACGGCCTGTGGGTCGCGGGCATCGCCTCGGTGCTCGCCATGGCGCTCGGCACCGCCATCACCGTCTCGGCGCTGGCGACGCTCGCGGTCACGGCGAAGAACGTCGCCGTCTCGATCGCCGGCGACGGCCGCATCGGCAACCGCATCCACGTCGCCGTCGAGATCGCCGGCGCGGCCTTCATCTTCCTGATCGGTCTGACGCTGCTCGCGGCGACGGTATAGCTCCTCTCCTTCTCCCCGTTCACGGGGAGAAGGTGCCCGAAGGGCGGATGAGGGGCATGGCCCGAGTTCCCAGATATTGGTGCCGCCCCTCACCTGCCTGCCGGCATCCTCTCCCCGCAAGCGGGGAGAGGACCGCTAACGACCCAACTCTTCCTCGATATAGACCTTCACGATCTCGTCGAAGCTCGTCTCGGCTGTGAACCCCAGCTCCCGCGCCCGGCGCGACTCGAAGCGGGTCGGCCAGTTCCTGACGATCGACCAGATCGTGTCGTCCGGCACCTCGCGGATCAGGCTGACGACGTTCGAGCCTGCCACGCGCTCCAGCGCCTCGATCTGCTCGCCGACTGTCACGCCCACGCCCGGCATGGTGAGGTTGCGGCGCGGCCCCACCGTCTCGCCGTCGATCTCCGCCGCGCGGATCAGGAAGCCGACCGCCGAGCGCGGGCTGGCATGCGTATGCACCACCGAGCGCGGAACCGGCAGGATCGCCTCTTGGCCGTTGAGCGGCTCGCGGATAATGCCGGAGAAGAAGCCCGAGGCGGCCTTGTTCGGCTTGCCCGGCCGGACGCAGATGGTCGGCAGCCGGATCCCGATCCCGTCCATGAAGCCGCGGCGGGTATAGTCCGCTAGAAGCGCCTCGCCGATCAGCTTCTGCGTGCCGTAGGAGGTCAGTGGCGTCGGGTGGAACTCGTCCGGAATGACGTCCGGGAACGGCGCGCCGAACACCGCGATGGACGAGGTGAAGACGACGCGCGGTCGATAGTCCGTCAGGCGGATGGCGTCGAAGAGCATCCGCGTCCCGTCGAGGTTGACCCGATAGCCGAGATCGAAGTTCGCCTCCGCCTCGCCCGAGACGATTCCGGCGAGATGGAACACCACGTCCGGCCGCCGCGAAACCAGCATGTCCACCGTGTCGGCGCTGGCGATGTCGCCGACGAAGACTGACGTCTCGGCTCGCGGGATCGACACGAGGTCGGCTGCGACGATGTCGTGCAGGTCGAGCGCCGTGATCGCCTCGCCGCGCAACCGCCCGTCACTTGCCAGCCGCGCGACCAGCTTGCGGCCGACCATGCCGGCCGCACCCGTCACCAGAATACGCATCAGCGGTCTCCCCTTTGCGAACGCGCCCGCAGCCAGAACACCAGGAAGAAGGCGAGCACGAACAGGATCGCGACCCCTCCCGCCGCAACCGGCGAGCGCTCGCCGACATAGAGCATCACCTTCGGCAGGAAATAGGCGCCGATGCCGAAGCCCAGCAGGATCACCAGGGCGGCGATCGCCGAATTGCGCGTGCGCGGGTCCATCAGAGCGTCCAGCCTCCGTCGATCTGCACGGCGGTCCCCGTCGTGAACGCCGATTCGTCTGCGGCGAGATAGACGGCGAGCGCCGCGATCTCCGACGCTTCGCCGACGCGTCCCATCGGCTGGCGGGAAACGAACATCTCGAGCGCCTTGTCCGTTCCGCCCACGGTCCTGCCGAGTTCCTCGACGCGCGCCTCCCATGAGGGCGAGCGCACCGTGCCCGGGCAGATCGCGTTGCAGCGGATGCCCTGGCGGATGAAGTCGATCGCCACCGACTTGGTGAGGCCGATCACGGCGGCCTTGGTGGTGCCATATGCGTAGCGGTTGGCCGCGCCCTTGATCGACGAGGCGCCCGACGACAGGTTGACGATGGAGCTCGACGTTCCGCCCGCCTTCGCCCTCGCAATCATGCCAGGCAGGAAAGCGCGGATCGTTCGGTGCATGGATTTGACATTGAGGTCGAACGAGAAGTCGAGATCCTTCTCGGAGGTGTCGAGCACCGTGCCGTGATGGACGAAGCCCGCGACGTTGACGAGGATGTCGATCTCGCCGACCTTCGCCGCATAGGCTTCGACCGCCTTCGTGGACAGAATGTCGAGCTTCGCCTTCTTGGCGCGCGCCAGGCCGTCGAGCTTGTCGCGGGCGACATCTGAAGCGTGCACCGTGGCGCCCTCGGCGACGAAAGCCTCCGCAATCGCCCGGCCGATCCCTTGCCCAGCCGCCGTGACGACCGCGATCTTGCCCTTCAGCCTGCCGGCCATCTCCGTCCTCCCGTCAATGCCGGTGCGCCGCATCGCCATCGGCGCAGGCGCCATACTCCACCTCGACAGTGGCATGGCCGATACCGTGGCGCGTTGCAAGCCGCTGCTTGATCGCCGTCACCGCGCCGAACGCGTCCGCGCCGTCGGTCAGGCAAGCGTGAAGGGTCGCCATGTTGCGCGACCCGTCCATCGACCAGACATGCATGTGGTGCACTTCCCGCACGCCGGTCACGCCCGATTCGATATCCTTCGCCACGGCGTCGCGATCGACATCGGCCGGGACCCCTTCGAGGAGCACGTGGGCCGCTTCTTTCATCAGCCGCCAGGCGGTCGACAGGATCAGCAGGGCGACGAGCACCGACAGGATCGGGTCGATCGGCGTCCAGCCGGTCATGAGGATGACGATGGCGGCGACGATTGCCGCGACGGATCCCAGCATGTCGCCGATGACGTGGATCAGCGCGCCGCGCATGTTGAGGCTGGTGCGGTCGCCGCCATGCAGCACGAGGAAGCCGGCAACGTTGACCAGCAGGCCCAGCACCGCCACCCAGAACATCGGGCCGGCCAGCACGGGCGGCGGATCCATGAAACGCAGCACCGCCTCGTAGCAGATCCACACCGCGATCGCGAAGATGGTGATGCCGTTGGTGTAGGCGACGAGCGTCTTCACCCGCCCGAAGCCGTAGGTCATGCGCATCGTCGCCGGGCGGTCGCCCAGCTTGAATGCGTACCAGGCGAGCCACAGCGCGATCGAATCCGTCAGCATATGGCCGGCATCGGCGATCAGCGCCAGCGAGCCAGTCACCAGCCCGCCGATGGCCTCGGCGACCATGAAGCCGCCGGTCAGGCTCGCCGCGATCAGCACCCGCGTCCTGTCCGCACCTTCGGTATGATCGTGGGAATGTCCGCCGTGCGAATGGCCTTCGTGGCCATGTGCGTGGTCGTGATGATCGTGGTGGTCGTGATGGCCTGACATGGCAAAGCTCCGTCTTTGGCAGACGGCTTACACCGGCCCGGCGACGTTATGCTATTCCACCGGCCGCGATCGGAGATCCTCCAACCGCCGCTTCTGATTCCCCGCAGCGTCGAAGTTCGACGGATCGAGCCAGGCCTCATAGGCGCGCTTCAGATCGGGCCATTCGGTGTCGATGATCGAATACCAGGCCGTGTCGCGGTTCTCGCCCTTGACGATCAGGTGCTGGCGGAAGATGCCCTCGAAGGAGAAGCCGAAGCGCTCGGCCGCCCGCTTCGACGGTTCGTTGCGATTGTTGCATTTCCACTCGTAGCGCCGGTAGCCGAGTTCGTCGAAGACGTATCTCGCGAACAGATACTGTGCCTCCGTCGACAGCCGCGAGCGCTGCATCTTCGGGCCCCAGTGGATGTTGCCGATCTCGATCACGCCGTAGGTCGGGTCGATCCGCATCAGGGTCTGCCTGCCAACCGCTTCCCCCGTCGCCTTGTCGATCACCGCAAAGAACAGCGGTTCCTCGCTCGCCTCCACCTTGGCGAGCCAGTCATCGAAGCTCGCCCTGTCTGGCGGCGTCGTCTCGAACAACCAGCGGAAGCGAGAATCGGATTCGCCCTCGGTCGCGGCCCTGTAGAGCCCGTCGCCATGTTTCGCCGCGCTCAGCGGCTCCAGCCGGACATACCGCCCCTCCAGCACGATGCGCTGCGGACGCGGCCGCGGAGTCCAGTTCGCGAGGTCTTGCATGGGTCTTCCCTTGAAGGTGCGCGGCGGAATATGCTCCGCGCCGATTTGACTTCCATACTAGGTCAGAATTCTGGCTCAATGGATTGGGCCAGTTGTCAATTCCAGTCGGAACACGAGATCCCATGACCCTCCATACCATTGCCGCCTTCGACCGCATCGGCGAGGAAAACGCCTTCGCCGTTCTCGCCCGCGCCACAGCGCTCGCGCAGGCGGGCAAGGACATCATCAACCTCGGCATCGGCCAGCCGGATTTCCGCACCCCCGACCATATCGTCGAGGCCGCCATCAAGGCGCTGCGCGACGGCCACCACGGCTATACGCCCGCCACCGGCCTGCTCGCCTGCCGCGAGGCGGTGGTCCGCCGCACGTTGACGACGACCGGCGTCGAGGTCTCGCCGGAGAACGTGATGATCCTGCCGGGCGGCAAGCCGACCATGTATGCGGCGATCGTCATGTTCGGCGAGCCGGGCGCCGAGATCATGTATCCGGATCCGGGCTTCCCCATCTACCGCTCGATGATCGAGTTCACCGGCGCGACGCCCGTGCCGATCCCCGTACGCGAGGAGAACGGCTTCGCCTTCTCCGCCGAAGAGACGCTGGCGCTGATCACGCCGAAGACCCGGTTGATCATCCTGAATTCGCCCGCCAACCCGACGGGCGGTGTGACGCCGAAAGCCGAGATCGAGAAGCTCGTGAAGGGGCTGGAGAAGCATCCGGACGTCGCGATCCTGTCCGACGAGATCTACGACGTGATGACCTATGACGGCGAGGTGCACACCTCGCTGCTCACCTTCCCCTCGCTCCGCGACCGGCTGATCGTGCTCAACGGCTGGTCGAAGACCTGGGCGATGACCGGCTGGCGCATGGGCTGGTCGATCTGGCCGGACAGGCTCTACAACCTCGTGCGCAAGCTGGCCGTCAACTGCTGGTCCTGCGTCAACGCGCCGTCGCAATATGCGGGCATCGCCGCGATCGACGGGCCGCAGGACGATGTCGACAAGATGATGCGCGCCTTCGACCGGCGCCGGAAGGTCGTGGTCGAAGGGCTGAACGCCCTGCCCGGCATCTCCTGCATCACGCCCAAGGGTGCGTTTTACGCCTTCCCGAACATTTCCGGCACCGGATGGAAGGCCAAGAAGCTCGCCTCGGCGCTTTTGGAAGACGCCGGCGTGGCGCTGATCGGCGGCCCCGACTTCGGCGTGCTCGGCGAAGGCTACATGCGGCTCTCCTACGCCAATTCGGAGGAGAACATCTTGCGCGCGCTGGATCGGATCGAGGGGTTCTTGAAAAAGGGTTGAAACGCATCCGGCCGATCTCGGTCGGACAGTCGCGGGAAACGGAGACTGTCTATTCTGAAGGCAGGTGAACTCGACGGGCGCTTCGATGACGGCGAGGATCTCGCCGATCTGGTGGATTGGTCTGGAGCGAGAAGGCCCAATCCTGAGACCCACAGCGTGAACATCGACTTTCCCGCCTGGGTGGTCCAGGGCTGGATCAGGAAGCCCTGCGTCTCGGTGTGACGCGACAGTCGCTGATCAAGCTATGGATTGCCGAGCGTCTGGAGGCCTAACCCCTTCTCGAACCAGTGGTCCGCATAGGGATTGTCGTTGTAGGGCGCGATCTCGGCGTAGCCGCGCCGGGCGTACATGGCGCGGGCCTCGACGAGCGCCCGGTTGGTGTCGAGCACGACCTTCGCGAACCCGGCCTCGGCGGCAATCTCTTCCAGCCGATCCATGATCCGGCTCGCGAGCCGCTGCCCGCGGACGTCGTCGCTGACCCAGACCCGCTTGATCTCGCCCGTCGACGTGTCGAGACGCTTCAGCGCGCCGCAGCCGACTGGACGATCACCGAGCCGCGCCACGACGAACCAGCCCTTGGGCGGTGTGACGTCGGCTGGATCGAGGCTGTTGCCCTGGCTCGGGTCGAAGCCGTGTTCGAAGCGGCGGGCGAGTTCCTCCTGGTACTGACGCAGGCACCAGTTGGCGTCGGGGTTGCTCGCCGGTTCGACCGAAAGTTCGATCGCAGGCGAATTCGAAGGCGCAGCCTGTGTCATCGCTCTCCTCACCCCCGCCCGACGAAAGGCATCTTGGTCGCCATCACGGTCATGAACAGCACGTTCGAGGCGAGCGGCAAATTGGCCATGTGGAGCACCGCGTCGGCGACATGCTGCGGGTCCATCGTGGCTTCGACCGCGATCTCGCCGTTCGCCTGCTGCACGCCCTTGGTCATCGGCATCGCCATCTCGGTGAGCGCGTTGCCGATGTCGATCTGGCCGCAGGCGATGTCGAAGGGCCGCCCGTCGAGCGCGATCGTCTTGGTGAGCCCGGTGATCGCGTGCTTGGTCGCCGTGTAGGGCACCGAGCCCGGCCGTGGCGCATGCGCCGAGATCGAACCGTTGTTGATAATCCGCCCGCCCATCGGCGTCTGATGCCGCATCATGCCGAACGCCGCGCGTGCGCAGAGGAACGAACCGGTGAGGTTGACGTCCACGACCTGCTGCCAAGTCTCGACCGGAATCTCGTCGATCGGCGCCCCGTTCGACCCCATGCCGGCATTGTTGAAGAGCAGGTCCAGCCGGCCGAACTCGGCCTTGATCGTCGCGAAGAGCCTGTCGACCTCGTCCGCCTTCGTCACGTCGCAGGCGACGGCCAGCGCCCTGCCCGACATCGATCCGGCCTTGGCGGCCGCCTCCTCGAGCTTTTCCTTGCGGCGGCCGGTGAGCACCGTGTCCCAGCCGTCCTTGAGCAGCGTACGGGCGACGGCCGCGCCGATTCCCGTCCCGGCTCCCGTCACGAGCGCTATTCCTTTGGCCATTATCGTCCTCCGCAAAGTGGCGGGCGGAACGTTGCAGATGAGCGGAGGAGAGGCAAGCGCTGGGGCTGCGGCAAAAAAAGGCGGCCAAGGTGGCCGCCCAGTGACTGGATCTGCTTGGGAGGAATAGAGCAAATCCGATGGTTAAAATTACGATACAATTCTTAACCAAAGATTAACGCGTTCTTCCGCCGGGGACAGGCCACAACGGCCCGCCAGAGAGGAGGGCCGGACAACGCCGAACGCGGCTGGATCGGATTCTCCGTCGAGGTCCCCAGACCGCCGGATGGATCATTGACGATGTCAAGATTGTGAGGCCCGCGCCTTGCCGCTACATCTCCGCATCTCGGGGGAATCGTCATGCGCGATCGGAAATCTGCAGGAGAGAAAGCGGCCGAGCCGCGCAGCGCACCCTATCATCACGGCGACCTGCGCGAGGCGCTGCTGCGCGCGGCGGAATCCGAACTGACCGAGAAGGGGGTGGAAGGCTTCACTTTGCGCGGCTGCGCCAGGCGCGCCGGCGTTTCGCACGCCGCACCCGCGCACCACTTCAGGGACGCCAACGCGCTTCTGACGGAATTGGCGGCCGTCGGATTCCGACGGTTCGTCGCAGCGATGCGCGCCCGCCAGGACCAGGCGGGCACCGATCCGCGCCAGCGCCTCGTCGGCGCCGGTCTCGGCTACATCGATTTCGCCCGCGCCAACCCTGCTCTCTTCAGGCTGATGTTCTCGTCCTTCCGGCCGGACTTCGAAACCATGCACCTGAAGACGGAAGCGGCCGACGCATTCGGCCTGCTCGTCGATTCGGTAGCTGCGCTGCGCGGCGTCGACCCGCGCACCGAAAAGTCCGCCATGCGCGACGTCGCGTCCGCCTGGGCAACCGCGCATGGGCTGGCCGACCTGCTCCTCTCCGATCGCATGAACTTCATGGACGAGATTTCGGACGGCCAGCCGGAGACGCTCTACGCCGACATCATCAGCCGGTCGGTGCCCGACCGGCCCGTGGACGCCGATTGATGGGGAAAGCCGGTCGCTCTCAGGCCGGCACTTTGGCCGCCGACACGGTCGCCTCGACGTGGTCGACCAGCGCATCGGGCAGCTTCAGGCGGCCAGCCAGCATGTCGAGGTAGCCGCGCTCGGCGCGTGTCTCCGGCTCGATCGCGAGCCGCGAGGCGGTGTAGAGCTCGACTTTCTGCGCGTCGGTTCGCGCCGAATCGACCAGCTCGTCGAGGTTGAACGGGCGCTCGAGTTCCGCCGCCAGAAAGGCTTCTTCCTCGGAGTCAATGCCGGAGAGCTTCAGCCTGTCGGAGATCTTCGCCCGCTCGGCGTCGTCGATATGGCCGTCGGCGCGGGCGGCGAGGATCATCGCCCGCACCAGCGTCAGCGCGAATTCCGCCTCGCCCTGCGGCGCCTGGGACGGATTGAAGCTGCTGTCGGAAGGTGGCGGCAGGAGCTCAGGTCCCTGCTGCGAGGCTTCGGCAGGCTGCCCGCCGTTCTGGTAGTTCTGGTAGGCTTTGTAGGCGAGCCCGGCGATGGCCGCGAGGCCACCAACCTTTAGCGCCGTCCCGGTGACCGCGCGACCCGCGCCGGTGCCCAGCAGGATCGCCGCAATCGCGCCTGTGGCGATCGGATTGTCCTTGGCAAGCTGCACTGCCTGGCCCGCCTTGTCGCGAACCGTGCCCTGGCCGCCGGGAACCTGGCTGCCGAGCAGATCGTCGAGGAGTTTCTTGGGATCGAACATGTGCGCTCCTTAGGTGGGCCATGGATCGGCCAGCCGCTTCCGCCGTTGGTGAGGTAGGCAGGCGATCGCGACATTGCAATGACGCCGGGCCGGTCTCTGCTCAGATGCGGCGGCCGATGTGCTCCTCGCCGCGGCGTTCGGCAAGTTCGACCTGCCGGTGGCGCTCGGCGTAGCGGGCCCGGTCCTCCTCGCTGCGCACGCCATGGCAATGCGTACAGGAGATGCCGGGCTCGTAGAGCGGCGAGGCGCGATCGGTTGCAGTGAGCGGCATCCGGCAGGCGCGGCAGAGTTCCGCCTCTCCTTCCCGCAACCCGTGGCCTACCGAGACGCGTTCGTCGAAGACGAAGCACTCCCCCTCCCAGAGGCTCTCGGAGGCCGGAACCTCCTCCAGATATTTCAGGATACCGCCCTTGAGGTGATAGACGTCCTCCAGGCCGAGCGAACGGACATAGGCCGTCGCCTTCTCGCACCGGATGCCGCCGGTGCAGAACATCGCGACCTTGCGGCCTTCGAGCATCTGGCGGTTCGCCTCGGCCCACGCCGGGAATTCGCGGAACGACTTCGTGGCCGGATCCACCGCGCCCCGGAACGTGCCGATCGCGACCTCGTAGTCGTTGCGCGTGTCGACGACGATCGTCTCCGGATCGGCGATCAGCGCGTTCCAGTCGGAGGGGTCGACATAGGTGCCGGCAGAGTCGAGCGGATCGATCCCCGGCTGGCCCATGGTGACGATCTCGGCCTTCAGCCGCACCTTGAGGCGGTGGAACGGCATCGACGAGGCTCTGCTGAACTTGATCTCGAGGTCGGTGAGCCCATACGTGCCGAGCCGCTCGACGAGCGCCTCGATCGCGCCGTCGCTGCCTGCGACAGTGCCGTTGATACCTTCAGGCGCGACCAGCAGCGTGCCCTTTATGCCCTGCCCGCAACAGAACGGCGCGAGGTCGGCACGCAAGGCCGCCGGCTCCGCGATGCGCACGAAACGGTAGAGAGCGGCGACGCGAAAAGGGTCGTCGGGGGTGGATCGATCCATGACCGATGCGCGTAGCCCCTCGATGCGGCGAATTCAAGCACGGCGGAGTTCTCGGCTTTTTCGTTCCGTCCGGTCGTCTTCCAGTCCCGGTGGTCCGATAATCGGTCCACTCCTTCCTCGGCTCCCTCACACTTGCGCGAAACAAGCGGAGAAGAGGCAACCATGTTCACCAAGGAAGTCCGGAACGAGATCGAGACCGTCGCCATCCGCATCGGCATCGAACCGGCGGCCCTGCTCGCCATCGCCGAGGTAGAGGCGGCGGGCCGCGCCTACGCGACCGTCAACGGTCGCAGGGAGCCGCTGATCCGCTTCGAGGGACATTACTTCGACCGTCGCCTTCCCGCTGCCAAGCGGTCGGCGGCGCGCGAGGCCGGCCTTGCCTACCCCAAAGCCGGCGCGGTGAAGAACCCCGCGTCCCAGGCCGCCCGCTGGGCGATGCTGGCGAAGGCCGCCGCAATCGACCACAGGGCGGCTCACGAATCCGTATCCTGGGGACTCGGCCAGGTGATGGGGTCCCACTGGGAGTGGCTGGGCTATGCCGGCATCGACGCGCTGGTGGCCGAGGCGCGATCCGGAGTGGTCGGACAGGTCACGCTGATGGCGCGATACATCGACAAGGCCGGGCTTGCCGCCGCGATCAGACGGCGTGACTGGGCGGCCTTCGCCCGCGCCTACAACGGCCCCGGCTATGAACGCCATGCCTATGACCGCAAGATCGCCGCGGCTTATGCAAAACATGCCGGCGAGGCAGCCACGGCACCGCCCGCCGCCGCCGGTCCCACCCTGCGACGCGGCTCGACTGGCGATGCCGTCCGGGACCTGCAGGGTCTGCTCGCCGCTGCCGGATATCGTGTATCGGCAGACGGAGTGTTCGGACGGCTGACGGAGAGTGCCGTGCGCGATTTCCAGAGGGCGCGGGCGCTGGTCGTTGACGGCATCGCCGGTCCGCGGACGCTGGAGGCACTGAGAGGCATCGCGACGGAGATCCAGCCACTCGAGACGGATTTCTGGCCGTGGTTTCTGCACTGGCTGCGCCGCCTATGGCGCGAATGATGGACTTGCCGGCCTCCTTCTGTTAGGCGGTGCAGCATTGTCGCGGCAGGAAATGCGCCCGGAATGACCCAGAAAACCGACCTCCTCCTTCCCGTCATGACCGGCCAGCCGGTGATCCCGGTCATCAAGATCGCGAAACTCGCCGACGCGGTTCCGCTGGCGCGGGCGCTCGCCCGCGGCGGACTGAAGGCGATCGAGATCACCTTGCGGACACCGGTCGCGCTCGACGCGATCCGTCTGGTGGCGAACGAGGTCGAGGAGGCCGTGACCGGCGCCGGAACGATCCTTAACCGCAAGCATTTCGAAGGCGCCGTCGAGGCGGGCTCCGAGTTCATTGTGAGCCCCGGCCTCACCCCGCAGCTCGTCGCGGCCGCGGCCGAGAGCGACGTGCCTCTACTGCCCGGCGCGGTGACCTCGAGCGAGATCATGACGGCGCTCGAGGCAGGCTATTCGCTGCTCAAGTTCTTTCCCGCCGAGCAGGCCGGCGGCGCGGCCTATCTGAAGTCGCTGTCCTCGCCTTTCGCGGGCGTGCGCTTCTGCCCGACGGGCGGGATCACCGAGAAGAACGCCGCCAGCTATCTCGGCCTGCCGAACGTGCTCTGCGTCGGCGGATCCTGGGTGGCGCCGGACGAACTGGTCGCCGACGGCAAGTGGGCGGAGATCGAGGCGCTCGCGCGCCAGGCCTGTTCCCTCGCCAAGCCGCATTAGACGCAAAGACACTTCCCAAACGAGAACCGGGGCGCGAACGCCCCGGTGAAGTGTAGTTTGTGTTTGCCGCTGGTCAGTTCGTATCGAACTTGGCGACCGACATGAAGGTCACGGCCTTGCCGGTGAAGCGCTGCGGGTCCGGCGCACGGGCGACCTGCTGGAAGCCCGCCGTATAGACCTCGCTCGGCGCCTGACGCAGCGAACTGACGGCAAACGCCTTGCCATCCGGCGGAGAAGGCTGCTGGACGAAGAGCGTGTGCGAGAATGTGCGATCGACCAGTCCCGACTTGATCGGAACCTGCACAGGCTTCGGATCCGGCTTGCTGTCACCCGACATCGGCCGCGGCGATTTCGGCGTCGTAGACGGACCGGCGTTGACCGCGGCGACAGGATCGCCGGTGTTGCCGCGGAGCGCATTGCGCGGGCTGGCGGGACGTTCTCCCAGGGCGGCGACTTCGGTCACGCTTTGCTTCCCGAGAGCATCCGTCGTGGTCTCATCCGACTGGGCGGAAAGCGACGCCAGCACGACAGGTGCGCCGGGACGGGCCTGGGGGATCGGAATCCCGTTCACCTCGGCCGGACGCGACTCGTTCGCAAGAACCGTCTCGATCGCCAGTTCTCCAGCGGTCGCGGCCGGTTTGCCGGCGATCGCGGCGACAGCCGCGGTATCGGTCGCGGCGGCGGCGACTGCCGTCTCAGGCGCGGAATAGGCAGGACGCGGCATCGGGATCGGAACGTTCTCGGCCACCGCCTGCTCGGCGTCGCCGACGGTCAGCTCCTGCGCTGCAGCGACGGCGGGTGCAGCCTCGGCCGGACCGACATCGGCCGACGGACGCGGCGCGAAGAGCGGAGCGGGAACGTCGCGAAGCGGCAGCGCCGCGACGATGGTCGCTGGCTCCTGCTCTGGCTCTGCCGCCTGAACCGGAATCTCCTTCTGGGCAGGAGCCGCGGATGCCACCGCAACAGGAGCCTTGGCGACGGAATCGTCGCTCCCACCGGTTTCCTCGGCCTCATCCGCCCCGCCGCCGAACAGATTGGCGAAGAAGCCACGCTTCTTTCCGGCCGGTTCATCCGCGCTGGCATAGGCAACGGCGGTGCCCTTGCGCTGCTTGTAGGATGCGACGGCCTGGTCGTATCCCGGCAGCGGCTTGCCGTCGGTCGGCACGTGCATCGTCTTGCCGTTCGGGAAGACCGAGGCGAGTTCGGTGCGGCTCATCTTCGGCCAGTGCCGGACGTTGCCGACATCGAGATGCACGAAGGGCGAACCGGAGGTCGGATAATAACCGACGCCGCCGCCCTGCAGGCGCAGGCCGGCATAGCGCAATTCCTTGAGCTTCACGCCCGGAATGAAGAAGTCCATCGCCTTGCCGAGCATATGCTGGCTCTTCTCGGCGACGCCCCGGCCGCGCTTGCGCAGCATCGAATTCGTGGCCGGCGAACGGTAGCCCGACACGACGTGGATGTATCCGCTTGCGCCGGTGTTCTTGTAGACCTGCCAGACCACGTCGAAGAGGCGCGGATCCATCTTGGTCGGTTCGTTGCGCCGCCAGTCGCGCAGGAAATAGTTCAGCTGCTTCAGGCCGGACGGAATAAATCGACCGTCCTTCTTGAAGGTGATCTCGGCCTTTTCACCCGTATGGATGTAGTAGAGCTTCAGCGTGCGGGTTTCGGCATTGGCATGCGAGGAGGCGAACAGGCAGGCCAATGCCAGCAGCAGCCCGGCGCTCCAGCCTAGCCAAGAAACAGATCCCGCGTCCCGTCCACTATGGGGTCGTCCGATGCTGGTCAAAACGTCTCGCCTTGTCGGCTGATGGTTGGTCCCCGCGGGATGATTCGCGAGCATTTAGCCCACGATGATCATGCCTAATGGTTAATCACAGCTTAGTGAAGCTCAAATGCGGTGACACAATGGCAGGATGTTGGCAAGCCGGTGAGGCCGCCGAAGATGGTAAACAGGGGCCTTCGACGGCGCGATTTCCCCGATATGCTCAGCCCTGCGCGGCGGCCGGACGCTCTTCGTCCGGGTCGATACCGTATTCCTTCAGCTTTCGGTAGAGCGTCGAACGGCCGATACCGAGCCTGCGCGCGACCTCGCTCATCTGCCCTTTGTAGTGCTCGATCGCCAGGACGATCATCTCCAGCTCGACATCCGCCAGAGTGCGCACATTGCCGCCGTCGTCCAGCGCGCGAACCACCCCGAAACGCCCCGAGAGCGCCCGGTTGGCAGGCTCCGGCGCTTGCGGAACCTCAGGCGGCATCGGCTCGGAGGCGGCTGAACCTGCGGCGCCCGCCGCATACTGCTCTAAATCCACGCCATCGACTTCGACCTTGATCTGGGGGAAGTCGTCCACGGTCAGCGTGTCGCCGTCGGCCAGCACCACCGCCCGGAACACCGCGTTCTCCAGCTGGCGGATATTGCCGGGCCAGTCGTAGGCGACGAGCATGGCCAGCGCCTGCGGCGTGATGCCGCGAACCCGGCCTCGGTGCTCCTTCAACTGGATCTGACGGATGAAATGCGACACCAGCGCCGGGATGTCGTCGCGGCGGTCCCGCAGCGGCGGCACGACGATCGGAAAGACGTTAAGCCGGTAAAACAGATCCTCGCGGAACTGCCCGTCCTTGACCCGCTGCAAGAGGTCGCGATGCGTCGCAGAGATGAGGCGGATGTCGACCTTCTGCGTTCCCCGGCCGCCGACCGTCTCGATCTCGCCTTCCTGGACGGCGCGCAGCAGCTTGACCTGGACGTCGAGCGGGAGGTCGCCGATCTCGTCGAGGAACAATGTGCCGCCATTTGCCTCGACGAACTTGCCGGCATGTTTCTCGGTCGCACCGGTGAAGGCGCCCTTCTCGTGGCCGAACAGGATGCTTTCCACGAGGTTTTCGGGGATCGCGCCGCAGTTCACCGTCACGAGCGGCTTCCCCTTGCGGTCGCTCGTACCCTGGATCGCGCGGGCGACGAGTTCCTTGCCGGTGCCGGATTCGCCTTCGATGAGGATCGGGATGTTCGAGGCAGCCACCTTCTGCCCGAGGCGGATGACGCGTTCCATCCGCGGACTGGAGGTGACGATGTCGCGGAACGTGAGCGTGCCAGCCGGCTGCCGACGCGTCTGCCGCGCTTCGCCTTCCAGCGCCTCGACCTTGACCGCATTGGCGATCGCCGTTCGCAGCCGCTCCGGCGACACCGGCTTGACGACGAAATCGAAGGCGCCCGCCCGCATTGCGGCGACCACCGAGTCGATGCCGCCCTGCGAGGTTTGTACGATCACGGGGGCGACAATTCCGCGCTGCCGGAGGCGGTCGAGAACCTCGATCCCCCCTACTCCCGGCATGACGAGGTCGAGCACGACCGCTACGATCTCGCCACCCGCAGGACCGTCGAACGCACCCAGGCCTGCCTCTCCGCCTTCGGCAAGGATCGTGCGGTAGCCGAATTTCGTCAGGGCCGCGTCCACGAGGCGGCGCTGCACCGGATCGTCGTCGATGACGAGAACGGCGCCGCCGGCAACGGCCTCACGTGCTCGCGGAGGTGTGAATTGATTCATGGTGGATCAACTTGGCACAGGCTCCTGAACAACGGCTCAACAAAGCCGGTATACGAATGCTTAGCGGCGGTTTAGGAATGCCGCGTAATTTCGACGGGACCACAGCATGACCAACGACTTCCATCGCGGCCAGCGCTTCGCCGCGGCCAGTGCGGCGGCAAGGGCGAATGGGCTCGGCGACCTGCCCGACTGGAACCTGGCGGACCTTTATCCCTCGATGGACGGGCCGGAACTTGCCGGCGATATCGCGCGCGCCCTCTCGGATTCGGCCGCCTTCGAAAGCCGCTGGAAAGGCAGGCTCGCCGACGAGGCGGCGGCTCCGGCGAACGGCGGCCTCGGCGCAGCGATGGCGGAATACGAGGCGCTCGAGGAACTGATCGGCCGGATCGTCTCCTACGCCGGCCTCGTCTATTCCGGCGACACCTCTGATCCGAAGCGCGCCAAGCTCTACGGCGACGTGCAGGAGAAGATGACGGATGCCAGCGCCCACACTCTGTTCTTCGCGCTGGAGCTGAACAAGATCGACGACGCGGTGATTGCCGCTGCGCTCGACGGCGATCCGGCGTTCGGCCACTACCGCCCCTGGATCCTCGATCTGCGCAAGGACAAGCCCTATCAGCTGGAGGACCGCGTCGAACAGCTCTTCCACGAGAAATCGGTCACCGGGCGCGGCGCCTGGAACCGTCTGTTCGACGAGACGATGACCAGCCTGCGCTTCGTCATCGACGGCGAGGAACTGACGCTCGAGCCCGCGCTCAACAAGCTGCAGGATGCCGATCCCGACGTCCGCCGCAAGGCCTCCGAGGCGCTGGCCGTGACCTTCAAGGCCAACCTGCGCACCTTCACGCTGATCACCAACACGCTCGCGAAGGACAAGGAGATTTCCGACCGCTGGCGCGGCTTCGAGGACATCGCCGACTCGCGTCACCTCGCCAACCGCGTCGAGCGCAGCGTTGTCGACGCGCTGGCGAGCGCCGTCCGCGAGGCCTATCCGCGCCTGTCGCACCGCTATTACGCGATGAAGGCGAAGTGGCTGGGCATGGACAGGCTCAACAACTGGGATCGCAACGCACCCCTGCCCGACACGCCGCAGGCGGTGATCGGATGGGACGAGGCCAAGAACACGGTGCTCTCCGCCTACCACCTCTTTTCTCCCGACATGGCGGAGATCGCGCGGACCTTCTTCGACCGTTCGTGGATCGACGCCGGTGTGCGACCCGGCAAGGCGCCGGGTGCCTTCGCGCATCCGACGGTGCCGTCCGTGCACCCCTATGTGCTCGTCAACTACATGGGCAAGCCGCGCGATGTCATGACGCTCGCCCATGAGCTCGGCCATGGCGTGCATCAGGTACTGGCCGGAGCCCAGGGTGCGCTGATGGCGTCGACGCCGCTGACGTTGGCCGAAACCGCTTCTGTGTTCGGCGAGATGCTGACCTTCCGCTCGCTGCTCGACCTCACCCGCGAGCCTCGAGAGCGCAAGGCGATGCTGGCGCAGAAGGTCGAGGACATGATCAACACGGTCGTACGCCAGATCGCCTTCTACGAGTTCGAGCGCAAGGTCCACACCGAGCGGCGCAACGGCGAGCTGACCTCGGACCGGATCGGCGAGTTGTGGCTCGAGGTGCAGGCGGAAAGCCTCGGTCCGGTGATTGCGATCCAGCCGGGCTACGAAGCCTTCTGGACCTACATCCCGCACTTCATCCACTCGCCCTTCTACGTCTACGCCTATGCCTTCGGCGACTGCCTGGTGAACTCGCTCTACGCGGTCTACCAGAACGCCGAATCCGGCTTCCAGGAGAAGTATTTCGACATGCTGCGCGCCGGCGGTACCAAGCATCATTCGGAACTGCTGGCCCCCTTCGGCCTCGATGCCTCCGACCCGCAGTTCTGGTCAAAGGGCCTGTCCGTGATCGCCGGGCTGATCGACGAGCTCGAGGCGATGGGGTGAGTACGCTTGGCGGAATTCCGCGTTCGCGCTAGACTGTCTCTGAGGAGCGACGCGATGAACATCCCGCTGAAGAAACACCAGGCCGAGTGGATCGCCGATCAGGTCAGTTCCGGCCGCTACGGGAGTGAACTTGAGGCGATCGAGGACGCCATCGCGGCCAAGATGCGCGAGGATGAGGCGCAATGGCTGGAGACGCGGGACACGTTGCGGGACAGGCTGAGTCAGGCTGAGGACGACCTTGAGCACGGGCGTGTGGTCGTCGCCGACGATGCGTTCTGGGACGATATCCATGGAAGGATCGATCGCGTCGAGGCTGCCGGCAAGGCATGACATCGCGTGTCGTTTTCACGGTAGGCGCGCGCGAAGATTTGCGAGCGATTGCCGCCTATATTGCCAAGGACAGTCCGACACGAGCGCGCACTTTCGCCGGCTCTTTGCGCGGGCGTCTGGAGGAGCGGCTTGCGGCCTTTCCCGACAGCGGTCCAGTCATCGGACGCTATCGCTACCTGGTTCTCGGTCAATATGTCGCGATCTATCGCAAGTCTGAAAGCCACGGCCCCGTCAGCGTCGTCATGGTCACCGAAGGCCACCGCGACTGGCGTCGCATGATCGAGGACATATCCTGAGCCCGCCCCCCTTTACCCCGTACGACGGCACCTCCCGTCCCTTCACGGTCGGCGTCAAGCCGATCGACGCCGCCGCTTGGATCGCGCCCTGCGACGACCTGCCCGCGATGCTCACCGAGAAGGACCGCCTGAACCGTGAACTGCCCGGCGAGGTCTATGTCGAGGAGCCGGACACGCGCGACGCGCAGCGCGAGCTGCTCGACCTGCTGGCATCGCATCTCCTCGAAACCCAGCCGGGCGTCTACGGGCGGGACCGAGACAGTCTTGTCGTCTCCGGTGAGCGGCAGGTCGATCTCCGTAGCCTGGCGATGCCACCCCTGCTTGCCGCCGCCAATCTCGTCGCCGACGATCTCGTCCTGATGCGCAAGTACGCGAGCGGCTGGCGGCTGGTTGCCGCGTCGCTCTGCTTCCCGTCTTCCTGGACGCTGTCGGAAAAGTTCGGCCGACCGCTGCAACAGATCCACAATCCCGTTCCCGGCTTTGGCGAGGGGACACGCACGGCAGATGTGATCCAGCGGATATTCGACAATCTCCGGCCCGGGCAGCCGGTTGTCCGCTGGAACTGGTCGCTCCAGTCCGACCGCACGCTCTACAAGCCGCTCTCCTCGACCCAGCGCGACGAGCGTGCCGTGGCCAAGCCGCCCCGCTTTGCCCACGGCGCTGCATCCGCCTTCATAAGGGTCGAGCGACAGACGCTTCGCAAACTGCCGATATCGGGCGACATCGTCTTCACGATCCGCATCAATCTCGATCCGATGCTGGCCCTTGAAGCCCATCCGGACCGGCCGCGCCTCGCCGCAGGCCTCGCAGCCCAGCTCTCGGAACTCACGTCGGCGCAGCTCGACTACAAAGGCTTCAATGCCGACCGCGATCGCCTGGTCGCGGATCTCTTGCGGATCGCGGCCCGGCAACCATAACCTGCGGAACCGGTTTCTTATTTATTGTGACAGGCTATTGTGGTTTAGCGCTCTGACGGGCGTTTTTATCGCGTGAGAAGGAGTTTTCGGGAAATGGCGCAACCTTCCTGGCCGGTCTACGGCGAAATCACCGGTCCGGTCGTGATGATCGGTTTCGGATCGATCGGCCGGGGCACGCTGCCTCTCATCGAGCGTCATTTCAAGTTCGACACATCGCGCATGACGGTGATCGACCCCTCGGAAGACAACCGCAAGCTGCTCGACACCCGCGGCATCGCCTTCGTCAAGGAGCATGTGACCAAGGACAACTACAAGAAGCTGCTGACGCCCTTGCTGACCAAGGGCGGCGGCCAGGGATTCTGCGTCAACCTGTCGGTCGACACCGGTTCGGTCGACCTGATGCGTCTCTGCCGCAAGCTCGGCGTGCTCTACATCGACACCGTGGTTGAGCCCTGGCTGGGCTTCTACTTCGACACCAAGGCTGACAATGCCAGCCGTACAAACTACGCGCTACGGGAGTCGCTTCTGGAAGAGAAGCGAAAGCACCCTGGCGGCGCCACGGCGGTTTCGACCTGCGGCGCCAATCCGGGCATGGTGTCCTGGTTCGTAAAGCAGGCGCTGGTCAATCTGGGCAAGGATGTCGGCATCGACTTCGAAGAGCCGGCGCCGACGGACCGTGCCGGATGGGCGAAGCTGATGAAAAAGGTCGGCGTCAAGGGAATCCATATCGCCGAGCGCGATACCCAGCGCACCAAGAAGCCGAAACCGCTCGACGTGTTCTGGAACACCTGGTCGGTCGAGGGCTTCATCTCGGAAGGATTGCAGCCGGCGGAGCTCGGCTGGGGCACGCACGAGAAGTGGATGCCGAAGAACGCCCGCGGACACACGCACGGTTCGCAGGCGGCGATCTTCCTCGAGCAGGCCGGCGCAAACACGCGCGTCCGCAGCTGGTGCCCCACGCCGGGAGCCCAATACGGATTTCTGGTCACCCACAATGAGGCGATCTCGATTTCCGACTTCTTCACCGTGACCAACAAGAAGGGCAAGGTGACCTATAGGCCGACCTGCCATTACGCCTACCACCCCTGCAACGACGCAATACTGTCGCTGCACGAAATGTTCGGCGCCGCCGGCAAGCCGCAGTCGGTCCACCACGTGCTCGACGAGAACGAACTGGTCGACGGCGGGGACGAACTCGGAGTCCTGCTCTACGGGCATGACCTCAATGCCTATTGGTACGGATCGCAACTGTCGCTGGCGCAGGCGCGCAAGCTGGCGCCCAACCAGAATGCCACTGGAATGCAAGTGACCTCGGCGGTGCTCGCAGGGATGGTCTGGGCGCTCGAGAACCCCGATAAAGGCATCGTAGAGGCGGACGAGATGGACTATCGCCGTTGTCTCGAGGTCCAGATGCCCTATCTGGGGCCTGTGAAGGGCTATTATACGGACTGGACCCCGCTCGACAACCGCCCGGGCCTCTTCCGCGAGGACATCGACACGAAGGATCCCTGGCAGTTCCGCAACATCCTCGTGCGATGAGCCACCCCACACGGTCTTGCTTTCGCCGGGATAACGCGCGATGCAGGCCGTGCTGAGGGATGAATTACAGGAGAATCGCCGATGCTGAACGTGCGTACGCTCTTCTCGGCCACACCGGTTGTCGCGCTTCTGGCGCTCGCCGGATGCCAGACCGGCCCGGGACCCGGCGGCTTGGGGCCGTCCGCAACGCGCCAGACCGGCGTCGAAGGCGAGTGGCTGAGCACCGACGGCATCGCGATGTCGCGCTTCACCGGCGGCGCTTTCGAGACGCTTGCGGTCGACACCGGCAACAAGCTCGCCAACGGATCCTACCGCTATGCGGATGCCCGCACGATCGAGATTTCTGTCACGTCGATCATCCGCCGGACTACGTCCAGCGTGAACTGTGCACTTGTCACGCCGCAGCAGCTGAACTGCACGAGTTCTGAGGGTCAGCAGTTCGTGCTGGTGCGCAGACAGGCGGGCGCGTGAGCGCCGCCTGATCTGATTGCAGGTGGCGGCCCTTGGTGATCGCCCTTCTCGCCATCGCCTTCCTCGCGGTCGCCATCCTGCCGCAGGTTTGGGTCGGCTGGACCATCAGGCGGCACGGCGCTGCCCGGTCTGACCTACCCGGCACCGGCGGCGAGCTTGCGCGCCATCTCTTGAACCGCTTCGACCTGGCGCATGTGAAGGTCGAGATCACCGACAAAGGCGATCATTACGATCCGGACGACAAGGCGGTCCGTCTGCTCAAGCAGCACCATGACGGGCGCTCCCTGTCGGCCGTCGCCATCGCCGCCCACGAGGTGGGCCATGCAATCCAGCACGGGCGGGACGAAAGAGCGCTTCAGACCCGCCAGTCGCTGGCACGACTTGCCGCGCAGACGGACCAGATCGCGTTCTGGTTCTTCCTCGCGGCACCTGTGCTCGGCATTCTCGCCCGCACGCCGCTCGCCTTCGCCGCCGTCGTCGGACTCGGCGTGGCACTCCTGGGCGTGCGGGTTCTCGTCAACCTGATCACGCTTCCCGTCGAGTTCGACGCGAGCTTCCGCAAGGCGCTGCCGATCCTCAGGGAGGGCCGCTATCTGGGCGAGCGGGACATGCCCGCCATCCGCGGCCTGCTCACGGCGGCGGCCCTCACCTATGTCGCGGGCGCGCTAATCTCGATGGTCAATCTTGCGCGCTGGATAAGCCTCCTGCGATAGTGAGAAAAACTTCGGGAGGAGACATGCCGGACCATTTCGACGCGCTGGAAACCCGCGCGCCCGCCGAACGCGAATCGGACCTGTTTTCGCGGCTTCCCACCTTCCTCCTGCAGGCGACGGCGAAGGCTCCCGGGCTGGCGAAGTGGCTGGCTGGCCACGACCTTTCCTCCGTCCGCGACCGCTCGGCGCTGGCGCGTCTCCCGGTGCTGCGCAAATCCGAACTTATGGAGTTCCAGCAGGCAGACCCGCCTTTCGGCGGCTTCGCCGACGTCTCCCAGTTGAAGGGAACCCGCGTCTTCCTCTCGCCCGGTCCGCTGTGGGAGCCGCAGGCTGTCGGCGCTGACCCGTGGCAGGCAGCGCGCGCCTTCCATGCGGCGGGCGTGCGCCCCGGCGAGATCGTCCACAATGCCTTCGCCTATCACATGACGCCCGGCGGCTTCATTCTCGACGAAGGCGCCCGAGCGATGGGGTGCACGGTGTTCGCGGCCGGCACGGGCAATACCGAAATGCAGGTCGACGCGGCCGCCAGCCTCAAGCCATCTGTCTATTCGGGCACGCCGGATTTCCTCAAGGTGATGCTCGACAAGGCCGCCGAGACGGGCCGCGACCTCTCTTCGATCCGCAAGGGACTGGTTTCGGGCGGCGCGTTGTTTCCGTCGCTGCGCGAGGAATACCGTTCGCGCGGCGTCTCGGTCCTTCAATGCTACGCCACGGCGGAGTTCGGCGTCATCGCCTATGAAACCGCGCAGGCCGACGGAACCCCGCTGCCGGGCATGGTGGTGAACGAGGGCCTGATCGTCGAGATCGTCCGTCCGGGTACCGGCATCCCGGTCCCGGACGGCGAGGTCGGCGAGGTGGTCGTCACCTCCTTCAACTCGGCCTACCCGATGGTCCGGCTCGGCACCGGCGACCTCTCGGCGATCATCAGCGAGCCGTCGCCTTGCGGCCGCACGAACATGCGCATCCGCGGCTGGCTCGGCCGCGCCGACCAGCGCACCAAGATCAAGGGCATGTTCGTCGATCCGAAGCAGGTCGCGGCGGTCCTTTCGCGCCATCCGGAGATCGCCAGAGGCCGGCTGGTCGTCACCCGGGACGGCGAGCGCGATGCGATGGCGCTGCATGTCGAGGCCGCCGCCGGCAGACAGGCAGACGCCGCCGCCATCGAGGCGACCCTGCGCGAGGTGACCAAGCTCGGCGGCGCGGTACGCTTCGCGCCAGCCGGCAGCCTTCCGAACGACGGCAAGGTGATCGCTGACGAGCGCGACTATCGCGCCTGATCGAGGCTGGAATCCGCTTGCATCGTTGATTTGCCGGTGTGACATTGCCGGCTCTGGATTTGCAATATCGCTGACACCTGGCCCCGCTAGAAGATGGTCCAGCGAACAATGGGAGACGAAGAAATGCGAAAAACAGCACTGATCGGAGCGCTGTCTGCCTCAGTACTGGCGATGTCCACGGCGGCGTCCTTCGCCGACTACACGCTGAACATCCTGCACATCAACGACTGGCACAGCCGTATCGAGAGCAACAACAAGTATGAGTCGACCTGCTCGGCCGAGGAAGAGGGCAAGGGCGAGTGCATCGGCGGCGCCGCGCGCCTGGTGACAGCCATTGCCGACCGGCGCAAGGCGCTGGAAGGTCAGAACGTGCTGCTGCTGAACGGCGGCGACAACTTCCAGGGCTCGCTGTTCTACGCGACCTACAAGGGCGCGGTGGAGGCCGAGTTCCTCAACCTGATGAAGTTCGACGCGATGACCGTCGGCAACCACGAGTTCGACGACGGCGAGCCCGCGCTCAAGGGCTTCCTCGACGTGGTCAAGTTCCCCGTGCTCAGCGCCAACGTGAAGGCCGCGTCGGCATCCACCATCGTCGACCGCATCAAGCCGTCGCTGGTGATGGAAGTCGGTGGCCAGAAGATCGGCATCGTCGGCGCCGTCACCACCGACACGCCTGAGATCGCATCCCCCGGCCCCAACATCACGATCGAAGACGACATCGCAACCATCACCGCCGAGGTGAAGAAGCTGGAGGCGGAAGGCGTCAACAAGATCATCGCGCTGACCCATGTCGGCTATCCGCGCGACAAGGAACTGATCGCCAAGATCCCGGGCGTCGACGTGGTCGTGGGCGGCCATTCGCACTCGCTGCTGTCGAACACCGACGCGAAGGCCGAGGGGCCGTATCCGACGATGATCGACAACCCCGGCGGCTACAAGGTGCCGGTGACGCAGGCCGCGTCCTACTCGAAATATCTCGGCGAGTTCATGGTCACCTTCGACGACAACGGCGTCGTTAAGGAGGCCAAGGGCGATCCGCTCTTCCTCGACAATTCGATCAAGGCCGACGAAGCCGTGCTCGCGCGCATCAAGGAACTCGGCGCGCCGATCGAGGAACTGAAGAAGAAGGAAGTCTCCGAGGCATCAGCCGCGATCGACGGCGACCGCAAGTCCTGCCGCGCGGTCGAATGCACGATGGGCAATCTGATCGCCGACGCGATGCTGGACCGCACCAAAGCCCAGGGCGTCACCATCGCCATCCAGAACGGCGGCGGCATCCGCGCCTCGATCGACCAGGGTGTCATCACCATGGGCGAGGTGCTGACCGTCCTGCCGTTCCAGAACACGCTCGCCACCTTCCAGCTCACCGGCAAGGACCTGAAGGCTTCCATCGAGGCCGGCCTCTCCGAAATCGAGGAAGGCAAGGGCAAGTTCCCGCAGGTCGCCGGGTTGAAATACACTTTCGACAAGTCGGTCGCGCCGAACGGCGGCCGGCTGAAGTCGCTGGAGGTGATAGACGGCGGCGCCTGGAAGCCGATCGACGAAGCCAAGGTCTATACGATCGCCACCAACAACTTCGTCCGCGCCGGCGGTGACGGCTACAAGCTGTTCGCCTCGAACGCGCAGAACGCCTACGATTTCGGCCCGAGCCTCGAACAGGTGGTCGCCGACTACCTCGCCGCGAACCGTCCCTATGCGCCGAAACTCGACGGGCGCATCACCGATGCGACGCCAGCCGCAGCCGCTGCTCCGGCTGCAGCGCCTGCTCCGGCCGCGACGCCGGCGCCTGCGGCAACCCCTGCTCCGGCGGCGACTCCCGCACCGGCGGCAACTGCCGAGCCGGCAAAGTTGCCTGATCTGCCGGCTGCCGCTACCGACATCGCGACGCAGCCGCCGAAGGTCGAGGCAGCGCCTGCCACGGCACCGGCAGCGCCGGCTGCGACGACCACTGCAGCTCCGGCGGCCCCTGCCGCGGCTCCGGCGGCCCCTGCCGCAGCAGCCGCGCCAGGCACGCACACGATCGTCGCCGGCGACAACTACTGGAACCTCGCCAAGGAGATCTACGGCGACGGCTTCATGTGGAAGAAGATCTCCGAGGCCAATCCGGGCCTCAATCCGAACAAGCTGCCGATCGGCGGCACGCTGACCATCCCGCCCAAGGGCTGACGCTCCGCGAGCAAGTTCCAGCCGGGCCGTCCGAATCTCGGGCGGCCCGGTTTCCATTTTGCCGCAGCCGCCTCGGGCGCGGTCGGATTGAATTCGGGCCTGCACGGGCTAAGTGATGGCGCAATACGGAGCTGGGCGATGGATACGACCGAACTGACGAGACAGGCCGGATACAAGGCGACGGGTCCGCTGCCTGCGGGACATCCACCCGTGCGCAAGGGGCGGATCGGCGTGCTTCTGGTCAATTTGGGTACGCCCGACGGGACGGATTATGGGTCGGTCCGGCGCTATCTGAAGGAGTTTCTTTCCGACAGGCGCGTCATCGAGATACCTCCCATCGTCTGGCAGCCGATCCTCAACCTCTTCATCCTGACCACGCGCCCGCAGAAGACCGGAGCCAACTACCGCAAGATCTGGAACACCGAACTCGACGAGTCGCCGCTGCGCACCTTCACGCGCGGACAGGCGGAGAAACTCGCCGCCAAGCTTGCCGGGCATCCCGACATTTCGGTCGAATGGGGCATGCGCTACGGCAATCCGTCCACCGCCAGCGCGCTCGACCGCCTCATCGCTCAGGGTTGCGACCGCATCCTGACCTTCCCGCTCTATCCGCAATATTCCGCGACCACGACGGCGACGGCCAACGACCAGCTGTTTCGCGCCCTGATGACCATCCGCAACGCACCGGCCGTCCGCACGGTCCCGCCCTACCATGACGAGCCGGTCTATATCGACGCGCTGGCTCAGTCGCTGCTCGGCCACCTCGCGGCACTCGACTTCGAGCCGGAGGTGGTGCTCGCCTCCTATCACGGTCTGCCGAAGGTGAATCTCGAGAAGGGCGACCCGTATCATTGCCATTGCCTCAAGACCACACGCCTGCTGCGCGAGCGGCTGGGCTGGGACAAGGACAGGCTGCAGACCACGTTCCAGTCGCGTTTCGGCGCCCAGGAGTGGCTCCAGCCCTATACCGACAAGACGGTCGAGAAGCTCGCCAGGGATGGCGTCAAGCGCATCGCCATCGTCAATCCGGGCTTCTCGGCGGACTGTATCGAGACGCTCGAGGAGATCGACGGCGAGGTGCGAGAGGTCTTCCTGCACGCGGGTGGCGAAAAGTTCGCACACATCCCTTGCCTGAACGACAGCGCCGAAGGCATGGCAGTGATCGAGGCCATCGTGCGGCGCGAGCTTCAGGGCTGGATCTGACGCCTCCCCGGCACTCCGGAACATCTTGAGCTTCGGCGCGTTCTGACGCGTCGCTGAGCGGGGTAGTCTCATGAACCGGAAACTCGATCTGCGGACCGGAAAGCCGGTCTGGATGGCCTATCGCGCGCCCCGCGTGGCGACCGCGAAACTCGTGCGCGACATCAAAGCCGACGTTCTCGTCGTCGGCATGGGGATTTCCGGCGCGATGATCGCTGAGGCGCTGACGGCTGACGGCCTGGACGTTGTCGTCATCGATCGCCGCGGGGCGATCATCGGCTCCACTCCCGCCACCACCGCGCTCGTCCAGTATGAGATCGACCAGCCGCTGACCCTGCTCTGCGGCAAGATCGGCAAGGCGAAGGCACAAGCGGCGTGGCGCCGCTCCCGTCTCGCCGTGACGAACCTGTCGGCGAGGATCGACGAACTGGGCATCGCCTGTGCGAAGACGCCCCGCGCTTCGCTGCTGCTGGCGGGCAACGTGCTTGGTCCGGGCGCCTTGCGCGACGAAGCCGAAGCCCGTCGGGCGGCCGGGCTCTCTGCCGAATACCTGACCGCCGGCCAGTTGCGCGACCGTTTCGGGATTGAGCGTGACGCAGCGATCGTCAGCCCCGATAATCTCGCCGTCGACCCGCGCAAGCTGACGGCTGGCCTGCATCTGGCAGCGATCGCGCGCGGCGCGCGCTATTATGCGCCCGTCGAAGCGGCAAATTTCTCATCGACGAGCACAGGCGTCGAGGTGGGGACCAAGGACGGCCCGTCAATCTCGGCTCGGCACGTCGTGCTCGCCACTGGCTACGAACTTGCCTCGATCGTCCCGCCCAAGGGCCATTCCATCGTCTCGACCTGGGCCATCGCGACACGGCCGCAGAAATCCATGCTCTGGCCGCGGCAGGCCTTCATCTGGGAAGCGTCCGACCCGTATCTCTACCTGCGCACCACCGTCGACGGCCGCGTCATCTGCGGCGGCGAGGACGAGGAGTTCCGGGACGAAGGCGCGCGCGACGCGCTGATCGCCGAGAAGACCGCCCGCATCTCGGAGAAGCTGAAGAAGCTGATGCCGAGTCTCGACGCCACACCCGAATTCGCCTGGACCGGCTCGTTCGGCACCACCTCGACGGGCCTGCCGATCATTTCCAAGGCACCGCGTCACCCGCGTATCCATGCCGTGATGGGCTATGGCGGGAATGGCATCACCTTCTCGCGGATCGCTTCCGAGATCGTCCGCACCGAGCTAAGCGGCGGCACGGATACCGATGCCGCGCTCTTCGGGTTTCCTGATTAGAGCCTTTCCGCTGGGGAATGTTCGGTGCCGCGATTGTAAGGCGGGTGGAAGGCGACTACATCCCTAGGAGGCGAAAGCTCCCGGCGCGCCGCTTGGCGCCGGGCCGAACGAACAGGGGGTTGAGATGGGCTTTTCTGGCTTCGACGTCGTGATTCCGGTCCTCGTCGTTCTTGTGCTCCTGCTGATCTTCGCCGGCATCAAGACCGTTCCGCAGGGCTTCAACTACACGGTCGAGCGCTTCGGCCGCTACACCCGCACCCTGTCGCCCGGCCTCAACCTGATCATTCCGTTCATCGACCGCCTCGGCGCGAAGATGAATATGATGGAGCAGGTGCTCGACGTGCCGACGCAGGAAGTCATCACGCGCGACAACGCCATCGTCGCGGTCGACGGCGTCGCCTTCTACCAGGTGCTCAACGCACCGCAGGCCGCTTATCAGGTGTCGGGCCTGCAGAATGCCATTCTCAACCTCACCATGACCAACATCCGCTCGGTCATGGGCTCGATGGACCTGGACGAACTCCTGTCCAACCGCGATGCGATCAACGAGCGCCTGCTCAAGATCGTCGACGACGCCGCCAGCCCCTGGGGCATCAAGATGACCCGCGTCGAGATCAAGGACATCAATCCGCCGGCGAACCTGGTCGAATCCATGGCCCGCCAGATGATGGCCGAGCGCAACAAGCGCGCCCAGATCCTTGAGGCGGAAGGCTTGAAGCAGGCGCAGGTGCTGGAGGCCGAGGGCCGCAAGGAAGCCGCTTTCCGCGACGCCGAGGCGCGCGAGCGCGCAGCCGAGGCCGAAGCCCGCGCCACGCAGGTCGTGTCCGAGGCGATCGCCAAGGGCGATGTCCAGGCGATCAACTACTTCGTCGCGCAGAAATACACCGAAGCGTTGGCCAAGATCGGCTCCGCGCCCAACAGCAAGGTCGTGCTGATGCCGATGGAAGCGTCGTCGCTGATCGGCACCCTGGGCGGCATTGGCGAGATCGCCAAGGAAGTCTTCCGCGCCGAAGGCACTGCCGGCGCACAGCGTCTGGCCGGCCGCACCCCGCGCGTCCCGCCGGAAGGCGGCAACTGAGGCCAGCGCCAGGTTCTCGCGCCTGAGGGAGGTGAAAGATGCTCGAACGGATATTTGCCGAACTCGGTCCCTGGAACTGGATGGTTCTGGGATTCGTGCTCCTCGCGCTCGAGATTCTCGTCCCGGGCGTCTTCCTGCTCTGGATCGGCATCGCGGCGATCATCGTCGGCGCCCTGTCGCTGCAGTTCTGGGACTGGGCGGTCTGGACGTGGCAGGTGCAGACGCTTGTCTTCCTCGCCCTGTCGCTCGTCGCCGCCTATCTCGGCAACCGCATCAACAAGGCGCGGGAGACCGACAGCGACGAACCGCTGCTCAACCGCCGCGACGCGCAACTCGTCGGCCGCACGGCCACGCTCGAAGAGCCGATCCGCGAGGGACGCGGCCGCATCAAGCTGGATGACACGGTCTGGAAGGTCATCGGCCCGGACGCCCAGCCGGGCACCCGCGTACGCGTCGTCAGCGCCACACAGGGTGAACTGACGGTCGAGACGATCTGAGGGCGGTCAGGCCGCGCCGATCCTCAGCAGGTCGTGGAAATGGACGACGCCGACCGGCCGGTTGTCCACGGTAACCACGAGCGCGCTGATGCTGTGGTCGTTCAGCATCGCGATCGCCGTGCCGGCAAGCGTATCGGGCGCGATCGTCTTCGGCGACGTCGTCATGATATCGTCGACCGCTATGTCGCGAAGGTCGCGATGCAGGTTTCGCGCGACGTCGCCATCGGTAACGATCCCGGCCAGCGTGCCGTCATCTTCGAGGATGCACACACAGCCGACCTTGAGCCGCGACAGCGTCATCACGGCTTCGGGCATCTTCGTCCCGCGCGCCGCGACCGGAATGCGGTCGCCGGTGCGCATGATCTCGGAGACCTGCGTCAGGTTCGCACCGAGCTGTCCGCCCGGGTGGAACGTGCGGAAATGGTCGGGCGTAAAGCCCCTCGCCTCGAGCAGCGCCACGGCGATGGCATCGCCGATCGCGAGCTGGAGCAGAGTCGATGTCGTCGGCGCCAGGCCGTGCGGGCAGGCTTCCGGCGCGCGCGGCAGGCAGAGCACCACGTCGGATTCGCGTGCGAGCGCCGAACCCTCGTTGGACGTGACGCCGACCAATGGAATGGCGAAGCGGCGCGTATAGGCAACGATGCCTTTCAGCTCCGCGCTCTCGCCCGACCATGACATCGCAATCACCACGTCGTCGCTCGCGATCATGCCGAGGTCGCCGTGATTGGCCTCCGCCGGGTGGACGAAGAAGGCGGGCGTGCCCGTCGAGGCGAGCGTTGCGGCGATCTTGGCGCCGATATGCCCGCTCTTGCCGACGCCCGTGACGATCACCCTGCCGGTGATGCCGGAAATCTTCGCGACCGCTTCCGCGAACGGTTCGGCGAGCCCGTTGTCGAGTGCCGCCGCCAGCGCGGCCATGCCGGCCTGTTCGGTGGTGATCGTTCGCACCGCCGATCTGATCGCGGCGGAACGGTCGACGGTCTTGCGTTTCAGGCCTGCATGCATGGCGCCCGGATTACCGCGTCGTCCCGGTCCTGTCCAACGTTGTTTGAATGCGGCGGGGCGGCTTCAACCGTCCATTAACCATCGCTGTTTACGGTTCGGTAAGCATGGCGCAACCCGCGCCGTGGCAATTTCGAGTGGTCATGCCGAGTATCCGAACCCTCTCGTCGAGACTGCTGCGCCGGCGTGCCGTGCTGCTCGCCGCGGGCGCGGCCGTTCTGCTCGTGGTGCACCCGGCAGCCGCGCAGAACGCAGGCCTCCGCGGCGAGGTCACGGAGGCCGATGTCCGGCGCGAGCTCGTTTCCCGCCCGTCCCCACTCTATCCAGTGACGCCGCCCACTCTGGAGGAACAGAAGGCAGCCAATCCGGCATATGTTCCCGAAGGTCTGCGGGCTACCGAGGACGAGGAGACGCCCGAGGCGAGCACGCTCACGACGCTGTTCCCCGACCCGCCGACCGATGCCAACTCCCTGGGCGAACCCGAAAAGCCCGGGACGCCCACCGGCGTGCGGCGGCGCGAAAAGGAAGCCGGGGCCAAGGCGGACGAGCCGGCGGCGGAGGAAGAGGAGCCCACCGCGGCTAATCCTCGCGCCGAGAAGATCGATTCGGAAGACGAGGAGCGGAACATCCGCGCCGAGGCCGAGAACGTCCGCACCGCAGCCATCGAGACTCCTGAAATAGAGGCGGAAGAAAACCCCTATGCTCCGCTCGGCCTGCGGCTCGGCACGTTCAATGTCGTCACGACCCTCGAACAGGGCGTGACCTGGACCTCGAACGCCACCTACAGTCCGGTTCCGAAACCGGCGGTGCTCTCGGAGACCACCTTGCGCCTCAATGCAGTGTCGGATTGGTCGCGACACTCCGCAAACATCAACGCCTACGGCACCTACCGGAAATCGATCGACGGCGAACCGGTCACCGACCCGTCTGCGGGTGTGGACGCGACGCTCAATCTCGACATCAGCGAGGAGCTTCGCGGCATCGGCAAGCTCGGCTATTCGCTCCGCCGCGAGGACGCGGATTCGCCGGTGGAACTTCCGGCGACCGTTACGTCGCGCCCGATAAGGCAGGAACTCACCGGCAGCCTCGGGCTGGAAAAGGACGTCGGCAAGTTCCGCTTCGCGGCGAGCGGGAACCTTCTCCGGCTCGACTATGGCGACGCTGAGCTCGAAGGCGGCGGAACCCTCTCGCAGGAGGAGCGCAATTCGACGCTGCTCACCGGCATTCTGCGCACCGGCTACGAGGTTTCTCCGGCGTTCACGCCCTTCGTCGAGCTCGAATACGGTCGCCGTGTCTACGATCAGAAGGTCGACAGCGGCGGCTTCCAGCGGTCGTCGGACCGCATGGCCGCGCGGCTCGGTGCGGAAATCGACCTTGGCGAAAAGCTGACCGGCGAACTGGCGCTCGGCTATGTCACCGAACAGTTCGATGACGCCGCCTTGTCGGATATTTCGGGAATGTCCACGAGCGCGGAACTGTCCTGGTCGCCCGAACGCGGCACGACGGTCGGCTTCAACGCCTCGACCGAGGTCGAGGGCACCACGACGGCGGGCGAGAGCGGCTCGATCCTCTATTCCGGAACGGTGTCGCTGAAGCGGGAGATTCGCGCCAACCTGTCCCTGGACGCATCCCTGGGAGCGTCATGGCGCGACTACGCCTCGACGGCCGACCACGATCTGACCTTGCGCGGCGAAACGTCGCTGACCTGGTGGCTTAACCGCTATGCGGGCCTGACCGGCCGCTATCGCTACGAGCAGCTCACCAGCAGTCTGCCCGGCCGGGATACGACCGTCCACAACGTCTTCCTGGGCGTCAAGCTGCAGCGCTAGGCAGCCGTTTCCAGCCGCCTGGCGCATCACTGCGGCGGGGCGACCTCGCCCGAAAGCCGTTCGATCGCCGACAGGACATGCGCGTGCATGTCGGAACGCCACAGGCCGAAGGCGATGTTGGCTTCGATGAAGCCTTCCGGAGAGCCGCAATCGAACGTCCTGCCGCGATAGTGAACGCCGTGGAACGGTTGTGACTTCGCCAGCGTCAGCATCGCGTCCGTAAGCTGGATCTCGTTGCCGGCGCCGCGTTCCTGCGTCGCGAGGATGTCGAAGATCTCGGGCTGCAGGATGTAGCGGCCGTTGATGTAGAGGTTGGAGGGCGCCGTGCCGGGTTTCGGCTTTTCGACCATTTTGGTGATCTCGAAACCGGTATGCACATCGCGGCCTTTGCCGACGATGCCGTATTTATGCGCCTCGGCGGGGTCGCATTCCTGAAGCGCGATCACGTTGCCGCCGGTATGTCCGTAAAGTTCGGCCATCTCCGCCATGCAGCTCTTCCGCGACTGCATGATCATGTCGGGCAACAGCAATGCGAACGGCTCGTCGCCGACCAGCTCGCGCGCGCACCATACAGCATGGCCAAGGCCGAGCGGCTCCTGCTGTCGGGTGAAGCTGGTCGTGCCCGCGGCGGGCTGCATGGCGGCCAGCCGTTCGAGCGGCTCCGTCTTGCCACGTTCGCGCAGCGTCGCGTTGAGCTCGAACTGGATGTCGAAATGGTCCTCGATCACCGCCTTGTTGCGTCCGGTGACGAAGATGAAATGCTCGATGCCGGCCTCGCGCGCCTCGTCCACGACATACTGGATCACCGGCTTGTCGACGACGGTCAGCATCTCCTTGGGGATCGCCTTCGTCGCGGGAAGGAACCGCGTGCCGAGGCCGGCCACGGGAAACACAGCCTTGCGAATCTTCTTGTTGGTCACTCTTTTCCTCCGCAATCCCGGCTTTGGCCGCGCGCGACACTTTCATGCCGAAATTGAAAAATACTGAATTCCGCGGCGGTGACTAACTGCAAACGGCGCTTGACGTTCCATTTCCAAAACGTCCCTATGGTAAACTGAATCCTAACCCAATTCTCCGATGAATCGGCATCCTGGATGACGATGGAGGCAAGGATGTTCATTCGCAAGACGACGATCCGCGCGGGGGTTGCCGCCCTCGCCTTGGCGCTCGGTGCGATGGCTTCGGCGGCGCCCGCCTACGCCGATGCCGGTTTCAAGCGCTGGATCGCCGATTTCCGCGGCACCGCCGCCAGCGCCGGGATTTCCGACAGCACGTTCGACCGCGCTTTTCGCGGTGTGAGCGAGCCGGACGCGGAGGTTCTGGAAAAGGCGCGCTACCAGCCCGAATTTACTGCGCCCGTTTGGGATTACTTCGACAACCGCGTCCACGAGGATTCGGTGCGGGTCGGGCGCGAGATGGCGCGCAAATACAAGTCCACGCTGGACAAGATCGAAGCGCGCTTCGGCGTCGATCGACACGTCCTGCTCGCCATCTGGTCGATGGAATCGAACTATGGCGAGATCCTCAAGAACGACAAGGTGATGCGCAATGTCGTGCGCTCGCTTTCGACGCTGGCCTATGGCGACAAGAAGCGCGCCAAGTTCGCCCGCACGCAGCTGCTCGCCGCGCTCAAGATCCTGCAGCGGGGCGACATCGACGAGAGCCACCTGACCGGCTCCTGGGCGGGTGCGATGGGTCATACGCAGTTCATCCCGACGAGCTTCATCGCCTACGGCGTCGACTTCGACGGCAATGGCCGCCGCGACATCTGGAACTCCGTCCCCGACGCGCTCGCCACCGCGGCGAACCTTCTCGCCAAGAACGGCTGGCGCGCCGGCCAGACCTGGGGCTACGAAGTCTCCCTTCCGCAAGGCCGCAAATTCCCCGGCGGCAAGATGTCGATCGGCAAGTGGGCCGACATCGGCGTCACGCGTGCGAATGGCAAACCCTTCCGCAATACGGGCGAATCGGCCGAGCTGAAGGCGCTCGACGGCCGTTCTGGCCCGGCATTTCTGGCGACGAAGAACTTTTTCGTGCTGAAGGCCTATAACAACGCGGATAAATACGCGCTGGCGGTCGGCCTTCTTGCCGACCAGATCGCCGGCTATGGCAGTCTTGTGAATGACTGGAACCGGCCGTTCACGAAGCTGACTTTCGCGGAGAAGCAGGAATTGCAGAAGCGCCTCCTCACGCTCGGCTATTACGACGGCAAGCTGGACGGCAAGATCGGCGATGGCTCCCGCCAGGCGATCAAGGCTTTCCAGGAGCGCGCCGGCCTCGCCGCCGACGGTCACCCGAGCAAGGAAGTGCTGACGACGCTTCGTCAGAGGTAGTGGTGAATTTGCGGCACACGGCACTCCGGAGAATCTCGGCCAGGACCATCGCGATCTTCTTCACGATCGCGGTGACCGTGGCGTTTCTCGGATCGGCCGTCACGCCCGGCTTCGCCCAGGATCGTCCGCGTTCGCTGTTCGATCTGCTCTTCCGCCCGGGCAAGCAGCGCGAGGCCGAAGCACCGCGCAAGCAACCCCGGGCGACGATCAAGCGCCGTGCCCCTTCGAATGACGACGCCGGCGTTCCGGCTCCCGAAGCCGTCGCCAAGGCCGAGGACGCCCGCGTCGTGCTGGTCGTCGGCGATTTCCTGGCAAGCGGTCTGGCGGAGGGGTTGGAGAGCGCCTACCTCGCCGTTCCCGGCGTCCGGGTCGTCGCCAGGGCAAGTGGGTCTTCGGGCATCGTCCGCGACGATCACTATGACTGGCCGGCCGAGATCGGACCGATCATCGAAGCCGAGAAACCGGCAGTGGTCGTGATCATGCTCGGCGCCAACGACCGCCAGGAAATGCGCGTCGGCGATGTCCGCGAACCCAAGCGCTCCGAGAACTGGATGAAGGAATACGAGCGGCGCGCGACCAACCTCGCCAAGGCGGTGACGGATCGCAAAATTCCGCTCGTCTGGGTCGGCATGCCGTCCTTCAAGAACTCGACCATGGCATCCGACATGCTCGCCTACAACGACGTCTACCGGTCGGTGGCCGAAGCAGCCGGCGGCGGCTTCGTCGACATTTGGGACGGCTTCGTCGACGAGAACGGCGCGTTCGTGACCACCGGTCCGGACATCAACGGCAATCCCGTCAAACTGCGCTCCGGCGAGAACGGCATCAACCTGACCCGGCCCGGCAAACGGAAAGTCGCCTTCTATGCCGAGAAGCCGCTGGAAAAGATCCTCGGCACGGCCAAGCCGGCGCATATTGGAGCGTTGGGCCCGAACGGCCTCGCCCCCCAGTTGCCCGGAGGTGTGTCCTCCCCCGCCGACATAGAGCGCACCGTTCCGATCTCGCTGACGGATCCCGAACTGGACGGCGGCCAGGAGCTTCTCGGAGCGACCTTCGTGCCGGGCGCGGCCAAGTCGCAGACGGCCGCGGAGAAGCTTACGAAAGAGGGCATCGCACCGGATCCGGTCGCGGGCAGGGCCGATGATTTCGGCAATGGCGCCGCGCCGAAGGCGGCAGCCGAAGTTCCGCCGGACGCGGACAAGACGACCGCGATCGCGAACTGACGCGACCGAAGCCTCTGGCCCTGCCTATCGCGGCAGGACCGTGGATCCCATCAGATACTCGTCGATCGAGCGCGCCGCCTGGCGGCCCTCGCGGATTGCCCACACGACAAGCGATTGGCCTCGCCGCACGTCGCCCGCCGCGAACAGCTTGTCGATTGTGGTCCGATAGTCCTTGTCGTTGGCGACCACATTGGTCGAACCGCGCGCGTCGCGCGTCAGCCCGAGACCCTCGGCCCGAGACGCGAGCCCGTTCTCGATCGGGCCGGCAAAGCCTATCGCAATGAAGGCCAGATCCGCGCGAATGACGAATTCGGTGCCGGCGATCGGCTTGCGCTTCTCGTCGACCTCGCAGCACTTCACGCCGGTCAGGACACCGTCCTCGCCGACGAACTCCAGCGTCGCGACCTGGAATTCGCGCTCGGCGCCTTCCGCCTGGCTCGAAGAGGTGCGCATCTTGGTCGCCCAATAGGGCCAGACCGTCAACTTGTCTTCCTTCGCGGGCGGCTGCGGGCGGATGTCGAGCTGGGTGACGCGGACCGCGCCCTGGCGGAACGCCGTGCCGACGCAGTCCGACGCCGTGTCGCCGCCGCCCACGACAACGACGTGCTTGCCGTTGGCGAGGATCGGATCCGCCGGCCAGGCCGCCGACGCGATCGGCTCGCCGCCGACGCGCTTGTTCTGCTGCACCAGATACGGCATCGCATCGTGCACGCCTGCGAGTTCCGTGCCGGGGATCCCGGCCGGCCGAGGCTTCTCCGAGCCGCCGCAATAGAGCACCGCGTCATAGGCGGCGATCATTTCGTCAAGCGGCTTGTCCGTGCCGACATTGACGTTGCAGAAGAAGGTCACGCCCTCCCCCTGCATCTGCTCGACGCGGCGGTCGACATAGCGCTTCTCGATCTTGAAGTCGGGAATGCCAAAGCGCATCAGGCCGCCAGGGCGGCTCTCGCGTTCGTAGACATGCACCTCGTGGCCGCTGCGGCCAAGCTGCTGCGCGGCGGCCATTCCTGCCGGCCCCGAACCGATGATCGCGACCTTCTTGCCCGTCTTGGCCGCGGCGGGCTGGGGCACTATGTATCCGGTCTCGTATGCCTTGTCGGCAATGGCCTGCTCGATCGTCTTGATCGCGACCGGTATGTCCTCGAGGTTGAGTGTGCACGCCTCCTCGCACGGCGCCGGGCAGATGCGTCCGGTCCATTCGGGGAAGTTGTTCGTCGAATGAAGGTTGCGGATCGCGCTGTCCCAGTCGCCATTGTAGACGAGGTCGTTCCAGTCCGGAATCTGGTTGTGGACCGGACATCCCGTCGGACCGTGGCAATAGGGCACGCCGCAATCCATGCAGCGCGCCGCCTGTTTCTCGACCTCCGTGTCCGACATCGGCAGCGTGAACTCGCGGAAATGCCGGATGCGGTCAGAGGCCGGCTGGTACTTGTGCACCTGCCGGTCGATCTCGAGAAAGCCTGTTACCTTGCCCATCGAAGTCCCTATTCACGATCCACGGGAGTATCCCGTAGCCAATTCTCAATTTTCAGTCCGGGAACGCGTACGAATTCGCGTTCGTTGTCCGTGACCAGCGTCACCCCGAGTGCCACCGTGTGAGCGGCGATGAGCATGTCGTTTTGGCCGATTACTCTGCCTGTGCGTTCCAGAAATGTCCGTATGCGCGCATATGCAAAATCGGCTGGCGTTTCCCAAGGTGCGATCTCAAAACTTGCCAGGGTCTGCTCTATCAGCCGCTCCAGCTTGGGCGAATCCGCTTTCATGTAACCAAACCTCAGCTCGGCAGCGACAATGATGCTGGTGCCAAGATCGCCCATTTCCAAGTTCCGCACTCGACTTGCAGCGGCACCATTCGGAAACTTGCAGATATTCGAGACCACATTCGTGTCGAGCAGATACCTCACTTTGGAAAGCCCAGGTCCACCGGGTCGGGGGGAAAATCCTCTATTTCCGGGAACTCATCGTCGGTCAGCGGCTGCAACCGCAGCCAGTCGATAAGTTCGCGAGGAGACATCCGTTTCCTGCCGGGTGAGATCGTAAGGCTGCCATCGGCCTCTCTGCTGATCGTGACTTCATCTCCCTCAAGCTCGAATTCCTTAGGAATGCGCACCGCCTGACTCCGCCCATTGCGGAAAAGGCTCGCTGTGCGCGTTTTGTTGTCGTGTGCGTTCACCGAACCTCTCCTTATGGCATATGACAAAGCATATGCCATAAGTCGCCCCATTTCAACGGAACCCTACTCGGCCGCCACCCCCATCCGGCTGCGCTCCATCTCGATCAGCGCGCGGCGGTACTCGACCGGCATGACCTTCCGGAACTTCGGCCGGAACTCCGCCCAGTTGTCGAGGATGTGCTTGGCGCGGGTCGAACCCGTGTAGTGCATGTGGTTCGAAATGAGCTGGTAGAGACGCTCGTCGTCGTGCCGGGTCATGTCCCCGGTCACGTCGACACGCCCCATATGGGCGATGTCGCCGCCGTGGTGATGCAGCTTCTCCAGCAGTTCGTCTTCTTCCGGCACCGGCTCCAGGTCGACCATCGCCATGTTGCAACGCTCGGCGAAGTCGCCCGCCTCGTCGAGCACATAGGCGATGCCGCCCGACATGCCGGCTGCGAAGTTGCGGCCGGTCTTCCCGATCACAACCACGACGCCGCCGGTCATATATTCGCAGCCGTGGTCGCCCACGCCCTCGACCACCGTGATGGCGCCCGAGTTGCGCACCGCGAAGCGCTCGCCTGCGACCCCGCGGAAATAGGCCTCGCCCTCGGTCGCGCCGTAGAGCACGGTGTTGCCGACGATGATCGAATCTTCGGCGACGATCCGCGCGTCATCCGCCGGGCGGATGACGATGCGGCCACCCGAGAGGCCCTTGCCGACGTAGTCGTTGCCGTCGCCGACCAGTTCGAACGAAATGCCGCGTGCCAGGAAGGCGGCGAACGACTGGCCGGCGGTCCCGGTCAGCTTGACGTTGATCGTGTCGGGACGCAGCCCCTTGTGGCCGAAGCGCTTGGCGACCTCGCCCGAGAGCATCGCACCGGCCGAACGGTCGACGTTGCGGATGGTCGTCTCGATCGTCACCGGCTGCCGCGCGACGAGCGCCGGCTCGGCCTCTGCGATCAGCTTGCGGTCGAGCACGTCGTCGATCGGATGCTTCTGACTCTGCGTCCAGTAGGTTTCCTCCTTCGGCGCGTCCGGCTTGAAGAACACGCGCGTGAAGTCGAGCCCCTTCGCCTTCCAGTGGTCGATAACGCCCCGCTTCTCGAGCAGGTCGGACTGGCCGATGATCTGGTCGAGATGCATGTAACCCATCTGGGCGAGCAGTTCGCGCACTTCTTCCGCCACGTAGAAGAAGAAGTTGATCACGTCCTCGGGCGTTCCCTTGAAGCGCTTGCGCAGAACAGGGTCCTGCGTCGCCACGCCGACCGGGCAGGTGTTGAGATGGCACTTGCGCATCATGATGCAGCCGGCCGCGATCAGCGGTGCCGTCGAGAAGCCGAACTCGTCGGCCCCGAGCAGCGCGCCGATGATGACGTCGCGGCCCGTGCGCAATCCGCCATCGACCTGCAGCGCCACGCGGCTGCGCAGCCCGTTCAGCACCAGCGTCTGGTGCGTCTCGGCAAGGCCCATCTCCCACGGCGAGCCGGCATGCTTGAGCGAGGTCAGCGGGGAGGCGCCGGTGCCGCCGTCATAGCCGGAGATCGTGATGTGGTCGGCGCGCGCCTTGGCGACGCCCGCCGCGACCGTTCCGACGCCGACTTCCGACACGAGCTTGACCGACACACCGGCCGCAGGATTGACGTTCTTCAGGTCGAAGATCAGCTGGGCCAGATCCTCGATCGAGTAGATGTCGTGGTGCGGCGGCGGCGAGATCA